>NZ_CP167826.1:1850000-1852500 GCF_040223995.2 Stenotrophomonas sp. WHRI 8082 | reverse complement strand
AACCCACCCGCTTGCGGGTATCCTGCAGTGAATACATAGCTGCTGGAAGCGAACCTGGTGAACTGAAATATCTAAGTAACCAGAGGAAAAGAAATCAACCGAGATTCCGTAAGTAGCGACGAGCGAACGCGGACTAGCCCTTAAGCTGATTTGGTTCTAGGAAAACAGTCTGGAAAGACTGGCCATAGAAGGTGATAGCCCTGTATCTGAAAGGGCCATTTCAGTGAAGACGAGTAGGGCGGGGCACGTGAAACCCTGTCTGAACATGGGGGGACCATCCTCCAAGGCTAAATACTACTGACCGACCGATAGTGAACCAGTACCGTGAGGGAAAGGCGAAAAGAACCCCGGAGAGGGGAGTGAAATAGATCCTGAAACCGTGTGCGTACAAGCAGTAGGAGCCTCGCAAGGGGTGACTGCGTACCTTTTGTATAATGGGTCAGCGACTTACTGTTCGTGGCAAGCTTAACCGTATAGGGGAGGCGAAGGGAAACCGAGTCTGATAAGGGCGCATAGTCGCGGGCAGTAGACCCGAAACCGGGTGATCTAGTCATGGCCAGGGTGAAGGTGCCGTAACAGGTACTGGAGGCCCGAACCCACGTCTGTTGCAAAAGACGGGGATGAGCTGTGATTAGGAGTGAAAAGCTAATCGAACCCGGAGATAGCTGGTTCTCCTCGAAAGCTATTTAGGTAGCGCCTCATATGTATCCTCTCGGGGGTAGAGCACTGTTATGGCTAGGGGGTCATCGCGACTTACCAAACCATTGCAAACTCCGAATACCGAGACGGACTGTATGGGAGACACACGGCGGGTGCTAACGTCCGTCGTGAAAAGGGAAACAACCCAGACCCACAGCTAAGGTCCCAAATTCACTGCTAAGTGGAAAACCATGTGGAAAGGCACAGACAGCCAGGAGGTTGGCTTAGAAGCAGCCACCCTTTAAAGAAAGCGTAATAGCTCACTGGTCGAGTCGGTCTGCGGGGAAGATTTAACGGGGCTAAGCAGTGAACCGAAGCTTGGGGTGTGCAACCTTCAGGGTTGTACGCGGTAGAGGAGCGTTCCGTAAGCCGTTGAAGGTGGATTGAGAAGTCCGCTGGAGGTATCGGAAGTGCGAATGCTGACATGAGTAACGATAATGCGGGTGAAAAACCCGCACGCCGAAAGCCCAAGGTTTCCTTGCGCAACGTTAATCGGCGCAGGGTGAGTCGGCCCCTAAGGCGAGGACGAAAGTCGTAGTCGATGGGAAGCAGGTTAATATTCCTGCACCTCGCGTAAGTGCGATGGAGGGACGGAGAAGGTTAGGCGTACCAGGCGTTGGTTGTCCTGGGGAAAGGCGGTAGGTTTGGATCTTTGGCAAATCCGGGATCCTTTAAGACCGAGCACCGAGACGAGCCTTTAAGGCGAAGTCGCTGATACCACGCTTCCAGGAAAAGCTCCTAAGCTTCAGCTTACGCAGACCGTACCGTAAACCGACACAGGTGGGTAGGATGAGAATTCTCAGGCGCTTGAGAGAACTCGGGTGAAGGAACTAGGCAACATGGCACCGTAACTTCGGGAGAAGGTGCACCCTTTTTGGTGGCTCATGCGAGCTATAGCTGAAGAGGGTCGCAGTAACCAGGCCGCTGCGACTGTTTATCAAAAACACAGCACTCTGCAAACACGAAAGTGGACGTATAGGGTGTGACGCCTGCCCGGTGCTGGAAGGTTAATTGATGGGGTCAGCCGCAAGGCGAAGCTCTTGATCGAAGCCCCAGTAAACGGCGGCCGTAACTATAACGGTCCTAAGGTAGCGAAATTCCTTGTCGGGTAAGTTCCGACCTGCACGAATGGCGTAACGACAGCGGCGCTGTCTCCACCCGAGACTCAGTGAAATTGAAATCGCTGTGAAGATGCAGCGTTCCCGTGGCAAGACGGAAAGACCCCGTGAACCTTTACTATAGCTTTACACTGAACGTTGAGTTCGTCTGTGTAGGATAGGTGGGAGGCTATGAAACTGTGGCGCTAGCTGCAGTGGAGCCAACCTTGAAATACCACCCTGTCGTGCTTGACGTTCTAACCTAGGTCCGTAATCCGGATCAGGGACCGTGTATGGTGGGTAGTTTGACTGGGGCGGTCTCCTCCTAAAGAGTAACGGAGGAGCTCGAAGGTACGCTCAGCGCGGTCGGACATCGCGCACTGTGTGCAAAGGCATAAGCGTGCTTGACTGCAAGATCGACGGATCAAGCAGGTAGGAAACTAGGACTTAGTGATCCGGTGGTTCTGTATGGAAGGGCCATCGCTCAACGGATAAAAGGTACTCCGGGGATAACAGGCTGATACCGCCCAAGAGTTCATATCGACGGCGGTGTTTGGCACCTCGATGTCGGCTCATCACATCCTGGGGCTGTAGTCGGTCCCAAGGGTATGGCTGTTCGCCATTTAAAGTGGTACGCGAGCTGGGTTCAGAACGTCGTGAGACAGTTCGGTCCCTATCTGCCATGGGCGTTGGAGATTTGAGAG
>NZ_CP167826.1:0-1845000 GCF_040223995.2 Stenotrophomonas sp. WHRI 8082 | reverse complement strand
TAAGGTAGCGAAATTCCTTGTCGGGTAAGTTCCGACCTGCACGAATGGCGTAACGACAGCGGCGCTGTCTCCACCCGAGACTCAGTGAAATTGAAATCGCTGTGAAGATGCAGCGTTCCCGTGGCAAGACGGAAAGACCCCGTGAACCTTTACTATAGCTTTACACTGAACGTTGAGTTCGTCTGTGTAGGATAGGTGGGAGGCTATGAAACTGTGGCGCTAGCTGCAGTGGAGCCAACCTTGAAATACCACCCTGTCGTGCTTGACGTTCTAACCTAGGTCCGTAATCCGGATCAGGGACCGTGTATGGTGGGTAGTTTGACTGGGGCGGTCTCCTCCTAAAGAGTAACGGAGGAGCTCGAAGGTACGCTCAGCGCGGTCGGACATCGCGCACTGTGTGCAAAGGCATAAGCGTGCTTGACTGCAAGATCGACGGATCAAGCAGGTAGGAAACTAGGACTTAGTGATCCGGTGGTTCTGTATGGAAGGGCCATCGCTCAACGGATAAAAGGTACTCCGGGGATAACAGGCTGATACCGCCCAAGAGTTCATATCGACGGCGGTGTTTGGCACCTCGATGTCGGCTCATCACATCCTGGGGCTGTAGTCGGTCCCAAGGGTATGGCTGTTCGCCATTTAAAGTGGTACGCGAGCTGGGTTCAGAACGTCGTGAGACAGTTCGGTCCCTATCTGCCATGGGCGTTGGAGATTTGAGAGGGGCTGCTCCTAGTACGAGAGGACCGGAGTGGACGAACCTCTGGTGTTCCGGTTGTCACGCCAGTGGCATTGCCGGGTAGCTATGTTCGGAAGCGATAACCGCTGAAAGCATCTAAGCGGGAAGCGCGCCTCAAGATGAGATCTCCCGGGGCACAAGCCCCCTGAAGGAACCATATAGACTATGTGGTTGATAGGTCAGGTGTGTAAGTACAGCAATGTATTGAGCTAACTGATACTAATGATCCGTGAGGCTTGACCATATAACCTCAAGTTGCCTTGGCCGACATGACATGTCGATAGATCCAAGTGCACGCTACGTCACAAGACCAAACGAGAGGCAGGCGCTGTAGGCGCGTCTCTTTGTAAAGCAGGGCACTAACGTGCCCCGCTCCCTGCAAAGACACGATGACCCGCGGCGACACTCCAAACGCCTCCCTGGTGAAATTAGCGCTATGGAACCACCCGATCCCATCCCGAACTCGGAAGTGAAACGTAGCTGCGCCGATGGTAGTGTGGCTCAAGCCATGCGAGAGTAGGTCATCGCCAGGGTTTATACCCCGAAAACCCCGTTGCTTACGCAACGGGGTTTTTTTATGCGCGAAATGGGGGTAGCGGCCGCCAGCCGTCGACGTCCTGCCGCTGCGCTCGCCGAGCGTGGCTCGGCGCTACCGATACTTGCTTGGCGCCACCGCAAGCGCCGTTTCACGCCAGGAAGGCTGAGATGATCGCGGCGACATCCGCCGGTCGCTCCATGTGCACGTGATGCGTGCCGGGCAGCAGGGCCAGTTGGCCTTGCCGTAGGTGCTTCAGTCGCTCACTGCGCAGAGGCTCTGGATAATAGGATTGCGCCGGCGTGGCATAGATCACCTGCACGGGGCAGGCAATCGCCTGCAGCAGGTTGTCGATCTGGCCTTCGGTAAGTCGTAGCGCGGTCGGCAGCATCAAGCGCTGATCACTGCGCCAGCTATACCCCCCCGGCACCTCACGTACGCCCCGTTCCACCAGAAGGCGGGCGTTGGCTTCGCTCAGCTGGTTGGCCATCATCCGGGCGCGGATGGGTGCCGCCATCGTGGGAAACACGCGGAGTGGGCGGCCGCTGCCATGGCGACTGGCTTGGACGTGATCGCGCAGCCGTTGGGCGGTTTCTTCCTCCGGTCCGCGCAGGCCACCCAGCGCCTCGATCGCAATCAGCCGCTCGACGCGCTCGGAAACGGCTGCCGTGAGGCTCGCGACCCCGGCCCCCATGGAGTGACCGAGCAGCGTAAACGTGTCCCAGCCCAACGCATCGGCCACATCCAGCACATGGCAGATCGCCGCCGGTGTGGTGTAGCTGGCACCCCGGGGCAGGTGGCTGCTGTGCCCGTGTCCGGGCAGGTCCAGCAGGGCAATGTCCCGTCCTGGCAGATGATCAAGCAGCGGGACGAAGCTGGCCGCATTGTCCAGCCAGCCATGCAGCGCCAGTACGCGCGTCCCCTCGCCCGTTCGACGCAGGCCGCTCGCCGTCTGACCGCCAAGGTCGAGGGTAAACGGCTCCAGGCTCACCGCAAGGTGTCCTCCGCCAGCTCTGCCAAGGCCGCAGCGTGCGCGGGGTCATCGTTGAGGCAGGGAATGTAGCGCATCTCGGCGCCACGTTCGGCCAAGGTACGGCCGAATCCCAGCGCCACTTCCTCCAGCGTCTCCAGGCAATCGGTGGCGAAGCCCGGGCAGACGACGTCGATCTGTTTCACGCCCCGCTCGGCGAGCGCCCACAGGCTCGGCTCGGCATACGGCTGCAGCCATTTTTCGCTGCCAAACCGCGACTGATAGCCCATCTGCCATTCGTCTGCAGACAAGCCCAGCGCCTCGGCGATGGCGGCCGCGCTTGCCTCGCATTGACGGGGATACGGATCCCCCGCATTGGCGACGCGTTGCGGGATGCCATGGAACGAGAACATCAGCATCTGCCCACGCCCGTTCTGCTGCCACCACTGGCGGATGGACCCGGCTACCGCAGCCACCCACGCGGCGTGGACCGGATACTCCTTGATCAGCGTGACCTGCACGTCCGGATTTCGGCGGCGCCATGCGTCCACCAGGTCCTCGACCGAGGCCGTGGTGGTGGTCGAATACTGCGGGTACAACGGAAGGACGGTCACACGGCGAATACCGGCTGCCTTGGCGGCGTCCAGTTCAGCACCCAGCGCAGGGGACCCATAGCGCATCGCATGCCGGACGCGGCGCCCCGGCATCAGCTGCTGCATGGCGAGCGCGAGGTTTCGCGTGTGCACCATCAGCGGGGAGCCGTCTTTCAGCCAGACCTGTGCATATTTTTCCGCCGAACGGGGGCCGCGCAAGGGAAGGATGATCCCGTACAGCAAGGGCTTCCAGAAAATGCCCGGGATCGCGACCACGCGTCGGTCTGACAGGAATTCAGCGAGGTAACGCCGGACCGCAGGTGCGGTGGGCGCTTCGGGGGTGCCTAGGTTGACCGCAAGCACGGCGGAATCGGGAGCGTCGAGCATCAGCTATTGTCGCCTATACGGTCTGCGGGAGGGATGAGACTGCTCTCGGACTGCAATCAACGAGCTGAATCGGAGACCGACCCTGCTCAGAACAGATTCATTTCCGGGCGCCTAGTTTCAACAACTTGCTATATCTTCTTCGTGAACTGATACGGAGTCCGACATGCCTCGTTTTCGCCTTACTCTGCTGGTGACCGCCGGCCTGCTGTTGACCAGCCAAGCTGCGCTGGCCGGACCCCAGGAAGACCAGCGTGCCCGCAACGCGGTGCGCGTGCTGGCCGAGATCCAGGGCATGCCCGAGCAGGGCATCCCGGACAAGCTCCTGGATGAGGGCCGCGCGGTCATCGTCATTCCTGACACCATCAAGGCGGGTCTGGTGATCGGTGGTCGTCGCGGGCATGGCCTGATGTCGGTCAAATCGCCGGATGGCAGTTGGTCCAATCCGGTCTTCATCAAACTGACCGGCGGCAGCATCGGCTTCCAGGCAGGTGTGCAGTCGTCTGACGTGGTGCTTGTGTTCCGCAACGACCGCAGCCTGGAGAATCTGGTCAATGGCAAGTTTACCCTCGGTGCCGACGCCGGAATCGCGGCCGGTCCGGTGGGCCGCAATGCGGCCGCCGCGACCGATGGTCAGCTGAAGGCAGAGATCTGGTCGTGGTCGCGTGCGCGCGGTCTGTTCGCCGGCGTCGCGTTGGACGGTGCGGTCCTGCAGATCGACGATGCTGCCAACCTTGACGCCTACGGCAGTGGCACGACGCCGCGGATGATCTTCGAAGGGCGTGCTGCCGGCGCGCCTTCGATGGACGTGGTGGCATTCAGGGATCGCCTTGAAGAAGCGACCTATTCAGCACGCAACAACCGCGGCACCAGTGCGACTCCGCCCGCACCGCGCAGTGCCGCACCGGCGGTGCAGACCGCACCCCAGGTAACGCCACCGCCAGCGGCGGAAGCGACCACCGTGCCGATGCAGAACGTTCCTGCCGCGCCGCCGCCGCAGCAGGGCTTCCAGCCGGTGACCGAAGGCGAGATCCGTACGGAGTCGCTCGACGGCAACTGACTTCCAGCATGCGCACCGGCCCCCGGTCGGTGCGCTATGCTCGGGGTCCTGATTACTGAAAAACAATTGCGAGCATGTCATGGGCAGTTTCAGCATTTGGCACTGGTTGATCGTGCTGGCCGTGGTCCTGTTGGTGTTTGGCACCAAACGGCTGACCAGCGGCGCCAAGGACCTCGGCTCGGCGGTCAAGGAATTCAAGAAGGGCATGCGCGACGAAGACAAGCCCGGCGCGCAGCTGGGTGATGAGTCGCGTCAGGATGCCTCGCGCAGCAGCACGGTGCAGGACGAGCGCGACCGCGACCCGCGTTGATCCGGAGGCGGAGCGGTGTTTGATATTGGTTTCAGCGAGCTGCTGGTCATTGCGATCGTGGCATTGGTGGTGCTTGGCCCCGAGCGGTTGCCGAAAGCGGCGCGTTTTGCCGGGCTGTGGGTGCGCCGTGCGCGCAATCAGTGGGATTCGGTGAAGCAGGAGCTCGAGCGCGAGCTGCAGGCTGAAGACATCAAGCGGCAGATGCAGGACGTGCGCCAGTCGATGCAGGATACCGAGAGCGAGCTGCGTGCCAGTGGCGAAGCTGCACGCCGACACGTGCAGGACGTGGATGCGCAGGGCCGCACGCTTGCCGACGAGATCCACAGCACCGAGAAGTTGAGTGAAACCTTGAGTACGGCTGCGCAATCCGTACCTCCGGCGATGCCGGAGGCGGACGCTGCGATCAATCCTGATCCGGCCGGGGTGACCGATATGCCCGCCGTCGCCTCGCCTGCCCGCCCCGATCCCAACGACGTTACCGGTGATGCACGACGTCCGGAGAGCACGCCATGAGCGAGCATGAGTTCGGCGAGAGTTCGCTGGTGGAACACCTGGTGGAATTGCGTGCGCGTCTGGTACGGGCGCTGCTGGGGCTGGGTGTGGTGCTGCTGGGCCTGTTGCCGTTCTCGCGCACGCTCTACACCTACGTCGCTGAGCCGCTGATCTCCCAGCTGCCCAATGGGCAGTCGATGATCGCCATCAACCCGGCCGGTGCCTTCTTCGCCCCGTTGAAACTGACCTTCTTTGTCGCCCTGTTCGTGGCGATGCCGTGGCTGCTGTATCAGCTGTGGGCGTTCGTTGCCCCCGGTCTGTACGCACGCGAAAAACGACTGGCCGTCCCCATCCTCGCCTCGTCGGTGCTGCTGTTCTACATCGGTTGCGCGTTCGCCTACTTCCTCGTGCTGCCGGCCGTGTTCCACTTCCTCACCACATTCCGACCGGACGTGATTGCCATTACGCCGGACGCGAACGCCTACCTGGATTTCGTGCTGGCCATCTTCTTCGCCTTCGGTGGCAGCTTCGAACTGCCGGTGGCGATGGTGATCCTGGTGTTGCTGGGATGGGTGAGCCCGGCGCAGTTCAAGGAAGGCCGCGGCTATGCGGTAGTTGGCATCTTCGTCCTGGCCGCCATCCTGACTCCCCCCGACGTGGTGTCGCAGCTGATGCTGGCGATTCCGATGTGCCTGCTCTACGAGCTGGGCATCCATGCGTCGCGATGGCTGGTACCGTCCAGCACCAAGCAGACCAGCAACTGATCCGCTGCGCCCGCCGGACGTGGCGCGGCGCTACCGGGCAGGTGTAGCGCCGAGCCACGCTCGGCGAGTGCACGGTCCATCAAATCCAGCAATGGGATATCAGGCGTGGAATACGTTGGTGGGGCCGCTGTCGGGCAACGCCGGCGGCTCGCCTTCCGTCCCGAACATCTGCTTCCACGCGCTGTAGACGGCACCGGCGAACACCGGCATCACCACGCCCATCAGCAGCAGCTGGGCTGCGAACAGCGCCAGCATCGCGCCGCCGACCAGCTGGGCGATCATCGCCACGATCATCACCAGGAAATACACGGCGAACACCGCCACGAAGGCGAGCAGGAAGAACACCAGCATCGGCAGCAGGTTGTGCGCGCAGGCGCGCAGGCTCAGGCGCAGTGCCTGCAGACCGTTGCGGTGCTCGAACATCACCTGCGGCGACAGCGTGAACAGTGCCAATGCGACGCCGATGAACACCACCAGCACGCACAGCAGCCACAGCAGGATCCTCCCCGCCGGCAGGCTGGCGGCCAAGGCCTCCATCTCGGCCGGACTCGGCTGGCCGCCGGACTGGCTGAGCTCGTTGAGTTTGGTCATCACCTCGCTCAGCTGGCCCAGCCCCGAGCTGCCGATGAGCAGCAGCAGCAGGATGCCGAGCACCAGCCCGGCCACCAGCTGGGGCAGCAGCGACACCAGCAGCTGCGGCGCGCGACCATCGTGCAGGCCCTGCAGCAGGTGCGCGGGCAGCGCCGGCCGGCCCTGGTCGACCTCGCGTACCGCCCAGACCAGGCCACCGAAAATCAACGGGCCAGCCAGCGCCATCACCAGCTGCGCCGGCAGCGCGAGCACCGGCACCATCGTCGCCAGCGCCGTTACCAACAGGGCAGCCAGCGCCCAGATCACGCCCAGCGTGCCCAAGCCCACCGGCGCCTTGCGCAGCAGGGTGAAGCCGGACATCAGCCATTCCGCACCGGCGGATGCCGGAAGCTTGCGAATCTCGCTCATACGAATCCGAAATACAGGGGGAGGTGCAGGGCATCGCCCTGCGTCAGCCGATTATCCCTGTTTTATGACGGCGTGACCTGAAGCGTGGCGGGCCTGGCGCACGAAACGGCGCAACAGCTGGCGCGCCAGCGGTGCGGCACTGACCGCGCGCTCGATGCTGCGTGCGCAGCCACCGTGCTGGGTGATGCATTGCGCGCGGGCGCGGACGTAGCCGCGCATGTGGTGGGTGGCGAACTCGGGATGGAACTGCACGCCCCACGCGCTGTCGCCCCAGCGGAAGGCATGGCAGGCATCCAGCTTGGAGCGGGCCAGCACGGCGGCCCCATCGGGGGCGCGCAGCACCGTCTGCATGTGCGTGGCGTGCGCCGGGAAGCACGCGGGCAGCCCGGAAAACAGCGGATCGTCGCCGGCCGCCGGATCCAGGGACAGTTCGATGGTGCCGGATTCGCGCCCGGCCGGGTTGTAGTCCACTTCGCCCCCGAGTGCATGCGCCAGCAACTGGTGCCCGTAGCAGATGCCGAATACCGGGGTCCCGCCGTGGACGGCATGCCGCAGCCACGTCGCGCTGCGCTCGCTCCATTCGGCGCGGTCGGTGACGTAGGCGGCCGACCCGGTCACCAGCACACCGGCGTAGTCGCGCACATCCGGCAGCGCATCACCGTGCTCGGCGTCGACTACCCGCGTCTCGTGCTGTTCCAGACCGGCGGCGACGCGGATCCAGTGCGGAAAGCGCCCATAGCGACGCAGCGCCGCCAGGGGGCGGCCGGTCTCAATGATCAGGAAGGGCAGTGGATTCATCGGCGGCAGGGACGACAGACAGGACTTCCTCGATTGTAGTCAGCCCCAGGGCCACCTTTTCAAGGCCTGCCTGACGCAGGGTGCGTAGTCCGGCACCGCGCGCTTCACGCGAAAAAGCGGCCAGATCCATGTCGGCGCGGATCCGTCCACGCAGCCGCGAACCCAATGGCAGCAACTCATACAGCCCGATCCGGCCGAGGAAACCGGTGCGTCGGCACTCCAGGCAACCGACCGGACGGTACGGCGTTGCGGCATCTGGATATGCCATCTGGCCATCAGCCAGCACCGCCCAATCGGCGGCTTCGAGCACCTGCCGCACCTTGCAGTGGGGGCACAGCGTCCGCACCAGGCGTTGGGCGAGGATGCCGTTGAGGGTGGAGGCCAGCAGGTAATGCGGCACCCCCAGGTCGAGCAGGCGGGTGATCGCCGAGGGCGCGTCGTTGGTATGCAGCGTGGACAGCACCAGGTGGCCGGTGAGCGAGGCCTGCACCGCCATCTGCGCGGTTTCCAGATCACGGATTTCGCCGATCATGATGATGTCCGGGTCCTGCCGCAGCAGGGTGCGCACGCCGCTGGCGAAATCCAGGTCGATGTTGGTCTGCACCTGCATCTGGTTGAACTCGGGGGCGATCATCTCGATCGGGTCTTCCACGGTGCACACGTTGACGTCCGGCGTAGCCAGGCGCTTCAGAGTGGAGTACAGCGTGGTCGTCTTGCCGGAGCCGGTGGGGCCGGTCACCAGCACGATGCCATGTGGCTGCTCGACCAGCGTGTTCCAGCCGGCGGCTTCCTGCGGACTGAAGCCCAGCTGGTCGATGCTCTTGAACGCCGCATCCGGGTCGAAGATGCGCATCACGCACTTTTCGCCGAACGCCGTGGGCATGGTGGAAATACGCATTTCCACCTCACGCCCGCCGGGGGAGCGTGTCTTGATGCGGCCATCCTGCGGCCGCCTGCGCTCGCCCAGGTCCATCCGGCCCAGCACCTTGATCCGGCTGACCACAGCGGTCATCACCGCGGGCGGAACCTCGAACACTTTGTGCAGCACGCCGTCGATCCGGAAGCGCATGCGCCCCATGTCCCGGCGTGGCTCCAGGTGGATGTCCGATGCGCGCTGCTCGTAGGCGTACTGCAGCAACCAGTCGACGATGTGCACGATGTGCTGGTCGTCGGCATTGACGTCGCCGGCACGCCCCAGTTCCACCAGCTGCTCGAAGCTGGGCAGGGTGCTGCTGGTTTCCGAACGGACGTCGCCACGCGCCCCCCGCACCGAGCGGGTGACGCCATAGAATTCCATCGTGTAGCGATGCAGGTCCAGCGGATTGACGACGGCCAGTTCGATGGTGCGACGGCTGAGATGCTGCAGGTCGCGGCGCCATTCCTGTGCCAGCGGCTCGCTGGTGCCCACCAGTACCCGCTCGCTGTCCACCGCCAGCGGCAGGAAGCGGTGCCGGCGTGCATAGGCATGCGATACCAGCGAGGTCACGCTGGCCACGTCCACCCGCGTCGGGTCGATGCGCAGGTAGCGGGTACCGGTGCGCTTGGCCAGCCAATCGGTGAGCCGCTCCAGTCCAAGCTCGCCGCCGCCCGTGGCCGACAGCTTCAGGTTGGCCAGCAGCACCAGCGGATGCACGTCGCTGGCGTTCTTGGCACCCTGCGCGGAGAAGCGGACACGATCCAGGTCCTGTGGCGCGATCAGGCCATCGGCGACCAGTGCCGCGGCCACCTGTTCGAACACCAGACGGCCCTGTGGCAATGGCAAGGCACTGCCGGGGGAGGACATGTTCGGGTGATGCTCCATCGACCAGGTTCCTTGTGGACCGCCTGTTGCGTTGAAAACCGCCGCCGCCGGGGGCCTGACGGCGTCCAGCGCCCGGCGGTGGTCGCTCGTTATACTAGCGCACCCCTTTCGCAGGCCAAGAATCGTCCGCATGTCCGCGACCACGACCGTTCCGATCACCTTCCAGGGTCTGATCCAGACCCTCAACCAGTTCTGGGCGCAGCAGGGCTGCGTGCTGATCCAGCCGCTCGACCTGGAAGTGGGCGCCGGTACGTTCCATCCGGCGACCTTCCTGCGTGCGATCGGTCCGGAAACCTGGAATGCCGCGTACGTGCAGCCGTCGCGCCGTCCCACCGACGGCCGTTACGGCGAGAACCCCAATCGTCTGCAGCGCTATTACCAGTACCAGGTGGCGATGAAGCCGGCACCGGACAACATCCAGCAGCTGTATCTGGATTCGTTGAAGGCGCTGGGCATCGACCCGCTGGTGCATGACCTGCGCTTCGTCGAGGACAACTGGGAATCGCCGACCCTCGGCGCCTGGGGCCTGGGCTGGGAAGTGTGGCTCAACGGCATGGAGGTGACCCAGTTCACCTACTTCCAGCAGGCCGGTGGGCTGGAGTGCCGGCCGGTGCTGGGCGAGATCACCTACGGTCTCGAGCGCCTGTGCATGTACCTGCAGAACTGCGACAACGTCTACGACCTGGTGTGGACCTACGGTCCGGATGGCACGCCGGTGACCTACGGCGATGTCTACCACCAGAACGAAGTGGAACAGAGCACGTACAACTTCGAACACGCCGACGTGGAAGAAATGTTCCACCGCTTCGATGCCTGCGAGCGCGAGGCGAAGAAGCTGGTCGAACTAGGCCTGCCGCTGCCTGCCTATGAACAGGTGACCAAGGCCAGCCACGCCTTCAACCTGCTCGATGCACGCCGAGCGATCAGCGTGACCGAGCGCCAGCGCTACATCCTGCGGGTGCGCGCGCTGGCCCAGGGCGTGGCCCAGGCCTATTACGAGCAGCGCGAAAAGCTGGGCTTCCCCGGCGCGAAAGCGCAGGCCTGAGCCCCGTATCTTCCCGAACACCCGGGCGCTGGCCGCGTCGCGCGCTGCGCCCCCAACTGGATTGAACCGATGAGCCATCTGTCTCCCCTGCTGATCGAACTGGGCACTGAAGAACTGCCGGTCAAGGCCCTGCCGGGCCTGGCGCAGGCCTTCTTCGACGGCATCGTCGACGGCCTGCGCAAGCGCGGCGTCGAGCTCGACCTCGGCGATGCACGCCCCCTGTCGACCCCGCGCCGGCTGGCCGTGCTGTTGCCGGGCGTGGGCACCGAGCAGCCCGAACAGCGCAGCGAGGTGCTGGGCCCGTACCTGAACATCGCACTGGACGCAGACGGCCAGCCGACCAAGGCCCTGCAGGGATTTGCCGCCAAGGCGGGCATCGATTGGACCGCGCTGGAAAAGACCAGCGACGCCAAGGGTGAGCGCTTCGTCCACCGCGCGGTGAAGCCGGGCGCGCGTACCGCCGAGCTGCTGCCGGAGGTGCTGCGCGAGGCCATAGCGGCCATGCCCATCCCCAAGCCGATGCGCTGGGGCGACCATGCATGGGGCTTCGCCCGCCCGGTGCACTGGCTGGTGCTGTTGCACGGTGCGGACATCGTCGACGCCGAGCTGTTCGGCCTGAAGGCAGACCGCATGAGCCGCGGCCACCGTTTCCACCACGACAAGACCGTGTGGCTGACGCAGCCGCAGGATTACGTGGAATCGCTGCGTTCGGCCTTCGTGCTCGTGGACCCGCGGGAGCGTCGCGAGCGCATCGTCGCCCAGGTACAGGCGGCAGCCGCCGAAGCGGGTGGCAGCGCCCGCATCACCGATGACAACCTCGGCCAGGTGGTCAACCTGGTGGAGTGGCCGTCGGCCGTGCTGTGCAGCTTCGAGCGCGCGTTCCTGGCGGTACCGCAGGAAGCGCTGATCGAGACGATGGAGATCAACCAGAAGTTCTTCCCCGTGCTGGACGATGGCGGCAAACTGACCGAGAAGTTCATCGGCATCGCCAACATCGAGTCCAAGGACGTGGCCGAAGTCGCCAAGGGCTATGAGCGGGTGATCCGTCCGCGTTTCGCCGATGCCAAGTTCTTCTTCGACGAAGACCTGAAGCAGGGGCTGGAATCCATGGGTGACGGCCTGAAGACCGTGACCTACCAGGCCAAGCTTGGCAGTGTGGCGGACAAGGTCGCACGCGTCGTCGCGCTCGCCGAAGCCATCGCGCCGCAGGTCGGTGCCGAACCGATCCTGGCAAAGCGTGCGGCGCAGCTGGCCAAGAACGATCTGCAGTCGCGCATGGTCAATGAGTTCCCGGAGCTGCAGGGCATCGCAGGCCGGCATTATGCGGTGACGGGCGGCGAGTCGCCCGACGTCGCGTTGGCCATCGACGAGGCCTACCAGCCGCGGTTCGGTGGCGACGACATCGCCTTGTCCGCACTGGGCAAGGTACTGGCCATCGCGGAGCGGCTGGATACCCTGGCCGGTGGCTTTGCCGCGGGCCTGAAGCCGACCGGCAACAAGGACCCCTTCGCCCTGCGCCGCAACGCGCTCGGCATGGCCCGTACCATCATCGAAAGCGGGTTCGAGCTGGACCTGCGCGCGCTGCTGACGCAGGCCAACGCCGCCCTGGCCCCGCGCAACGTGCAGGCCGATATCGGTGAACTGTACGACTTCATCCTTGAGCGCCTGCGCGGCTACTACGCGGACAAGGGCGTGCCCGCCGCGCATTTCAACGCCGTGGCCGAGCTGAAACCGGCATCGCTGTACGACTTTGATCGTCGCATTGACGCGATCGGCACGTTTGCGTCGCTGCCGGAAGCCCCGGCGCTCGCTGCAGCCAACAAGCGCATCGGCAACATCCTGCGCAAGGCCGACATCGACATTCCCGGCCAGATCGATCCCGCGCTGTTGCAGGAAGATGCCGAACGCGCGCTGGCCGAAGCCGTCGCCGCCGCCATCGACGATACCGGTGCGAGCCTGCAGCAGAAGGACTACATCCGCGTGCTGGAGCGCTTGGCACGCCTGCGGCCGCAGGTGGATGCCTTCTTCGACCAGGTGATGGTCAATGCCGATGATCTGGCGGTGCGGGGCAACCGCCTGGCCCTGCTGAAGCGGCTTGCGGACCGGTTCGATGCGGTGGCATCGCTCGCACAGCTGTAAACACGCGCCACCACAGCGGGGCGCAGTGCAGTATCAGGGGGCGTGACAGGAGAGGCCTGTCACGCCTTGCTGCAATCTGTAAGAAAAATCGCAATTCGGCTCATAGCCCGACACGCGCTGACGCAACACCATCAGCGTCATGCCGCTCACTGCCTCCCCTCCCCAAGCACCACGCAGTCCTTCATCGGCCTTCACGCAGCTGCTGCCGCGCAACGAGTCCGTGCTGGTCATCGCCGGCCACGAGCCGGCCCACCTCCGTATCGGAACCCATTCCGCGGCCGCCCGCCAGCATCATCATCTGCCCGCCGGCAACACGCTGCTGGTGTGTGCGGGTAATCGGCCCCTGACCTTGTGGGGTATGGGGTGCGAACCGCATCCCGTCTGCAGTGGACTCAGCCGCCTGCTGGCGTTCCATGACCACGGCATGGACGTGCAGCGTCCGCTGCCGCAGGACCGGTGCCAGCCGGTCCTGCTGTCGACCGCGCGTGACCTGCGCAATGCGGACGTCGCCCGCGACTGGCTGATGGAGCACCTGCTGAGCGGCGACCAGAACGTCGCCCAGGTCGCTTCGGCATGGGCCGTATGCGAACCGTACCAGCTGGTGCGCTTCGTGCTGGAGCACCCGGATCTTGGCGTACAGCAACTGGCAGACCGTTATGGATTATCGGTGGCGCAGTTCCGCCGCATCGGCCGAAAGGCGTTCGACCGCTCACTGAAAGAACAGCTGCGCCTGCTGCGCGCGGGACGCGTGCTGTATCGCTACGCCGATACCGGGCAGACCTTCACCCGGCTCTCTTCCGACTTCGGCTTTTCCTCGCCTTCGCACTTCTGCAGCGAGATCAAATCCCTGCTCGGCAGGTCACCGCGCTCCATCTACCAGTCAGTCCATTCCCTGTGAACTTTTCGTGCCGCACCCTTTCCCTGTTCGCCCTGTTGGCGACCAGCACGCTGCTGACGCCGCTGTCTGCCCATGCGCAGACAAACGCGGACATTCCATTGGAAAACACACCCATCCGCCACCGTGGCGAGCTCTCCGCGGACACGACCTTCGTGTCGCGGGGCGACGGCGTCAGCCTGCTGCTGCAGTCGGTGGCCGCACAGATGAAGGTGCCGGTGATCGTCAGTTCCAGAGCGCAGAAGAAGCGTATCCAGGGCAGCTTCACCCTGACCGAGCCGCGTGCACTGCTCGACCAGATCGCACGCGACGTCGGGCTGATCTGGTACAGCGACGGCCAGACCCTCTACGTGCACGACGCCAGCGAAACCCGTAACGCCGTGGGGCACATGCAACATGCATCGCTGGCGGTGCTGGACGATTTCCTGCGTCGTACCCGTCTCGCCGACAGCCGGCATGCACTGCGTGGTGCAGCGGGCGATGGGACGTTCTACGTATCCGGCTCGCCGGTGTATGTGGAGATCGTACTCAATGCAGCACGCTACCTCGATGAGCTGTATCGGGGGGCCGATGCACGCGCTGAACATGTGGAAGTGATCGCGCTGCGCAACAGCTTCGCGCAGGGACGGCGGTACGGCATGCGCAGCTGGGATACCACGCTGCCCGGCATGGCCGAGGTGCTGGCCAGCGTGCTGACCGACTCCGGTGTCAGCAACATCATCGTGCGACGACCCGAGCCCGACGCGCTGGTCGAGGATCCGAGCAGCGACGCTGCCGTGGCCACGCGACAGGGCGTGGCCGTGGAAGGTGACGCACGGCGCAGCGCAACGCGCGCGTCTGCCGGCGGCGCGTCGCCGCCGACCATCGTGGTCGCCTACCCGGAAACCAACAGTCTGATCGTGCGCGGCACGCTGTCCGGCATCCAGAAGGTGAAGCAGCTGGTTGCCGAGCTGGATCTGCCGCGCAAGCAGGTAGAGCTGTCCCTGTGGATCATCGACGTCCAGAAGAAACAGCTGGACGCGCTGGGCGTGAAGTGGAGCGGCCAGGTGGGTCTGGGCGGTCGTCTGGGCCTGGGCTTCAACGGCGCCACGTCCACCCTCGATGGCGAACGCTTCCTTGCCTCGGTGACGGCCTTGTCCGAGCGTGGGCACGCCAGCGTGGTGTCACGCCCCGTGCTGCTGACCCAGGAGAACGTGCTCGCTCATTTCGACAGCAACAGCACCTTCTACGCGCGCCTGCAGTCCGAGCGCGCCGCCTCGCTGGAAGCAGTGACCTACGGCACGTTGATCAGCGTGCTGCCACGCGTGTCCGCGGAAGACGAAGTGGAAATGCAGCTGAAGATCGAAGACGGCACCTCCAGTGGCAAGGAGGTTGAAGGACTGCCGGTGATCAATCGCACCACGATCGATACGGTGGCCCGGGTTCCGCACCACCTCAGCCTGCTGGTGGGCGGCTACACACGCCACGAGCAGGCGCGGGATCGTACGGCGATACCCGGTCTGGGCCGTATTCCGTTCCTGGGTAATGCGTTCCGACACCGCAGTGATCGCCATCAGGAGTTGGTCAGAGTGTTTCTGATCCAGCCTCGGGTGCGGACACCGGATGATCTGCTGCCAGGCGCCGGATTCAACACCCTTGATGATCTTGCACTGCCCCTGCCGGCGCATCTCGAGCGTGTCCGCGGCAGCGTGCGGGAGGCTCTGCATGGCACAGATTGACGTGGGCGCCGTGCGCGCCCCTGCCTTGCCGCCGCGTGCTCGGCAGTTGCCTGTGGCAGCGCCGATGATCGAGGAGGAGCCTGCTTCATCGACGACGGCCGCACGCCGCAGCGATCTGCGGCAGGCGAGTGCGCTGCATCAGGCGCTGGCGATGAACGATGATCTGGCCGGGCTGGTGTCCAGCATGCGACGGAACCGCACCCGTGATGCCGAAGAGGCACCGGCGCACGCGCAGGCATGGCTGGACCATGTGCTGGATCCGGAAGGCCCCGAGAAGCTGGCCGCGTTGCGCCTGCAGGTGCGCCAGCTCGCCTCGGTGGACGTGGCCGCACTGCGCGCCCTGCTGATGAAGCTGTTCGCCGATCCGAGCGATGCGGTGGCGGCCCTGCGCACGCTGCGCTCCAGCCAGGAGCTGGAAGATCTTGCGCAGGTACTGGCCGAGCTGGAGCAGGAGCTGTTGGGAGGACGGGACGCACAGGGGCGTGCGGTCCGTGCCGGCCTGAACGTCGCGCTGAAGGCGCGTCTGCATGCGAAACCCTTGGCGGCCACGCCTGTGCAGCTTCGGCAGACCTACCGCGAGTTCCTGGCATACGGCGAGCCGCTGGACAGCTACGAGGAATGGATCGCGCTGTACGGGTTTGAACGTCGCAGCCGCGTGGTGGACTTCATCGAACATGCCATGGCGGCCGACATGTATGCGCTGGATCCGTCCTGCTCGCGGGTGGAGTTCGGCCAGCTGCTGCAACGCGTGCGGCAGATCACCACCCTGCGTTCGGCTGATCACCTGCTGCTGGCCTGTTGTTGGGACGCCGCCATGATGCCGCGGATAGGGGTGACCCGGCCCGACCTGCTGATCGCCCTGTTCGGCATGATCCGCAACGGCGGCGGGCTGCAGCCGATGTTCGATGCCGTCTTCGTGCAGGTGGCCGGCGTGCTGGATACCGAAGAGAAGGTGCGCCTCGCGCAGGGGCTGCGGCGCTTTCTGAAATCCGTGCCGCATGGCCTCTGGTATGCCCCTGACCAACAGGTGCGTGCACTGGATGAGGTGGAGGATCTGCTGTCGGCCGCGCTGAAGCAGGAACAGCAGCGTAACGGCAGCCGTCACTGGGTGGCCGTCTGATGGCCGCGCTGCGACGCCCGGCCAACGGCCTGGGCCAGGTGGCACGGACCCTGCTGCGACCCGAGCTGGCGCTGGTGGTGCTGATGGCGGTGATCATCGGCATGTTGATCGTTCCGTTGCCCACGTTCCTCGTGGACCTTCTGATCGGCGTCAACCTGCTGATCGCGATCGTGATCTTCCTCAGCTCGTTCTACGTCGAGCGCATCCTCAACTTCTCCACGTTCCCATCGGTACTGCTGTTCACGACGCTGATGCGGCTTGCCTTGTCGGTCAGCACCAGCCGCTTGATCCTGGTGGACGCCGATGCCGGTCATATTGTGTCGGCCTTCGGTGAATTCGTGGCGGCCGACAACCTGGTGGTCGGCTTCGTCATCTTCGCCATCGTCACCATCGTGCAGTTCATCGTCATCACCAAAGGCTCCGAGCGTATTGGTGAAGTGGTGGCACGGTTTTCGCTTGACGGCATGCCCGGCAAGCAGATGGGCATCGACGCCGACCTGCGCGCCGAGTCCATCGATGCGGCTGGCGCGAAGCTGCGCCGCCGCGAAGTCGAAAAGGAAAGCCAGCTCTACGGTTCCTATGATGGTGCGATGAAGTTCGTGAAGGGCGATGCCATCGCCGGCATCGTCATCGTCTTCGTGAACCTGTTCGGTGGCATTGCCGTCGGCATGCTGCAGCACGGGATGGGATTCCAGGAAGCGCTGAAGGTGTTCACCCTGCTGACCATCGGCGATGGCCTGGTCGCACAGATCCCGGCACTGCTGATCTGTATCAGTGCCGGCTTCGTGGTGACCCGCGTCGGCGGCGACGAGGGCAACCTCGGTGCCAGCATCATCAAGGAACTCTTCAGCAGCCAGAAGGTGCTGGTCATCGCCGGCACCCTGCTGCTGCTGCTCGGCTTGCTGCCCGGGTTCCCGTTGATCATCTTCCTGACCCTGGCGGCAGGCCTGTTCGCGCTGGCAGCGTGGCGCACACGGGAGGAGGCGGCCGCGGGCACCGGCGAGGTCGATGCCGCCGGGCGCGCGATCGGCCAGGACGGCCGGCCGACCACGCCGGGCGCGCAGAAGCAGCTGGGTCACGACGGCAAGCAGGTCAACGAGACCGTGCCGCTGCTGCTGTTGTTGCCGCCCGCCCACTACGCCACGTGGAGCAAGGCAGGCGTGGAGGCCGCCCTGCGTGACCGCCTGCATCTACGTGCCGGCATGCAGCTGCCCTACATGTTGATGCGCGAGCACGACGGCGGGGCGCATCGTGTCATCGTCATGATCAACGAGATCACGGCAGCGAGCGCCGACATCGTGCTCGACCATGTCCGCGTGCTCGCCGACAGCGACGAACTGACGATGCTGGACAACAGCATCGCACTGCCTGCCCTTGGAGGTGGCCCGCCACAGTGCTGGATGCCCGCCAGCATGCAGGGACACCTGCAGAGCATGGGGATGGGCACGCGTAGCGACCAGGAAGAACTGCAGCTGCTGGTGCATGACGCCCTGATGCGCAACATCGGCGAGCTGTTTGGCATCCAGGAGACCAAGCATCTGCTGGACGACACCGAGAAACGCTTCCCCGAGCTGTTGAAGGAAGTGCACCGCCACATCCCGGTCCAGCGCGTGTCGGAGGTGCTGCAACGCCTTCAGCGCGAAGGGGTGTCGATCCGCAACATGAAGATCATCCTGGAGACCCTCGCGCAATGGGGCCAGCGCGAAAAGGATGTGATTCTGCTGGTCGAGCATGTGCGCGGCGGACTGGCGCGCTACATCTCATCGCAGCACGCGCGCGACGATCGCATCGCGGCCGTACTGCTGGCGCCAGACACCGAACAGCTGGTGCGTGCAGGCATCCGCCAGAGCCAGGGCGCCGCATTCCTCAATCTGGACCCCGCACAGTCCGAACAGCTGCTGGATCGCATCGTGATCGTATTCGAGCCTCTGCTGGCCAATCGCCCCGAGGCGGTGCTGCTGGTGGCGCCCGACGTGCGCCGTTTCGTGAAGCGTTTCGTCGAGACCCGGTTGCCGGGTCTTTCGGTCCTGTCGTTCTCGGAAGTATCCGATGCCGTCTCCCTTGATGTCGTGAGATCACTATGACCCTCAAAGAAACCCTCTGCCAGGCACTTGACCAGCTTGGCGCCAACTCCGGCGACTATCAGTTCGACGATCACTCCACGATCGTCATGTCTTTCGATGACGTCGGCGATATCTACCTCGATCCCCGTGACGGCGAGCAGGTCTGGTTATGGGGCATGATCGAAGAGGTCAGCGAACAGGCGCGCAGCGTACTGGCCGAGCCGCTGTTGGCCGAGGTCATCCGCCCGGTAGGGCATTGGGACGCCGGTGCGATGGTGCTCCGCGCAGATGGGCGGGTAGGCGGCATGCTGCACCCCGAGTACGTGATCGAGCCCTCGCGGTTGGCCGAGGCATTGCAGGACTTCCACGAATGCCTGGCGCGGATGCAGGCCATCCGATGACGCTGCTCCGGTCACCCTGGCGCCCCGCCGCACATCCTGCGGCGATCATCGGGTCCATGCTGCGCGCGCCGTTGCCGCAGGTGGCGATCGGTGAGCTCTGCCGACTGCAGAGCAGCGCGCAGGACGATTCCTGCGCCGGGCTGGGCACCGTCGTGGCCGTCGAGCATGGGATGGCCTCCATCGGCCTGCTGCGCGACAGCGCGGGATTGTCCGCGCAGTGCCTGGTGATGCCGACAGGGCGGGGCCCGATGCTGACCTTGTCCGATCACGTGCTGGGCAGCGTCCTGGACGGCCAGGGCAACGAGGTCGAACGCTTCTCGGCGCCGGTGCTGTCGCATGCGATGACACGCCGGATAAACGGAGCCGCGGTCGACTACCGTCAACGCCGCTCGATCGACACCCCCCTGTGTACCGGCATTCGCGCGATCGACGGCCTGCTGACCTGTGGCGAGGGGCAGCGCGTCGGCATCTTCGCTGGCGCAGGTGCAGGCAAGACCACGCTGGCCGAAATGCTGCTGGACAACGCCGACGTCGATATCAGTGTCATCGCGCTGGTCGGCGAACGCGGCCGCGAAGTGGCGACGCTGGTGGAGCGGCTGCGTCGTTCTCCGCAGGCCGCACGTACCGTGGTCGTGCAGGCGACATCAGACGCCGCGCCGGCGCTTCGCAGCCAGGCACCGCTGATTGCCACCACCATCGCCGAGCACTTCCGCGAACAGGGGGCCCGCGTGCTGCTGGTGATGGACTCGGTGACCCGCTACGCACGCGCATTGCGGGAACTTGCGCTGGGCGCGGGCGAGCCGCCGGCACGCCGTGGCTTCCCGGCCTCGGTCTTCGAGGCGCTGCCGCGCCTGCTGGAACGCAGCGGGCGCACCGGGCAGGGAAGCATTACGGCGTTCTACACGGTGCTGCTGGAAGACGAGCAGGACGCCGACCCGATTGGTGAAGAGGTCAAATCGCTGCTGGACGGGCACCTGTATCTCAGCAGTCAGCTGGCCGGACGGGGTCACCTGCCTGCACTGGATGTGCTGCGCAGTGGCAGCCGCCTGTTCGGTACGTTGGCCGACCCTGCGCACCAGCAGGCGGTCGGGCGCGTGCGTGGCCTGCTGGGGACGCTGGACGACCTGCAGCTGATGCGCGACCTGGGCGAGTACACGCCGGGTGTCAGCGCTGTGTATGACAGGGCGGTCGCCAGCGAAGCCGCACTGCATGTTTTCCTGCGTCAGGGTCAGCATGAACGAAGCGCATTGCCACACACGCTGGGAGCCCTGCATGAACTCGCCCGTTGACGCGCGTGGCCTGCGGTTGACCAAGCTCAAGCAGGCCCAGCGCCAGCTCGCATTGTTGTCGGCGCAGGCGCAGCAGCGGGCGGCGGTACAACGTCGCGAAGAAGCCGCCGCGCTCCGTGCATCCGCCGAGCAGACCCTGCACCTGGCCACCCTGCAACCGGAAGACGGCCTGACCCGCAGCCTGTTGTTTGATCGCCTGCGGGTGCTCGCGGTGGCGAGGGCCCATGCACTGGAAACGGGCCACGCCGCCGGCGACATGGAGGCCGACGCCATGCGCTGCGACGCCGCAGAGCGCGTGCAGCGTGAACGGGCTGCGCTGCAGCACCGGAAGCAGAAAAAGCTGGAGTACTGGCATGCCCGGCAGCGCCGAGCGACCAACCGGCTCCGCGAGAGCCGTCTTCACACTCAGACACTGGATGAAATCGCATGTCGACGCCGCTCCCCGCGCTGAACGCTCCGCGCGCTCCTGATCACCTTGACCGCTCCGCACCGGATACCTCCGTCGTGCCGCTGCTGCGTCGTATCCGCGAGCAAGCCGTCGTCTCCGGGCCTGACGATGAGGAACGCACGGGTCGTGACGACGACGGCATGGAGCCGGTAGCCGAAGATACGCCCGCCGATTCCATCACAGCAGACGGCAATCTCTTCCTGGCCAGCGCGCAGGCAAGACGACTGTCCGATGGCTTGATTCCCCGACCCGCCCCCGGCGCTGTCGGAACGGTGGTGTCCACCATGCTCGAATCGATGCTCTCTTCCACGCCTCCTCAGCGGATGGAAAAACAGCGCGGTGAGCTTGCACTGCGCATGCCCAAGGGCACAGCGGCCGACCCGGTGCGCGACGACATGACGCGGGGCAGGCGTGCTGACACAGCCTTGCCGGTGGGTGTCGTTACCTCCGGCCTCCCTGATGCGCCGTCTCCATCCGCATCTCCCTCTCCGTCTCTGGTTGCCGACGCCCCGACGCAGCCGTCCGACGGATCGGCACGCACACCGCGCTTGCCAGATGCCAGGCCTGTCAGCGGGGAACCGTCCACGCAACGCATCGCCGCAGCACCCTTGCCGGCACCTGCAGCACTATCATCGGACGTGGCTGCAACGGGTGCGCCCCCAACGGTGGACCACCGCCTGCGCGAGCCGGCCGATGCACGCAGCCCGGCATTGCCGCTCGCGTCGTTGGTGGACACGTTGTCCACCGCGCGGGGATTCACCGCAGCAGCGCACGCAGAACCCCGCACGCGGACCCCCGGCACGGCGTTCAGATCGATAGCTGAGCTGAAGGAGCTGCCCACCCTGCACCGTCCGGTCAGCGTCACCGTGCCTTTCAGCAGCTGGGGGCCAGGTCACCAGGTCACCGCGACGTGGATGCAGGCCGTGTTGCCGGGCACCGCACCGGCCGCCATCACGCTGCGCAGCAGCAGTGACGCCGCCCAGCGCGCAGTAGACGGCGCACTGACTGCCCGCGATGGCGGCGTGCCAGGCACGGTAGAGATCCAACGCGCGGATGACGCCCACGATGATCGGGAAAAGCGTGGCAACGTGCCTCGCCTGCCGGAGGATGAGGAATGAGCCAGCGGTTTCCTTCGCTGGCCGTGGTCGATCCACAGGCGCTGCACGTCCAGACCCTGCTGCAGTCACTGCATCGCAGTGGCGTACGTAGCGTCGCCAGCCTGCCGCCGGCGACGGCCTGCCTGCGTTTCCAGCTGACCTCCGGTGCGCTGCGCATGACGTGCCGTGTCGAAGCGAACGCGTGGGCGGCCGTGCACTTTCCCGAACTCGGAGGGTTCGACTGGTCTGCCATGGCGCCGAAGGTTCTGGCCGGACTGACCGCGGTGGCCCGCCCGTTGGAGTTCGTCGATGCCGTTCTCGACTACGCCACCGCGCGTCCGCTGCCTCCGGACAACCCAGGGCCGGCACCGCGACCGTTGCCCGACGTGCTGGCTGCCGAAGGGGACGTCTGGATTGAATCACTGACCGGCCCGCTTCCTGCTGCCCGTCAGCCGTTACCCCTCCCGGTCGGTCTGAAGGTACCCATCCGCCTGCAGCTCGGCGAAGTCAGCATCACCCCGCACCGGCTGCGTCGATTGCGCTCCGGCGACATCGTGCTGATTCCCGCGCCGGTCCTTCGCGCATGGCGCGGCACCTGCCCACTGTTCGACTTCACCCTTGATACGGATGCTTTCACCGTGACCATCGTCCACTCTCCCTTCGACCCTGACCTCGACGTGCCCGATCCGGGCCTGCACGCTGACGATCCGCTGCTGGATACGAAGGGTCTGAATGACCTGCCGTTGGAGCTGCATGTCCAGCTATGCCGCCTGACCCTGCCCCTGGGTGAGCTGGCCGGCCTCTGCGAAGGGAGCGTGGTACCCCTGCCTGAGCAGGCAAGCCAGCAGGTCGCGCTGGTGCACAACGGGCACCGCATCGCCACCGGTACGCTGGTGCAGGTGGGTGATCAGCTGGGCGTACAGCTTGCGCAGGTTCCGAGACTGACATGAGCGTCATGCACATCAACAACGATGTGTCGTTGATCGCGATACTGGCCGCCGCCGCGGTACTGCCCTTCGTGGTCGCGGTGGGAACCTGCTACATCAAGTTCAGCGTGGTGTTCACCCTGATCCGCAACGCGCTGGGCCTGCAGCAGGTGCCTTCCAACATGGTGATCAACGCGTTGTCGTTGATCCTGGCGTTCTATGTCATGCACCCGATCGTCAGTTCGGTGCAGTCCGCGTATCAGGAGCTCGAGCAGCCCTTGAATACGGTGCAGGAGACCGCCGATTTCCTCGACAGCAGCCTGGGGGAGTACCGCGCCTACCTGGCACGCCACGCCGATCCTGAACTGCTGCGCTTCTTCGAGCGCGCCCAGGTCTCCGAAGGTGCAGACGTACCTGCCGCGGACACGGCAGCCGAGGACCGCTCGCTGTTCGCGCTGCTGCCTGCCTACGCACTGAGTGAGCTGAAGGATGCCTTCCTGATGGGCTTCTACCTGTATCTGCCCTTCATCGTGGTGGACCTGATCGTCTCCAGCATCCTGCTCGCATTGGGCATGATGATGATGAGCCCGGTGACCATCTCCACGCCGATCAAGCTCATCCTGTTCGTGGTGCTGGATGGCTGGAGCCTGCTGTCGCAGGGACTGGTACTGCAATATCTGGATGTGCCGGCATGACGTGCGCACTGTCGGTGAGCGCCCGCAGCAACGGAGCGCTGCGATGAACGAGCTGATCAACATCGGTAACAGAACGCTGATGCTGGTGCTGTTGCTGTCAGCCGGCCCGGTCATCGTGGCAACGCTGGTGGGCCTGCTCATCGGCTTGTTCCAGACGGTCACCCAGTTGCAGGAGCAGACGCTGCCATTCGGCGCGAAGATGCTGGCGGTGGTGCTGACCGTGCTGGTATTGATGGGCTGGATGTCGCGCACGCTGATCGATTTCGGCAGCCTGGTGTTCGGCCGCGCGCTGGGGGTGTAGCACTGATGGGCCTGACCCCGCTGGACACTGCGTTCATGCAGGCGATCGGCGACCACGCCGTGCCAGCCACGCTCGGTCTGGCACGGCTGTTGGCCTGCTTCGCCTGGCTGCCCTATCTATCCAGCGGGGCCATGCCCTCGCGCATGCTGCGTGTCGTCCTGGCACTGGCGGTACTGATCGGCCTGTGGCCGGTGACAGAGACCGTACAGCGGCCGCTGGACATGCCCTCCCTTGGACTGGCGGCGATGCGCGAAGCCCTGATCGGCACGGTGCTGGGGGTGATGCTGGCGCTGCCGTATCACGTCTTCCATGCCATCGGCTCGGTGATCGACACCCAGCGCGGTGCCGGCGTCGGCGCGATGCTCGACCCGCTTACCGGCGTGGAAGCGACGGAGATGGCGAACCTGCTGCAGATGATGAGTGCGGTCGTTTTCCTGGTGGCCGGTGGGCTGGTGCCCCTGCTTGAAGCGGTCCAAGGCAGCTATGTACTGGTGCCCATGGGCGGCGGCTTCCTGCCGGACCTGCCGAGCATCCATGGCTTCATGGATATCGTGCTGTCCGCAGCGATCCGCATGGCGGCCCCGGTGCTGCTGCTGTTGTTGCTGGTGGAGATACTGCTGGGCGTCATCTCGCGTTTCGCACAGCAGCTCAACGCGTTCTCGGTCTCGCTGACAGTGAAGTCGGTCATCGCGTTCGCCGCGATGCTGTTGTACCTGATGCTGACGATGACCGAGCAGGTGCCGGCCCTGTGGCGGCAGTATCCGGTACTGCGTGCTCTCGCTCCGGGCGATGTGCCGTGAGCTCCGGTGCCAGCGAGAAAACCGAGAAGCCGACGCTTCAGCGACTCAAGAAGGAATCGAAGAAGGGAAAGTCCTTCAACAGCCGTGACCTGGTGGCCGCCAGTGTGTTGTGGGCAGGGCTGCCGGCGATCGGACTGCTGAGCTCGTTGCTGCCATTGGCCACGCTGTACGTGGACATCGTGCGCGGTGGTTTCGCGATCACACCGACGTCTGCGGTCCTGGCGGCATTGCGGGCATTCCTGTTGGCGCTGGCGCCCACGCTGCTGGCCGCCGCGGTGGCGGTGGTGCTGTGCTCGCTGTGGATGAGCAAGGGGAGGATCGCCTCCGAGGCCATTCGTTTCGACCTCAACAAGCTCAATCCGGTCAACGGCTTCAAAAATCTGTTTTCCTTCCGCGTACTGAAGGATCTGCTGCGCAGCGTCCTCTACCTGGTGTGCTGCGGGTTGTTCGCCTGGCTGGCCTTGGCGCTGTGGGGTCCCGATGTCCTCAGCCAGATCCATGCCAGCGACACCCAGCTGTCCGCGCTGTGGCGACATGTCGCGATGATGTTCGGGCTGGGCCTGCTGCTCGCCCTGGCCCCCGTGTATCTGCTTGCCGGCTGGCTGGACCATTTCCTGTTCATCCGGGAAATGAAGATGGAGAAGCACGAGGTCAAGCGGGAGAACAAGGAAAACGACATCAAACCCGAGCTCAAACAGCGGCGGCAGGAAGTCAACGACGAACTGTCCGCACAGGTGCAGGCCGATACCCGCGGCTCCACGGTCGTGCTGGCCAACCCGACCCACATCGCCATCGGCATCTTCCTGATGGATGACGACATGCCGATGCCCTTTGTGGCCGTGCGCGAGCGAGGCGCCCGCGCGCGCAAGGTGATCGCGCTGGCCGAAGCCAACGGTGTACCGGTCGTGCGTGATGTGAGGCTGGCGCGCGCCATCTACTTCAGCACGCGACGCTACCGCTTCGTGCATGACCGCAGCATCGAGCCGGTGATGCAGATCGTGCGCTGGCTGCGCGACGTGGAGCGTGCCGGGCAACCCGACGCGGACGACGACCCGCCGCCGCCGCCTCTGTCCCACTGAGTATCCACCGCCCACCAACTGGAGCACTACATGACCATTGACCACGATCCCACCCGCGCCCCGACAGCGGCTGCCGACGAAAGCGAGATGACCCGGATGATCATGGAGGGCCTGCGCGAGGGAGCAACCGTGGCAGACCTCAAAGGAGTAACCCGTGACACCCTCGAAGGCGTGTATGCCATTGCCCACCGCTTCTACCAGAACGGACAGCTGGACGAGGCGGAAGCGTTCTTCCGGTTCCTGTGCCTGTATGACTTCTACAACGCCGACTACGCGCTGGGCATGGGTGCCGTGTTGCATCTCAAGCGCGAATACGAGAAAGCCATCGGCATGTACGCGGTCGCGCAGGCCCTGGATCTGACCGACGATCGCCCGATGTTCCATGTGGGCCAGTGCCACTTGGCGCTCGGTCGGCTGCGCAAGGCCCGCGAGTGCTTCGAGGCCGTCGCCGGACGGGCGGCGGGGAGCGAGTTGGGCACCCGCGCCGAGGCCTATCTGCAGGCGGTCAAGGGCGACCGTACACCTGGTTCAGAAGATTCCACCGGCTCCAGTGGCGAGGGGTGAACTCCACGCCATGTCATCCGTACGCCACCGCCTGAAGAGCCGGCATTCAAGGATGGAAACTGAAAGCCGTGTCGGTCTGCCATCGGGATACTGGGCCATCTGAACCAACCGTCGCCCTGACAGCCCCGCGATGCAGCGGGCCGGCTTGCCGGTCCTGCGCCAGCCGAGCGCCACAGCAAGAGGATTTCCCATGAGCATGCCCCTTTCACCCGCGCCAGCGCCACTCCCCCTGGTGTTCCGCCGTAGCGGCCACGAGTCCGCCATCCAGGCAGCGAAGGGCTTTGGCGCCGGAGTTTCCCCCGCGCAGGTTGATCGGGTGAGTGCCGAACTGTTCGCTACCTTCGCAGCCAGTGCGCCCCGTGCCGAAGGTGCGACCCAGGCGCAAAAGGACGCCGCTACCCTGCGCGCGCCAGACCTCGCCCGACTATACCGTGCGGCGGGAGACGAGGGCAGGCGTATGTCTCCTGAGAGCCTGCTCACTCTGTTGCTGGGCAATCTGCAGGAACTTCTCTCCGACCAGCGATCCAGCCGGATGGAGCAGAGGCTGCAGGCGTATCGCGCTCAGCTGCAGGCGCGTGCACAGCACGCTGGCGACCTGTCAGCGGCGATGCAGGCTGCCCTGGATGCTGCCACGGCGGCGCAGGAGGCAGCGGGCGCGGCGGCAACCGAAGCAGGCGCCCAGGAAGGCGCCCTGGAAGCGGCGCGTGAACACGTCCAGCGGTTGCAGGGCGAGCTGGATGCACTGGACCCTGCCGATCCGGCACATGCAGAGAAGCAGGCCGAGCTCGCTTCAGCGCGCCAGGTACTGCAAGAGGCGCAGGGTCGCTTCGACGCCGCGTCGAGCGCACTGGACGAAGCGGTCGCGTTGCTCGATGTCCGACTTGGGTACCTTGATGCGCAGGAAGAAAGGCTGCGCGGCTTCAATAAGGGCCAGCCAACGGTTACGGGTGATGCAGAGCGGAAACTGAACTCCAGCGATACGCTCACGATGCTGATGGCAGTCATCAGTCAGCTGATGGGCAAGCACGCCGACAGCACCCTGAAAAGCATGAGCGAGTTCACGATCCAGACCATCAAGGCGCGGCAGGCGAAAGAACAGGAACGCATTCGCCAGCACGAAGAAGAGCTGCAGCGCGCGCGCGATGCAGAGAAGAAAACCGGGTGTGCCGGCAAGATATTCGGTTGGATTGGCGCGGCGGTCGGCGCCATCGCGAGCATCGGGGCCATCGTCGTGGGCGCGTTGCACGGCAATATCGCACTGATCGCCGGCGGGGTGATGGGCATGATGCTCACCATTGACAGCATTGTCGGCATGACCACGGGTGTGAGCGCTGTCGGCATGGCAGTCGAGCAGGTGAGCAAGGGCATCTCTGCAGCGCTGGTCGCATTCGGCGTTCCTGAGGCACTGGCCAAGCAGATCGGATCCATCGCCGCCACGGTAGTGGTCATGGTGGCGATCATTGCAGCGATGGTGGTTACCGGCAATGTGGCGGCCGCAGGCAGGACGGCCGCCAGCACAGTGGCGTCAACGGCTCGGATGATCGAACAGGCGACCAAAGTCATGCAGTTTCTGGCCCAGCTGGCGGGTGCTGTCGGCCAGACCGTGCACAGCGTCGGCCAGGTGGTCGTGGCCGGCATCATGATCGAGGTCAAGAAGCTGTTGAAGTTGATCCAGGAAAGCCTGTTCGGCGATCAGGTGCTGCAGGACATGATGCGGATGATTGCGGAAGCAGGCAGCCGTACGCATCGTCTGGCGTTTGAACTGGTGGCGCAGATGAGCGAGGTCCAGAAGGACCGCGCAGAGACAGCAGCCCACGTCATCGGCCATGTGCGCCACCGCGCCTGAGCGCGGTCACTTCATTCAATTCCCCAAGGAACACTTTCAATGGCACAGATAACTTCCATCCTGCAGCCCGCGCTGCAGCGCTTCGCCCTCGCACCGAATACCGCTACGAAACCGTCAGCGCAGGACGAGGCGCAGGCCGAACGTGCCGCCGATATGGCGACCCGGCAGATCGAAGGGCCGCGGCAGGATCCTCCGCGCCGTTCCGCGCCGGAGCTTGCCGAGCCGATCGCGTCCGTGGCCGGTTTCGCTGGGCTGGGCGCGTTGCTGCCGCTGATCGCCGGCCAGCATCCGGCGATGGTGCCGGGTGCGACCGCCGAGGCGTTTGCCGTGCTGCACCGGACTGCGGCAGTCTCGGCGGCCGACACTGCCGCAGATGGTATGCACCCCGTGCAGGTGGTCGATCAGTCCCGGCGGTTGATCGGATTGGCGACATCCGATGGCCAGCTTGCTCTGCCTACCCGTGAGGACCTGACTGTGCTGCGCCGCGATTTGCCGGAGGCAAGTGCGCTGCTGGACGAACTGGGTCAACTGCCGGATGAGAAGCTGACGTCGGGTCTGGGCAGCAGCACCCGCACCGATTACATCCTGCTGCTGGTGGCGTTGTTGATGCAGATGGGGGCCAGTCAGCGCGAGCAGGCGGTGGCCATGGTGAAGTTGGCCGAGCAGTCGGTGAGCGCGATGACCGGCAGCATGGTGGCATCGGCGAAAGCAACGCAGTCCACCAAGATAGTTGCCGCTGTGGTTGGCGGGTTGATGGCCAGCGGCGGCGTCGCCCTGGGTGGGGCTGCCGCCTACAAGGGCGTGCAGAACCTGCGCACCAACAAGGCGACGGCTGATGCTGCCACGGCCAGCGCCAACCGCGCCAACAGCCAGACGGCTGTGGGCATGAACAACGCACCGGCCGGTCCCAGCGCGCGCCCGCCCCACGTGGAGGCGTTGCGGCAGCGTCCGCAGACTTTGCAGGAAACCGCCGCAGTGCACGAGACCGAATTTGCCGTCAACAACACCCAGATCGGCGTGGTGGCCAACGCCGGCCAGGCGGTCACCCAGACCAGCATGAGCGTGGGCGCCGTCGCCGGATCGCCGTTTGATCTGCAGGCCACCGCACATACGGTGGATTCCGAACGTGACCGCATCAACAAGGACATTGAGGTCGAGCTCGGCAGCAAGATCAACCAGGACGCCAACAAGAGCAGTGAAAGCCAGCAGGCGATGTTCAACACCTTGGTCAACCTGGAGCAGGAAAACCAAGACGGAGTGAAGCACGTCATCAGCAACATGGGTCGATGATCACGCGTGTCTTCATCCGGGCCAAGCCGCGCTGCCGCGCTACACCTTTCACCTTATTGAGCTTCCCATGAAAATCGAATCAAGTCCTCCCCGTGCCGCTGTTGCGATGCCGATTACGTTCCGCCAAGGACGCGACGCGTCCATGGACGCTACCAGCACGTGCATTCCCTCTTCCAAGCAGATTCGCCCGTGCCCCCTGCAGACCTATTTCGGTACGCTCACCCACAGCAGCCTGCTTTCTGACGACGTGGCGTCGATGCTTCAGCTGTCGATCCATCAGGCAGTACTGTCCTTGGACAAGGAACGCGAAGCGACCTTCGACGCCCTGCGCCATTCGCCGTGGCTCTCAATAGCTGACGCAGATTCCGGCGATGCGCAGGCGCAGAACGTCATGCAGCAGGCTCGGGAAATCCTGGCCGGGCTGCTGTCGGTCGATGAAATCGAAAGTGCCGAGCAGCGAGCAGGGGGCTCACACAGTGATTTCTTCAAGGAAATCGCTGACCTGATAGGCCGGCTTGATAGTGAGTGGATCAGTAAATACAGCAGTCTACTTGCAGGATACGTCGGGTTCTACAAAGAGCTGACCGATATCCTGGCCGATCTCAAGGCCAATCTTGGGACACCGGACAAGGACGGTAACGTCAACGTCAACTTCACCGCTTTGCGCCTGAAGTTGACCAATCTGAAGGCCGCATGGGCGAACAAGGGGTTCGGCGAAGTATTCGGCACGGAGGCGGCAGCGAAGCAGTTCCTCGCTGAGCTGGGTATCGACGGCCTGACCGTCGTTGAGGTAAAGCCTGGCGGTGGCTGGCAGATCAGTATCGATACGGGGCTTATCGATTCACTCACACATGTGTTTCCCTCGGATGTGGGCCCCATCAGCGCGAGTGCGCTGAATGAAATGATGGCGCAGAAAGAAGTGATGATGGAACGTTTCAATTTCATCAACCGCGCGCTTCCGGAAAAGTACCAGCGGCAGCTGCAGATGTGGGATTCGTTGGTGAAGATCCTCAGCAGCACCATTACTGCGGTCACCGATGCGGATCAAGCGTTCATTCGGGCAATGGCCGGCTGACAGGAGAATAGAAATGACTGTTACTACAGCAAATCAACTTGCGTTCAATGCGAAATTTCACCAGGCTTGGCCGGAGCAGCAGGGCAAGGGCAGTTTCCGCAAGGTCACTGTGGGGAACGCGTCGCCTTTGCAACGCAGTGCGTCCATGAGCGATCTGCGTGCCCCTGATAAAAGCGTGCCGAGGTCGCCCCAGGGAAACATGTCTGGCACCTTCCAGGGTGGCGGGTCGACCGAGAGCGTGGACAGCGGGTTTGATCTTGATGTGAACGCGCCTGATGGTTTCAGCCATGGCATGGGTAAGCACCCGGGCACAGACAACAGTGGCGTGGGTCGCGCCGATTATCTGGAACAGCTGAAGCGCGCGCATCCGCTTGATCGAGGGGCGCAGTCAGGCCTGTACCAGCTGCAGCACGGGGAGGACATCGAGAAAGTACTCGCTCCGGTGCTGCAGCGCTGGGACACCGAACAGCCCGCAATGAATGAGCCGTTGGATAAGACGGCCGCGCTGACGCCCGTTACGCTGCCCGGCCAGGCGCAGACGGCACCCTCGCTGCTGACGCGCGAGCAGTGTGCGCGGGAAATCCTCGGAGATCTGGGTGTGCCACCTACACGCATCAACGATCTGCTGCATCGGCAGGCGTCCAGCCTGGGCGGCACCGCTGTCATCGATGCCTGTCGTCTGCTCTCTACGCCGGAATTGAAGGCCGATCGATTGGCCCGCAAAACTCTGGAAAAGAAGCTGGACGGCTACCTGGCCGACGCCAAAGGTGATTACTCCGGTGTCAGTCGATCGTTCGCCCGTGATGCCTGCAGCGCGCTCAGGAAGCTGCAGTCCAGCATTCAGAAGACCGTCGATATGATAGGGCATGCGACCCTCCAGTCTCGCCTGCTGGCTGATGAGACTCCCGCGCTGGAGGCGGCGCTGGTTAAGAAGAATCCCGGGATGTCCCCAGATGCGCTGCGCACAAACCTGGCGGATTTGATCAATGCTCAGGGATTCTCGGCATTGACCAACCGGCTTCAAGGCGCGGATGCAAGCGGACTGTTGCAGGACACCGCGCTGCTGCCGCAGCTGGCGCAGGCCGCTGACAACCACAAGCGGCCGCCGGCAGACAAGCCAGCCGAGCCGGTCAAAGACTTTGTCAAGCAGCTGGTGGATGTACTGAGTGCAACGAGGGTGCCTGACATTTACATCGACAGCAGCCAGAGAAATATCATCAATCAGGATGGCTGGAATTTCCAGGGAAACAAAGACCCGCGACCTGAAAAGGCATTAAAGCCGGAGTCTCCGCCAACCCCGACGTTGCCGGAGATTCGTGCGCTGGAGCCGCAACTGCAGGAACAGACCGTCCAGGTGGCCGAAGACAGCGTCGCCAGCAGCCATGCCCCGGCTGAGGCGGCGGAGATCGAGGATGAGGTTGAGGTCCACGATGACAACCGGCCAACGCCACCGCCGCGGAGTGGTTCCGGGCTGCATAACGCTCCTGTTCATGCCCTGCACGCCAACTTGATGGCAGGCCTGAATAAGCATCCACTGTTTTTGGCTGCGAAGCAGTTGCTCACTGTCCAGTCGCCGTCACCGCAAGTGATCTCGGAAGTTCAGAACGCAACCGATGAGGAGGAAAATAGAAGCACCAAACTCGTCGGCAGCACCCGCCAGCGTGACCGCACGTCAGAGCTGAAGCTGCTGGATTCGCCGATCCCGCTCGGCCTGCATGCCTCCGATGTGCGTGGCAATAGAGAAAATGCAAGAGCCTGACGTAGCGTTCACGGGACTGCGGCCGTTGATCGCCGTAGTCACCGGGTCAGTCGCCGCGGCGGACATCCGTCCCGGCGACCGGCTGGTCGAAGACCTTGGCCTGGATTCGCTGGAAATCGCGGATCTTCTTGTAGCGATCGAAGAGCGCACCGGTATGGTCATCACCGGCGAGGCATTGGCGGGGGCACGCACGGTAGCCGAACTGGAGTCCGCCGTGGGCCGGTTGCAATGCACTGCAGTGTGATCCAAGCAGCACTGGCATCAAGCATTGTGCTCGGTGCCAGTGCTTCATCAGTGCAGGCCGCGTCCATCTACGCAGGCCTATCGGCCGACGGTCGGCTGGTGGTGGCCGAGCAGCCCGCACGGGGTCTGCGCTTCTTCGATCCCTCCGCCCTGCGCGGCGGCGCAGCGGACCTGCCTCACGTACCGGCGTCAGCCGCCGCACGCTGGCGTCCGCTGATGCAGCAGGTCGCGGAAGAGGTGGGTATCGAGGTCGCGCTGTTGCAGGCGGTGGTCAGCCAGGAATCGGCTTTCAATCCCAGGGCGGTCTCGCGTGCAGGCGCGGTCGGGTTGATGCAGCTCATGCCCGGTACGGCCCGTCGATTTGGCGTGCGTGACCGGTTTGATCCGGCACAGAATCTGCGCGGTGGTGCGCGTTATCTTGTCTGGCTTCTGGATCATTTCAACCAGGATATCGACTTGGCATTGGCTGGCTACAATGCGGGCGAAGGCAGCGTGCGCCGCCATGGAAACAGGGTCCCGCCGTTTGCCGAGACACGGGCTTACGTACACGCTGTCCGACAGCGTTACGCTTACTGAATCGATGCGCCGAGGATCAATGCTTTACAACTCTGCTGATATCGAGACCGCACACTGGCCTACAGAATGATCCGCGCCAACCACGGCACATCATTGGTCTGTTGTATATCCCATGTCGTATGTTCTGAGAATTCTTGCGGGCGCATTGAGCGGCGTCGAATATAATGTGTCCGACGGCGAAACCCTGTTCCACGTAGGGCGCCAGGAGGACCTCGCCAACGGTCGAGCCGCACAGTTGCTGGGGGCGGACGAAAGGGCCTATTTCATTCCCGCCGACCTGCCGACGGCCGCGTTCGTAGTAATGGCGCCATCCACCGAAGAGGCGTTGCAGCTGGGCGAGCGGGTTGATGCGTCGGCTGCATGGACATGGCGCACGTTGCCGCTGCAGCAACCGCTGCAGGCGGCTGGCATCCATTTCGCCGTACGCGCGCAGCATGCCGCTTGGTCCGAAGCGGTGCTCGCCTTCGTGCCTCCGGCATTTCTGATTGAGTGCGCGGCTGCTGCGATGCCGCCTGCGTCGTCAGCCAGGCGGCGGCTCGGGCCTGTCGTCCTGTTCGGTATCGGCGTTCTGCTGGTCGCCGGCATGTTGGCGGCATGGTTCCATTGGCTGCACCAGCCTGAGATACGTGTGCGTGGGCTGGCCAGTGTTCTGTCCAACGCGCCGGCTGATTATGTGGTCGCGGCCGGAAATGACGGTCACCTTTACGCCTTCAGCGAAACTGCCTCGGCACGTACCTGGGGTGAACGTGCGAGCCGCCGGGCGCAGCGACGCAACGATGTACACCTGCTGCGACGCGTAGAGGCAATACGCCTGGAGGATGCGCTGATCAGCGCTGGCATGGATCTGGTGGTGGTCCGCCTGGACGATCCGGTCCGGCCGGAGGTTGTACTGAGCGGGCCATTGACCGCTGCGCGTACCGCGCAGGTCAATTCGTTGCTGGCAGCGCAGGCGCCCTACGTCAAACTGGCACGGGTATCTGCAATCAGTGACCAGCAACTGGTCGCGTTGGCGCAACAGCAACTGCGGGTGCTGGGGATCAGTAGCCGCGCCGAACCGCGCGGGCAGCGCGTCAGCATCGTCAATGACGTGTTTCTCGACGACGCCGGCCTGAACGCGATGGGCGGCGCGGCGCGGAGATTTCACCAGCGCTGGGGCAAGCGTCGCATCAGCCTGTCACCCAGATTATGGGACGACCTGCTTCAGGGGCGTTCCTACCGTTATTCCCGGGATCAGCTGTTGTCCGTTGGCAGCGGTCGCTGGGATTACAGCCGTGCCGCCGGATCGCAGGCTGCACCTTGACTGCCCCACACCCAGATTGGAGAACACCATGACCGATGCCACCCTTACGCCCATCAGACCGAGCTCCGGTTGGGAAGACCCTGGCGATGGCGGCAACGCAGCAGACTGGAAAGGCTGGATGTCGAATCATTCCGCGATGTACGACGACGGCGTGAAAGATCTGAAAGCCAAGATGTCAAAAATATTGGAAGACTTGGGGAAGGAGGGCAATGCCAGCAACCCGGCAATGCTGGCCAGTTACCAGGCTGCGCTGTCGGAATACAACATGTACCGGATGCTGCAGTCGAATTCGACCAAGAGCCTGAGTGACCAGAGCAAATCGGTCATCCGCAACCTGGCCTGAGTGTCATGGCCCGCGCGTGGCGCGGGCCGTTCTCTCTCACAAGGAATCCACCATGTTCAACATTTCCCCCCTATCCGCCGCTGTGTCCGGGGGCGCTGCAGTGGACGGCTCGGCCGTTCCGCTTTCCAGTCGCTTCAGTCAGGCTTATGTGTGGGCCGGCCAGGAACGCGACGCCCTTCTTGCTGCAGCCAATAACCCGGCAGTGGCAAGTGACCCGGCTCTACTCTATGCACATCAGGTGCGCCAAGAGGCTTACACCAAGCAGCTGGCGCTCAGCTCGGCGCTTGTGAGCCATGCGACCAAGGGCATCGAAACGTTGGTGAAGAGCTGATTCATGACCCGTTTCCCGACGCGCAGGCTAGTGATCGTGCTGCTATGCCTGCTGCTTGCTGGCTGCGCACGTTCCGAACTGCTGCAGGCCCTGGACGAACGTCAGGCCAACGAGGTGGTGGCCGCACTGCTTCACCACAACATCCCGGCGGAGAAACGCCTGCAGGGCAAGGCCGGCTTCACCGTGCGGGTAGGGGCGGCGGACCTTGCCGAAGCCATCGATCTGGTGCAGCTGAAAGGCCTGCCTTCTGCACCGCGCATGCAGATCGCTTCGCTGTTTCCTGCCGATGCGATGGTCAGCACGCCGCTGGCCGAGCGGGCGCGGCTGTTGTCGGCCATCGAGCAGCGGCTGGAGGAATCACTGACCACTCTGCTTGGGGTGAAAAGTGCGCGCGTGCATGTGAGCTATGACGCCGGGCCGACCGAGGGCAGCCTGCAGCAGCGCCGCCCGCCGGCCATGCATGTGGCGGCGGTGCTGGCGCACTCGCGCGACATGGATCAGCAGGTCCTGCTGGCCACCGCCAAACGATTTCTGCGCAATGCCTTCGTCGATGTGGCGTACGACAACGTATCGGTGGTGCTGACGCCAGCCGCCGAGCCACGCAGCCTGGCGGTGACGCCGGCGGATGAATCCACGTCGGTCTGGACGCTGCTGCTGGTGCCGTTGGCCTTGCTTGCGGTGCTGGCAGGTGGAGGTTGGTGGCTGCTGAGGCGGGGCGATCCGCGTGCCACCCGCATGCGCGACCACCTCCGCCGCCGACGGGGGGCGCAGGTCAATGCAGACCCTGCCTGAGCGGTTGCAGATCCTGCACGATCCAGTGTCCTACTTCCGACCCTGGGTCACGCGACAGGGCACGTTGAACCCGGTGCAACGCAGCGCAGCGAACGCGTGGATCTGCCAGACCCGGCAATTGCCCGGCGCACCGCCGGATGCGGACGCGACGTCAGCCCTGGCGTCGCGGTTGATCCGGGGCTGGCAACGGCTGCCCGCGACGGCGTGGCTGCTGGCCTGTGCCCGGCATCGCCGGCACGTGCTGGGAGCGCGTTGGCTGCCCAGCCAGCCACCGCCGCTGCATGCGTTTCTGCGCCTCGGATTCGCCGACGCCGCCACGCCTTGGCCGCAGCCGCCGACACCAGAGCAGTTGCTCGCCTGGGGCGGCAGACAGCTGCAGGAGGGACTGCACGATCCGCTGCCCGCGTGGCTGCACGCGCGGATGGCGTTGTGGTTCGCCGGGCTGCCGGCGCTTCCGGCGGCGGTCACCGCGCACCCCGCTCCCTTCGACATGACCTGCTTCCTGAGTGCCTGGACCCATGCTGCCGACCTATCCTGAAACCTTGCTGGACCGCGCCGTGGACGGCGTCATCCAGGCCTCCAGCCTGCAGCAGGCGAGCGAACTTGCCCGGGTGCAGGCCTTCGCGCGCAGGCAGATCACCCGTGAGCGCGAACAGGCACGGCTGGAGGTGGCCGAACTGCGTGCGGCGGCGGCCTTTGAAGGCTACCGCGACGGTGTGCTGCATGCGCTGGGCGCGGTGCAGGGTGTGATCGAGGGCATGCAACTGGCCCACGTTACGCTGGCGAACGCCGTCCGTGACCATGTCCACACCAGTCTGCAGGCCATGAATGCGGCGCCGGATGCGGTGATGGAGCCGATATGCAGCGCCTTCCTGCACCGGATGACCCAAGTGGGCGCCGGCCTGCGACCGGTGCTGCATGTTCCGCAGCACCACGATGCCCTGATGGCGGCGCTGCGTGCAGACCCGCGGCTGCACGCGCTCGATATCCGCCCGGCAGATCGCCAATTGCCCCTGCTGGAACTGGGCGCGCTGGCATGGGAACTGGACCTGCAGGGCAGCCTGCTGGAGGACGTCGAGCTTGCGCTCAGCCGTGCCCTGCCCGGCGTGCAGGACCGGCTGAACGCGTCGGCGGCCCACTACAGCGCCCGCCTGCTGGACACGCTGGACATCGCCGCACAGACACAGGGCCTGGCCCGCATCAAGGAGACGCAATGAACCCCATCCGCACCGACCTGGCCGCCGCATCGCCACGGCAGGATGAATTGGACATCCCGATGTCCTTGTCCGAACGCCTACGACTCCAGACAGAGGCGCGGACCCCCGCGACATCCGAACCGGAGCTGGATACGGCCGCAGAGGACGCCCTCATTCCACTGCCCGAGCCCATAGCAGACCCCATGCCGGAGCTGGTGCGCGCCTGGGCCAGGCGGATGTTCGTCGAAACGATGATGTATGGCGACGAGGAGGAAACCGGTATCCCACCGCTCAGCATCGATATCTGACCGCCCTCACGGCGACACCGGCGCGGCGGGCATCGCGCAGCCTTCATTCCCGATGTCATCGACCCCCGCTATGCTGTGGCGATGCAGCCATCGAAAATCGCCCTTCCTCTGTTCTGCCTCGCCATGTTGGCCAGCCCGTTGGCGCATGCGCGGGGCACCATCGAAAAGGTAGACATCCGCGGCCTGGACAAGGGTGACGACGCCGAGATCATCGAGAACATCCAGGTCTCGCTGTCGCTTTACGACACGATCGGCAAAGTCCAGGGCGAGTCACGCCTGGAGTACCTGCTGTCCCAGGCGGAACGGCAGACCCGCGAAGCCCTCGAGCCGTTCGGGTTCTACAACCCGACGATCACGGTGGAAGCACCACGTGAGGGCGAAACCCTGCGCGTGGTGATCAACGTGACCAAGGGGGAGCCGGTGCGGGTGCGCAAAGAGCACATCGAGATCACCGGTCCGGCGATGTATGACCGTTACCTGCAGGACGACCTTGACGCATTCAAGCCGCGGAAGGGTGACGCGTTCGAACACACGCTGTACGAAGCGAGCAAGATCAAGGTGACCCGTCGACTGGCCGAGCGCGGTTACTTCGACGCCGACTACACCCAGCATCAGGTGCAGGTGACGCGTGCCGAAGATGCGGCCGACATTGATCTGGCCTGGGACAGTGGGCGCCGCTACAACATGGGGCCGATCACCTTCAACCAGAACTACTTCGTCGACAAACTGTTCGATCCGCTGGTGTACTGGGAAGAAGGCAGCTATTTCCACGAAGGCAAGCTGGACCGGCTGCGCGAGTCGCTGACCAAGCTGGATTATTTCAGCACCATCGATATCCAGCCCAAGCCGGAAGAGGCCGACGAGAACGGCAATGTGCCGGTGGACGTCAACCTGACCCGGGCCAAGCGCAGCATCTACACCACCGGTCTGAGCTATGGCAGCGAGAGCGGCGCCGGTGTGCGCGGCGGTCTGGAGCGTCGGTGGCTCAACAGCCGCGGGCACAAGATGAACACTCAGCTCGACTATGCCCAGAAGCGCAAGAGCCTGACCACCAGCTACCGCATCCCTGCGTTCCGCTGGCTGGATGGCTGGTATACCTTCGCCGCCAGCGCGTATGACGAGCAGACCGATTACATCGACCTGCGCAACCTCAAGCTGATCGCCAGCCGCAGTGGCCAGATCAACGAGTTCTGGACGGCGACCGCGTCGATCAATGCACTGCGAGAACGCTGGGGCTATGCCTCGGGCACCGAGTTCACCAATGCGGTGTACCAGTATTCGACGCTGGTGTATCCGCAGATCGCCGCCGACTATGTGAACGTCGATGACCGCCTGTTCCCGCGCAGCGGCATCAGCGGCAGTGCCACTGTGCGTGGCGGCGTGGAAGGTGCCGGATCGGATACCAGCTTCGTGCAGGCGAACATGGTGCTGCGCTGGTACGTGCCGTTGGGTGAGACCAACCGGCTGATCCTGCGCGGCGAAGGCGGCACGACGTGGACCAGCGATCTGGTCGCGATGCCGCCCAGCCTGCGCTATTTCGCCGGTGGCGACCGCAGCATCCGCGGTTATGCCTACCGGGAAGTCGGTCCGCGCACACCGCGCCCGGACCGCTTCGCGCTGGGTGCGAAGAACCTGGTGGTCGGTTCGGCCGAGTACGAGCATTATTTCAACGATGGCCCGTGGGGCGGCGCGGTGTTCGTCGACACCGGCAGCGCGTTCGACAACACCATCGATCTGCATACCGGCGTGGGCTTCGGCGTGCGCTGGAAGTCGCCGGTCGGACCGGTACGGGTGGACATCGCCCATGGCCTGAATGATCCGGATTCGAACTTCCAGATCTACCTGAACATCGGAGCGGATCTGTGAGCACGCCAAACCCAAGTCCTGCCAGCCCAGGGCGCCCCGTACATCGGCGTTTCTATCGCCGCCGCCGCTTCTGGGCATGGTCCGGCGTGGGCGTGCTGGGACTGGTGCTGGTCGCCCTGCTGGCCGTGTATTGGCTGCTGCAGACCGTGGCCGGTCGCGATGTGTTGCTGGCGCAGGTGATCGCGCGTCTGCCTGCCGGGTCCAGTTTCACCTGGGACAAGGCCGAGGGCCCGCTGGCCGGGCCGCTGACCCTGCACAACGTTGATTTTCGCTACAACGATATCCACTTCCATGCCGATCGCGCGCGCCTGGAGCCGGACCTGCGTCCGCTGCTGGGACGCAAGCTGCTGCTGGACCGGTTGGAGCTGGACAACGCGACGTTGAATCTGGCCAAGAGCGACGAACCGTTCGAGCTGCCGTCCTGGCCGGGGTCGCTGCCGCAGATCGAGATGCCACTGGCCATCCAGGCCGATGTCATCCAGGTGAACGGACTGCGCGTCACGACCGGCGGTGAGCCGACCATCGACATCAGCCGCATCGGTGGCGGCATCGAGATCGCCAATGGCGAGTTCAAGGCAAACCAGTTGCTGGTCGACAGCGACATGGGCAATTTCCGCATCAACGGTTACTACCATCCAGCCAAGGACTACGACACTGATCTGAGTGCCACGGCGATCCTGCCCGCCCCACGCGGTCGCACGCCGGCCAGCCTCGGGCTGGTGGCGCGCGGCGATCTGGGGCACATGGAAGTCGCCATCGCAGGACGCGCTCCCAAGCCCTTGCGGGCGATGCTGGTCTTCGACGGTCGCACCGACCCCACGTGGAGCGCCACGGCCCGCACCGACGAACTGGACCTGCGTCTGCTGGGTCCGGCATTAGCGGCTTCTACCGTTGAACCGCTGACCCTGGACGTGAAAGCCACGGGCAAGGGCGGCAACGCCGACCTGCAGGGTACGGCGCGGATGGGGGATCAGGTGGTCGAGCTGGCGCCGTCGAAGGTGCAGCTGGAAGACCAGGTATTGAACGTCGCCCCGTTGGTGGTGAAGGCGTTCGGTGGCGAAGCGCGCCTGACTGGCAGCGCAGACTTCCGCGAGCAGGGCAACGAGAAAATCAACTTCTCCGTGGTGGCGCAGGACCTCACCTATACGCCCACGGCAGATCCCAACACGGCCGACAGCCCTGCGGTGCCGGTGACCCTGAAAGAAGCGCGGCTGGGTCTGGCCGGCACGTTGCAGGCGTGGGCGGCGATCGGTCGTGCCGATGTCGAGCGTGACGGTCAGAAGGCCGCGCTGCAGTTCGATGTACGAGGCAATGAAGATGCGGCGCGCATCGAGCAGCTGCAGGCGCGCACGCCGGGCGGCACGCTGGACGTAGGAGGCAACGTCGCCTGGGCACCGCAGTTGCAATGGGATGCCAAGGCAACACTGAAGGACTTCGATCCGGGCTACTTCGCACCGGGCTGGGATGGCCGCCTGTCAGGCAACCTGGCCAGCACCGGCCGCCAGCAGGCAGTGCCGGCCAATGCGCCGCCGGACACGGCCGGGGTGATAGAGGCGACGGTGGACCTGCCGTCGTTGAAGGGCACGCTGCGCAAACGCGCGCTGGATGCCCAAGGCAAGTTCGCCATGCAGGGCGCACAGGGCGAGGGCCAGCTGAAACTGGCGCTCGGGGCAAGCCGGGTCACCGCGTCGGGGAAGGTCGGCGACCGACTGGACATCGACGCGCGCTTCGAACCATTGCAGTTGAGCGACCTGCTGCCGGGCGCCGATGGGGGCCTGCGCGGACAGGTGCAGGTGAGCGGGCGCCGCGATGCGCCGGATATCACGGCCGATCTGGTGGGAAGCAACCTGCACTGGGACGGCTACGCCGCCGAATCGATCAGCCTGAAGGGCCGCCTGCCGTGGAGTGGCGATAACGGAACACTTGCGTTGCAAGGCCGCAACGTCAACGTCGGGATGCTGCTGGACAGCCTGAACGTGGATGCGCAGGGCAGCGTCAGCAACCTGCGCTTGGCGGCCCAGGCGCGCAACGACATGGGCGCGATGGACCTGCAGGGCAGCGTGCGCCAGCAGGGTGAGCAATGGCGTGGCCAGCTGGCCACCCTGCGCATTGCGCCGGTCAAGGGCGACCCGTGGGCGCTGCGGGGTCCGGCGGACTTCAGCGTGAAGGGGGCGGATTTCACCCTGAGCGAGGCCTGCCTGAGCGCCGCTGCAGGCGGTGGCCTGTGCGCCCGCGCCAACTGGCCCCGCGAAGGGCTGGTGCTGCGCGGCGACGCATTGCCGCTGACGCTGGTGCAACCATGGTTGCCGCCGACGTCGGGCCGCCGCATCTATCTGCGTGGCGAAGTGACGATGGATGCGCAGATCCGCCCGCGTGGCAACGCGTGGGAAGGCAAGGTAGACGTGCGCTCGCCCGAAGGTGGCGTGCGCTTGGGCGACAACGCGCGCGGCGAGCTGGTGAAGTACGACCAGTTTTCGGTGAGGCTGGACATGACCCCGGCCGGCATCGACGGTTTCCTGGGCATGGGCTTCCAGGGCAACGGCTTCGTCAACGCCAAAGTGCAGACCGGCTGGGATGCGGCCGCACCCTTGAATGGCGAGCTGTACCTCAACATGGCACGGTTGTACTGGTTGGAGCTGTTCTCGCCGGACATCGTTCGGCCGACCGGTCTGATCGAAGGCCACGTCAGCCTGCGCGGCACGCGCAGCCAGCCCGCACTTGGTGGCGAAGCCACGCTCAGCGATTTCAAGGGCGAGTTCCCGGCACTGGGCCTGACGTTCGAGCAGGGCAAGGGCAGCTTCAGCGCACAGCCGGATGGCTCGGCGAAGATCACCGCGCAGGCGAACTCAGGGAAGGGCACGCTGTATGTCGACGGCGGTCTGTCGTGGTTCGGCGACGCGCAGCCGCTGCAGTTGCATATCCACGGTGAGAACGTGTTGCTGTCCAACACCAGCGAACTGCGCGTGGTGGCCAACCCGAACCTTGATTTCACCTTGGCCGGCACGACGATGCAGCTCAAGGGTGAAGTGCTGGTGCCGGAAGCGGACATCGACCTGGAGCGCCTTGATCGCGGCACGTCGGTATCCAGTGACGTGGTGGTGCTGGACCCGGTGGATCCGGAAGAAACGGCGACCTCGCCGCTGGACATGGACCTCACCGTGAGCCTTGGCGACAACGTCAAGATGGCGGGCTTCGGCCTGAAGGGCGCGCTGGCCGGCAAGATGCAGGTATGGGCCAAGCCGGGTCGTGAAATGACCGCCAATGGCGGCCTTGAAGTGAGTGGGCGTTACAAGGCCTACGGGCAGGACCTGACCATCACCCGCGGTCAGTTGGCCTGGAACTACAACCCGGTTTCGGACCCGCGCATCAACCTGCGGGCCGAACGCCGGATCGGTGACGTCACGGCCGGTATCGATGTCACCGGACGGGCGATGCAGCCGCGCGCCGACGTGTGGTCCAGCCCGGCCATGTCGCAGTCCGAAGCGCTGGGTTACCTGGTGCTGGGCCGCAGCCTGACCGGTGCGACCAGTGACCAGACCCAGCAGGTCAACGCGGCCTCGGCTGCGCTGTCGGCCGGCAGTGGCCTGCTGGCGTCGCAGCTGGGTGCCAAGTTGGGACTGGACGACGCCGGTGTCAGCCAGTCGCGTGCACTGGGCGGATCGGTGATTGGCGTGGGCAAGTTCATCTCGCCCAAACTGTATGTCGGCTACGGCGTGTCGCTGGTTGGCAGCGGTTCGGTACTGACGCTGAAATACCTGCTCAGCCGCGGTTTCGATGTGGAAGTCGAGTCGAGCACGGTGGAGAACCGCGGGTCGCTGAACTGGCGCAAGGAAAAGTGACGCCCTGACATCACGGGCGTCACCGAACCCGCCAGCGCACCCCGTGTGGGCTGGCGGAACAGTGTGAACTGCAGCTTTCCGGCGGCCGTATGCGAGTCGGAAATGCATCATTCGTGAAACAGCCAGAGCAACGGTCCGGGTGAAGATCGGCGGCGCGGACTATCCGCCCCTTTACCTCCCCTGGTCCACCCGATGTCCCTTGATTGTTCCTTGCCTGCACGCGTGTCGCCTGCAGGCGCAGCGGTTCCTGCGCGTCCCTTTCAGAGGTCTGCTGCCGATGCCGCGCTGCCCTGCGCGAGCGCCTGCGCGCTGCGTGGCGCAGCTGATCAACGCCGTGAGCAACGGCGCACTTGATACCACCGTGCGCGGCAGCATCGTGCCTTCAGCGACATGCCGCCGTGTGACCGCAACTGCCAGCGGCTGCTGCGCGAGGCCGCGCGCATGCGTCCCAACGTCGATATCAAAGTCGCTTCAGGTGATCGCACCAATAACGGCGAAATACCTGAACACAAATACCCGCCGTCCTGGTTCCACGCAGCATGACCCTCTCCAATCAAAGGACCTTCCATGAAAATAGAACCAATCGTGAATACCACGCGACCGCGTGGCTCTTCTGATCAGACCGTTGCCGTGACGCCACATTCCCTTCATGAGATCGACGTGCCAGCCGACCTCGATGCGGATGCCGCATTGGTGTGGGAGGACAACCGCGGCAGGCTTACCAAAGCGATGTTCGATGTGATCGAGTTGCGGCCGGACGGCATTGAGCAGCTACCAGGCGCCACCGATGGGTCGTCGCTGCTGGTCGAGCAGGGGGGAAGTCGCTGGGCGCTTGCACCGGCAGTGCAGGTTGTCCGCCTGCGTGAGTATCAGGATGCCACCCTCGACTACGACCTGGCGAGCGTGGTGCACTGGCACGGCCAGTACTTCTGCATCCGGGTGGAAGAGATAGAGCAGACACGTACCGTGATAATCAGTCGTGTGCAGAGCGGGGACTCATCCACATGACCGGTGAGACGTTGCCCGGGTAAGCCGCGCACGCTAAGGTCGTGCGCTGACCCGCATCACCGGACGTTGCCATGCCCATTCGGAAATCCCTCCCCGCCTCCTTGGCGCTTGGCCTGAGCCTGGCCGCGGCAGCCCACGCCGACGAAGGAATGTGGATGCCGACGCAGTTGCCGACGCTGGCCAAGCCACTGAAAGCGGCCGGGTTCAAGGGTGACCCGCAGGATCTGGCCAACGTCACCGCACCACCGCTCAGCGCGGTAGTGCGTGCAGGTGGCGGCACCGGTTCCTTCGTATCACCCGATGGCCTGCTGCTGACCAACCACCACGTGGCGATGGGCGTGATCCAGTACAACACCACACCGGACCACGACCTGATCGGCGAAGGGTTCATTGCCAAGGGACGAACGGACGAACGGCCGTCGAACCCGGATTTCCGGGTGCTGGTCACCGTGGGCTTCGACAAGGTCACCGACCAGGTGCTGGCCCAGGCGAAGGGCAAGACCGGCCGTGCCTACTTCGATGCGGTGGATGCAGCGAGCAAGCAGATCGTGGCCGACTGCGAGCGCGCGGGCAGCGTGCGCTGCTCGGTAGCGGACATGTACTACGGCACGGATTTCTACCGGATCTCTCAGCTGGAACTCAGCGACGTGCGCCTGGTCTACGCGCCGCCGCGCGCCATCGGCAACTATGGCGATGAAATCGACAACTTCATGTGGCCGCGGCACACGGGTGATTTCACGCTGCTGCGTGCCTATGTCGGCAAGGACGGCAAGCCGGCGCCTTACAGCCCCGACAACGTGCCCTATCAGCCCCCGGCTCATCTGACGATGTCGGTCGATGGCCCCAAGGCCGGCGATTTCGCCATGCTGGCCGGCTATCCGGGCATCACCTACCGGCACCGCACGGCAGCGGAGTTCGCCAGCCAGATCGACAGCGTGCTGCCGCGCCGCGTCGCGCTGTTCCAGCAGATGATCGACACCATCGAGGCAGCCACCGCGGACGATGCTCAGGCGCGTACGCGCTATGCGGCGCAGTTGCAGTCGCTGAAGAACAACCGCAAGCGGGCAGCGGGTGAGCTGGAAGGCCTGCTGCGCAGCGATGCCAAGGCGCAGCGTGCTGCCGATGAGCAGGCGATGCTGGCCAATACCGATACGAAGTACAACACCGACATCCGCACCCTGCTGACCACGCTGTCGCAGGGCGCGGCGGTCGGTGAGCGCAACCTGCTGCTCGATCAACTGACCGCGCAGAGTCAACTGTTGCGCTCGGCGCTGCTGCTGGAACGCCTGCGGATCGAATCGGCCAAGCCCGACGCACTGCGCGAGACCGGCTACCAGCAGCGCGATCAGGCGCTGATCGAAGGGGTGCTCAAGCAGGTCCAGCGTCGCTACGTGCCGGGCGTGGAAAAGGCGCTGCTGGCGCATCTGCTGGGCCGCTACCAGCAGTTGCCCGATGCACAGCGCGTACCGGAATTCGACGCTGCCTTCGGGCGCACGCCGGAGGCATTGGCCAAGGCGCTTGAAGCGGTATACGCGCGCACGGCACTGGGTGAGGAGGGCGAGCGCCTGTCGCGCTTTGCCGCCGCGCGCGAGGGCAAGCCACTGGCGGCCGACCCGATGCTCGCGCTGGCCGTACCCCTGGTGACCGCGCAGCTGCGCCTGGAAGACCAGACCAAGGCGCGCGAAGGTGAGCAGTTGCGCCTGCGCCCGGCCTACATGCAGGCCTTGTTCGCATGGCGGGCGAAACAGGGCAGGGCGGTGTATCCCGATGCCAACCGTACACTGCGCATCAGCTATGGCAAGGTGGAATCGCTGAGCCCCCGCGACGGTGTGCATTTCGATCCGGTGACCACCGTGGCCGGGATCGTGGAAAAGAACACCAATGCGTATCCGTTCGATGCACCCAAGCCACTGCTGGCCGCCATTGCCAAGGGAGATTTCGCTGGCACTGCCGATCCGGCGCTGGGCACGCAGACGGTCAACTTCCTGACCAACCTGGATACCACCGGCGGCAATTCCGGCTCACCGGTGCTCAATGCCAAGGGCGAGCTGATCGGGCTCAACTTCGACAGCAACTGGGAGTCGGTCAGCGCCAGCTGGTGGTTCGATCCGCGCTACAAGCGCGCCGTGCACGTAGACATGCGTTACCTGCGCTGGCTGTTGGCCAAGGTCTACCCGGCACCTGCGCTGCTGCAGGAGATGGGCGTGCCGGCCGAGGGGTGAGCGGGTGATGGCCGTGATGCCCTGCACCACGGCGATCCTCGGGCGAGCCGCTGTCCATCGGACGATGGCCGCGTAACGCTCTACACTGGGCGGCACTTCTCCGCTGGACGACGAGCCCCTGGTGTCGAGCTGGATCCTGCTGCTGGTCTCGGTTGCCTATGCCGCGCTGCTGTTCGGCGTGGCGTGGTGGGGTGACCGACGCCCGCTGTACCCGGACCGCCCGTGGCTGCGGCCGGTGGTCTACAGCCTGGCGCTGGCGGTGTACTGCTCGTCGTGGACCTTCTATGGCGCGGTGGGGACAGCGGTCCGAAGTGGCGTTGGCTATCTGTCGATCTACATCGGTCCGTTGCTGATGATGCTGTTCGGCTGGCGCATCATCGAGCGCCTGGCGCTGGTGGCACGCAGCCAGAACGTCGTCTCCATCGCCGACTTCATCTCGTCTCGGTTCGGTCGCTCGCGCCGTCTGGCCGCGCTGGTCGCGATCATCGCGCTGATCGGCGTGGTCCCTTACCTGGCGCTGCAGTACAAAGCCGTGGCGATGAGTCTGCAGGTGCTTACCGGCGACAGCGGGCCGACGGGCTACTTCAGTGACCCCGCGCTTTACGTGGCCCTGTTGATGGCTCTGTTCGCCACCCTGTTCGGCACGCGCCAGGTGGACGCCACCGAACATCACCACGGCATGATGCTGGCCATCGCGCTGGAATCGGTGATCAAGCTGCTGGCGATGGTGGCGCTCGGCATCTTCGCCTATGTATGGCTGAGCGAACGCACCAATGCGGTGGTCGAGTCGGCGCACACCCTGTTCACCTCGCTGCCGCCGGTTGGCTTCATCTCGCAGACCCTGCTCAGTTTCCTGGCCATCGTTTGCCTGCCACGCCAGTTCCACGTGGCCGTGGTGGAGTGCGGCGATGTACGCGACGTGCGTCGCGCGCGCTGGATGTTCGGTGGCTACCTGGTGGTGATCTCGGCCATGGTGATTCCCATCGCTACTGCGGGCGTGACCCTGTTCGGCACCGGCGGCTCGGTAGCCGACGATGCGATGGTGCTGGCACTACCGCTGCACGAAGGGCGCAACGTCCTGGCGTTGATCGCGTACATCGGCGGCTTTTCGGCGGCCACCGGCATGGTCATCGTGTCCTCGATCGCGCTGGCGACGATGATCAGCAACGATCTGGTGATGCCGGTACTACTGCGGCGCAGTGGCGATACCGGTGAAGCGGCCGACGTCGCCTCGCGCGTCCTGTGGATACGCCGCCTCGCCATCCTGCTGCTGGCACTGATCGCGTACAGCTACTACCGCAGCAGCGGTAACGACAATTCCCTGGCCTCCTACGGTCTGATGGCGTTCGCCGCTGTCGCCCAGTTCGCGCCGGGGCTGATCGGTGGCTTGTACTGGCGCGGCGCCAGCCGCCGCGGCGTCGAGACCGGCATCGTGCTTGGCTTCGCCACATGGGTCTACACCCTGCTGCTGCCTGCACTGACTCAAGCGGGATGGCTGGATACCGGCTGGCTGGCGGAAGGTCCTTTCGGGGTGGCGTGGCTGCGTCCGCAGCAGTTGTTCGGCATGAACGGGTGGGATCCCCTGACTCACGGCACGTTCTGGTCGCTGCTGGTCAACGCGGGCACGATGATGCTGGTATCGGCGCGTTGGCGGCCGAGCGTGGATGAGCGCCTGCGTGCGGCGCCCTTCCTGGATCCGTACGCGCAGCGCCCCTCGGTGGCCAGTGGATGGCCGGGTCACGTACATGTGGGCGATCTGCTGGCGCTGGCATCGCGCGTGGTGGGCGAGCGCCATGCGCGGCGATCCTTCTTCGAGCAGGCGCAGTCGCTGGGCCGCGAGCTGCAGACCCAGGTGCCTGCTGATCGACCGTGGGTGCAGTTCACCGAACGCCTGCTGGCCGCCTCCATCGGCGCGGCCTCCGCACGCCTGTTGCTGACCAGCCTGCTGCGTGGCTCCGGCATGGACCTGGGCGAAGTCGTGGCGGTGTTGGATGAAGCCGGCCAGGAGCTCCGCTTCAATCGGGAGATCCTGTCCACCACGCTGGAGAACATCAGCGCCGGGGTCAGCGTGGTCGACCCGGACATGCGCCTGACCGCGTGGAACCGGCGTTACCAGGATATGTTCGGCTACCCCGATGGCATGCTGTATGTGGGTCGCCCGGTCGCTGACCTGATCCGGTACAACGCCGAACGTGGAGAGCTGGGCGAGGGGGACATCGAGCAGCAGATCAGTCGCCGCATCCGCTACATGCGGGCCGGTTCACCGCACGTGTTCGAACGCACCCGCAGCGACGGCAAGGTGATCGAGATGCGGGGCCAGGCGTTGCCCGGCGGCGGCTATGTCACCAGCTACAACGACATCACCGATTACAAGCACGCGGAAAAAGCGCTGTTGGAGGCCAACGAGACGCTGGAGCAGCGTGTCGCGGAGCGATCAAACGCCGCAGAAGCAGCGCAGCAGTCGAAGACGCGCTTCCTGGCAGCGATCAGCCACGACGTGTTGCAGCCGCTGAATGCTGCCCGGCTGTTCGCCTCGGCGCTGCGCGAGAGCCACCACAACAACGAAGAACAGCGTCACCTGGCCGAGCGCGTGGATGCATCGCTGCGCGCGGCGGAGGAACTGCTGGACGGGCTGCTGGATGTGTCGCGGCTGGATGCCGGTGGACTGCATCCCGTGATCAGCCACTTCGACGCCAGTGCCTTGATGCGTGAGTTGGCTGCCCAGTATTCTCCGGTCGCTGCAGGGAGGGGCCTGCGCCTGGACCTGTTCGCGCGGCCGGCCTGGGTGCGCAGTGATCGTCGCCTGCTGCGCCGGGTCATGCAGAATTTCCTCGCCAACGCGCTGCGCTACACCCGCAAGGGCAGGATCGTGTTGGCGGTGCGCCACCGCGGCGACGAGATCGAGCTGCAGGTGTGGGATACAGGCCCGGGCATCCCTGAACATCACATGCAGCAGATCTTCGATGAGTTCCATCGCTATCAGCAGCCATTCGATTGGGGTGAACAGGGGCTTGGGCTGGGGCTGTCGATCTGCCAGCGCATCTCCCGCCTGCTGGACCATCGCTTGAATGCGCGCAGCCGCGTGGGCAGCGGCTCGATGTTCTCCATCACCCTGCCCCGTGTGGCCGCAACGCACGGGATGGGCGAGCTGGACGCCGCAGCCGCAGCGATCCCGGCCGTGCGCGCCGACTCGCTGGCGGGCATGCGCGTGCTGTGCGTGGACAACGACGAAGAGATCCTCGACGGCATGCGCGCGCTGCTGGGACGATGGCAGGTGCAGGTGATCACGGCGAGCACGGTGGACCAGGCACTGCAGAAGGTGGCCGAGCGTCCGGACGTGATGCTGGTGGATTACCACCTGCACGATCGCCTGGACGGGCTGGATACGCTGGTGGCACTGCGCGAGGCCGCCGGCAGTGACCTGCCTGGTGCGCTGCTGACGGCCGATGGACGCGATGAGCTGAAGCGGATGGCGCGTGATCGGGGTTATCGCCTGCTGACCAAGCCGATCAAACCTGCGTCGCTGCGCGCCTTCCTGGCCGCCTACGCGACGCCGCGCGACTGACGTCCCCTGCCGTTCGCCGCGATGCGCGCTGGCTGGTGGCGGCCGCTGCGCCGGCACGGTATCCAGAGCATCCCTTCCCCGCAGGCGATGCTTCATGCTGACTGTTCCTCCTGTTTCCCACGCTGTCCCGTCTGGCGCGCTGGTGCGCGTTCGCGACGCCGGTTGCGCGCTGGGGAGCGCACTGCACGTGGTGCTCAACCTGCCGGTCCAATCGCCTGCAGCGCCGGTGCTGGCGGCCACCGTCGGGGGTGCGCTGGGTGCTGGCATGTCATGGATGTGCCACGGCAGCGCCCGGTTGGTGGGCGATGCCGTGGTGGGGGCGGCGATGGGCGCGATATCCCATCAGTTCTCACTGGACCAGGCGACCATCGAGGCCAGCCAGCAGCATCAGTGGCAAACGCTGAACCGCTACCCGAAGATGCGCGCATGGTTGCAGCGCGAACGCATCACCGCCTCCGACGACAAGCGGTTGCGGCATGTCTATACGTGCATTGAGGTCCTGGCAGCGCAGATGACGGCTCACTTCCGCGCCTACTGCGCCGAGCGCGCTCTGCACTGTGATGACGAGGCGGTTGAACGCATCGCCGACTTCTGCCGTGCCGAGTGCATCGGACACGGACCGCTGCTGGTGCTGCAGCCGGAGCACGGCCGGTACTACATTGCGGCGGTCGACCGTATCTCTTATGACACGATGAAGGCCTTCCTGGAGCGTCACGTATCGCCGGTTCCGTTGTTCAGAGACGACCGCTGTGTGTACCTCAGTGGCACGTTGCGTGGAGCAGGCGCGGCCGTGCCGGCCGACATGGATCCGCACGCTGCCGGATCGGGCGGCGTTGAGGCAACTGACACCCCGCACCACCGGACCTTGGCCGACTGTTACCAGCCCTCCGCCGAGCCGACGGTCACTGTCCGCCGGCGCTGCACCAACCGCGACCGACCCCGGGGATGGTGGGAGTGAGGCGACGCCGTACCGAGTGCTGCGTCATGCCGCCCCGCTCAGGTGCTCGTACAGAATCGTGCTGCCGATGATCATCAGGATCACGCCGCCGATGATTTCCGCACGCTTGCCGATCAGGCTGCCCAGCACCCGTCCGAGCATGATGCCTGCGGTGACCATGGTCAGCGTGCACAGGCCGATGACCAGCGCCATGACACCGATATGCACATCCATGAAGGCAAGCCCGATGCCGACCGCCATCGCGTCGATGCTGGTGGCAAAACCAGTCACGGCCAGATGCCAGAACCCTCGGTGGCGCGAAGGATCTTCGTCTTCGGACTCGTCTTCGGGCCGCAGGCCGGCGACGACCATGTGCAGACCGAGCGCAGACAACAGGCCGAACGCGATCCAGTGGTCATAGGCCTCCACGTAGTCCAGCGCGACGCGGCCGATCAGCCAGCCGATCACCGGGGTGATGGCTTCGATGACGCCAAAGATCAGGCCCGCACGCACTGCATCGCGGAACACCGGTTTGCGCATGGCGGCGCCCTTGCCGATGGCGGCGGCGAAGGCATCGGTGGACATGGCGAAGCCGATCAGGAGGATCGAAAGAGGGGACATGAGGTTCACGACAGGTCGGGCGAAGACGGACGCACGGCCCGCGCTCGCGCCCAACCTGTCGTTGCGCACGCGGACCGCTGGTCTCGCCAACCATGATGGTTGCCCGCACCACGGCGCACTGGCCGAGCATGTTGATACGGGCGTTTCCTGCAGCAGGAAACCGGCTACTCCCCAAGGGGACGCGAAGCTTAGCACTGGCGCTGCAGCAGGAGGCGTCAGTGGGTGATTGCGCAGGTAAAGCTGAGTTTCATAGCTGCGGCTATATTGCGCGCCACGTGCCACACCACCGAGCAAGGCTCGATCACGGTAGCGCCGAGCCACGCTCGGCGAGCGCAGGGGCCGCTCCTCAACCGCTCAATCTTCTTCCGGCGGCAACACGATCTGCTGGTCATCGATGGCCAGCTTGCCTGCCATCAACACCGCCTGGGTCCGGTTGGTGACGCCCAGCTTGCGAAGGATGGCGGTGACGTGCGCCTTGATCGTCGCTTCAGAGACCGTGAGGTCATAGGCGATCTGCTTGTTCAGCCGTCCGGCTCCCAACATCTGCAGCACGCGGAACTGCTGCGGGGTCAGCTCGCGCAGGCGCTGGCCGACTTCGCGCTCTTCGCGTCCGGTGGGCGGCACGTTATGCGCTTCCGGCGGCGCCCAGGTTTCGCCGTCCAGGATCATCCCCAGCGCATGGCCAATGGTGTCCGAATCTGCGGATTTGGGAATGAAACCGAATGCGCCGTGGTCCAGTGCGCGCCGCATCACGGTGGGTTCCTCGCGTGCCGACACCACCACCACGGGCAGGTGCGGGTGCAGTGACCGCATATGCACCAGCGCGTTGAAACCCTGCGCGCCGGGCATGTTGAGGTCCATCAGGACCAGGTCGGCATCGTTGTGCTGGTCGGCCAAGGCATACAGGGCTTCCACGCTGTCGGCCTCGAACAGTTGTACGCCGGGAATGACACGCTGCACGGCGCCGCGCAGTGCTTCGCGGAACAGCGGATGGTCATCGGCAATCAAAAGGGTGGTCATGGCGTCAGCTTAGGGAAAACAGGAGGGCGGAAGGAGGCAGATCCGTGTCGTGCAGCGAAACCGAGCTGCCCCCCGCTGGCCGTTACTTCACTTTGCGTTCGTCGACCAGCGAGGCCACCACGGATGGATCGGCCAAGGTAGACGTGTCGCCGAGCTGGTCCGGCGCATTCTCCGCGATCTTGCGCAGGATGCGGCGCATGATCTTGCCCGAGCGTGTCTTCGGCAGTCCCGGCGCCCACTGCAGGTGGTCAGGCGTGGCGATTGGACCAATCTCCTTGCGTACCCATGCCACCAGCTCCTTATGCAGTTCGTCGCTGGGGGCCTCGTCGGCGATCAGGGTGACATAGGCATAGATGCCTTGGCCCTTGACGTCATGCGGGAAGCCGACAACTGCGGCTTCGGCCACCTTCGGATGGGATACCAGTGCACTTTCCACCTCGGCCGTGCCGATGCGATGGCCGGAGACGTTGATGACATCGTCTACCCGCCCGGTGATCCAGTAATACCCATCCTCATCGCGGCGACAGCCGTCACCGGTGAAGTAGGCGCCCGGATAGGTGCGGAAGTAGGTGTCGATGAAGCGCTGGTCGTCGCCGTAGACCGTACGCATCTGGCCCGGCCACGAATCACGGATGATCAGGTTGCCCTCGGTGGCGCCGTCCTTGATCTCGCCATCGGCATTGACCAGCGCCGGCTGGATGCCGAAGAACGGCACCGTGGCCGAACCAGGCTTGAGGTCCACTGCGCCCGGCAGCGGGGAAATCAGGATGCCGCCGGTTTCGGTCTGCCACCACGTATCGACGATCGGGCAGCGGCTGTCGCCCACCACCTCGTAGTACCAGCGCCAGGCTTCCGGGTTGATCGGCTCGCCGACGCTGCCAAGCAGCCGCAGCGAGCTGCGCGAGGTCTTCTTGACCGGCTCTTCGCCCTCACGCATCAATGCGCGGATGGCGGTGGGCGCGGTGTAGAAGATGCTCACCTTGTGCTTGTCGATCACTTCCCAGAACCGCGAGGTGCTGGGGAAGTTCGGCACGCCTTCGAACATCAGCGACGTCGCGCCGTTGGCCAGTGGCCCGTAGACGATGTAGCTGTGGCCGGTGACCCAGCCGACATCGGCGGTGCACCAGTAGATGTCGTCCTCGCGCAGATCGAACACCGCCTCGTGCGTGTAAGCCGCATACAGCAGGTAGCCGCCGGTGGTATGCAGCACGCCCTTCGGCTTGCCGGTAGAGCCGGACGTGTAAAGGATGAACAACGGATCCTCGGCGTTCATGCGTTCCGGCTCGCACTCGGCTGGCTGGCTGTCCACCACATCATGGAACCAGCGGTCGCGCGGCGCCTGCATGTCCACCACGCCGCCGGTGTGGCGTACCACCAGCACGGTTTCCACGGTGTTGGTGCCGGGCAGCTTCAGGGCTGCGTCGACGTTCGCCTTCAGCGGAATCTTCTTGCCACCGCGCAGGCCCTCGTCAGCGGTGATGATCAACTTGCTGGCGCAGTCGCTCACGCGATCGGCAATGGAATTGGGCGCGAACCCACCAAATACCACCGAGTGGATGGCACCGATGCGCGCGCAGGCCAGCATCGCGACGGCCGCGTCGACGATCATCGGCAGGTAGATGGTGACGCGGTCGCCTTTCTTGACGCCGAGGTTGCGCAGCGCATTGCCAAGGCGGCAGGTGCGCTCGTACAGCTCGCGGTAGGTGACATGCTGCGCCGGCGCATCCGGGCTGTCGGGCTCGAACAGCAACGCGGTCTTGTCACCGCGCGTGGCGAGCTGGCGGTCCAGGCAGTTCACGCTGGCGTTGAGCTCGCCATCCTCGAACCACTTGATGTGGAAGTCGGCCAGGTCGTAGCTGACGTTCTTGATGATCGTGGGCTGCTTGAACCAGTCCAGGCGCCGCGCGGCCGCGCCCCAGAACGCGTCGGGGTCATCGACCGACGTCTGGTACTGCTGCTGGTAAGTGGTCTTGTTGATCCGCGACTTTTCGGCGAACTGCGGATCGACGGGATAGAGATCAACCATGGCACCCTCACTTGCACGTGGACTTTTATGTGCAGTTGCAGCATGCGCGGCAACCGTTGACACCCAGTTTGCCCCATCCATCCCCAGCCGCGACACCGTACCCCTTAGACCATGGTCGAAACCTGCAGGCCGGCAAGGGTGCACTGGGCTGCTCCGGGGACGGCCGTCATCGGGCAGGTACGACTAATGGCCAATAGCGGCGGTGCGTCAAGCGGACGCACCCTCGGCTTCGACCGTGCCCCACGCGCGTCTTTCGATTTGCCACTTGGGAGAGAGGGCAACATGAATCACCGTACGTTGAAGACGCTGCGCAAGCCGTTGGCTGCCTGCATGCTGGTTGCGCTGGCGGCACCGGGCATGGCGTTCGCGGAAACCGCGAGAGAGAAAGCACTGGAAGCACGCGTGGGCGAGCTCGAGCGCCAGGTGCAGTTGCTGCTGTCATCGCAGCAACAGCAGCAGACCCAGCTCAGCCAGACCCAGCAGGCCGTCACCGAGGTAAGGACGGTGCAGGCCGAGCAGAAGCCGGTCGTGCCGGCAGGCAAACAGCCGATCCAGGTCACTACCATCACCCCTGGCGCGGCACCGGGCACCACGGTCAAGATCGGTGGCTTCATCAAGGCTGATTTCATGGCCACCCAGACCGGTGATGGCCAACTGGCCGACGATGCCACCGGCCGTGCGCTGTACCTGCCGGGCCAGACCCCGGTAGCCGGTGCGGGCGGCAGCGGCGAGCGTTCGGACGTGGACTTCAATGCCCATGCCAAGTTCTCGCGCTTCAACCTGGGCATCGACAACGTCAGCGCGTCCGGTGACAAGGCCGGCGCGTTCTTCGAGATGGATTTCTTCGGCAATTCGCTGGGCAACCAGACGGCCACCAATACCTACGGTGTCACCCTGCGCCACGCGTACATGTATTGGAACAAGTGGACCGCAGGCCAGACCTGGACCAACTTCATGGATGCCGCCTCGATTCCCGAGGCCGCCGACTTCGTCGGTCCGACCGACGGTGTGGTGTTCGTCCGCCAGGCACAGATCCGCTATACCACCGGCGGCTTGAGCGTGGCACTGGAAAATCCGGAGACGACCACGCTCACCGGCGTGCGCAATCCGGTCACCGGGGCGTGGACCAACGCCAGTGCCAACTCTGATCGCGGCAGCCTGCCCGACCTGACCGTGCGCTACGGCTGGAAGGGTGACTGGGGTACCTTCGGCGTGGCCGGCCTGGTGCGCCAGTTGAAGGTGGACAACCAGACCACCGGTGCGGACGCGGACAAGATCGCCGGCGGCCTGACCCTGGGTGGCAAGTGGGTGATGGCCGACACCGACACGCTGCACTACCAGCTGACCGGGGGCGAGGGCATTTCGCGTTACATCGGCCTGGGCATCACCGCCGATACCGCTTACGACGTCGCCCGCGACGAGTTGGCGACGACGGGCGTATTGGCTGGCTATGTCGGCTGGCGCCATGCCTTCACCCCGAAGCTGCGCACCAACCTGATCTATGCGCGCAGCGACTATGACAACGACGGCACGCTCGGCCCACTGGTCACCAAGAGCGTGCAGAGCATCCGCGGCAACGTGTTCTACACGCCGATGCCCAAGGTCGATATCGGTGCGGAGTACATGTACGGCGTGCGCGAGATCGAAGATGGTCGCAAGGGCGACATCAACCGCGTGCAGTTCACCACCAAATACAGTTTCTAACGCGGGTGCCGGCTGACGCCGGCACCACAGTCATCCTGCTTCGGAGGGGAAGCGTCTCATGTCGACAACACCTGGTACCGCGCCTGTGTCACTGACGCACGGCCACAAGAAAGTCATCTTTGCATCGAGCCTCGGCACGGTGTTCGAGTGGTACGACTTTTTCCTGTACGGCTCACTCGCCGCCATCATCGCCAAGCAGTTCTTCAGCGGTGTCAATGAAACCACGGGCATGATCTTCGCCCTGCTTGCCTTCGCGGCGGGCTTCTTCGTGCGTCCGTTCGGTGCGGCCTTCTTCGGCAGCCTCGGTGACCGCATCGGCCGCAAGTACACCTTCCTGGTCACGATCCTGATCATGGGCATCTCGACCTTCCTGGTCGGCGTGCTGCCCAACTACGCCTCCATCGGCTTTGCCGCACCGGTGATCCTGATCATCCTGCGTCTGGCGCAGGGCCTGGCAATGGGCGGCGAGTACGGTGGCGCGGCGACCTACGTGGCCGAGCATGCACCGGCGGACAAACGCGGCCTGTACACCAGCTTCATCCAGTGCACCGCGACGCTGGGCCTGTTCATGTCGCTGCTGATCATCCTTGCCTGCCGCTATTTCCTGGGCAACGAGGCGTTCGAAGACTGGGGCTGGCGCATCCCGTTCCTGGTGTCGATCGTCCTGCTGGGCATTTCGGTGTGGATCCGCCTGCAACTGAGTGAGTCGCCGCTGTTCCAGCAGATGAAGGCCGAAGGCAAGGGCTCCAAGACGCCATTCCGCGACAGCCTGAAAGACGGCAACCTGAAGCTGATGCTGCTGGTGCTGCTGGGTGCTGCCGCCGGCCAGGCCGTGGTGTGGTACGGCGGGCAGTTCTACGCGCTGTTCTTCCTCAGCAGCATGCTGAAGGTCGATCCGACCACCTCGTACCTGTTGATCGCTGCCGCGCTGGCGCTGGGCGTGCCGTTCTTCATCTTCTTCGGCTGGCTGTCCGATCGCATCGGCCGCAAGTGGATCATCCTGACCGGCTGCCTGCTGGCCGCCATCACCTATATCCCGGTGTTCAAGGGCCTGACCCACTTCGCCAATCCGGCCATTGAAGAAGCACGCACCAACTCGCCGGCGCTGGTCGTGGCCGATCCGAACACCTGCTCGTTCCAGTTCGATCCGGTGGGCCTGCGCAAGTTCACCAGCTCGTGCGACGTGGCAACGGCCGCGCTGACCAAGGCCGGTGTGCCGTATGACGTGCAGCCGGCACCGGCGGGCTCGCTGGCGGTGGTCAACGTCGGCACGGCGAAGGTAAGTTCCTACGAGTCCGCCGGCCTGGCCAAGGACGAGGGCAAGGCCAAGGGCGATGCGTTCGGTACCGAGCTGAAGGCCGCGCTGGTCGAAGCCGGTTACCCGGCCAAGGCGGACAATGCGCGCATCAACATCCCCGGCACGATCTTCATGCTGTGGATATTGGTGCTGTACGTGACCATGGTGTACGGCCCGATCGCCGCCTACCTGGTGGAACTGTTCCCCACCCGCATACGCTACACCTCGATGTCGCTGCCGTACCACATCGGCAATGGCTGGTTCGGTGGCTTCCTGCCGGCGATCTCCTTCGCGCTGGTGGCCGGCACGGGCAACCTCTACTACGGCTTGTGGTATCCGATCGCCATCGCGTTGATGACGGTCGTCATCGGTGGCCTGTTCCTGCGCGATACGAAGAACGTGGATATCACCAAATAACGGTGATCGACATAGCGTGAGCAGAAGGGCCGCGGCGAAATCCGTGGCCCTTCTGCTTTCCGCCGTTGGGAATGCCGCCTTCTCGTGTCGGACTTCTGGACGACCGATTGCTTCTCTGACCGATCGCTCAGTCATCCAACGGAACGGATGCTGGAATGCTGAGCCTGCGCCCAGGCGTGAGCAAGAGAGGATGCCCACCATGAAGTGTGCCGCACGCTATTCATCTCGCTGCCGGACCGCTGCGGGTTTCCTGCTGGCGGTCCATGCATCGATGTCGACCTGCATCGCGCTGGCTGCAGCGCCTACGCTGCCATCGTCCGCCCGCGACAGCACTGCAGTGGAGGATCTGCAACGCTGGTACGGCGATACGGTGGATGACTGCGGCGGTGCTGGGATGCCTGCCTATCAATGCAGCGGCATCCTGATGCGCGCTACCCGGACCGCAGCAGGCTTCCAGCCGTGGGAGCCCAGTGACCAGCAGACCGCCAAGGGCAGCATCGCGTTTTCCTGGCTGCGCCGGGATGATGGGTTTGGCCGTCCGTATGGCAGGCAGAACGGATTCATTCTCTATCCGAACCATGAAGTCCCGCGCGGCCAGCTTGGCACGCTGCAGATACTGTGCAGTTTCCCCATCACCGCCAGCACGAACAGTCGCCCAACCCTTCAGGGGTGTGGCCCCATGGCGGCACATGTGTACTCCACCGACACGTGCCAGAGGCTGGGCGTCACCACCGCCACGCAGTGGCTGGACCGATATGCCGGCGCCAAGGAATACCAGGTGTGTGGCTGGGATCTGCGTCATGGCCGTGCCGAGGAATCGGCGCGATGGTTCAAGCTGGCGGCCGAGGCACATCAGGGGCTGCCAGATGCGCGCTGGTCCATCAACAATGAAGTCCTCGTATCGGCCTGGCCGAAAGGCAGTGGCGGCCGGCTCCCGCTGCACTCGTTTTTCCGCGTGCAGGGAGTGCGCGAGGCGCTGGTCAAAGCCCAGCATGATCAGATCCAGTATTTCCAGCGACACGGCCGGGTGATACCCATCGTTCAGCTCGCTTTTCCAGCCAGCAAGCAGGAGCGGATGTCATTTTCCTACGATGTCCATGACCAGGCCGTCGGACAGCCGGCGCAGCGGGGTTCAGCCGATTTCGAAGAGGTACCGGTGGGGCAACACACGCGGGTTACGGCGGGGGGCTTCCAGTTCGAGCTCAGCGGTGATCACGCCGCCGTCAGCGACCGCCCGCATCCTGCCAGCGGCGGGCTGATCTCGGGCAGGCATCTCAGCGTGGATTCGAGCGTCAGCATTGCCCTTGAAGGCGCCGGGCACCGTCGGGTGGCGTTCTCGTGGGGCTGTAACCGCCCCTGCTTCCTGCAGAAACTGATCTCCGACGAGCAGGTCATGCTGTTTGAGCAGGAAACGGGAGAGATGGGCTACGGGACCATGGAGTTCACCCTTGAAGGGCCTGAAGCGCTTGTGCTGGTCATCGGCAAGAAGAAAGACGACACCCCGTTGGTGCTGGACAACCTGCAGGTGCGGGAGCTGGCTCATCGCGCACGTTGACGCTGGACGGACACGGTCGGTCTCTGCCATCCCACGTTCAGCAGGTTCAGGCACAATCAGGGAAACCTTCTCTGGTAGACCCCATGCGCATCCTGCTGATCTCCGCCCTGCTGCTCGCCACCACTGCCTGCACCTGGGTGCCGATCGAGCCCGCCGGAACCAGCGTCCGGGTGCTGCCTGCAGGCGCGGTCCCTGCGGGCTGCGTGAACAAGGGAGAGGTGGCGGTCACCGTGAAGAACAAGGTCGGCTTCTACAACCGCAACCCCTTGCGGGTGCAGGAAGAGCTGGAGACGCTGGCGCGCAACGAAGCGCCGAGTGCCGGAGCCAATGCGCTGCAGGCCTCGGCCCCCCCTGCGGACGGCAGCCAGCGCTTCGCGGCCTACCAGTGTCCGCCGCGCTGAAAATCCCCTCGCGGACCAAGCTGAACCCGTAAAGGTGCGGACAGGCCAAGAGGGTTATAGAATGACGCCCCCTTTGCCTGAGCCTTGGCGCTAACTCGATGCTCTTCAAGAATGTCTCGATCGCCGGCCTGGCGCATGTCGACGCGCCCCACACGCTAACGACCAAGGAAATAAACGAACGCCTGCAGCCCACCCTGGACCGCCTCGGTATCCGTACCGACGTGCTGGGGGATGTGGCGGGCATCCATGCGCGCCGCCTGTGGGACGACGGCACGCTGGCCTCTGATGCGGCCACCATGGCGGCCCGCAAGGCGCTGGAGGACGCCAACATCGGCCCGGCCGATGTCGGCCTGGTGATCAACACCTCGGTCAGCCGCGACTACCTGGAACCGTCCACGGCCAGCATCGTGTCCGGCAACCTGGGCGTGGGCGAGGAGTGCGTGACCTTCGACGTCGCCAACGCCTGCCTGGCCTTCATCAACGGCATGGACATCGCCGCCCGCATGATCGAGCGCGGCGAGCTGAAATACGCGCTGGTCGTCGATGGCGAAACCGCGAACCTGGTGTATGAAAAGACGTTGGAGCGCATGACGGCGCCGGATGTCACTGCCGAAGATTTCCGCAACGAGCTGGCGGCGCTGACCACCGGCTCGGGTGCCGCGGCGATGGTGATGGCGCGCTCGGACCTGGTACCCGATGCCCCGCGCTACAAGGGCGGCGTCACCCGTTCGGCCACCGAGTGGAACCAGCTGTGCCTGGGTAACCTGGACCGCATGGTCACCGACACCCGCGTGCTGTTGATCGAGGGCATCAAGCTGGCGCAGAAGACGTTCGCCGCGGCGAAGATCGCGCTGGGCTGGGCGGTGGAGGAGCTGGACCAGTTCGTGATCCATCAGGTCAGCCAGCCGCACACCGCTGCGTTCATCAAGAACTTCGGCATTGACCCGAAGAAGGTGATGACCATCTTCGGTGAGCACGGCAACATCGGCCCGGCCTCGGTGCCGATCGTGCTGAGCAAGCTGAAGCAGTTGGGCAAGCTCAAGAAGGGCGACCGCATCGCGCTGCTCGGCATCGGCTCGGGGCTGAACTGCTCGATGGCTGAAGTGGTCTGGTGATCCGGTCCGTTCGATGAAACTCCAAGGGCCGGTCTATCCGGCCCTTTTCACAGGTGCACCCCATGCGCGATCTTCCGGGATATCCCGTTACGACCCACCGTTTCGACGTCCGCCCCGGCCTGTCGATGAACTACATCGACGAGGGCCCGCGCGATGGCGAGGTGGTCGTGATGGTCCATGGCAATCCGTCCTGGAGCTATTACTGGCGCACGCTGGTGGCCGGCCTGTCGGACCGGTACCGCTGCATCGTGCCGGATCACATCGGCATGGGCCTGTCCGACAAGCCGGCCGATGACCGCTACGACTACACCCTGCAGAGCCGCGTGGACGACCTCGATGCGCTGTTGGCGCACCTGGGCATCACCGGCCCGGTCACCCTGGCCGTGCATGATTGGGGCGGCATGATCGGCTTTGGCTGGGCGCTGTCCCACCATGCGCAGGTCAAGCGGCTGGTGGTGTTGAATACCGCCGCCTTCCCGATGCCGGCGGCGAAGAAGATGCCGTGGCAGATCGGCCTGGGCCGGCACTGGAAGGTGGGGGAATGGATCATCCGCACCTTCAATGCATTCTCGGCCGGCGCCTCGCGACTGGGGGTGGAGCGGAAGATGCCCGCCGATGTCCGCCGCGCCTACGTTGCCCCGTATGACAGTTGGGCGAACCGGATCAGCACCATCCGCTTCATGCAGGACATCCCGCTGTCACCGGCCGACAAGGCCTGGCCGTTGCTGGAGCGCTCCGGCAAGGCGCTGCCATCCTTCGCGGACCGCCCAGCGTTCATCGGATGGGGACTGCGCGATTTCGTGTTCGATCATCATTTCCTGGAAACCTTTCAGGCGGCGCTGCCGCAGGCCGAGGTGCATGCGTTCAACGACGCTGGCCACTACGTGCTGGAAGACAAGCATGAAGTACTGGTACCGGCGATCCGCGCCTTCCTGGATGCCCATCCGCTGAGCTGAGCGGGGACGCGGAAAACGGCCGCCGAGCAGGGCTCGGCGCGACCGGGCCGGTGAATCGTCGGCTCACGCCGCGATCGGGGCCTGTGGCGAGCCGTTGTCGTCCGGATGGTCGTCATTGCTGCCGGGCGCATCGCGCCAGCGCCAATCGGCGGGCGTCAGCGGGTCCAGGCCATAGGCGATGCGCGCCTTTTCGCACTGCGCACTGGGCTTGCCGTATTCCCACGACGCATCCACCTCGCGGCACACGCTGGGCCGGTTGGGATGGATCGTGCAACGGGAATACACGCCGATCTGCGCATCCAGGGCGACGCAGCGCACCGGCGCGCTGTGGGTGCCGCGCATGCACAGGCGATGCGGGTCCAGCACTTCGGTCAGTGCGTTCGGCACGCCACCGGGCGTGACTTCGTCCGATTCCATCCAATGAAAGGCAACGCGGTATTGGGTGCAGCAGGCACCACAGGTCATGCAGGGGTGTTGCATGGGCAAGCCGCCCCAGGCGGCAGTCGCGTCGTTGAAAGAGAGTGCGGATTTTCCACGAAGCGGAGCGCCGTGCAAGAAATTCCGGACGCGGCGACAATGAACGGATGAACCGATCCTGCAATATTGCCGCCCGATTGCCCGAGTTGGCCCGTGAGCGGCCTGACCAGATCGCCATTCGTTGCCCCGGCCGACGCGGCCCGGGCAATGGCATGGCGTCTTACGACGTCACCCTCGATTACCGCCAACTGGACGCGCGCAGTGATGCGATGGCCGCCGGACTGGCCGCCTACGGCATCGGCCGCGGCGTGCGTGCGGTGGTGATGGTCCGGCCGTCGCCGGAGTTCTTCCTGTTGATGTTCGCGTTGTTCAAGATCGGCGCGGTGCCGGTGCTGGTGGATCCCGGCATCGACAAGCGCGCGCTGAAGCAGTGCCTGGACGAGGCGCAGCCGGACGCCTTCATCGGGATTCCGCTGGCCCATGTGGCACGGCTTGCGCTGCGCTGGTCACCGTCGGCCAAGCGGCTGGTCACCGTGGGGCGCAAGCTGGGGTGGGGCGGCACCACGCTGGCTGCGCTGGAGCGGGCAGGAGCAGGCACGCCGCCCATGCTGGCCGATACCGATGGCGAGGACACGGCCGCGATCCTGTTCACCAGCGGCTCCACCGGGGTGCCCAAGGGCGTGGTCTACCGCCACCGCCACTTCGTCGGCCAGGTCGAGCTGCTGCGTTCGGCCTTCGGCATGGAGCCGGGTGGCGTGGACCTGCCCACGTTCCCGCCGTTCGCCCTGTTCGACCCCGCACTGGGCCTGACCTCGGTGATCCCGGACATGGATCCGACCCGACCGGCGTCGGCAGATCCCCGCCGCCTGCACGATGCGATCAAGCGCCACGGCGTGACCCAGCTGTTTGGCTCGCCCGCCTTGATGCGGGTGCTGGCCGATCATGGACAGCCCCTGCCGGGCGTCAAGCGGGTGACGTCGGCCGGTGCGCCGGTGCCGCCGGACGTGGTGGCGACGATCCGCCGCCTGTTGCCGCCGGATGCCCAGTTCTGGACGCCCTACGGGGCCACCGAGTGCCTGCCGGTGGCGGTGATCGAAGGCCGCGCGCTGGAAGACACCCGTGCCGCTACCGAGTCCGGGGCCGGCACCTGCGTGGGTAGTGTGGTGGCGCCCAACGAGGTGCGCATCATCGCCATCGACGATGCCGCGCTGCCGGACTGGAGCCGGGTACGGGTGATGCCGGTCGGCGAGATCGGCGAAATCACCGTGGCCGGACCCACCGCCACGGACAGTTATTTCAACCGCCCGCAGGCGACGGCGGCCGCCAAGATCAGCGAAACGCTGGCCGACGGTCATCTGCGCGTGGTGCATCGCATGGGCGATGTCGGCTATTTCGATGCACAGGGCCAGTTGTGGTTCTGCGGCCGCAAGACCCAGCGCGTGGAGACGGCACGCGGACCGCTCTACACCGAGCAGATCGAGCCGGTGTTCAACACCGTCCCGGGCGTTGCCCGCAGCGCGCTGGTCGGCGTCGGTACACCGGGTCAGCAGGTGCCGGTGCTGTGCATCGAGCTTGCACGTGGGCAGTCGAGCTCGCCCGCACTGGTCGACGCGCTGCGGGCCAAGGCTGCGGTCTGCGTGCCTGACGCTGGCCTGCGGCACTATCTCGTCCATCCCGGTTTCCCGGTGGACATCCGCCACAATGCCAAGATCGGCCGCGAGAAGCTGGCGATCTGGGCTGCCGCCGAGCTGGAGAAAAAAGCATGAGGGTCCTTGTCACCGGCGGCGGCGGCTTCCTCGGTCAGGCACTCTGTGCCGGGTTGGCCGAGCGAGGCCATCAGGTGCTCAGTTTCAACCGGGGCCACTACCCGGCGCTGCAGGCGATGGGTGTGGGCCAGATCCAGGGCGACCTGGCCGATGCGCAGGCGGTGCTGCATGCCGTGGCCGGCATGGACGCGGTGCTGCACAACGCGGCCAAAGCGGGCGCCTGGGGCAGCTACGAGAGCTATCACCAGGCCAACGTGGTCGGCACCGACAACGTCCTCGCGGCCTGCCGCGCGCAGGGCGTGCACAAGCTCGTCTATACCTCCACGCCGAGTGTGACCCACCGCGCCACGCATCCGGTGGAGGGTCTGGGTGCGGACGAAGTGCCCTATGGCGAGGACTTCCAGGCCCCGTACGCCGCGACCAAGGCGATTGCCGAGCAGCGCGTGCTGGCGGCCAACGATGCAACGCTCGCCACCGTCGCGCTGCGTCCGCGCCTGATCTGGGGTCCGGGCGATCTGCAACTGGTACCGCGGCTGGCCCAGCGCGCCCGTGCCGGCCGCCTGCGGCTGGTGGGGGATGGCAGCAACAAGGTCGACACGACCTACATCGACAATGCAGCGCTTGCCCATTTCCTTGCGCTGGATGCGCTGGCGCCGGGAGCGGCCTGTGCGGGCAAGGCGTACTTCATCTCCAACGGCGAACCGCTGCCGATGCGTGAGCTGCTCAACAAGCTGCTGGGTGCAGTGGGGGCCCCGCCCGTGCACCGGACGATCAGCTTCAAGACGGCGTATCGCATCGGCGCGATCTGCGAGCGGGTGTGGCCGCTGTTGCGCTTGCCCGGCGAGCCGCCGCTCACCCGTTTCCTTGCCGAACAGCTGTGTACGCCGCACTGGTACAGCATGGAACCGGCACGCCGCGACTTCGGCTACATACCGATCGTGAGCATTGACGAAGGACTCACGCGACTGAAGGCTTCATCAAAAGGCGATTTTTCCATCACTTGATGAACACCGGCGACGCGGGAGGATGGACCCCAACGCCACCCCCGGCACGTAACCGCGAGGATCGCCATGCTGCACTACGCCGTCATCTTTTTCGTCATCGCCCTTATCGCCGCCGTCCTCGGCTTCTCCGGTATTGCCGGTGCCGCCAGCAACATCGCCTGGATCCTGTTCGTGGTCTTCCTGGTGCTGGCTGTGATCTCCATGTTCCGCAAGCGAACCTGACGCTGCACCACCGGGTAACCTCGGTGAGCGCTTGAAACGAAGCCGGGCATTGCCCGGCTTCGTCGTTCCTGTGGATGGGTGAGTTACGCCGGAGCGGGGCATGTAGCGCCGAGCCACGCTCGGCGAGCTGTGTCGGCCGTCGCGACACCGGCAGGATTCCGCAGCGATCTGCCACCAGGCAGGTAGAATGCGCACCATGCCTCTTTCCCTGCTCAAGTCGCTCAAGCCGGTCGCCGGCCGCGCCCTGCAAGCCGCGCTGAATCGTGCGCTGGCGCTGGATCCCGATACCCGTCAGGCGTTGACCGCGCTGGATGGCCGACATATCGACCTGACTCTGGACGCCCCTGCGCTGGCCATGAGGATCAGTGTGCATGGCGAGCAGCTTGAGGTCGGCCCGGTCGACCACCGCGAAGCCGATCTGGCGGTGCGCAGCAGCCTGGCCGGTGTGCTGGCCCAGTTGCCGTTGCTGGCCAGGTCGCGCAGCGAACAGGGCGACCCGGCGGGCCGCGTACGAGTGGCCGGGGATGCCGAACTGGCCCGCCGTCTGCAGCAACTGGCCAAAGGCTTTGATCCGGACTGGCAGCTGCCGTTCGTGCGCGTCTTCGGCGAGGTGCTGGGCGTGCAGGTGGCCAACGCACTGCGCAGCGCGCTGCAGCACGCACGCCGCGGCGTCTCCGATCTGGCCCATACGGCGGCGGAGTACGTGACCGAGGAGTCCCGCGACGTGGTGCCGCGTGGCGAGCTGGACGCGTTCCATGACGACGTGGACGTGCTGCGCGACGACGTCGAGCGTCTGTCGGCGCGCGTGCAGCGCCTGCGGGGTGCCGCATGAAGGCCCTGCTGCGGGCCAGCCGCATTGGCCGCATCATCCTGCGCTATCGCCTGGATGACCTGCTGCAGGACACGCCGGCCGAACGCTGGCTGCGCCTGGCCAAGCCTTTCGTGCCGCGTGCGTCGGCCGACATCGCCGCACAGTCGCGTGGTGCCCGGCTCCGCCTGGCGCTGCAGGATCTGGGTCCGATCTTCGTCAAGTTCGGCCAGATCCTGTCCACCCGCCGTGACCTGGTGCCGCCGGACGTCGCGGTCGAGCTGACCCTGTTGCAGGACCGGGTCAAGCCGTTCGACGGTGAAACCGCGCGCCGCATCGTCGAAGACACACTGGGCATGCCGGTCACCGAAGCCTTCGCCAGCTTCGATACCGAGCCGCTGGCCTCGGCGTCGATCGCGCAGGTCCACGCGGCGACGTTGGGCGACGGACGCCAGGTCGTGGTCAAGGTGCTGCGGCCGAACATCGAAAAGCAGATCGTCGCCGACATCGCGTTGCTCAATTCGCTCGCCACACTGGTCGAGCGCACCCACCCGCGTGCCGATAAGATCCGTCCACGCGAAGTGGTGGCCGAGATCGAGAACACGTTGTCGGCCGAACTGGACCTGCAGCGCGAAGGCGCCAATGCCAGCGTGCTGCGCCGGTTCTGGGAGCACTCTGACGATCTGTACGTGCCGGAAGTGATCTGGAGCCACACCGCCGAACGCGCGCTGACGCTGGAGCGCGTCTGGGGCATTCCCTCCGATGACATCGAGGCGCTGGACCGCGCCGGCATCGACCGCGTGGCGCTGGCGGCCAAGGGCGTAAGGGTGTTCTACACCCAGGTGTTCCGGGACAATTTCTTCCATGCCGACGCCCACGCCGGCAACATCTGGGTCGACGTCGATCCGGCAAGGCGGGCGAATCCGCGCTTCATCGCGCTGGACTTCGGCATCATGGGCCAGCTCTCGCAGGAGGATCAGTACTACCTCGCCGAGAACTTCATGGCCATCTTCAACCGCGATTACCGGCGCATCGCCGAGCTGCACGTACAGGCACGCTGGATGCCCGATCACGTGCGCATCGACGATCTGGAAGCGGCGGTACGCTCGGTGTGCGAGCCCTATTTCACCCGTCCGTTGTCGCAGATTTCGCTGGCCGAAGTGCTGATGAAGCTGTTCCGCGTGGCGCAGCGCTACCAGTTGACCCTGCAGCCGCAGTTGATCCTGCTGCAGAAGACCCTGCTGAACATCGAAGGCGTCGGCCGACAGCTCGATCCGCAGATCGATATCTGGGCAGTGGCCAAGCCGGTGCTGTCGAAGATCCTGCGCGAGCGCTACAGCCCGCGCCGGGTGCTGCGCGAGATCGGCAAGCGGGTGCCGGAGATCATGACCCACGCCCCGGACATGCCGCGCCTGGTGCATGCCTGGCTGAGCCAGCAGGTCGAAGGCCGGCATGAACTGTCGATGCGCTCACGCGACCTGGCCGCGCTGGATGTCAGTTTGCAGCGCCTGCAGAAGCACGCCGTGGGCGCGATCACCGGTGTCGGCCTGTTGGCGATCGCCGCGCTGATGTATGTCCTGCAGCCATCGGGCTGGTACATCGGCGACATGCCGGTGTGGAGCTGGGTCTCCGGCGCACTGGGTGCGTTCGCGTTGGCGCGGGCATGGTGGCGATGATGGTGGGCGAATCGGTGGCCGATGAGGCCGTGGCGGCTGTCGCATCGCCGCCGCTGCAGCTGCTGCATCAGGACGAGCGCCTGGCCGTGGTTAACAAGCCCGCCGGGTTGATGGTCCATGACAGCAAGCTGGCGCGCGGCGAGGATGATTTCCTCGCGGATCGACTGCGTGAGCAGCTGGGCCGTCAGATCTTCCTGGTCCACCGGTTGGATCGCGCGACCAGTGGGTGCCTGCTGCTGGCCTTTGATCGCGATACCGCGAGCGCGCTGGGCAAGTCGCTGATGGGCGGCGAGGTGATGAAGGATTACCTGACGGTCTGCCGTGGCTGGCCGGCCGAAGCGGCCTGGCGCGTGGACCACGATCTGGATGGCGGCCCGGGCAAGCCGGTGAAAAAGCAGGCCATCACCGATTTCCAGCGGTTGCAGACCGGCGAGCTGGGCGTGCCGAGCGGGGAGTTCACCACCTCACGCTATGCGATGCTGCGCTGCCAGCCGCAGACCGGGCGCTTCCGGCAGATCCGTCGGCATCTCAAGCACCTGTCTCACCACATGATCGGTGACACCAGCCACGGCGACGGGCGGCACAACCGGATATTCCGCATGCAGGGCGTGCACCGCATGCTGCTGCACGCCGAGCGGCTGCGTTTTCCGCATCCGGAAGGCGGCGTGGTCGACGCGCGCGCCCCGCTGGACCGTGAGTTCCAGAAGGCGCTGGACCTGTTCGGCTGGGACGTGCCGTCCGCCTGAGCGTCGGTACCCCGAGCCGGTAGCGCCGAGCCATGCTCGGCGGGGTGTATCCGTCGTCTTCGACAAACCGCCGCCGAGCATGGCTCGGCGCTACCGGGCGTTCCCATGTGCTCCCGGTAGTGACGGCCGCTGTCCGTCAGGCCCTTTATAGTGGGGCATGACAGCAGATACCGACCCCGCCGACCTTCCTGCCCTGCTGCAGACACTGCGGATCGCGTGGCAGGCGCAGCGTCCCTCGATCGACCAGCGCGAGGACGACCTGCGTCGCCTGCGTACGGCATTGAAGGCGCGGATGGATGACATGGCCACGGCCATCGCCGCGGATTTCGGCCACCGTTCGCACGCCGAATCGCGCATCGCCGACGGCATGAGCGTGCTGTCGGCCATCGATCATCTGCTCAAGCACCTGCGTCGGTGGTCGCGGCCACGGCGTGCCAATGCGGGCTGGAAGCTGTGGCCAGCGCGTGCGCAGCTGCGCCCGACCCCGCTGGGCGTGGTCGGCGTCATCTCGCCTTGGAACTATCCGATCACCTTGGCGTTGGTGCCGCTGGCCACGGCCATCGCGGCCGGCAACCACGTGCTGCTCAAGCCCTCAGAGCACACGCCGCGAAGCAGCGCTTTCCTGGCGGAGCTGCTTGCCAGCGTGTTCCCCGCCGCACGCGTAACGGTGGTGCAGGGCGGTGCGGACGTGGCCTCGGCCGTGGCCGGTCTGGCGCTGGACCACCTGGTGTTTACCGGGTCCACAGCCATTGGCCGGAAGGTCATGGCGGCGGCGGCGGAACACCTGGTGCCGTTGACCCTGGAACTGGGCGGAAAGTCGCCGGCCATCGTGTGCAGCGACTTTCCCCTGCAGAAAGCGGCGGCGCGGTTGGCCACCGGTAAATGGTTCAATGCCGGACAGACCTGCATCGCACCGGACTACGTGCTGGTTGATGGCCCGCGCCAACGCGCGTTCGTGCAGGCACTGCAGGAGCAGGTCGTCCAGCGCTACGGGGATTTCAGCGACGCCACCGATTACACCCGGATCATCAATGAAGGGCAGTACCAGCGGCTGCTCGGTTATCTGCAGCAGGCGCGCGACCGCAACGTGGAGGTCATTCCGTTGGCCACCATCGATCCGCTGCGTGCAGCCCGCGAACGGTTGCTGGCACCTACCGTGGTACTGGATCCGCCGGACGACCTGGACCTGATGCAGCAGGAAATCTTCGGCCCGATCCTGCCGGTGCGCGCCTATGCGGACCTGGATGCCGCCTTGGCCGATGTGGTGGCACGGGATCGGCCGCTGGCGCTGTATCCCTTCAGCCATGACCACGCCAAGGTGGATCGCATCCTCGCTACGGTGGTGGCTGGCGGAGTGACGGTGAACGACACGCTGCTGCATTTCGCTGCCGATGGTCTGCCGTTCGGGGGTGTGGGTGCCAGCGGCATGGGCGCGTACCACGCACGCGCCGGCTTTGATGCCATGAGTCGGTCGATGCCGGTGCTGTGGCAATCCCGCTGGGCCGCGACCGATTTCCTGCGGCCGCCGTACGCGCGGATACAGGGGCTGCTCAAGCGGCTGGTCGGGTAGCACGAACGGGAGGGTGGCGGGCAGGGCAGGTACAATTCCCGCCATGAAAATCGCCTCGTGGAACGTCAACTCCCTCAACGTCCGCCTGCCGCACCTGGAGCAGTGGCTCAAGGATGCCGGTCCGGACATCGTGGGCATCCAGGAAACCAAGCTGGAAGACCACAAATTCCCGGATGCCGCGCTGGCCAGCGCCGGCTACCGCAGCGCGTTCGCCGGGCAGAAAACCTATAACGGCGTGGCGCTGTTGTCGCGTGAACCGGCCGAGGACGTGCAGATCGGCATCCCCGGCTTCGAGGACGAACAGAAGCGGGTGATCGCGGGCACCTTCGGCGACCTGCGGGTAATCAATCTCTACGTGGTCAACGGCCAGGACGTCGGCACGGACAAATACGCCTACAAGCTGCGCTGGCTGGAGGCGGTGCATGCGTGGATCGAAACCGAACTGCAGAAGTATCCGAAACTGATCGTGATGGGGGACTTCAACATCGCCCCGGACGAGCGTGACGTGAACGATCCGCTGGTGTGGAACGAAAACCACATCCTGACTTCGACCGCCGAGCGCGGGGCGTTGAACAAGCTCCTGCAACTGGGGTTGCACGACGCGTTCCGCCTGCACAGCGACGAGGCCGGGATCTTCAGCTGGTGGGACTATCGCGCCGCGGGATTCCGCCGCAATCTTGGCCTGCGGATCGACCTGACCCTGGTGTCTGATGCCCTCAAGGCATCCGCCGTTGCGTCGGGCATCGACCGCGAGCCGCGGACCTGGGAGCGTCCCAGCGACCATGCACCGGCATGGGTGCAGCTGGATTGAATCGACGAGGCCCGACCTTGGCCGGGCCCCGTCCTGATGCGTCTGCCGGCCAGCGGCCGACCCTACCGCAGCGTCAGCGGATGCTCTTGCGGGTAAACAGGTTGACGATGGCCAGCAGGATCACCGCACCGATCAGCGAGAACAGGAACGTGCGTACCGTGATCGCTTCGTTGATGCCGCCGCCGAACAGGAACCCGGCGATCAGCGCACCGACGATGCCGACCACCACGTTGAGGATGATGCCCTGCTGGGCATTGCGTCCCATGATGATGCTGGCAAGCCAGCCTACGATGCCGCCGACGATCAACCAGATAATGATGCCCATTGCCCCATCTCCTATCTCAAAGAGATTCCAGTTGACGCGTATGGCCGTGAAACCGCTGTGCAGTGGCGTTGACGGGGCGCTGGCATGAGCGCGGGGATGTCAGGGCAGGAAAGGTGGCGGTTCGGTCCCGTCACGGTGTGGCGTCGCCCGCACGTGCCCGGCCAGCGCGGTGAGCCGCAGGCACGACAGGTGCTGGCGCAGGCCTTGGGGGGCGATCCGCTGGCCTTGCCGCTGGTTCGCGACCCCCGTGGCCGCCCGGAACTGTCGGCTGCGTTGTCGCGCTTCGGCACGGGCTGGAGCCACAGCGGCGATGTCCTGCTGGTCGCACTGGGCGAAGGGGTCCGGCTCGGCGTTGACCTGGAGCTCCTGCGCCCGCGCCCGCGCATGTTGGAGATCATCCGCCGGTTCTTCCATCCTGCAGAGATCGCGTGGCTGGAGGGCCTTGCCGAGGAAGCCCGCGTGCAATGGTTCTTCCGTGTGTGGTGTGCGAAGGAGGCGATGCTGAAAGCGGACGGGCAGGGCATTTCCTTCGGCCTGCACCGCCTGCAGTTCGGCCCGGCTGACGACGGCACGCTGCAGCTGCAATGGTGCGATCCGGCGTTGGGCCACGCCGCGCGCTGGCACCTGCACGAGTGGCAGGCCAGCGCCAACTTCCGCGCCGCGCTGGCGTGGCATGTCGCCTGACCTGCTTACCGCAGCAGGAAACCGGCGATAATGCCCACATGAGCGAACTTACCCTTCCACCTGCCGTCGCCGACACGCTGCAGCGTGGCCTGGCCGACATGGGCCTGCCGGCCGATCTGGCGCCGCCCCTGCTGCGTTACCTGGCCCTGCTGCACCGCTGGAACCAGACCTACAACCTCACCGCGATCCGCGATCCGCAGGAGATGGTGACCCGCCACCTGCTCGACTCGCTGGCCATGCGACCGCATGTGGTGGACGGGTCGCTGGCCGATCTCGGTACCGGTCCCGGCCTGCCCGGCATTCCGTTGGCCATCGCCTGCCCCGGCCTGCAGGTCACCCTGGTGGAGAGCAACGGCAAGAAAGCGCGCTTCATGCGTGAAGTCGTGCGCCAGCTGGGACTGACCAACGCGCGCGTCGCCGAGTCGCGGGCAGAGGCGCTGGATGAGCCCGGCCAGTACGATCAGTTGACCGCGCGTGCGATGGATACGCTGGAAGGCATCGTGCGCGTCGGCGGCCATCTGTTGCGCCCCGGCGGCGTGCTGCTGGCGATGAAAGGGGTCCACCCGCACGATGAGATCGCCGCGCTGCCCGCGGGTTGGCAGGTGCGCGAGGTCGTGGCGCTGAAAGTGCCCGGCCTGGCGGGAGAGCGCCATCTGGTCAGCGTTGGCGGCCCCTGAAGGGCACCGCGCTTGCCTGCTGGACAAGGCCGGGATGAAGCCCGATTTCCGCCCGGGGCCGGTTGTACGCATAATGACCAGCCCCAGCAACCGTCGACGAGGCTCACCCGCATGGCCCGCATCATCGCCATCGCCAACCAGAAGGGTGGCGTCGGCAAGACCACGACCGCCGTCAACCTGGCCGCCGCCCTGGCCAACGCGCCCAAGCGGGTGTTGTTGGTCGACCTCGATTCGCAGGGCAACGCGACGATGGGCAGCGGCGTCGACAAGCGCGAGCTGGAAGCGTCCACCTGCGATCTGCTGCTGGGCGAAAGCACGGCCGTGGAAGTACGGCTGAAAGCGGCCGAGGGCTACGACCTGCTGCCTGGCAACATCGACCTGACCGCCGCCGAAATCCAGTTGATGGGCCAGGGCGAGCGCGAGCAACGCCTCAAGCGCGCGTTGGCACCGATCCGCGATGAGTACGACTACATCCTGATCGACTGCCCGCCGGCGCTTTCGCTGCTGACGTTGAACGCACTGGCCGCCGCCGATTCGATCCTGGTGCCGATGCAGTGCGAGTACTACGCCCTTGAAGGCCTGAGTGCGCTGGTGGAAACCATCGAAGCGCTGCGTGGCAACCTCAATCCGACGCTGGAAATCGAAGGCGTGCTGCGCACCATGTTCGATGTGCGCAACAACCTGGCCAATGCCGTGTCCGGCGAGCTCACCGAACACTTCGGCGACCTCGTGTTCCGGACCATCGTGCCGCGCAACGTGCGCCTGGCCGAGGCGCCCAGCCATGGGCAGAGCATCGTCGGCTACGACCGCGCTTCGCGCGGCGGCGTGGCCTACCTCGGCCTGGCCGGCGAGATCATTCGACGCAACAACGAACGCAACAAGGCCTTCGCGGCCGTGGAGACCGTCTGATGAGCACCAAGCCCGCAGCAGGGAAGAAGCGTGGCCTCGGCCGCGGCCTGGATGCCCTGCTGGGACCGAAGGCATCGGTCAGCCAGGTGCAGGCCACCGCGGTGATCGAGCCGTTGCCGGGCGAAGTGCTGCGCAGGTTGCCCATCGGCCAGCTGCAGCCGGGCAAGTACCAGCCGCGGCGCGAGATGGACGAGACCAAGCTTGCCGAGCTGGCCGATTCGATCCGCTCGCAGGGCGTGATCCAGCCGATCCTGGCGCGTCAGCTGCCGGGCGGCAACTACGAAATCGTCGCCGGCGAACGCCGCTGGCGTGCATCGAAGCTGGCGGGGCTGGATGAAGTGCCGGTGGTGGTGCGCGAGCTGGAAGACCGCACCGTCATCGCGATGGCGCTGATCGAAAACATCCAGCGCGAAGACCTCAACCCGCTGGAGGAAGCCGAAGCCCTGCAGCGCCTGATCAGCGAGTTCACCCTGACCCATGCCGAAGCGGCCGAGGCGGTTGGCCGCTCGCGTGCGGCGGTGTCCAACCTGCTGCGCCTGCTGGAACTGCCGATCGCCATCCGCGTGCTGCTGGAGTCGCGCCGCCTGGAGATGGGGCATGCGCGTGCATTGCTGACGCTGGCGCCGGAACTGGCCAGCAAGCTTGCGCAGGAGGCGGCAGACGAAGGCTGGTCGGTGCGCGAGGTGGAGCGCCGTGCGCAGGCCTTCGCGGCCGGCAAGGTGCCCAGCAACCGGCCACAGGCGGCAGCGAAGACCGCGCCGCAGGCCGACATCGCATCGCTGGAAACCGAACTGAGCGAGTCGTTGGGCGCCAAGGTGGCGATCACCCACGGCCGTGGTGGCAAGGGCAAGCTCATCATCCATTACTCTGACCTGGATACGCTGGACGGCGTGCTCGAACGGCTGCGCGCCCAGCGCGCGTGAGCGTTCGACAGCGCACCCCTGGCCAGGAGCCGTCCATGAGCAACGACTACGACGAGGTCAGTCCGGGCGGCAGTCCGATCCATCGGCACCGTGACGAGAACGCCTTCACCGCTGCATCCGAAGGCCCCAACGTTGCCGCGATCGCGGCACACATCGCGCAGCATCTGGGGCCGGTTGCGGGTGTGTACCACGAGATCATCTCCGACACGGTGCGCATCGACCTGCATGTCGTGGCGGCCACGGGTGCATTCCCTTTCCTGCGCATCGTCACCTCGGGCATGAGCGATCTGCCGATGGATGTGCCGGAAGGCGCCGAATCGCCTGACCGTCTTGAGTTGATGGTGACCCTTCCCGGCACCTGGCCGCTCAGTGAGACGGCGCTTGCCGACGAACGCAGCTATTGGCCGTTGCGGCTGTTGAAGACCTTGGCGCGGCTGCCGCACAAGTACGATACCTGGCTGGGCTTTGGCCACAGCATTCCCAACGGCATGCCCGCCGAACCCTATGCGACGACGGTAGGGTTCCAGGGGGCGTTGATCCTGCCGCCCGCCAGTGCACCCGATGCCTTCGCCCACCTGACCACTGACGATGGCACGCTGATCGGCTTCATGGCGGTGGTGCCGGTCTATCCCGAAGAGATGGCATTGAAGCTGGAAGACGATGCGGAAGCCTTGCTGGCCCGCTTCAGCGCCAAAGGCATCAGCGACATCATCGATCCCTTCCGGCTCAACGTCGGCGCAACGCATTACGGCCTGCATTCATGACGATCCTGCTTACCGGCGCGGCCGGCTTCATCGGTGCGTATGCCGCGCAGGCCCTGCTGCAGGCCGGTCGCCCGGTGGTCGGGCTGGACAACTTCAACGACTATTACGATCCACAGCTCAAACGTGATCGGGTCGCCGCGCTGTGTCCGCAGCTCGACCTGCGCACGCTGGATCTCACCGATCGCGATGGCCTGGGCGCGCTGTTCGACGAGGTGCGGCCCACCGCGGTCATCCACCTGGCAGCGCAGGCGGGCGTGCGCTATTCGCTTGAGAATCCGCACGCCTACGTCGACAGCAACATCAGCGGGTTCGTCAACATCCTGGAACTGTGCCGCCACCGCAGCGTGCAGCATCTGGTCTACGCCAGCAGCAGTTCGGTGTACGGCGACTCGGCAACGCCGCCCTTCTCCGAAGACCAGCGCGTGGACCAGCCGCGTTCGTTGTATGCGGCCACCAAGGCAGCCAACGAGCTGATGGCCTATACCTACGCACAGCTGTTCGGGCTGAAGGCCACCGGCCTGCGGTTCTTCACCGTGTATGGGCCATGGGGGCGACCGGACATGGCGCCGCTGTTGTTCTCGCGTGCGGTGCTGGCGGGCCGATCAATCGACGTGTTCAACGAAGGGCGCATGCAGCGTGACTTCACACATGTTTCCGACATCGTCGCCGGTATTCTCGGCGCGCTCGCACATCCCGGCGACGGTCCTGTGCCGCACCGCGTGTTCAACCTCGGCAACCACACCCCTGTGGAGCTGGAGCGGTTCATCAGTGTGATCGAGCAGGCCGCAGGCCGCCCCGCCACCAAGGTCTACAAGCCCATGCAACCGGGCGACATGGTCCGCACCATGGCCGATACGCGTCGCGCTCATGACGCATTCGGCTATGAGCCGGCCCTGCCGATCGAGCAGGGTCTGCCCCCGGTGGTGGCATGGTGCCGCGACTATTTCGGCGATCGTGCCTGATCCACCGTTGCTGGGCAGCCGGGTTCATCTTCGGCTAACCTCGGCAGCGGAGAATGCGCGCTCTTTGTTTTCACCCCGGCCGAGTGCCCCATGAGCCATCCCGAGCTGTCCGTTGTGGTCCCGGTGTTCAACGAACGCGATAATGTCGCGCCGCTGGTGGCTGAAATCACCGCCGCCCTGCGGGGACGCATCGCCTTTGAAATCGTCTACGTCGACGACCAGTCACGCGACGACACGCTGGCGGTGCTGCAGGCGCTGAAGGCCCAGACGCCGGAACTGCGCGTGCTGCACCATGTCAGCCAGAGCGGGCAAAGCACGGCCGTGCGCAACGGGGTCAAGCATGCGCGGGGCGCCTGGATCGCGACCCTGGACGGTGACGGCCAGAATGATCCAGCCGATATTCCCGGGCTGCTCGACGCGCGTGCGCGGGCTGATGCCAGCGTCAAGCTCTTCGCCGGTTGGCGGGTGAACCGCAAGGACAGCGGCAGCAAGCGCTGGGCCAGCCGCTGGGCCAATGCGATCCGTGCGCGCATGCTGCGCGATGACACGCCGGACACGGGCTGCGGCATCAAGCTGTTCGAGCGCGAGGCCTTCCTGGACCTGCCGTACTTCGATCACATGCATCGCTATCTGCCGGCCTTGATGCAACGTGCCGGCTGGCAGACCACCAGCGTGCCGGTCAACCACCGCCATCGCACCACGGGCGTGTCCAAGTACACCAACCTGGGCCGCGCGCTGGTCGGCATCCGCGACCTGCGCGGCGTGGCCTGGCTGATCACCCGCAGCCGCCGTACTGTCGTGGAAGAAGCCTGATGGAACTGCACTGGCTGGACCAGCCGCTGACCTGGTTGTACTGGACCGGGCTGCATGTGACGGGTTGGAAGCTGATCGGCTATACCGGCGCGCTGATGTTCGGGGGCCGCTGGCTGGTCCAGTTCGTCGCCTCGCGGCGTGCCGGTAAACCGGTGATCCCGCGCCTGTTCTGGTACATGAGCGTGGTCGGCAGCCTGATGACGCTGAGCTACTTTCTGTTTTCGGCCAAGCAGGACTCCGTCGGTGTGCTGCAGAATCTGTTCCCGGCGTTCACTGCCCTGTACAGCCTGAAACTGGATATCGACCACCGCGGCTGGAAGCGCGACAAAGCCGCGCACTGACGGGGCGACGCACACCCCTGCGTCCACCGCCCCTGCGTAGACGTGATCGACGCCATTGCCCGGCACGGGCAGGACATTCGACCCATGTCGCAGGCAGCCAACGGTGCCATGATCGGTGGTCTGCCTTCCCGGGAACCTGTCGCTCGTGAAAAACCGTCTTGCCGTTGCCCTGCTGATTGCCCTTTCCTCGCCGTTGGCCGTCCATGCCGCCGTGCCCACTGCCACGACCGCGCCGGCCAGCGTCGCCAACGAACGCGCTGTCGATGCCGCGTTCCGCGCTATCTATGAAAAGGAATGGGCCTGGCGCCAGGAGGGCGGCGGTGAAGCCAGCGAAGACGGCGATGCGCCGGCCAGCGCGGCACGGCTGCCCGACGTGGGCCCCGCCGCGCAGCAGGACCGGCTGAAGGTCTGGGACGAGGTGCTTGCGCAGCTGGACCGCACCGACGTCAAGGCGCTGTCCCCGGTGAACCAGGTGAACTTCGCGATCTATCGCGACCAGGTCTTCAACCTGGCCCAGGAAGTGCGCCTGCGGACCTACGAGATGCCGTTCAACTCCGACTCGTCGTTCTGGTCCAACCTGTCCTTCATGGCACGGCGCGAGATGAAGACCGCGCAGGACTACCGCAACTACATCGCCCGCTTGAATGACGTACCGCGCTACTTCGGCCAGCAGACCGACAACATGCGGGCCGGCCTGAAGCGCGGCTTCAGCGTGCCGCGCGCGGTGCTGGATGGACGTGAGGTGGCCATTTCCAACGTTGCCGACCTGAAGGATCCGACCGAATCCCCGCTGTACGCACCGTTCAAGAAGCTGCCCGCCAGCATGCCGCAGGCGGAACAGGCCGCGTTGCAGGCGCAGGCACGCGAGGCGATCAGCGGCAAGGTCATCCCGGCGTTCCAGCAACTGCGTACGTTCTTCCTGCAGGACTACGTGCCGCAGGCGCGCACCACGCTGGCAGCCGAAGCCATGCCCGATGGCAAGGCGTTCTACAAGCAGCAGATCCACGAATACACGACGCTGGACCTGACCCCGGATGCGATCCATCGCATCGGGCTGGATGAGGTGGCACGCATCCAGAAGGAAATGAACGCCATCATCCAGCAGGTCGGTTTCAAGGGCAGCTTCGATGAGTTCCTGACCTTCCTGCGCACCGATCCGCAGTTCTACGCGAAGACCCCGGACGAGCTGCTGCATCGTGCGGCGTGGATCTCCAAGCGCGTGGACGGGGTGATCGGCAAGTACATGACGCTGCCGCGTGCGCGCTTCACCATCGTGCCGGTGCCGCCGGACATCGCGCCGTTCTGGACCGCCGGCCGCGGTGGCATGGGCACCTACTGGCTGAATACCTACAACCTGCCGGCGCGCCCGCTCTACAACCTGCCCGCACTGACCCTGCACGAATCAGATCCCGGCCATGCGCTGCAGGGTGCGTTGGCCGCCGAACAGGGTGACCTGCCGGCGTTCCGTCGCACCAGCTATATCTCCGCCTACGGTGAAGGCTGGGGGCTGTACTGCGAAAAGCTCGGCATCGAGATGGGCATCTATGAGACCCCTTACGAAGACTTCGGCCGCCTGACCTACGAAATGTGGCGTGCGGCGCGTCTGGTGATCGATACCGGCGTGCACAGCAAGGGCTGGTCACGTGACAAGGCCATTGCCTACCTGCGTGACCACACGGCGCTGAGCGAGCATGAGGTCACCACCGAAGTCGACCGCTACATCTCCTGGCCGGGACAGGCCCTGAGCTACAAGCTGGGTGAGATCGCCATCGTCCGGCTCCGCGCACAGGCCGAACGGGAGCTGGGCGACAAGTTCGACATCAAGGCCTTCCACGACGCCGTGCTGGAACAGGGCTCAGTGCCGTTGCCGGTGCTTGAGCAGCAGATCCGGGCGTTCATCGCAGAGCGCAAGCGCGCATGAGCGATCCACGGTAGCGCCGCAGCAGGGATGCGGCAGCCTTGGGGGGGTCACCTTCAAAAGGCTGCCGCATGAACAACGTTCCGGATGATTTCTCCATTCAGTGGCGAACCTTCAGCGTATCGCAGGGGGTCGTGCAGCCCTCGGGCGAGCCACCGGCATGGGCGCCGCTCTCGGTGACCAACGCGCCAGCAATGACCACCACCACGACAATGTGCGGCATGCCGTGCTACCAGCATGGGCTGCGCACCAGTGTCATGGACCTGTTGACCCACGCGGAGCGCAGTACCCTCTACCTGGATTACGCCGTACATTCTTCCGCACTCGCCGATCCGGAGCGCATCATCGCGGTGCGCCCGGACCAGGCCGAGGCTCACCTGACCTACCGGCAGTTGTGCGAGCCGGGAAGCTTCTGCGTGCGTCGTGATGAGGCGGGCGGCTTCGTACTCGTGCATCGTCCGCGGCCGGCTGCGGGGGCAGGGGCACTGGTGCCGCTGGTGCGTACGCTGCTGGAGTTTTCGGCACAGGGCTGGCGCCTTCAGGTACCGGAGACAGCTCGCCCGGCATGGAATGGCGTACGTGATGTGCACTTCTCCAGTCTGGACGCGCTGAAAGCGGCGCTGCCGCCCGGCATGAAGGAGGTGACGGGCGCGTCGCTTGATATCGAGGCGACCCATCTGTAGCGGCGCATGCGGTCGCTGCGATTGTGTAACGCCCGATGCGCCCGCTACCCTGCGGGTGATGATCCGTCCACCCCGCCACCGCCGCTTGTTCCTGCTCCGCCTGCTGATGCTGGTGGTGGTGGCGCTGGGTACCGCCGGCGGCGCGCTGGCATCGGCATTGGGTGACCTGCACGAGCTGTCGCACGCGGATCATCCGGCCGTGCCGCATGGCAGCCTGGAAAGCGATAGCGGTCACGACGATGAAGAGGTCGGCGACCGGCTGCTGCATGCGCTGGTGCATTGTGGCCATTGTCACGGGCAGGGCGGGCAGCTGCCGATGGGGCACGCTGGCTGGTGCAGCTTGTCTCCCGGCGTCGTTCTGCTCGACGCGGTGTACGACGCCGGCGGGACATCGATGATGCCCGATAGTCTGCTGCGTCCTCCGATCCAGGGCTGATCCACCGCCGGCCCGCAGCCGGTGATCTGATCCCTGATACGTCCTTCGGAGAGACCCCATGTGGAAATGCCTGGCCGCCTTGGCGGCCTTGGCGATGGCACCGTGCGCCCCTGCACAGGTGACGCCGCCCCCTGTCCCGTTGACACTCGATGCCGCCATCGAGCGTGTTGCGCACACCCATCCTGACCTGCGACTTCTGCCCTTGCAGCAGGATGCCGCGCAGGCACGACGCGATGCCGCCGGGCTCGCACCGCCGCTGGTGTTCGGCGCAGACGTCGAGAACGCCCTCGGCACCGGTGACAGCCGCGGTGTCCGCTCACTGGAGACCACCGTGTCGTTGGCCGGCGTGCTGGAGCGAGGAGGCAAGCTGGATGCGCGCCGTGCGGTCGCGCAGGCCAACCTCGATGCACTGGCCCCTCAGCGGGAGATCACCCGCCTGGACATGATGGCGGAGGTGGCACGCCGCTACCTGGCCATCACCGCCGCCGCCGCCCGCGAGCGGATTGCCCGGGATGACATCGAACAGCGTCGGCGCGCGGTGGACGCAGCACAGCGGCGCCTGACCGCCGGTGCGTCACCGGCTTCGACCCTGATGACCGCACAGGCCGCCCTGGCGCAGGCAGAGCTGGATCGTGACCGTGCCGTGCAAGAGGCCCAGGCAGCGCGGCTTTCGTTGGCCGCGTTGTGGAACGAGCGCAGCGTTGCGTTCGATGTGGTCAGCGGCGATCCGCTGCAGCTGCCTGCGTTGCAGGACTTCGCCCAACTGGCCGATCTGCTCGAGCGCACACCCGAGCTTGCGGTGATCGCCGGCGAACAACGTGTGCGTGAGGCACAGCTGCAGTTGGCGAGTACCCAACTGCGCGGTGACATGTCCTGGCAGCTCGGCGTGCGCCACGACCGGGCCAGCCGCGATGCATCGCTGGTGGGCGGCTTCAGCATCCCGCTGGGCGCTGCACGGCGGGCCGAGCCGGAGATCCGGGCGGCACGCAGCGAACTGGCGATGAGCGCGCTGGAACGTCAAGGGCGCGCGCTGCAGCTGCACGCGACCTTGGCGGAGGCACATGGACGCTACGGCACCGCCAGGCTGGAGGTCACGCGGATGGACAGCGACGTCGTACCGCAGTTGCGCCGTGCCGAAAAGGCCGCCGAAACCGCATGGCGCGCCGGTGCCATCAGCTATCTCGAATGGTCGCAGCTGCAGGCCATGCGCATCGAAGCGCGGCAGCGCCAGCTGGATGCGGCCCTGGCGGGACAGGCCGCTCTCATTGAAATCCAGAGGCTCACCGGGCAACCGCTGGTTGCCCCTGCCATCCAAGGAACCGCACCATGACCCTGACCCTCACGATGTTGGCGCGCAGCGCGTTGTCGTTGCTGCTGCTTTCCGCGCTTGCCGCGTGCACCGGCAAGGTGGACAACGGGGCCTCGGTTGCTGGCACGTCCGCGGTGGACCATGACGCAGCGGAAGCACATGACGAAGAAGAGGCACCGGCCACCACCCACATCGCCGCGTCACAGGCGAGTGCAGCGGGCATCGTCACCGCGCCCGCTGCGGCGGGCACGATTGCCGATGAGCACGAAGTGCAGGGCCTGCTGGCACCCGTCGACGGACGCAGCGCCCAGGTCACTGCACGCTTCCCCGGTCCGGTGCGCGCACTACGGGCGAATGTCGGCGACCGCGTACGCGCCGGACAGCCGCTGGCCAGCATCGAAAGCAACCTCAGCCTGTCGACCTACAGCGTAGCCGCCCCTATTTCCGGCGTCGTGCTGTCACGCCAGGTGCAGCTCGGTGCTGTCGCTGCCGAGGGCCAGGTCCTGTTTGATATCGGCGACCTGTCGCAGCTGTGGGTGGACCTCCACATCTTCGGTTCCGACACGCAGCACATCACCGCGGGCGTGCCGGTCACGGTGACCCGCATGACCGACGGTGCCAGCCAGACCGTCACCCTGGAACGCGTGCTGCCCGGCACCGCGACCGCCAGCCAGAGTACGGTCGCCCGCGCCCTGATCGACAACGCGGACGGCCTGTGGCGGCCCGGCGCGGCCGTGCGGGCCCGCATCGTGGTGGCGAGCACCCCGGCGCCCATCGTCGTACCGCTGACCGCGCTGCAGACGCTGGACGGTGGCGACGTGGTGTTCGTGCGCGACGGCGACACCTACACCGCACGCCCCGTGCAGCTGGGCGCGCGTGATGCCCGCCAGATCGCGGTGACCGATGGACTGCGCGCAGGCGAGCAGGTCGTGGTCGAGCAGAGCTACACGGTGAAGGCGGACATCGGCAAGGCGGGGGCGGCCCATGAGCATTGAGCCGTCTCTCGATGGCACCCCGCACGGCCTGCTGGAGCGCCTGGTCCGCGGCGCCATTGCCCAGCGCTGGCTGATGATGGGGCTCACCCTGGCCTTGGTACTGGTCGGAACGTGGAGCTTCAGCACGCTGCCGATCGATGCCACCCCGGACATCACCAACGTACAGGTGCAGGTCAACACGGCTGCGCCGGGCTATTCGCCGCTGGAGAGCGAGCAGCGCATCACCTATGCCGTCGAAACCGCGATGGCCGGCTTGCCGGCACTGGACCAGGTGCGCTCGTTGTCGCGCTATGGGCTGTCCCAGGTCACAGTGGTATTCGAAGACGGCACTGATCTGTACTTCGCCCGCCAGCAGGTGGCCGAACGTCTGCAACAGGTCAAGTCGCAGCTGCCGGAGGGAGTGGATCCGCAGCTGGGTCCGATCGCCACGGGCCTGGGCGAGATTTTCATGTACACCCTGGATGCGGCGCCCACTGCCCGCAAGCCTGATGGGACGGCGTACACCGCCACCGATCTGCGCACCCTGCAGGACTGGGTGATCCGGCCGCAGTTGCGCAACGTGCCGGGCGTCACCGAGGTCAACACCATCGGCGGTTTCCAGCGTCAGGTCCACGTCACCCCGGATCCCGCGCGCCTGCGCGCGCTGGGCTTCACCATGGACGACGTGGTCGCCGCCGTGCAGGCCAACAACCAGAACGTCGGTGCCGGCTACATCGAGCGCAATGGCCAGCAGTTCCTGGTGCGCATACCGGGGCAGGTCGCCAACCTGGACGAAATCGGCGACATCGTGCTGGACCGCCGGGAAGGCGTGCCGATCCATGTGCATGACGTGGCGCGCGTGGCCGAAGGCGCAGAGCTGCGCAGTGGTGCGGCCACCCAGAACGGCCACGAAGTCGTGATGGGAACCGTGGTGATGCTGGTCGGCGGCAACAGCCGTGACGTGGCGCAGGCCGCTGCGGCGAAGCTGGCGCAGGCACAACGCAGCCTGCCTGATGGGGTCACCGTGACCGCCAGCTATGATCGCACCGCGCTGGTGGACCGCACCATCCACACCGTGGCGAAGAATCTGCTGGAAGGCGCGTTGCTGGTCATCGTGGTGCTGTTCCTGCTGCTCGGCAACTTCCGGGCCGCGCTGATCACCGCGGCGGTGATTCCGCTGTCGATGCTGTTCACCCTGACCGGCATGGCCCGCGGCGGTGTGTCCGCGAACCTGATGAGCCTGGGCGCATTGGACTTCGGCTTGATCGTGGATGGTGCCGTGATCATCATCGAAAATTGCCTGCGTCGCTTCGGCGAACGCCAGCACGCACTGGGCCGCGACATGACCGCCGCCGAGCGCTTCGACGAGACCGCACGCGCTACCGCCGAGGTCATCCGCCCCAGCCTGTTCGGCCTGGGCATCATCACTGCCGTGTACCTGCCGATCTTCGCCCTGACCGGCGTCGAAGGAAAAATGTTCCACCCGATGGCGATCACCGTGGTGCTGGCACTGACCGGGGCGATGCTGCTCTGCCTGAGCTTCGTACCGGCGGCCATCGCGCTGTTCCTGGGCGGAAGGGTCCAGGAAAAAGAGAACCGGGTGATGGCCTGGTTGCGGCGACGCTACCACCCCCTGCTGGACCGGGTGCTGCAGCACGCGGGCTGGGTGATGGCCGGTGCGTTGGTGCTGATCGTGGGATGTGGTGTGCTGGCGACCCGGCTGGGGAGCGAGTTCGTACCCAGCCTCGACGAAGGCGATGTCGCGATGCATGCCATGCGCATACCGGGTACCAGCCTGAGCCAGTCCGTGCAGATGCAGGTCCAAATTGAAACGCGCCTGCTGCAGTTCGCAGAGGTGGAGAAGGTGTTCTCGAAGATCGGCACCCCCGAAGTCGCGTCCGATCCGATGCCTCCGTCGGTGGCCGATACCTTCGTGATGATGAAAGACCGCAGCGAATGGCCCGACCCGCGCAAATCGCGGGCCGCCCTGCTGGGCGAACTGGAAACGGCGGTGGAACAGCTGCCGGGCAACAACTACGAGTTCACCCAGCCCATCCAGATGCGCATGAACGAGCTGATCTCGGGGGTGCGCGCGGATGTGGCCGTGATGGTCTACGGCGATGATCTGGACACGCTGGTGCAGCTCGGGAAACGCATCGAGAAGCAGGTTGCAGCGATACCGGGGGCAGCGGATGTACGTCTGGAAGAGACCAGTGGCTTGCCGTTGCTGACCGTACTGCCCGATCGCCAGGCGCTGGCGGGGTACGGGCTGAATCCTGGGCAGGTACAGTCCACCGTTGCGACGGCGGTAGGGGGCCAGGTGGCCGGCCAGCTGTTCGAAGGTGACCGCCGCTTCGACATCGTCGTGCGGCTTCCGGAAGCGCTGCGGCAGGACCCGGCTGCCCTCGCCGACCTGCCCATATCCCTGGAGGCCGCACTCGCTGGCGGCAACGCGGATGAGCTGAGCCGGGGTGTCGGTGCGGCCGGTCGCGGGCCACGGACCGTGCCGCTGCGGGAACTGGCGCGCATCGAGACCAGTGAGGGACCGAACCAGATCAATCGTGAGAATGGCAAGCGACGCATCGTGGTGACGGCCAACGTGCGCGATCGTGACCTGGGCAGCTTCGTCGCCGATCTGCAGGCCGCGGTCACCGCGCAGGTGCCGCTGCCGACCGGGTACTGGATCGACTACGGCGGCAGTTTCGAGCAGCTCATATCGGCCAGCCAGCGCCTGGCGGTGGTGGTGCCGGTCACCCTGGTACTGATCTTCGCGATGCTGTTCTGGGCGTTCGGTTCGGGTCGCGATGCCGTGGTGGTGTTCAGTGGCGTACCGCTGGCGTTGACCGGCGGTGTGCTGGCGTTGGCCGCACGGGGCATGCCGATGTCGATATCCGCGGGCGTCGGCTTCATCGCGCTGTCCGGCGTGGCGGTGTTGAACGGTCTGGTGATGATCAGCTTCGTTCGCCAGTTGCGCGCGCAGGGCATGCCGCTGAGCGAGGCCGTACGCGAAGGCGCGCTGGGACGCCTGCGACCGGTGCTGATGACGGCGCTGGTGGCCTCGCTGGGTTTCGTGCCGATGGCCTTCAATGTGGGTGCCGGTTCGGAAGTGCAGCGTCCGCTGGCCACCGTGGTGATCGGTGGCATCGTGTCGTCCACGCTGCTGACCCTGCTGCTGTTGCCGGTGCTGTACCGCTGGCTGCACCGCAACGAACGGTAGTGACCCGAAGGTAGAGCCGACTTCAGTCGGCTTCCAAAAACGCAGGGTAGAGCCGACTTCAGTCGGCTTCCAAAAGTGCAGCCGACTGAAGTCGGCTCTACCCGTTCCAGTCGGTTCCGCGCGCCTCAACGCGCGGGCTGGCTGTCCGGCACCCTGGCGATCACCTTGATTTCAAACTGGAAGCCATACAGCCAGGTCACGCCAATCCCTGTCAGGGTGGGGTAGGGCGCCTCGCCCCAATACTCCGGCACGATCGCCCAGGCTTTTTCGAAGTTCTTTTCCGGGTCGACGATGAACACCGTCACGTCGACCACGTCATCAAAGGTGCACCCGGCCGCAGACAGCACGGCATTGAGGTTGTCGAAGGCGCGGCGCACCTGATCTTCCAGCACGGGCTCGGGTGAGCCGTCCTCGCGGCTGCCCACCTGGCCAGACACGAACAGGAAGCCATTGGCCCGTACGGCAGGGGAATAATGATTACGGTCGTAAAGGGCCTGGCGGCCAGCGGGAAAAACGACATCACGGATCATGGAAGGGCTCCAGCAGGATCGCTGCACGGCGCAGCGGGGATGCCTGCATGCTGGACCGCTTCGTGTGCTGGATAAACCGTCCAATCACGCCTAGATTGTTCGGCATAACCGACAGATACAGGCCGCCATGGACCGTTTCGACGCAATGCGCGCCTTCGCCCGGGTGGTCGAAACTGGCAGCTTCACCAAGGCAGCGCACACCCTGCAGGTGGGGCGTACCCGGGTCACCGAACTGGTGCAGCAGCTGGAAACGCACCTGCGCGTGCGCCTGCTCAACCGCACCACCCGGCGGCTCAACCTGACCGCGGAAGGGGAGGCGTACTACCCTCGCGTGGTCGGCCTGCTGGCTGAACTGGAGGCGGTCGAGGGGAGTCTCTCCACCGCCACGGCGGCACCGCGCGGACGGCTGCGCATCGACGTGCCCAGCCCGTTCGCCCGGCTGCTGCTGGTACCGGCGCTGCCGGACTTCCACGCGCGCTATCCGGACATCGAGCTGCATATCGGGGTCAGTGACCGCGAGGTGGACCTGATCGGTGACAGCGTGGACTGCGTGATCCGCGGCGGCACGCCGGACGACCTGACGCTGGTCGCCCGCCCCCTCGGTGCGCTGCCCTTGGCGGTGTATGCCAGTCCGGACTACCTGCAAAGCCATGGCACGCCGACGCATCCGCGGGACCTCGACGGGCCGCACCACCTCACCGTTGGCTTCCTGCGCCCGCGCACCGGACGCACCCGCCGTTTCATCCTGCAGCGCGGTGATGAACGGATGGACGTGCAGGGCCGTCACGTGATCGCTCTGGACGATGGCGATGCGTATCTCGCTGCTGGCCTGGCGGGTCTGGGCATCGTCTGCGTGCCCGTCTACATGGCGGCCCCTCATGAGGGACGTACTGAACTCGTGCGCCTGTTCGATGACTGGCACCTGCAGGCGATACCGATGCATGTGATGTTTCCGCCCAACCGGCACGTCAGTCACCGCCTGCGCGTGTTCATCGAGTGGGTGACGCAGATGATGGCACCCGGCACGACGGGCTGAACTGACGGGATGCGTTGCCTCCTGCCTTCCGTGCTGCTCGCGCGTGCGGTGCGACAGCGATGCACGTATCCGACAGCCATCGCAGCGCCGCACGGCGACCTCGACGGGTTTGCCTGCTGCAGCGGCTGCGGTGGGTTGCCATGCTGGGTCGGCACCCTGCATCGGCACGCACATGCACATCCAGTCTCTCCGCATCCGCAATTTTCGTTCCATCCAGGACATCAGCGTTTCATTGCTCGGACCGGGTGATGCGCCAGACGGGACAGCGCTGGCCAACGTCAACGTTCTGCTGGGGGTGAACGGCGCCGGCAAATCGAGTGTCCTGCGCGCCATCGCATTGAGTGTGCTCGCCCCGGTGCTTGAACGCGGCGCAGGGTTCTTTCCCGATGGCTTGGTGCGGACCCCTCGCGCAGGCACGGACGGCAAGGCAGGCGTCCCACGCCGTGCACCGCTGGTGGCCACGCTGGATACGGCGGTGTGGATTGACGCGCAGGATGGCGCACTCGGCGGCGATTCGGCGAGCGTGGCGTTGACGATGCAGGCGAAGGTCGAGCAGGTCGGTGATTCGGAAGTGCTGCAGTGGATTCCACCCGACGATCCGCACGTGGCACGCGAGGTCCGTGAGCTCCAGGACACACGGCAGACCAGTGCCTTCTTCCTGGTGGGCTACGGTGCGACCCGGCGTGTTGAACACGATCACGATGCAGACCCGGCGCAGCGTTTCAAGACCCGCGCCCCGCGCTACGAGCGCGTGGCGGGCTTGTTCGAAGACCATCACAGCATGGTGCCGTTGTCTGCCTGGTGGCCCGCTTATGCCACGCAGAATCCAGGCCGCGGCAAGCAGGTGATCAACCTGATGAACCGGTTGTTGCCCGAATCGTGCCGCATGCACGCGGCCGGACAAAACAGGGGCGATACGGAAGCGCCTGGCTTCAGCATGCACGGCGTCCACGTGCCATTCCGTGCGCTGTCGGACGGCTATCGTGCGTATATCGGCTGGATCGGTGACATGCTGTACCACCTGTGCATGGGGGCGCCTTCAGGCCTCAAGCTGGTGGACAACCGCGGGGTGGTGCTGATCGACGAGATCGACCTGCACCTGCATCCGGATTGGCAACGCTCGTTGCTGCCCACGCTGTCGCGCGCCCTGCCCAACATCCAGTTCATCGTCACGACGCACAGCCCCTTGGTGGTGGGCTCGTTGCAGCCGCAGAACCTGCTGGTCCTCGACGAAAGCGATGACGACGGCGCCCAGTGCCGCCGCCTGCCCGAACAGGTGCACGGGCGCAGTGCGGAACAGGTGCTGCTCAGCCCCTACTTCGGCTTGGCGTCCACCCGCGCACCGGGCGTGGCGGACCGGCTGGAACAGTTGAGGCGCGCAAGCGAGGCGGGGGATCTGCGCGCTGCGGCCGACTATCTGCACCTGCTGTCTTCCGGAGCGCTGTGAGCATGATACGGATCGAGACCGAAACCGACGTCCTGTACGCTGCCATTGCCGCCCATCGGCCGTCGTGGCTGGCCAGGGCCAAGAGCAGGAAAGCGATGTATCGGCGTACAGGACGCTACGTGGAAGGGCAGGACTTCTGGGGGGAGATAAAAGACATCTACATCGAACTGCAGCACGAGAAATGCGCCTACTGCGAGACCCGTCTGGCCGGCAGGGAGCTGAGCAGCAAAGTGCATGAGGTAGAGCATTTCAGGCCCAAGTCGCGGGTGAAGACGTGGCCGCCGGCGACCGGAAAGGGCGCCGTGGGATTCGTGCCGCCGTGCCGGTTGGGGCGGGCCAGCCGACGTGGCTACTACCTGCTCGCCTACCATCCGTTGAACTACGTCATCGCCTGCACGCGCTGCAACTCGACCTTGAAGGCGGATTACTTCCCGGTCCGCCGGGCGCGCAGCACGCGCGCTGCCCATCCGGACACCGCCATGGCCGAAGATCCGCTGTTGATTTATCCCCTCGGCCATCTGGATGTCGATCCGGCGAGCCTGATCCGTTTTGCGGGTGTGCTGGCTGTGCCGCGGCATGACCGGGGACGGGATTTCGAACGCGCACTGGTGACCATCGCGTTCTTCCAGCTCAACCATCAGGACCTGTGCAGTCGCCGCGCGCGCTTGATTGGAGCGCTGTGGCTTTCGTTGCGTACCAGGGACACGCCCGGACTGCCCGCCCTGTTGATTCAGTACCACCAGCAAGCCGTGGACGCGGCACAGGCCGCTGCGGGAGAGTTCGCGGCCTGTGCGCGGGATTTCGTCGCACTGCATGCCACCGATCCTGCGCTGGCTGACCAACTCGGTGAAGCCGCCGCCGCCATGAGCTGGTGAACACGCGTCTCGCCCTTGGCGCAGCGCCACGCTCGGCGGATGCGTTCGGCGGTGCGATGTCGGATACAGGCCGCGCTGCGCGCTCGCCGAGCATGGCTCGGCGCTACCGGGCTGGCGGCACATCTTTGTAGCGCCGAGCCACGCTCGGCGGAATCCGTCCGGCGATGCGATGTCGGATACAGGCCGCGCTGCGCGCTCGCCGAGCACGGCTCGGCGCTACCGGGCTGTGGGGAGGGCCGCCTGTATCGCGGCCACCGCGTGGGCCACGCCGTCTTCGCCTGCCATGCGTTCGCCCAACGCAGCGGCCCGTGTGCGCGTTTCGGCTTGTTCGACGAAGGCCAACGCTTCCGCCAGCGATGCAGCGGCCAGTCGCTTCGGCGACAGCGCGCGTGGGGCCACGCGCAGGCGGTGCAGGCGATCTGCCCAGAAGAACTGGTCGGCCGCGAAGGGCATCACCATCGACGGCACGCCCGCCCGGCAGGCCGAGTGTGTGGTGCCGCTGCCGCCGTGGTGGATCACCAGCGAGGTGAGCGGAAACAGCTTCTCGTGGGGCACCGCGTCGATCACATGGACGCTGGACGGCATCGCCACCTGTGGCATGCCGGACCAGCCAGGCGACAACAGCACGCGTCGCCCATCCAACATGCGCAACAGCGCGGTCAGCACGGCCTCACGATCAAAGCCGGTCATGCTGCCGAAGCCGACATACACCGGACGCTCGCCGTCATCGAGAAACGCCTGCAAGGCCGCATCCGGTGCCCATTCCAGCGTCTCCGGCATCCGCCATTGCCCGCAGATCCGATGGTCGGACGGCCAGTCCGGCGGAGCCGGCACCAGACTGGGGGAAATACCATAGAGCATCGGCACGTCCGTCCACGGGCTGCGTCGTGGAGGCCGATCCAGCACTGCCCGGCGCGCGTCGTTGATCGGGCCGCGGAACTGACGCCAGATCAGCTGGTTGACCAGCCGATAGCTCGCCCGGTTGAGCAGCGCCGGGGTCCAGCCCGGTGGCAGGAACGGCGAAGGAAACGCGCCGGTGGGCGTGATCGGGATCATGCCGGTGCCGATCAGGGGAAGGCCATGGTGTTCCGCCACGCTCATGCCGACGAAGGCCGCCAGCCCGCCGGTCAGCACGGCATCGCAGTCCTTGGCCACTGCATCGGCCTGACGCATCCAGGCCCCGACATGGCGCTGGGCCATCCGTGCCAGTCCCCGGCTGGCGGCGCGCGGGCTGTTGCCGCGGGCGAGCAGCGCCACCACTTCTTCGTGGATGTCGCCGTCGAGTGCCGCATGCGGCACACCCAGCTGACGTGCGCTGCCCAGCGTGCTGCCATCCGCGAGCAGCATCACCTCGTGGCCGGCGTTCATCAGGCCTCGGCAGAGCAGGGTCAGCGGGCGGGTATCGCCTTCGGTACCGTAGGTGAGTGCGAGCAGTTTCATGGGGCTCTGTGTAGCAGGCGCCGGGGCAGGGCGCTGTGTACCGGCCCGATCCCTGAGGGGTGGCCCGGAGCGCGCTTGCGCCAAGGTCCCGTTCGCGGCATACTTCGCGGCTCGCTGTGTCCGGTTGATTCCGGGCGGCGGGGCCGGGAACACGTCCTCCGGTCCGCCCAGGTCAGCGTAACCCTTTGATTCTCTTGACGTGTGGTGGGCAACCATCGAGGCCGCCGTCGCCCGGGCTACGGGCTGACAACAACTACTATCGAGGTGCGCAATGTCCCGCGTATGCCAAGTTTCCGGCAAGCGAGTGCAGACGGGTAACAACGTCTCGCACGCCAACAACAAGACCCGTCGTCGTTTCCTGCCCAACCTGCACGAGCGCCGCTTCTGGGTTGCCAGCGAGAACCGCTGGGTCAAGCTTCGTGTTTCCGCGCATGCACTGCGCACCATCGACAAGAACGGTATCGACTCCGTTCTGGCTGAGCTGCGTGCGCGCGGCGAAAAGGTCTGAGGAGTAAATCATGGCAGGCAAGCGCGACAAGATCCGTCTGATTTCGACGGCCGGTACCGGCCACTTCTACACGACGGACAAGAACAAGAAGAACACCCCCGGGAAGATGGAATTCCTGAAGTACGATCCGGTCGTGCGCAAGCATGTCCCGTACAAGGAAGGCAAGATCAAGTAATCCTTGCGGATTACGGGTCTCCCCGAAGAAAGAACCCGCCGCGAGGCGGGTTTTTTTTTGCCTCCTTGCCGCCCGTGCCAGAATGCAGGTCGATGTTCCGACGGGCGATGCGATGCTGTTCGAGTGGATGCTGGGGTCATGGTTGTTGCTGCTGGACTGGTTGATCCGGCTGGCGGCGCTGTTCTGGATCCCCACCCGCACCACCCCGGGCGCAGCGCGCAGTTGGCTGCTGCTGGTGGGCTTCGTGCCGTTGCTGGGCCTGCCCCTGTATCTGCTGTTCGGCCATCCGTGGCTGTCCGCCGAACGCGTGCGGCGTCAGGCCGAGGCCTCGCAGGTGATCCGCGAGGAACAGGCGCTGCAGGCCGCGCTGCGTTGGCAACCCTGCCCGGACACCGCGGTGGCCGAGGTGGTGCCGCTGGTGGAGCGCCAGGGCGACTTCATGCCGGTCCATGGCAATGCGCTCGACCTGCTGACCGGGTATGACGAGTCGCTGGCCCAGCTGATCGCCGACATCGATCAGGCCGAAGAGCGCGTGCACCTGCTGTACTACCTGATGTTCGACGATCGGGTCGGCGAGGCCATCGTGGAAGCGCTGCAGCGTGCCGCCGCGCGTGGCGTGCACTGCCGGTTGCTGCTGGACGCGGTGGGTGCCAAACGCGGCCTGCGCGCGTACCGCAAGCGCCTGCTGGCGCGCGACATCGACGTGCGCGCGATGTTGCCGGGTGGCCTGCGTTGGCGCCGCAGCGGACGCATGGATCTGCGCAACCACCGCAAGATCGCGGTGATCGACAACAAGGTCGGCTACATCGGCTCGCAGAACCTGGCCGATGCCGGTTTCGTGCCGGGCCACCCGAACCGGGAACTGGTGGCGCGCGTGCGCGGCCCCGCCGTGGCCCATCTGGAAGCGGTGTTCGCCAGCGACTGGTACATGGAAACCGGCCAGCGCCTGGACGTGATGGCCGATGTGCCGGTATGCACCGAGGACATCGCCACCCAACTGCTGCCCAGCGGACCGGCGTATCCGTTCAGCAACGCACGCGATGCGGTCAACGCGCTGATCCACCTCGCCCGCCGCCGCATCGTGCTGGTAACGCCGTACTTCGTCCCTGATGAAGCCACGCTCAGTGCCCTGCGCATCGCAGCGCTGTCCGGCGTGGATGTGCAGCTGATCGTATCGGCCAGCAGCAATGCCGTGCTGACCGCCTGGGCGCAGGAGGCGTACTACGATGAACTGCTGCGCAGTGGCGTGCGCATCGCGTTGTACGAGCCCCACTTCCTGCATGCCAAGCACTTGAGCGTTGACGAGGACATCGCCTTGCTGGGGTCGATCAATCTCGATATTCGCTCGTTCGCGCTGAATGCCGAGATCGGCCTGCTGTGCTACGACCGCAAGATCGTGCGCCAGCTGCTGGACATCGAAGCGGAATACCTGCGCCACTCCCGCCCACTGGAACTGGACCAGTGGCGCAGGCGTGCCGCCTGGCGTCGCAGCCGTGAAGGCATCGCCCGCCTGGCCGACGCGCTCATGTAAAGGCAGCCCGCTGCCCATCGCCTACAATCGAGTCATGAACGATCAAGCGCATCCACACCGCATCGACCTGGCCATCATCGGGGGCGGCGCCGCCGGCGTGATGGTCGCCCTGCAGGCGCTCCGTCATGCGCGCCACCCGCTGCAGCTGCAGCTGTTCGAGCCCGCTTCCACGCTGGCCGAAGGCATCGCCTACGCCACCCGCGTGCCGCAGCACCTGCTCAACGTACCGGCCGGGCGGATGAGCGCGCTGCCGGACCAGCCGGCGGACTTCATCGCGTACCTGCGCGCGGTGGCGGCCTATCCACAGGATGACGACGCAACCCTCGCCACCCGCTTCGTCTCGCGTCATCACTACGCGGCCTACCTGCGGCAGCGTCTGTCCGAGGCGCAACAGACCAGCGTCGCGCAGCTTACGGTGGTGCAGCAGCCGATCCTTGCGCTGCGTCGTGTCGACGATGGGCTGCAGCTGCAGTTCGGCGACGGGCGTACGGCGATCGCGCGGCAGGTTGTCCTGGCCTGCGGCAACAGCGTCCGCCCGATGCCCGTGGCCGGTGCCGATGCCCTGCCGCACGAGCAGGTCGCAGAAGCCTGGGACTACGATGGCGTGCGCCTGCTGGCGGGTGACGACGCGATCGGCATCATCGGCTCCGGGCTGAGCATGGTGGACAGCGTGTTGGCCCTGTCGGCGGCGGGGCAGACCGGTGTGATCCATGTGTTCTCCCGCCACGGCCTGCTGCCCCTGCCGCATGCGCATGGCGCCGCAGCGGAGTTCGACCCGCAGCCCTTGCTCGCCCTGTCGCTGCGCGGCCGCATGCGTGCTCTGCGCCAGCACGCCCGCGATGCGGCCGCGCGTGGCATTCCCTGGCAGAGCGTGATGGAACGCATCCGTCCGCTTGGCCAAGCGCTGTGGCAAAGCCTGGATGCCGCCGACCAGCGCCGCTTCCTGCGCCACGTTGCGCGGCAGTGGGATGTGCATCGGCACCGGATCGATCCCGATGTACACGCCCACCTGCGCGACGCGATGCGCGACGGGCGCCTGCTGCAGCACCGTGCTCGGCTGCAGGGCGTGGTGGAAACCGAAGACGGCCTGCAGCTGGCGGCGCACAGCGCCCAGGACACGCTGCGGCATTGGCACCTTGGTGCCCTGGTCAACGCCACGGGCGTGGAGACGCGTGCCCATGGCCTGCGCAATCCCCTGCTGCGGCAGCTGCTCGCCGAGGGGTTGGCGCGGCCCGGTCCGCACGGACTGGGTGTGGACAGCGCGCCGCAGGGTGACCGGCTGCTCGATGCAAACGGCACGGCCCACACGGATATCGCCGTGCTCGGCAGCCTGCGCATCGGCACCCTGTGGGAGAGCCTGGCCGTGCCTGAACTGCGTCAGCAAGCGCAGAACGCCGCGCGTCACGCCGTGCAGGAGCTCGAAGCAGCGATGCCGTAAAATGGGGGCATGGATGTCTCCCACTTGCTTGATGGCCTGAACCCGGCCCAGCGCGATGCCGTTTCCGCCCCTCCCGGCCACCACCTGGTGCTGGCCGGTGCCGGCTCCGGCAAGACGCGCGTACTGACCCACCGCATTGCGTGGCTGCACGAAGTATTCGCCGTGCCGACCCATGGCATCTTCGCGGTGACCTTCACCAACAAGGCCGCCGGCGAGATGCGGCACCGCATCGACGCGCAGCTGCCCAATGGCAGTCGCGGCGCGTGGATCGGCACCTTCCACGGACTGGCCAACCGCCTGCTGCGCCTGCATTGGGCGGACGCCAAGCTGCCCGATTCCTTCCAGGTGATGGATTCGGATGACCAGCTGCGGCTGGTCAAGCGGGTCGTGCAGGCGCTTGAACTGGATGATGGCAAGTACCCGCCCAAGCAGATCGCCTGGTGGATCAACGAGCAGAAGGACGAGGGCCGGCGGCCGCAGCACATCCAGCCCGAGCCGCATGACGCGTGGCTGGACACCATGCGCCAGGCCTACATTGAGTACCAGGCGCGCTGCGACCGCGCCGGCCTGGTCGACTTCGCCGAGCTGCTGCTGCGCGCCCACGAGCTGCTGCGTGACAACCCGGCCCTGCTGGCCCATTACCGCGCTCGCTTCCGCGAGATACTGGTCGACGAATTCCAGGACACCAACTCCATCCAGTACGCCTTCGTGCGGGTGCTGGCGGGCGACACCGGACATGTCTTCGTGGTCGGTGACGATGACCAGGCGATCTACGGCTGGCGCGGTGCCAAGGTGGAAAACGTGCAGGGGTTCCTGCGTGATTTCCCCGGCGCGCAGACCATCCGCCTGGAGCAGAACTACCGGTCCACCGCCAACATCCTCGGCGCCGCCAACGCGGTCATCGCGCACAACCCGGACCGCATCGGCAAGGAGCTGTGGACCGACAGCGGCGACGGTGACCCGATCGATCTGTACGCGGCCTACAACGAGATGGACGAGGCGCGCTACGTCGTCGAACGCGCACGTCAGTGGGTGCGCGATGGCGGCAGCCACGGCGAAGTGGCGGTGCTCTACCGCAGCAATGCGCAGTCGCGCGCGCTGGAAGAAGTCCTGCTGAGCGAGCAGGTGCCTTACCGCGTTTATGGTGGCATGCGTTTCTTCGAGCGCGCGGAAATCAAGGACGCGTTGTCTTACCTGCGGCTGCTGTCCAATCGCAACGACGACGCAGCGTTCGAGCGCGCGGTCAACACGCCCACGCGCGGCATCGGCGATCGCACCCTCGACGAAGTGCGCCGCGAAGCGCGCGCGCAGGGTATTTCGCTCTGGGAAGCCACCATGCTGGTCACCCAGGGCAGCGCGCTGGCCGGGCGTGCACGCAACGCACTGGCCGGTTTCCTGATGCTGGTCAACGAACTGCAGGCGCAGACCGCAGAGATGACGCTCGCCGAGCGCATCGACCACGTGCTGTCGCGCTCGCTGCTTCGCGAACACTGGAGCAAGGAAAGCCGCAACGCGCTGGATTCCGAGTCCCGCACCGACAACCTCGACGAACTGGTCTCGGTGGCGTCGCGCTTCGTGCGTCGTGCCGATGATGTCGAGGAAGTCGAAGACATGGACGAGCTGGTCGCCTTCCTCGCCTATGCAGCGCTGGAGGCCGGTGAAGGCCAGGCACAGGCCAATGAAGACGGCGTACAGCTGATGACGCTGCACTCGGCTAAGGGGCTGGAATTCCCGCTGGTGTTCCTGGCCGGCATGGAAGATGGCTTGTTCCCGAGTGCGCGCTCGCTGGAAGAAAGCGGGCGCCTGGAAGAAGAGCGTCGGCTTGCCTATGTGGGCATCACCCGCGCACGGCAGAAGCTGGTGCTCTGCTACGCCGAATCACGGCGCATCCATGGCCAGGACAACTACGGTGTGCCGTCGCGGTTCCTGCGCGAGATCCCGCGTGAATTGCTCCATGAAGTGCGGCCGAAGGTGCAGGTGTCGCGGCCTTCTTCGCTGGGCGCCAGCCGCACTGCCGGCCACGGGTCGCTGGACGTGCCGCCGATGAAGCTGGGCACGCTGGTCACGCATCCGAAGTTCGGCGAAGGCATGGTCACTGATTACGAAGGCAGCGGTTCGCACGCGCGCGTGCAGGTGGAATTCGCCGATGTCGGCAGCAAGTGGTTGGTGATGGCGTATGCGAATCTGACGGCGGCATGACACCCGCGTAGCGGCCCGGTGGATTCATTTGATGAATCGAAGGCGGCGTTTGTGAAAGCCGGTGGCGATTCACACCTGCATTGTGTCCCGCCGTAAACGCCGGAACTGTCCATGCTATCGCCCACCCGCGCCGCCGCGGCTGCTCATGCTCCCCACCCGTCTGTGAGACAGGAGCAGGAGCCAACCGCAGGCCCGTCATCGGCTCCCCATCAGGTGGCCAATGCGGCGGCGCTGCCACGAAACGCACCGCCCATCCTCGATCTCACCGGTGCGAAAGCCATCAAGTGGCAGGGCGCCGGTAGTGGAGCGGCGATAAGGATCGAACTCAATCGCGAACAGTGGCGGGTAAAGCAGAGCGATTGCAGTGCGCAGGAAGTAGCGATGGCCAAGCTGTTCCAGCTGACCGGCCTGACTGTGCCGGAAACCGCGCTGGCCAGCCCGCTCAGCACGCAGGCCGGTGCCGCGCCCAGCGTCGCGTCGCGCTTTGAGGAAGCGTTCTATGACCTCGGCACATTTCTCACCACAGAGCACGCGCTGGCACGGGTAAGCAAAAACGATCCGCAAGCCGCGCAGCGTTATTCCGCACTGCAGCTCGCGCATCAGGATGCGACCGCAGCATGTGGCCAGTTGCTTGCACAGGCCAACGTTGCCCAGCCATGGGAGTTGCCCCCTGAGCTGCATGCGGCACATGCCAAATCTGATAAGGCACGCTTCGACGCGCTGGAGCGCATGAACCGTATGCTGCCCACTGCGCTGCGCTGTGAACAGCTGCGTCACTATGTTGCCTCTCGCTGGCTGGCCAACTGGGATCAGCTGAACTACCGGATGGAGAATTTCGGCTACACGATGCGTAATGGTGAGCCAGTGGGAATGAGCCTGGACTTCGGTGCCTGCGGACCGCTGGGTTTCCGCAACCTGCGCACCGGCGTGATGATGCCCAAGGAGGCGAGCAAGGATGTGGCGATCTGCCAGCGACCGCCGTCCCTGTTCCCGATGCCACCTGCCTTCAAGGTCTACGCAGATGAATTCGATGCAATGGACTGTGACCCCGGCCCGCTGCACGACACACTGCGCTGGCCGTACGGTTTCCAGTCTGAAACCATTGCCGAGCTTTTCCGTCCGCCAGCGGACCCCGATTCGGCCGTCTGCGACACCTTGGCTGAGATGGGGTACAGGCTCTCGCTGATTCCCGAAATGGCCATCGGCGCGGTGACCGAAACGTACTGGCAACCACCGGCACAGGCGCGACCCAACGCATGGCCCGATCCTTCAGTACTTACCGTGCTGTTGAGCGAGCGCCGTGACGCGATGCTGAGGCGATTCGACAGTGTGCAGCTGGTGGACTGGGTCCAGGCAGATCCCACACGTGCGCAGCGGGTGAGAAAGGAGATGTCCGAGGCGATGCAGCCCCTGATGCAGACTTCAACGGGATACGACGCAGAACGCATGATCGAGGCCCGACACAAAGCGCTGCTACGCACTGTCGAGCCCTGCGCGGCGCCGACGCTCAACAGCATGCATCGCGAAATACGTTCGTTGCAGGCGTTCCATAATGCGGTGAGCCGATTGGGCGACGGGCTTACTACAGGTGACGACAAGGTGGTCAGCGCAGCCGCCGCCGAGCTCATGTCACCGGATGTGTATCAGTCACTGCTGCAGAGTCTGGATTTTGGGCCTGGCTACCAGCCACATAGCGTCGCTGCGTTCACCGCCAACCAGGACTGGCTGCTGCTGATGCGCAAGCTGGTACAAGAGCGGCGAGTCGATGCGAAGGCGGTGGCTGCGTTGCTGATGACGCCGATAGAGTACGCTGCCTATCCCGCCAGTGTCGGCTTTCATACCGTCGACCGTCCCGAGGTAGGCATGGCCTTCATCCAGTTGCTGGAAGCGCTGATTGAAGTCCCCAACGGCGTGACGCGCGAGGTGATACGCGCTCAGCTGCTGAAAGCCAAGCAGCCCGGGACAGCCAACTACTTTTCGGCGCTGCTGCAGTCCGACGCGGCGCAAGGCTGGATCGACCGCCTCAAGGCTTCGCAGTTGTGGCCGTCATCGGCCGAGGTAAGCGAGCACAGGTCGCTGCACGCAGCCAACATGTTCAAGTTGAGGTCCGGCATGTTCAAGCTGCGAAACGCAGTGCTGGGCAGTGATACGTCCCTTGGCGAGACCAATTTCTCGGTGGTGCGCGCCAAGATGGAGCTTCAGCAGCTTGTCGAGGAAGTAGACCTCGCTTACTGCCCGGCCAAGCAGTTGCTGCTGGAGTCCAAGCTGTTCCGGCAGGACGTTCTCTCTAAAGTCACACTGGTCTCTTATGACGAGTTGAATTCCCTCGATCACGCCGTGACCGACGCGGTTGGAGAGGCATGGAGGGATGCGCTGCGCAAGTATCCGGCGCTACGCGGGGTCCCTGTGCCTGCAAGCTTGTTGGAGCAGCAGCAACAAGAGGCCGCGCGAGGGTATACCGAGCAGATGCAGGCGGACCGTCATGGCCCTGCCTCCACCCGGATCCAGGGTGCGTGGAAGCGCTATGAAGCGCAGGTGCTGGCGCAGCCGCAGATGACCCGCAGTGAGCGGGGCCTGGCGTGGAAACAGTGCATCGAGCAGGCCTCAGATGAGATCGGTTCTATGGTGAGCGGGCGCGAGATTCCCATCGCTCCGCAGGTGGAGACCGCCTCCATCGCATCGCAGGTGCACACACACGCGGCCCGCCAAGCCAGTGAGGCTGCAGCGGTTCAGGCAGCGGAACAGGCCCAAAGCCAAGCGCAGAAACAGGCTGCCGCGCAGGCGAGCCAGCAGGTAAGAGAGTCGGCGAAGTCCCACGCAGCGGAGCAGGCGAAGAAGGCGGTGCCGTCCTTGGTGGCGACTGCCGTGGCGGCGCAGGCGCAGGCAGCGGCGGCCAAGGCTGCGCAGAAACACGCTGCGGACAAAGCGGCACATGAAGCGGCATCACGTGCGGCGCGCGACGCAGTGATAAACAACAGGCAGTTCCAGGACGAAGTGAATACCCGCTTGGCCCTGCTGCGCGCGCCGGACGTGCAGGGCGTCGCGTCCTCGTCGCGACAGACCACCGCGCAGATCGCGCAGCGCCTGACCGCACTGCAGGACGATCGCCTGAACGAGCCACTGGAAGCACGCCTGCGGGCCCTGCGTGACCCACCTGCGGCGGCAGGCGCATCGGCTGGGCGTACTCGCATTGCGCTGCGCGAGATGAAATAGCCAGGCGTCAGCAGCGAGGCGTCATGCCGGTGGCGTACGCCAGACCCCGCCGCAGCAGGGCCTGCACGTTGGCATCGGCGTATACCGCCGCATCGTGGCCGAAGCCGGTGTACCAGCTGCGGCCCTTGCCCATCGCCCGGCACCAGGCGATGGGGTGGTCCTCGCCCATGCTGCCGCCCTCGTAACGGGATTCATCCACCGTCGCCAGCACCTGCACGAAAGGCCGCGGATTGCGGCGGTAGTTGTAGATCTCGTCGGTCAGGGTCCACTGCACGGGTTCGACAGCGTCCCCTTCCAGGATGACGTGTGTCGTCTGCAGGCCAGGTGGATGCTTGTCGAACCAGGCGCCGACCAGTTCGCCATACCAGGGCCAGTCGTACTCGGTGTCAGCGGCCGAATGCAGCCCGAGGTACCCGCCGCCGCCTTCGATGTAGGCCTGCAACGCCGCCTGCTGGGGGGCATCGAGCACATCACCGGTGGTATTGGCGAACACCACCGCCTTGTACGGGGCGAGGGTGGCCGCAGTGAAGATCGTACTGTCTTCGCTGTGGTCGGTACGCAGGTGCTGGTCACTCGCCAGCTGGCGCAGCGTATGCACGGCGACCGGGATCGACTCATGGCGAAATTTGGCGGTGCGGGTGAACACCAGGATCGCGTCGTCGGCTGCGGCCGGCAGCGGCAACAGCACGAGACACAGACACCACAGCAGAGCTCGTCGCATGCGGCCGATCATGCCACGGCCTGCCGGGCAGGCCATGCTGCACTGCACTGACCCAGCTCACGGCGCGGCCTGCACATTATCTGTGCAATGGTGATATTCCCACCTGGCCCATCCCGCAAGGAGTCCCGCCATGTACAAACGCATCCTGATCGCCACCGATGGTTCGGAGCTGGCTGAAAAAGGTCTTATGAAAGGGCTCGAACTGGCCAAGGACCTGTCCGCCGAAGTGGACATCGTGACCGTGTCCGAACCATGGGCCGTCGGCATGTACGACGCCATGGGCTGGAGCGTGGGCTACATGAACAGTCCCGAGTACAAGGCGGATCGCGAAGAAAGCGCGCAGAAGATCCTGCAGCCGGCCGTCGCCAAGGCGGAAGCCTACGGCGTGCGTGCGAACGCCGTGCACGTGCTGGACCGCTACGCCGCCGATGGCGTGATCGATATTGCCGACGAGCGCAGCACCGATCTGATCGTGATGACCTCGCATGGGCGACGCGGCGTGACACGTGTGCTGCTGGGCAGTCAGACGGCCGAGGTACTGGCCCGTAGTTCGGTGCCGGTACTGGTCATCCGTTGATCGTCAGCGGACCGAGGTCCGCCGGCTGACGTCGGTTTTATCGTGCGAAGCGGCCCATCCGCCACGCCCGCCACATGACCAACGCGCCGATGGCAAGGCAGACGGCCAGGCCGGGCAGCGAAGCCTCTGGGCCGAAGGCACCGCCGGTGAGCCATTCCGGCATGCCCGGAACGGCCGTGCTGCGTGCGATCGCCGGGCCCAGTTCGCTGCCCGATACGGCGGCACCGAAGACATAGCCCTGCGTGAAGTTCCAAGCGGCGTGCACGCCGATCGACATCCAGATACGCCCGGTCAGGGCGTAGAAAGCAGCCAGCATGATGCCCGCCTCCAGGGCGATGCAGACCGCAGCAAAGACGGTGGCGTTCGGATTGGGCATGTGGCCGAAGCCGAACAGCGCCGCAGAGACGGCAAAGGCGATCCAAGGTCCAAAGGCGCGCCAGACCAGACGCAGCAGGATGGCGCGCAGCATCAACTCCTCGATGACCCCCGCCTGCAGCGCTTTGCCTGTGGCGATCCAGGCCGGCGCAGGGCCGGTAAACGTGGTGTCGTACAGGCTGCATACGGCCATGATCACCATCACCGCGGCGAACATCGCCGCACCGAGCAGCAGCCCCAGCAGCAGCTCGGGCAGCAACGACCGCAGCGCGAGCTCCGACGGGCGGCGTCCCTCACCGAACCGCACCGCCAAGGCATAGATTCCCAAACCGACCAGCACCGAGCCGACATAGCCCAGCAGTTGCGCTGGCCCGCTTGTCTTCGGCAGCAGGGTACCCAGCAGTTGGCCGGTGGACATCGAACTCATCACCACCAGTACGAACAGCGCCACCACCCAAGCGAGTGCGCGCAACCAGCGGAAGCGGCCGGGCCGCAGTACGCGCTGGTCGCCCAGCTGGATCGGGTGCACGCGGGAACAGAGAGAGGTCGCCATCAGGTACATCCTCCGGTGCGGTTGAGTCAGGGATTTGCGGAAGCGTCGTCCGGCAGCGTCGCCGCGGCGGCCGCGATGCGCTCGCCATAGGGGCGCTGGTGCAGGGCCGTGATGGCTTCGTCGAGCAGCACCGACAACGGCGAAGACAGCTCGGCGTCCAGCTGGGCGGCGGCTGCATTGGTGGCCGCCCATTGGCGCTGCAGCGCCGGGATCATCTTCACTGCCTTGGGCGTCAACGCGACGATACGCTCGCGCGCATCGACTCCGGGCCTCAGGGCCAGCAGGCGGGCCGCGCGCATCTGTGCAACGGTCTGGCTGACGGCCGAATGGCTGATCCCGATCTGCAGCGCCAGCGTTTTGATCGATACCGGGCCCAACCGCATCAGCGCACGCAGCAGCGGGGTGTAGCGGGGCCGCCAATCCAGCCCGGCCGCCACGTAGGCCGACTCCACCTCACCGTCGAGCAGCTCGATCAGATGGCGGATCAGGGTACCGAGGGTGGCGGAGGGCAATGACATGCAGCGAATGTATAAGCACTGTTATATGTCCGCAACAGGACAAAGGTCACGGTCCGTCGCTGCACCGATTCAGTCGCGAAGTTTCAGGGTCTGCGATTCATCCAGGCTGCCGTCACCCTGCAGCACCACATAGCGCTCACCGCTGCGATCGAACAGCACCGGGATGGGTTCGCGGAACAAAGGCCGGCGCACGAAACGCAGCTGCCAGCCGAAATGCTCAAGGGTCTGTACCGCGGCCAGCTGTTCGCCGGTCAGCCCTTGGCGAAGGGCGACCTGGTCGAGGGCAGCGTTGCGGCGGTCGGCGGTACTCATCGCAGGAAAGCAGGCATTACCAGCTGTAGAGCTTCCAGTACACAGGGGACACCCCGTCCTTGGAATTATCCATTCGGCCATCGCCGTTCTGGTCGTACATGTAATACGGCGCGCCACGTGCCGGGGTTACCTTGACCATGCGCAACTGGCCGGACACGCGGTATTCCTCCACCACATCGCCATTGTCCAGCGTGCGCTGGGCAACCTCGGCACCGGCCACGTCGACCGGCGGCATGCCGGCACCGCCGGACGTCGCACAGCCTGCAAGCAGGAGCGCCAGGACCAGCGGGGTGGCAGGCATCATGCGTTTCATGGACGGGACTCCGGGGCCGGACGGGGACGGTGATTATGCCCCACCCGGTGTGGGCGCCGTGCATGCCACGGGCGCGTAGAATCGTCGCATGAGCAGATTAGTCCTTATCGACGGGTCCAGTTACCTGTATCGCGCGTTCCACGCGCTGCCGCCCCTGTCCAATCCGCAGGGTGAACCCACAGGTGCGCTGTTCGGCGTGGTCAACATGCTGCGGTCGACATTGAAAGAGCGCCCCGCGTTCGTGGCGTTCGTGGTCGATGCGCCCGGCAAGACCTTCCGCGACGACCTGTACGACCAGTACAAGGCCAACCGCCCGCCGATGCCCGATGAGCTGCGCAGCCAGATCGAGCCGATGTGCCGGATCGTCGAGGCGCTCGGCATCAGCATCCTGCGCATTCCCGGCGTGGAAGCCGACGATGTGATCGGCACGCTTGCCCTGCAGGGCGTCGCGCGCGATCTGTCGGTGACCATCTCGACCGGCGACAAGGACTTCGCCCAGCTGGTGCGGCCGGGTATCGAACTGGTCAACACCATGACCGGCAGCCGGATGGATTCCGACGCGGCGGTGATGGAAAAGTTCGGCGTACGCGCCGACCAGATCGTCGACCTGCTGGCGTTGATGGGCGACACCGTGGACAACGTGCCGGGCGTGGACAAGTGCGGCCCCAAGACCGCAGCGAAATGGTTGGCCGAGTACCAGCACCTGGACGGCGTGATGGCCGCCGCGACTGGCATGAAGGGCAAGATCGGCGAGAACCTGCGTGCCGCACTGGAGCGACTGCCGCTGAACCGCGAGCTGGTGACCATCCGCACCGACGTCGCCCTGGATGCCGGCCCGCAGGACCTGCCGCTGCGCGAGCGCCATGTTGACGACCTGCGCGAGCTCTACGCACGATACGGTTTCACCCAGGCACTGAAGGAACTGGAAGGCAGCGCGGGTTTGCCGCCTACCGTCAGCGAGGTAGTGCCAAGCCTGCGCGGCACCGCGGCGGGTTTCGCGCGTGGCGCGGGCGAGGAAGCTGCAGTCGCTGACGTGGACCCGTCGCTGTCGGTGCCCGGCGAGTATGAGACCGTGCTCGAACCGCAGCAGCTGCAGGCCTGGGTGGAGCGGCTGCAGCAGGCGGAGCTGATCAGTTTCGATACCGAAACCGATGCGCTGGATGCCATGCGCGCGCGGCTGGTGGGCATCAGCCTGGCCGTGGAGCCGGGCAAGGCGGCCTACATCCCGCTTGGTCATGACTACCCTGGCGCGCCGGCGCAGTTGCCGATGCAGCAGGTGCTCGATGCGCTGCGTCCGGCGCTGGAAGACGCAAAGAAGAAGAAGCTGGGCCAGCACGGCAAGTACGACCTGCATGTGCTGCGTCGCCACGGCATCGCGGTGCAGGGCTACCACGACGACACCATGCTGGAGAGTTTCGTACTGAACTCCACGGCCACCCGCCACGACATGGATTCGCTGGCCCAGCGCTACCTGGGCTACACGACGATCAAGTTCGAAGACGTGGCCGGCAAGGGCGCCAAGCAGATTTCGTTCTCGCAGGTGGGGATCGACGAAGCCAGCCGCTACGCTGCAGAGGACGCGGACGTGACCTTGCGCCTGCACCACGCGCTGCGCCCGCAGCTGGCGGCGGTGCCGAGCCTGGACGAGGTGTATCGCGACATCGAGATGCCGCTGGTACCGGTGCTGACCCGCATCGAGGCCCATGGCGTGCAAGTGGACATGGCGGAGCTGCGGCGACAGAGCCAGGACCTGTCCACGCGCATGCTGGCCGCCCAGCAGAAGGCCACCGAGCTGGCCGGCCGCAGCTTCAACCTGGATTCGCCCAAGCAGCTGCAGGCGGTGTTGTTCGACGAGCTGAAGCTGCCTGCGCTGGTGAAGACGCCCAAGGGCCAGCCGAGCACCAACGAAGAGGCACTGGAAGCGATCGCCGAGCAGCATGAACTGCCGCGGGTGATCCTGGAGTACCGCGGGCTGGCCAAGCTGCGCAGCACCTACACCGACAAGCTGCCGGAAATGATCAACGCCGATACCGGCCGCGTACACACCAGCTATCACCAGTCAGGCGCCGCCACGGGCCGCCTGTCGTCATCCGACCCGAACCTGCAGAACATCCCGATCCGCACGGAAGACGGCCGCCGTATCCGCCGCGCGTTCATCGCGCCGGAGGGCAAGCTGTTGTTGGCGGCCGACTATTCGCAGATCGAACTGCGGATCATGGCGCACCTGTCTGGCGATCCCGGTCTGGTGGGGGCATTCGAACAGGGCGCGGACGTGCACCGCGCCACCGCGGCAGAAGTGTTCGGCCGTTCCCTGGAGGAGGTCACCAGCAACGAGCGACGTGCGGCGAAGGCGATCAACTTCGGCCTGATGTATGGCATGAGCGCCTTCGGATTGGCGCGCAACCTGGGCATCGACCGCGGGCAGGCGCAGGACTACGTGGCGCTGTACTTCAGCCGCTACCCCGGCGTGCGCGATTTCATGGAGAGGATGCGGCAACAGGCGCGTGAGCAGGGCTACGTGGAAACCCTGTTCGGCCGACGCCTGTACCTGAACGACATCAACGCACGCAACCAAGGGCTGCGGGCAGGCGCGGAACGTGCCGCCATCAATGCGCCGATGCAGGGCACGGCGGCGGACATCATCAAAAAGGCGATGGTGAAGGTGGATACCTGGCTTCGCGATTCGTCCGCGCCGGCGAAGATGATCCTGCAGGTGCACGATGAACTCGTCTTCGAATGCGAGGCGGGCTACATCGACGAGCTGCGTACCGAGGTCGTCAAACACATGTCGCAAGCAGCTCAGTTGCGGGTTCCGCTGGTGGTCGACACGGGCCATGGACTCAACTGGGACGAGGCGCATTGAAGCCTGAATACGTCTGCTGCGGCGACAGTCTGACTAAACGATGAATATTGCACGGGGCAGCAAAGGCTAAATGGGCCGCCTTCACGATTCATCAATGTTCGTAGTGCTTTTATAGCCATCAACAGGCGCAACGCCTGTTGTGGATCTCTCCCATCCCCTGGAGAAGATCTTGGAACGGGGGCTCCTCCCCAAGCACCCGTTCCCCGGCCCCGTTGACCTCCCCCTGGTCAGCGGGGCTTTTTATTTCCAGATCCGGTACGCAGCGCCGACTGATGGCGCCGACCGGTAGAGCCGACTTCAGTCGGCTGGCTTCGGCTGTCGTCCCCTCGCCATCACCCGCTACAGCCGCGCTACCGCCCCCTGCCTCACACCCAGTCGCGCGGCACCAGGTAATCCGCCAGCCGCGCCTCGGCACTGCCGGCCTCCGGCTCGAACCCGTACTCCCAGCGTACGCGCGGCGGCAGGCTCATTAGGATGCTTTCGCTGCGGCCACCGCTCTGCAGCCCGAACAGCGTGCCGCGGTCGTAGACCAGGTTGAACTCCACGTAGCGGCCCCGGCGGTACAGCTGGAACTCGCGCTCGCGCTCGCCATGCACGGTGTCCTTGCGGCGCTGCACGATCGGCAGGTAGGCATCGAGGAAGCCATCACCGACCGCACGCAGGTAATCGAAGTCCCGCTCGAAGTCGCCGTGCAGGTCATCGAAGAACAGGCCGCCGACGCCACGTGTCTCGTTGCGGTGGCGCAGGAAGAAGTATTCATCGCACCAGCGCTTGTGCGCGGGATACCGCTCCGGCCCGAAGGGCGCGCACAGGTCGCGGGCGGTGCCGTGCCAGTGCTGCACGTCTTCGTCGAAGGGGTAGAACGGCGTCAGGTCGAAGCCGCCGCCGAACCAGCTGGCTACCGTCTCACCATCGCGCTGCGCCTGGAAGAAGCGCACGTTGGCGTGGGTGGTCGGCACCATGGGGTTGAGCGGATGGAACACCAGCGACACGCCAGTGGCCCGCCAGGTGGCGCCCGCCAGCTCCGGACGGTTGGCTGATGCGGAAGGCGGCAGGCGGCTGCCGGCCACGTCGGAAAAGCCGATGCCGGCCTGCTCGAACACCGCGCCATCGCGCAGGATACGGGTGCGGCCACCGCCCCCCTCGGCGCGCTGCCACTGGTCTTCCTGGAATCGAGCCTGGCCGTCGGCGCCCTCGATGGCGGCGCAGATGCGGTCCTGCAGGTCGGTGAGGTAGGCGCGTACACGGTCGAATTCGTTCATGCCGTGCAGTTTAGCCGGTGCCCGTCACCCGCTGCAGGCCGGCATCCTGACGGTAGCGCCGAGCCGCGCTCGGCGGAGTGGCGCAGGCCCCCGCGGTGCCCGACGCAGGCCCGCATCCTGACGGTAGCGCCGAGCCATGCTCGGCGGAGTGGCTCAGGCCCCGCGGTGCCCGACGCAGGCACTACCGACCTGCATCGCCGCAGGCGGCTTACCGCTTATGGTTGCGGGTGCGCGCAGGCGCCTCAGGTTCGGCTACGTCGTCGGCTGCTTCCTGCAGCATCCTGCCCATCGCGATCATGTCCCAGTTGGTCGTGGCCAGGACGTCGCAGGCCACGGCCGTGCCGCTGCCATCCGCCTTGCACAGGTGCTCCAGGGCCGCCCGCGCGTCCACCTCGGCACTGCTGTCCTGCGCGCTGACCAGGTTCTCGCAGCCTTCGCGCACACCGGCACGGCATACCGTCTGGTAGTGCGTGGCGGCCTGCGGCCACTGCTCGTCCAGCGCCAGCTGGTTCCCCAGCACGTTGCAGCCCTGCAGCCGCCCCGCTGCGCAGCACGCCTCCGCCGCGCCCTCAGCGGTCGCACCAGGGCAATCCTGCGGCAGCGGCACGGCCTTGAACACCACGGCCGGGCTGCACTGCGCAGCACCGCCGACGCGGCGGTAGACCCGCATCTGCGTCCAATCGTCCATGCCGACCAGATGCCCACCGGCCAACACCTTGAACACGAAGTCGCCGCCCTTGTCGTGGCGGATCCGGATCGCGCCGTCTTCCAACCGTGCCCGGGCATGGTCACCGAGGCCGAACCCCACCAGCCCGCCATCGCCGAACTCCAGCGTGTCCAGCATGCCGCCTTCGCTGCGGTACTCGCCGCAGGGGACCGCAGTAGCAGGCAGCGGCCGCGGCGCGGTGCCCAGTGACTGCAGCGGTGCGTGCAGTTCACAGGCGCTTTCGTCGCCACTCGCGCAGCCGGCTTTCAGCGCGACTAGCGCCGTGTCGTAGCTGCCGGCCGTCCACTGCGCCTGCCCGACCTCGCGGCAGAACTCCCCTTCCGGGTGCGCCAGGCAAAGCTGCTGCAGTGTCTGCCGGCGTGCAGCCGGCAGTACGATCTGCCGCTGGTCGAAGATGCCGACAAGGGCCATTCCCATCGCCTTGGACAGGGCCGCCTTCGCAGCCTCCTCGCACGCCTGCTCATCGAAGGCAGGATCCGCTTCCTTGCACACAGCGGGTTCCTGCAGCACCGGGTCATCATTCTGCGGGCGCGTGTCGGCACTGCGCGCCTCACTGGTCCACTCGCGCAGCAGCCCGCTGCACGCGGCCATCGTGCCCTGCTCGCACCAGCGCTGCAGTTGCGGTGCTTCGGCGGTGTACAGCTGGTTACCGCAGGTGGCGTCGTCATACACCGCGCAGTCCTGCGCAACGACGCTGCCCGTGGCGGCCAGCAGGGCAAAGGGGAGCAACGCGCGCAGCAGGCGCACAGGCGTCTTCAGTGACATGGGGGACTCCAGGAAAAAACAGAAAAGGAAACGGCAACAGCAACGGCGTCAGTAGCGCGAGCGGATATCCGGACGCATCAATCGCCACGCCAGCCAGCCCTGCAGCACGGCGAACAGCACGCAGCTGCCGAGCACGGTGAAGGTGAACAGCAGGCGCTGGGCCTGCAGCTCTTCGACAACTGGCGCGTCACCCAGCTTCATGATCAACGCGGCCGCCACGCGGTCAAGCCACCACGCCACGCCGATATTGCCGAGGCCGGTGATGACCAGCAGCCAGACGTAACTGATCAGTCCCCATCGGGTGCCTTTGTAAAGGCCCCAGCTGGAGACCAGCGAAGGCACGCACACGGCGCCCATCAGCAGGCTGGTCAACACGGGGTGGGCCAGCATCCAGCGCAGGCTGCGTGGCCAGTCATGTTCGGTCGCGGCGTCCACCAGCAGCTGCCACGGATGGCTGGCACCCAGCGGCCAGGCCAGCAGCGCCTGGAACAGGAACCACAGCACCATCGCCGCGCAGACCAGCAACGTGGTCAGGGCCAGCGGACGCACGAAATCCGTGCGCGGCGGCGTCATGCGGGGAGCGCCGAGGGTGGGAGGAGCTGATGACATCCGGTGTCCTTGCGGCAGGCGCGCGCTGGAAATCAGCGCGTGGCGAAGAGGGTACGTGCGGCGGGCAGGATATGGCCTTCGCTCAGTGCTGCCAAGCACACCCCGTGGGGTGGGTGCAGGGGAATCCAGATCAGCTCGGCGATCTCGGCCTGTGCGAGGGGCACGCCCTCCACACGGACCCACCAGACGTCGGCCTGTACACGCTGTCCGGGCTCGTTGACTGCCCACTCACTGAACTGGCCCAGCGCGATCGCAGAGTCGGCGAGCAGCTGCACGCCAAGTTCCTCGCGCAGTTCACGCGCCAGCGTCTGCAGCGGCGTCTCTCCCGGCTCCGGTTTTCCACCGGGCTGCATGAAGGCGGTGGCGCCGTGCTTGCGCACCACCAGCACGTTGCCACGCCCATCATCGATCACCGCGGCGACGATCCGTATCGTCGCCGCGGCAGGGGTCACTTCACGTTCTCGTTGAACAGCTTGAGGATGCGCTTGTACTGGTCCAGCCACGAGTCGGCGCGGGTGTAGCCGTGGCGTTCGAGCGGATACGGTGCGATGGACCAGTTGTCCTTGTGCAGTTCGATCAGGCGCTGGCTCAGGTTCACCGAATCCTGGAAGAACACGTTGTCATCCATCATGCCGTGGCCGATCAACAGGTGGTCCTGCAGGTTCTGCGCATATTCGATGGGCGAGGAAACGCGGTAGGCCTCGGGGTCGATGTCCGGCGTATTGAGGATGTTGGCGGTGTACGCGTGGTTGTAGTTGTGCCAATCCACCACCGGGCGCAGCGCGGCACCGGCCTTGAACGTCCCCGGCGAACGGAACAGCGCCATGAAGGTCATGAAGCCGCCGTACGAACCGCCGTAGATGCCGGCGCGATCGCGGTCGCCCTGCTGCGTGTCCACCAGCCAATCCAGCCCATCCTTGTAATCTTCCAGTTCCGGGTGGCCCATGTTGCGGTAGATCGCCGTACGCCAGTCGCGGCCGTAGCCTTCGCTGCCGCGGTAATCCATGTCCAGCACGATGTAGCCCTGCTGCACCAGCAGGTTATGGAACATCTGCTCACGGAAATAGGCGGGGTAGCGCTGGTGCACGTTCTGCAGGTAGCCGGCACCGTGCACGAACATCACGATCGGATACTTCTTGCCGGGCTCCTTGTTCTGCGGCTCGTAGTACTTCGCCCAGACCACGCCGGCACCGTGCTGGGACGGCACCGCCACCAGCTTCGGCTGGATCCACTCCCGTGCCTTGAACTCGGCGCTGCGGGTATCGGTCAGTACGCGCGGCTGGCCACCGCCGGCCGGCACCACGGCCAGCTGCGCAGGCAGGTAGGCCGCGGAGTAACGCACCAGCAGCTGCTGGCCATCCGGCGACACCGTGAAGTCTTCCACGCCGTTGAGGCTGGTCAGCTCGCGCACCTGGCGGCTGGCCACGTCCACGCTGCACACTTCGTAATCGTGCGGGGCCTGCTGGTTGCACAGGAAGTAGAACCCCTTGCCATCGGCGGACAGCGTCGGCGCGGAGGTCTCCCACTTGCCGCTGGTCAGTGCCTGCGGCTTGCCGTTGCCGGTCTGGGTGTACAGGTGCGAGAAACCGGATGCTTCGGACAGCAGCCACAGCGTGCGGCCATCGGCCATCCAGCCGAAATCATTGAAGCCCCAGTTGATCCACGCCTCATCGGTCAGCCGGTCACGGGTCTGCAGGCGGCCATCGGCAGCGGCCAGGCTGATGATCCAGCGGTCCTTGTTGTCGTTGGCGCGCAGCATGATCGCAACCTGCTGGCCATCCGCGCTCCAGCGGATGCCGCCACCCATGAAGTCGCTCATCACCTCCAGCGCACGGTTGCCCTTCAGCGCGTCCTTGCCCGCCTTCTTGCGCAGCGCAGCCAGCGGGTCGGTGCCGATGCCGGGGAGTGCATCCAGCGACACTTTTTCCACCTTGCCGCTACGCGCATCGACACGCCAGAGCGTATGCGGTTCCGGATCGTTGCGGCCGACGCGGGTGCGGGTGTCTTCGGTTTCCTCGTAACCGGATTCGGTCACGTACAGCGGCATCTTGCTGGTGCGGCCTTCCTCGAAATCCTTCGGCTTGGTCACCACCAGCAGGTGCACCAGGTCCGGCGACAGCACGCTGTCGACGATCTCCACGTCGGCCCCGAGGAACACCGGGCCCGGCGCGCGGGTGTTGTCCGCTTCGCGCCAACGCTGGTCCTGTTCTTTCAGGGCTTCGCGCTGTTCGCGGTCGCGACGCAGGGTTTCCAGCGTACGCAGTTGCTGCTCGCGCAGGGTATCGGCCTTGGGGGGATCGGACGGATTTTTCTCTGCCTTCAGGCTGGCCACCTGGGCGACGCCGCTGGCGGCGGTCCAGTGGAACCAGTTCTGCCCGGTGCGCCAGATCACGCCGCCATCGACGGCGAAGTCGACGCCGGCGGCACGCTCGTTGCCACGGGTCAGCTGGGTCAGCGCACCACTGCGCAGGTCACGGACGAACACATCGCCGTTGCGCACGAACGCCATGCGCGTGCGTCGGCTGTCGTAGATCGGGTTGGCGACGTCGAGGGTGCCGCGCTGGTCGTCGGCGACCTGCGTGGCCACGCCACCGGCAAGCGGCTGGCGGAAGGTGTCGCGGACCGCGCTGCCCTTGCGCTTAAGCTGGTATTCCACCTGCTGGCTGTTCCACGACCACCATGCCCGCTCGACCGGTGGTCCGATCCAGTCCGGATCGGCCATGGCCTGTTCGATGGTGATCGGGGTGGGCGCGGCGTACGCCGCCGGCGCAGCGAGTGCGGCGGACAACAACAGGGAAAGAGGCAGCACTCGGAACATGGGCGGACGGCACCAAGGATGGAAAACCGGCCAAGGGTAGCAGCCCGCTTCCCGCGGCGGCTGGCCCACAGGTCATGCCACCGCGGCAGGCAAAGCCTTCCTGCCGCCGGCACGGTAACGCCGAGCCATGCTCGGCGAGCGCGCCGCGCGGCCTGTGCCCGGCGTTGCGATGCCGGGTCAGTGGTAACCCGCGCCTGCTTCCACCTTGCCGCGGAACACGCGATACGACCACGCGGTGTACCCCAGAATCACCGGCAACAACACCACCAACCCGACCAGGCTGAAGCCCAACGACGAGGCGGGGGCGGCCGCATCCCACAGGGTCATCGTCGGCGGCAGCAGGTAGGGCCACATGCCCAGCACCAGCCCGGCAAAGCCGAGCACGAACAGCGCCATGCTGAGCAGGAAGGGCGGCAGGTCCCGCTTTGGATGGATGGCGCTGCGCCATAGTGCAAAGGCGACCCCGAGCGTCAGCAGCGGTACGGGGGACAGCCACCAGAAATTGCCGTCACTGAACCACCGTGCCATCAGGCGCGACTGCAGGAACGGAAGCCAGCAGCTGACCACGCCCATGGCCACGATCACGGCCACCACCAAGGGCCGCGTCATCTTGCGTGCCAGTGCCTGCACCGGGCCGTTGGTCTTCAACAGCAGCCAGGTACTGCCCAGCAGCGCGTACCCGGCGATCAAGGCGACGCCGGTGACCAGCGCGAACGGGCTCAACCAGCCGAACGCGCCGCCCTGGTAGACACCATCGACGATATCCAGTCCCTGCACCAAGGCCCCCAGGATCACGCCCTGCGCGAAGGCGGCCAGCACCGAGCCGACGGCAAACGCCACGCTCCACAGGCGCCGTGAACGGTGCGCCTTGAAGCGGAACTCGAACGCCACGCCGCGGAATACCAGCGCCATCACCAGCAGCAGCACCGGCAGGTACAACGCCGACAGCAGCGCAGAATAGGCCTTCGGGAACGCCGCCAGCAGACCCGCGCCGCCCAGCACCAGCCACGTTTCGTTGCCGTCCCAGATCGGCGCGGCGGTGTTCATCATCTGGTCGAGCTCGTCCTCGCTGTGGGCGAACGGGGCCAGGATGCCGATGCCCAGCACGAAGCCGTCCAGCAACACGTACATCAGCACGCCGAAGCCGATCACCGCGAACCATGCCACCGGCAGCCAGGTTGTCATCTCCATCTCAGCGCTCCTCAAGCGGTTCATCGGCGGCCGACAGCGGCCGCGCCGGGGTATGGCTGCCACCATCAAGCGCCGGCCCGTCCTCGTACGGCCTGGGCCCTTGGCGCAGGATCTTCACCAGGTACCAGATGCCCCAGCCGAACACGAAGGCGTAGCCCACGATGTACACGCCCAGCGACAGCGCGGTCATCCACGCACTCTGTGGTCCCACCGCATCGGCAGTGCGCAGCAGCCCGTAGACCACCCATGGCTGGCGCCCCATTTCAGTGACGAACCACCCCGACACCAGTGCGATGAAGCCGGCCGGCAGCATCCAGTTCCAGCCCCGCAGCAGCCACGCAGACTGCAGCAGCTTGCCGCGCCACAGCGCGATGGCCGACAACCATGCCAGCACCAGCATCAGCGTGCCCAGCCCGACCATGATGCGGAACGCAAAGAACACCGGCGTCACCGGCGGTCGCTCGCTGGCCGGGACCGACGTCAGGGGCTCGAAGGTGCCGTCCAGCGAATGGGTCAGGATGACGCTGCCCATTCGCGGTATCGCCACCTCGAAATCGTTGCGTTCTTCCTTTTCGTTGGGCAGCGCGAACACCACCAGCGGCACGCCTTCGCCTTCCGCGCTCGGGTGCCAGTGCGCTTCCATGGCGGCGATCTTCATCGGCTGGTGTTTGAGCGTGTTGAGGCCGTGCATGTCGCCGACGAAGATCTGCGCAGGCACGGTGATCGCCGCGAAAATCACGGCGGCCACCAGCATGCGGCGGCCTTCCTCGACGTGCTTGCCACGCCGCAGGTACCAGGCACCGATGCCGCCGATCACGAAGCAGGTAGTGATGAACGAGCCCAGCGCCATGTGTGCGAGGCGGTAGGGGAATGAAGGATTGAACACCACCTGCCACCAGTCGCTGGGGTGCACGATGCCATTGACGATTTCATAGCCGGCCGGGGTGTGCAGCCAGCTGTTGGACGCCAGGATCCAGAACGTGGACACCAGCGTGCCCAGCGCCACCATGCAGGTGGAAAAGAAATGCAGGCGGGGAGATACACGACCCCAGCCGAACATCATCACCCCCAGGAAGCTGGCCTCGAGGAAGAAGGCGGTCAGCACTTCGTAGGTCAGCAGCGGACCGATCACCGAGCCGGCGAACTGGGTCAGCCGCGGCCAGTTGGTGCCGAACTGGAAGGCCATGACGATGCCGCTGACCACGCCCATGCCGAAGGAAACGGCGAAGATCTTCTGCCAGAAGAAATAAAGTTCGCGCCAGATCGGATCGCGCGTGCGCAGCCAGCGCCACTCGATGAAGGCCAGCCAGCTGGCCGTGCCGATGGTGAAGGCGGGGAACAGCACGTGGAAACTGACCACGAATCCGAACTGGAAACGGGACAACAACAATGCGTCCAAGTGACGCCTCCTGCCGGGCGCGGGTGGGGATACCGGACCAGTCTGGGTGGGTTTCCGTTAAGAAGGGATGCGACCCGATGACGCTGTGCTTCACTTTGACGCAGGGGGCAGGCGTCGCCATCGGCCTGCCTTCTTGCCGCTGCGCTCGCCGAGCATGGCTCGGCGCTAACGGGGGCCAGCATCGCCGCGCATGCCGAAGGAGGGGTGGCGCGGAGCCACGCTCGGCGAGCGCAGCGGTGCCGGAACCCGTCCGATCCGAGCCCCAGCCACCGTCTGCAGACAGCGGGCGTGCTAGCGTGCGCGGCTCCGTGTGACTGCCGCTTCCGCAATGATCGAGTTTTCCGTCGTCGACTGGGCCGCCTGGGCCCCGGGCCTGACTACCCGTAGTGACTGGCAGGCCTGGGCGCGGGCGCCATGGCCGCCGGAAGGCGAGGGCACGCCGGGTCTCTCCGAAGTGCCCGCCATGCAGCGGCGGCGAATCGAGCGCCTGGGGCGGATGGCGATCCAGGCCGCGTGCTGGTGTGAGCCGGAACAGGGCGCGGACAGTACGGTGCCGTTGATCTTCGCCAGCCGCCACGGTGACGTGGAGCGGTCGATGGAGCTGCTGCGCTCGCTGGTCGCCGATGAGGCCCTGTCGCCCACCACCTTTGGTCTCTCGGTACACAACGCCATCGGTGCGCTGTATTCGATCACCCGCGGTCACCGCGGCAACAATCTGGCATTGGCCGCCGGCAAGGCGACGGTCGAAGCCGCTTGCCTGGAAGCCGTTGGCCTGCTGGCCGACGGTGCGGCAGAGGTGCGCATCATTGCCTACGACCCCCCGTTGCCTGAGCTGTATGCCGAGTTCATCGACGAGCCGGCGCCTTACTACGCCTGGTGCTGGCGGATCGCTGCGGCGTCGCCGGAGGGCACCCGACTGCGGCTGGCATGGCGGGGCGATACCGCCCAGGACGATCCGCCCGGCCCGCTGCCGCACGCGCTGGACCTGCATCGTTTCCTGCTGTCCGGCAAGCGCCACGATGAACGGGTGATCGATGGCCAGCGCTGGAGCTGGCAGCGTGTCGGCTGATCCCGGATCCGGCCCGTTGGGCCGGGCGTGGCGGACCCTGGCCACCGGCTTCAGCTTCGCCCTGTTCGGCGTCGGTGGACTGATCGCCGGCATCCTGGTCGCGCCGGCCTTGCTGGTGCTGGTGCATCCCCCGGCACGTCGGCGCCGACTGGCCCGCACATGGGTGCAGCGCAGTTTCGCGCTGCACGTGGCGATCATGCGCGGCCTCGGCGTGATGACCTTCGAGGTCACCGGCGCCCACCGCTTGCAGCGCAAGGGCCTGCTGGTGCTCGCCAACCACCCCACCCTGATCGACGTGGTACTGCTGGTGGCGCTGCTGCCGGACGCGGACTGCGTGGTCAAACGGGCGGTGGCGCGCAACCCGTTCATGCGCGGGACGGTCAGGGCCGCCGGTTACATCGTCAACGATGACGGGCCCGCCCTGGTGCAGGCCGGCATTGATGCCGTACGGGAGGGGGGCTGCCTGGTGATCTTCCCGGAAGGCACCCGCAGCACGCCGGGCCACCCCCTGCAGCTGCGCCGCGGGGCGGCCAACATCGCCGTGCGTGGCGGCCTGGACATCACCCCGGTACGGATCAGCTGTACCCCGCCGACGCTGGAAAAGGGAGGGAAATGGTATCGTGTGCCCCCGCGTCGCTTCCATGTCTCGCTGGAGGTCGGTGAGGACATTCCGATCGGTACGTTTGTCGACGACGTCGCTGTGGCAGGAGGGGAATCCCTGGCCGCGCGCCGCGTCACCGACCATCTCACCCGTTACTTCCAACCCTGTGGAGAGCTGCCCCGTGCAGGAACTTGAGCACGAGATCAAGGAGCTGATCATTTCCGCGTTGTCGCTGGAAGACATCTCCGCCAACGACATCGATACGACCGCGCCGCTGTTCGGCGAAGGCCTCGGCCTGGATTCGATCGATGCACTGGAACTGGGCCTGGCCCTGCAGAAGCAGTACGGCGTCAGCCTGTCTGCCGACTCCGAAGAAACCCGCCGCCATTTCGGCAGCGTGCAGGCGCTTGCCGCCTTCGTCGCCAGCAGCCGCGCGTGACCTTCTCTGGTATCGCCATGACCAAGACCGAACTGTTCGACCACATCGCCCAGCTGCTGACCGCCGGGTTCGAGATCGAGCCGGCGCTCATCGTGCCGGGCGCCCGCCTGCATGAAGACCTGGACATCGACAGCATCGACGCGGTGGACCTGATCGTGCAGCTGAAGCCACTGCTTGGCCGCAACCTGCAGCCCGATGCCTTCAAGGCCGTGCGCACCGTGCAGGACGTGGTCGATGTCGTTCATGGCCTGCTGCCCGACCAGGCCGCTGCCTGACCGCGCGCTGCGGACCGCCGCCGTGCCCTCCTTCCGCAAAGTCGCCTTCGTCGCCGTATCGCTGGCGTACCCGCTGCTGATGTACGCCGCGATGGGGCGCTTCGAGCCGCGCTGGCTGTCGTTGTTGCTGTTCGCGTTGGCCGTGTTGCGCGCGCTCGGCAGCCGTGAAGCGGTGTGGATGTGGGCCGCTGCGGGCACCGGGCTGCTGGCCGTGGTGGCGTTGCTGGGCAACCAGGCCTTGCCGCTGAAGCTGTATCCGGCCCTGGTCAATGCGGTGCTGTTGGCGGTGTTCCTGGCCAGCCTGCGTTGGCCACCGAGCATGGCCGAGCGCTTCGCGCGCATGCAGGAACCCCAGCTGCCCCCCTTTGCCATCGTCTACACCCGGCGGGTCACCCAGGTGTGGTGCGGCTTCTTCGTCATCAATGGCGGTCTGGCGCTGGCCACCGCGCTGTGGGCGTCTGATGCCACCTGGGCGCTGTACAACGGCCTGCTGGCCTATCTGCTGATGGGCGTGCTGCATGCGGTGGAGTGGACGGTGAGGCGCCGGGTGAAGGCGGCACATGGCCATGGCTGAGTGGATCCCGCTGCACCAGCTGCTGGGCCCGGCGCGGCCGGACCGCTGGATTGGCGGTGCCGGTGCGGATCGTATCGACCACGCCGGGCTGCTGGCCCGGGTGGCGGCGTGGCGCGTGGCGTTCTCGCAGGCGGGAGGACGCGACTGGGCCCTGTACTTCGATGACAGCCTGGCGTTCGCCGCTGCCCTGTTGGGCGCGTGGTCAGCGGGCAAGCGCGTATACCTGCCTTCCGACAACCTGCCGGCCACGCTGCAGGCGCTGCGGCCGCGGGTCGACGGCGTTGCCGGTGACGTCGACCTGCACTGGCAACCGCTGGCCCCGTCTGCGGTGGGGGCCGATGCCATCGCGCCGATCATGCTGGACGAACGCGCCTGCCGGCTGGTGGTGTTCACCTCCGGCAGCACCGGGGCGCCGGTCGCGATCGAGAAACGCCTGGACCAGTTGGCCTGCGAAGTGGGTGCGCTGGAGCAGGCCTTTGGTGCGCTGCTGGAGGGTGCGCAGGTTCACGGCACCGTGTCACACCAACACATCTACGGCCTGCTGTTCCGGGTGTTGTGGCCCTTGTCGGCGGGTCGGGCGATCCTGCCACGGCGCTTCTTTCACGAAGATCTGGTGGCGGCGCTGTCGACCGGGCCGAGCGTGCTCGTTGCCACGCCTGCCCACCTGAAACGGCTGCCGGCGCAACTGGACTGGCGCGCTGCGCGCACGCATCTACGCGCGGTGTTCTCCTCCGGTGGTCCGCTACCTGCGCAGGCGGCCGTCGATGTCCGCGCGCTGCTGGACCGTGTGCCGATCGAGGTGTTCGGCAGCAGTGAGACCGGCGGCATTGCCTGGCGTGGCGGTGATGCATCGACCAGCGCGTGGCAGCCGCTGCCGGGCGTGCAGTGGCGGATCGACGAGGGCCAGTTGGCGGTTGCCTCCGCGCACCTGCCCGATGGCGGCTGGTGGCGCAGCGAGGATCGTGCCGAGGCTGACGCGCAGGGCGGCTTCCGCCTGTTGGGTCGCGCCGACCGCATCGTCAAGGTGGAAGAGCGACGTGTGTCGCTGGACGCGCTGGAACATGCGCTGCGCGCCCACCCCGCCGTCGCCGACGTCCGCGTGCTGCTGCTGCCGGGCCAACGCGAACAGCTGGCCGCCGTGGTGGTGCCGCGCAATACCCGCCTGCTGCAGGCTGACGAGGCCGGCCGCCGTGCCGCCGGCCGTCAGTTGTCCAACGCCCTTGCCGATGCCCACGACGCCGTCGCGCGGCCACGGCGCTGGCGCTTCGTCGATGCACTGCCCCTCAATGCGCAGGGCAAGACGACCCAGGCCGCCCTGCTGTCGTTGTTCCAGCCGGAGCAGCCGGAGCCGGTGGACCTGCCGCCGGTGCAGTGGCTGCAGCGTGGACCGGCCTCGGCCAGCGCGCAGTTGACCCTGCAACCCGACCTGCGTGCGTTCGATGGGCACTTCCCCGGGGTGCCGGTGCTGCCCGGAGTGGCCCAGGTCGACTGGGCGATCCGCTTGGCCCAGACGGTGTTCGCCCTGCCGGCGCGCTTCGTGCGTATCGACGCGCTGAAGTTCCAGCGGGTGGCGCGCCCGGGTGACACCCTCCTGCTGCAACTGGACTGGGACGCGTCGCGCCGCATGCTCGCATTCCGGTTCAGCTCCGGTCACGGCATCCATGCCAGTGGCAAAGTAGTGTTCGCCGATGCCGATTGAATCCCCGTCCGCTGCCATTGACCATGCCCTGCTGGTGGTGGTGCCGGTGTACGACCACGAACACGCCATCGTCGAGGTGGTGGCAGGCATCCGCGCTGCCGGCCTGCCTTGCCTGCTGGTCGATGACGGCTCGCACGACGCCTGTGCCGCCGTGCTGCGTGCGCTCAGCGCGGGCGATGGGGTGGGGTTGCTGCGGTTGCCGCGCAACGAAGGCAAGGGCGGCGCCATGCTGGCCGGCTTCAGCGAGGCATCACGGCTGGGCTACAGCCACGTGCTGCAGATCGATGCCGATGGCCAGCACGACACCAATGAGCTCGAACGCTTCGTGGCCTTGTCGCAGGCGCATCCGCACGCTGTGATCTGCGGCATCCCTGCCTACGACGAGACGGTGCCGAAAATCCGCCTGTACGGCCGCTACGCCACCCATGTGTGGGTGTGGATCAACACGCTTTCGCTGCATCTGCGTGATTCGATGTGTGGCTTCCGGGTGTACCCGCTGCCGCCTGTCATCCGCCTGATGGCCGAGGAAACCATTGGCCGCCGCATGGATTTCGATACAGAGATCCTGGTGCGGCTGTATTGGCGTGACATTGCGGTGCTGCACGTGGCGACGCCGGTGACCTACCCACGCGACGGCGTTTCACATTTCGATGTATGGCGCGACAACGTGCGTATCAGTGGCATGCACGCGCGGCTGTTCGGCGGCATGCTGCGGCGTGCGCCGCGATTGCTGCGTCGTCGCCTGCGAGGCACGCGCTGATGGCCGCCCGACCGGCGCCGCACTGGGCGGACATCGGCGAGCGCACCTCCGTCAGCGGCGTGCTGCTGCTGTGCTGGGTGCACCGCTGGCTCGGACGCTGGCCTTACCGGATGGGCGCATGGCCAGCGGTGGCCTGCCACTGGCTGGGAAACGGCCTGGCGCGGCGTGCCTCCATGCAGTACCTGCAGCGCCTGCAGGCCCACACCGGGGCATTGGGCCACACGCCCGGCTGGCGTGACAGCCTGCGCCACTTCGCCCTGTTCGGCGACACCATGCTGGACAAGCTGCTGGCGCTGGGACGCCGTTATCCGGCGCAGCAGCTGCAGTTGCATGACAACGCGGCGCTGCAGCGCATCGGCCGTGCCGAAGGAGGCGTGTTCCTGACCGCGCATGTGGGCTGCCTGGAGCTGTGCCAGGTATTGGCCGAAAAAGTGCCGGGGCTGCACCTCACCGTACTGGTCCACACCAAGCATGCGCAGCGCTTCAACAGCCTGTTGGCGCGCCTGGATCCGTTGGCATCGGTAGAACTGCTGCAGGTGACCGAGGTGGGTCCGGCAATGGCGATGGCGCTCGGTCGTCGGGTCGCCGCGGGTGGCTTCGTCGCCATCGTGGGTGACCGGGTGCCGGTGAACAGCGAGCGGGTGGCGCATGCCGATTTCCTGGGTCACCGCGCGCCCTTCCCGGTGGGCGGCTATGTCATGGCGTCGGCGCTGGCTTGCCCGGTCTACACCCTGTCGTGCCTGCACCACGGCGACGGTTATCGCGTTCGCTTCGATCTGTTCGCGGAGCGCATCAGCCTGCCCCGCGGGGCACGCGACGCCGCCCTGCAGGACTGCGCCCATCGCTATGCGCAGTGGCTGGAACAGCAGGTGACCCAGTCACCGCTGGATTGGTTCAACTTCTTTCCTTTCTGGGACCAGGCACCTGATGCCGACTGATCTTTCCCCTTGCTGCCACTTCGGCGCCGCTGCGCTGACCATCGAAGACGTGGTCGCGCTGGCAGACCGGCGTGCACGTGCCGAGCTCAGCGATGCACCGGCTTTCCGTGCGCGCATCCAGCGCGGTGCCGATTTCCTCGACCGCCTGCTGCGCGAGGACGGGGTCATCTATGGCGTCACCACCGGCTACGGCGACTCGTGCACGACGGTGATCCCGCCCTCGTTGGTCGCCGAGCTGCCGCATCACCTGTACACCTACCACGGCTGCGGGCTGGGTCGTTTCCTGGATGCACAGGAAACGCGGGCTGTCTTGGCGGCTCGCCTCGCCTCGCTGTCACAAGGCATGTCCGGCACCAGCGTGGCGCTGCTGGAAGGGCTTACTTCGCTGCTCCAGCACGACGTGCTGCCGCGCATCCCGGCGGAAGGATCGGTCGGCGCAAGCGGTGACTTGACCCCGCTGTCCTACGTGGCGGCCGTGCTGTGCGGGGAGCGCGACGTCCTGTTTGAAGGACGCGTGCAGCCTGCGGCCGAGGTGCTGCCGCGGATCGGCATGGTGCCGCTGCGGCTGCGACCGAAGGAAGGCCTGGCGTTGATGAATGGCACTGCGGTGATGACAGGGCTGGCCTGCCTGGCCTGGCACCGTGCCGACTATCTCAGCCGCCTGGCGACCCGCTTGACGGCATTCAACGTGTTGGCCAGTGATGGCAACGCCCATCATTTCGACGAGACCCTGTTCGCGGCCAAGCCGCATCCGGGCCAGGCACGCATCGCCGCCCGCCTGCGCGCGGACCTGCACAGCGAGCGGCCGCCGCGCAACGCGCAGCGACTGCAGGATCGCTATTCGTTGCGCTGTGCCCCGCATGTGATCGGCGTATTGGAGGATACGTTGCCGTTCCTGCGGCAGTTGATCGAAACCGAACTCAACAGCGCCAACGACAACCCGCTGATCGACCCGGACGAAGAGCGCGTGCTGCACGGTGGCCACTTCTATGGCGGCCACATCGCGCTGGCCATGGATACCTTGAAGAACACCGTGGCCAACATCGCCGACCTGCTGGACCGGCAGCTGGCGCTGCTGGTCGATGCACGCTACAGCCATGGCCTGCCGGCCAACCTGTCTGCCGCCACGGGGCCGCGCGCGGCCATCAACCACGGGCTGAAGGCGCTGCAGATCAGTGTCTCGGCGTGGACGGCCGAGGCGCTGAAAAATACCCTGCCTGCCTCGGTGTTCTCGCGTTCCACGGAATGCCACAACCAGGACAAGGTCAGCATGGGCACCATCGCCGCGCGTGACTGCCTGCGCGTGATCGAGTTGGTGGAGCAGGTGGTGGCGGCGATGCTGATCGCGGCACGTCAGGCGGTGGCGCTGCGCCAGCGGGTCGGCATGCAGGCGCAGCTGCAGGGTGCGCTGGATGCGATGAATACCGATCTCGTCGGGCGCATCGCGCTGGTCGAGGAAGATCGCGCGTTGGACGGCGAGCTGCGCCAGCTGCTGCAGGACATCCGCGGACGCGCGTGGGTGATCTATGCCGATGCATGATCTGACGGAAGAAATCGCCCTGTCGCCCGCGTTTCACGACTGTGACCCGATGCAGGTGGTCTGGCACGGAAACTATTTCAAGTACTTCGAGATCGCCCGCTGCGCCCTGCTGCAGCGGCATGATTACGACTACCCGCAGATGCAGGCGTCCGGCTTCCTGTGGCCGGTGGTGGACGCGCGGGTCAAGTACATCCGCCCGTTGCGTTTCCAGCAGGCGCTGCGCGTGGTGGCACGCATCGTGGAGTGGGAGAACCGCTTGAAGATCGCGTACGAAATTTTCGATGCGCTCAGCGGTGAGCGCCTGACCCGCGCCCATACCATCCAGGTCGCCGTCGCCGCCGACAGCGGCGAGATGCAGTACCTGTGTCCCCCGATCCTGTGGCAGAAGCTGGGAGTATCCGCACCATGAAACTGTTCGCTCCGCTCCGTCTGTTGGCGGTCATGTCGCTGTGTCTGCTGGCGTCGGCAACCAGCGCCGCCGACGCGGTCATCGAATCGATCACCCGGGATGTCGCGCGTCCTGCCGTGCTGCGTGGCAGCTTCAGCCAGCAGAAGCAGGTGGCGGGATTCCGCAATCCATTGCAGTCGCAGGGGCGCTTCGTGGTGGCGCACCAGCGCGGTGTCATCTGGTCCACCCTGAAGCCGTTCCCCTCGGAGATGGTCATCACCGCCGACCGCATCCTCAGCCGGCAGGCCGATGGCAGCACCCGCGTGGAACTCGATGCACGCGAGCAGCCGGCAATGCGTTCGGTGAACGCGACCCTGTTCGCGCTGATGAGCGGTGACGTGCGGGCACTGTCCAGCCAGTTCAATGTCGATGCGCGGCGCGAAGGGGCGGGCTGGACGCTGCAGCTCACGCCGAAGTCGGCGATGCTGGCAAAGGCATTCACCTCGCTGCGGCTGCGCGGTGACCGCTACGTACGTGACGTGGAGATCGTGGAAGCGGGCAATGACCGCACCCTGATCACCTTCAGCGCATTGACCGAAACGCCGGCCACGCTGAGCGCTGAAGAGGCCGCGCGCCTTGACTGACATGCGCCCTGGCGCGGCCGCGGCCGCGGCCGCCCGCCCACACCGCGCTTGGCGCTGGCTGGCCCTGGCGTGGCTGCTGGTGCTGCTGGCGCTGGGTGTGCAGCAGGCCCTGCAGTGGCGCCAGCAGCCACCGATCGACACCGACATTCTGGCAATGCTCCCGCAGGACGCCCACGATCGCCTGCTGTCGGATGCTACCCGGCGCATCGCCGATGCGAACTCGCGCGACGTGGTGGTGCTGCTGGGCAGCGATGACAGCGCAGCCGCTCTGCGTGCGCAGGAGGCATTCGCCCAGGCCATGGCCGACGATGCGGACAGCGGCCTGCTGCGGCCTGCCGGTGCGATGGACGGGTGGTTCGACCAGGCACGCGGGTTCTACGCCCCGTACCGGGATCGCCTGCTGACGCCAGCCCAGCGCGATCAGCTGCAGCAGACCGGCGCCGGCGATCTGGCAGGGCAGGCGCTTGCGTCCCTGTACGGGCCGATGGGCGGTCCGCGTTTGACGGCGTGGCTGCAGGACCCTTTGGCGCTGTGGCCGGCATGGTGGCAACAGCAGGCCAAGGCGGCAGGTCTGCGCCTGGGCGACGATGGCTTGGTGCAGGCCGATGGCAAGCACTGGGCGGTGCTCCGTTTCGATACCCGTGATTCCGCCTTCCAGCTGGATGGCGAGCCGCATATCGACGCGCTGCTGGAGCGCGCGGGCACGGCAGCACGCGGGGCGGCGCCCGGGCTGGAAATCCTGCATGCCGGTGTTCCGTTGCATGCCGAAGCCGCCGCCGTGCAGGCCAACCGGGAGATCAATACGATCGGCTGGGGCTCGTTGGCGGCCGTGCTGTTGCTGGTCTGGCTGGCGTTCCGCTCGCTGCGACCAATCCTGCTGGTGGCGGTGTCGCTGCTGGTGGGGTGTGGCGTCGCCTTGGCCGTGACCGTGCTGGTGTTCGGCAAGGTGCACCTGCTCACGCTGGTGTTCGGTGCCTCGCTGGTCGGCGTCGCCGAGGACTACGGCATCCACTGGTTCGCGTCGCGCCAGGCGGCCCCACGTGAGAGCCGTTGGACCCTGCTGCGGCACCTGCTGCCGGGCCTGTGGCTGGCCCTGCTGACGAGTGCGCTGGCTTACCTGGCGCTGGCGATGGCGCCGTTCCCGGGGCTGCGGCAGATGGCACTGTTCTCGGTGGTCGGATTGTCCGCTGCGTTCGTGACGGTGATCTTGTGGTTTCCGTGGCTGGACGGCGGCCAGGTGCGGCAGACCGGTTTTTCGCGCTGGCTTGGCGGCACGCTGCAGCGCTGGCCACGGCTTGCCGGGCGACGCCTGCTGCTGGTGCTGGTCGGTCTGGTGGTTGTGTCCGCTGCGGGCATGACCCGATTGAAGGTGGACGATGACCTGCGCAGCCTGCAGTCCTCGCCCCCGGCATTGATGGAGCAGCAGATCCGTATCTCGCGGCTGCTGGGGATGCCCAGCCCCGCGCAGTTCTTCCTGGTGCAGGGGGGAGATGCCGAACAGCTGCTGCAACGCGAAGAGGCCCTGACCCGGCGGCTGCGCGCGCTGGAGCACGACGGCCGCATCGGCAGCCATCGCGCGATCAGCGACTGGTTGCCTTCAGCGGCGCAGCAGCAGGCCGATGCCGCACTGACGCGTGGCATCGAGGCGGGCGTACTGCGGGCCGTGGCGGAGGTCAGTGGCGAAACGCTGGAGCGCCCGGCGTTCACCGCAGCGCCGATGACCATCGAACGCTTCGTGGCCTCTCCGGCGTCGTTGCCGGTCCGCCCCTTGTGGTTGGGTCGGCTGGGCGACGGGGTCGCCAGCGTGGTGCTGGTGGATGACCTGTCGCAGCCGCAGGCGCTGCGCGACCTGCAGGGTGCCGGTGCAGGACTGGACGGCGTGCGCTGGGTTGACCGCACCGATGATTTCTCGCGCTTGCTCGGTCATTACCGCAGTCTGATGAGCGTCATGCTGCTGGCAGGCATTGCGCTGGTGTTCGCCGCGCTGTGGTGGCGCTATCGGCGCGATGCGTGGCGGGTGATGGTGCCGACGTTGTTGGCGGGGACGCTCACCGTCGCCCTGCTGTCCTTGTTCGGCCAGCCCGTGCAGCTGTTCAATGTGCTCGCACTGATGCTGCTGTTGGGCATGGGCATCGATTACGGCATCTTCCTGCTGGAGCATCGGGGTGACCCCAGTGCGTGGGTGGCGGTCTGCGTGGGCGCGGCCAGTACCTGGCTGTCCTTCGGGCTGCTCGGGCTGTCGGCCACGCCGGCGCTGCGTGCCTTCGGCCTTACCCTGCTGCTGGGTATCGGCCTGGTCTGGCTGTTGTCACCGCTGTTCCGGCCGGCCGGTGTGCATGAAACAAAGGAGTCCACCTGATGCGTTGGATGCGCTGCGTTCGCCCGGCCCTGCGCCTGTTGGCGGCAATGACCGTACTCGCCGCGCTTGTCGCGTGCGCCGACCGGCCCACGCGGCCCGGTGGCGATCTGCCACCGCTGCGGCTGTCGCCGGCCAGCCTGCAGGGCACCCTCGCGCTGCAGCAGCAACTCCACTTCCGCTTCGGCCGGGTGGAGCGTGATCTGGATGCGTTGCTGGAGGCTGACGACGCGCAGGTGCAACTGCTGGTGCAGGCGATGGGTCAGACCGGCTTCCGCGTGCGCTGGGATGGCCAGCACCTGGACGAACAGCGCGCCCCGTGGCTGCCACGCCAGGTGCGTGCCGAACGGGTGCTGGATGATCTGCAGTTCGCACTCTGGCCCACCGCTGCCATCGCCGCCGTATTGCCGGCCGAGTGGAAGGTCACCGACGATGGTGAACATCGCCGCCTGCAGCACGCCGGCCAGGATGCACTGCACCTGCAGCGCCATGCCGATGGCAGCCTGCAGTTGGACAACCTGCGCGAAGGATACTCATTGACCATCCGTTCGGTGGATGGCGCGGCTGCACCGGCGCAGGAGACGCCGCCGTGACCGCCGCGGTGTATCTCAATGGACTGGGCGTGGTGTGCGCCCTGGGCGCGGACCGCCACAGCGTGGCCAAGGGGCTGTTTGCCGCGGCCCCTGGCGGGCTGTCCGACTGCGATGACGTGGTGCGCGGGCGGACCCTCGCGCTGGGGCGCGTACGGGACGCGCTGCCAGACCTCTCGACGCTGCCGATCTCGCTTCGTGGTCGCAACAATGCCCTGCTGGATGCGGCGCTGGTGCAGATCGCACCGCTGGTGAAGCAGGCCATCAGCCGACATGGTGCCGAGCGTGTCGCCGTGATCATCGGCACCAGCACATCCGGCATCGGTGAGACCGAACCTGCGCTTCGCGCGCTGCAGTCTGATGGCCAATGGCCTGCCGGCTTCTCCTACGGGCAGCAGGAGATGGGCAGTGCGGCATCGTTCGTGCGCCATCGCAGCGGGGCCGGCGGCCCGGCATGGACCTTGTCCACGGCCTGTTCGTCGAGTGCGAAAGCGTTGGCTTCGGCGGCGCGGCTGCTGCGCGCCGGGGTCGTCGATGCGGTGATCGCCGGTGGGGCCGACTCGCTGTGCCACTTCACCGTCGCCGGTTTCAGCGCATTGGAGTCGATCTCGGCCACGCGCTGCCTGCCTTTCTCGCGCAACCGCACGGGCATCAACATCGGCGAAGGGGCGGCGTTGTTCCTGCTCAGCCGTGAGCCGGGCCCGGTGCAGCTGGCCGGGTGGGGGGAGAGCTCCGATGCCCACCACATGTCCGCGCCGGACCCGAGCGGCGCCGGCGCCACGGCTGCGCTGCTCGAGGCACTGCAACGTGCAGGGTGGTCACCGGACGAGGTGGACTACATCAACCTGCATGGCACCGCCACGCGGCACAACGATGCGATGGAGTCCCGGGCAGTGGCCGGCGTGCTGGGCAGCACGGTGCCAGCCAGCTCGACCAAGCCACTCACCGGCCACGCGCTGGGTGCCTCCGGTGCCATTGAAGCCGCCCTGTGCTGGATCGCGCTGGTCGACAATCCCGATAATCGCCTGCCGCCACATTGGTATGACGGCGATATCGATCCGGATCTGCCGGCACTCAGGCTGGTCACCCCGGGCGACTGTTCACCGGTCCCCCTGCAGCGGATGCTCAGCAGCTCGTTTGCTTTCGGCGGCAGCAACGCCGTGCTTGCCCTGCAGCGGAGTACGGCGGCATGACCTTGTATCCCATCCGGGATGTCGTGCCGCACCGGGCCAGCCTACTGCTGTTGGACGAGCTGGTGCACTGGGACGATGACAGCATCCATGCCGCCCTGGTGGTGCCGTCGAAGGGTGCATTCGCCGGGCCTGACGGCGTGCCGGCGTGGATCGGCATCGAGTACATGGCGCAGGCCATCGCGGCCTGGGCCGGCTGCCGTGCGCGCCGTGACGGCGGCGAACCGAAGATCGGGTTCCTGCTCGGCAGCCGCCGCTACAGCAGCCAGCGCGATCTGTTCCCCGCCGGCACCCGGCTGGAGGTGTACGCGCGCCGCGAACTGATGGGTGACAATGGCCTGGGCATGTTCGCCTGCCGGATCGACGCGGGCGGGGAGACATGGGTGGAAGCGAATGTGTCGGTGTTCGAGCCCGCTGACGCGCAGGCCTATCTGGAGAGTGGAACCGCATGACAGCCAACCTGGCGGTGCTGGTGACCGGCGCAAGCCGGGGCATCGGCCGTGCAATCGCGCTGCGCGCCGCGCGCGACGGCTTCGACGTGACCGTACATTGCCGCAGCCGCGTGGAAGAAGCGCAGGCCGTGGCCGATGAGATAACCGCGATGGGACGGCAGGCGCGGGTACTCCCGTTCGATATAGCCGACCGCGCCGCGGCACGTGCCGCCCTGGAAGCCGATGTCGAAGCGCACGGCGCTTACTATGGTGTGGTCTGCAATGCCGGTATCGCCCGCGATGGCGCGTTCCCTGCGCTCAGCGAAGACGACTGGGACCAGGTGCTGCACACCAATCTGGACGGCTTCTACAACGTGCTGCACCCGCTGGTGATGCCGATGGTGCGCCGTCGCCAGCCCGGCCGCATCGTGACGCTGGCATCGGTATCCGGCCTGATCGGCAACCGCGGCCAGGTCAATTACAGCGCGGCCAAGGCCGGCATCATCGGCGCCAGCAAGGCGCTGGCGGTCGAGCTGGCCAGCCGCCGCATCACGGTCAACTGCGTGGCCCCTGGCCTGATCGACACCGACATGCTGGATGCCGGCGTGCTGGAACACGCCTTGAAGGGCATTCCGGCCGGTCGTGTCGGGACGCCCGACGAGGTCGCTGCCACCGTCGCATTCCTGCTGTCCCCTGACGCTGCCTATATCACCCGGCAGGTGATCTCGGTCAATGGCGGGCTTGCCTGATGGCACGTGACGGGCGCCGCGTCGTGGTGACCGGTGCGGCCGCCATCAGTCCGTTGGGCCACGACTGGGCCACCATCCACGCGCGGCTGCGCGCACTGCGCAATGCCGTACGCGCGATGCCGGAGTGGGATGTCTATGAAGGGCTGAATACCCGGCTGGCTGCGCCTGCCGCGCCTTTCGAGCTGCCACCGCACTACAACCGCAAGACCACCCGTTCGATGGGACGGGTCGCCTTGATGGCGGTGCGCGCCAGCGAGCTGGCCTTGCAGCAGGCCGGACTGATCGACCACCCGGTGCTGCGTGGTGGACGCACCGGGGTGTCCTACGGTTCGTCTTCCGGCAGCCATGAAGCGGTGGGCGAGTTCGGCCGGATGCTCAGCAGCTTCAGCACCGATGGCATCACCGCCACCACCTACCTGAAGATGATGAGCCACACCGCGCCGGTCAACATCGGCGTGTTCTTCGGTCTCAGCGGGCGCATCCATACCACCTCCAGTGCCTGCACATCCGGCAGCCAAGGGGTGGGCGAAGCGTACGAAACCATTCGCGCGGGGCGCCAGACCGTGATGCTGGCCGGCGGTGCCGAACAACTTGATGCGACCGCCGCGGCGGTGTTCGACACCCTGTTCGCCACCAGCGTGCGCAACGCGGCCCCAGCCACCACGCCGCGTCCGTTCGATGCCGGGCGCGATGGCCTGGTGCTGGGTGAAGGCGCCTGCACCCTGGTGCTGGAGGATCTGCAGCACGCGCTTGAACGCGGTGCCACGATCCTGGCCGAGGTGCGCGGCTATGCCAGCAACAGCGATGGCCAGCATGTCACCCAGCCCAGCAGCCCGACCATGGCCCATGCGATGCGCCTGGCGCTGGAGGATGCCGGGCTGGATGCTGCACGGATCGGATATATCAATGCGCACGGTACGGCGACCGAGCACGGGGACATCGCCGAAAGCCAGGCGACCGCCGAGGTATTCGGCAGCGCCGTGCCGATCAGTTCGCTGAAGAGTTACGTCGGCCACATGCTGGGCGCGTGCGGCGCGTTCGAGGCCTGGGTGAGCATCGAGATGATGCGCAGCGGCTGGTTCGCCCCCACCCTGAACCTGGAAGACCCGGATCCCCGCTGTGCGGCGCTGGACCACATCATCGGCGACGGCCGTACGTTGCAGGTGGACCACGTGATGAGCAACAACTTCGCCTTCGGCGGCATCAATACGTCGCTGGTGTTTGCGCGTTTCGACGCCTCGGCAGCCTGAACGGCCTGCGGACAATGATGAACCCGGTGCACGAAAGTTCGCCGCGGTGGCGCTGTCGGGGCTGTGACGCCTTCCGCCCGTGACGGGTTTCCGACACAATCATGTCTTAAAGGGTAAAACCTGAAAGCATGCAAGCCTACGTCTACAAAAGCCACCGTAAAGACGACACCTACGTCTATCTCGCCGAGCGTGATGGCTTCGCTGTGCTGCCTGCACCGCTGGCTGCCTCGCTGGGAAAACTCGATCTGGTGATGGAAGTTGCGCTGACCGAAGATCGCCGCCTTGCCCGCGCCGACGCGGCGCTGGTGCGTGCCGAGCTGGCCAGTCGCGGGTTCTACCTGCAGGTGCCGCCCAGCATCACCAGCATGATGCCGCGCCACAATGACTGACCGCAGGCCGCGCGAGGTATACGGCGCCCTGGGGCTGGGCGCGTTGCTGTCGCTGGGTGCCGCCATCGGGGGTATCCCCGGCGCGGTGCTGGCGGCGCTGGCGCAGCCGGTGTATGCGCTGGGCGTGTCATGGGCCCGTCGCAGCCGCGTACCGCGCGCCGTGCCGCAGGTGCTGCGCGAAGAGATTCCCGCGCTGTTGGCGCTGTGGTTGGCCGGCCCTGCGGTGCTGGCGCTGCTGATGGCCTGGCCCCTGGCTGCGCTGCGTGAAAGCGGCAGCCTGGCCGCCGCGCTGGGACTGGCGGTGCTGCTGGGGGTCGCGTTGCTTGCGGTCTGGCGTACCTGGCCGTTGTGGAGCGACGTGGAACGTCTGGCCGGTGGCCTGCAGCGGCATGGGGCAGGCCTGTCCGGCCGCGACCTTGGTGCGTGGCGCGGACTGGCCGTTGCGGCCCTGGTACTGGCGATCAGTGCACTTGTCGTGTTGCCAGCGTGGCCGGCCCTGTTGCCGGTGGCGCTGCGCTGGCCTGCTGTCGCTGCGATCGTGCTGCTGTCGCCGCTGCTGCACCTGATGCTGCAGCGGATCGCGCCGGCCGGCGCGGGGCGCGTGGCTCCGGCGACCCATACGGACGCGCTGCGTACCGCGTGGGAAGCAAACGAGCCCAGGGTCGACGCCGTGCCCACGGCGCTGGAGCCGATGCAGGCCGATGCCTTGGGCCCGGCCCTCTACGAAGCGGCGCGACATGGCCGCATCGAGCGCGCGCTGCAGCTGCTGCAGGCCGGCGCGGACCCGCGTGCTGCGCCGGACCCGCAATGGCGCGACCAACGCAACCTTCCGGTGCTGGCCGCGGTGCTGCCAGACCTGCGGCTGCTACGCGAACTGATCGCGCGTGGCGTCGACGTCAATGCACCGCACAAGGGAATGACGCCGCTGCTGGCGGCGACCCGTGACAGCTGGCACGGTCGTCCCGAAGCGGTGATGACGCTGCTCGCCAATGGCGCCGATTCGCGCGCCACCGACGCCGATGGCAATACGCCCCTGCACCATGCCGCGCGCAGCTCGGATCCCGGGGTGGCCGCGCTGCTGCGTGACGCCGCCGCCGAAATCGACGCACTGAACAATGAAGGCTGGTCACCGCTGGCGGTGGCCTGTCAGGTCGGCAACTGGCGGCTGGCGCGTTTCCTGCTGGAACGCGGCGCGCGGGCCGAGCCCGTGGAAGGCATTCCGGTGCTGCTGGCCGCTGCGGCCACCGACGATGATGATCCCGCGGGCGTCCAGCTGCTGCTCAAGCACAAGGCGCGCGCCGATGCGCGTGACGCCCAGCGCCGCAGCGCGCTGCATGAAGCGGCGCTGGCAGGCCACTCGGCCATCATCGATGCGCTGTTGGCGGCCGGAGCCAACCTGGAAGCGCGTGATGCCCTGGGCCGCACCCCGCTGCTGGAGGCTGCCGCAGGCGGTCGTGCCGCCGTGCTGGAACACTTGCTGCCGCACAAGCCCGACCTGGCGGCGGTGGACGGTGACGGCCGCAACGCGCTGATGCTGGCCGCGATGGCAACGGACGTCCCGCCGCAGCTGGTCCGTCGCCTGCTGGACCTGGGTCTGGTCGCCGACCTGGCAGATCCCGTGGCAAGACGCGCGGTGGACAGCGCTGCCGAAGCGGGCCGTTGGGCCATCGTCAGCATGCTCGACCCCGCGTATCCGCTGCCCGCTGCGGTCAGCGACGGCCTCGCGGCCGCCGAAGGCAGCGAAGGCGGGGCGTCGCTGCTGCCTGACCGGCCGCCGTTGGAACTGCTGCGCGAGTCCTTGGGCTTCGGTAATCTGGACGGTCTGGAGGCGCTGGTCCGGTTGTGCCGCCCTGACGAACTGGGCGCGCTGCTGCACGATCCGGAGCTGGCACTGGATCCGCGCGCGGTCAGCTGGCTGCTGCAGCACGGCGCCTCGCATGACGCGCTCGATGCCTGCACCGACACGCCGATGTTCGCGTTGCTCGCGCGTGGCGTGGACGCCGTGCCTGCCTTGCAGGCCATGCTGGAGCAGGGCGTATCGCCCGCCGGCGCCGGCGGCCTGGCACGGTTCCTGGCGGCGTGTGCACAGCATGACCACGCCAGTCGCGGACTTGAACAACTGGCGCTGGAGCTGCTGGAGCGGGGCGCGGATCCGTTCGCGGCGTCCCCGGCAGGTGATCCGCCGCTGTCGCTGGCCGTGCGCCTGGGCTGGTTGCGCCTGCAGACGGGCCTGTTGAGCCTGGGCGTGGACCGCGAAGCACGCGACAGCCATGGCATGACGGCCCTGCATCTGGCGACCGCGCTGGGTCGCGAAGCCGCGTTGAAGACGCTCGTCCGCCATGGCGCATCGCCGGAAGCCCGTGCCGCCGATGGCCAGACGCCGCTGGGCGTGGCGCTGTCCAGTGGCCGCCGCGATCTGGCCGATTGGCTGGACTGGCGGGTATGGACCCTGCCGCGCCGCACCCTGCGCGAGTCGGACGTGGCCGCGGCCGCCACTACCGGCGATGTCGATGCCGTGCGTCGCCTGATCGACCTGGGTTTCGCCGTCGACAGCGTCGATGCGCAGGGCTGTACCGCCCTGCTGCGTGCCGCAGGCGGCGGGCACCTGGCCGTGGTGGACCTGCTGCTGGCCCGCCACGCGGATCCGCAACATGCCTCGGCCAGCGGTGCCACGCCGTTGTCAGCGGCGGTCAGCATGCGCCAGATGGATATCGTGTCGGCCCTGCTGGACGCCGGTGCGCAGCTGGAACACCGGCTGCCGGGCGGCGTCACGGTGTTGATGCTGGCATCGGCCCTGGGCCTGCCCGACATCGTGGCGCGTCTGCTCAGCGCCGGTGCCGACGTCCACGCGTGCGATGCGCAGCAACTGGCGCCGCTGCATTGCGCTGCGCTGTACGGATTCTCCGCGCGTGATCGTTCGCGCCTGCTGGCGCTGCTCGATACCCTGCTGCTGGCAGGGGCCGAACCGGATCAGTCCGCTGCAGGTGACGTAACCCCGCTGCTGTTGCTGCTGGGCGCGCGTGCCGAACCGGGCACGGCCTGCGACGAGCAGGTGGTGCTGGCCGGCGTCGAACGCCTGCTGGATGAAGACGTATCGCTGGACGTCCGCGATCCACGCGGGTTCGGGCCGCTGCACCTGGCCGCATTGCATGGACTGCCGCTGCTGGTCCAGCGCCTGTTGCGTGCAGGAGCGGACCCCGAGGCACGCGACACGCTCAACCGCAGCCCGCGCGAGATCGCGGTGATGCGCGGTTTCATCGACGTGGCAGGTGAGTTCGCACCCCGGGTCCCGGGCGTGTCATCGATGGCGCGTTTCCTGCGCGAATGAAGCGCTGCGCCGCTGGCCAGTGACGAGCCCCTATCGTCACTGGTCCTCGCGTGACCGGTCCCCATCGTGGCCTGCGTCGGCCTCGAACAGATGCATCAGATCGGCGCGGGCGTCACGCGAGGTCTGGATCACGGCGGTCTCATCGTCGTACACCAGGTACTGGTCACGCAGCAGCTTCTCGTCGTGCTCGCGGAAACGCTGCACGTGCCGCTTCGCCGTGTCGCCCGGGATGCCCAACGCGATCAGTACCCGTTCGCTGAGCTCCAGGCTGGTCCCGAAGACTTCGCGGAACGGTTCGGCGGCCATGTCCATCAAGCGCCACGCATGCTGGCGGTTACGCGCACGCGCCAGCACGCGCGCGTCCGGATACAGCCTGCGGATCACCCGCGTCGCGCGCAGGTTGGTTTCCGGATCATCCATCGTCACCACGAATACCGCGATCTCGGCGCCGCCGGCTGCGCGCAGCATCTCCGGGCGGGTCGGATCACCGTAGTAAAGCTGGTTACCGAATCGCCTCAGGTCGGCCACGGTATCCGGGTTGGCTTCCAGTGCGACGAAAGGCACCTTCTGCGCCGTCAGCAGCCGCGCCACCACCTGGCCGAAGCGTCCCATGCCGGCAATCAGCACCTTCGGCCGATTATCCGGCGCGACGTCGTCAGCCGGTGGGGCCTGGGTGGTCGTGCTGGCTTCGCGCCCCAGCAGCCGCAAGAGCACGATCATCAGCAGCGGTGTCAGCGCCATCGACAGACCGACGATGGCGACCAGCCGATCATGGTTGGCACTGCCCAGCAGCTGCGCGCGCTGTGCCTCGTTGAACACGACGAAGGCAAACTCACCGCCCAGCCACAGCACGCTGCCCAGCAGCAGCGCTTGTCGCGACGGCAGCTTGGCCAAGCGGCCGATGGCGTAAAGAATGCCGAACTTGACCACCAGCAGGATGCCCACGCCGGCGGCGATCATGCCCGGCTCGGCGATGATGCGGTCCAGATCGATGCCCATGCCGACGGCAATGAAGAACAGGCCGAGGAACAACCCCTTGAAGGGTTCGATCTGCGCTTCCAGCTCGTGCCGGAACTCCGAATCAGACAGCAGCACCCCGGCCAGGAACGCGCCGAGGCTCGCACTCAGCCCCGCTTCCTGCATGAACCACGCCGTGCCCAGCACTACCAGCAACGCCGTGGCGGTGAATACCTCCGGGCTGCGGCTGCGTGCGACAACACCGAACACGCGGCGCAGCAGCGGGCGTCCGCACAGGATGACCACCGCCAGCGCACCGATCGCGATGGCGGCATCCTGCCAGTGCAGGGTCTGGTTGCGCGCGCCGCCCAGCAGCGGAATCGCGGCCAACAACGGGATGGCGATGAGGTCCTGGAACAGCAGGATCGCGAAGGCCAGTCGGCCATGATTGCTGTTCAGCGCCTTGTGCTCGGACAGCAGCTGCAGGCCCACCGCCGTGGATGACAGGGCCAGGGCGATGCCCACGACCAACGCGCTCTTCCATTGGAAATGGTCAAGCATCAGCAGGCCGCCCAGCACGAGTCCGCAACTGGCGACCTGCAGCGCGCCGGCGCCGAACACCGAACGTCGCATCACCTTCAGTCGCGACGGCGATAGTTCCAGGCCGATGACGAACAGCAGCATCACCACGCCGATCTCAGCCGCGCCGAGGATGCGGTCTGCATCCTGCACGAAGCCCAGGCCATCGGGCCCCAGCACCACGCCGGCGGCCAGGTAGCCCAGCACTGCCCCGAAGCCGAGGCGGCGGAACACGGGGACGGCAATCACCGCCGCAAGCAGCAGGACCAACGCGAGTTCAAGCACACCGCTATGCATGGGGAGGAACGTCTGGGATGCGGGGGAACGGGCCGGATGCGAAGCACCGGACCCTCGGCGGTCATTATGCGCCGCGTGTTGCCCACGGCGCAGCGCGGAAACTGAGTGCGACCCTACCTGGCGCCGCGATGGGGTTGACCCACCCTGCCGACAGGTCCATCCTGCCCCCCGCCACGGCATGCCCGTCGGCACACCCTTCCGGAGTCCAACCCCCATGTCCAGCGACAGTAGAAGTCGACCTCGTTCGACGCCAGCGACGGCGACCGCCTGACAGGGACGGTTCGCCTGCGTTGGCGTTGCGCTTGCAACCACGAAGGCGAACCACGATGAACCAGAAGCAGATGCTGCGTCCCGCTGCCGACGCCGCCACCCTTGCCGCACCCCTGGCCGGTTTCAACACGGCCGATGCGGTCGAATACCTCAACACCTTGTTGCTGTCCCGCGCCGTGGAACTGCTGGGCGCGCTTCCGTTGCCGCGCGCGGTGAAGCTGCTGGAAGCGCCGGAGCTGCAGCGCGCCGGCGACCTCGTGGCTGCATTGCCGCCGGCCCGCGCCGCCGCGCTGCTTGGGTTGATGGCCGATGACCGCGCCACCGATATCGTCCATCAGCTGGATGAAGAAGAGCGCGCCCGGCTGGTGCCCCTGATCAGTGCCGACGCACGGCAGGTGATCCAGCAGCTGTTGAGCTATCCACCGCATACCGCCGGTGCACTGATGACGACCGAATTCGTCAGCGTGCCTGCCACGTGGACGGTCGGGCAGACCCTGCAGCACATCCGTGATGTGGAGCGCACGCGCGAGACCGTGTACGCGATCTATGTGCTCGACCTGGCCAGCCAGCGCCTGCAGCAGGTGGTGACGATGCGCCGCTTGATCACCGGTCGGGCGGAGGACGCCATCCTCGACGTGGCGCAGGTCAACGCACCGGTCACCGTGGACGTGCAGATGGACCAGGAAGAAGTCGCGCAGCTGATCCGGCGCCACGATCTGCTGGCGATCCCGGTGGTGGATGCAGGGCAGCGCGTGCTGGGCATCGTCACTGTGGACGACATCCTGGATGCGCTGATCGAAGAGTCCACCGAGGACGCGCATAAGTTCGGCGGCATGGAGGCGTTGGAGAAGCCGTACATGCAGATCGGTTTCCTTGAGATGCTGCGCAAGCGCGGCGGCTGGCTGAGCGTGTTGTTCCTCGGCGAGATGCTGACGGCAAGCGCGATGCAGCACTACGAACACGAGCTCGCCCGTGCGGTGGTGCTGACGCTGTTCATCCCGCTGATCATGAGCTCCGGCGGCAATTCCGGTTCGCAGGCGACCTCCCTGCTGATCCGCAGCCTGGCACTGCGCGAACTGCGCCTGCGCGACTGGTGGAAAGTGGCCCTGCGTGAACTGCCCACGGGCATCGTGCTGGGCGTCATCCTGGGCACGCTGGCGATGACCCGCATCACGGTGTGGCAGCTGGGCGGACTGCACGATTACGGCGAACACTGGCTGCTGCTCGGCTTCACCGTCGCGGCAGCACTGGTCGGCATCGTGACGTTCGGCTCATTGTCCGGCTCAATGCTGCCGTTCGCCCTCAAGCGGCTGGGCTTCGACCCGGCCAGCGCCTCGGCCCCGTTCGTCGCCACCCTGGTCGACGTCACCGGGTTGGTCATCTACTTCAGCATTGCCGCCACGATCCTCCACGGCACCCTGCTGTGAAAAAAGGGGACGGAGGGGATTAAGTCGCAATCGGCCGCTGCGTAGCGAGCCGATTGCGACTTAATCCCCTCCGTCCCCTTTTTTTGCTCTACTACGGCCATGAGCACCTACAACCTGCAGTCCGTGTTCCGCCCGCAGTCCGTTGCCGTTATCGGGGGCAGTCCGCGTGATCGTTCGGCGGGCCGTGCGGTGATGCGCAACCTGCGCGGGGCGGGCTTCGCCGGCAAGGTGGCGTGGGTCAATCCACGCCATGCGGAGATCGATGGCACGCGCACCGTCAAGCGCCTCAAAGACCTGGACTGGGTGCCGGAGCTGGTGGTGGTAACTGCGCCAGCCAGCATCGTGCCGCAAGTGATCGCCGATGCAGCGGCGCTGGGCGTTGCGGCGGCCATCATCCTTACCGCGCATCTGGGGGAGGGGCCCGGTTCGTTGGCGGCGCAGGTCGAAGCCAGCGCGCGCGCCAAGGGCCTGCGCATCCTCGGCCCGCACTGCCTGGGCGTGATCGCGCCCCATGCCCGGTTGAATGCCAGCATCGCCGCGCACGTGCCGCAGGCCGGCGACCTTGCCTTGATCTCTGAATCCAGTGCCATCGCCGCTGCTCTGGTGGAGTGGGGCGTGGCGCGCTCGGTCGGGTTCTCCGCCGTGGTGTCGCTGGGTGACACGATGGACGTCGACTTCGGCGACCTGCTGGATTATTTCGCCACCGACTACCGCACGCGCGCGATCCTGCTGTATGTCGAACAGATCAAGGACGCGCGCAAGTTCATGTCTGCTGCGCGTGCAGCCGCGCGCTCCAAGCCGGTGATGGTGGTGAAGTCGGGGCGTGCCGAACGGATCATGCCGGGCAATGACACCCACGTGCAGGCGCTGGCACGTGCCGATGATGTGTATGGCGCGGCGTTCAACCGTGCGGGCCTGCTGCGGGTGAGCGCGCTGGACGAGCTGTTCACCGCGGCAGAGACCCTGGGCCGGTTGGGTGCGTTCCCCGGCCGCCGGTTGGCCATCCTGAGCAACGGGGGCGGTGTGGGCAGGCTCGCGGTAGATCAATTGTCGGCACTGCGCGGCACGCTGGCCGGCCTGTCCGACAGCACCGTCAAGCAGCTCGATGCGGTGCTGCCGCGCGGGTGGTCACGCTCCAACCCGGTGGACATCGTGGTCGACGCCGATGGCGATCGGTATGCCGCCGCCATCGAAGCGCTGCTGGCCGACAACGAAAACGACGCCCTGCTGGTGGTCAACGTGCCCACGGCCTTCACCTCATCGGCCGACGCCGCGCAGGCACTCACCCGCACACTGGGCCTGCGGCCACGGCATCAGCGGGACAAGCCGGTATTCGCCGTCTGGCTGGGCAACGACGAGCGCGCCACGGCCACGTTGAACGCCGCGCGCGTACCGACTTATCCCACCGAAGCCGAGGCCGTGCGCGGCTTCCAGCACCTGGTGCGCTATCGCGATGCGCAGAGTGCGCTGATGGAGACCCCGCCCAGCCTGCCGCAGGATTTCGTCGTCGATGCCGGCGCGGCGCGCGCGATCGTCGAGGCGGCACTGGCTGCCGGCCAGCGCTGGCTTGACCCCTTGGCGACGCATGCGCTGCTGAAGGCCTATGGCATTCCCTCCGCACCCGTGCTGCATGCCCGCGATGCCCACGAGGCGATGGACCTGGCCCAGCCCTTGCTGGAGCAGGGTGCCAGCGTGGCCTTGAAGATCCTGTCGCCCGATATTCCGCACAAGTCCGAGGTGGACGGTGTACGCCTGAATCTGTCCACCCTCGCGGCGGTGCAGGCAGCAGCGATCAGCATCCTGTCTCGCGCGCGCGAACTGCGTCCCGATGCGCGCATCGACGGCCTGCTGGTGCAGCCCACCATCGTGCGCCCGAAAGCGCGCGAACTGATTGCCGGCATCGCCGACGATGCGACGTTCGGGCCGGTGATCGTGTTCGGCCGCGGCGGTACCGCCGTCGAAGTGATCAATGACAAGGCCCTGGCGCTACCGCCGCTGGATCTACGGCTGGCCCACGAGCTGATCGGCCGCACGCGTGTGTCGCGCATCCTCAAGCCGTACAGTGATTTCCCGGCGGCCGACGAGCGCGCCGTGGCGCTGGTACTGGTCAAGCTTGCGCAGCTCGCCGCGGACATCCCCGAGATCCGCACCCTGGATATCAATCCCCTGCTGGCCGATCGCGAAGGCATCCTTGCACTGGATGCCCGCGTGGCCGTCGCGCCATCGCGCATCCTGCACAAGGGACGCGGCCACCCGCGGTTCGCGGTGTTCCCGTATCCCAAGGAATGGGAGCGCGAACTGGTGCTGTCTGATGGCAGCACCGCCTTCGTGCGGCCCGTCCGTCCGGAGGACGATGCGCTGTTCCGTGCGTTCTTCGCCCGGGTCAGTGACGAAGATCTGCGATTGCGTTTTTTCCAGTCGGTGAAGCACTTCAGCCATGAGTTCATCGCGCGCCTGACCCAGCTTGATTACGCACGCTCCATTGCGCTGGTCGCCCTTGATCCGCGATCAGGCGAGATGCTCGGCGCGGTCCGCCTGCATGCCGACGCCGATTACCACAGCGGCGAGTACGGCATCCTGATCCGGTCGGACCTGAAGGGCCACGGCATCGGCTGGCGTCTGATGACGATCATGATCGAGTACGCGAAGTGGCTGGGCCTGGACACCGTGGAAGGCCAGGTGCTGCGCGAGAACAGCACGATGATCGCGATGTGCCAGAGCCTGGGCTTCACTACCCGGCTGGACCCGGACGACTCCACGGTGATGATGGTCAGCCTGCCGGTGCAACAGGTGGCGTCTACGTTGTTGGCGTGATGCGCGGACCGGCGATAATGCACGAATGACCGAACGCATCCCGCTGCTGCTGCTCCCCGGCCTGCTCAATGATGCAGAGCTGTGGCGCGACCAATTGACCGCACTCGAAGATATCGCGGCGTGCACCGTCGGCGATCTGACCCGGGGCGATACGATGCAGGCGGTGACCGACGCCGTACTGGCGCAGGCGCCACCGCGTTTTGCACTGGCCGGATTCTCGATGGGCGGTTTTGTCGCCCAACAGATTGTTCGCACGGCACCCGAGCGTGTTCTCCGGCTGGCCCTGATCGGCACCTCGATTCGTGCTGATTCGCCCGAACGCGCTGCGCAGCGCGCCACCCAGGTGGCCAGCGTGCGTCTTCCGGGCCGGTTCAATGGGTTCGGTGACACGCTGATGCGCAGTTACATCGATGCCTCGCGGCTGGATGACGAGGGGCTGGTACAGCGCGTGCGGGCAATGACGGCCCGGCTGGGCGCCGGGGTGTTCCTGCAGCAGAGCGCGCTGCAGCGGGTGGACGGGCACGATGTGCTGTCCGGCTATCAGGACCCGTTGTTGATCGTCTGTGGGGCGAATGACCGCATCACCCCCGTCTCGATCAGCGAGGAAATGCAGGCGCTGGTGCCGCATTCCACGCTGGTCGTCGTGCCTGGCAGCGGGCATCTGGTGCCGATGGAGAAACCGGCCGAGGTCAGCGCGGCGCTGCGCGCGTGGTTGCTGCGGGACTGACGCAGAAACGCCGAGCAGGGCTCGGCGCTACCGAAGAGGCGCAGGAAGTCCGACGAACCGGGTCGGGTCCGTCTCACGCCCGAACCGGCTCGATCAGTCCCACGCCGGGGCGATGCCCTCGGGATTGGCGAGTCGATGACCGCGGTCCAGTTTGGCGATCTGCGCCAGGTCCTCGTCGGTCAGCCGCAGGCGGGCCGCTTCCAGGTTGCTGGCCAGGTTCGCGCGCTTGGTCGAAGAGGGGATGACCGCGAAGCCCTGCTGCAGTGCCCAGGCCAGCGCGACCTGGGCAGCCGTCGCCTGATGGCGCCCTGCGATGGCCTGGATCACCGGATCCTTGATCACCTCACCGTAGGCCAGGCTCATGTACGCCGTGATGTGGATGCCCTGTTCCTGCAGGAACGGCACCAGCAGGCGGTTCTGCAGGTAAGGATGGATTTCCACCTGATTGGTCGTGATCTGGTCCGCACCGAGGATGCCGATGGCGCGGCGGGTCTGGGCGATGGTGAAGTTGGAGATGCCGATGGCGCGCGTCAACCCGCGTGCCTTCGCGTCAGCGAGGGCGGGCAGGTAGGTCTCCATCGGCACCGCGTCGTCCGGTGACGGCCAGTGGATCAGGGTCAGGTCGACCCGATCGGTGCGCAGCTTCTGCACGCTGGCCTCCAGGCTGGCGATCAGCGCATCGGGCTGGAACTCGCTGATCCAGATCTTGGTGGTCAGGTACACGTCATCGCGCGACACATCGGATTCGGCGAGCGCCTGACCGACCTCGGCTTCATTGCCGTAGATCTGCGCGGTATCGATGGCGCGGTAGCCGACGTCGAGTGCGTTGCGCACCGAATCGATCACCGCTTGGCCTTTCAGGCGGAACGTGCCGAGGCCGAGAGCAGGAAGGGTCATGGGGGAGGACTCCAGCAGGGGATGGAAAGAGGGTAGGGCAGGGGGTGTGTGCATGCGGGCAACGCTGCGTCGTGGCAGCGGGATGGTGCTCAATGCGCGGCCACGGGGATCCCGTTGGCCTGCTCATCGATGCCATCACGTCGATCCAGGCGGCCGCTCAGCGCCGTCAACCCGAGCGCGCCCAGGACCACCACGGCCCCCAACCAGGGCGTGTGCATCAAGCCGACGTGTTCCACCACCAGGCCGCCCAGCGAGGCGCCGAGGGCGATACCGATGTTGAAGGCGGCGATGTTCAGGCCGGACGCCACATCCGTTGCCTGCGGTGCGTAACGCTGCGCCTGCTTGACCACGTAGACCTGCAGGCCGGGCACGTTGCCGAACGCCACCGCACCCAGTGCCAGCACGGTCAGCAGGACCAGCCAGGTGTTGTACGCGGTGAACGTCAGCACCAGCAGCACCAGCGCAAGCAGCGCGAAGATGCGCTTCAGCGCGGGAATCGGGCCCAGCCGGTCGGCCAGTCGGCCGCCCCACACATTGCCGAATGCCACCGAGATGCCATACACCAGCAGCACGCCGCTCACGGCATTGGCCGAGAAGCCGGTGACATCCTGCAGGATCGGGGCGAGATAGGTGAAGGAAAGGAACGTGCCGCCGTAGCCCAGCGCGGTCATGGCGTACACCAGCAGCAGGCGCGGCTGTGCGAGCACCCCCAGTTGTTGCCGGAACGTCGCCGGCGCGCTCTGCGCCAGGTTGCGTGGGACGAACAACAGGCTGCCCAGCAGGGCCACGACACCCAGCGCGGAGACCGCAAGGAACGTCGCACGCCATCCCATGTGCTGGCCGATGAAGGTGCCCAGCGGCACGCCGGTCACCAGGGCGACAGTCAGGCCGGTGAACATGATCGCGATCGCGCTGGCGGCCTTCTCCTTCGGCACGACCGAGGTGGCGATGATCGAGCCGATGGAGAAGAACACGCCATGCGCCAGGCCCGTGAGGATGCGCGCGACGATCAGTGAGCTGTAACCGGGGGCCAGGAAGGCGACCAGGTTGCCAAGGGTGAACACCACCATCAGGGCGACCAGGAGGGTTTTGCGCGGTACGCGGCCGGTGAGCGCGGTAAGCACCGGGGCACCGATCGCCACCCCCAATGCGTAGAGGGACACCAGCAGCCCTGCCGAGGGCAGGCTGACCTGCAGGTCGGCGGCGATGGTGGGCAGCAGCCCGACAATGACGAACTCCGTGGTGCCGATGGCAAAGGCGCCGAGAGTCAAAGCCAGAAGGGCGAGGGGAATGCCACGGGTCATGACAGGGTCCAGCGGGGAGGAAGGAGCGCAGTCTGCGCCGCGTACCTTTGCGCCGGAAGCCATCTTCACGCCAATCACTCTTGCGCCATGGTCAATAATGGCCCCATGAAGACGACCCTTGATGAGATGCAGGCGCTGCTGGCGGTCATCGACTGCGGCACCCTCAGTGCGGCAGCGGAGCAGCTTGGCCAGACCACGTCAGGGGTAAGCCGCGCACTGGCGCGTCTGGAACAAAAGCTCGGCACCACCCTGCTGACCCGCACGACGCGGCGGCTGCACCTGACCGCCGAAGGCGAGGCGTTCGTACGCCAGGCGCGGCACATCGTGGAGGCGGTGGAGACGGCCGAAGAGCAGATGGCGCTGCGTCGCCAGCGTCCGGCCGGCCGCCTGCGCGTGGACGCGGCGATGCCCTTCGTGCTGCATGTCATCGCCCCCTTGGTGGCCCGTTATCGCGATCAATTCCCCGACGTCGCCCTGGAGGTCAACAGCTCGGAGCGCTACATCGATCTGTTGGAACGACGAACCGACCTGGCCATCCGCATCGGCCCACTGGCCGACTCGACCCTGCATGCGCGCCTGCTGGGCCGGTGCAGGTTGCAGCTGGTGGCGGGCCCGGGATATCTGCAGCGGCACGGCATGCCGGACAGCCTATCGGCCCTGCAGGGGCATACCCTGCTGGGATTCAACGAGCCTGAATCGCTCAACCGTTGGCCAGTGCCCGGTGATGATGAGGGGCAGCTGCGGATCCGCCCGGACATCGCCGCGTCGAGCGGCGAAACGTTGCGCCGGCTGGCGGTGGAAGGTGCCGGCATCACCTGCCTGTCCGATTTCCTGACCCACAGCGACCGCGCTGCCGGCAGCCTGGTACCGGTGTTGTCGGCGCAGACCCTTGATGTCTTCCAGCCCATCCACGCGGTGTACTACCGCAACACGGCGGTGTCAGCGCGCGTACGCTCGTTCCTGGACGTACTGGCCGCGGAAATGCAACGGGCGCCGTTCGTGCCCGTTGCCTGACCCCTCCGCACGACCAGCAGACGCGATGGCTGTTACGCGGTGGCCATCGGACGACGCGCCGCATCCAGCGTGAACACGCCGACCGCGTCCGTCAGCCGCGCTGCCTGCTGTTCCATGCTGCGGGCGGCGGCCGAGGCCTCTTCCACCAGTGCGGCATTCTGCTGGGTCGCACCGTCCATCTGCACGATGGTCTGGTTGACCTGTTCGATGCCGGCACTCTGTTCCTGTGACGCCGCGGAGATGTCGGCCATGATGTCGGTGACCCGCTGCACCGATGCGACGATGTCGCCCATCGTGGCACCGGCCTGACGCACCAGTGCGGACCCCTCGGCCACGGTGTCCACCGAGGTCGCGATCAGGTCTTTGATCTCCTTCGCGGCGGCAGCGGAGCGTTGTGCCAGCGTGCGTACTTCGCTGGCCACCACCGCGAAGCCACGACCCTGGTCACCGGCGCGCGCGGCTTCCACGGCTGCGTTCAACGCCAGGATGTTGGTCTGGAACGCGATGCCGTCGATCACCGTGATGATATCGGCGATGCGTCGCGAAGAGGCTTCGATGCCGCTCATCGTGGCCACTACCTGGCCAACGACATCGCCGCCCTCCGAGGCGACCGTCGCGGCGCGGTGTGCCAGCTCGTTCGCGGTGCGCGCATGGTCAGCGTTCTGGCGAACGGTGGACGTCAGTTCCTCCATCGAGGCGGCGGTTTCTTCCAGATTGGCCGCCTGCTGTTCGGTGCGCTGCGATAGATCGTTGTTGCCCGTGGCGATCTCGGCGGCCGCATCCTGCACGCTGTTCGCCACCTGCTTGATGTCGGCGACGATCGTGGCCAGCTGCGCCGCCGTCGTGTTGGCATCGCCGGCGATGCGCGCGAACACGCCGTGGAATTCGCCATGCATCCGCGCACGCAGGTCACCATCGGCGATGGCGCGCAGCATGGTCGACACCTGGCCCAGGTTGCCATCGGTCACCTGCATCAACTGGTTGAGGCCAGCGACCATGTCGGCGAAGTCATGATCGAAGCGTGCCACGTCGCCCCGCTGGCTGAAGTCGCCCGACGCAGCAGCACCGGCAAGCTGCTTGATCTGCGCATTGATCGCGCCCAGATTCACCTTCGCCCGATCCAGCGTATCGGTGATCACCTGCTTTTCGCCGGGCAGTCGGTCCATGTCTTCGGACAGGTCACCCACCGCGTAGCGGCTGACGATGTCGATCACCCGCATCTTCACCTGGATATGGGCCGCAACCAGTGCGTTGCAATCGGCGACCATGCGCCCATACGCGCCGGGGAAGGCGTCGGCCTGCATGCGGTAGCTGATCTGCCCGGCGTCGTGGGTACGGGCCATTTCCGCCTGCGCGGCCAGCACGCCACGCAGCGTGCTCTGCACGTCCTGCATCGCCTTGGCCAGTCGACCGATTTCATCATTGCCCTGCACCTGCACCCGGTAATCAAGGTCGCCGGCCGCCACTGCACGTGCGGCCGCTTCCACCGCCGCCACCGGACGCACAACGGCGCGGCGCAGCCACCAAGCCAAGGCAAGCAGCAGCAACAGCGCGGCGACGACGGTCACGACGGCGCTGGTCACCAGAAGTTCGCGCGCATCCGTAGCGCGCTGGGCGATGGCCGCATCGGCGACCTTCGCGGTATGTGCGGCAAGCGTATCCAACGCCTGGGCCAAGGGCCGGTCGCGCCCGCGCACCGGCGCATCGCCGGCAGCCGGGTCGTAACCGGATGCAATGTAGGCCTGGAGTGCGCTCTGGTAATCGCGCTCCAGCGTGTCCTGATCGGCCATGAAGGCGGCCACCTGTTCGCGGGTCGTCGCATCGTCAGCACGGCCAACGGTGGCCGCCAGATCGCGCACCTTGCGGCCTTCTTCGACCAGTGCAGCCGTATGCTTCTCGCGCAGCGCATCGTCGCTGCCGCGCAGCAGCACGTTCTTCCATTCCTGCACCTGCAGGCGGAACTCGCGCTGCAGCTTCTCCGCATCGCGGTTCACCGCATAAGAGGCAGGCATTGCGGTGCCCAGGTCAAACCAGGCCGACGCCAGGCCGGCCAGGGCACTGGCGACCAGGAGCAACAGGCCCAGCGCCGTGGCACCGACCAGCTTGAACTGGATGCCACGCGCAGGGAGGGAGGAAGCCGGGCTGGCGGTGCGCATGAGCTGTCTGATCCGGGAAGGGAATTCCGGTATCGGTCAAACAACGCCGCGCTTAAGTGCCAATCCCGTCACGGTTCGTGTTGCATTCAATGAGATGAAAGCTTCGTGATAGCGCTTGAGTCTGCGTCTATGGAACGAATCAAGACCATAGACATCAGCATTAAATGTAACTATGTTAGTTACATGAAAGCCGCCAACCCATTGTCCGACGCCCTACACGTCATGGCCCATCTGGTGGGCCAGACCCTGCCGATGACCTCCACGCAGCTGGCCACGTGCCTTCCCACCCATCCGGTGGTGATCCGGCGGCTGCTTTCGCAGATGCAGCAGGCAGGCCTGGTGCACAGCGCACGCGGCCACGGCGGCGGCAGCATGCTGGCCCGACCGCCCGCAACGATCTCGCTGCATGACATCTACCTTGCCGTCGGCGCGCCCTCGCTGGTGCAGGGCCAGGTGCAGCACGAGGGCATCGGCTGCCCGATCCGCCAGCTCGTCGATCAGGCGCTGCACGAAGGCGCCGTGCAGGCACAACGCCTGCTGGAAGCCCGCCTGCGCTCGACCACGCTTGACACGCTGGGGGCGGAATTCGCTCGCCACCTGCAGCACCACCACCACGGAGCGCACCATGCAGACTGAAGTCATCATCGTTGGCGGTAGCTTCGCCGGCCTGTCCGCCGCGCTCATGCTCGCCCGTGCCCGCCGCGATGTGCTGGTGATCGATGCCGGCAAGCCGCGCAACCGCTTTGCCAGCCATTCGCATGGCGTGCTGGGGATGGATGGCATCGCCGGCAGCGACCTGCTGAAGACCGCGCGCCAGCAATTGCTCGATTACCCCAGCGTGCGCTGGCTCAGCGGTGAAGCGGTGGAGGCTGCCGTCGGCGCCGACGGCGTGCAGGTAGGCTTGGCAGACGGCACCCTCGCCACCGCGCGCAAGCTGCTGCTTGCGACGGGCATCAGTGACCAGCTGCCCGACATCCCGGGCCTGGCCGAGCGCTGGGGCAGCACCGTGCTGCACTGCCCCTACTGCCATGGCTACGAAGTAGGCGGCGGGGCGATCGGCGTACTGGGTGGCGTGGAGGGTGCTGCCGCAAAGGCGGCGTTGCTGGCCGACTGGGGCACGATCACGTTCTTCAGCCAGGGCCTGCCGATCACCGACGACGAGGCGGCCAGCCTGCAGCAGCGCGGCGTTCAGATCGAAACCACCCCGGTGGTCGCCGTGCAGGGCGAGCAACTGAAATGGCTCGAACTGGTCCTGGCCGACGGCCGACACAGCGCGCAGCGGGCACTGTTCGCCCCTGCACTGCAGGCCATGGCAACGCCGCTGGTCGAGCAACTGGGCTGCCGGTTGATCGACAGCCCGCTGGGCGTACTGATCGACGTCGATGCGCAGAAGCAGACCAATGTCCCGGGCGTCTATGCCGCCGGGGACGCTAGCGTGATCGGCAACATCACCCTGGCCAGCGCCGAGGGCGTGCGTGCCGGCGTCGGCATCCATCATGCCCTGGTGGCCGAAGACAGCCGGCCCCGCCACACCGCCGGCTGACGCGCGCGATTCCTGGTGGTCCGCTGCCGCGTCAGCGAGCACCATCATCGTCAGTTGATGACGGCAGGGCTCCCCCCATGCGTTCCGAAGCACCGCTGGCGCAGGCCCGCTGCGCTTCGCAGATGACCTTCAGCGTCTCTCGCGCGTTGCACGACGGGCTGGGCGCTCTTGCGGGACGTGCGGTCTACGGCGTCGGCAACCTGCCGCTGCCGGTGCTGCCCGTCGCGCTGCAGAACGAAGTGCGCGCGGTGTTGCACGGCGCAGGCAGCGAACTGATCCACTGGGGAACCGTGCTCGGTTTCTCCCGTGCCGTGCAGCAGGCTGACCGGCTGATTCCCGGTGTCAGTCTCCCCTACCAGGCGTATCAGCTGTTCTCGGCGCTCTCTGCGGCCGGCAAGGGACAGATCGTGAGCGCGCTGCAGCAGCTGCCGTTCTCCGCGCTGGCGCCTGCGCAGGTGCTCCAGGTGCTGGCGGCGAGCCTGCACCAGATCACGGGAGGACGCCTACCGGCGCACGGCGACATCGCACCGATCGTGCTGGGCCTGGCCGCCTGTGCGCTGCTGTGCGCCAGCCAACGCCCCGCCATGTCGCCGCCGCAGACGGCCCCCGGACGCGCGCTGGTGGCGAGCATCGGTTGGCTGCGTGTGCTCGCAGGCCTGCACGCTGCACTGCCGCCTGCCACCGCGTCTGGCCGCACACGGGCCGCGGGCAGGCCGGTCGCGTTCGTCCCTGCACACCGCAACGCTACTGGCCTGCTGCGCGTCGGATCGACGGGCTGGCCTGCCCTGCCGTCGCTGGCAGGGGGGCAGGCCGCACCGACATGGACCGAAGCAAGTGCCTGGCCGCTGCAGGGCGTCGAGGCCGGCGTAGCGAAGGTCAAGGTGAAAGTACCGGTAAAGCCACCGCGACCGGCGTCGCAGACGGGTAGCGGCCGAACCGGTGCTGCTGCGCCTCCGGGCCGCAGCCGGACTAACCACCACCGTCGGTGGCATGCGCGGCCGGATGGCCGCTTGGGCAGCGACGGCCGCGGCGCGGTCGATCCTCAGGCCCCGCCGTGGCGCCCGCAGGGCCTCGCCGGCCAACAGCCCCCGCATGCAAAGGAAAGCACGGCAGTGGCCAAGCAGGCGATCGCCCATGGCACGAAATCAGGCCATCCCGCCATGAGCCGCAACGCGCGCCTCACCCCTGCGCCGCCGCCCGCCGGCCTGCGGGCCATCCTGCCGACCAACGCCAGCATGCCGCTGGCACCACCCGATACCGCGGCGCCACCCGCTTGGCAGGACACCACGCCGGCCATCGAGCCATCAGCCGAGCCCCTTTCCTGCCTGCGCTTCCACGACACCGGCGAGGCGCGCCTGCAGGTTGGCAAGATGCGCTTCCTGCCGCTGCAGCCGGCTTTCTGCGTGCCGCCTGGCATGCGCGCAGACTTCCTGGATGCGTTCGCCGCCGCGCCCTCGCCACGCGACGCGGCGGCAACCTGGATCAAGACCCATGCGGTGCCAGAGGACCTCACCGCCGCGCAGCGCCGCGCCGGGGCCAGCAAGTACTTCGGCCTGGGCCAGATCGAGCGCGCCGAGCCCCGCGACGCCACCGCGCTCGGTGACGATGCGCTGTACGCGCTGATGACGGTATCGGTGCTCAACGATGATCAGCTTCGCCGGCGGCTGGTCCCATCTGCGCAGGTGCTTGCCCGCAACAGTTTCCGCCTGCTGCAGCACCGCGCGCCGTCCGGCCTGCAGAAAACGTTCCTCGTGTTCTTCATCAACGCCGCCGCGTCGCCGTGTCGGGGCGCGCGGGCTGGTTTCCTTGAGGTGACCGCGGCGGCCGATGGCGAGTACGCCGTGCACGATGAAGTCGCAGGGTTCGGCCTGTCGGGCAGCTCGCTCGATGCGCTCGTGGAAGGTGCGCAGAAGATGTCCGGTTGCCGGTTCGAGGCGACGCCCTTGCCAGCCGATGGATCCAGCATGAGTGAAGAGGCCGACCTGGCCCTGCCCGCGCGCCACCTCTTCGTTCGCGAACAGTCCACATGGTGCGGCGATGCGCGCTACATGCCACAGATGCTGAACGACGATCTGCCCTTCTTCATCGCCAAGCGCGTGCACGTGCCGGGGCAGGCCGAGCCGACCATCCTTTACCGGAACAGCTTTTCATTGGGCACTGACATCCTGGTGCACATGGACGAGCACGGCCAGGTGGGCGCGCTACCGCTGCTGCTCTCAACGTCGGTGCCGGGAAGGGTGATGCTGCGGTCGCCGGAGAGTGCCGTCACCCGTCGGTTGCTGGGCCTGCACGACCTGCACGACGGTGATCAGTACCCGCTTCTGGACCTGATCGATCGGTTTGAACGCGGCGGCATGAGCTGGATTCCCGGCGCCATGGCCACCCCCTGCCGACAGCAGGACGACGTCGAGGTGAGCGGGCCAGCCATCGCCTGCGCTCTGATGCCCGCCACTACCGACAGGCCGGAATCACCCCCTACGCTGCCGCCCCGATCCCGTTTTGTATGGGAGGACGAAGAAGTCCGCTACGTGGATCACGATGGAACACCCGGCACGCTTTACTTCCTGCGCAGCGGCACCAGCGCGCGCAATCTGGTGCTCGCGCCAGAGAACGATGGGGCCACGCTTGACTTCGCGCGACGCAATGACCTGCGGCCCCACACGCGATACGCCGAAGATGAAGTGCTCTGGCTGCTGAAAGGCGAAGGCTTCGAGCGCATCCGTGCGGAGACCTCAGCGGACGCCGATGACCAATCGCAGGAGACGGCCTGATGGTCATGATCGAGATCGCCGCCATTCAACCCCGCGAGGAGGAACCAGCATGAGCCACGCACCGGTTCGCCTGCGGTGCGATGGCCTGCAGCGGGCGTTTCAGCCCTGCGCGCTGGCCTGATCCAGCTCGGCGACATCCTGTGCGGACAAGGCAACGCGGGCCGCCGCCAGCACGTCGTGCAGCTGCTCCACGCTGGTCGCGCTGACGATCGGGGCGGTGATCGAGGGACGTGCGATCAGCCACGCCAGTGCCACCTGGGATGCCGTCGCGGCATGCCGACTGGCGATGTCATCCAGCGCAGTCAGGATGCGTTGGCCGCGCGGATTGAGATATTTTTCAACCACGCTCTTGCCACGCGCGGGGCTCTTGGCGGCATCCTCGGCGCGGCGGTACTTGCCACTGAGGAAACCACTGGCCAGCGAGTAATAGCTGATCACCCCGATCTGTTCGCGCTCCACCAGCGCTTCCAGTTCCGATTCGTAGCCGACCCGGTCGTACAGGTTGTACTCCGGCTGCAGGCTTTCATAACGGGGCAGGTGGTAGTTCGCCGAGACCTCCAGGGCGTCCGCAAGGCGCGATGCACTGTAGTTGGAGGCACCGATCGCATGCACCTTGCCCTGCTCGATCAACCGGGCGAACGCACCCAGCGTGGACTCCAGCGGTGTGGACTCGTCATCCTCGTGCGCCTGGTACAGATCGATGTGATCGGTCTGCAGGCGGCGCAGGGAGTCCTCCACCGCGGCGTTGATGTTGTCAGGGGACAGACCGGGACGCTCGGACCACTTCGCCACCTTGGTGGCCAGCACGACCTTGTCGCGCTTGCCGCTGCGGGTGAACCACCTGCCGATCAGTGTCTCCGACTCACCGCCCTGGTTGCCGGGCACCCACGCAGAATAGGCATCGGCGGTATCGACCAGATTGAACCCTGCATCGACGAACGCATCCAGCAGGGCGAAGGTCTGCTTCTCATCCGCACTCCATCCGAATACATTGCCGCCGAACGCGATGGGATGCACCTGCAGGCCGGAGCGGCCGAGTTCGCGGGTTGCTGTCATGCGAAGGTCTCCTGGATAACCGAGCATCCAGCATAGATCGTGTCGCATGACCGCGCTGCGGCAGTGACCACAAAACTGTGTTGCGCACGCGTGCGCTGCGATAACGCTATGTGAACACCCTGCGCGCCTCGGCTGCTAGTCTGCGCCCACCATCCGCGGGAGCCGATCCATGAAAACCCTGTTGAACGCATCTGCCTGTTGCCTTGCCCTGGCCATGGTGCTTGCCGCACCGGCGCACGCCCTGTCGCCTGTTGCCAACCCCGGCGCAGCGAATATGCAGGCATCCCCGGTGATCGAGGCGGCGGTGAAGTCCGCTACGCGCGATCCGGCCAACATCACCCGCGACGCCTACCGCCATCCGGCGCAGACGCTGTCGTTCTTCAAGGTGACGCCGACCAGCACCGTCATCGAAATCACCCCGGGCAACGGCTGGTACAGCGAGATCCTGGCACCGCTGGTGCGCCAGCAGGGCCAGTACGTGGCCGCCGTCGTGGATCCGATGTCCGTACCGGAAGGACGTGGACGTGACTACCAGCAGCGCAGCCGCGAGGGCCTGCAGAAAAAGTTCGGCGCCGCGCCGGCGCAGTTCGACAAATCGGCCGAGGTCGCCTACAACCCGGCCGCCCCGGTGTTCGGCAAGCCGGGTTCGGCCGACGTGGTGCTGACCTTCCGCAACGTGCACAACTGGCGCAAGTCCGGCCAGGCGCCGGGCATGTTCAAGGGCTTCTACGAGGTACTGAAGCCGGGTGGCGTGCTGGGCGTGGTGGAGCACCGTGCGAAGGCCGACGTCGGCGATGACGATGACACCGGCTACGTGGGACAGCAGCAGGTGATCGCCATGGCCAAGGCCGCAGGGTTCACGCTGGACGCGAGCAGCGAGATCAACGCCAACCCGCGCGACACCAAGGATCATCCCAACGGCGTGTGGACCCTGCCACCGTCCAACAACCATGACGCCGCCGACGCCGCGAAGTACAAGGCAATCGGTGAGAGCGACCGCATGACGCTGCGCTTCATCAAGCCGCGTAGCTGATCCAGGATGACGCGATGTGGCGGGTGCCTTGCACGGGCACCCGCCGCACTCCGCCGGCAGGCCCTGTGACGGATGGGACGGCATGCGTCAGACTTGACGTACTTTCCTCCTGCCACGCCTGCCCGGTGGATGTGCTGTCCGTCCGGGCACGCATCGCAATGCCGGCCAGGACCGAGCCCTGCACTGATGGCCCTGATCCTTTTCAACAAACCTTTCAACGTGCTCTGCCAGTTCACTGACCGCAGCGTACCGCCGCGCCCGACCCTCGCCGGGTTCGGCCTGCCGCCGAAGGTATATGCCGCCGGTCGCTTGGACCATGACAGTGAAGGCCTGCTGCTGCTGACCGACGATGGTGGCCTGGCGCATCGGTTGACCGACCCACGGCACAAGGCCGATAAGACCTACTGGGTGCAGGTGGAAGGGGAGCCGACCGACGACCAGCTCGAGCAGTTGCGGCGTGGCGTGGTGCTCAATGATGGCCCGTCGCTGCCTGCCAGTGCCGTATCCATACCTACCCCCGCCCTGTGGCCGCGCGATCCGCCGGTACGTTTCCGCAAGAGCGTGCCCGACGCGTGGCTGGCCGTGACCCTGCGCGAAGGGCGCAACCGTCAGGTTCGTCGGATGACCGCAGCGGTCGGTCTGCCGACCCTGCGGCTGGTGCGGGCGGCCATTGGGCCGTATCGGCTGGATGACCTGCAGCCTGGCCAATGGCGGCAGGTGGACTGACGCGCAAACGACGAAGGGCGCGGTCTGCACCACGCCCTTCGTTACTGCGATGTTGCGGACAACGGGAGGCGGATCATCGATCCACCCCGTCGGCTCAGGCATCGCTGCCGATATCGCTGTGCTCGTCCACCACCGTGTTGGCACGACGGTCACGGGCGGCCACGCGCTTGGCCTGGCTGTTGACGACATGACCGCCTTCCAGCTTCTTCTTCTGCTGCTTGCGGTACAGCGCATAGCCCAGCAGGCCCACGCCCACCGCTGCTGCCGCGATCGTCACCGCCGGGTTACGGCGCACGGCCTTGGTCGCGATCCGGCCACCGGTCTTTACGGCACCCAGCGCGGCGCCGGTCTTCAGCCAATCTGCAGCGGTCGGCCCGAAATGACGCAGGCTGCCGCCCAGGTTGCCGCCTGCGTGCTTGATGCCGTCGCCGGCGCTGTGGGCCAGGTCAAGGGCGCGTTCCAGTGCACGGTCGGTGATTACGGTCAGTCTGCTCATGTAGGGTCCTTTGCCTCGGGTCGGACTCCAGTGTCGCGCGGTCGCTGTAAACGGCATGTCAGGCAAGCGGGCCGATGGCGTGACTCCATGGCCGCCATTCAGGAATCCCGCACCTCCTGATGACCAGGCTACGTCCCGCGGGGTTTGGCGCGGTGCGTTGCCGTGGCCGTCCACGGGTCCTCCGGCCAAGGATGGCGCGGATACCGCCCCTTCATCTCCTTTTTCACCTCCGCATAGGTGTTCGCCCAGAAGTTGCGCAGATCCTGGGTGACCTGCAGCGGACGTCCGCCCGGCGACAGCAGATGCAGGGTAAGGGCGACACGGTTGTCGGCCATCCGTGGCGTATCTGCCAGGCCGAACAGCTCCTGCAGCTTCACCGCGAGCACCGGGGGCACGGGCTCGCCGGTCTCGCTGTCCAGGGCGTAGCTGATCGCGCGCTCCTGCCCGGACGGCACACGGATGCGGGTCGGTGCATGGCGCTCCACCAGCTCGCGCTGCGACCAGTCCATCGGTGTTTTCAGTGCCTCGCCAAAGCTGGCCTCATCCAGAGCATCCAGCCGGGTCTTACCGCGAAAGGCAGGCTGCAGCCACGTGGCGCGACTGGCCAGCAGCGCGGCATCGCCGACATCCGGCAAGCCGAGTTCGGGCATCCAGCGGCGCAGCCCCTGCACGCGCGCCTGCCATTGGCGCAGGCCGTCGGTCCACGGCAGGGCCTGCAGCCCGAGTTCGGCCACTGCCTCGGTCAGCGCGGCGGCGGCATGGGCGGGATCGACGCGCCCCGCCGACCGGCTGTCGAAGACGATGCGGTCGAAACGGCTTTCCCGCAGCGCGACCAGCGCGCGTCGATCGGCGTCCCAGCGCACGATGTCCTCGGTGACGAAGCCCGCCGGAAATGCGCGGCGCAGGTACTGCTCATCCACCGGTGCAGCGCGCAGCAGCAACGCATCACCGCGTGCCTCGAAGCGCAGCTCGCTGGCCACCAGCCACGGCTCGCCGCGCAGGTCGCTGAGTTCGTGCAGGCGCGCGCTGCGGCCGTTGGCAAGCAGGTAACGCAGCGGGTCGTTGGGATGTCGGTACGCGATGCGGTCGGGGAAGGCGTGGGCCAGCAGGTCGCCCAGTCGATGCGCTTCGATGCTGGTGGGCGGCACGGCATTGCAGCGCAGGCGTCGGCGCCATTGCTTCGCGGCCGCATCGATGGCGGCCAGCCCACTGCGGTTCGCATCGTGGGGCGCGCGGCCGGAGCGGAATGCGGCCAAGGCACGCCAGCGCGCGGCCAGCCCGTCACCGCCCTGGCGCAGCGGATCGCGCGCCTCCAGCAGCGCGGCGACGTCGGCAGCCAGCGCCTGCTCGCCTGCCGTATCGGCCGCCAGCAGCATCGAGGCCAATCGCGGGTGTGTGCCCAATGCCAGGATGCGACGGCCCTGCGCCGTGATCGCGTTGCCGGACGACAACGCCCCCAGACGCTGCAGCAGCTCCCGCGCGGCGGCCAACGGTCCGGCCGGCGGCGCGTCGACGAAGCGCAGGTCGCTGCTGCCCCACGCCGCCAGCTCCAGCGCCAGGCCGGCCAGTTCCACCTGTTCGATCTCCGCCCTGCGCTGGGGCTCCAGCCGCTGCGACTGCGGCCACAGCCGCCATGCCCACCCGCTGGCGACGCGACCGGCGCGACCGGCGCGCTGGTCGGCCGAGGCCTGCGCGATGTGCACCACGTCCAGACGGGTGAAGCCGCTGTTGGGATCGTACTGCGGCTCGCGTGCGAGGCCACTATCGATCACCACGCGCACCCCGGGCAGGGTGACCGATGATTCGGCCACGTTGGTGGCCAGCACCACGCGTCGTCGGCCATCGGTGGCGGGCTGCAGGACGCGCCCTTGTTGTTCCACCGGCAGCTCACCGTGCAGCGGCAGCACCTCGGTGCCGTTGTCCACGCTGTCCTGCAGACCCACCAGTACGCGCTGGATTTCGCGCTGTCCGGGCAGGAACACCAGCACATCGCCGGGATGGCTGGCCAACGCCTGCTGCACCGCGCGGCGGACCTGCAGTTCCAGCAGCTCGTCGCGGCGTGCCGGGAAATGGCTGACCTCCACCGGAAAGCTGCGCCCCTCGCTGGACAGACGCGGCGCGTCGAGGAAGTGGGCAAGCCGTTCGCCATCCAGCGTTGCCGACATCACCACCAGGCGCAGGTCGTCGCGCAGCTGTGCCTGCACATCCAGCGCCAGCGCCAGGCCCAGGTCACCACTGAGATGCCGCTCATGGAATTCGTCGAACAGGATCGCGCCGACGCCCTCCAGCATCGGGTCGTCCTGCAGCATCCGGGTCAGGATGCCTTCGGTCACCACCTCGATGCGCGTCCGCGCCGACACCTTGTTGTCGAAGCGGATGCGGTAGCCCACCGTGTCACCGACGTCCTCGCCGCGCTGGCGCGCCATGAACTGCGCGGCACTGCGCGCCGCGACGCGGCGCGGCTCCAGCAGGATGATCTTCCTGCCCTGCAGCCAGGGGGCATCAAGCAGCGCCAGCGGTACCTGGGTGGTCTTGCCGGCCCCCGGGGGGGCCTCCAGCACCAGCCGGGGGTGCGCCGCCAACGCATCCAGCACCTGCGGCAACAGCGACGAAATCGGGAAGTGCGGGGTACTCATCCTGCAAGGATAAGGGCGCACGGGCCCACGGGTACAATGGCGCGGCGTTTTCCCCACAGCGATGACCATGCAACTGATCGATATCGGCGCCAACCTGACCCATGACTCCTTCGACCGTGACCGCGATGCCGTGCTGGCGCGTGCCCGCGAGGCGGGCGTGGCACAGATGGTCATCACCGGTGCCAGCCGCGAGCACTCGCCGCTGGCCCTGCAGCTGGCCCGCCAGCATCCCGGTTTCCTGTACGCCACGGCCGGCGTGCATCCCCACCATGCGGTGGAATACACCGACGAATGCGATGCCGAGATGCGCGCGCTGCACGCGCACGCCGAGGTCGTGGCCGTGGGCGAGTGCGGGCTGGATTACTTCCGCGATTTCGCCCCGCGCCCGGCGCAGCACCGCGCCTTCGAGCGGCAGCTGCAGCTGGCCTCGGAGGTCAGCGCTGCGGACGGCGGACGCAAGCCGCTGTTCCTGCATCAGCGTGATGCGCACGACGATTTCATGGCGCAGATGAAGAACTTCGAGGGCCGCATCGGCGCGGCGGTAGTGCATTGCTTCACCGGCGAACGGCAGGAAATGTTCGACTACCTGGACCAGGACTGGTACATCGGCATCACCGGCTGGCTGTGCGACGAGCGCCGTGGCGCGCACCTGCGCGATCTGGTCAAGCACATCCCGGCCAATCGCTTGATGATTGAAACCGACGCGCCCTACCTTCTGCCGCGGTCACTGAAGCCGATGCCGAAGGACCGTCGCAACGAGCCGATGTACCTGGCCCACATCGTCGAAGAACTTGCGCGGGATCGCGGTGAAGCGGTGGAGGTCGTCGCAGCGAATGCCACGGCGGCCGCGCGGGCGTTCTTCCGCTTGCCGGGGTGATGGCGGAGGTTCCGCCGAGCGTGGCGGGGCGTTACTGACGCCCGTCGCCGTGCACCCACGCGTCCTGCAGCCCTTCCCGGTAGCTGGGGAAACGGGGTTGCCACTGCAGCAGGGCCCGTGTTTCGCGGCTGTCGATGCGCTTGTTGCTTTCGTAGAAGCGCCGCAGCGTCGGGCTGACCGAGGCATCGTCCCACGCCTGCGCCGGCGGCATGGGCCGCCCGCTCAGGCGTGCGGCGTAGGCCAGCACGTCCTGGGGTGGGGAAGGTTCATCGTCTGCAGGCAGGTACAACGTATGCCCGCTTGGCTGCCGCAACGCTGCGATGATGACGGCGGCCAGATCTTCGATGTGCAGGCGGTTGAACACCAGCCCCGGTCGCAGCACCTGCCGTGCTCGGCCTTCGGCCAGCTGCACCAGTGCATTGCGGCCGCGCCCATACAACGCAGGCAGGCGGAATACCGCTGAATCGAGCGTGCGCGCCGTGGCCAACGCCTGCCACTGCGCTTCAGCACGCAGTCGATGCAGCGCTGCGCCGCTGCGACCATCGGCCTCGGACCGCGCGTCGACCCAGCCGCCATCGCGGTTGGCATACACGCCCGTCGATGACAGATAACCGACCCAGCGCAGGGCCGAACTGGCCTGCAGGGCATCGTGGAGCACCCGCAGCGCCGGGTCGCCGTCGGCATCGGGCGGCACGCTGCTCAGCACAGCGTCGGCCTGATCCACGGCGGCCAGCAGCGGCGCGTCCGGATCACGGCCAGCGACCAGCGCATGGCGGGTCAGCCCGTCCAGCGGCGCGGCGGCAGGATCGCGCACTGTGCCGCTGACCTGTACCCCAAGCGACTGCAGCCGGGTGGCCAGCAACCGCCCGCTGTAGCCCATGCCCAGGATCAGCACCTGGCGGGGCAGGGCGCGCACGTCGTGCATCGCCGTCAGCCTGCGCGCTCGGCCTGATAGGCCTGCAGCTGCGCGTACGCCTCTGCCAGCAGGGGGGCGGGCTGGCCGAAAGCCCGAGCACGCGCCACCATGTCGCCCACGATGTGATCGGCTTCCACCTGCTGTCCGGCTTCCAGGTCGCGCAGCATCGACGCCTTCAGGGCGGAGCCCGGCTGGGTCAACGCGCCGAGTGCAGTCTCCTGCGCGGCGGCGGGGATCGGCTCACCCGACGCCTCGGCGACCGCCACGCACTCGGCGTACAGGCCACGCAGAAACGCATCGCCGCCGTCGCCGGCCACGATCGTGCCGATGTCGGCGCGTCGCAGGCAGGTGGCCGCCGCCAACGCGGTCAGGAAGGTGTACTTGATCCACTGCTCCTGGGCGATATCCTCGCTCGCGACATGGTCCACGTCGGCCTGCACACAGGCCGCCGCCAGCGCCAGCACGCGCGCACTGAGTCCAACGTCGTCGCGCTCGCCGAAGGTCAGCCTCGCGGCCTTGGCCAGGTGCCGTATGGCGCCGTCTTCATCCTTGGTGGCGCTGATGAAGCACAGGCCGCCCAGCACCGCATCGCGGCCGAAGCGTGCATCCAACGCGGCGTAATGGCGCAGGCCGTTGAGGATCGGCAGCACGCTGGCGCGCGTGCCGACCGCCGGCGCGATGGCCTCGATCGCACTGTCCAGGTCATAGGCCTTGCAGCTCAGCACCACCAGGTCGAAGGGGCGCTCGGCGACCAGCGCCGGCAGGATCTCGGCGGTGACGTGCTGTACCGCGAACGCGGCATCGCCCAGCGGGCTGCGGATCACCAGCCCGTCGCGCTGCAGCTGGGCTGCACGCGCCGGGCGCACCAGGAAGGTGACGTCGACGCCGGCCTGGGCCAGGCGTCCGCCGAAATAGCCGCCCGTACCACCGGCGCCAAGGATCAGGATGCGCATCTGCAGGTCACTCCAAGTTCGGGAAACATGACGGTCAGTGTGTCAGCTCCGCAGGCCGACGCCCCGGCGCAGAAGCCACAGGGCCACGAAGGTCAGCGCGACCACGAAGCCGATCATCAGCGCATAGGCCACCCACAGCGGTACATCGCTGGTGCCCAGCAGGCCATAACGGAACGCGTTGACCATGTAGAAGATCGGGTTGGCATGCGTGGCGGCCTCGGCCCAGCCCGGCAGCAGCTTCACCGAATAGAACACGCCACCCAGGTAGGTCAGCGGGGTCAGGATGAAGGTCGGCACGATGGCCACGTCATCGAACTTCTTCGCGTACACGGCATTGATGAAGCCGGCCAGCGAGAAGATCGTCGCGCCCAACAGCACCGTGGTCAGCGTCACCAACGGGTGCGGGATACGCACGGGGGTGAAGAACATGGCGATGATCAGCACGATCACGCCCACCATCAGCCCGCGCAGCACTGCGCCGGCCACGTAGCCCCACAGGATCACCCAGTTGGGCATTGGGCTGACCAGCAGCTCTTCCACGTGGCGGCCGAATTTGGCGCCGAAGAACGACGAGCTGATGTTGCCGTAGCTGTTCTGGATCACGCTCATCATCACCAGGCCCGGCACGATGAACTGCATGTAGCTGTAGCCGCCCATCTCCCCGACGCGCGAGCCGATCAGGCCGCCGAAGATCAAGAAGTACAGGGTCATGGTGATCGCCGGCGGCACCAGGGTCTGGCCCCAGATGCGCAGGATGCGCGCCACTTCGCGGCGGACCACGGTGGCCAGCGCGATGCGGTTGCGTTGCCCGTCGGTCAGTACGGGGGTCGGGGTGGTGCTCATGCCACGTTCTCCTGGTTGCCGGTGAGCCGTACGAACAGCTCCTCCAGGCGGTTGCTCTTGGTGCGCATGGACCGCACGCGGATACCCGACGCATTGAGTGCGGCGAACACGCGGTTGAGGTCCATCGCCCGTGGCATGTCGATGTCCAGCGTGTGGCCGTCGGTGGCGGTCAGGGTCGCGCCCTCGATCTGCGGCAACTCCGCCGGCAGCACGCCGTCGATGTCGAACAGGAAGCCTTCCACGTCCAGCTTGGCCAGCAGCTCACGCATCGGGCCCTGGGTGACGATCTGGCCGTGGTTGATGATGGCCAGGTTGCGGCACAGGTGCTCGGCTTCTTCCAGATAGTGGGTGGTGAGGATGATGGTGGTACCGGCGACGTTGATCTCCTGCAGCACCCGCCACATGTCGCGGCGGATCTCGATGTCCACGCCGGCGGTCGGCTCGTCCAGGATCAGCAGGCGCGGGCGGGTCATCATCGCGCGGGCGATCATCAGCCTGCGCTTCATGCCGCCGGACAGGGTGCGGCTCATCACCTGTGCCTTGCCCCACAGATGGGCGCGCTTGAGCTCTTCTTCGGCGCGCTTTTCCGCTTCGGCCCGGTCCACGCCGTAGAAGCCGGCGTAGTTCACCAGGATGTCGAACGGCTTTTCGAACAGGTTGAAGTTGATCTCCTGCGGGACCAGGCCGATCAGCCGCATCGAGGCACTGCGCTCACGCACCAGGTCGGTGCCGAACACCTCCACCTGGCCATCGCTGAGGTTCACCAGCGAGCTGACGATGCCGATCAGGGTCGACTTGCCGGCGCCGTTCGGGCCCAACAGGGCGAAGAAGTCGCCCGGGGCCACTTCCAGGGAAACGCCCTTCAGCGCCACGGTGCCGTTGTCGTAGGTCTTGCGCAGGTCGCGCACGCGCAGGGCGGGCGCGTTGTCGTTCAGGGAAGCCAAGCTCGAAGCCTTTGCGCCGGCAGGTGGCGCATGGAGGGGTTCAGGGGGGGCTATTATAGATCCCCCCACGGGCTCGCCCCGGCTACACACTGTTCCCATCGCCGTGCCTGTCCAATTTCCCATCAAGCTGGTCGACCGCCGCATGCTGGCGCCCACCGTCGGCCATTATCAGTTCCTCCGCGATGACGGCCAGCCGCTGGATTTCCAGCCCGGCCAGTTCATCCAGGTCCACTTCCAGTACGCCGATGGCACCGAGACCAAGCGCAGCTACTCGCTGGCGACGATCCACGATCATGCCCTCGGGCCGGGCGAGGCAGTGGATATCGCGGTGAGTTTCGTGCCCGGCGGGGCCGCCACGGCCCTGTTCGAGGGCCTGGATATCGGCGGCCAGCTCAGCGCCAGCGGCCCATACGGCCGGTTCTGCCTGCAGCCGGGTGACCATAACGGCCGCTACCTGCTGATCGCCACCGGCACCGGCGTCACCCCGTACCGCTCCATGCTGCCCCTGCTGGCAACGGCGATGGCCGAGCGCGGGGTGAAGGTCGTGCTGCTGCAGGGTGCGCGGACGCCGGCCGAGCTGTTGTACAGCGAGGACTTCGACGCCTTCGCGGCGGCGCACCCGAACTTCCGCTATGTGCCGTGCCTGTCGCGCGAGTTGCCGGCTGCGCCGGGGCCGGACGTGCGCCATGGCTATGTGCAGCAGCAGCTGGCGGACGTCGCGCCGGATGCGGCCACGGACATCGCCTACCTGTGCGGCAACCCGGACATGGTGGACACCTGTGTCGAAGCGCTGAAGGCAGCCGGCCTGGGCAACCCGCAGATCCGCCGCGAGAAGTACGTTTCCAGCAAGTAGGTCGGCGAACGGGTGAGACCCCCTCGCGGAGGGCTGCTGCAAGGCTGCTGCGGCTGGGCCGGGCGGTGGGACTGGTCGGGGGACGGCAAGGGCCGCATCCATGCGGGCCTCATTTCGCGCCATCCATGGCGGGGTCCACGTCATCGCATTCGCGCTGCCGCTCCCACGCTTTGCTGCGCAAACCGCGGGCCCCGTCTCACCAGCACCCACACCCCGCCGCTTCGCGGCCGCCCCTGACTCAGGGGCTCCCTCCACCAGACGGGTAACGACGCCTGCGGTAGCGCCGACCCATGGTCGGCGGAATATTCCCGCTAACGGCCCGCTGCGCTCGCCGACCATGGGTCGGCGCTACCGATGCCCGCAGGTCCCATGGCCACCATGGACCTGTCGAAGGTGGGGCAGGGTGGGTTGGCGGGGGTGTTGAGCGCCATGGATGGAGCGAAACAAGGCCCGCATGGACGCAGTTTTTGCCGTCCCCCGGCAACCCACCCTGCCCCGCCCAACCCACAGCCCTGCAGGCCCTTGCCGTTGCTGTTGCACTTGCTGTTGCCGTTGCCGTTGCCGTTGCCGTTGCCGTTGCCGTTGCTTCGCGCTTCTAGCCCTGGCCCGCCCACAGCGGTACGTCGTACACCACCATCACGCGGTTTTCTTCGGCATCACGCTGGTAGTTCGACCGGAAGAATCCGTTGCGCCAGCGGATCGACAGGTGCTTCAGCGCCTCGCTCTGGAAGGTATAGCCGATTTCAAAATCACGCTGCCATTGCCGGCCCTCGCCCGCGAATGTGGCCGGGCGCGCGTTGTCGCCTTTCACGTAGCGCAGCAGGAACTTCAGGCCGGGCACGTTGATCTGCTTGCCGTCCAGTTGGTACCGCAGCTGCCAGCTGCGTTCGTCGCGTTCCATGAAGTCGTTGATGAACGTCCAGTTGGACACGTTGCCATCGGTGCCGCCGACGAACGGCATCGCCGTGTCGCCACGCATGTCCTGCCACATGACCGCGAATTCCTGGCCGGCGTGCTGCCACGCCACCAGTCCGTTGAGCGCCCGGTTGTCGATCACACCGGCCAGCGCAGGACCCACGTCATCGGACACGTAGTAGCGCACTTCGGTGCTCAGCTTGCCCAACGGCAGCGGCTGCTTGAACTGTACCGAGGCAACCTGTTGGCGGTACAGGTCCCGCAGTTCGCCATGCTCGACGTGCAGTTTGAAGCGGTCATCCGGGGCCCACGAAGCGCTGAACAACTGGAAGCCATCTGACTCCGGGGTCCTGCTGAAACGGCGGTCCTTGTTGGTGATGGTCAGGTCCACGCGCTCGGTGCCGTCGCGATACCAGGAACGGTCGAAGCGCGAATAGCCCAGTTCCAGACCGTTGCCCCAACGGGCGCCCAGCGTCGCACCCTCGAAGGTCTGCGGCAGCAGGCGGCTGGTGTTGGATTTCAGCAGCAGGTCCGAGGCGATGTGGCTGCCCACGCGCAGCTCGGCAGGTCCGGCCTTCGCCTTGCCGGTCACGGCGATGCGGCCGAACGCCGAGCGTGCGCCGTCTTCGTTGTAGGGCAGGATGCCGGTGCCCACTTCAGACCGCAGACCATCCAGTTTGAAGTCGGCCAGCCCCAGCACGTCGATGCCGAAACCGATCACGCCCGGCGTGTAGCCGCTGCGCGCCTCCAGCAGGAAGCCCTGCGCCCATTCCTCGCGCTTGCCCTGGCCACTGCCGCTGCGGAAATCACGGTTGTAATAGAAGTTGGTTGCGGTCAGGTCGGCGCTCGCGCCGGCCAGGAAACCTTGGTCATCGGCGGCCAGTGCCGATGCACTGGCCAGCCCGAGGCAGATGAATGAAGAAGTGCGTGCAAGTTTCATGAGTCCGGCCCCTCCGCCGTACACAGATGGAAGAACGGATCAGAACAGCGCGCTGGCCACCAGGATCAACAGCAGCGATACCACCGAGGCCAGTGAAACCGGCAGGCTCAAGGTCTTCAGCGTGCCGCGCAGGGTCATGCCGAAGGTGGTCTGCATCAGCCAGAACGTGTTGCTGGTGACATGCACCAGGAACAGCGACCCGGAGCCTGCCGCCAAGGCGACCAGCACCGGTGGCACGTCCAGCGAATGCAGCGCCGGGGCCAGCATGCTGGCGGCGGTGATGGCCGAGGCAGATACCGAGCCGATCGCGATGTGCAGGATGGCGGCCACCACCCACACCAGCAACAGCGGTGCGGCCGAGTTGGCGCTGAAGTAGCCCGACAGGATGTCGCCCAACCCGGTGGTGGCCACCACCGCGGACAACGAGCCGGCCACACCGGTCAGCAGCAGGATCTGACCGCTTTCCTTGAACGCGTCGGTCACCGCACCACTGCGGTCGTGCGCAGGGACGGTGAAGCGGGCGATGACGAAGGCCAGCACCAGGCCGCAGAACAGCGCGAACGTCGAGTTGCCCACGGCTGCCAGCGCCGGGATGTCCAGGCCCAGTGCACGATCCAGTGCGCCGGTGGCGATCATCAGCAGCGGCACGATGATCGGCAGCAGCGACAACTTCAGCGGTACCGCGTTGTCTTCGTCCTTGATCTCGGCGGCGACCACGGCCGGTGCCTGGTCATCGGGCAGTTCATCGGTGTCTGGATTCCAGAACCCGCGACGCAGCAGGAAGTGGAACCCCCACAAGGTCAGGAACACGGTCGGGACCGCAATCGCCAGGCCGACCAGCAGCATCGTCCCCAGCTCCACGTCCAGCACCGCCGACAGCGCCAGCGCGGCCACGCCCGGCACCACCATGGTCAGCGCGAGGTAGATGCCCACGCCGACTGCACCGGCCATCTTCGGCAGCGCATCGCCGCCCATTCGCTTGGCGGTGGCACGTGCCAGTGGCGCGGACATCAGCAGCAGCACGTCGGTGTAGATCGGCGGGAAGATGGACGTCAGGATCGTGGCGAACGCATACGGCATCTGCGTGGGCTTGAAGGTACGGACCAGCAGGCGCACCACCTGCTGGAAGGCCCCCATGCGGTGCAGGAAGGCGCCGATCATCACGCCGAAGCCGATCAGCAGGCCGATCTTGCCCATCAGGTCGCCGAAGCCGTCGGTGATCGCCTCGATGGTCGGGCCGAACCCCAGCCCGGATGACAGGCCCAGATACAGCGGGCCGGCGATCAGCGCGATCATCGGGTTGACCTTGAAGTAGATGATCAACAGGACGATCAACAGGATGGCGAACAAGGCGTTCGCCAGCACAAACCACTCGTGCATGATTCCCTCCCAGGAATGAAGCGTGTTCTGTAGAGCGGAGCCGTGGCCCGCTGTGAAAGGTCGAAAGGGTTACGCGGCGCGCAGTCCCGGTGGAGCCGGATGCAGGTCGCGCACGCGTCCTGCCTTGGCCACCTGGCCGGCGGTGTCGTGGCCTACCAGCGCCGGCAAGCCGCGCGACAGGGTGATCAGCGCGGGCAGGTCCAACCCGGTTGCAATCCCCATCTCTTCGCACATCGCGACCAGGTCTTCGGTACAGATGTTGCCCGATGCACCGGGCGCGAACGGGCAGCCGCCCAGCCCACCCAGTGCGGCATCGAAGCGCTGTGCGCCTGCATCGAAGGCGGCGATCACATTGGCCAGTCCCAGTCCGCGGGTGTTGTGGAAATGCAGGGTCAACGCATCGGCCGCGACCAGCTTCAAGGCCTGCTCCACCAAGGCGGCCACCTGGCGTGGATTGGCCATGCCCGTGGTGTCGGCCAGCGTGATGCCGGTGCAGCCCAGGTCAAGGTAGCGGCGGACCAGATCGAGCACCTTCGGCACTGGCTGGTCGCCGTCGAACGGGCACCCGAACGCGGTGGCCACGGTGCCATTGAGCCGTGTCTCGCCCCTCGGCAACCCGGCGATCTGCGCGAAGCCGGCGAAGCTTTCCTCGGTGGTCATGCGCATGTTGGCCAGGTTATGGGTCTGGCCGGCGGACATCACCAGGTTGAGCTCGTCCGCGCCGGCGGCAAGCGCGCGCTCGGCACCTTTCAGGTTCGGCACCAGCGCCACGTAGACGGTTCCCGAAGCGCGCTGCAGGCCGGCGAACACCTCGGCCGCATCGGCAAGGGCCGGCACGGCCTTCGGTGAAACAAAGCTGCTGACCTCGATGCGTTCGAAGCCCAGCGCACTGAAGGCGTCACCCAGGCGGATCTTTTCTGCGGTGGGGACGAACACCGGTTCAATCTGCAGGCCATCGCGCAGGCAGACTTCCTGCACGATCAAGCGGCGGTCGGCGTTCATGCGCGTGCTCCCCGGCCACTGGCGGCGGCGATGGCATCGGCGGCCATACCCAGTTCCGTCAGTACCTGATCGGTGTGTTCACCCAGCGCGGGGCCGGTCCAGTGCATCTGCCCCGGCGTTTCAGACAGCTTCGGCACGATGCCCGGCAGGGTGATCGGCTGGCCGTCGGGCAGGGTGGTTTCCAGCAGCATCCCGCGTGCACGGTAGTGCGGGTCGGCGACGATGTCGGCGGCCGAATAGATGCGTCCGGCCGGCACGTCGGCCGCGTCCAATGCCGCCAGCACGGCATCGATGTGCAGGCCGCTGGTCCAGTGGGTGATCGCCGCGTCCAGCTCCGCGTTGCGCAGCACGCGGCCGGGATTGGTGGCCAGTGCGGCATCCGCAGCCAGATCATTGCGGCCGATGGCCTGCATGAAACGGCGAAAAATCGGATCGCTGTTGCCGGCGATCACCACGAAGCTGCCATCGGCCGTCGGGTAGGTGTTGGAGGGGCTGATACCGGGCAGCGCGCCGCCGGTGCGCTCGCGCACCGTGCCGAACATGGCATGTTCCGGCACCAGGCTCTCCATCAGGTTGAACACGCTTTCCACCAGCGACACATCCACCACCTGGCCACGGCCTTGCCCGGTCTTCACCCGCAGCAGGGCCATCAGTGCGCCCATCACCCCATGCAGCGATGCAAGCGAGTCGCCCAGGCTGATCCCCACTCGGGCGGGCGGTGTGCTCGGATCGCCGGTGGTGTAGCGGATGCCGCCCATCGCTTCGCCGATCGCACCAAAGCCCGGCCGATCGCGGTAGGGGCCATCCTGGCCGTAGCCGGAGATGCGCACCATGATCAGGTCGGGGTTCAGCGCGGACAGCACGTCCCAGCCAAGGCCCAGCTTTTCCAGGCCGCCGGGACGGAAGTTCTCGATCACCACGTCGGCACTCGCCGCGAGCTGGCGTGCGGCCTCGGCGCCTTCGACGGACTTCAGGTCCAGCGCGACGGACTTCTTGTTGCGTGCCTGCAGCGACCACCACAGCGAGGTATCGCCATGCAGCTTGCGCCATTTGCGCAAGGGGTCGCCGCCATCGGGCGACTCGATCTTGATCACGTCCGCGCCGAATTCGGCGAACAGGCGCGCGGCGAACGGCGCTGCGATCAGTGTTCCGAATTCAACAACACGGATGCCATGCAATGGACCGGACATCATCAACCCTCCCAGGAAGCAGGTCCGCAGGGTAGGTCGCTGATGCAGGCGGCGCCATGCCTTTCTGACGAAAAAGCGTTCGCATATCGCGAACGCCTACGCCTTTAGTCGAAGGTGCTCCACCAGCTGTTGGGCGGCGGTGGACAGGGGCCGATCGCCGCGCCAGACCAGTTTCAGCTCACGCTGGGCCCACCCGTCGGTGAGCGGCTCGATGTGCAGGTTCATCGCCCGCCCAAACAGGGCGAACACGGGCTCCGGCACCACGCCGATGCCCAGGCCGGCCTGCACCGTGCGGCAGATCGCATCGAAACCCGGCACGTGGATGCGCCGTCGCAACGCCCGGCCCGCATCACGTGCGGCCATCTGCGAACGGGTGAAGATGGAACTCTCCGCATGCAGCGCGATCTGGTCGTAGCCCAGCGTATCGGCGAACGCGAGCGGACCCCCGCCCGCCAGGGGGTGGTCCGGGCGCATCAGCATGACCAGCCGATCGCGGCGGAACGGCAGCGCGGTCAGCTCTCCCAGTTCGCCATCGCCGGAGCACACGCCGATCTCCGCCCACCCTTCCTGGATGCCGCGCACCACGCCGCCGGTAGGCCGCTCTTCGAGCTCGATGCGCAGGTCCGGATGGGTCAGGAAGAACTGCTCCAGCGCTTCCGGCAGGTAAGCCACGATGGCCGACAAGTTGGCCAACATGCGGATGTGCCCGCGGATGCCACGGCGGTACTCCAGCAGCTCCGACGACAATGCTGCCGCGGCCAGCAGCATGCGGCGCGCGTGCTGCAGCAGGCTCTCGCCGGCCAGGGTGAGCTGCATGCCGCGCGAGTTGCGGGTGAACAGCGCAACGTCCAGCCCGCTTTCCAGATCGTTCAGGCGACGGCTGGCGGCGGACGTGGCGATGGCTTCGCGCTCGGCCGCGCGGGTCAGTGATCCCTCTTCGGCCACCGCGACGAACAACCGCAGGGTGGTCAAGCTGATCCGGTCGATGGACATCGGCTGGCTGATGGGAAGGATCCTGCTGCAGGCGGACTGACATTGTACGGCGCACCGCCGCGCTGCCCGTGGCTCGGGTGGATGCTCGAGGAACGATCGCGGAATGGCCGAGAAATTCCCGAGGAAGGCGTGGGGAATGCCCGCGAAATGTGCCAGAGGAATGACCGCGGAATGCACGGGAATGGATGGGGGGATTCACGGCGAAATGCATGCGGAGTGCATGGGAATGCACGGGGAAATGCGCGGGAAAATATCTCAGGGTAGAGCCGACTTCAGTCGGCTGCTCTTCTTACCGCAGCCGACTGAAGTCGGCGCTACCAAGTCCGAAGCCAAGTCCACGTCCGAAGCCAAGTCCACGTCCGAAGCCAAGTCCACGTCCGAAGCCAAGTCCAGAGCCACCTCCACGTCCGAAGCCGAATGCAGAGCCAACGAGACGTCCGAAGCCGAATGCAGAGCCAACGCCGCGTCCGAAACCAAATCAGCGTCCAGATCCAAGTCGGAACCCAAACCCAAACCCATTGAAACGCCGCATCTCGCCGCCACCGCCCATCGCGGCGCTGCCACCCTTCGGTGTAACTTGGTCACATCCGCGATCGGGCCCCGTCCCGTTTGCATGACCATCAGCAAGGGGAAGCAAGGAAGATGTCCAGAATCCACCTGAAACTGGCCGGGGTGTTGGCCAGTGTCCTGTGCGCGTCCTGCAGCGCGCCGCCCTCTGCGGGCGACGGCGACGGCACCGGACGCCACTACGGGCAGATCGAGTTCAAGCCCTGCACGTTGAGCGGCTCGGTGGCCTCGGCCAATGTCGAAGCCCAGTGCGGCACCTTGCCGGTTGCGGAGAATCCGGCTGCGCCGGACGGCCGCCGGATCGACCTGCGCATTGCCTGGCTGCCGGCGGACAACAACGCTACCGGCCTGCCGGATCCGGTGTTCTTCATTGCCGGCGGCCCGGGACAGGCGGCCAGCGAGGTCGCGCTGCCCGTCAGCACCGCGCTGCGCCTGGTGGGCAAGCAACGCGACATCTTCCTGGTCGATCAGCGGGGCACCGGTGGCTCCAATCCACTGAGCTGCCTGGGTGCCGACGGCAAAGAGCTGCCGATGGACGAGAAGGCCGAACCCACCGAAGCCAACGTCCGCGCGTACGCCGGCCGGTGTGCTGCGTCGCTGCAGGGCCGCGCGGACCCGCGCTTCTACACCACCTCGCAGGCCATTGACGATCTGGACGCGGTGCGCAAGGCGCTTGGCGCGCAGCAGCTGAACCTGGTCGGCGGCTCTTACGGCACCCGCGTGGCACAGCACTATCTCGCCCGCTACCCGCAGCACGTCCGCAGCGTGGTCATCGACGGCGTGGTGCCCAACGACCTGGTGGTCGGCGGTGATTTCGCCAACACCTTCGAAGACGCGATCATCCTGCAGTCCGCGCAGTGCATCAAAGACGCGGCCTGCGCCAAGCGCTTCCCGGTCAATACGCGCACCCAGCTGCGCACCGTGATGGATGCGCTTGCCGCGGCACCGGTGACGGTGGACTACCGGGATCCGGCCACCGCCGAAGCGCGGCAGGACGTGCTCAGTCCAGACAGCGTGATCGGGCTGGCGTTTGCGTTCTCCTACATGCCGGAGCTGTCGTCCTTGCTGCCGGTCGTGCTGGATGAGGCCGCGCATGGGCGGTATGCGCCACTGGCCGCACTCAGCCGCAATGCATCACGCGCGGTCGACCTCCAGATCAACCGCGGCATGCAGTGGTCGGTGATCTGCAGCGAAGACGCGCCGCGCTTCCAGCCCGCTGCACAGAGCGATCGACTGCTCGGCCCGCACGTGGCCGGCATGTTCTTCGCTGCCTGCCAAGCCTGGCCCCACGACACGGCCCCGGCCGACAGTGCCGTGCCGCTGAAGAGTGACGCATCCGTGCTGCTGCTGTCGGGCGAGCTGGACCCGGTGACCCCGCCGCGCTATGCGGAGCAGGTGCTGAAAGGCTTGCCCAATGGCCACCACATCGTCGCCCGCGGCCAGGGCCACGGCACCCTCAACGCAGGCTGCATGCCGCGCGTGGTGGCGCAGTACATCGAAACGGCAGACGCCAAGGCAGTGGATGCCGGCTGTCTGGACGCGCTGAGCCACGTGCCGGCGTTCACCTCGTTCAACGGATGGGAACCATGATCGTCGCAGAGGGCCTGCACAAGGCATTCAATACCAAGACTGGCCGCATCCAGGCGGTGCAGGACGTCAGCTTCCGTGCCGAGGATGGTCGCATCACCGGCCTGCTCGGCCCCAACGGCGCAGGCAAGACCACCACCATGCGCATGCTGTACACCTTGATGAGCCCAGACCAGGGCTGTGTCACCGTCGATGGCATCGATGCGAATGTCGATGCGACGGAAGTGCGCCGCCGACTGGGCGTGCTGCCCGATGCGCGCGGCGTCTACAAGCGGCTGACCGCGCGCGAGAACATCGCCTATTTCGGCGAACTGCATGGGCTGGATGCTGGCACCATCGCCCAGCGCACCGAGGCGCTGTCGCGCGCACTGGACATGGCTGACATCCTGGACCGGCAGACGGATGGCTTTTCGCAGGGCCAGCGCACCAAGACCGCCATCGCCCGCGCGCTGGTGCATGACCCCCGCAATGTCATCCTGGACGAGCCGACCAATGGCCTGGACGTGATGACCACCCGGGCCATGCGCCGCTTCCTGCACGGCCTGCGCGACGAAGGTCGCTGCGTGATCTTCTCCAGCCACATCATGCAGGAGGTCGCCGCGCTGTGCGATCGCATCGTGATCATCGCCAAGGGCACGGTGATGGCCGCCGGCAGTGCCGATGAACTGCGCGAACAGGCGGGCGAGAGCAACCTGGAGGACGCCTTCGTCAAACTGATCGGCACCGAAGAGGGCCTGCACGCATGAGCATCATGTCCACGTTGTTCACCGTGATGCGCAAGGAACTGCGCGACCTCTCGCGTGATCGCCGCACGCTGGCGCTGACCCTGCTGTTGGGTCCGCTGCTGTACCCGATCCTGATCCTCGGCATGGGCAAACTCGCCGAAAGCCGGGTCAAGTCGCAGATAGATCAACCCCTGGACATCCCGACCATCGGCGCACAGAACGCGCCGAACCTGGTGCGCTTCCTCGCCGCGCAGGGACTCAATGCAACCGACGCACCGAAGGACCTCAACCAGGCGATTTCCGACCAGCGCATCGACGTGGCGCTGCGCATCAGCGATGAGTTCGATGAACGCTGGCGCGATGGCCGTCCGGCGCTGGTGGAGATCCTGCAGGACAGCACGCGGCGTGCCGCCGATGTACCGACGGCCCGGTTGAAGGCGGCCCTGCAGACCTACAACGGCCAGGTCGGCGCGCTGCGCTTGATGGCGCGTGGTATCGACGCCCAGGTTGCACGTCCGCTGGACGTCGCCTCGCAGGACATGGCATCGACCGAAGCCAAGCAGGGCATGATGCTGTCGATGCTGCTGCCGCTGCTGTTGACGATCACCTCCTTCCTTGGCGGCGCCTACCTGGTCATGGATACCACCGCCGGCGAGCGCGAGCGGCAGTCCTTGGAACCGCTGCTGGCCACGCCAGCCAAGCGCAGCGCCATCGTCAGCGGCAAGATCGCCGCCGCGTGTGCGGTCGGACTGGTCTCCCTGCTGCTGACCTTGGCCGCGTTCAAGATCAGCGCCCAGCTGTCGGACAGCAGCGTCGGTCGCCAGCTCAACATGGGACTCGGATCGATGCTGCAGATGCTGTTGGTGATGCTGCCGATGCTGCTGATCGGCACCTCGCTGCTGACCTTCCTGTCGGCGGCCTCCAAGAGCATGAAAGAGGCGCAGAGCCACATGACCTGGCTGATGCTGTTGCCGATGCTGCCCAGCTACGCGCTGATGGTGTACCCGCTGAAAAGCGTGCTCTGGCAGTACGCCGTACCGTTCCTGTCGCAGAACCAGATGCTGCTGAAGGTGATCCGCCACGAGCACATCAGCCCCACCATCTGGGCGATCTACCTCGGCGCCAACGTCGGCCTCGCCGCCCTGCTCTGGTACGCCGCCGTCCGCCGCTACCAGCAGGAACGCCTCGCGATCTCCGGCTGAAAAAAAGGGGACGGAGGGGATTAAGTCGTTTTCGACTCCCTCCGTCTTCTCATCGCGCCCCTGTACCGTGCAGGCCCTCTTTGCGAGGGCGGCCGGGACACCGCATTGCGACCGATTGGCCCAGCGTTTCGCGCAGCATCTCCAGGAAGCGCTCATCCCCCAGCGGCGACTGCCTGCGTTCGTGCTGGCGGATGGTGTCCGCATCGTCCTGTGCGTGGCTGTCCTGCAGGAACGTGTGGTAGCGCGAAGTTGTCTCCGTGGGTGTGTCGCCCAGCGCTCGGTAGGCAGGATGTGGCATCAGCAACGGATCGCGCCGCAGCCCCAGGTTGCCGTGCACGCTTGACCAGCGATGCTGCTCGGCACGGTTCACCAGCCCCGCCCGCACCGGATTGAGCTCGATGTAGCGGTACACCGCCAGTAGATAGCGGTCGTGATCGATCAGGCTCGAGTGGAAACGCCCCTGCCACAGCGGGCCGCAACGCCCGTGGCGCTGGTTGAAGGCCTGCACGTACCCGTTGCCCAATGCGCGCATCGCGAAGGCGAGCGAGTTTTCCGCGCGCGGCGTGGCCAGCAGATGCACATGGTTCCCCATCAGCACATAGGCGTGCAGGGCGACGCCGTATTTTACGAACGCTTTGTGCAGGACACGGAGGAAGTGCTCACGGTCCTGATCATCGAAGAATATCGCGCCTTTGTTGACGCCGCGCTGGACGACGTGGAAAGGCAGGCCGGGGACCAACAGACGGGCATGGCGAGGCATCAGCGGGGCACTCCAGGCAGGCTGGAAGCACAGCATGACCCGCGGTGTCGCCCATCCGTATCAGCGCACAGCGCACCCGGCCGTCGCGGCATGGCGCGCGCTGCAGAAGGAGGGGATTACGACTTAATCCCCTCCGTCCCCTTTTTTAGTTGCCGGGGCTGAAGGCGAGGGTGCGGCGGGTGGTGACCGGGGCGGCCACGGGTTCGAAGCGCCAGCGCTTTACGGCGCTCAGGGCTTCGCGGTCGAAGGTGCGGGCCGGTGTGGCGCGCAGCACGCGCGCACTGGTCACCGAGCCGTCGGTGCCTACGGTGATTTCCACCAATACTTCGCCGGACGTGTTCGAACGCAGGGCGTCGGCCGGGTAGCGCGGGGCCGGCGTGCTGACCGGGCGCAGCGTGGGTGCAGCGGTCTGGCGCGCGGCGGCAGCGGCCTGCGCGGCAGCCTGCTGCTGGCGCTGCTCGGCCTCGCGACGGGCGGTGTCCGCTGCGGCCGGTGCCGGTGCCGGGGTCGGTGCGGGCGCTGCCGGTGCAGCGACGGGCTGCTGCGCGGCGATCTGCTGCGCAGCGGCGGCCTCACGGGTGCGCTGTTCGGCCAGCTTCTGCTGCTCGGCCAACTGCTTGGTCTTGGCCTCGGCTTCGCGCTTCACCCGGTCGGTTTCTTCCGTGGTGCGCTGCGCGGCCACTTCCACGCCGCGGGTGATGCCCTGCTTCAGGCGCGGCAGTGCCGGCGCCTTCGGATCGACTTTCTCGATCAGCGCGATCAGCCGCTGGCCTTCTTCGAAATCTTCGCGTGCCAGGTTCTGCTCGGCGGCGATCAGGGTGTAAGGCAGCAGGTCGGTCAGCGCGCTCTTCACCGAGGCGTCGTCCGGGGTCTTGTCGCGCAGCGCAAGGTAGTACTCGATGGCGTTGTCACCGGCCGGCGCGTACATGCGGTTTTCGCGCAGTGCCTGGCTGGCCGATTCACGCAGTTCTTCGCTGCCCATCGCCTGTACCTTGCTGGACACCGCAGGCGGCGCCACGGGCGCGGTCGGTGTGGCGGCAGCGGGCTTGGCGGCATCGGCCGCAGGCGCGGCGGTTTCGTCCTTGCCGGAGCAGGCCGCCAAGCCCATCAGCAGGAAGGCAGGCGCCAGCAGGCGCGCACGGACAACCACGGATTTGCTGACGTACGACATCCAACTTCCCCTTGAATACGACGGTACGAAAAGCCCGGCACTGGTCCCAGGCGATGGCCGGCGGCGTTTCCCGACGCCGCCGGCAGATTCACTCAGGGATGCAATCTAGCATCCCGTGCCCGTGATGGGGCAGGGGTACGTGCCGCCGTGCCCTTCAGTGCGCTCGGTGCGCATCCTTGGCAGGCTCATTGCCGCTGTTCATCAGCTTGTCGGTCCAGGCGATACCGATCGCAGACAGGATGAATACGGCATGGATGATGGTCTGCCACAGCACGCCGGTCGAGGTCAGGGTGGAACACCGGGCGGCGCCGATGTTGGCGGCAGACGCAGCGGCGTTCATCAGCTCCGGCGGACACAACGGCAGGCCATCCAGTGCGCCGGCGGCGATGAACGTCTTCAGCAGGTGGATCGACGAGATACCGATGATCGACAGCGCCAGCTTCACTTTCAGCACGCTGGCATTGACGTGGCTCAGCCACTCCGGCTGGTCCGGGTGGCCTTCCAGGCGCAGGCGCGAGACGAAGGTTTCGTAACCGCCGACGATCACCATCACCAGCAGGTTGGAGATCATGACGACGTCGATCAGGCCCAGCACGATCAGCATGATCTGCTGTTCGCCGAGGTGGCCGGCTTCCATGATCAGGTGCCACAGCTCCTTGCCGAACAGGAACACGTAGACGCCCTGGGCAACGATCAGGCCCAGGTACAGCGGCAGCTGCAGCCAGCGCGAGGCGAAGATCAGCGTAGACAGGGGGTTGGGGCGGTACGGAGGGGTCATGGACGGCATGCTGCGTTGCAGGAGAGCGCGCAGAGTACTGGCCCGCGATGACGGTGCCAAGCCAGTGCGCGTTCTACACTCGGTGGACATCCTCGCCGAGTGCCACTGCCATGATCGATCTGTATTACTGGCCCACCCCGAATGGCCACAAGGTCACCCTGTTCCTCGAAGAGGCCGGGCTGGAGTACCGCATCCATCCGGTCAACATCGGGGCCGGCGACCAGTTCAAGCCGGAGTTCCTGGCGATCTCGCCGAACAACAAGATGCCGGCCATCGTCGACAACGCACCCGCCGGCGGCGGCGCACCGCTGAGCGTGTTCGAATCCGGCGCGATCCTGCTGTACCTCGCGGAAAAGACCGGCACCTTCCTGTCGCGCGACGCCCGTGAGCGCGTTGAGACCCTGGAGTGGTTGTTCTGGCAGATGGCCGGGCTGGGGCCGATGAGCGGGCAGATGGGGCACTTCACCGTCTATGCGCCTGAGAAGATTCCGTATGCCATCGAACGCTACGGCAATGAAGTCACCCGCCTGCACGGGGTGATGGACAAGCGGCTGGCGCAGCATGAGTGGCTGGCAGGTAGCGAATACAGCATCGCCGACATGGCCAGCTACCCGTGGATCGGGCCATACGACAAGCTGCCGCCCGACTATGCCGCGTTCCCGAACCTGCACCGCTGGCAGCAGGCCATTGCCGCACGGCCCGCCACCCAGCGCGCCTACGCCCTGCGCCAGCAGGTCAACCCGGACGCCGGCAAGCCGATGGGCGAAGAAGAACGCAAGCACCTGTTCGGCAAGCGCTGAGCAGATCGTGCGCTGGGGCGTGGCCCGTCCCAGCGCACCACCAGGCACCCGGCGAGGCAGCCGTTGGCGCAGCGGGTTAGGATTGGGGTTGCTGCATACCGGAACCGTCCATGCGCCACCTTTTTGCTGCCCTTGCCCTGATGTTCGCCACGACCACCGCTGCCCACGCTGAAAAACTCACCCTGGAAGCCATCACCGGCTCGCTGCCGCTGTCCGGCCCGACGCTGATGAAGCCGAAGGTCGCCCCGGACGGGTCGCAGGTAAGCTTCCTGCGCGGCAAGGACAGCGACCGCAACCAACTGGACCTGTGGACGTATGACATCGCCAGCGGGCAGACCCGCCTGCTGGTCGATTCCAAGGTGGTGCTGCCGGGCACTGAAACGTTGAGCGATGAAGAAAAGGCCCGCCGCGAGCGCCAGCGCATCGCCGCGATGACCGGCATCGTCGATTACCAGTGGTCGCCCGATGCCCGCAGCCTGCTGTTCCCGCTGGGCGGCGAGCTGTACCTGTATGACCTGCAGAAACAGGGCAGCGCGGCCGTGCGCCAGCTTACCCACGGCGAAGGCTTTGCCACCGATGCCAAGCTGTCACCCCTCGGCGGCTTCGTCAGCTTCGTCCGCGCGCGCAACCTGTGGGTGATCGATCTGTCCAGCGGTGCGCAGCGTCAGCTCACCACCGACGGCAGCGCGACCATCGGCAACGGTGTCGCCGAGTTCGTCGCCGACGAAGAGATGGACCGCCACACCGGCTACTGGTGGGCGCCGGATGATTCCGCCATTGCCTTCGCCCGCATCGACGAAAGCCCGGTGCCGGTGCAGAAGCGCTACGAAGTCTATCCGGACCGTACTGATGTGATCGAGCAGCGCTACCCGGCTGCAGGCGATGCCAACGTGCGCGTGCAGCTCGGCGTGATCGCACCGGTGGCCGGGTCGCCGCCGCGCTGGATTGACCTGGGCACCGACCCGGAAATCTATCTGGCACGCGTGGACTGGCGTGACCCGAAGCACCTCAGCTTCCAGCGCCAGAGCCGCGACCAGCGGCAGCTGGATCTGGTTGAAACCGCGCTGGACAGCGGCGCGCAGCGCGTGCTGGCCCATGAAACCAGTAAGACCTGGGTGCCGCTGCACAACAGCCTGCGTTTCCTGGCCGATGGCAGCCTGCTGTGGTCTTCCGAACGCAGCGGTTTCGAGCATCTGTACCGCATCGACAAGGCCGGCAAGGCACACGCGCTTACCCACGGCGACTGGCCGGTGGACGAACTGCTGGCGGTGGACGAGGCCGCAGGGCAGGTGTTCTTCCGTGCCGGCGTCGAATCGTCACGCGAAAGCCAGATCTACAGCGTGCCGCTGCAGGGGGGCGCGCTGAAGAAACTGTCGCAGGCCCCGGGCATGCACAGTGCCAGTTTCGCCCGCAACGCCAGTGTGTACGTGGACAGCTGGTCCAACACGCGCACGCCGCCGCAGATCGAGCTGTTCCGCGCGAACGGCGAGAAGATCGCCACGCTGGTGAGCAACGACCTGGACGATCCTTCGCATCCGTATGCGCGCTACAAGGATGCCCAGTTGCCAGTGGAATTCGGCACGCTGACCGCCGCCGACGGCCGCACGCCGCTGCACTACAGCGTGATCAAGCCGGCAGACTTCGACGCCGGCAAGCGCTACCCCGTTGCGGTGTACGTGTACGGCGGCCCGGCATCGCAGACGGTCACCGATGCCTGGCCGGGCCGTGGTGATCATCTGTTCAACCAGTACCTGGCCCAGCAGGGCTACGTGGTGTTTTCGCTGGACAACCGCGGCACCCCGCGTCGCGGCCGTGACTTCGGTGGCGCGCTGTACGGCAAGCAGGGCACGGTCGAAGTCGCCGACCAGCTGCGCGGCGTGGAATGGCTGCAGAAGCAGCCATGGGTGGATCCGGCGCGGATCGGCGTGCAGGGCTGGTCCAACGGCGGCTACATGACCCTGATGCTGCTGGCCAAGGCGTCCAACCGCTATGCGTGTGGTGTGGCCGGTGCACCGGTGACCGACTGGGGTCTGTATGACACCCATTACACCGAACGCTACATGGACCTGCCGACCCGCAACGAAGCCGGCTACACCGAAGCCCGCGTACTCACGCACATCGATGGCCTGCGCTCGCGTCTGTTGCTGATTCACGGCATGGCCGACGACAACGTGCTCTTCAGCAATTCCACCGTGCTGATGAGTGCCTTGCAGAAGCGCGGCCAGCCGTTCGAACTGATGACCTATCCGGGCGCCAAGCATGGACTGTCCGGCGCCGATGCCCTGCATCGCTACCGGGTGGCGGAAGACTTCCTCGGACGTTGCCTGAAGCCGTGAGCTCAAGGCCGGTCTCTTTCGCTGGGCGAGAGGGACCGGCCCGCTTCCGCGATACCGGGCCACGGCGACGAGCGTGACCTCCGGCCGATTGCCGCGCCGCCGGTGAATGCGTAGGGTGCAGGCATTGCCCATCACCTGGATTGCCTGATGAAGCCGCTTGCCTTTGCCGTCGCCCTGGCCCTCGGGCTCACTCCGTTGCTGTGTGCTCCGTCGGCCGCTGCAGCGCCCGCCGCGGCCACCGCCGCCGCCGCGAAAAAGCCGGCTGCCGCGCCCGCCTGGGTGGCACGCAGCAACCAGCTGGCGCAGATCCTGCTCGACGCGCAGGGCCCATTCCAGCCGGAAAGTACCGGCTTCTTCGGCGTTCCCGGCTACGACGACAAAGTCGCCGACCTCGGTCCGGATAACGGCAAGCGCTACCGCGATGCGATGACCAAGGCGCGGGGCGAACTGCAGGCGAAGCTGGCCGGCGAGAAAGATCCCAACGTCCGTCAGGACCTGGAAATCATGATCGGCGCGGCCAACGAGAGCATCGAGGGTAGCGCGCTGACCGAGCAGTATTTCCTGCCGTGGAGCGATGCGCCGCAGACCATCTTCAGCGGTCTCAACCTGCTGCTGTCCGACCAGGTGCCGGCTGAGCGTCGGGCCAAGGCCGTGGATCGCCTGAAGGCCTACGCGGGCCTGCAGCAGGGCAGCACGGCGCTGACCACGCTTGCCCGCCAGCGTTACGAAGAGCGTCTGTCCAACAAGGCCTTGCTGCAACCGACGAAGATCGAAGTGCAGCAGTCGCTCGACAACGTGGACACCTACGTGAGCGGCATCGAATCGCTGCTGCAGAAGTACAAGATGACCGGCGCGGACGACGCGATGAAGGCCCTCGCCGGCCAGATGAAGGACTATGCCGCCTGGACCCGCGCCGAGGTACTGCCGAAGGCCCGTGACGACGCGCGTCTGCCCGCGCCGGTATACGCGTTCCAGCTCAAGCAGGTCGGCATCGACATCGCCCCGCAGCAGCTGATGCAGCGTGCGCAGCTGGAGTTCATGGAAACCCGCTCGGCGATGCGCCAGCTGGCCCCGCTGGTGGTGCAGGCCAAGGGCCTGAAGGTTGCCGATACCGCCGACATCGTGGCCGTCATCCGCGCGCTGAAGCAGGAAAAGATTCCCAACGACCAGCTGGAAACCCACTACCGCAAGGTGATCGATGCGATCGACCCGCTGATCCACGAGCACAAGATCGTCGACGTGCCGCAGCGGCCGATGCAGATGCGCCTGGGTTCAGCCGCCGAAAGCGCAGCAAGCCCGGCGCCGCATTTCCTGCCTGCACCGTTGGTCAACAATACCGGGCAGCAGGGTACGTTCGTCCTGCCGCTGGGCAATCCGGCAGCCGGCGAAGGCGCGCAGTACGACGACTTCAATTTCGGCTCCGCCGCCTGGACGCTGAGTGCGCACGAAGGCCGCCCGGGTCACGAACTGCAGTTCACCGCCATGGTGGAGCGCGGCATCTCGCTGGCCCGCACCATGTTCGCGTTCAATTCGGTCAACGTCGAAGGTTGGGCGCTGTATGCCGAAGCCGAGATGGTGCCGTACGAGCCGCTGGACGGGCAGCTGATCGCATTGCAGTTCCGCCTGCTGCGTGCCGCACGCGCGATGCTGGACCCCATGCTGAACCTGGGCCAGATCGACCGTGCCAGCGCCGAACGCGTGCTGATCGATGAAGTCGGCCTGTCCAAGGCGATGGCCACGCAGGAACTGGACCGCTACATGGTGCGCATGCCCGGCCAGGCCGGCAGCTACTTCTACGGCTACACCCGGATCATGGAACTGCGCATGCAGACCGAACTCGCGCTGGGCGCCAAGTTCGACCGCAAGGCCTTCAACAACTTCCTGCTGGACCAGGGCCTGCTTCCGCCCGACCAGCTGGCCAAGGCGGTGAACGAAACGTTCGTCCCCAAGTACCGGTAAAGCAAAACGGGACTGCAAAACGGGGACGGAGGGGATTAAGTCGCACAAAACGGGGACGGAGGGGATTAAGTCGCATTTGGCCCACGCGTGGGCCAAATGCGACTTAATCCCCTCCGTCCCCGTTTTTCGTTCAGCGGGCCGGGATCTGCTGGGCGGGCAGGCGCGGGACGGGTTGCGGGTTGGGCACCCAGATCGCCACGCCGGCTGCTTTGCGCTGGGTGGTCGGGATGCCGATACCCAGGCCACCGCCTACGCGCGAACCGTAGCTGCCTGCGCCGACCGACATGCCGACCGGTGACCCGCTGGAGCCGACGCCCATCAGGATCACACCATTGGCACCCAGTGCGGCGGCATCCCGCTTCAAGCGGGCCACGGCGGCATCGGTCTGGCCCTGCGTGCCAAACCCCACGGCACTGGAAGACTCCAGCTGCGCGATTTCCACCGAGCCGGCAGGCGGGGTGGAATACACCTGTACTTGTGACGGATCGATCGGTGCGCGGGCCTGTCCCAGCATGACCTTGGACGTGCTGGCGCAGCCGGCAGCAACCAGCAGCACGGCGGCGGCAGCAACCCAGCGCATTTTCATCGCGTGCATCTTCATGGCTCGAACCCCTGTTGGATGGAACGGATCATCGGTCCATCGATCTGAATCGGCCCCAACGCCGGGGCCCTGAGGCGACGCTAGCACCGGGGTGGTGAGCGTGATGGCAAGCTGCGGCGGGCCTATCCGGTTCCCACGCGACCGGCTATGGTGGGGCCCAATCCATCGGCGAGGAGGGCGCATGGGACTGATCAGTCTGTTGTGGGGCATCGTGGCACTGGGGTGGATGGTCATCGCGCTGGTGCCACTGCTGGGCTGGGGCAACTGGTTCCTTATTCCGTTCGCGGCAGTGGGCGCGGTGGTCGCGGCGATCGGCATCCTGTTCACCCATCCCAGCAAACGGGGTCGTGCCTGGACCGGCCTGATCCTCAACGGCATCGTCATCGTGGTCGGCATCTTCCGCCTGGGCCTGGGCGGCGGCATCGTCTGACTACAGCAGGTGCGACGATGCGTCGCAGCGGCTGAGCGCGCCGTCGGGGCGGGCGTACAATGGCGCCTCTGATGGCGCGCGCCATCGCCTGCGCCCGGCTGTGGCGCGCGACGCCCCTCATTCCTGATGATCATCCGCCCACGTCCCCACGGCTGGCAGCTTCTCTACATCCTGCGCGGCTCCATCGTTCCGGCGGTGGCACCGAAAGTGGTGGCGATCCTGCTGCTGGCGATCGCGATCGCGGTCGCTGCGGTGGCGGAGCTCGGCGATGTGCCGGGCATCGAGCGCGTGTCATCTGCACCCTTCGCCCTGCTTGGGCTGGTGCTGTCGATCTTCCTGGGCTTCCGCAACAGCGCCTGCTACGAGCGATGGTGGGAGGGCCGAAAGCCATGGGCAGCTGATTCTGGAATCGCGCTCGGTGGCCCGCCTGGGTGCGCTGGGCCAGCGCCCGCTACCCGAACCCCTGCTGCCGCGCGACTATCGCCTGCAGTGACCTGATATCCCGACGGAGCCCCCTCATGTCCCATCCTCTGTACCGCCCCCGCCGCATGCGTCGCGATGATTTTTCACGTCGACTGATGCGCGAAAACACGCTCAGCGTGGACGACCTCATCTACCCGGTGTTCGTGCATGAGCATGCAGGACGCACGGCGATTCCTTCGATGCCGGGCGTGGAGCGGCTGTCGATCGAGGAGCTGCTGAAAGTAGCCGAGGACGCAGTCGCGCTCGGCATCCCGGTGCTCGACCTGTTCCCGGTGATCGATCCGGCGCTGAAGTCGTTGGACGCGGAGGCTGCTTGGGCCGATGACGGGCTGGCGCAACGCGCCGTGCGCGCATTGAAAGAACGCTTCCCCACGCTGGGCGTGATGACCGACGTGGCGTTGGATCCGTACACCACGCACGGGCAGGACGGCATCATCGATGACAGCGGTTACGTGCTCAACGACATCACGGTCGACGCACTGGTGAGGCAGTCGGTGTCGCACGCACAGGCCGGCGTCGACGTCATCTCGCCATCGGACATGATGGACGGCCGCATCGGTGCCATCCGCCGCGGACTGGACGACGCAGGCTTCATCAACACGCGCATCATGGCGTACTCGGCGAAGTACGCATCGGCGTTCTACGGCCCGTTCCGTGATGCGGTGGGCAGCGCCGGCAGCCTGGGCAAGGCAGACAAGAAGACGTACCAGATGGACCCGGCGAACGGCGATGAGGCGATGCGTGAGATCGCACTGGATCTGGAGGAAGGCGCGGACATGGTGATGGTCAAGCCGGGCATGCCATATCTGGATGTCGTCCGCCGGGTCAAAGAGACCTTTGGCGTCCCGACGTTCGCGTACCAGGTCAGTGGCGAGTACGCGATGTTGAAGGCCGCCGTTGCCAACGGCTGGCTGGACGAGCGCGCGTGCGTGATGGAGTCCCTGATGTGCTTCAAGCGCGCAGGTGCCGATGGCGTGCTGACCTATTTCGCACCGCAGGTAGCACGCTGGCTGCACGAGCGCTGACAATAGCCGCTTCGTCACAAGGAGAACGGAACGATGGAAATCCTGGGCACAGGCCACTGGATGATCTGGATCATCGGCGTGGTGGTATTCGGCGCGTTGATCGTGTGGCTTGCGCTGGCCGCGTTTCGCCAGAGCCGTCAGAAGCCTGAGCTGCCCTCGGCCGCGCGTCAGGTGGCCCTGGCCGAACTCGATGAGCGCAAGGCCAAGGGCACCATCAGCGAAGCGGAGTACCAGCAGGCACGCGCAAAGCTGCTCGCAGGCTGATCATCGGTACTGACGGCGTCGCTCCTGATAGTGACGCCGCGCCCTGGTAGTGACGGCCGCTGGCAGTCAGCCTCTGCATCCAATGCCCCGAATGACCGCAGACGTCGGCGGTGGCTCTGACAAAGGACGGCTCCAGCCGCTAAGGTCGACCGGTGCCGATTCGGCATCTGCTGGGGATCTCCATGCGCTATTCCTGCTGGCCAACCCTCCTGATGCTGGGCGCGCTGACGCTGTCTTCGACCACTGTGGCAGCCGACGCGGTACGGATGCCCAAGGCGCTCTGGGGGACATGGGACTTGGGGCCAGATCCTTGCAGCTTGCCACTTGAACCGGATCTGGATTCGCCCAAGTGGATAGACGCGTCATCGATTCGTGGCTATGAGAATAATGAAATCCCAACCAAGGTGCGTCGGGTTTCCGTTGTGCCCGCCGTGTGGGTCATTCGGACTGATAACGATGTCGCTCCGCAGATAGTGACCAGCGACATCTATGTCCTGAAGGGAGATCATCTGACGATTACAGATGGAGAATTTACCAAGTACTACCGCCGCTGCCGCTAGCCTTGCACGTTGAATGTCCATGCTGTTGAAGGATGTTCAGATGACTCAGGTCAAGGGAGTGGGTGATCGTCGAAATTACCGCGTTGCTCAGCTATACGATCGGAAGACTGGAAATGTCGCCGTGCGTGAGTTCGAGGGCCTCGTCACGCACCATCCGATCTCGAATGCTGGCGCCGAAATAAAAGGCGGCCTGCCGACTGAAGTAGAGGATGCCAGACATCGCAGCTACGGACTGATCGGAGGCAAGCTGGAAGAGCTCGAAACCCGCCAGTCCGACGCCAAATTCAGTCCAATTGGCCCGGACCAGGTGCTCCTCATAAAAGACTTCATCCTGGAAGACAGTCGGACCGCTCCATTCGGCCGCGGTGCGCGCGACGTCGACGTGCCCGCTCCCTTCGCCGGATATGTCGGCAGGGTCATCCCCGGGCAAGGGTTGGTCGATATCCTTGACCGGAAAGACGGTGAACTGCTGGCCAGGATCCGCCACCTGAAGCCGATCGACGTCAGCGTGGGCGACACCGTCCAGTATGGACAGACGCTGGGCACGCAGGGAGCCGTCGGCCTGGGTCGGGACGGACGCAAGCATGTCCACATGGAAGTCGACACCGGACAGTATCAGCAGTACGCGAACTACGTTGAAGACCTCGTCAGCGGCCGCTTGGCACTGGGTCCGGCTGACCGTGGCACAGGGATCGAACCGCGCGCGGTCGTCGATGATGGCGTCACGCGCGTCGGCGAATCGAATGGGGTCGTGCGGATCGTGCAGCAGCGCTTGAACGAGGGCGGATTTCGCGGCGCAGACGGAGAGCGGCTCGCAGAGGATGGGACCTACCGCTTGTCGATGCAGAGGGCGGTCATCAACTACCAGGCGGCCGAAGGACTGCCGCAGAGCGGCGACCTCGATGCGGCCACCTTGCAGCGCATCGCCCCCACGATCTTTCCACCGGCGGTGAACTCCCCCCGCAACCCCGCTTCGCCCGCTCTTCTCGATGGGCAGGCGCAACTGCATGACGCGCCCGCAGGAGATGCACCCTGCGACCCCTTGTTCGCCCAGGCGCAGGATGCCATGCAGCACCTGGAAGAAAGCCTGGGACGCGGCTACGACGCGCACAGCGAACGCATGGCAGCGAGTGTGGCCTGCCTGGCCAAGGCAAACGGCTTTGATCACATCGACCATATCGTGCTGAGCAGCGCTACAGAAAGGGCGGCGCAGGGTGCGGACGTCATCGTGGTGCAGGGCGCCATGAACGATCCGGCGCACCTGCGTGCACAGATGGGGACGGACGATGCACTGGCGGTGCCCGCGGATGCCTCATTGGCCCGCCTCGCGCGCATCGAGCCGATGGCGCGAGAGCCGATCACAGTGCAGGCCGACCCGTGCGTGCAGCAGGATCCATCGGTGATGCATCGAATGGGCTGACGCCTTGGCTGCACCCGTACGGGCGGAGCGTGGGCATGCCTCCGGCAGACCGCTATCGGACGCCGGCACTCGCCGCGCCCACCGTCGGGCCACAGCCCGCGACCGGCTCCACCCGCGGCGTCATCATCCGGTAGACATCGGTGCCGCCAGCACGTGGCGCACGCGCGCTGCGGCTGACCAGCATCAACTCGCCCGGCTTGGCGTTGTCCACGACCGGTGTGGCAGTGTGGCCGTCCGCGGTATTGAACGACAGCATGACCGGCTGTACGGCCTCGCCGGTCCACGCACAGCCACTGCGCCACACTTGTGCCGTGTCACCGATGGCACGCGTGAATACCACCGCGCCGTCACGTCCCAGCCAGTCGCCGTCGCTCTCGTCAGCGGCAGTGTTCAACCCCTCAAGCGCAATGGCAGCCCCGCGTCGACCGTCGACTACAGGTGCCGCGAACAGATCCCAGCCATGCGCCTTGCCCCGCTGTCGCGAGAACAGCAAGTGCAGGCCATCGGCACTCAGTGCGGGCGCGCGCTCCGGCGCGGCGTCAGCTGGATCTCGCCATGTCTCAGGCATGCCAAAGCGCCCGTCGCTGCCGATCGCCACCCGGTACAGCGTCAGGCCCCCGTTGCGGTCCGAGGCGAACAGCAGCCAGCGCCCGTCGCGGCTGAAATAGGGGTCCACGTCATCGCCGGCGCTGTTGAAGGCCAGCGGCTGCGGATCCTGCCAGCGACCCTCGCGTAGCGTCGCCTGCCACAGATCCCAGCCGCCCACGCCAGCGCTGCGGTCGCTGGCGAACACGATGTGCTGTCCATCAGCGCTGATGCTGGCCCGGCCTTCGTTGGCCTTGGTCGACACGACCCCCATGCCCTCGATGCCGAACTCATTCAACGCCACCGCCACGGGGGCGAAGAGTAAACTGGCGGCAATCGCCAACAGGGGCAGGGCAGTTCGCATCGTCCACGTCCAGGCAGTACAGGGCCGCCCAGTGTAGGGCGTCCCCTTTGAACCCTCCGAGGATTCCATGACCGATCGCTACGCTGTCTTTGGCCACCCTATTGCCCACTCCCGTTCGCCTGACATCCACGCCGCCTTCGGTCGGCAGGAAGGCATCGCCGTGGACTACCGCGCCATCGACGCCGCGCCGGACGCTTTCCTCGCCGCGCTTGACGCCTTCGCGGCGGACGGCGGTCGTGGCGCCAACGTGACCCTGCCGCACAAGGAAGCGGCCTATGCGCTGTGCACCACGCGCACCGCACGCGCTACCCGCGCCGGCTCGGTCAACACGCTGCTGCGCAAGGGGGATCGCTGGCATGGCGATACCACCGACGGTGCGGGGCTGGTGCGCGACCTGACCGATCGCCATGGCCAGGACCTGCGCGGTCGTCGCGTGTTGCTGCTGGGTGCCGGTGGATCGGCCCGCAGCGTCGCCCCGTCGCTGCTGGACGCCGGCATCCGCGAGCTGGTGGTCGTCAACCGCACGCCAGAACGGGCCGATGAGCTTATCGACGCGATGGGTGAGCCGGGCCGTGCGCTCAGCCGCTACTGGGACGACCTGCACGACCTCGGCGACTTCGAGCTGATCGTCAACGCGACCTCGGCCGGACGCGATCCTGCGGCTACCTTCAAACTGCCCCTGTCGCTGGTCAACAGCATGACCACCGCCGTTGACCTCAACTACGGCGACGCCGCCATCGCCTTCCTGGCCTGGGCGCGCTCGGCAGAATGCCGCAACACCGTCGATGGCCTCGGCATGCTGGTGGAGCAGGCCGCCGAGAGCTTCCAGCAGTGGCACGAAGTGCGCCCGGATACCAATGCGGTCTACGCCGAGCTGCGTGCCGACAGCCACAACCTGGAGGACTGAGCATGGAAGGCACCGATCTGCTGATGACCGTGTTGAGCCTGGTGGGTGTGCGCCTGCCGGTGTTGATCGCGCTGACCGTCGGCGTGGTCTGGGTGATGGACGTACCACGCGGACCGGTGCGAAGTGGGGCCCTGGCAGGCCTGCTGTTGCTGGCAGTGACCACGGTCATCGGGCTGCTGGCGTCGATGCTGCCGATGGTGCTGGTCAGCATGGGCCGCTACGAGTCGATCTCCGGCATGAACATGATCTTCGGCGTCGTCCACTTCGTCCTGTCGCTGCTGGAGGCCTTCGGTCTGGTCCTAATCGTGTGGGCGCTGACCCGGGCACTGCGGGGCGGCGTGCCGCGCCCGGCCTGACCCTGTTGCGGTGCCGGCGCCATGGCGGGGACCCGCCCGCAGCACGCTGACAGGTTCAGCGTGCTGGCCCGGGCGCGCGGGCCCGGCGTGCGACAATACGCGGCCTGATCCTGTAACGGTAACCTTGGCGTGACCGAACCCGTCGCCGTCCCGCGTGCGCTTGATGACGCCTTGAAGGATTCGATCCGCAAGGCCTACACCACGCTGCAGGCCAACACCCCCGGCTTTGCCACCCGCCGCTCGCAGAGCCAGATGATCGGCGTGGTATCGCGTGCGCTGGCCAAGAGCGGGGGCGTGGGCGTGGTGGAGGCACCGACCGGCGTCGGCAAGAGCCTGGGTTACCTCACGGCAGGCGTGCCGATCGCCCTGGCCACCAAGAAGAAGCTGGTGATCAGCACGGGCACCGTCGCGCTGCAGTCGCAGCTGGTCGAGCGTGACATCCCGAATTTCCTCAAGGCCACCGGCCTGGAGGCGACCGTGGCACTGGCCAAGGGGCGCACGCGTTACCTGTGCACCCGCAACGCCGCCGAAGCGCAGGGAGAGGCATCGCAGGGTGGCATGTTCGAAGACGAGCAGCCGCTGTACGACCGCCCGCTGGCCCCGATTGAAATGGACATCGCCGCGCGCCTGACGGTGGCGTTCACCTCCGGCAGCTGGGACGGTGACATCGACAACGCCCCGGAAACCATCAGTCCCGGATTGCGTGGGCGCATTACCACGCCGGCATCCGCGTGTGCGGGCAGGCGCTGCGCGTACTCGGCGCAGTGCGCGGTGCTGCGCTCACGCAACACCGTGCGGGATGCGCAGATCGTGGTCACCAACCACGCGCTGCTGCTGTCGGCCCTGTCCATCGGCGAGAGCGACAACGGTCAGCCGATGATCGCCGCACCGTCGGACATGCTGCTGGTGCTGGACGAAGGCCACCACATCGGCAATGTGGCGATCGACCAGGGCGCAGCCAGTCTGGCGCTGGATGACATGGCCAAGCGCGTGGGCCGGCTGCAGATCCTGATCGCCGGGGCGTACCGCGCGGTGGACAAGGACCGCCTGGGCAACCTGCTGCCCAATGAAGCCATCGACGTGGCCACCAACGTGGCCAAGCAGCTGCGCGCGTTCCGCGATCACGTCGAAGCGCTGTGGATGCCGGCACCGGCCGACGAGGAACCGATGTGGCGCGCGGCGAATGGTCGCCTGCCCGAGGCGTGGCGCGAACCGATCGAGGCCTTGGCCGACGACACCCGCAGCCTGTTCAACTGGGCGCACGCGGCCAACGCGCAGGTCGCCAAGGGCAAGCCGGACGATGCCGCGCGCGAACGCCTGCAGCGCAACCTCGGCATGGCGCTGGAGATGATCGAAGGCCAGTACAACCTGTGGCAGGCGTGGCGTCGCGAAGACAGGGATGGCGCACCGCCAATGGCGCGCTGGATCACCGCCACGCGCGAAGGCGACCTGGTGCTGCACGGCTCACCGGTCTCGGCCGCGCACGTGCTGCGCAAGTTGCTGTGGGACGAAGTGGATTCGGTGGTGATGACGTCCGCCACGTTGACCGGCGGCGGTGATTTCCAGTCGCTGGCGATCGACAACGGCATCCCCGAGGACGCCGAGATGGTGTCGCTGTCCTCGCCGTTCGACCTGCCCAACCAGGCCGAGTTGATCGTGCCGCAGTTCCCGGTGACGCCGGATGACCGCGAGGGCCATCCACGCGAAGTGGCGCGCTACCTCGCCAAGGAACTGGACTGGAAGAAGGGCTCGATGGTGTTGTTCACCTCGCGCTGGAAGATGGAGAAGGTCGCCGGCCTGATGCCCGCTGCCAAGCGCAAGCAGGTGTTGGTGCAGGGCGAGATGTCCAAGACGCGGCTGATCGATGAACACCTGCGCCGTGTCGCCGAGGGAGAGGGGTCAGTGCTGTTCGGGCTGAACTCCTTCGGCGAAGGCCTGGACCTGCCCGGTGAAGCCTGCACCACGGTGGTGATCACCCAGGTGCCGTTCGCCGTGCCCACCGATCCACAGACCGCCACGTTGAGCGAATGGTTTGAAGCCCGCGGCCTGAACGCCTTCAACCTGATTGCCGTGCCCCATGCCCTGCGCACGCTGACCCAGTTCTCCGGCCGCCTGATCCGCACCAGCACCGACACCGGCCGCGTGATCATCCTCGACTCCCGCCTGCTGACCCGCCGCTACGGCAAGCGCATCATCGACGCGCTCCCCCCGTTCAAGCGCGTGATCGGCTGACCGGGGCGGTACACCGAAAAAGGGGACGGAGGGGATTAAGTCGTAATTGCCACCCTGCCATCTGCAGGCTGTGCTGAAGACGACTTAATCCCCTCCGTCCCCTTTTTACTGCTTGCAGGTCTGCATCGCTTGCAGATACGGCGTGTCAAAACAGCGTTGCAGCGCCTGCAGCACGTCCAGGTTCGCGGGCCATCGGATCTCCACGCTGTTGCCTTCCGGATCGGTGATAAGGAACTTTCCGTCCTTCACATCAAGGCCCGGTGGCGGGGGTGTTGCGGCAAGCTTGGCGACAGCGCGCTGCAAGGCGGCGTTGTCCCGTTCAAGAAAGGCGATGCTTCCTTCAACATAGGCGTTCCAGCCGCTTGCCTTGCCATCTGGACCGCGCAGCGACTGCCGCATCAAGAGCACGGCGGCCGCGGACTGGCCGGCGTTCGCCCGCATCTGCGCTTCGTGCCATGCCAGCACGTTGCGTTCCTGCGGTTGATGGACCCTGCGGTATTCGGCAATCAGGTCTGCCGCTTCGGCGTGACAGCCCTTTGCTTCGCCCAACGTACGCCAGCCGCCCTGCAGGTCCTGATCGAAGGCCTCGAACGACAACGCCAGCATCGCCTTGCGGTCCACGCTGCAGTCCGCCGCGGTGGGCGCCTGCACGCCGCCGGCCAGCGCGGCGGCGAGCACGAGTGAAATCAACGCCATCACAACTTCCTTGTCGAAAAAGGGGACGGAGGGGGTTAAGTCGTTTCCAGCACTGTGCCATCACTCGGCCGCGCTGGGAACGCGCTGAGGGCCGGGCTCGAAAGGCCGCCGAGCATGGCTCGGCGCTACCGGGCTGAAAACGACTTAATCCCCTCCGTCCCCTTTTTTGGGGTCAGTCGAGCAGGGTGGTGTTGCGTACGGCGCCCTTGTCGGCGCTGGTGGCCAGCAGCGCGTAGGCTTTCAGGGCGCTGGTGACTTTGCGCGGGCGGGCTTCCAGCGGCTTCCAGCCGCGCGCGTCGGCCTCGGCGCGGCGCGTGGCCAAGGTGGCCTCGTCCACCAGCAGATGGATGCCGCGGGTCGGGATGTCGATGCGGATGCGGTCGCCGTCCTGCACCAGGCCGATCAGGCCGCCAGCAGCCGCTTCCGGCGAGACGTGGCCGATGGACAGCCCCGAGGTGCCGCCGGAGAAGCGGCCGTCGGTCAGCAGCGCGCACTGTTTGCCCAGGCCTTTGGATTTCAGGTAACTGGTCGGGTACAGCATCTCCTGCATGCCCGGGCCGCCCTTGGGGCCCTCATAACGGATCACCACCACGTCGCCGGCCTGCACCGTATCACCGAGGATGCCGGCCACCGCGGCGTCCTGGCTTTCGAACACGCGGGCAGGGCCTTCGAACACATGGATGGATTCATCCACGCCGGCGGTCTTCACCACGCAGCCATCCAACGCCAGGTTGCCGCGCAGCACGGCCAAGCCGCCTTCCAGCGAATACGCATGCTGCAGCGAGCGGATGCAGCCTTCGGCGCGGTCCAGGTCCAGCGACGGCCAGCGCGTTGACTGGCTGAAGGCGACCTGGGTCGGGATGCCGGCCGGCCCTGCAGCGAAGAACTCGTGCACCTTGGCGTCGTCGGTCAGGGTGGCATCCCAGCGCTGCAGCGCATCGGCCAGCGTGGTGCTGTGGACGGTCGGAACGGACGTATCCAGCAGGCCGGCGCGATCCAGTTCGCCGAGGATGCCGAACACGCCGCCGGCCCGATGCACGTCTTCGACGTGATACTCCGGTGTATTCGGCGCGACCTTGCACAGTTGCGGTACGCGCCGCGACAGCGCGTCGATGTGGGTCAGGTCGAAGTCCACGCCACCTTCCTGTGCTGCAGCGAGCAGGTGCAGGATGGTATTCGTCGACCCCCCCATCGCGATGTCCAGTGTCATCGCGTTGTTGAACGCGGCGGCCGTGGCGATACCGCTCGGCAAGGCGCGCGGATCTTCACCGCCATACCAGCGGTGGCAGAGTTCCACGATCACCCGGCCCGCGCGGCGGAACAGCTGCTCGCGGTCGGCATGGGTGGCCAGTGTGGTGCCGTTGCCGGGCAGCGACAGGCCCAAGGCCTCGGTCAGGCAGTTCATCGAATTGGCGGTGAACATGCCCGAGCACGATCCACAGGTCGGGCAGGCACTGCGTTCGTACTCGGCGACTTTCTCGTCCGATGCGCTTTCGTCGGCGGCGATCACCATCGCATCCACCAGGTCGAGCTTGTGCTCGGACAGCTTGGTCTTGCCCGCCTCCATCGGCCCGCCGGACACGAAGATCACCGGCACGTCCAGGCGCATGGCGGCCATCAGCATGCCGGGGGTGATCTTGTCGCAGTTGGAAATGCAGACGATGGCATCGGCGCAATGCGCGTTGACCATGTATTCCACCGAGTCGGCGATGATCTCGCGGCTGGGCAGCGAATACAGCATGCCGTCGTGGCCCATGGCGATGCCGTCATCCACCGCGATGGTGTTGAACTCCTTGGCCACTCCGCCGGCCTGCTCGATCTCGCGCGCGACCAGCTGGCCAAGATCCTTCAGGTGCACATGGCCGGGCACGAACTGGGTGAACGAGTTCGCGATGGCGATGATCGGCTTGTGGAAATCGCCGTCTTTCATGCCGGTGGCACGCCACAGGGCGCGGGCGCCGGCCATGTTGCGGCCGGCGGTGGAGGTGCGGGAACGGTAATCAGGCATGGGCTGGCAGCAACGGGCGGGCCGTACGACGTGGGTGTCGTTCGATGATGCCCAATTTTTCCGGTTGCGTTTGCAACCACCGGGCCAAGGTCGATCTGACCCACCGTTCATGTTGTGTGCTTTGCCGACTTTGGTTGCAGCCGCTGATGCGGCATTATTGTGGGGTTGACCCGCATGAGAGGCATGAGGCCATGAAACGTTCCCGCACCACCGCGCTGCTGTTGATGAGCGCCGCACCGCTGCTGTTCACCGCCTGCCAGAAGGAAGAACAGGTGCAGGTGCAGGAAGGGCTGTATACCTCCGTGCAGGCCTGTACCGAGGCCACGGCTGATCCGTCGGCGTGCCGCAACGCGTTCGCCGCCGCCCAGCAGCAGTCTGCCGATGCCGCGCCGAAGTACGCCGACAAGGCGGCCTGCGAAGCCGACTACAAGCCGGAGCAGTGCGTGGAGCAGCGCACCTCGGCCGGTACGTCCTTCATCGGGCCGATGATGATGGGCTTCTTCATGTCGCAGATGATGAACAGCGGACGCGCGGGCCTGGCCCAGCAACCGGCGGCTGCCAGCCCGGCCTTCCAGGACAAGAACGCCGGGTGGGCGCGTGCAGCCCCGGGTGGCAGCGGCGGCCTGAACACCGCCAGCGGCATCGGCGCGGGCAAGGCCGGCCTGGCGCCGGTCACCAACCAGCCGAACCGCGCCACCACCGCCAGCCGCGCCGGCTTCGGCAGCACCAGTGCGCGCCGTAGCGGCGGCAGCTTCGGCGGCTGACCGATGCAGCGTGTCCGTATCGCCGAGCGCCCCCAGTGGCGCGCTCGGGCCGAAGAAGCCGGCTTCCGCTTCCACACCATCGACGGTCAGGCGTACTGGGATGAAACGGCGTACTACGCCTTCACCCTGCGGCAGATCGAGCAGGACATCGAAGACCCCAGCGCCGAGCTGCACCAGATGGCGATGGCGCTGGTGGAGGAGGTGGTCGGTTCCGATACGTTGATGGAACGCTTGGCGATCCCGGCGCATTACCGCGACTGGATCGCCGACAGCTGGCGCCAGCGCCAGCCGCACCTGTATGGACGCCTGGACCTGGCCTACGACGGCACCGGCCCGGCCAAGCTGTACGAGCTGAACTACGACACCCCGACCTCGCTGTTCGAGGCCAGCTTTTTCCAGTGGCAGTGGTTGGAAGAACAGCGCAACGCCGGCCGCCTGCCGGCGCATGCCGACCAGTTCAATGCGCTGCATGAGGCACTGGTGGGACGCTTCGGTGAGCTTGCTTCCCGACTCCCGCCGCCGCTGTATTTCAGCGCCGTGGGCAGTTCGCAGGAAGACGTCGGCACGGTGGAGTACCTCCGTGATTGCGCCGCCCAGGCCAACCTGCATGGCGAAGGCATCGCGGTGGAAGACATCGGGCTGTCCGACGATGGGCGCTTCACCGCGGTGGACGACACGGTGATCGGCACGTTGTTCAAGCTGTATCCGCTGGAAGACCTGATGGCCGAGGAGTTCGGTCGCGCGTTGCCGACATCCGGCCTGCAACTGCTGGAGCCGGCCTGGAAGGCGGTGCTGAGCAACAAGGGCATCCTGCCCTTGCTGTGGGAGCGTCATCGCGGGCACCCGAACCTGCTGGAATCGCACTTCGACGATGGCAGTACGCTGCGCGCGGGGTGGGTACGCAAGCCGCTGTTCTCGCGCGAAGGCGCGAACATCGAAATGCATCTGGCCGACGGCACCACGCAGCGCAGCGACGGCCCGTACGACGGTCCGGCGATCATCCAGCAGGCGCATCCGTTGACCCGTTTCGAAGGCGGCTATCCGCTGATCGGCAGCTGGGTGATCGGCGACCAGGCCTGTGGCGTCGGCATCCGCGAGGATGACAGCGCTATCACCCGGGATACGTCGCGGTTCGTTCCGCACGCGATCATCGACGAAGCGCCGACGCAGATCTACGTCTGAAACCGGCGGGCGATGGCCCCGTATTGAAGGTCAGTAGCCGCTGGGTTTTTTGACGGCCAGCGGCCGTCACTACCTACAACAAGCCGTCGCGCTTGACCGACAGGTAGCGCTCCACCAGCGCGCCGGGCAGGGCGTCGGCGGTGACATCCAGCACCATCACGCCGTGTCCGCGCAGCGCATCGTGCGCCTGCGCGCGCTGTTCCAGGTACAGGGCCGCCGCACCGGCCTGTGCGGCATCGGCATCCGTCTGCACCTGACCCTGCAACGCGTGGTCCAGCACCTGTTCGCGCAGGCTGGCCACGCACACCAGGTGCCGGCGCTGCAGCAGCTTCACCGCGGCCAGCAGGTCTTCGATATCTTCGTCGCGCACGTTGGTCACCAGCATCACCAGCGCGCGACGGCGCTGCAGCACCGACAGCTGTGTCGCGGTGGCCAGATAGTCCGTCGCCACTGGCTGCGGTTGCAGGTCGTAGCTGGCACGCAGCAGGTCATCGATCGTGCCCATGCCGCGTTTCGGTGCTACCCAGCGCTGCTCGCCGCCCATCGCATGCAGGCCCACGCCGTCGCCCTGCCGCAGGGCCAGATAGGCAAGCACCAATGCGGCGTTCAACACCTGGTCGAAGTGCGACAGGCCGCCATCACTGGCCATCATCCTTCGACCAGAATCGAGCACCAGCAGCATCTGCTGGTTCTTTTCGTCCTGATACTCGCGCGACACCAATCGCCGTGCACGCGACGTCGCCTTCCAGTCGATCTGGCGCAGGCTGTCGCCGATGCGGTATTCGCGCATCTGGTGGAAATCGGTGCCTTCACCGCGGCGCCGCTTCAGGTGCGCACCGACCATTCGCGAGGCCTGTTCGGCACTGAACAAGGCGAAGCGTGTGAGCGGCACGAAGTTCGGGAATACACGTACATCGAGCGCAGGCGGCACGACGCGCTGCTGCCGCCACAGCCGCCACGGTGAGTGCAGGCGCACCTGGACGCCGTCAAAGCGGAAGTGGCCACGTTGCAGCGGTTGCACGTGATAGTCGAGCGTGGCGGCAAACCCGGGACGCAGGCGCAGACGTCGCGGCATGCCCTCGCTTTGCCAGGCGCCCGGCAGCAGATCGAACACCTCCAGCCGCAGCGTGCGCTCAGCCTGCAGGGTCAGTTGCACTGCACGTCGCACGTTCAATGCCAGTGCTTCGGGAAGCTGCCGCTGCACGCTCGGCGAGGGCAGCCTGCGCAGACGCAGCAGGTCCACCAACGCCACCGCGACCACGATCGCCAAGACGGCCTGCCAGCTCCAGCGCGGCAGCCAGCCGGCCAGCACGGCAGCGCCTACGCCGGCCCACACCAGCAGGCATCCGAGCAGGGGCAGGGCAGGCCTCATCGGCGCGGTGCATCCACCTTGGCCAGCAGTGCACCGAGTACATCGTCGGCACCCTGTCCTTCGATCTGCAGCTCCGGTGCCAGCGCGATGCGATGGCGCAGCGCCGGCCGGGCGATATCGCGCACATCGTCCGGCGTCACGAAGTCACGGCCGGCCAGCAGCGCCTGTGCGCGTGCCGCACGCACCAGCGCGATGCTGCCGCGCGGGCCTGCGCCGAGGGCGATGCCGGGCCACTTGCGTGTGGCCGCAACGATGCGCACCGCGTAGTCGATCACTTCGGCGTCCACGGTGATCGCCGCGGTGGCCTGCTGCAACGCCACGACATCCCCGGCGTTGAGTACGCGGGGCACCCGCTGCAGGTCGAAGTCGCTGGCGCTGCGGCCGGTGGTCACTGCATCGACCATGCGCTTTTCGTCTTCCAATCCCGGGTAATCGATGACGATCTTCAGCAGGAAACGATCCAGCTGTGCTTCCGGCAGCGGATAGGTGCCTTCCTGTTCCACTGGGTTCTGCGTGGCCAGGGTCATGAAAGGCGGCGCGAGCGCGAACGATTTCCCTTCGATGGTGACCTGGCCTTCCTGCATCACTTCCAGCAGGGCCGACTGGGTCTTGGCCGGCGCGCGGTTGATCTCGTCGGCCAGCAGCAGGTTGGTGAACACCGGGCCGCGACGGATCTTGAAGCTTTCGCTTTTCGGGTCGTACACCGCGTGGCCACTGACATCGCTGGGCATCAGGTCCGGGGTGAACTGCACACGTCCGTGGTCGAGCTCCAACGCCTGTGCCAGCGCACGCACCAGCAGTGTCTTGCCCAGCCCGGGCACGCCTTCGATCAGCACATGGCCACCCGCGAGCAGTGCGATCAGGATCTGGTCGAGCACCTCGGGCTGGCCGATGAAGGCATGACCCACGGCTTCGCGTACGGCGTCCACGCGTTCCAGCACGTCGGCTGCGGCCGATACGGCAGCCAGCGGCGGCGGCACGGAGGGGGAAGAGTCCAGTTCGGTCATAGCAGGCTTCTCATCTGCAGCAGGAGGGTGATCCGCGCTTTCAGCGCGGTCTGGTCATTGGCGGCTGGCGGTGCCAGCGCGGTGTGTACGCGGGTGACGGGCCACTGCAGCAAGGCGGCGATGGCCTGTTCCTGTGCGGCACCCTCAAGCGTGGCCGCCAGCGGTGCACGGGCCTGCAGCCGACGCAGGAACAGGTCCCGTACGGCAGCATGCAGTCGCGGGCCCTGGCGTTGGCGCAGCAGCAGTTCACCACTGGCGCGCACGTGTTCCAGCAAGGAGCGGCGCTCTGCCACCGGCGAAGGCTGCACGCTGCCGAAGCGCTGCGCGCGCGCCCACAACCAGCCCAGCAACGCCAGCAGCAACGGCAACCAGACCGGCCAACCCTGCAGCACGATGCGCGCCCATAGAGAGGGCGGTCGGCTGGCATACACCAGCCACACGGTGCCCTTGCCGTAATTCGGCGCCAGCAGATGGCGGGTCAGGTCGCGGTGCGCACGGTCGTGCAGGCCATCGCGCGGCTGCTCCAGGTCTTTGCTCGGCCGCAGTGCAGCCGGGAGCAGCGAGGTGGTTTCAGGTACGCCACGCATGAAGTCCATGTCCGCCAGCACATCGACCCTGCCCTGGCCATGGCGCAGGCGAGCGAACACGAAGCCGTCTTCGCTGCCCCACTCACGCTGCACCTGTGCGTACGCCGCCTCGGTCAGATCGAAGCGACGACCCTTGCAGAACTCCACGTGGCCGGTGTCATCGTCCACATGGAAACGCTGGCAGGCACTGCCGAATCCAAGGCTTTCCACGCCCAGGCGCTGCAACAGCAAAGGCTCGTTTCGCGTGGTGTCTTCGCCGGTGGGGGGCGTGCGTACCAGCAGGTGGCCGCCCCGCTTCACCCACGCCAGCAGCGTATCCACCTGCGAGGGCGCCAGTTCACCGCTGTCCTGCAGCAGCACCACTGTATCGCCCGGCGCGAGCGTCATCGCCGCCAGGTCCAGCCGGGCCCGCGACTCTGCCCGCAGGCCGTCGGCGCGCAGCGCTTGGCCGAGCACGTACAACGGGTTGTAGCTGGCCTCGCCTTGCGGCGGCATCACCTCGGTGCGCGTCACTTTTTCGTGCGTGCGCAGGAACAGCACCACCAGCGGCACCGCCAGCAATACGATCAGCCCGATCACCAACGACCACACCACCCGGGCCTTCATGCCGGCCACCGGTACTGCGCCTGCAGTGCGTCGGCCAGCGTTTCGAAATCGGCGTGGTCGGGCAGCCGGTTGCCATACGCGGCGTACTGCCACATGCGCACGATCGCCGCGAACAGGTCGCGGTCACGCGCGTCCGGCATGCGCCGCGATGCACGCAGCACCTGGGCTTCGGTGGCGCCGGGTGGCAACGCTACGCCAGTCCGCTCCACCACCGTGCCGACGCTGGCGCGATACAGCAGGGCCAGTGCCTGACGTGGCATGCCGCGCGCCCACAGCGCACGTGCACGCGTGGCCACATCCGGCGGCACCACCTCGGGCAGCACGATCGAATCTTCGTTCACCGCAGGCGCGGCCGGGGCCTTGCGCCGCGCCGATCCACTCAGCCAGGGCAACCAGCGCCGCGCGGTGAGCAGCAGCGCCACGACGACGATGCCCAGCAGCAGCCAGAGGCCCCATTCGGCCACCATCGCCGCGATCTTCGCCGCACCACCGGACATCTGCCTCGCCGACTGTTCGTCGGCCTCGCGCTTCAGTCGTTCGCGCTCCTTGCGCTTGGCCTCTTCGTCGTCGTCCTTCTTGCGGGGTTCCCACTCGCTGATGGAGCGGGTGGGGCGCTGCAGCGGATCTTGGTAAGCGCGCTGCACGGCTTGGCGGAAGCCCGCCGTGTCCACGGGCACGTCACCGAAGATGCCAGCCGGCGTGTCAGCGGGATCGATGGCCGGTGGCTCCTCCTCGTCGTCATCGGAAGCCTCTTCTGCCCGCTCCTCATCCGCCGCGCCCGCATCGTCGTGTGCGTGCGCTTGCTGTGCATGCACCGGCACAGTGGCAACAGGCAGCGCGAACAGGACCACCAGCAGCAACAGCGGCATGGCCTGCTGCAGCCGTTCGCGCAGGCGGCGGAAGCTGATCTCCACGTCCCAGGCCTCCATCTGCGTGCGTCGGTTCAAATAGAGTCCGAACCCGGCACCGACGTGGAAAGGCCCCATCACACTGGCCGCCAGCCAGAGCAGCAGGTTCATACCGAACTTCGCCCAAGCGGGGGTGTCCTGCCGCACCAGCTCCCACGCTGCGCGCCACGAATCGGACAGCAGTTCCACCGGTACGAACATGAAAACGGCCGTCAACGCGCCGATCACCAGCACGGCCTCGAAGCCCATGCACAGCACCGTGAGCAGCATCGATGGACCGGCGGCGGCAGACAGTACCGCGCGGCGGCGCTGCCCGCGGTGCGCGGCGTCCGTGCCTTCCAGCAGGTTCACCGGCAGGCACACATTGCGCACCGCGCTGAAGCGCCGCCACCCCAGGTAACCCCAGAAGCCGGCGACCTGCCAGCCCGGCTGCGCACGCAGCGCCTGCCACGCGGTGACCGGCTCACCGAACACGCCACGCGACAGCACGTACAGCACCACCCGTTCGAACGCCGGCTTGCACCACCACAGCAGCAGCCACGCCCAACCGAATCCGGCACCCAGCCACCACGCCAGCGCATTGGCCAACAGGAACACCGGTGCACTGGCCAGCAGCCACGCGCCCCACGCCGCCCGCCACTGCCGGCGCGCCAGTGCAGTGCCCAGTTCCATTGCTTCCCAGCTGCTGCGGGCACGCAGCACCACGTTGAGCTGATCAATCCGCATGCTGCGCCTCGCCCCGGCCGCCGCGCCACAGCCATAGTCCCACCAGCGACCAAAGCACCGCCGCCACGCTGTACTTGCCCCATGCGGGCACCGCGGCGATGGAGGACCAGAATGCTTCGATGAACGCCGCCACCAGCAGCATCGCGGCGATGCCCAGGCATAGTCGCGCGCCGATGCGGCCGCCCTCCACCAGCGCATCGATGCGGCGCTTGCGCCCCGGCGCCACCAGGCGCATGCCCAGTTGCAGGCCCGCCCCGCCGGCGATCACGATCGCGGTGAGTTCGAAGGCACCGTGGCCGACCACGAAACGCCAGAACGGATCACCGTGGCCGACATGCTGCAGGTGGCCGGCGACCGCGCCGATGGTGATGCCGTTGAACAACAGCACGATCACCGTGCCCACGCCGGCCAGCAGGCCGCTGGCAAACGTGCGCAGGCCGATGCTGATGTTGTTCATGATGTAGTAGCCGAACATCATCCAGTCGGTGCCGCTGTCACGGCCCAGGTTCGGTGACGACGGATCGTACATGCGCTCCATCTGTGCAACGCGCGCGCTGTCCATCAGCAGGTGGATCAGATCCGGGTGCAGCTGCACCAGCACGAAGCTGGCGACCAGCGGCACGGCGAACAAGGCCAGCGCCACCCACATCACCGTCGCCTGGCTGCGCACCAGGTGGGGAAAATCAGCGAACAGGAACTCCAGCACGCTGCGCCAGCGGAAGGCCGGGGTGCGATACAACAGCGTGTGGCCGCGCTGCATCAACTGCTGCAGGCGCTCCACCAGCTGCGGGCTGTACCCGCGCTGGCGGGCCAGCGCCAACTGCTGGCAAAGCCTTCGGTAGCGTTGCGGGAACTCCGCATCCGCGGGCAGGGTGGGATCGGCAGCCACGCGTGCACGTGTGCGGGCACGCAGATGGGCACGCTGCTGCAGCCAGGCCTCCAGTGCTTCCCATTCCCCTTGGTGGCGGGCGACGAATTGTTCCTGTTTCATCGGCGGCCCAGCAACCAGTTGGCCATCGCATACAGGCGCAGCACACCGACCTGGCCGCCGGTTTCGGTCAACGGGGTGACGATGCCGGCCAGCTCCTGCTGGCGTGCGGGTGAGAGCAGGGGCGCCCGCTCGGCAAAGGCGATCACGGCGGACTGCTCCTGCGGCTGCAGCGGCACCGGCGGCGGCAAGGCGCTGTCGATGGTGGCGGGTGCGTGACGCGGGGATGCATCGCCATGCACCACCAGCGTGCCGGCGACCAGATCACCCAACCGCCGGCCGTGCGCATCGAACAGGCTGCTCACCAGCCCGACGGCGTAACCGAACGGCAGCATGTCCACGGTGCGCAGCAGGTTGCGGGTGACCGCACCGCTCCACCCGACCGGTGCCCCATCGCGCGCAATCACCCGCAGGCCCATCGCCCGCTTGCCCAGCGTCTGCCCCCACACCGCCTCGAGCACGATGGCATAGGCCCAGTTGAGCAGGAACATCAGTGCCAGATAGATGCCACGGCCGAGCTCATCAAGCAGCATCAACGGGAAAGAGAGCAGCACCAGCGCGGCACCACGGATGGCCAGGTCAACCAGCCACGCCACCGCACGCGGCAGGGGACCGGCCGCACGCAACTGCAGCGGCACGCCTTCCGGCGTGACCACCTCGCGGTAGGTATCCAGCATCGTCGCGGCGGTCATCGACACGCCACGCGTAATGAGGGAAGGCGCCGGGTTGCTCTCCGGCAGGGCGCCACGGGCATGGAAATCTCGACGTCATCCTGGTCGGGGCTCGACTTTAGCAGACCCGCGCCCCGCCAATGGTAGAGCCGCCAGGTAGAGCCGACTTCAGTCGGCTGCCCCACGAACGCGCGAGACGCCAGCCGACTGAAGTCGGCTCTACCAGGCGGCTCTAACCATCGGCACCACTCACGGCATCACGACGCGCCCAGGTACTCATCCTTCAACCGCACATAATGATCAGCCGAGTAATGCAGCGCTTCGATCTCACTGTCTTTCAACAACCGCGCGGGCCGTGCCGGGTTGCCCAGCCACAACTCGCCTTCGCCCACCACCTTGCCCGGTCCCACTACCGCACCGGCGCCGACGAAGCCGTGCTTCTCCACGCGCGCCCCATCCAGGATGCACGCGCCCATTCCGATCAGGCTGTAGTCGCCGATGGTGCACGCATGGAGGATGCAGCCATGACCCACGGTCACGCCCTCGCCGATCAGCGTCGGATACCCGGCCTTGTTGAAGGGGCTGTGGTGGCTGACATGGATGATGGTGCCGTCCTGCACATTGGTGCGGGCACCGATGCGGACGAAGTTGACGTCACCGCGGATCACCGTGCCCGGCCAGACCGACACATCCTCGGCCAGCTCGACATCACCAATGATCGTGCAGGCGGGATCCACATAGGCGCGCGCGCCGAGTACCGGCATTTTGTCGCGGAAGGGACGTAGTGGGGTCAAGGGATTCTCCAATGTAGCGCCGAGCCAAGCTCGGCGAACGCAGCGGCGGGCAGGCAGCCGCCAAGCAGGGCTCGGCGCCTCCGTGTTCGGTGTGTCAGGCGACGCGACCGCGGCGCGAACGCTCCAGGTGCACCAGCAGCAGCGAGATCGCCGCCGGGGTCATGCCGGGAATGCGCTGCGCCTGGCCGATGGTCTGCGGCCGCACGCGCTCCAGCTTCTGCAGGGCTTCGGCCGACAGTCCACGCACGATGGCGTAGTCGAAGCTGTCGTGGATCGGGGTGGACTCATGGCGCTGCTGGCGCTCTATCTCGTCGCGCTGGCGGTCCAGGTAGCCGGCGTACTTCACACCGATCTCCACCTGTTCGGCCACCTTGGCATCCGCCACGCCGGGGCCCAGCGACGGCACCTGCATCAGCTTGGCGTAATCCAGTTCCGGGCGCTTGATCAGGTCCAGCACGTTGGTTTCGCGGCTGACCGCCACGCCCAGCACCTGCTCGACTTCGCGGCCCAGCGCGTTGCCCGGCGTCGCCCACACCGCGCGCAGGCGTGAGCTTTCGGCATGCACGGCCGACTGCTTCGTCTCGAAGGCGGCCCAGCGCCGGTCGTCCACCAGGCCCATCTGTCGGCCCACCGGCGTCAGCCGCTGGTCGGCATTGTCTTCGCGCAGCTGCAGCCGGTACTCGGCGCGGCTGGTGAACATGCGGTACGGCTCGGTGGTGCCATGGGTGATCAGGTCATCCACCAGCACACCCAGATAGGCCTCGTCGCGGCGCGGGCACCAGCCGTCCAGCCCACGCACCTGGCGCGCCGCGTTGAGGCCGGCCAGCAGCCCCTGCGCGGCGGCTTCCTCGTACCCTGTCGTGCCATTGATCTGGCCGGCAAAGAACAGGCCGCCCACGGTCTTGGTCTCCAGCGAAGCTTTCAGCCCACGCGGATCGAAGTAGTCGTACTCGATGGCATAGCCGGGGCGGGTGATGTGCGCGTTCTCGAAGCCGCGGATGCTGCGCACCATGGCCAGCTGCACATCAAACGGCAGCGACGTCGAGATGCCGTTGGGGTAGATCTCGACGATGCCCAGGCCTTCCGGTTCGACGAAAATCTGGTGGCTTTCCTTCTCGGCGAAACGCACCACCTTGTCCTCGATGGACGGGCAGTAACGCGGGCCGATGCCCTCGATCTGGCCGCTGTACAGCGGCGAGCGATGCAGCGACTCGCGGATGATGTCGTGGGTCCGCGCGCTGGTATGGGTGATCCAGCAGCTGACCTGCGGCGGATGTTCATCCACCGAACCGAGGAAGGACATCACCGGGCGCGGATCGTCGCCGGGCTGTTCGTCCATCATGCTGTAGTCCAGCGAACGGCCGTCGATGCGCGGCGGGGTGCCGGTCTTCAGCCTGTCCACCTGGAACGGGCGCTCGCGCAGGCGGGCCGCCAGCGTGGTCGCCGGCGGATCGCCCATGCGGCCGGCCGCGTACTGGGTGGGCCCGACATGGATCTTGCCGGCCAGGAAGGTGCCGGCGGTCAGCACCACGGCCACTGCATCGAAGCGCAGCCCGGTCTGGGTGAGTACGCCGCGCACCTGGTCGCCTTCGATGACCAGATCATCCACGGCGGCCTGGAACACGGTGAGGTTCGGCTGCGCCTCCACCAGCGAACGGATCGCCATGCGGTACAGGTTGCGGTCGGCCTGGCAGCGGGTCGCCCGCACCGCCGGTCCCTTGGAAGCATTCAAAGTGCGCCACTGGATTCCGGCCCGGTCGGCCGCATGGGCCATGGCCCCGCCCAGCGCATCGATTTCCTTTACCAGATGCCCCTTGCCGATGCCGCCGATGGCCGGGTTGCAGCTCATGGCGCCCACGGTTTCGATGTTGTGGGTCAGCAGCAGGGTGCGCGCACCGCTGCGGGCCGCAGCCAGGGCGGCCTCGGTGCCGGCGTGGCCGCCGCCAATGACGATGACGTCGTAACGATGGAAGGAATCAGTCATGGCTCATGCAATGCGGGGCCGGAAGCGGCAGGTGGCGATTTTAACGCCAATCGGACGAGGCGGTCAGGTCGCTTTTTCAAATCAACCCTAAAGTTGGCACGCTACCTGCAGATAACCCAATAGCACCCAGCGTGATCGGCGCCTCAGGCGCTATGGACCGGAATTGGAACAGGGGCTGGTCCAGATGCACGAGGGGGAAGCGACGGGCCGGCAGTCGGGGGACTGTCCGGCCCAGTTTTTTGCTGTTGGCTTAAACAACAAGGCCCCGCGCGAGCGGGGCCTTGTTGTTTAGTAGGTGCCGACATCCGACAGGGCCGGAACAGGGGGGATCCAGAGTTTCCCATCGGATATCGACATAACTTGCATGACCAGCTGCGTCTGCTTTGTCACTTTTGGACGCGGCGGGTCATTGACGGTCTAGCTTGAACCTTCCCGACGGAAGGTTCAAGACCCGATCACGGCTCGGCCTGCCGTTCTGTGGAACGGTTCAAATTTCGCCACGGCGAACCGCTCGGACGCGGGGCAGAGGCGGGACGCGGCGGCGCGGCCGGGCGGACCTGCTGCTGCGGCGACGGGCGGTTCATGCCCTGCTGCGGACGCGGACGGGTGGTCGAATCCAGGTTGCGCCACGGCGAGCCACCGTTGTTGCCCGGCGGGCGGGGCGGGCGCGGACCATTGTTGTTCGGTGGCCGGGTGTTGGGCGGTCGGTGGCCGTGATGCGGCGGACGGTAGTTGGGGTACGGACGATAGACCGGATAGCCGTAGCCATAACCGCCACCGTAACCACCGCCGTAATAGCCACCGCCACCGCCGTAATAGCCGCCGCCGTAGCCATAGGGCGAACCGTAGGGGTAGCCGGCCGGATAGCGGTATTCGGTCGACGGGGCGCCGTGGTAATAGCCACTGCCGCCGCCTCCGCTGCCGCCCACGTAATCGTAAGTGGCGCAGCCGGACAGGGCCAGCAGCAGCCCTCCGGCAACGATCAGACGCATCTTCATGACAAGACCCCCCATGGGTTATGGACTCCAGCTTCTGCCTAATGCGTTGAATCGCCCCTTAATTCGTGCAACGAAGCATGAATGGTTAGGCGAAGCGGACATCCTGGCACGACGAGATAGGCCGCGACCGATGGCGGGCATACGTTAATCTTTGCACATGAACGAGGCCCCGCCCCCTGCCATTGATGTGTTGGTCGCCGCCGCACGGATCGCTCCGCATGCCACGGTGACGCCGGTGCTGCGCTCGCGCACGCTGGATGAGCTGGCGGGTGCCCGGTTGGCGTTCAAGGCGGAGCACCTGCAGCGCGGCGGCGCCTTCAAGTTCCGCGGTGCCTGCAATGCGGTGTGGGCGTTGTCGGCCGAACAGGCCGGCGCGGGCGTGGTGACCCATTCTTCAGGCAACCATGGGGCCGCACTGGCGCTGGCGGCGCTGACCCGGGGCATCGCCTGCCACGTCGTGGTGCCCGAGGGCGCGGTGGCGGCCAAGCTGGCCAACATCGAACGCCATGGCGCCACCCTGTGGCGTTGCGCCGCCAGCATCGCCGCCCGCGAACAGCTGTGCGCGCAGGTGCAGGCGCATACCGGCGCTACCTTGGTCCATCCGTATGCCGATGCGCGAGTGATCGCGGGCCAGGGCACCGCCGCGCTGGAACTGCTGCACGCCGAGGGTCCGTTCGACGTGCTGGTGGTGCCGGTCGGCGGCGGTGGCTTGGCCGCAGGCACCGCGCTGGCCCTGCAGCATGCCGCGCCGCAGACCCGCCTGGTGCTTGCCGAGCCGGCCGGCGCTGCTGACACTGCGCGCTCGTTGCAGGCGGGCGAGCGGCGCATCGAATTCGTGCCGGATACGATCTGCGACGGCCTGCGAGGCACGCTGGGGGCGCCCAATTTCGAGGTGCTGCGCGCGGCCAAGGCCGAGGTGATCGTGGTGGACGACGCGGCCACTGTGCAGGCCATGCGACTGCTGTGGCAGGTCCTCAAGCAGGTGGTGGAGCCGTCCTCGGCGATCGCACTGGGCGCCGTGCTGGCCCAGCCGCAGCGCTTCGCCGGCCTGCGCGTGGGGCTGGTGCTGTCCGGTGGCAATGTGGATATCGATGCGTTGCCGTGGGGAACTGCATGAGCGGGCAACGGACTGGCGTATTCGGCTGGCTATGGCGGCTGTTCGTGCTGCTGATGGTCTGGCTGTTCGCCGTGACCGCGTGGATCGTGTGGATCGGCGAACGCGACCAAGCCGCGCATGCCGACGCGATCATCGTACTGGGCGCAGCCGCTTACGATGCCAAGCCGTCGCCGGTGTTCCAGGAACGCATCCGCCACGGGCTGGATCTGTACGACGCGGGCTACGCGCCGCTGCTGATTTTCACCGGCGGCTATGGCGGAAGCGGTGCGCGTTTCTCCGAATCGCAGGTGGCGCGGCGTTATGCCTTGAAGCAGGGCATACCGGATAGGGCGATCTTGATTGAAACCGCATCGCGCAACACTGTGCAGAACCTGGTCGAAGCCAAGCGGCTGATGGACCAGCGCGGGCTGCACCGCGTGATCATCGTCAGCGATCCGCTGCACATGGCCCGCGCGCTGCGTCTCAGCCGTGCGATGGGCATCGATGCACTGGCCTCGTCCACACCGAGCACGCGCTTCCGCAGCTTCCACACCAGCTGGCGATTCCTGGCGCAGGAAGTGTATTTCTTCCATCGCGACCTGTTCGTAAAAGCCGCAGGCTAGGGACGTGCCGAAGAGCAGCCAATGGTAGTGCCGGCTTCAGCCGGCACCGTGGCAAAGAGCAGCCGACTGAAGTCGGCTCTACCGAGGCCCGTCCAAGGCCCGTCCAAGCCCCGGCCAACACCCGTCCAACACCCGTCCAACACCCGTCCAACACCCGTCCAACACCCGTCCAACACCCGTCCGTCTGGTCCGTCACAGCGACGTCCGCGGCATGCCGCGCGGCGCGCCCACCGCATCGCACTTACACAGGCCGACGGCGGATCGGGATCGCCGATACCGGCACGGCGGCGATGTCCTGGCCCTGCTCGCGGATCGGGGCGCCGGCCTCCGGTGCCCAGGCATGCGCATAGATGACATCCCAGCTGCTGGGCAACTTTCCGTCAGCGCGCCGCATCGCTTCATACGCCGCCGCCGCCGCAGTGAAGCGGGCGCGTCCGGTCAACGTGCGGCGACGATCCATCCGCGCATTGGTGGCGCCCAGCGCCCGCAGCTCACGCATCAGCGCCGGCAGGTCGTCGTAGGTCAGGGTGAACAGATCGCGGTCCAGCACCGGATCGCGGAAACCGGCCATCATCAGCGCATCGCCGAACTGCGCGATCGGTGCGAAGCGGCTGACGTGCGGTGACGCGTCGTCGGCGTGGAACGCCTCCGCGAGCTCGATCAGCGTTTCCGGGCCGAATGTCGAACACAGCAGCAGGCCGCCGGGCTTCAACACTCGGCGGAACCCGGCGAAGACGGCCGGCAGATCGTCTACATACTGCAGGCACAGGTTGCTGAAGATCACATCCACGCTGTTGTCGGCCAGCGGCAGCGCAGCCGCGTCGGCGCACAGGCGCTGGAACGGCTTCCACCAACCCGCCTGCCGCCTGGCTTCGTGCAGCATCGGCATCGCCACGTCCAGCGCGATCACCTGCGCTTTCGGCCAGCGCTTCTTGATCAGGGCGCTGGCATGGCCGGTACCGGCCCCCACGTCCAGCACGACCTCCGGGCTGCGCGTTTCCAGATAGTCCAGCGACTCCATCAGGCGCTGACGCACCTCGCGCGGCAGTGCAGCCGCTTCGTCGTAGGTCGTGGCGGCCCGCGAAAAGGCGCGGCGAAGGTGGCGGTGGTCGGTACGGGGGTCCATGCGGATCTCGATGCGAAAAACGGTGCGGCGTCAGAACGTTCCGGGGTAGGCGCCGCCGTCGATCAGCAGGTTCTGCCCGGTAAGGTAGCCGGCCTGCAGGCTACACAGGAAAGCACAGGCGGCGCCGAACTCATCCGGCTGGCCAAAGCGCCCTGCCGGGATGTGGTCGCGTTTCTGCGCGGCGATCGACTCCATGTCCCCGCCCTGCTGCTCGGCCAGGAAGGCGAAGTTGCCACGCAGGCGGTCGGTATCGAACTGGCCAGGCAACAGGTTGTTGATGGTGACGTTGGCCGCCACCGTGCGCCGTGCCAGCCCCGCGACGAAGCCGGTGAGCCCGGAACGCGCGCCATTGGACAGCGCCAGAATGTCGATCGGCGCCTTCACCGATGACGAAGTGATGTTGACGATGCGGCCGAAACCGCGCGCCATCATGGCATCCACCGTGGCGCGGATCAGTGCGATCGGCGCCAGCATGTTGGCGTCCAGCGCAGCGATCCAGTCATCGCGCTCGAAGGTACGGAAATCACCGGCAGGCGGCCCACCGGCGTTGGTGACCAGGATGTCCACCTGCGGGCAGGCCGCCAGCGCGGCAGCACGCCCCGCGTCGGTGGTGACATCGGCGGCCACGGCGACCACCTGGCCTGCGCGGGGCAGGGTGCGCAGCAACGCCGCGGCCTGCTGCAGGGCGGTCTCGCCCCGGGCGACGATGACCACGTTGACCCCTTCGGCGGCCAGCGCACGCGCGCAGCCCAGGCCGAGGCCCTTGCTGGCGCCGCACACCAGCGCCCAACGTCCCGCGATTCCCAGATCCATGTCAGTCCACCTTTCGATGCGTACGGCGGTTGGCCGTCATTTGTGCATTGTCGGGTGACGGCCCGCAGTCGTCACTATCCGCTGCATGACGAAGCGTTGCAGCTGCTCCGCCACCTCGTCGGCATGGCCGAGGAATGGGGCGTGGCCACCGTGGGCAATCGTGTGCGCCCAGGCGTGCGGGGCCATCGTCGCTGCGGCATGGGCCGCAGCGGGCGGCACCAACCGATCGCGCTGGCCGGCCAGCCACAGGCTGGGCACCGGCAAAGAGGGCAGGGCACCACGGAGATCGGTGGCTTCGAGCAGGCGCCGGCCGTCCTCCGGCACGCGCGCAGCCGGCACCCCGCTGTCCAGCAGGCGCTGGCGCAGGCCGCGCAGATCCTCCCGGCCTGGCGCGACGTTCATCAGGTCCAAGGCAAGGAAACGATCCACCGTGGCAGGGAAATCCGCAGACAGGTCGGCGGCGAACTGCGCGAAGACCGTCGCAGGAACCGCGTGGGGCCAGCGCTCATCGCGGACGAAGCGCGGCGACGAGGCCAGCATCACCAGACCCTGTACCTGCGGCTGGGTGGCCGCGGCATGCAGGGCGAACAGTCCGCCCAGTGACCAACCACACCACACCGCCGGTGGCGTCGCCGCCGCAATGGTGCTGACGACCGGTGCCAGCTGCAGCGGCATGGTGTCATCGCGGCTGCGGCCATGGCCGGGAAGGTCCACGACGTGCACGGTGAAGTGGTCGGTGAGACGTTGCAGCAAGGGCGCGAATACGTCGCCCTGCAACGCCCAGCCGTGCAGCAGCACCAGATTGGGGCCGCTACCGCTGACTGCGATATGCATGCGGGTCGCTCAGGCAGTCGCGGCAATCGGCAGCACGGTGCCGGACTGCAGCCCATCGCGGGCAAGCGCAATGGCATCCACCAGAGCCTGGACCTGCGCGGGGACATGCAGGGCGGACAGGCGCACGCGCACGCGTGCCGCGCCATCGCCGCTGGCTGCCGCGTCGATGGTCTCGATCCACCAGCCGGCCTGCTGCAGATTCCGCGCGATGGCCTGTGCGTGTGAATCGGAGGGAAAGCTGAGTGACTGGATGGGCATTTCCGAGGCCATCAGCGCAAGCCCGCGGGTGCGCGCGGCGGCGCGGAAGGTGGCCACCAGTTCGCCCAGCTTCTCGCGGCGCCAGTCATCACGGCAGGCCAAGCGGAGTGCGGCCGTCGATGCGGCAGCCAGTGAAGGCGGCAGCATCGGGGCATACAGGTAGGGGCGTGCACAGGTGGCGAGGTGCTCGATCACGTGCGCATCGCCCAGCACCAGCGCACCGGCACCGCCCAACGCCGTGTCCAGCGTCACGGTCTGCAGCGGTACGTCGGCCACGCCCAGCCCGGCCGCCGCCACGCTACCGGCGCCGTGTTCGCCGAGCACGCCGACACCGTGCGCATCATCTACATACAGAAGCGATTCCTGCAGGCGCGCAACCAACGCCAACGACCGCAGCGGGGCGGAATCGCCATCCGTGCAGAACACCGCCTCGGTCGCCAACATCGCCGCACCCTCACCGGCATGCTTGAGCTGGCGCATCGCACCTTCTGAATCCAGATGCGGATAGCGGCGCAGGCGCGCGCCCGCCAGCGCCGTGGCATCCAACAAGCTGGGATGGTTGAGCTGGTCCTGCACGCAGACATCGCCGTCTTCGCCCAGCAGCGCCTGCTGCACGGCCAGGTTGGCCAGGTAGGCACTGCCGAACAGCAGCGCACGGGGGTAACCGAGCCACTGCGCCGCTTCGCGTTCCAGCGCCTCGTGCACCGCATGGCGGCCGCCGTTGGCTGGCGAGGCAGTGGTGCTGCCATCGCGCGCAGCCGCATCCTGCAGGGCGTTGACCACGCCGAACTGCTGCGCCAGGCCCAGGTAGTCGCTGCTACGGAAGCTGGTCAGCCACTGGCCCTCCACTTCCACGCGCACGCCATCGCGACGGCTGATTGCTGCAGGCAGCGTCGCGCCCCCGCTGGCGGGCAGGGTCGGGACGCGGGCAAGCAGATCAGGACGGGCCATGGCGGCGGCAGCGATGCAAGGGCGGCCTAGCGTAGCAAAACGGTGCGGCCGCAACCGGGCGGTGACGGCGGCCGGCCGTCAAGCAATTCGGTAGTGACGGCCGCTGGCCGTCACGCGGCTCGGTAGTGACGGCCGCTGGCCGTCAAGGCGTACGTCCTGTTTCAGGGACGCAGCGCCGGCGCCGCGGGAACCTGGATGACGATAGGGGGCGGAGGGGAAGAAACACCCCTCTCCGAATGAGAGCGAACCGTCCCCACCATGATGTTGGCGATGGTGAAGAGCCCCACCAGCACGAGAACAGCGGTCGCAATGAACCACCCCTTCATTTCACTTGAGACCTTGTGGAGATCCGCACGCACGGCCTCTACGTCTGACTTTGTGGCCAACGTGGGGGTGATGCCTTCGAGCTTTTCAGTGTTAGCAGAGGTCATGAGCCACCTGGCTCCGCGTTCGGCGGGCGACCCTCGAGTCATCACAAGCATGAGTCCCTTCCGCACTTTCCCGATACCGCGCGTTGCCCGCGCTTCGCATGCTCTGGTCCATGCACATCCCCGGCCTCTATACGCTAGTCAACCGCCTGGCCGGCACGCTGCTGCCCCCCGTCTGCCAGATCTGCGCAGAACCCGGCGAGCAGGACCGCGAGCTCTGCGCGGCCTGTTGCCTTGCGCTGCCTTGGCATACTGACGCCTGCGCGCGCTGTGCCGCGCCGGTGCCGGACGATGCCACAGCCCTCTGCTTTCGCTGCGAGGAATCGCCACCGCTGCTGGATGCCGCCTGGGCCGGGTTTCGCTATGAAGATCCCATCTCCGGGCTGCTGCTGCGCTATAAATTCCACGAAGATCTTGCCGCAGGGCGACTGTTGGCGCGGTTGATGGTGTTGTCACCGCCGCCGTGGGATGCCGCGCCGCTGGTAGCGGTGCCACTGCACCCGTCGCGATTGCGCCGACGCGGGTATGACCAAGCCGCGCAGCTGGCCAAGCAGCTTGGACTGCCGCGCTGGCAGGGACTGCACCGCGTACGTGCCACCTTGCCCCAATCCGAACGCAGCGCTGATGCCCGACGCCACAACCTGGACGGCGCATTCGCCGTGCGCGGCGACGTGCCGGAGTCGGTTGTCCTGGTGGATGACGTGATGACAACGGGAAGCACGTTGCATGCGTGTGCCGAGGCCTTGCGCAACGCGGGATGCCAGGACGTGAGGGCATGGGTGTGTGCACGCGTGCCGTGATGGCAGATGCCCGCGCCAAGACATGGCACATGTGGGTGCTTGCTTGGAACCCGCCTCATACCCGGCGTGATGCGATCCGTCCTTCGCGCGAATACACGCTAGCGCGCAGCTCAACGCCGAGCGCACGCATTGCGCCCAGCACCGTGCTGAAGGTGAGTGTGCGTTTACCCGTCAGCTGCCGGCGCAGCACGTCGATGGACAGGCCGCATTCGCTTGCGACGTGGTGCAGATCGTCGTGGCCGATGATGAACAACAGGGTCTCGCCCATGGTGACGGGATCACCGACGCTTTCGTGGATGCTGGCGTCGATGTAGTCCGCTATTTCCAGGGCCGTGCGCGGTCGTTGGTCTGTCTCGAGAACGGTCGCGTCGGTGCTTGAGGGCGGTTCCGATGGCCGCGGGCTCACTTGCCACCCCGACGTGCGGCGGAGGTGGGCAGCAGGTCGGACAGGAAACTGCCGATGACGTCGTACAGACGTAAGGCGCTGGAAAGGAGGTGGGTCATTGGGGCCTCGCGCATCGCAGGGAAACCACCTGCGCCGTGGCGCAGGGTGGCGGGCGGTGCGGGTTGGCGTACCGGACAGCTAGCAGGTGTATAACCGGCGGATCGGGCGATCCCCGCGCACCGCCCGCCGTATGACCGGCAGGGCAATGCATTCTCCGCCGAGCCCGAAGGCAACAACAGAGCCGAACACCTGCGAACTGAGCGGGACGCCAATCCCGGCTGACGCGTACGGCGGCAGCCCGATCATCCTGCGTGGCCTTACGCGGATGCGTCCATCAGGAAAGCTGCATTCTTTAGTCAGTCAGCCCCTTAGCAGACGACAACGCATCGCCCACAAAAAAGCCGACGCTGCGTGGGGCAGCGTCGGCTTCGGCATTGCCTACGGCGACGGGGCGAACCCCGTCAGCGCAGATCAGGCAGCCTTCATCGCATGCTTGCGGGCGCGCATGACCGCATGGGTCTCCTGCACTTCCGGCAGCAGGCGGGTGACTTCAGCGCGCACCGGGGCCGGCACGTCGTTGTCGGTCAGCACATCCTTGAACGCCTTCAGCAGGCGGTCTTCGGATTCTTCCAGCTCAGCCACGTAGCCGTACTGGGTGTCGCCCAGGGTGGCGCGGATGTTGCCGTACATCTTCTGCACCGAACCCACGAAGGTACCGTGCTCTGCCGGCTCACCACCGGTGGCGGCAACGGTGCTGCTCAGCGAGGACACGATGTCCGACTTGCTGCCGGCAATGCGGGTGAACAGGGCAGCCAGCTCGGCGTCCTTCACCTTGGTAGCGGCTTCGCTATAGAACTTCTGACCATCACGGGCGATCTCGATCAGGTCGTTGAGGCTGTGTTCGATCTTGGACTGGGTGCTCATGTGTAGTGCTCCATGTGAGTGGTCGTTTGGAACGGCGAGACAGATGCCGTGCCGTTGGAGACCACCTTGGACGAGTGCATATGCAGTGCGGGTGAGGACCCATTGATGGCTTCGTCATGTGCCGGAACGGGGGTTTAACAGACCCGCCGGACCCCGCGTCATCACGGGCTTGGGACCGGCCAATCTTTCTCCTGCACGGCGGTCGGACCTCCCGGTAGATCCGATTGGTAGAGCCGACTTCAGTCGGCTGGGCCGTTCCCGTAGAGCAGCCGACTAAAGTCGGCTCTACCGCGCGGGCCCCCGGTTCCCCGCGATGCGTCAATCGCGGTCCAATTTGATCGCCAACCCATCCGCCGTATTGCGCACCACGATTACGTCGAAATCCCGATTGCCGTTGATGGCTCTCATCTCGACCTCGTCGGTGCCATCGGTCCTGATCGCATACACGCCGGTGCCGAACTCCTTCGACAACGCATTGGAGATCATCACCGCGGCCGCCTCGTGGTTGGTGGCCGCAGGAATCGCAATCGCGACATTGGTCGCTTCACCGCCTGCTGGGGTGACGGCCAGGGTGATCTCGCCATCCGTCTTGGCCCGGCCCTTCAGATCGATGTTCCATTCATTGGCGGGCGCGGCGAACGCAGCCGGCGCGGCCATGCCGAATGCGGCAGCCATGACCAAGGGACGGATAAGCGGGGTACGCAGGAAGTTCATCGTTGCCACTCCTCGTTGATGCGGGCAGCGGCCCGACGGTAGGCCGATGCTGGCCCAGAGGACTTGGTGATGATGTGAACCGGTGCGATGGCAACAGCTGACAGGAAGTGGCCGGCTGCCGGATTGCGGCGGCCGCCGACGGCCGGGCTAACGGCAGGCAACGGTCGGTCTGATGGCGGTCTGACGGTCGGGCTAACGGCGGTCTGACGGTAGAGCCGACTTCAGTCGGCTGCTCTCGCTTTTGAAGGCAGGACATCTTGTGCGCAAATCAGCCGACTGAAGTCGGCTCTACCTGGATCAGCCCACTGAAGTGAGTTGGCGTCAGGACAGAGGCGAGGAGTTCATAAAGCGCAAATCAGCCGACTGAAGTCGGCTCTACCTTGTGCTTCCACCCCGTGCGAAGCGAGGTGAAGCAAGGGAAATGGTGCGCCCGGAGGGATTCGAACCCCCGACCAATGGCTTCGGAAGCCACTACTCTATCCGGCTGAGCTACGAGCGCGCTGGCCGACTAGTGTAACGGAAAACCTGGCCAGTGTAGAAGCGAGACGCCTGGCCGGGAACAAGACGGGCCAATCGCCCCCACCCGCGCGGGCGGGCTCGAGCGGCTGCCCCGGGCAGCCTGTCAAGCCCGCTTCAGTCGCTGCCGAACAGGTCGCGGGTGTAGACCTTGTCAGCCACATCCTTGAGGTCGTCGGTGAGCCGATTCGCGATGATGACGTCAGCCTGTTGTTTGAAAGCGGCCAAGTCGTTCACCACGGTGGAGCGATAGAAATCGGGTTTGTCGAGCACCGGCTCATGGACGATGACCGTGATCCCCTTGGCCTTGATCCGCTTCATCACGCCCTGGATGGCAGACGCGCGGAAATTGTCCGATCCGGCCTTCATGACCAGGCGATAGATGCCCACCACCTTCGGATTACGACGGATGACCTCGTCTGCGATGAAGTCCTTGCGCGTGCGGTTGGATTCAACGATGGCGTGGATCAGGTTCTGCGGGACATTGCTGTAGTTGGCCAGCAGCTGCTTGGTGTCCTTGGGCAGGCAGTAGCCGCCATAGCCGAACGACGGATTGTTGTAGTGGTTGCCGATCCGCGGATCCAGGCTCACCCCTTCAATGATCTGGCGGGTGTCCATGCCGTGGGCAGCCGCGTACGTGTCCAGCTCGTTGAAGTACGCCACGCGCATGGCCAGGTAGGTGTTGGCGAAGAGCTTGATGGCCTCCGCTTCGGTTGCGTCGGTGAACAGCACGGCGACGTCCTGGCGGATGGCACCTTCCTTCAGCAGGTTGGCGAACACTTTCGCGCGCTCGGAACGCTCACCGACGATGATCCGGCTGGGGTGCAGGTTGTCATGCAGCGCCTTGCCTTCGCGGAGAAACTCCGGCGAGAAAATGATGTTCTGCGTGCCGAATTTCTCACGAAGCGACAGCGTGCAGCCGACGGGAACGGTGGATTTGATCACCATCACCGCATCTGGATTGACCTCGATCACGTCACGGATGACCGACTCGACCGAGCCGGTATTGAAACAGTTCGTGTGCGGGTCGTAGTCGGTGGGCGTGGCGATGATGACGAAAGACGCATCGCCGTAGGCCAGCTGTCGATCCAGTGTGGCCGTGAGGTCCAGTTTCTTGTTGCGCAGGAAGTCCTCGATCTCGCGATCCTCGATCGGCGACTGCCGGGCGTTGATCATCTCCACGCGACCCGCATCGATATCCAGCGCGACTACCTGATGGTGCTGTGCCAACAGGACGGCGTTGGACAGTCCGACATAGCCCGTACCGGCCACGGCAATTTTCATTGCGGAAATCCTTATATCTCAATCTGGGGGAGGCGCTGGCGAGGAACGGCCGCGTTCAACGTGCCCCGATGGCAGGGGCGCAGCGGGAATTGTACCCGCACGGTCTGAAGTAGCGGTTACCGCGGGGGTGGGCTTGCTGGCGTGTCGGTAATGCAATTGTCGGGAGTATCATTTCCCCATGTCACACCCCTCTATTGACGCGTCCCCCGGGGACGCCACGCCGCGCTGGCGGCACTACTGGAAACTGATGCGCGCCGATCGCCCGATCGGCACGCTGCTGCTGCTGTGGCCCACCTGGTGGGCGCTGTGGCTGGCCTCTGGCGGGGTGCCTCCGCTGTGGACGCTGTTCGTGTTTACCGCGGGCGTCTGGCTGACCCGCTCGGCTGGCTGCGTGATCAACGATTACGCCGACCGCTGGCTGGACCCGCATGTAAAGCGCACCAAGGATCGACCCCTGGCCAGCGGCGCGGTGAGGGGCCGGCATGCACTGATGCTGTTCGCCGCGTTGATGGTGGCGGCGTTCGCCCTGGTGCTGACGTTGAACTGGCTCACCGTGGCGCTGAGCTTCGTGGGCATCTTTCTGGCGGCCAGCTATCCCTATCTGAAGCGCTACACGCACCTGCCGCAGGTGTACCTGGGCATGGCGTTCGGCTGGGGGATTCCGATGGCCTTCGCAGCCGTGCAAGGCGACGTGCCGGCGCTGGCGTGGCTGCTATACGTAGGCAATATCGTGTGGTCCACCGCGTATGACACGTGGTACGCGATGGTGGATCGCGATGACGATCTGATAATGGGTTCGCACTCCACCGCGATCCTGTTCGGTCGATACGACTTGGTGATCCAGGGCGTGCTGTATGCCGTGTTCCTGGCGGTCATGAGCGGGGTAGGGGCATGGGCCAGGCTGGGCCCGTGGTACTTCGGCGCGGTGGCCGTGGCGGCCGTGCTGGTCGCCTATGAGTTCTGGCTGTGCCGCAACCGCGAGCGCGACCCGTGTTTCAAAGCGTTCCTGCATAACAACTGGGTGGGCGCTGTGCTGTTCGCGGGTATCGCCGTGGCCCTGCTCCGGTAGAGCCGACTTCAGTCGGCTGCTGTCAGGCGAAGCCGGCTGAAGTCGGCTCTACCGAGGCGATGAAGCGCAGGGGCAGCCGACTGAGGTCGGCTCTACCGGGGCGATGAAGGGGCGGTGAGACCGACACGGTCATGCACCATGGGACCGGGATCGGTAGCGCCGAGCCACGCTCGGCGAGCGCAGCGGCAAGCGCATGGCCGCCAGCGCCGTCGCGACCCCGGCTGCGGCCCGATGAACAGGCCAAAGAACTGCCCGGAATGACCACATGCAAACACCGTCTGAATCCTTAAGGTGCTTGCGCCACTAAGCCTCGGTGGCGGCAGGGCAAGCCGTGTGATGCCGTCCTCCACACGTTCCCACGCGTGGTTAACCAATGCTTGCCGAGGATGGCCATGACCGCGGCATTCCGCATGCGGCTTTGAGAGCACTGACATGGCAAACCAGCAGAATCAGCAGAACCCGCAGCAGGGTCAGCAGAACCAGCAGGATCAGCAGGGCCAGGAGCGCGGCGGCCGCGACCAGCAGCAGCAACAGCAGCAGGAACACCAGCAGCGCAACCAGAACCAGCAGCAGGGCGGCAACGAAGAAGAATGAGTTGTCGCACTGCACTGAAGAGACAAAGCCCCGCGATCGCGGGGCTTTGTTTTTAGGGAGTCTGTTTTCAGCGCATCTACAGTGAAACGCAGCGCCATCGCTGCTGTGCGTCAGCAACCTGTCCGCCGCGTTGCGATGCTTCGATGACAAGTTCGATACCCACCGCATTGGGCAGGTCGCGTTGCTCGGGGAACCAAGGCCGGGTGGCGTCCACCACGATCAGCAGCCCCTCGTCATCGCCCATCGGGGCGAACGCTTCTGAAGGCTCGGACAGCGGCGTCAGACCGAAGGTATCCGCCAACCGGCGCTGCGTGCCGGGCACATCGTCGACGGGCAGGCCGACTTCGCTCAGGCAGGTGATCTCGCTGCCATGGAAAGGACCCGTGCGCGAGGAGAGCGGCAAGCGCTTGCGCCCGATCAGCTCCAGAATCAGGCCGTCCGGTCCGGTGAAATATACCGACTGCGATTTCCAGTTGCTCTCCAGCGCGAAGTACTCCTTGCCGTCCGGCGAGCGCTGCAACGGCGCGCGCTCGCGCAGCCACGCCATTGCTTCGACGAACCGGTTGTCCGGCACATTGAAGGCCAGGTGCACGCCGCCCGTCGGACTGTCATCGGCAGGCACCCGTCGGATCGTGCTCCAACCGATCACGGTGGCGCCGCCATCCACGTCCATCTGCAGCACGTCGGCGAAGTAGGCGGCCAACGCGGCCGGGTCGGAAGCCGGGAGGCTGAGGTCACGTATACGCATGGCCTCACTGTACCGAACCGGGTACAGATGGGCATAACTGTGATGGACGTCTCATATAATTGACGACGACCGTCACGTATTGTTAGCATTGCGTTGTTCGGTAGACCAGTGGATGGTTGTGCAGCAGCAGGGAGTCTGGCTTTTCGCACCGATGCGGACCCCAACACCCAGCTTGCCTTTTCATCCGTCCCTGGCCTGCGCCTAGCAGCCGTGACCCGTCGGGTCGCGTAAGGGGGCTCTTTGTATGTGGCAGTCGATAACGTCGCGTGGAAACGCGTGCGGCGCTTTGCTTCGCCTTGAGTTTGTTGCGCAGGTTCCTACGGGCCTGTCGATGTCCCCTGCGCGCGTGGTTCTGCCCACGCGCTGCGCTGCTGCTTGCCGTCAGGCACCGGACCCCCTCGCCAACCGGCGTAACCGCGGACCCAACCTGCCCCGTGCAGGCGCGGCCGCTCTTCCAAGCGGCCCTTCGCAGCATGCCGTCGACATCGTGAACTTCGTGGAGAACTCTCAGTGAACAAGATTTATCGCAAGGTCTGGAACAAAGCCCTGGGTCGTATCGTGGTCGCATCGGAGCTGGCGAGCAGCGATGGCGGCGGCACCACCGTCGGCGCAGTAGGCACCTCGCGCGGCACCGCGCACGCCAGTCTGGTGGCCGCCGTCGCGTTGGCGTTGGCGTCCATGGGCGCGCATGCGCAGGACCAGAATGTTGATGTCGGCCCGACCGGCAGCGTGACCGCTGGCCAGACCGTGCTGGACAACGATGGCATCCGCATCGGCAACACCGTGGCCATCGGCGCCAACGCCGTCACCGTCAGCAACGGCGCAGACAGTGCATCGCTGTCGGCGCAGGGCCTCGACGTGGGCTCGGTGCTGGTACGCGGCACTGCCGTGACCGTGGGCACCACCCGTCTGGATACCACCGGCCTGACTGCTACCAGCGGCGCCACCACCACCGTGGTCAACGGCACTCGCCTGGGCGTAAGCAACGGCGCGTCCAGCAGCAACCTCACCACGACCGGCCTGGCCGTCACCAATGGGGCGGCGACCACGAATGTCAACGCCACCGGCCTGCGCATCACCAACGGCCCCAGCGTGACCACCACCGGCATCAATGCCGGCGGCCTGAAGGTCACCGGCGTGGCCGATGGCAGCATCGCCGCCAACAGCAAGGAAGCGGTCAACGGCGGCCAGATCTATACGCTGCGCGACGAGCTGTACACCGTCGGCGCCGGCGTGAAGTACTTCCATGCCAATTCGACCGCACCGGATTCCATCGCCAACGGCGGACAGTCCGTTGCGATCGGCCCGAACAGCGTCTCCGATGGCTTCCATAGCATCGCCGCCGGTGACGGCGCCACGACCGCGCTCAATGGGGAAGCCGCCATCGCCGTGGGTCGTCTGGCGACCACCGCCGCTGCCCGCTCCATCGCCTTGGGTGACCGCGCCAACGCCGGCAACCTGAACGTGCAGGACACCATCGCCATCGGTACCACCGCCGCGGTGACCGGTGATTTCAGCCTGAAGGGCATTGCCATCGGCCATGCCGCCACCGTGTCTGCGGTCGATGCCGTGGCTCTGGGCGCAGGCACCACCGCGTCCGGCGATGGCGCTGCCGCAGTGGGCGCCAACTCGGTTGCAGGCGGCGCTGAAAGCGTGGCCGTCGGCCGGGCAACGGCAACCGGCGCACGTGCGCTGGCAGCCGGCAGCGGCGCCACCGTGGCCACCGCAGACAGCATCGCGCTGGGTACGGGCGCAGGCGTCGGCACGGCTGGCAACGCCGCCGGCGACCGCACCTCGCACATCGCCATCGGCACCGGTGCAGGCACCGGCGTGATCGGCAACCAGACCACCGCCATCGGCTTCCAGGCCGGCACCGGCGTGGAAGGTGACCAGAACATCGCCATCGGCACGCAGGCCGGCAACGCGGCGGAAGGTGACTACAACGTGGCGCTGGGTTACCAGGCCAACAGCACCGCGGGCGAACGCGACCGCACCGTCGCCATCGGCGGCCTGTCCACCGCTGCGACGGACGCCACCTCGCTCGGTTATGGCGCCAAGGCCGAAGGCGTGGCCTCGGTGTCGATCGGCTCGCAGAGCCGTGCCAGCGAATCCGGCGTGGCCCTGGGCCGCAACGCTCGCGCCGACAAGGAAACCGTGGCACTGGGCTTCAACTCCGCCGCGCTGGAATCCGACGCGCTGGGTTCGGCCTACCTGACCGGTGACGTCGCGCCGAGCTCGGTCGTTTCCGTGGGTAACACGGTGGCCGGCCAGACCCGCCGCATCGTCAACGTCGCCGCCGGCGCCAATGCAACCGACGCCGTCAACGTCAAGCAGCTGCAGTCCGCGCAGACCTCCGTGGCCAACCTGATCGGCGGCGATGTCTCGCTCAATCCAAACGGCTCGTTCTCGCCCATCAAGGTGGGCAACAACACCTACAACACGGTGACCGAAGCGCTCAGCGCCGTCAGCAGTGGGGCTACCACCGCGTTGCCGCCGGAAGCGGTGACCCGCGTCAACGGACGTATCAACAACATCGCCGCGGGCCAAGTGGCCAGCGATGCGGTGAACGTGCAGCAGCTCAACGAAACGGTTGAAGCGAACAGCAGCAAGTACGTCAGCGTGCGTTCCACCGCCGTCGGCAACCGCAGCAACGACGGCGCGATCGGCGAGAACGCCGTGGCCATCGGCGCACTGACCGATTCTGCCGGTGACGGCGCCACGGCAGCCGGCTACCAGGCACATGCCATCGGTGCCGGTTCAGTGGCGATGGGCCGCAACGTGTCAGCCGAAGGCGCTTCGTCGTCGGTGATCGGTGACAACAGCTACGCCAAGGATGAGGGCGGCGTGGCGATCGGCCGCGGCGCACGCAGCACCGGCGTGAACTCGGTGGTGATGGGTACCCGCGCGCAGGCGGATCCGAAGGCCGGTTCGACGGTCAACGATGCCATCGTGATCGGTACCGACGCCGAAGTGACCGCTAATGACGGCGTGGCTATCGGCCATAGCGCGCTGGCTTCGGCGGTTCGCGGCGTTGCACAGGGCTTCGAGGCGCAGGCCACGGGCGTGGACTCCATCGCACAGGGCAGCAACGCGCTGGCCTCCGGCGTGAGCGCTCAGGCCAGCGGCACCCAGTCCGTCGCCAGCGGCCAGAACGCGCAGGCACGCGGTACCACGGCGCAGGCCAGCGGCACCGATGCGATCGCCAACGGCACCAACTCCCGCGGTTATGCCTCCAACGCGGTGGCCATCGGTACCGGCGCAGTGGCAGGTATCGCCAGCCCGCGTCCGGAAGACCTGATCAACAACACCAACGCCACCGCAATCGGTAACGGGGCTCTGGCCAACCAGCGCAACACCACTGCCATGGGTCCGTCTGCCAGTGCGACCGCACGCTCGGCCATGGCGTTGGGCGACAGCGCCAGCGCTACGGCAGTGCAGTCCTCTGCAGTGGGCACCCGCGCCGCAGCCAGCGGCACCTCGGCCTTCGCGGCAGGCACTGATGCGGCCGCCAGCGGCACCTCGGCCATCGCGGTCGGCACGACCTCGGTCGCGTCTGGCGCAGACAGCGTGGCGGTCGGTTCGACCAGCCAGGCCACCGGCAGCCGTGCCTTCGCGGGCGGCTTCGATGCACAGGCCACCGGCAATGATGCGTATGCACTGGGCCGCGGCAGCCGCGCCAGTGGCATCGACTCCATCGCCTTCGGTCGCGACGCGCAGGCGTCCTTCGCCGATTCGGTGGCGCTGGGCCATAACTCGGTGACCGCCGGTGCCGTAGGCACCCCGAATGCCACGGTCGACAACGTCACCTACAGCTACGCCGGCACCCAGCCGGGCAGTACGGTGAGCGTGGGCACCGACACCATCAAGCGCACCATCACCAACGTAGCCGCTGGCCGCGTGAGCGGCACCAGCACCGATGCGATCAACGGCAGCCAGCTCTTCGGCACCAACCAGGCCGTGACCGCACTGGGCAACAACCTGGACAGCGCAGGTACCAGCATCGCCTCGGGCCTCGGTGGCAACTCGTTCTACAACGCCGGTACCCATCAGGTGGTCACCCGCCTGCAGCTGGGCAACACGACCTACAGCAACGCGCAGGACGCGCTGACCCGCGCTGCCAGCGGCATCAACCTGACGGCCCAGGGCGCCAACAGCACCAACGTCGGCCCGACCAGCACCGTCGGCGCCACGATGGATCTGCGTTCGGTCAACAGCAACATCGGCGTCAGCAAGGCCGCCAACACCAATACCGTCGAGTTCGCCCTGGCCGAAGACATCGACCTGGGCACCAACGGCAGCGTCAAGACCGGCAACACCCTGGTCGACAACGCGGGCGTGGCCGTGACCAACGGTGTCGAAAGCACCCGCATCACCGCCGGCAACGTGGCCGTGGGCAGTGGCGCCAATACCACCAACGTGGGCCCGACCAGCGTGACCGTGGGCGGTGCCAACCCGCTGGTGGTCAACGGCGGCACCGGCACCGTCAACGGCCTGGCCAACAAGTCGTTCAACCCGAACAGCTTCACCAGCGGCCAGGCGGCCAGCGAAGACCAGCTGAAGCAGGTCAACGATGCAGCCACCGCCGGTTGGAATGTGACCGACGCCAACGGCAACACCGCCAACATCGGCCCCAACGGCCAGGTCGCCTTCACCGGTGATGACAACCTGACCGTCGCACAGACCGGCGCGGACGATGCCGGCGTGGTCGGCATCACCCTGAAGAAGCAGATCGACCTGGGCACCGCCGGCAGCGTCACCACCGGCAACACGCAGGTGAACAACAACGGTGTGGTGGTGAATGACGGTGTCTCGTCTTCGTCCATCGGCGCGGGCAACATCGCAGTGAGCGATGTGAACGGGACCACTGCCATCGGCAGCACCAGCATCACCGTCGGCGGGAACCGCCCGGTGGTGATCAACGGCAGCACCGGCACGGTCAATGGCCTGACCAACAAGAGCTTCGACCCGACCAACTTCACCAGCGGCCAAGCCGCCAGCGAGGACCAGCTGGCCTCGGTCAGCCAGACCGTGAGTGCGGGCTGGAACATCAGTGCCGATGGCCAGAACGCCTCCAAGGTGTCGGCCACCAGCCCGACCGGCAGCGACGTCGACCTGAGCAGTGCCGATGGCAACCTGGTGGTGAGCAAGGCCGCCAACAGCAACGACGTCGAGTTCGCGTTGGCCAAGGACATCGACCTGGGCGCAACCGGCAGCGTCACCACCGGCAACACCGTAGTCGACAATGCGGGCGTGGCTGTGAATGACGGTACCTCCCTCACCACGGTGACTGCAGGCAACGTAGGCGTCAGCGATGGCACCTACAGCACCGCCATCGGGGCGACCCAGGTCAGCGTCGGCGGCCTCAATCCGCTGCTGATCAACGGCGCCACCGGCACCATCGGCGGCCTGACCAACACCACCTTCGACCCGGCCAACTTCACCAGCGGCCAGGCCGCCAGCGAAGACCAGTTGAAGCAGGTCAGCGACGTGGCGAGCGCGGGCTGGAATGTCACCGATGCCAACGGCAACCAGGCCAATATCGGTCCGAACGGCGTGGTCACCTTCACTGGTGACAGCAACCTGGACGTGGCACAGAGCGGCGCGCAGGATGCCGGCGTGGTGGGCATCACGCTGAAGAAGAACCTGGACCTGGGCACCACCGGCAGCGTGGCCGCGGGCAACACCACCGTGAACACGGCGGGTGTGACCGTGGATGACGGCACCGCCTCCACCCAGGTCGCCACGACCGGCCTGACGACCACCGACGGTACGTCGTCGACGGTAGTGACGGCAGGCCAAGTGGGTGTCAGCGACGGCACCAATGCTACCGCCATCGGCGCGACCCAGATCAGCGTCGGCGGCCTGAACCCGCTGCTGATCAACGGCGCCACCGGCACCATCGGCGGCCTGACCAACACCACCTTCGATCCGAACAGCTTCACCAGCGGCCAGGCCGCCAGCGAAGACCAGTTGAAGCAGGTGAGCGACGTGGCGTCGGCGGGCTGGAACATCAGCGCGGAAGGTGCCAACAGCAGCAACGTCGGCCCGAACAGTGTCACCGGCAGCAGCGTCGACCTGCGTTCGGCAGACGGCAACGTGGTGCTGACCAAGGCCGCCAACAGCAACGACGTCGAGTTCGCGCTGGCCAAGGACATCGACCTGGGCGCCACCGGTAGCGTCACCACCGGCAACACCGTGGTCGACAACGCGGGCGTTGCGGTGAATGACGGCACCTCGTCCACCACCGTGACCGCCGGCAACGTCGCTATCAGCGACGGCACCTACAGCACCGCCGTGGGTGCGACCAGCATCAACGTCGGCGGCGCCAACCCGCTGCTGATCAATGGCGCCACCGGCACCATCGGCGGCCTGACCAACACCACTTTCGACCCGAACAACTTCACCAGCGGCCAGGCCGCCAGCGAAGACCAGTTGAAGCAGGTCAGTGATGTGGCGAGCGCGGGGTGGAACGTCACCGCCGAAGGTGCCAACGGCAGCAACGTGGCAGTCGGCAGTGCTACCGGCAACAACGTGGACCTGCGCTCCAGCGACGGCAACATCGTGGTGTCCAAGTCGGCGACCAGCAACGACGTCGAGTTCGCGCTGGCCGATGACCTGGCGGTGGCCGGCAGCGTGACCGTCGGCAACACCCGGATCGACACCACCGGCCTGACCATCGTCGGCGGCCCGAGCATCACCAGCGCGGGCATCGATGCGGGCAGCACGCGCATCACCAACGTGGCGACCGGCGTGGACGGCAGCGATGCGGTCAACGTGGACCAGCTGGACGACACCATCGAAGCACGTCGCACCCGCTACTACAGCGTCAACTCCACCGGCGGTGGCAACGAAGCCAATGACGGCGCGACCGGCGCGGATGCGATTGCATCGGGCCGCGATGCCGAAGCAGACGGTGACCAGGCCGTGGCGATGGGTCTGGGCGCTCAGGCAGCGGGCAACGGCAGCGTTGCACTGGGTGCCGGTGCACGGGCACAGGCAGTGAACAGCTTGGCCTTCGGCAACGGTGCCGTGGCCAGCCATGGCAACAGCATCGCGATGGGCGCCGGTTCGGCCACCACGGTGGGCGCGCAGGCGAACTACCAGGGTGCTTACGTGGGCAACTCCAGCTCCACCGGTGAAATGAACCTGGGTGGTCGCCAGGTGACCGGTGTGGCGGCGGGCTCGGCCGCGACCGATGCGGTCAACGTCAGCCAGCTTACTGCCGGCGTAGCCAGCGCGGTGTCTGATTCCAACCAGTACACCGATACGCAGATCAGCACGGTCAACACCCGCATCGACGGCATCGACAGCCGCGTGACCAACGTGGAAGGCGATATCATCGACATCCGCGGTGACATCACCGACATCCGCAACGACGTGGTGGATATCCAGGGCGACATCACCAACCTGGATGGCCGCGTGAACACGATGGAACGTGACCTCAACAACGCCAACATGGTCGCGGGCAACACGGCCGCCAAGGTCACCAACATGGAGTACGGTGCCGACGGCATGTTCCAGGTCAGCCAGGATGGCGATCTGAACAAGCCGCAGGTCACCGGCCAGAATGCGGTGGGCGGCGGCAAGGGCGCAGTGGCATCGGGCAACAACAGCACCGCACTGGGCAACCAGGCCGTGGCCAGCGGCGCCAACAGCACCGCCATCGGCCAGGGCGCGGTCGCCAGCCACGACAACAGCGTGGCACTGGGCCAGGGCTCGAAGACCACGGTGGGCGCACAGACCGGCTACAACGCCGCGTACGTGGGCACCAGCAGCTCCACCGGTGAGGTCAACATCGGTGGCCGCACGATGACCGGCGTTGCGGCCGGCATCGCAGGCACCGACGCGACCAACGTCAACCAGCTCACCGCCGGCGTCAACCAGGCCATCACCTCGGCCAACCAGTACACCGATAACCGCATCGGCAAGGTGGAAGACGACCTGTGGCAACTGGACCGTGGCTACCGCAGTGCAACGGCCGCCGCGATGGCGATGGCCGGCCTGCCGCAGGCGTACATGCCGGGCAAGAGCATGTTGTCGATGGCCTTCGGTGGCTACCAGAGCGAGTACGGCATGGCGCTGGGCCTGTCCGGCATCACCGACAACGGTCGCTGGGTCTACAAGGCGCAGGCCAGCGGCAACACCATGCGCGACTGGGGCTTCTCGGTCGGCGCCGGCCTGCAGTGGTGATGTCGTCCTGATGCCGCAGCGGAGCCGGCCACGCGCCGGCTCCGCTGCAGCCATGCAACCCCATTCGAATTCGAAGGAAACGTCTTGATGAACGTAGCAAAGAGCTTCAAAGCCGCCGCACTGGCCGCGCTGGTCCTGGCCTTGGCCGCCTGCAGTACCCATACCGCGAAGGAAACCAACGGCGACGTGGTGTTCCCGGACGCGGACCGCATCGTGCTGAAGGAAGGTACCTTCCCGAACGTGGCCAACCTGCGCAGCGTGGGCCCCGGCGTGACCAAAGAGCAGCTGTACCACCTGCTGGGCCGCCCGCACTTCAGCGAAGGCTTCGCGCCGAAGGCCTGGAACTACCTGTTCCACTTCCGCACCCCGGACGGCATCGTGACCTGCCAGTACCAGGTGAAGTTCGACGATGAAAAGCGCGGCCAGTCGTTCCATTGGGCCCCGGCCTCGTGCGCTGACATGCTGAAGCCGCCGGCACCGCCTGTTGCCCCGGCGGTGGCGGGCGCGCCGGATGTGGCGCGTTTCTCGCTGTCAGCGGATGCCCTGTTCGCCTTCGGCCGTTCCGGCGTGGCGGACATCAAGCCCAACGGCCGTGACGAACTGGCTCGCATCGCCGCGCAGATCAGCAGCGCGCAGGACAGCCAGGTCACCGTGGTCGGTCACACCGACCACATCGGCAGCGAAGACAGCAACCAGCGCCTGTCGCAGGCCCGCGCGGACACCGTGCGTCGCCTGCTGGCCGACCACGGCGTAGCCGCCGGCAGCATCCGCGCCGAAGGCCGCGGCGAAGCCGAACCGGTCACCCGCAACTGCGCCGACAGCCTGGCCCGTAGCGCCCTGGTGAACTGCCTTGCACCGGACCGCCGCGTCGAAATCACCGTCAGCGGCCAGAAGTAAGTACCCACAGCGGGCGGCGTGCAACGTCGCCCGCTGATTCAAATCGAGCGACACCGGGAGTGACGGCCGCTGGCCGTCAGTCTTCGCTCTGGTAGTGACGGCCGCTGGCCGTCAGCCCCAACTCGCTCAGATCCCGCTCTTCGCAAATTCCGCATTCAACGCATGCGTCATCCGCGCGATCTCCGGCGTCAGGCACGTATTGAACTGCGCCGGATCCTTGCACCGCGACGCCACCTCCGTCGAACGCTGCTTCAACCCGAACGTCCCCAGAATCCCGCGCGCACGGACAAAACACGCCGCGCCCGGCGATCCCTGCTGCAACTCGCCATGACGCGCGGTGCAGTGGGTAATGGCAGCCGCCAGCGCCGCCGCATTGACCGCATACAACGCACCCTCGCTGGTATCAGCGGCATGCGCCTTTATCGGGGCCGCCACGGACAGGCCAACCAGCATCAACGTCCAGATCGATTTCACTTCAAGGCTCCAGCACGGCCAAGCGGCCTGTGTGCCGCACGCGTCATTCTATCGCACGCCCCGGTAGCGCCGAGCCACGCTCGGCGGAATGCCTCATCACCCGCACCCCCAACCGCCCCCTAGAACCCACCCCCACGATCCAACTGCCGATACCCGATCGCCTCCGCCAGATGCTCCGTCCCGATGTCCTCACACCCGGCAAGATCCGCAATCGTTCGCGCCACGCGCAGAATCCGATGCATCGCACGCGCCGACAGCTGCAACCGCTCGATCGCCTGCTCCAACAGCCCCTGATCCGCCTCCACCAGCGACGCACACGCACGCAGCGCCTTGCTGTCCAGGTGCGCATTGAGCGCCCCGCGCTCCAACTGCCGCTCGCGCGCTGCAATCACACGCGCCCGCACATCCGCACTGCATTCGCCCGCAGGTGCACCTTCCCGTAGCTCTTCCGGCGACAGCCGCATCACCGTGACATGCAGGTCAATGCGATCCAGCAGCGGCCCAGACACCCGACCGCGATAACGCTGGATACGCTCACTGGTACACAGACACCGATTGCTGCGATCACCCGCCCAGCCGCAAGGGCAGGGGTTCATCGCCGTCACCAGTTGGAACCGCGCAGGAAACACCGCGCTGCGTGCCGCCCGGCTGATCCGGATATGGCCCGACTCCAACGGCTCACGCAGGATCTCCAATGCACTGCGTGACCATTCGGGAAGCTCATCCAGGAACAACACGCCATTGTGCGCAAGCGAGATTTCGCCGGGATGTGGCGGATTACCACCGCCCGCCAGCGCCGCTGCACTCGCACTGTGGTGCGGCGCCCGGAACGCCCGCTGCCGCCATCGTCGTGGGTCCAATCCACTGCCGCTGATCGACGCCACCGCAGCCGTCTGCAGCGCCTCGGCCTGGCTGGCCTCCGGCAGGATGCCGGGCAGTCGCGACGCCAGCAGCGTCTTGCCGCAACCCGGGCTGCCGATCAGCAGCAGGTGATGCCCGCCCGCCGCAGCCACTTCCAAAGCGCGCCGCGCATGCGCTTGGCCCCGTACGTCGGTCAGGTCCAGCGGCGGATCGGCCTCGATGCTCTCTCTTTCTGCGCGCGGCAATCGCGCCGGGTTATCCACGGAGGCACAGACTTCCAACAGCGTGCGGGCCACGCGCACATCCGCATGTTCCGCCAGCGCGGCCTCGGCGGCATTGGCGGGTGGCACGAACAATGTGCGGCCGGCCTCAGCAGCGGCGATGGCGGCGGGCAACACGCCGTCTACCGGGCGCAGCTCGCCGGTAAGCGCCAGTTCGGCCACGTACTCATGACGGACCACCTGCTGTGGGTCGAGCTGGCCGCTGGCGGCGAGGATGCCCATCGCGATGGCCAGGTCGAAGCGGCCGCCTTCCTTGGGCAGATCGGCCGGCCCGAGGTTGATGGTGATGCGTCGTTGCGGGTAGTCGAAGCGTGCGCAGAGCAGGGCGGCACGAACGCGTTCGCGGGACTCGCGCACGGTGGTTTCCGGCAGGCCGACGATCTGCGTGACGGGCAACCCGCCGGACAGGTGCACCTCCACACGAACCAGCGGCGCATCGGCACCGGAGCGGGCGCGGCTGTGGACCAGCGCGAGGCTCATGGGAGGGTCCCTTGGGGTGGTGGGACCAGTGTGGGCTGGGATGGTGTGGGGATCAGTCAGAAATCCATCGTCGTGCGCGTAGGCAGGTAACGCTGACGCGCGCAGAGGGGGCACCCCACGCACTTGCACTTCCAGTTGAGATGTCGGCCGCAGCTCACGATGTCGTTTTCTGTTAGCGTCAAACCTAGGACAGGCAACGACCATGATGGACATGGAGAGGTACGCCGCATGAAAAGGATAGCTGCAGCCGTCGCCCTAGCATTCGTCTCGTCCACGGCGGCTGCACAGATACCCCCGCCGGGTACCGAGGCGATGCTGGAACTGGAAATGCTCGTCAGCAGCTACGTGGCACGGCATCCCGGCGTATCGATCGACGATGCGGTTTCACGTATGGCCATCCAAAGCGAGCTCATGCCTGTGTCGGAGTCGCTACGCGAAGAGTTTGCCGAGCGCCTGACCGATATTTCCATACAACACGATCCAGACCAGCACATCCTCGTTGAGCTCAAAGGGCCGGGCTCCGTCCCGAACAGAGTTGCGCGAACGCCGAGCGGGGCGACACGTGTGGTGTTCGAGGCAGGCCATCGCTACACGAACGAAGAGTTTCACCAGGTGCTGGATAGCCACCGGTCCTTGATCTACAGCGAAATTCCAGGGATCACGGGGTCTTCGGGCTTTCCTGGCGAGGATCGCGTGCTGATCTACATCTCGGGGGATGCCAATCAGGCAGACCGCCTCAAGGACACCATTGCGAAGCTGGAGCGTGTGCTCGGCTTCAAGATTTCGCTGAGACCCAACATGCCGAAGTCCACGAACATGGCAGCGCCAATGAGCGGTGGCGGTATGGAGTAGCCGTCACAGTGCAGACTATCAAGACGCTGCGCGATTTGTGAAAGCAGACATGCCAGCCCAGTGCGTTAGGGTAATCGTGTCTTCAAACCAGGAGGACGCATGATCTGTGAAGCAACACTCCACGTCCCGCTGTTCAGCGCCTATGCCCTGCCGTTGGGAATCTGCCTGCTGGCCGCACTGGCAGTGGCCGCCATCTGGCGCGCGCCCGTCTCCGAAGGCACGAGCACCCGCTCCAGAAACATCGTTCTGGGGGGCTCCCTCGCCTTGGTACTTATTGTTTCGGCAGGCCTGATCTACCAGGCGCGCAGTGCGCACATTACCGTGCAGGGCGACACGCTGACAGCCTCCGCCCTGTTCGTTTCCACAACCATTCCGCTATCGGCCATCCAGTTCGACGACGCAGTGGATGCTTCAACGCTGGCACTCCCCCGTCGTAAACTCGGAACCAGCACCGGAAGCGTGCAGATGGGCAGATTCGAGACGGGAACAGGTCGCGAAGTGTTCGCCCTTCGCGCTGGCGCGGCGTCACTGCGCATACCGGTTCACGGTAGGGCCGATCTGGTGCTTGACCAACCGTTGTACGAGGAAATACGTGTATGTCTGGCCGCGCGCCAGGCGCCATGACAGGACGAAGGAGAGCAAGGATGAGCAACAAGAACTACTGGTTTACCTCGCGCACCTACGGATGGGGCTGGGGACTTCCCAGCGCATGGCAGGGCTGGGTGATCTACACCGTGGCGGCAGCCGCCTTGATCGCCGGTTTCTTCCTGTTTCCGCCCGCCCGTGAAATGCTGAAATTCCAGCTCTATACCTGGGCCGTGGTGCTGGTGCTCGTGCTGATCTGCTGGCTGAAAGGCGAGCCGCCGAAATGGCGTTGGGGCAAGTAATCCGCCTGTGAGTCACGCAGGGAAAAAGCCAGGCGTACTTACGGCATGACGGCAGCCCTCACCGCGGGTTGTCGTCCCCTCCGTTACAACAGAAGCGTGGCCGCATAGCCAACATCGCGGTCACCCACACTGATTAAAGAGGAGGGTGTTCCCCGATGGGCATGTTGATTGATGGCGTATGGCAGAAGGGCATGGCGGGTGCAGCGGGCGACGATGGGCAATTCCATCGCGAGGAAGCTTCGTTCCGTAGATGGCTGACGGCGGACGGCGGCAACGCCCCCACCGGTGAGCCGGCCGTGCAGGCGGAACCCGCACGCTTTCGCCTCTATGTCAGCCTGGCCTGTCCGTGGGCCCACCGCACGCTGATCGTTCGCGCGCTGAAAGGCCTGGAAACCCTGATTCCGCTGTCCGTGGTGAACTGGCACATGGGCGACAACGGCTGGAGCTTCGCGCCTGGCCCGCTGGTGACGCCGGACCCGGAGCGCAATGCCACCTACCTGCACGAGCTCTACCAGGCGGCGAAGCCCGGCATGACCGGCAAGGTAACGGTGCCGGTGCTGTGGGACAGCGAGCGGGGCGAGATCGTCAGCAATGAATCCGCCGACATCATCCGCATGTTCAACGAGGCTTATGACGCGCTGGGCGCACGCCCCGGTGACTTCTATCCGGCCGAGCTGCGAAGTGAGATCGACCAGATCAATGACAAGGTCTACGACGCCGTAAACAACGGTGTGTACAAGGCGGGCTTCGCCTCCACGCAGGAGGCTTATGAGGAAGCCATCGGGCCGCTGTTCGAGACGCTGGACGAGCTGGATGCCCTGCTGCAGAACCAGGACTGGTTGGTGGGCGGCGTCATGACCGAAGCGGACATTCGTCTGTTCACCACACTGATCCGCTTCGATTCGGTCTATTACGTCCACTTCAAATGCAACGTGAAACGTATCGCGGACTACCCTGGCCTGCATGCGTTCGTGAAGCGGATGATGGACATCGAAGAGGTGGCATCGACGGTGAACTTCCAGCACATCAAGCACCACTATTACGAAAGCCATGCCCATCTGAATCCGTCCGGCATCGTGCCCGCTGGCCCCTCGAAGTATTTTTAAGCGAAAACCGGTTCACGAACAGAAGACAGATGCACGCCATCGAAGTAATGTACGCAGGATCCTAAAACGAACCGCCAGGAATTAAGGTAATGGAATACTTGTCGAGGACGCTCGTGGCCGCTGAGCTGAAAAATAAGGTGGTTAGCGATTTCCGAAGCATAGTGGTCGGACTCGTATTTGCTTTCCCGGCAACGATGACGGGGGCGTCCGAGAGCGAAATTAGTGAAGGCACGTTCGCAATGATGGCTGGCGGGAAGTGTGACCTCCCCAACAGTTCGGACTGCTATCTGAAAGATCCGGCGAAGGCGGGGGTTGTCATTGATAACCTTGCTTCGGCAGGTGTTACCCGGTTTCTGGTGCCTTCAACTGAGCTTAGCGAGCTGAGAATGCTGGGAGGGCTGATTAGGGAGAGGGGACTAACTTTCTATACTTATGAAAGGTGGTCTTTCGAAGCATCTCTGATCGATAATGAGTTCAGTTGCACTGCATTTTCAGAAAACAGGATTTCTAAGGTGCTTGAGCCATTGCGGCAGGAGTTTGGCAGCACGTTTGCTGGGCTGCATTTCAAAGATGAACCGCCTGAGACCCAAGTTGAGGCGCTAGGTAAGCTAACTGATTGCGTTCGGAAAGATCGCCGGCTGGCTGGAATTAAGATTATCGTCAATCTGTTGCCTATTCATGCTAACGCAGCTTCGTACGCGGGCACTCAACATGCGGGCGCGATGTCGCCAATAGAATATGGGGTTGACTGCAGATTGGGTCAGATTTCAGATCCAGAAAAGACTGCTTCGATGGTGGGAAAATACTCGGCATATGCGCAGAGCATCTCGGACGTGGTCAGGCCAGATTATCTTGCTTTTGATATTTACCCTTTTGTCCGCTCACTCGTATCTTGTCCCGCGGCCCAAAGACTGTTGCTGGCTGAAAACATGTCGATCGTAACCAATCTTGGGAGGTCTCGAGGGCAGGTGCCTGTTGCTTATTTGCAGAATGTAAGATCTTTAGGTGGGGCGAGTGGGCCTGATCCATTTCAGTACGCTAGCTTCCACGAACTCCGTTGGTTTGCAGGCTGGTTCAATGTGTTTGGTGGGTCGACTTTCGCCAATTTCGTCTCCCATGATCTCCGGACTAACGTTACCGACGTTCAACCTCATACGCAGGGATTGCTGGCTGCCGACAATTCGCCGACACCCTTGCTGTCAGATCAGGCAAGCACCTATGGAGTTACACGCCAACTTTACAAAGCATTAAATGGTGTTAGTCATATTGGTTTCGTCGACAGTGAGCTTGGTGTAAATAAAGGCAAGCTGGCGGGATGGATTTCGAGCGGGGATTTCATCGTCGGAGAGTATGCAAATGCCGATCAGTCTAGTTCAAGGCTTGTTGTAGCTTCACGAAACCCGCGCCAGTCTGTAAGGGGGTTGATCGGATTAAACAGCTGGTGGACTAAAGTCGAGCAGTTGGATTACGAGACTGGCTTATGGTCAGTGGTTGGCAACAGCACGAACGCTATTGACGTTAACATCAGTGTGGATCCGGTAATCATCTATCGCTTAACGCGATGATGTAGTACCGAGGCTCGGGCAGAGATGCCTAGTAGCGATCAGCTCAGCGATGATTACTTGCGCCAACCTGAACAGGCGCCGGTTCATCCCCGGGTACGCAATGTTGCGGCAATCTTCGAGGCACAGATTCGATTGTGCGGGGGCACTGATGACCCGCCAGCTTCGTAGCTGATCACCTTCCCGATTAGAGGATCCGATGATGCTCACTTCTACTGTTTTCAGCTTCCGTGGCCTGGCGCTGGCATTGGCACTCACCGCAGGCGTGACCGCCGCAGGCAATGCAGACGCGCTGTCGCGCAAGGACAAGAACACCCTGGTGGGTGCAGTGGTAGGCGGCGTGGCGGGCCATGTGCTGTCCAACGGCGACCCGCTGATGACCGCAGGCGGCGCAGTGGCCGGTGGTGCGATTGGTAATGTCGCCACCAAGGATCGCCGCAACAACCGCGATTACCGTTACGACCGTGGTCATCGGTATGACCGCGACCAGCGCTACCAGCGCACCAGCTACCGCGAGCGGGATCGCCGCCATGACCAGCGTCGCTGGGATGATCGTCGTGGCTATGATCGTCGCCACCACAACGGTGGCTGGCGCTGAGTAAGCCAACAATGGGGTCAGAGCGCTTCCGCCATCCGGGAACGGTCTGACCCTTTTTCTTGGCATGATGGTGGTTTCCGTCACGCAGGGAGCCCCTCATGGCACGCACGTTCAACATCGCCGTCATCCCCGGCGACGGCATCGGCAAGGAAGTGATGCCCGAAGGCCTTCGCGCGCTTGAAGCGGCGGCCAAGCGCTTCGATCTGTCGTTCAACTTTACCCACATCGACTGGGCCAGCTGTGCGTACTACCAGCAGCACGGTCAGATGATGCCGGACGACTGGAAGGCGCAGCTGCAGGATCAGGATGCGATTCTGTTCGGCGCGGTGGGCTGGCCCGACCTTGTGCCGGACCACATCTCGCTGTGGGGCTCGTTGCTGAAGTTCCGTCGGGAATTCGATCAGTACATCAACCTGCGGCCCGTGCGCCTGTTCGAGGGTGTGCCGTGCCCGCTGGCCGGCCGCAAGCCCGGCGATATCGATTTCTTCGTCGTGCGCGAAAATACGGAAGGCGAGTACACCAACCTCGGCGGCATCATGTACGAGGGCACCCCGCGCGAGATCGTGATCCAGGAAACGGTGATGAGCCGCCACGGCGCGGATCGGGTGCTGAAGTACGCCTATGAGCTCGCGCAGTCGCGCGCACGCAAGCACCTGACCGTGGCGACCAAGAGCAACGGCATCGCCATCAGCATGCCGTGGTGGGATGGTCGCGCCGATGCGGTAGGTGCGGCGTATCCGGATGTGATCGTGGACAAGCAGCACATCGACATCCTGACGGCGCGCTTCGTGTTGCAGCCGCAGCGATTTGACGTGGTGGTGGCGAGCAACCTGTTCGGCGACATCCTGTCTGATCTGGGTCCTGCCTGCACGGGCACGATCGGCTTGGCACCGTCGGCAAACCTCAACCCGGAGCGGGATTTCCCGTCCTTGTTCGAGCCGGTGCACGGATCGGCGCCGGACATCTATGGTAAAGGCGTAGCCAATCCAGTTGCGATGATCTGGTCGGCGGCATTGATGCTGCAGTTCCTCGATTGTCAGCCGGCCCACGACGCGATCCTTGCGGCTGTCGAGGGTGTGCTGGCGCGTGGTCCGCTGACGCCGGACCTGGGCGGCACGGCGACAACGCGCGAGCTGGGCGAAGCAGTGGCCTTGGCGGTCGCGGGGTGATGGCGCCCTCGTTATGCCATCCAACGCAGTGACGTCGCGGATGACGCGTAGCGCGACCACAACGCAACTTTCCTGATGTACCCGCAGGATCGCTGCTGCGCACGATAGGTCCCGCTGGTGCCGCAACGCGCCAGCCGGGATTGCAGTCCCGCATGACTAAGCGTGATTACCTCTGTTTTGCCCTCACGGGCACGGCGGAGAATGCATCGTCCTGCCGGAACCATGGCGGGCGATGTGTGGGGATGTTTCTCAATCCGCCGGCTTTTCGCGCTTGCTCACCGGTACTGCAACCCGCATCGTCCGCCACCTTGCAATCAGGCAGGTGGCCACAACCCGATGTGAGGCCACCGATGCTGCAGAAATCCGTCGAACACCAAGAACGCACCCCGCCCACCAGCAAGCCCAGCGCGGCATTGCCTGATGCGCCGCGGCGCAGCCCCGAAGAGAGTGCCGCGCTGCTGACCAACTGCATGCGCGAAGGCGATAGCGAGGCCATGCTGTTCGTCCGCACGCTGGGCCTGCTCGCCGACGTGCATGGGATCAACGACATCGCCCGCGCCTGCGGTGGGCTGTCGGCCGATGCGCTGCGCCGGGAGCTGTCAGGGCAGCGGGCGCCGTCGCTGCAGACCGTGGTGAAGGTACTGCGCGCCATGGATCTTCGGTTCCGCGTGCGGCCTTCGTAGCGCGCTCGCAACGCCTACCGGATCAGGCCGGCCAACACGACGTTTGTTTGACCAGCACGCCGTAACCAAGCAGGCATCCTGCCGCTTGGGCGGCGTGCTTTTTTGTGCGCAGCGCCCAGGATGGACGGTCTCTGGGTGCGGAGCTGCCAAGCAGTGCTCGTACGCACTGCTGCCGCGACCCAAGCAACCTCTCCAATGTTCTGGGCGGTCACGCCGGCCAGGCCGCGCTGCGCGTCGTTAGCCGGTCCCCATAGCTTTGCTATATCCGGAGAGAATTGCCCTGGAGTGATTTGTAAACCCAATCGAATCAGACGCTTAGCCCCTGTCTACAGCCCTTAACACGCGGCACGTTATTCTCCGCCCACATGCGCGCCACTTGCGGCGACGCACGACCGATCAGGAGGATCCGTTGTTCAAGTCCCGCTCCCTTACCCTGCTGGCGTTGTCCTTGGGCCTGGCCCTGTCCGCCTGCAAGCCCACGCCTTCGGCCGAAACGACCGCTGCGGCCGATCCGGCGGCGGCGACGCCTGCTGCTGCGCCGATTACCGCTACCGCGGCTGACACCACGGCGGCGCAGTGTCCGCATGCCGATTTCAACGCCTTCCTGACCTACTTCAGCAATGACATCGCCCTGCAGGAGAAGTCGGTAGCGGATCCGCTGACGGTTGAATCGGTGGATGCCGAGGCGCAGCCCGAGCCGCGCCCGGTCACCAAGCAGGTGCCGCTGGCCGAGGTGGAATGGCCGGTGATGCCCGACACGGCCACGTTGCCGCGTCAGGGCCGGGAAATGCAGGTGACCCCGCAGGCCGATGGCAGCGTGCAGGTGCGCATCAACAAGCCGGACACCAGCGATCAGCAGACCTATACCTTCGCGCAGAAGCCGTGCTGGCAGCTGCAGAAGGTGGTGGACGAGTCGATCTGACCCACGCCCTTTGAACTGAGCCCGGCGCAGCCCGCTGACCGGCCTGCGCCTTTTCACGGAGCAGTACATGACGACAAAAATGGTCGCACCTGCCTTGGCGCTGATGCTGCTCACCGCATGCAATGCGCCGGACGCAACCGCCCCCGCCGCGGCACCGGCCACCGCTGCGCCGATGGCTGCTGCGGCAACGCCCGCACCGCCCACTGCACCTGCGTCGGCCGCTTCTGCGGCCACGCCCACCATCCCCCATCAGGACGAGACAGGAATGCACATCGAATGCCAGGGAACCCGCCTGACCGTGGCGGGTCTGCCTGCTGCCGGCAACGACGCCTCGCCGCAGACCCGGCTGGACCTTGAGAAAGACGGCCAGACGCGCAGCCTCGACAAGCCGGCCGAAATGGCCGACTACACCGCCGTGGGCCTGGCCTGCGTGCAGGACAAGGACGGCGCACCGTACTTCGTCGTCCAGTACGGCGAGCTGCCCTTCGGTTGCCAGTTCTGCGAGTGGTTCTATCTGTATGACGCGCAGGGCAAGCAGCTGACCCACAGCACCCCGCCGTTGCGTGGCGAGGGCGATGCGCAGGAACCCAACAACGACGAATACGAGCAGTGGTTGAGCAAGCTCGGCGTGAATCATCCGGAGGTGACGTACTTCAAGCCTTGACGCGTTCAGGGATCCCGGCAACGGGATCCTCGCAACATGGAGCAACACCCCTTAAGGAAATTCCCTTTTTCATAGAATGGATCGCACCGCTATGCCTGACATCTACCAAGACATGGTCCAGCCCCGCGGGGCTGGTTACCGCAGTGATCAGATCAAACCCTACAGCCACTATCGTGAGCCGATCGACCAGACCGATGGCCGCCTGCACGGCGAGTCGCGGCGCTGGGGTGATGCCACCCCGGAAGTGCAATCGCGTGTCATCGATACGCTGATTGAATCGTCGCGGGACGCCGGGCTGTCGCCGCGCGAAACCGCGCACGTGCTGGCCATTGCCCGCGTGGAATCCGGCTTCAATCCGGATGCTGCGGCAGGCACCACGTCGGCCTCTGGCCTGGGCCAGTTCATCGACGGCACCGGCAGTGCCTACGGCCTGGGCAATCGCAACCGCTTCGATGTGGAAGCGCAGTCCGACGCGTTGGTGAAGCACTTCATCGACAACCGCGAACTGGCCCAGCGTCGCGGCCAGGGCGAGGAGTACATCTACAAGTACCACCACGATGGCCCGACCCGCGATTACGGCGGTCTGGGCTTGGCAGAGCGCAAGGTGCTGCCGCATCTGGATGAGTACACCCGGTTCGTCAACGAGCGCTTGTCGCAGTCGCAGGGACAGACCCAGGCACCCGCGCAGACCCCATCGCAGGGCCCGGCACAGTCGACCGTGGGTGCTGCGGCGGCGGTGGGTGCTGCGGCAGGGGCCGGTGTGGCCGCGCTGCATCAGGCGCAGCCGGCCAGCCAGCAGTCGGCCAGCTCGTTCCAGCACACCATGCAGGTGATGCTGCCGCCGCAGAATGGCGTCAAGCCGCACATCACCGGCCACTACGGTGAAGAGCGCGGGCACAAGGACCACGGCGGCACCGACTTCAACTACGTCGGTGGCCAAGCCGGGCGCAACCTGCAGCATCCGACCATCAACGCGCCGATCTCCGGCAAGGTCACCTTCGCCGGCGGCACCTACGGCACGGTGAAGATCCAGGACGCGCAGGGCAATTCGCACGAGATCCTGCACATGCAGGGCGTGCAGGTGAAGGACGGCCAGCAGATCGAGGCCGGCCAGCCGATCGGCACGATGGGCGGGCGCGGCCCGAATGGCGCTGACCAGTATGCGCAGCACGTGCATTACCAGCTGCGCGATCCCAGCGGCAAGCTGCAGAGCCCGGAAGCGTTCTGGGACCAGCGACGGGTGCAGGATGCGCCGGCAGGCCAGGCGCGGGGCGAAGAGGCCTCGTCGGTGCTGCGTCATGGCGCACGCGGTGAGGATGTCACGCGCCTGCAGAAAGAGCTCAACCAGGCCGGCGTACGCGATGCCCAAGGCAAGCCGCTGGCCGAAGACGGACGTTTCGGTGACAACACCCGCGAAGCGCTGACCGCGTATCAGCGTGCCCAAGGCCTGAAGGCCGACGGCGTGGCTGGGCCGCAGACGCTGGGTCGGCTTGCCGAGCCGAAGCCCGCGGCGGACAGCCATTCGCACGCAGCGCCTGCACGTGGCCCGCAGCTCGGCGAACCGGGCCACCGGGACACGCCATTGCATGCGGCCATCCGCGCGCAGTTGCCGTCCGCGGTGTCCAACGACATGGCCGCGCACGTTACGCGCACGGCCAAGGAAGCGGGCATCGACAGTCCTGAGAAGCTGCAGTCGGTGGCGGTGCAGGACGGCAAGGCGTTCGTCATGGGGACCACGCCGGGCTTCCGCGCGATGGTGGACATGAGCCAGCCGGCACCTCCGGCCGAGCAGACCAGTGCGGCCCTGCAGGGCGAGAAGTTGAGCGCCCAGGTACAGCAGGGGCAGGAAGAGCAGCAGCGCGCCGCGGTGGCGATGCGCTGACTGCGGGGTCAGCTCCTTTCGCTTGGCGGAAGGAGTCTGGCCCGTCATCAGCCGGGTATCACGCCGATGGCGGGGTACCCGGCTTCTCCATTTCCGCGACGGCGCGTTCCAGCGCTTCCAGCTTTTCCCGTGTGCGCAGCAGTACCGCGCGCTGCACGTCGAATTCTTCGCGGGTCACCAGGTCCAGCTTGCCCAGGCCGGCCTGCAGGGCGGTCTTGAACGTGGACTGCAGTTCTTCGCGCGATTGACGCAGGCCCGGCGGCACCAGATCGCTCAGGCGGCGGGCGAGGTCATCAAGATGGTTGAGGTCGATCATGGGGGCTCCTGGCCTGTCCGTGGCTGACAAGGATACTGCTGCATCGCGCCGGACGCTGGCAGGCGCTATCCTCGCGACCGGAGCAACGGAGTAAATACGATGAAGATGGTCATGGCAGTGATCAAGCCGTTCAAGCTTGATGATGTGCGTGAAGCACTGGCCGAGCGCGGTGTCACCGGCATCACGGTCACCGAGGTGAAAGGCTTCGGCCGGCAGAAAGGCCATACCGAGTTGTACCGCGGCGCCGAGTACGTGGTCGATTTCCTGCCGAAGGTGAAGCTGGAAGTGGCGGTCACCGATGACCAGGTCGAGGCGGTGGTGGAATCCATCGTCAAGGCCGCCGGCACCGGCAAGATCGGCGACGGCAAAGTGTTCGTCTATGAGTTGGGCAGCGTGGTGCGCATCCGCACCGGCGAGCTGGACGGCGACGCCCTGTAACGCGCCACGAAGCCGGACCGGCGCGGGGGACGGCGGGGGAACGACTTCGGAACTACGCGCGGCGACGGGGGGGGAACGGCCGGGGTAGAGCCGACTTCAGTCGGCTGCTGTGTGGTGAACCCAGCCGACTGAAGTCGGCTCTTATCTCTTCGAGATCTGGCACTTTAGGTGCCGAGAGCCCGGCGCGGGCGACCGTTCGGCTCTAGGTCTTCGCGATCGCTTGGTAGCAAGGATCCCCGCGCCGGTCTTCTCCCTGATCCGCCCGAACAGTTGATCGAGTTGGCGCTCGTAATGATAAGACTGGGCAAGCGGGGGGAGCTCTCGACCCTGTCAGCGTACCGGAGATTGCCATGTTTGGGATCGGGATCGACGTAAGTAAGGACCGTCTGGACGTTGCCGTGCACGAGCAGCAGTTCCGCCACTTCAGCAACAGCAAGCGCGGCTTTGAAGCATTGGTTCGCTGGCTGCAGAAGTGGCCGGCCAAGCAGGTCGTGCTTGAAGCGAGCGGAGGTTACGAGCAGGCAGCCCTGGATGCGCTTCATGAGGCCGGCCTGCCAATGGTGCGGATCAATCCAGGCAGGGCGCGCAGCTTCGCCAAAGCCACTGGGCAGCTGGCTAAAACGGACCGGATCGATGCGATGGTGCTGGCGCAGATGGCACACCTGTTGAAGCACACTCGATATACACCAGAAGCGCCATGGCAGCGAAAACTAGCTGAATTTTCACTGCGCCGGCGTCATCTGGTGCAGATGCGTAGCAGTGAAAAGCAGCGCATGCGTGCATTCAGCGAGCCAGCTCTCCAGGTGATGATGCACAGCCAACTGGAGTACTTGGACGAGCAGATCCGCGTGCTGGACAAGGCAATCGCCGAACAGCTCAGGAATCAGCCCAGTTGGAACAGCTTGGTGGAGATGAAAGGCGTGAGCACGGTTGTGATGACCACGCTTGCTTGTGAACTGCCGGAGCTGGGAAAGCTGAGTGGCAAGGCAATATCCGCCTTGGTCGGCGTAGCCCCCATGAACCGCGAGAGCGGCTCCTGGCAGGGGCGTCGACGCATCACGGGCGGCCGCGCGGTCGTACGGCAAGCGCTCTACATGGCCGCCTTGTCAGCCTGCCGGTATGAGCCGCAATTGCGTGACTTCTTTAAATCCCTGAAAGCAAAAGGCAAGCCGGGGAAAGTTGCCCTGGTTGCCGTCATGCGCAAAATGCTGGTCATCCTGAATGCCCGCAAACGCGACGCGGAGGCCATGATGGCCTCCGCCTGACAACACAGTTGCTACCTCTGGCTCTACCAGGTAGCGCCGAGCCACGCTCGGCGAGCGCAGCAGCGCTCTACCGCCCTCAGCGCCGCTTCGCCCACGCGTAGAACCGCTTCCACCCGTGGCGAACGACCGCCACCCAGCCGGGATCCGCAACGCGCGCGGCCAAGGCCGCACTCGGCCGTTGGCCGGTCAGGCGCTGGCGCATCTTCACCAGGTTCTTCAGGTCGCTGCGGCTGAGCTGCCGGGTGATCGGGTTGCGGCGCAGCCAGCGCGGGGTGCGCCAGGCCGAGGTGAAATCCAGCAGCACCGGTACGCCGGCGCTCACCACCACGTTGGTGCCGTGCAGGTCGTTATGGGTGATGCCTGCGGCGTGCAGCCGGTCCAGCGCATGCTGCAACTGCTCGAAGACCTCCCCGCCGACCGCCTGTGCGGTACTCAGGGTCTGGCCGGGGATGTACTCCATGCCCAGAGCGAGTCCGCCGATGGTGCCCAGCAGAGCGGGCGCGTGCTTCCAGCCACTCAGCCGTTGCAGCATGTGCGCTTCGTGCCGGACCAGCACGCGGGCGAGCAGCGATACCGGCGTACCGCGATACCGGGTGTAGTCCTTGACCACGGCGGGCTGTCCGTCGAAGCAGGTGCGGTAGACATCCGGTTCCAGGAACCGTTCGCCGCGCTTGAGCAGCAACGGCGGCAACGCGGAATCGTCGCCGCAGTCAGGGGAGGGGGTAAACGTGGGGGCGTTCATGACGTTCTCTGACAGCCCGGTGGGTGGCGCAGAGCGTCAAGCGAACCGGTAAAGGGGGGACTAGCTAAACTTTCGTTAATTTTAATACTGGTGAGTTCGCTAATCCATGCGTTGACGGCTTTGCCACCGGAACAGTGTGTGCCTGCTCTTCGGACAATTGAGTCTCACTCATTATTTTTTGCGTTTCCATGTATCTACCGCCAACATCCCCGGGAATCGTCCGGCATCACATCTCCTGATTAAGGGCGCCTGCGCGATATCCGGCAGCATCTGGCGATCAAGCAGCGCTTGACCCGGGCCCCGCACCTGCCGACCATTACCTGTTACCTGCGCGCAGGACGGGCCGCCCCTTCATCGGCACGTCCCCCGATCCTGCGCCAACGGCCCCGGTCCGCGCCGGCACCGCCCCTGCAACCTGCGTCCGGTCACCGCCGGAGGAAACCCAATGATCAAGATCGTGCTGGCCGTGCTGTTCGTCGCCTGCGTGCTGTACATCCATTACCGCGGAAAGGTCCGCGCCCGCTGGTCGCGTCAGCTGCTGGACCATTCCAGCTTCATGGCCCCGATCAACGTGGTGATGTACCTGTTTTCCAAGGTGCCCACCACGCCGTTCCTGGATCCCGGCAAGGAGTTCCCGCAGCTGGAGCCGCTGCGCCAGAACTGGCAGGTGATCCGCGATGAGGCGCTGGCGCTGCGCGATGCACAGAAGATCGCGGCATCGAGCAGCTTCAACGATGCGGGGTTCAACTCGTTCTTCCGCCGTGGCTGGAAGCGGTTCTACCTGCGCTGGTACGGCCCGTCGCACCCGTCGGCCAAGCAGTTCTGCCCGCAGACGGTGGCGCTGATCGAATCGATTCCCGATGTGCGCGCGGCCATGTTCGCGCAGCTGCCGCCGGGCAGCGAGCTGCGTCCGCACCGCGACCCCTTCGCCGGTTCGCTGCGCCTGCACTTGGGCCTGAGCACGCCGAACGATGACCGCTGCTATATCGAAGTGGACGGGGTGAAGAAGAGCTGGCGTGACGGCGAGTGGATGATGTTCGACGAGACCTACATCCATCACGCGCACAATGAAACTGACCAGGACCGGGTGATCCTGTTCTGCGATATCGCCCGCCCGCTGCGCTTCGGGCTGCCGATGCTGTTCAACCGCGCGGTGGCCTCGACCCTGCTCGCGGGCGGCGCGTCGCCGAACCTGCCGGGTGATCCGACCGGTGGCGTGAACAAGGCCTTTGGTGGTGTGTACAAGGTGCGACTGAAGGCCAAGGCGCTGCGCGCGCGCAGCCCGCTGGCCTACCACGTGATCAAGTGGGGCTTGGTGGTCGCGGTGATCGCGGGGATCTGGGCGATCTGAATGAAAAACCCGCGCTGTGATGCGCGGGCTTTTTGGGTGCCGTGGTGATGTGCCGGTGGCGTGTTGATTGGGTAGAGCCGACTGAAGTCGGCTCTACCGTAATTCCAGCCAGCTAGCCGACTGAAGTCGACTCCATCCGTCGGGCCGATCAGCCTTTCAGTGCGGCCTGCACGAACGGCGGAGTCACCAGCACGCCGGTGTGCAGCGCGGCGGTGTAGTACAGGGTGTCGAACCCCTTGGCGGCGGCGTCGGACTGGCGGAAGTCGAATCCGCTTTCGCCCTTGCGTGCCAGCGTCACGCTCCACCAGCCGGTGGGGTAGCACGGCTGCGGGAACGGCAGGGTCTTGAACGAGCCGAAGCCGGCCTTGCCCATTTCCGTGCGCATTTCGTTGATCAGGTCCAGCTGCATCAGCGGCGATTCGGACTGCTGCACGAGGATGCCGTCGTCCTTCAGGGCCTTGAAGCAGCTCTCGTAGAACGCCTTGTTGAACAGGCCTTCGCCCGGACCGACCGGATCGGTGGAATCGACGATCACCACGTCCACGCTGCCGGCCGGGCAGTTGGCCATGTAGGCTACGCCGTCGTCGAACATCAGCTCGGCGCGCGGGTCATCGTTGGAATCGCATAGTTCCGGGAAGTGCTTGCGCGCCATCACCGTGACCTGCTCATCGATGTCGCACTGGGTGACGCTCTGCACGCCCTTGTGCTTGAGCACTTCGCGCAGGGTGCCGCAGTCACCGCCACCGATGATCACCACGCGCTTGGGCGCGGCGTGGGTGAACAGCACCGGGTGGCTGATCATCTCGTGGTAGAAGAAATTGTCCTTGCTGGTCAGCATGATGGCCCCATCGATGGTCATCAGGTTGCCCCAGTCGGTGGTCTGGAAGATCTCGATCTTCTGGAAGGGCGACTGCACTTCGTCCAGCTTGCCGGTGATGCGGTAGCCGATCGCCGAGCCGGTGCGCTCGAAGTGCTCGATGTACCAGTTGTTGTTGTCAGTCATGGAGAAGCAATCCTGTTGTGAGGATGGGAAGCCGGGCGGGCGGCGGCAGGCCGCGTGGCGACCGACCCGTTCAGGTCCAGGGCAGCGACCACGGGCGCGGGCGCGCATGATAACGAACCCTTCGTCGATCAGGGGTTATCATGCACCCCCTTTTTTACCAACCAGGCCGACTTCAATGACCGATTGGTCCCTCGACCAAGCCCGCAAGACCTACTCGATCCCGCATTGGGCGGACGGTTACTTCGATGTGGATCAGGCCGGGCACATGGTGGTGAGGCCGACCGGGGCCGATGGTCCGGTGGTTTCGCTGCCAGATGTGGTAGATGCGGCGCGCGCCAACGGGGCCAAGCTGCCCTTGCTGGTGCGCTTCCCGGACATCCTGGGCCAGCGCCTGGGCAAGCTGCAGGCCGCCTTCAAGCAGGCACAGGCTGACTGGGAGTACCCGGGCGGTTACACGGCCGTGTACCCGATCAAGGTCAACCAGCACCGCGGCGTGGCCGGGACCTTGGCCAGCCACCACGGCGAGGGCTTCGGCCTGGAAGCGGGCAGCAAGCCGGAACTGATGGCCGTGCTGGCGCTGTCGCGCCCGGGCGGGCTGATCGTCTGCAACGGCTACAAGGATCGCGAGTACATCCGCCTGGCACTGATCGGGCGCAAGCTCGGCCTGCAGACCTACATCGTCATCGAGAAGCCGTCCGAGCTGAAGCTGGTGCTGGAGGAATCCAAGGCGCTGGACGTGATGCCGGGCCTGGGCGTGCGCATGCGTCTGGCCTCGCTGGGTGCGGGCAAGTGGCAGAACAGCGGCGGTGACAAAGCCAAGTTCGGCCTGTCCCCGCGCCAGCTGCTGGATCTGTGGAAGTCGCTGCGCGATACCGAATATGCCGACTGCCTGAGCCTGCTGCATTTCCACATGGGCTCGCAGATCTCCAACGTGCGCGACATCGCCAACGGCATGCGCGAAGCGACGCGTTACTTCGTGGAAATGTCGCAGCTGGGCGCGAAGATCACCCACGTGGACGTGGGCGGTGGCCTGGGCGTGGATTACGAAGGCACGCGTTCGCGCAGTTTCTGCTCGATCAACTACGGCCTGAACTCGTATGCCGGCAGCATCGTGCAGCCGCTGGCCGATGCCTGCAAGGAACACGGCCTGACCCCGCCGCGCATCGTCACCGAATGTGGCCGGGCGATGACCGCGCACCATGCGGTGCTGATCGCCAACGTGTCCGAGGTGGAGCAGGCGATGGAAGGCCGCGTGCCGGACCAGCACGATGACGAGCCGGCATCGATCCGCCACCTGCGCGAGATCCATTCCGAGCTGGGCGAGCGTCCGGCGATAGAACTGTTCCAGGAAGCGCAGCATTTCCACGCCGAAGGCCTGTCCAGCTATGCGCTGGGCCAGATCGACCTGCCGCAGCGCGCGCGTATCGATGACTTGTTCTATGCCATCGCCCATGCCGTGCGTGCGCGCCTGAGCTTCGACGAGAAGAGCCACCGTCCGGTGCTGGATGAGCTCAATGAACGGCTGGTGGACAAGTACTTCGTCAACTTCAGCGTGTTCGAGTCGATCCCGGATGTGTGGGCCATCGACCAGGTGTTCCCGATCGTACCGATCGAGCGCCTGGACGAGCAGCCGGACCGTCGCGGCATCATTGCCGACATGACGTGTGATTCGGATGGCATGGTGGAAACGTACGTCGGCAATGAGACGCTGGACAGCTCGTTGCCGCTGCATGCGCTTCGCTCTGGCGAGAGCTACCGTATCGGGTTCTTCATGGTGGGTGCCTACCAGGAGATCCTCGGCGACATCCACAATCTGTTCGGTGATACCGATGCGGTGGAAGTGCGTGCGACGCAGGGCGGCTATGCGATCACCCAGCAGCGTCGCGGTGACACCACCGATGTGATGCTGGATTACGTGGGATACAGCCTGGACGAACTGCGTGCGACCTATGCCGAGCGCGTGGCGGCAGCGGACCTGAGCGCCGAGCGCGCGCAGGAACTGGCTGATGCGCTGGAAACGGGCTTGACCGGGTACACCTACCTGTCCGACGAACCGTTGGTGTAAGCGGGGGACCCGGTAGTGACGGCCGCTGGCCGTCATCTGGTTGACGGCCAGCGGCCGTCACTACCGGCGGGTCAGCCTGCCGGCAACCACAGGGTGGCCCGCAGGCCGGGGTGGGCGTTGTCGAGCGCCAGCTCGCCGCCGTGGCTGGCGGCGATGTCGGCCACGATGGCCAGCCCCAGGCCGCTGCTGTTTTCGCGCTGGTCCAATCGGACGCCACGCTGCAGCACTGCCTGCAGTTGGGTCGGCTGCAGGCCCGGGCCGTCGTCCACCACGTCGATACGCAGCCGGCCGCCTTCTGCGTGGGCAAGCACCTGCACCTGCTGGGTGGCCCATTTGCCTGCGTTGTCCATCAGGTTGCCCAGCATCTCCTCCAGGTCCGCCGCATCACCGGCGAACTGCAGCGCAGGATCGATGTCCTCGCTGGCGAACGCCACGCCGCGCCCGGCATGCACGCGCGCCATCAGCCGACACAGCGCGGACACCACCGGGGCCACGTCCGCGCGCTGCCGGTGATCGACCGCCAGCCCCGCCGCGAGATACCGGTCGATGCTGCCCTGCATGCGGGCACCCTGCTCGCGCACGGTCTGCCGCCACGTGGCCTGGGCTGCATCGTGGTCCGCCTCGGCCGCCAGCACGGTCAGCGGTGTCTTCAGTGCGTGCGCCAGATCCTGGGCGCTGGTGCGGGCACGCGCCACCATGCGCTGGTGATGGTCGAGCAGCGCATTGAGCTCATCGCCCAGCGGCGCGATCTCCGCACTCAGTCCGGCGGTATCCACGCGCTGCGCGTCGCCGCGCCGCACGCGTTCCACCTGCTGCCCGAGCCGACGCAATGGGCGCAGGCCGAAATGGATCTGGCTGGCCAATACGGCAAGCCAGGCGGCGACCAGCACCGCCAGCGCCAACGCACTGCGCTGCCGGAACTGCGCCACCTGCGCCTGCAGGTCGCTGCGATCCAGCGCGACCAGCAGCTGCAGCGGGGCGTGTGCACGCGGAAGCCTGACCTCGCGCGCCAACACGCGCAGCGGCTGCTGCAGCGGGCCTTCGATGTCACTGGCGGTGCCCTCGCCGGGGGCTACCGGCGCGGTGAGGCTCTGGTCCCACAGCGACCGTGACTGCAGCAGCGGCGCGCCATCGGCGCTGCTCAGTTGCCAATAAGCGCCGGAGAACACGCGCTGGAAGCGTGCTTCATTGGGCTCTTGCCGCAACACCACGCGCCCTTCGGCATCCACTTCGGCCTGCGCGAGAACGGTCAGCAGGTCCTGTTCCAGCGCAGCATCCAAGCTGTCACGCGCGGCGCGCTCGAACAGGTGTCCCAGCAGGGCGCTGGCAAGCGCTGTCACCAGCAGCAGACCGAGGCCACCGGCCAGCAACAGACGGTTGCGCAGCGACGCACGCTTCATGCCCGCGACCTTCATGCCGGCGCGGTCAAGCGCCAGCCCTGGCCGCGCACGGTCTGGATCAGATCGACGCCGAGTTTGCGTCGCACCCTGCCCAACAGCACGTCCAATGCATTGGAGTCCGGATCGAATCCGCTGTCGAACACATGCTCACCCAGCCGCTCGCGGCCGATCACGCTGTCCGCGTGGTGGATGAAATAGCCGAGCAGCCGGAACTCCTGCGGGCTGAGTGCCAGCTCGTGGCCATCGAGGCTGAAACGCCCTGCGTTGACGTCCAGCTGCAGGGGCCCACACTGCAGGCGCGGACTGGCATGGCCGGTGCTGCGACGGATGAGGGCGCGCAGGCGCAGCACCAGTTCATCCGGCTGGAACGGTTTGGTCAGGTAGTCGTCGGCACCGGCATCGAAGCCGGCCAGCTTGTCGTGCCAGCGTCCGCGCGCTGTCAGCACCAGCACGGGGAAGCCCCGCCCGTTGGCGCGCCAGCGCTCGATGATGCTCAGTCCATCAAGCCCCGGCAGGCCCAGGTCGACGATGGCGGCCTGGATGTCCTCCACTTGGCCGTGCTCTTCAGCAAGACGACCATCGGTGAAGGCATCCACTACATAACCAGCCTGCTCCAGCAGGGGCTGCAGGCGCTGCGCCAGTTCGGTGTCATCCTCGGCCAGCAGGATCCGCATCAGTCATCCAGTTCGGTTTTAAGCAGCTTGCCGCTGCGGGCATCATAATCCAGCTCGACGACCACGCCGTCCGCGCGCAGGATCTCGACCTCGTACACGCCGTCGTCCAACTCCACTTCCAGCAGTTTGCCGGGATGGCGGCGGACGGCATCGCGCACCACGTTTTCCAGCGGCACATAGCGGCCCTGCTCGACGGCGCGACGCGCGGTCTGCTGGGCATGGTCGTCGCCAGCGACTGCCGGCACGATGGGCAGCAGGGCCAGGGCAACGATAAGGGCGGCTTTGTACGGATACATGGGCGTAGTAATAGCGCGGCCGACTAACCGTTGGCTAACAGCGTGGGCTAAGCAGCTGTTAGGTGGGGTACGCAGACTGTGTTGGCCGGACCTGCATTGGTCTACCTCCCAGGAGAACCCCATGAAGAAGCTGTCCCTGATCGCCACTGCTACCGTCGCCGCCCTGCTGGGCACCGCTGCCGCCGCCCATGCCGCCCCGCTGGGCCTGGCCCAGGTGGAACAGAAACTGCGCGATGCCGGCTACAGCCGCATCCATGAAATCGAGAAGGACGATGGCCTGTGGGAAGCGGACGTGACCCGCGACGATGGTCGTTTCCGCGAGGTCTATGTCGACCCGAAGACCGGCGAGATCTTTGACGAGTTCGATGGCCGTGCACAGCTGAGCATCGATCAGCTGCTGGCGAAGGCGAAGGACCAGGGCCTGCGTGAGATCCATTCGGTCGAGCGGGACGGCGCGACGTGGAAGCTGGAAGCGCGGAATGACCGCAACCAGAAAGTGGACGTGCGCCTGAGCGGGCATGACGGCCGGCTGCTGGCCAGCGAGCGTGATGGCTGGTTGGATTGATTCACGCCGAAGGCGGATCCCGGACTGGGAGCGCCGAGCCATGCTCGGCGAGCGCAGCGGCGAACGGGTCAGGATCCCGCGACGTGCCCAGATCCCGCCCAGCGTGGCGGGGCTTACCAGCCGAACGGTGGCGGGCGGTCCCAGTACCCCGGGCCGGGACCGAAGTCGCCGCCGTAACCGCCACCCCAAGGGCCGTAGAACCCGGGCCCCTTGCCTTCGCTGACATGGATGTTGACGTTCACGCCGCGGGTCTTGCCCTCGTCGGTGGTGTAGTTCTTGCTGAGGTTCAACGAGGCGGCGTTGTAGTGGCTGTTGCCGTAGCCCTCGGAATAGCCGATGCCGGTGCTGACACTGCCTGATACGCGCAGCTTGTCATCGGTGACCTCGGCCACGCGTCCGTCCTCGCCACGCGGCAGCGGGCCGCTCTTGTCGCCGTAATAGGTGCCCGGTGCGTCCTGCTGGAAGCTGGGATCGTTGAGATAGCGCAGCGGCTCGCTGGGTACGGCCAGATTGAGACCGGTCGCGGACTGCGGGCCGGTGGCACCGGCTGCACTCTGCGCCATCACCAGGGACGGTGCGCAGGCCAGGCAGAGCAGGATCAGGGGGCGGATCATGACGGAACGCTCCAGCAGCGGACGGGGCAGGGCACGCGGCCCTCATGGCGACGCTAGCAGCTGCAGCTTGAATGATGCCTGTCGTTGCGCGGTTGCGGTAGCCGTGCGGTGGTGGCCCGGGCGGGGCCGGACGGCCGGCGGCTGATGGGAAGGCGCCGCGTTGCTCGCCGAGCGTGGCTCGGCGCTACCGTCAGGGTGTCGTACGGGCGGTCAGCGGTAGCGTGCGGTGGTGGCCCGAGCGGGGCCGGACGGCCAGCGGCTGATGGGAAGGCGCCGCGTTGCTCGCCGAGCGTGGCTCGGCGCTACCGTCAGGGTGTCGTACGGGCGGTCAGCGTTCCAGCCGCTCAAACGAGAACAACGCTTGCAGCGGGTGGCGTCGGCGTTCGATGTTGGCACGCAGCAGCCCGGCGCCGATCGTCGAATAGGTGATGCCGTTGCCACCGTAGGCCATCGCGAACTGCACCCTCGGGCCCCATTGCGCGTGCACGCCGAAGAAGGGCAGACCGTCCGCGGTTTCGGCGAACGTCCCGGCCCACGCAAACGCCGGAGTGGGATCCAGCGCAGGGAACCACTGCTTCAACCCTTTCAACAGCTTCTTCGACTTGCTGTCCACCCGCCGGTCGCGGCGCGCGGGCACATCCACCGTGTCGTCCAGGCCGCCCAGCAGCAGTCGCTTGTCGCCCGTGCTGCGCAGGTAGAGGTAGGGGCGTGCGCTCTCCCACACCATCGTGCTGGCCAATGCGCCCAGTTCGTCTTCGTGCAGGGGGTCGGTGATCAACGCGTAGCTGCTGCGATTGCGCGCGACGCGCTTGTCCAGCCACTGTTGGTTGGCGTAACCCTGCGCCAGTACCACGTGCTTCGCGCGGATCTCCACCCCGGATTCGGTGCGGGCGGTGACGCCGCGTGTGGTGGGCTGCAGGGCATGCAGCACGGTGCGGTCATGCACGTGGCCACCGCGCCGTTTTACCCGCTCCAGCAAGCGGTAGGTCAGGCAGTAAGGATCGACACGGGCGGCCTGACGGGTCAGCAGCGCGCCGGCGCCGTCCATGCCCATGCGCTCGCGCAGCGCGTCGCTGTCCAGCCAGCGCGCATCCAGCCCGTGTCGTCGGCGTGCGGCACCTTCGTCCTGCAGCACCGCCACATGGCGCGACTTGCTGGCCAGGTACACGCTGTCCATCTGTTTGAAGTCCACCCCGCGCAGGCCGGATGTCACCTCGCGCAGCTGTGTCAGCGCGTCCGCACAGGCCTGGTAGGCCAGTGCGGCATCGTCCTCGCCGTACTGCTTGGCGAGGTCCACCAAGTGGGTATCGATCTCATACTGCAGCAGCGCCGTGCTGGCTGCCGTGCTGCCCCAGCCGATGTCGCGCTGTTCGATCAGCACCACCTCGTGCCCGTGGGCGGACAGTTCATCGGCAATCAGGGCGCCGGTGATGCCTCCCCCCACGATCAGCACGTCGCAGTGCAGGTCGGCCTCCAGCGGAGGAAACGCCTGGATCAGCCCATTGCGGATGGACCAGTACGGGTAGCCACTCTTCAGGTCCATGGGATCAGGCCGTCGGGTTGCCGGTGTGCGGGGTATCAATCAGTTTGGACAGATCGAAGCCCTGCTGGCGCGCAGTGGCCAGATAATGATCGCGGATGGTCTTGTCCAGGTGCGGGGTACGCGAGAGCAACCACAGGTAGTCACGATCCGGGCTGCCGACCAGCGACACGCTGTAGTCGGGCGCGATCTGGATGACCCAGTAGTCGCCCTTGGTGAAGGGCAGCCAGCGCAGGCCCTTGGGCAGGAAGCTGACGGCAAGCCGGGCGCTGTCATTGTCGACCACGCTTGCTTCGCCGATGGCCTCCTCGATCTCGCCCTCCATGCGGCAGCGGTTGTGCACGCGGATGTTGCCGTCGTCCTGCAGGCTGTAATGGGCCGACACATCGGTGCAGGCCTCCGGCTCGTGGCGCATTGGCAGGCGCGCGATTTCGTACCAGGTGCCGAGGTAGCGCGGCAGCTTGAGATCGGGGACGGTCTTGAGGTCGTTATGGGCGGTCATGGGTCTTGTCCCTGAAGGGGTAGGCCACCTTGCCGCCCGTGCCGACATGGACAGGTGAAACCGCCTTCTCGTGGCGTAGCCGCAACGCTGCGTAACAGGGGATGGCTTTAACGGGCCGCTGTGCGGGCCCATGCTGATGGCACGTACCAAGGAGTGATGCTGATGTACCAGGTGATCCTGCTGAAAACCGAATCCAGTTTCGAACGCGCCCGCTGGGCGCAGGCCGAGGACGTGGTGGAGCACGACGGCGTGACCTATACGCTGCGTGCCGGTCCGCGCCAGCCGCTGCCGACCGACCACGCGTGGGACCCCATTGCGGTGTATGCCCCGGAAGAGATCCCGGAAGAGGATTTCCAGGACTGGTACCTGGCCCAGCAGCCACAGGTGGAAGAGCTGCGCCTGAAGTACTGATCCGTTCACCACGTGGGTCGTCGTATAGTCCGCGCACGCGCGGTGGTCCGTGCATGACGGTGCCTTGTTTTGTCTCTTTCCAGCCTGATAGCCAAGCGCGGTGCCATTGCCGGCCTGCTGATGTTCCTGTTCCTGCTCAGTGCCCCCTTGTTGGCGCAGGAGCCGGCCGAGCTGACCCCCGAAGCGCAGGTGACCCGGGCGGAGGCCACGCTCAAGGCCGCCCGGGCATCGCTGGAGGACGCCGAGACCCCCGACACGCTGGCGACGCTGAGCGAGCGCGCGCAGTCGGCCAAGGATGATGCGAATGCGGCGGCCAAGGCGCTGCAGCCGCAGTTGGCGCAGCTGACCGAACAGTTGGTGCCGCTGGGCGAGGTGGCCGAGGGCAGCACCGAGGCCCGCGAAGTGGCCGTGCAGCGGACGAGTCTGACCAAGCAACGCAACGCGGTAGACGGCACGATCAAGCGCGCCGAGCTGGCCGTGGTCAACGCCAACCAGCTCACCGCTGACATAGAAAAACTGCGCGCCAGCCAGTTCAGCGAAGAGCTGGGCCGCAAGGTGGCCTCGCCGCTGTCACCGGCCCTGTGGGCACAGGTGGCGGCGACGGCACCGACCGATACCACCCGGGTGCTGGCCCTCTATCGGCTGGGGACAGGCGCCGTACGCGATGCGGTGAAGCGCAAGGGCTGGGGCCTGCCGCTGCTGGGCCTTGGCGTTGCCCTGGTGCTGTTCTTCCCTGTGCGACTGTGGCTGCGCGCGCTGGGACGGCGGTACGCGGCCGCAGAGCATGCCCCCAAGGGCCGCCTGCGCCGCACCGGTCTGGCCGTGTGGCTGCTGGTGGTCGGCACGCTGCTGCCGGGGCTTGCTGCGTGGGCGCTGGTGTCGGCGATGGATGCGGTGGGGGCCATCCCGCCGCGTCTGCAAACCCTGTCCAACTATTTCCTGGGGGCGACGTGTTTCTCCGCCTTCATCGTGGCGCTGAGCTCGTGTCTGCTGGCCCCGAAGCGCCCGTCGTGGCGGCTGCTGGAGCTGGACGACCGGGCCGCCGGCAACCTGCGCAAGTATGCGTGGAGCGCGGCAGTGGTGAGCTGGGTAAGCATCATGCTGGCGGCCGTGGATCGGGCGGCGCGCACCAGTGAGATCAACACCATCGCCCTGGACGGGGTGATCGCACTGATCTACCTGTGCCTGATCATGGCCATGCTGGTGACCTTGTCCCGTCTGCATCGGCGGCAGACCGCCGAGGCCGCCGAGCGTGCCGAAGCGCAGGCTGCCGATTCGCGTGCACGCGGTCCGGCCCAGCGCAGTGGCTGGATCGTACTGACCCGCGTTGCCGGCAACGTGGTGGTGGTGGCGGCGATCATTGCCTCGCTGCTGGGCTATCTCAATTTCGCCAAGTTCGTGACCTCGCAGCTGGTCTGGGGCGGCATCGTCGCGCTGACGACCAGTCTGCTGCTGAAATTCGCCGATGACCTGTGCACGTGGATGTTGCATCCCGACAGCCGGGTTGGCCGTACCGTGGTGCTGACCACCGGCTTGAGCGCGGCGCAGGTGGAACAGGCGGGCGTGCTGTTGTCTGCGTTCAGCCGCATCGCGCTGGTGCTGATGGCGCTGCTGATCTTCACCGCACCGTTCGGCAATGTCGGATCGGTTCTGGGCAGTGTAGAGGCACTGTCGAACGGCATCCCGATCGGCCCGAACATCAGGCTGCAGCCCGGCAAGATCCTGCTGGCCGTGGTGGTGCTGCTGGCTGGCCTAGCGCTGATGCAGGCCCTGCAGCGCTGGCTGGTCGATACCTACCTGCCGAAGACCGAGCTGGACTCGGGTGCGCAGAACTCGATCAGTACCGTGGCGCGCTATCTGGGCATCATCCTGGCGGTGCTGTGGGCGCTGGGTGCACTGGGTATCGGCTTCGGGCAGCTGGCGCTGGTGGTCAGTGCGTTGTCGGTGGGTATTGGTTTCGGCCTGCAGGCGATCACGCAGAACTTCGTGTCTGGTTTGATATTGCTGGCCGAGCGGCCGGTGAAGATCGGTGACTGGATCAAGATCGGTGACCAGGAAGGCGACATCCGCCGGATCAACGTGCGCTCCACCGAGATCACCGTGGGCGACAAGTCGACGCTGATCGTGCCGAACTCGGAGCTGATCACCAAGACGGTGCGCAACATGACCATGGGCAGCGCGCAGGGCCGCATCCAGATCCAGTTCACCCTGCCGTTGAATGCAGACGTGGCAGCGGTGAAGCAGGTGCTGCTGGACAGTTACGAGGCGCATTCGAGCGTGTTGAGCGACCCGGCGCCATCGGTGTTCATCGATTCGATCAGCGGTGGCCAGGTGGCGATCAACAGCTTCGCCTACGTGCCCAGCCCGCGGCAGGTATATGGCACCCGCAGCGACCTGTTCTTCACCCTGCTGCAGGAATTGGCCGCGCGGGATATCGCGTTGTCTGCGCCCACGGACATCCACTTGATACGTGACCCCGACGCCGCAGGTTGAGTCTGCGGCTCGGGTTTGAGCACTTGCAGCTGCAAGTGCAGCAAGCAAAGGCAACAGCAACGGCAATAGCTGCAGGGCTGTGTGCTGGTGGGGCGGGGTGGGTTGGCGGGGGACGGCAAGGGCCGCATCCATGCGGGCCTCGTTTCGCGCCATCCATGGCGCTCAACGCCCCCGCCAACCCACCCCGCCCCACCTTCGACAGGTCCATGGCGGCCATGGAAGTTGTCGGACATGCGGACATGCGGACATCGGTAGCGCCGACCCATGGTCGGCGAGCGCAGCGGGTCGTTGGCGGAAACATTCCGCCGAGCACGGCTCGGCGCTACCGCCTTAATTGATCCGTGGCCGCTGCTGCGGCCGAAGTTGGTAGCGCCGACCCATGGTCGGCGAGCGCAGCGGGCCGTTGGCGGAAACATTCCGCCGAGCACGGCTCGGCGCTACCGCCTTAATTGATCCGTGGCCGCTGCTGCGACCGAAGTTGGTAGCGCCGACCCATGGTCGGCGAGCGCAGCGGGTTGTTGGCGGAAACATTCCGCCGAGCACGGCTCGGCGCTACCGCCTTAATTGATCCGTGGCCGCTGCTGCGGCCGAAGTTGGTAGCGCCGACCCATGGTCGGCGAGCGAAGCGGGCCGTGGGCGGAGACTTTCCGCCGAGCACGGCTCGGCGCTACCGCTCTTTCTTCATTTTTTCTGCGCGGGTGGAGGGCACCGAAACCTGTCAGAGGGCCGGGTGGTGGGGCTGGGCGGGGGCGTTGAGCGCCATGGATGGCGCGAAACGAGGCACGCATGGATGCGGCTATTGCCGTCCCCCGCCCAGCCCCACCGCCCGGCCCAGCACCAGATACAGCCCCCCCCACTCACGAGGGGCTCAGCCGTTCGACCCACTATCCGCGTGGACGCCGCGATGGCACCAGCGCGAAGGTATCCACGGCAAGCTTCTCGGCATGGTTCAACCATGCGCGGATCTCAAGATCATCCACTTCATGATCCAACCCAAAGCTCAGGTTGATGCGGCCGCTCGCATCGGGCTGAACCCACTGCTGGGCGAGCACCACCTGCCGCTGCGATGACACTGCTTCGATCCAGAAGCCCCGCTGCGGCTGTGTACTGGCCACCAGTTCCAGCATGTACTGGCCAGCACGGGTACGACGGCCTTTGTCGGTGATCATGTGGGCCTGGCGAACGCTCGGACGCGGACCATCGAAGGCATCCAGCGCTGCATCCACCTGCACACCACCGCGCAGGTCATCATCGCGATACAGCTTGATCCCGTTTTCGCGGTTGACCAGCAACGCGCACCAGTCACCGTCGGCCGAGCCATCCTCAAAGGCGGTGCAGCGGTCTACATACGCCAGCGTGCTGTCCTTGTCAGCTTCATCGAACTGACGCGACGTGTTTTCCAGGTAGACCGTCTTCAGTGCCCAGTCCTTGTCGTACTCGAGCAGCACCGGCGGCTGCACATGTTGCACGCCGACGATCACCTGGTTGCTGTCGTCGATGCGCAGTTCGCGCGTTGGCTCGCCCAGCCACAACGAGCGGGCAAAGGCGAGGTACTTGGGATAGTCGCGTCCGTTGTCCTTGCGTGCGGCGACACTGGCGCTGGCCGGCCGCTGCGGATCGATCAACGAGCGGCCGAAGCCGATGCGCTGGATGGCAGGATCCAGCAGGCTGAGCAGGGTCGCCCCGCTATCCAGCGTGGTGGCATCGTCCACCTGCAGCTGGCGCGGCTCGATGTCCTTGCCGACGAACAGCAGCAGGTTCTCGCGCTCCTGCTTGGCCAGCACGTGGCTGAGGTCGTTCGGCATGGCCAGGTGATCGGATGACACGACGATCAACGTGTCCTTGCCATGCGGGCTGGCCTGGATACGCTCCACCAGTTGCGAGATCAGGCGATCCGTGCACTTCAGCGCGTTGAGCAGGCCGATGTTGCCGTGCGGGCTCTCGTAGCGTTCGTTCCTGCACGACACCGGCAGGTGGCCGGCCGGGTGATGGGTGTCCATGGTCAGCGTGGTGAGCATGAAGGGTTCGCCGGCACGTGACAGCTGCTCGAAGCGGCGATAGGCGGTATCCAGCAGCACGTCATCGTGCACGCCCCACGCGGAGTAATGGATGCGACCGACCTTCTTCTGCTGTTTGAACCAGGCAAGGTCGTGCACTTCGTCAAAGCCATGGCTGGCGAGGAACTGCCCCTTGCCGGCGAACTGACCGTTGGCGCCACCCAAGTAGTGGTTGGTGTAACCCTGCTGCTTGAGGTAGTCGCCCAGGCAGACCGCCTTGGGCAGGAAGCTGCCCATGCGGTCCATGCTGTTCTCATCGCCCTGTGCGGTCGTCAGTGGTACGCCACACATCGATGCGACCAGTCCTGCGATGGTCCAGCCGCTGCCCTCCGGCGAATCCAGACCGCGCACATCCAGCGAGCGCGCCGCCAAGCGGTTGAGATTCGGCATCAGGCCGGGGAATACGCTCTCGTCGAGATAGGTGCGTTCCAAGCTTTCGCCGTAGATCCAGACGATGTTGCGCGGGCGCTGCAGCGGCTGCGTCGGCACCTGGTATTCCGGGGCGATCTCAGCGAAATCGACCGGGCGCAGCTGGTAGTAAAGACGCTGGCCGTCGGCGAACAGCGGGCTGACACACACGGCCAGCAACCATAGTCCCGCGAAGCTGGCGAACAGTGTCTTGCCGCGGCCGGGTCGTTGCCAGCGTTTGATGCGTACAAGGGCGAACGGCAGCAGGGACACCAGCAGCAGGGCGATGTAGCCCGCGATGACCTGCTTGAAATCGGAGACACCGGCGCCTTCCATATCGGCGCCCAAGTGGTACAACGTGGCCGCATTCAATCCGTCGCCGGACAGCTGGTCCACCAGCCACCAGGTGCTCAGGGCGATCAGCAGTACCGAAAGCAGGCCGGCCTTCCACCACAACCATTTACTGGAAACCAGCAACAGCCAGGCAAGCACGAACAGCGTAAGCAACAAAATCCAGAGCATGGGCATATTCGGCAGTGACGGAGGTGGTGATGGACGTCGTACCGACGCGTGTCCATCTCGACCGGACTGCCAACCACAACAACATGACAGACCGATGACCCGATCATGCCTGCACGAACCTGACTGAAATGTTTGCCGAAAACGATAAAAGTGGATAAATCGTCAGCTTTGTGGCGTTCGTGTGAATCGCGCGATGGCGCGTGGTGTGATGCGCATTGGTAGAGCCGACTTCAGTCGGCTGGCTTCGACCGTAATGCGCCAGCAGCCGACTGAAGTCGGCTCTACGCGTTGGCTCTACCGGTGGCCGCGTTCTTCGCGGGCGCGGGCGCGGCGGTCGAACAGTAGTGCGCTGGTGATGATGCCCAGGCCGAGGAACACGCCGATCAACATCAGTATCATCGCGATCGCGGGGTAGCCGAACAGGTGCACGCCGTTGTCCACCTTCATCATCAGCGCCGACGCCAGGATCAGCGCGGCGGTGACGATGCCGGCCGACACGCGGTTGGCGATCTTCTGCAGGTTTTCCATCAGGCGCGATTCTTCCAGCCCCGTCACCTTCATCTGCAGCCGGTTTTCAGCCAGCAATGCGAGGATGTCGGTCATCTTGCGGGGGCCAACGCGCAGCAGTTCCTGCACTTCCATCGCTTCGCTGGCCAGGTTGGCCGCCGACAATGATTTCTTCAGCCGCGCGCGCATCACGTGCTGCAGCTGCTTCTCGACGATGCGTCGCGTATCCAGTGTTGGTGACAGCAGGCGGCACACCGATTCCAGGTTCAACAGGGCCTTGCCGATCAGGCTCAGTTCCGGCGGCGTGCGCAGGCCGCTGGCGGTGGCGATACGCACCATGTCCAGCACCACGCGGCCTTCGGAGTAGTGATTGCTGGCGGCGTACCGCGCAATCATCTGGCCGGTCTCGCGCAGGTAGCGTTCTTCTTCGAACGATTCCAGCCGCGTGCTGATCGCGATGATCTCGTCGGCGACTTCCTCGCCACGGCCATCCACCGCAGCGAACAATACCTTCAACAGACGCTCGCGCAGGCGCGGCGGCATATGCGCGACCATGCCCAGGTCGAAGATGGCCAAGCGGCCGTCGTGGGTCACGCGCAGGTTGCCGGGATGCGGGTCGGCGTGGATTTCGCCGTGCACGAAAATCTGGTCCAGGTAGCCGCGGATCAGCGCAGCCGCCAGCGGGTCCATCGAGTATTCGGTGCGCCGGATATCCGGGATCATGTCCACGCGCACGCCGTCGGCGAGCTGCATCGTCAGCACGCGGTTGCTGCAGTAGTCCCAGATGGGCTGCGGGACCCACAGCGGCTTGAACGGTCGCAGGTGTTGGCCGAAGCGCTGCAGGTTTTCTGCTTCTGCCTGGTAATCCAGCTCCTGCATCAGGGTCTTGGCGAACTCGTTCAACCAGTCGCGCAGGCGCACACGGCGCCCCACCTGGGTCAGGTGGTCGGCGGCCAGCGCAAAGCTGCGCAGCGCTTCCAGATCTGATCGCAGCTGCGCGGCGACCTCGGGCTTCTGCACTTTGACAGCGACTTCGCGGCCATCGCGCAGCGTGGCACGGTGCACCTGGGCAATGGAGGCGCAGCCCAGCGGAACGGGATCGAAGCTGGCGAACAACGTGGAGACGGTGGCGCCCAGTTCTTTCTCGATGATGGCGTGAATCCGCTCCACCGGGATCGGCGCGACGCTTTCCTGCATCCGCTCCAGCGCCGTGGCGAACTCCACCGGCACCATGTCCGGCCGGGTCGACAGCATCTGCCCGAGCTTGACGAAGGTCGGGCCGAGGGATTCCAGGTCGGTGACGAACTGCTCCGGGTTGCCGTCCGGCGGCACGTCGGGTGCGCCTGCAGCGTCCAGGTTCATGCCGGAGAACACGCCGGAATTGCGGTAGCGCATCAACAGCCGCAGGATCTGGCTGCGGCGGTTCATGCCGGTGATCAGCGGCGGGTTGGCAGACGCGGCAGGCGGGTTGTTCAAGCAGGACTCCGCGATGGTGCAGGAGGCCCAGTGTGGCGGGGGCAAGGTGGTGGAGTGGTGAATCCGGTGGTGTCTTTTGGGATTCACGCCTTTTAGGTCAGAATCCGCCTTCTTCCTCCCCCTCTGATGATGGACCCTCCATGGCCGGTGCCAGCCTGTTCACCCTGCTCGACGACATCGCCACGCTGCTGGACGATGTGGCGGTCCTGACCAAAGTCGCCGCGAAGAAGACCGCCGGTGTGCTGGGTGACGATCTGGCGCTCAATGCACAGCAGGTCACGGGCATGAGCGCGAACCGCGAACTGCCGGTGATCTGGGCGGTGGCCAAGGGCTCGTTCGTCAACAAGCTGATCCTGGTGCCGGCCGCCTTGGCGATCAGCGCCTTGGAGGCGTGGTTGAAATCCCGCGGGTACAACGTGCCCCTGATCGTGCCGTTGATGATGCTGGGCGGTGCCTTCCTCTGCTACGAGGGCGTGGAGAAGCTGGCACACCGCTTCCTGCACCCGGCCGAGGAAGACGAAGCGAAGCAGGCAGAGCATCGGCAGGCGCTGGCCGACGACACGGTGGACATGGTGGCTTTCGAGAAGGACAAGGTGAAGGGCGCGATCCGCACCGATTTCATCCTGTCGGCCGAGGTGATCGTGCTGACCCTGGGCGTGGTGGTGTCTTCCGGCGCGGCCTTCATGCAGCAGGTGCTGACGCTGAGCGTGGTGGCCGTGGCGATGACGGTGTTCGTCTACGGACTGGTCGGCGGCATCGTCAAGATCGACGACGCGGGTCTCTACCTGGCGAAGAACGGCGGTGCGGTGGCCGCGTTCGGACGCGGCATGGTGGCCGGTGCCCCCTGGCTGATGAAGTTCCTGTCCATCGCCGGTACGGCCGCGATGTTCCTGGTCGGCGGAGGCATTCTGGTGCACAACGTGCCGCCGCTGCACCACTGGGTGCTGGAGCATGGCGGCGAAGGCCAGTGGGCCTGGCTGATCAATGCACTGGTGAACGTGGGCGTGGGCCTGGTGGTCGGTGCGCTGGTGCTGGGAGCGGTGATGCTGGTGCAGAAGCTGCGCGGCAAGCCCGCACACTGAGAGTCGGACGGCCAGCGGCCGTCGCTACCGATGGCGGGAATCCTGACGGCCAGCGGCCGTCGCTACCGATGGCGGGAATCCTGACGGCCAGCGGCCGTCACTACCAGAAGCGGCCGTCACTACCGGGTCAACCGGCCTGTACGCGGTTGCGGCCCTCGCGCTTGGCCGCGTACAGGGCCTCGTCTGCGCGTCGCAGCAGGGTTTCGGCGCTGTCGGTCGGCTGCCACTGCGTCAGGCCGGCGCTGAAGTGCACCGGCACGCGGTGGTCCTGCACGTGCAGCACGCGCTGCGCCAGCGAACGCTGCAGGCGCTGCAGGGTGGACATGCTGTCGGCCCCGGGGGTATCGGGCATCACCAACACGAACTCGTCGCCGCCCAGCCGCGCCACGCTGTCACTGGCCCGCAGCAGCAACTGGCAGACACTGACGAAATGGCGAAGCACCGCGTCCCCGCCTGCGTGACCGTACTGGGAATTGGTCTGGCCGAACTCGTCCAGGTCGATCACCGCCACCGACAGCGCGCTACCGCCCCGCGATGAGCGGGCGAGTTCGGATTGCAGCAGGTCGTCCAGGCCGCGCCGGTTGAGTGCTCCCGTCAGGGGATCTGTGCGGACCAGATCGGTCACTTCCCGCAGATCATTCTCCAGCTGGGCGATGCGCTGTTCGGCCACTTCCACTTCCAGCCGCGCATTGGCCAGATGATCACGGGCCTGCGCGGCCTGCTGCTGCACGCGGCCGGTGTCGTGCAGCACGCCCTGCAGCAGCTGGTTGAGATCGGCGATGCTGCGCGCCTCGCGCAGGGCCAACGCGTAGCTGCTGATGCGATCATGATACTCGCCGGTGCTGTTGGCCATGCCATCAAGCTGCTGCACGAAATCGCCCATCAGCCCGCGCATGGCTGCCTTGGAATCGGTGATGCCCTGCTTGAGCAGGCCCTGTTTGTAGATCACTTGGCGCAGCTCGGCGCGGGTGCGTTCGACGGCCGACGTATCCAAGGGCCCGGCCAGCAGCTGGCGCACCGCATCGATCTGTCCGTGCAGCCACGCGCCGTCGTCCAGCAGCTCACTGATGTTCTCCAGCAGCAGGTCAAACAGGCCCAACAGCAGTTCGTCGCGTTCCTGCCACGCCTCGCTGCGCACGCCGATCTGGTGGCCCAGCTCGCGCAGGTTGTTTTCCAGTCCATCCAGCGGCTGCCCAGGCTGCCACTGCTTCCATGCGGCGGCCTGGGTGATGGCCTGCTCGCGCAACTGCGGGTCGTGCTGCAGCAGGCTGGCCACGGTGATGCCCAGCACGTGGCGCAGCTGCTCGCGCAGGCGCTCGCTGTCGGGCTGGCCGGCCGGGGAATGCTGTTCGATGGTGCGGATGTATTTGTCGATCAGCTGGCGCATCGCCCGGCCATAGCGTGGCCAGTCCGCGCCGGCCTGCGCCGATTGCAGGCGGTCGCCCATGTCGCCCAGCTCGCCGGGAAGGGTCGCCATGCCGTCGGCGAACGCCGCCAGCAGCGTCTCTGGCTGCTCTGCGCCGATGAAGATCTGCTGCAGCGTCCGCCCATCGACGTGGCGCGGGCCCGCATCGGACGTTGCCGGTGCGGCACGCACATGCGCCAGCGGCCCGAGCTGGGTGCCGGCGGCAGGGCGTGGTACAGGGCGGTCCGTCATGCTGTGATCCGTGGGGAGGTGGGGGCTGGTGACAGCATATCGGCGCGGTCGACGTTGGCTTTATACCTGTCCAGCCCTCACGATGGCAGCAACGCGCCATGGGAGAGGACGATGCGGGTGATGCTGCTGGGAGCAACGGGTCTGGTGGGTGGCCAGGCGCTGCAGATTCTGCTGGAGGATACGCGCTGCACGGCGCTGATCGCGCCCACGCGACGCCCGCTGCCAATGAGCGCGGCAAAGCTGGACAACCCGGTGCTGGATTTCGAGCAGCTGCCCGGTACCGCGCCGTGGTGGGCGGTGGATGCGGTGGTCTGCGCGCTGGGCAGCACGTTGGCCCAGGCCGGCAGCCGCGAGGCCTTCCGGCGCATCGACCATGACTACCCGCTCACTTTTGCCGGCCAGGCGCACGCGCATGGCGCTGCCACGTTCGTGCTCAATTCGGCGGCGGGTGCGGATGCGGGCTCGCGGTTCTTCTACAACCGGGTCAAGGGCGATCTGGAGCAGGATCTGCGTGAGCTGGGCTTTGATTCGCTGACCCTGGTGAGGCCGGGGCTGATCGGCGGCGAGCGCGCGCAGAAGCGCACAGGGGAACATCTGGCATCGAAGGTGCTGGGCCTGCTGGGTCCGGTGCTGCCGCGCGGTTGGCGGATCAATCCGGCGGAGAAGATCGCAGCGACGCTGGTGGAAGCGGCGTTGGTGCCGCGGCCGGGCGAACAGGTGGTGGCTGCGCGGGACCTCGCGGGCTGAGCCCACGAGTGTTTCGCTGACGGCCTGCGGCCGTCACTACCGGACAAGCGGGGGGGCTTGGTTGGGGCAGGTTCCCTTGCCCTGCAAAGGAACCTGCCCGCTACGCCTTCCGGGTTTCGCTGACGGCCCTCGGCCGTCCCTACCGGATCAGTTGGCCAGGGCCAGATCGTCCATCATGGTGCGCAGGAAGCGTGCCGCCTCACCGCCGGTGGCGGCGCGGTGGTCGAAGGTCACCGACAGCGGGATCACCTTGTGCGCTTCCACGCCGCCCATCACCGGGGTCATCTGGTGGCGGGCGCGACCGGCGGCCACGATCGCCACGCACGGCGGCACGACCACCGGGGTGGCGTAGCGACCGGCGAACATGCCGAAGTTGGACAGCGAGATCGTGTAGCCGCTCAGTTCGGAGGCGGCGATCGAGCGCCCTTCCACCTGCTCGCGAAGGCGGTTGACGCCCTCGCGGATGCCACGTGCGTCCAGCATGTCCGCGTTGCGCAGGGCCGGCACGAACAGGCCGTCATCGGTGTCCACCGCGATGCCCACGTCCACGTGCGCATGCAGGGTGCGGGTCAGCGCCTCGCCATCGAACCAGGCGTTGAGCGCCGGCACCTTCTGGCAGGCCACCACGATCGCCCGCACCAGGCGGCCGGTCATGTCGGTGCCCGGCTGCCAGGCATGGATGTCGGCGTCGTCGTTCAGCGTCGTCGGCACGACCTTGCTGTGCGCGTCGGCCATGACACGGGCCATGTTCCGACGCACGCCCTTCAGCTGCTCCGGCTGGCCCTTGGCGACCACGCCCGGCGGCTGGGTGCGCATCGGCTTGCCGGCGGCGGACATCGGCGCGCGCTGGCTTTCCACGCGGGCCGGGGCCGGTGCGGCCATCGCCTGCATGGCAGCCGGCGCAGGTGCCGATCCGACCTTGGCACTGCCATCAGCGGCCGCCTGCTTCACGTCCGCCATCGTCACTGCGTTGTCGGTGCCACTGGCACGCACGCGCGACAGGTCGACACCCAGCTTGCGCGCCATGGCCCGCACCGCGGGTACGGCCTTGACCCCGCCTACGGCCACCGCCTGTTCGGCGTGCACGGTGTTGGAGCTCTGCATCGCGCCCACCACGGTGCCGGCGTCATCGCGCTCGCCACCTTCCTTGATCTCACCCCCCTCGTCAGAGGCCACCACCTTGTCCGGCTGTGCCGGAGCGGGCTGGCCGGTGCTCGGCGTGGGCGACGGTGCTGCGGGTGCGGCATGGCCATGGCTGTGGCCGGTGTCCTGGCCATCGGCACGCTGCGGCATGTTGGGGTCGATCTCGAAACTGGCCAGCACGGCACCGGTCGGGATGATGTCGCCCGCCGCTCCGGACAGCTTCAGGATCTTGCCGGAGACGGGCGAAGGCACCTCGACCACGGCCTTGGCGGTTTCCATCGATACCAGCGGCTCGTCCAGCTTGATCGTGTCGCCTTCCTTGACGAACCATTCCACGATGGTTGCGTCCGGCAGGCCTTCGCCCAGGTCGGGCAGGTTGAAATTCTTGGTCTGGCTCATGTGCAGTTCTCTTCCAGCAGTTCCAGTTCGCGGGCCGGCAGCCAGCCCGTCGCGCCGTTTGCGCGCTCGGACCACCACCAGCCCCCATGTTCGTGATGTAGCCGTACCATCTCGCCGTTTTCCACATCCAGCTCGCGCGCATCGTAGTCGCGCAGGGCTTCCGCGCGGCCCTCATCAAGCCGCTGCAACCACGCGACCGGTGCCCAGCCGGCGCGCCCATCCGTGGTGCGCACCCAGGCAAAGGCCGGCCATTCTTCGTCACGTACACCGACTTCGACGATCTGGCCGGTGTGGAACCGGAGCGGGTTGGGATACTGGCTGCGATACGGGCCAAGCAAGCGGGCCCACATATCAGCCTGCCGCAATGGCGCGCTTGGCGGCCGTCACGATCCGCTCCACGCTGGGCAGGTACTTCATTTCCAGGCGGAACAGCGGAATGTGCGTGTCATAGCCGGTCACGCGCTCCACCGGGGCCAGCAGGTCGTACAGCGATTCCTCGGCCAGGCGCGCGGCGATCTCCGCACCGAAGCCCGCCGTCTTCGGCGCCTCCTGCACGATCACGCAGCGACCGGTCTTGGCGACCGATTCGGCGATGGTGGCGAAGTCCAGCGGACGCAGCGTGGCGACGTCGATGACTTCGGCACTGATGCCCTCACCGGCCAGCTTGTCAGCCGCTTCCAGGGCTTCCTTCACCTGCGCGCCCCAGGTCACCAGGGTCACGTCGGTACCGTCGCGCAGCACAAAGCACACATCCAGCGGCAGCGCCTCGCCATCGTTGACCACCACTTCCTTGTACTGGCGGTAGATGCGCTTGGGCTCCATGTAGATCACCGGATCCGGCTCGCGGATCGCGGCCAGCAGCAGGCCATAGGCACGCTGCGGCGAGGACGGCAGCACCACGCGCAGCCCCGGCACGTTGGTGAAGATGGATTCGTTGGCTTCGCTGTGGTGTTCCGGTGCACGGATGCCACCGCCCCACGGCACGCGCAGCACCATCGGGCAGTGCAGGCGGCCACGCGTACGAGTACGCAGGCGCGCGGCATGGCAGATGATGTGGTCGACCATCGGGTACATGAAGCCGTCGAACTGCGCTTCGGCCACCGGCTTCATGCCTTGTGCGGCCAGGCCGATGGTCAGGCCGGCGATGGTGGTTTCATCCAGCGGGGTATCAAGGATGCGGTTGGCGCCGAAGCGCTGCTGCAGGCCGGCGGTGGCGCGGAACACGCCGCCGTTGACGCCGACGTCCTCACCCAGCACCAGCACCGATTTGTCGTGCTCCAGCTCCCAGGCCAATGCCTGGGTGATGGCTTCGATCAGGGTGATGGGCGTAGTGGTCATGACCGTGTCTCCACCGGCGACAGCAGCGCTGTCGGCGGCATTGGTGCGGGACGCAGGAGCGCCGTGCTTGATCTCATCCATGACGCTGCTCCAGGGCGATGGCAGCAGCGCGCTGGGCCAGCAGGTCCGGCGGCGGATCGGCGTACAGGAAGTCGAACATCGCCTCGACCGGCTGCACCGGCGTGTTGAGGTACTGGTTCACGTCCTCGTCCACGCGCGTCCCGCACTCCTCGATCCACGCCTTTTCTTCGGCTTCGCTCCAGACGCCCTGCGCGGTCAGGTACTTGCGCAGGCGCAGCATCGGCTCCAGCAACCAGGCATCCTTCACTTCGGCATCGTCGCGGTAGCGGCGTGCGTCGTCGGCGGTGGTGTGGTCGGACAGGCGATAGGTCATCAATTCCAGCACGGTGCCGCCATTGCCGGACAGGCCGCGTTCGCGCGCCTGCTCCATGGCGGCCAGCACGGCGATCAGGTCGTTGCCGTCCACCTGCAGGCAGTGCAGGCCACCGGCCAGGCCCTTCTGCGCCAGCGTTTCGGCACCGGTCTGCGCCGAGCGCGGAACGGAGATGGCCCAGCCGTTGTTGACGATGCACAGGATCAGCGGGAGCTTGTAGGCACCGGCGGAATTCAGTGCGGCATAGAAGTCGGTCTTGGAGCTGCCACCGTCGCCACAGACGGCCACGGCGACCTGCTTTTCGTCGTTGAGCTTGAACTTCAACGCAGCACCAGCCGCATGCAGGCACTGGGTGGAGATCGGCACGCAGAACGGGAAGTCCTTGGCCGCATTGCCACCGTAGTCGTTGCCACGCTCGTCGCCGCCCCAGTACATCAGCACGTCGTACGGGCGCACGCCGCGCATGAACATCGCGCCGTATTCGCGGTAACTGGGCGCGAACACATCGCCCACCGCCATGGCCGCGCCGATGCCCACATGCGCCGCTTCGTGGCCCAGGCAGGCGGCGTAGGTGCCCAGCTTGCCGGTGCGCTGCAGGGCGATGGACTTGCTGTCGAAGACGCGCACATAGAGCATCTGCTTGAACAGCGGGACCAGCACCTTGGGATCCCGCAGGGAAGCGGGCAGGTCATCACGGACGAGCTTCCCGTCCGCGTCCAGGTATTGGAGATATTCGATCTTGAACTCAGCAGCAACTGTCATTGCGGACGACACCTTCGACAGGAAGTTACAAATGATATGAATTGCCATGTTAAGGACGGCATAGGAAAAAGCTGTCCTGCGGCGCAGCAAGAGTTTGCCCGTTCAGTGCGCGTGTCCGTGCGCAGAACGCCAGCAACAGCAACGTATTCAGCCGATGCTGCACAGCACCACAATACCCCTCCGGCGCGGTCAGTGGCACAGGTAGGAATCGGTTCCACGCGCCAGTGCGCTGTATTTCACGTTCCACGCAACGGGGGCGATCACCTGGGAATGGATCGGGTGCGCTGGTGTTGCTCGTCCCTTGCCCGCGCCCTGCTACGCTTTGCGGCCTTTGACCGGTCCTGCCCCCATGTCCGTCGATAACAACCAACGCGATCTCGAAGCCGGTATCCATACGGATCTGCAGGATCGGCTGACCTACGGCGGCTACCTTCGGCTGGACCAGCTGCTGGCGGCGCAGCAGCCGCTGTCCAGCCCGCCGCATCACGACGAGATGCTGTTCATCATCCAGCACCAGACCTCGGAGCTGTGGCTGAAGCTGCTGGCGCACGAATTGCGGGCGGCGATCAGCTTCCTGCAGCGCGACCAGGTCTGGCAGTGCCAGAAGGTGCTCGCGCGCAGCAAGCTGGTGCTGCGCCAGCTGACCGAGCAGTGGTCGGTGCTGGAAACGCTGACACCCTCCGAGTACATGGGGTTCCGCGACGTGCTGGGGCCGTCTTCGGGCTTCCAGTCATTGCAGTACCGCTACATCGAGTTCCTGCTCGGCAACAAGAACGCGCAGATGCTGAAGGTGTTCGAGCATGACGTGGCCGGCCAGCAGCGCCTGCGCGAGACGCTGGAGGCCCCCAGCCTGTATGAGGAATTCCTGCAGTATCTTTCCCGCTTCGGTCATGACATCCCGGCGCAGTACCTGCAGCGTGACTGGAGCCAACCGCACGTGGCCGACGATGCACTGCACCCGGTGTTCGAGCGCATCTACCAGAACACCGATCGGTACTGGCGCGAGTACGCGCTGTGCGAAGACCTGGTGGATCTGGAGACCGCCTTCCAGCTGTGGCGCTTCCGCCATATGCGCACCGTGATGCGGGTGATCGGGTTCAAGCGCGGCACCGGGGGGTCGTCCGGCGTCGGGTTCCTGGCCAAGGCGCTGGAGCTCACGTTCTTCCCGGAGCTGTTCCAGGTGCGGACCACGCTGGAGGGGTGAGCTCCAGCGCGGTGTCTGGATGCGGTGTCAGCTGTCCGCAGGCATGCGCCGTTCCCCCCGCACTTGATGCGCGCGGGCTTCGATCTGGCGCAGTTTGTCCGTGGTCGACTGCACGGCCGCGGGCGCATGCTCGCAGACGTGCAGGCGTCCGGGTCGGATGCCGTCGGCCATGAACGCGGAGGTCACCCGATCAACGCACGATGAAACGCCGTTGTAGATCATGCCGTGGCCTTTCAGTCCAGCGGCGTAGACGATGGATGCGGAGGGAATGGACGTGAACGCATTGAATGCGGTTGCGCGCGGGGTGAATGCATCGAACTCCATCTGCAGCACCATCAGGTTCCGTACTGCATCCAAAGCTGCCATGTCGGGTCTTGCGGGTACTGAAACCGGCCAGTACGCACAGGGTTGATGGCTTTCCGTGCTGCCGCCGACCGGGTTTTCGCGCGCTTGACGATCCCCCATATCGTCCCAGAACGATGGCGGCTGAATGCCTTCCGCGCTGTTGCACAGAACGGTGTATTGGACGGAATAGGTGGGATCCAGGTTGAGTGGGCCCGGCGATTCCGGAGCACTGAACCAGTCGACCGCCGCATACTGCGCGGAACGTCGAGCAGCTGCGTCGACATCGGGATCATCGCTGAAGTGATGGCCCGCGATGCGTTCATCCAGCGCCTTTGCGTCCATGTCTGGCGATTCGCGCAGCCAGGATTGAAGCATGCGCGCGGCCATCAATGACTCGACGCTGCCAAGGCTGTACCTGACGGTGTCGCGGAAAACCGGCTCCAGATCGGCAAACAGGTCATCGATTGCCTGCCCATCCGTGCCCAGTCCATACACCGCGGGCTGGGCAATAGCGCGCTCGACCAGAAAACGCTGGTAGATCACCTGGCGGCTGTCTGATTTGGGAATGGCGGTGTACTGGATGCCCTTGGTCCAGTCGACGTTGGAATCCAGAATCATCCGATCAACGTGGTCGGGGAACAGGAGGCCATACCATGCGCCCAGTTCGGTGCCGTAGGACACGCCCCAGTAATTGATTTTTTCCTCACCCAGCTGAGTTCGCACCAGATCCATGTCACGTGCGGTCTGCTCGGTGGTAATGAATCGCGACCAAGGGTGGGCGCTGCATCCAGCGGCGATGACGGCGGCATTCTCATTGATGGCGATCAGATTTGCGCTTGAACGGTCATCGGTAATCCGGCCGTAGGGTTTCAGCACTGCCGAGGATCTACAGCGCAGTTCGCTCCCTGAGCTCAGCCCGCGGGGCTGTACCGCGATAAGGTCGTGGCGCTCGGAGATCCGGTGCTTGTCGCTCGCCCCAGCTGCCTCAGCCTCCCAGTTGGCGGGCAAGCTGGCGGTGAAGAACATGGCGCCCAGTCCTGGACCCCCGGGGTTCACCATCAGCACGCCGCGTCGCTCGGCCGGATGGGCGGCGCGCACGCGGAGCAGGTCGAGTGTCAGCGTGCCGGGCACTGATCCCCCATGATCCAGCGGGGCCTGGGTTTGTGAACACTCCAGTCGATCGCCAAGAAGGGGGAAGCTGCTTGAAATATCGTCCGGGCAGGAAGTCCATTTCAAGGGAGTGGCGGACGCGGAGGCTCCCATCAGCAGGGGCGCCATGACCAGTAACAGGGTCAATCGCTTCATGGAAAGTCCAGATAAGTAGGATGAGGTGACCCTGAGCCGCACTCAGCAATCAGCGTCGTTCCTGACGCTACGCGGACCCTGCCGGGGTGTCTTTGCGCAGATGTGCGGAAGTCAATTGGTAAGGACGCGTAGTGATCGATGATCGATAACCGACATAGGCGTGTCGTGTGTAGTGGCCGGCAATCGGGGCGAATGCGTCTGCTGCCGGTTCAGCTTCCTTGTCAGGAAGCTGAATTCGTTGCATTTGCAAGTTCAGCGAGCACGCGGCCTGTTGTTGCGATAAGCGTGTATTTGACGTGAACGCCAGAAGTCGGTGATGCTCGCGCGTTACGCCGGCACAGGGACGTGTCTGTCATCCACCGAACCAGGAATCCCGCATGAGCCTGAACGCCACTGCGAATACCCCCGAACCGGCTGTGCCGGAGTTCAAGACACTGCTAGGCCACCCGCGTCCGTTGTGGATGCTGTTCATGGCCGAGTTCTGGGAGCGCTTTGCGTTCTACGGCATCCGTTGGGCGATGGTGTTGTACATCGTGGCCCAGTTCCACGGCGGCGATGCCACCGGTGAACGGCCCGCCAGCGAGCTCTACGGTGCCTACCTAGCCCTGGTCTACGCAGGCGCGATCTTCGGTGGCTATGTCGCCGACAAGTTGATCGGGTTCCAGCGCTCCATCCTGCTGGGCGCTTTGTTCATGGCCGTCGGCCTGTTCATGCTGGCCTCGCCGACCGAGCTGCTGTTCAAGCTGGGCCTGGCCACCATCATCGTCGGCAATGGTCTGTTCAAGCCGATCATCTCCACGCTGGTCGGCAAGCTCTACCTGCAGGGCGATGCCCGCCGTGACTCCGGTTTCACCATCTTCTACATGGGCATCAACCTGGGCGCGATGATCGCCCCGGTGATCACCGGCTGGCTGGCGCGTGAGATCTTCGGCACCGACGCGATGCCGCATTACCAGATCGTCTTCATCTGCGCCGGCGTGGGCATGCTGGTGAGCCTGGTGTGGTTCTGGCTGGGCCGCAGCCAGCTGAAGGGCATCGGCGCGCCGGCACCGGGCCAGGAAAGCAATGGCCGCGTCGGCCTGGTCGCCATCGTCGGCGCCATCATCGGCGTGCCGCTGTTCTACTTCCTGCTGACCATCGACGCGCAGGCGCTGCAGATGCTGCTGATGGCGCTGTTCGTCGTGCCGGCCGTGATGCTGCTGGTGGAAGGCGTGCGCACAGGCACCGTGGCGCGCGACAAGGTCATCGCGATGCTGGTGATCTTCATGTTCAACGTCCTGTTCTGGATGTTCTTCGAACAGGCCGGCAGCTCGTTCACCTTCCTGGCCGATCGCATCGTCGACCGTCAGTTTGGTGACTGGACCTTCCCGCTGGAGTGGTTCCAGTCGGTCAACTCCATCGCCATCATCACCCTGGCCCCGCTGCTGGCGTGGATGTGGGTGAAGATGGGCCGCGCCAATCCGTCCATCCCGCGCAAGTTCGGCCTGGGCCTGGTGTTCAACGGCCTGGCCTTCCTGCTGCTGATGGTGGCCCTGTCGAGCATGGTCGACGGCGCGGGCAAGATCCCGTTCTGGACGCTGTTCATGGTGTATGTCATCCAGTCCGTGGGTGAGCTGTGCCTGTCGCCGATCGGCCTGTCGATGACCACCAAGCTTGCCCCGGCACGCCTGGGCGGCATGGCGATGGGTTGCTGGTTCCTGTCCATCGCCATTGGCAACAATCTGGCGGGCATCTTCGCCGGGCGGGTCAGCGGCGAAGGTGGCATGACCGTGCAATCCGCGCATGCCGGGTATACCTTTGGTTTCTACGCGTTGGTGGGCTCGGGCGTGCTGCTGTTCCTGGTGGCACCGCTGATCCAGAAGCTGATGCACGGCGTCAAGTAAGAGGAAAGCGCATGCGCAGGACAACAGGTTGGATATCCATGGGGCTGCTGGCCGCTGCATTGGCCGCGTGCTCGCAGCCCACTCCGGAGGCCAGCCAGGCGCCCGCGCAACCGCTTGATACGCGCCCCACCGGGACACCGGCCGCTGATCCCAGCGTGCCGGTGTCCTCGGGCAACAGCCCGGCGGCGGCGGATATCGCCGCCATCGCGGCGCTGAATGCCGCATTCGATCCGGCCCGTGACCCGGCCACCGACCTGGAAATGGCGAAGGTCGAAGCACAGCGCGGCAACAAGCGCATCATCCTGGACGTGGGCGGTGAATGGTGCCCGTGGTGCCACATCCTCGACAGGTTCGTCGAAGGCGATGCGGAAGTGCGCCGCCTGCGTGATGCGAACTACATCTGGATGAAGGTCAACTACAGTGAAGACAACGAGAACAAGGTCTTCCTGTCGCAGTACCCGGAAGTGAAGGGCTACCCGCATCTGTTCGTGCTGGATGCCGAAGGCGGCCTGCTGCATTCGCAGTTCACCGGCGAGCTGGAGCAGGGCAAGAGCTACGACCGGGCGAAGTTCCTCGCCTTCATGAAGGAATGGGCGCCGCGCTGATCGCGCGGGTGCCGGACTCAACTTCACCTCGCGGCCGCCGCTAACGGCAAGGTACCGACGCCACGCTGATCGTGGCGCGCGACCGGAGCGGCCGATGCACAGCGACCTTCTTGACCATCCCCCCGCCGACACCGTGGGCTTGCCGCCGGTGGCGGTGCTGATGGATGACAGCGTGGGCGACGCGGCGGTGTCTGCCGCCGCGACGGCCGTGCACACGCTGCCGATCATCGGGCTGCCGGACAACACCGTGCTGGCTGCGGCGGTGCAGAAGCTGGTGGAACAGAAAGCACAGCTGGACCTGCTGGCGCGCGATCCGAAGCTGGCCGGCCTGTTGCCGGCGGAGTGGATGGGCCCGGGTGCGCGTGCGCTGGATATCGGCAGCTTCGTGCAGAGCGTATTGCCGTTCCTGCGCACGGCCGAGCGCGGCCAGACCGCGCCCGTCCGCCTGCCGCTGCGCCACGTGCTGGGTGACAGTGGGCGCTGGAGCAAAGCGGACGTGGCCGAGCCACAGTCGCTGGCGTGGTTCCTGGCCAGCGACGAACGCGCGATGGCCGGTAGCAAGGATCACGCCGAGGCCTATCTGGTTGGCGCACTGGGGCTGGGCTGGATGCAGGAAGGACGCAGCCGCCCGGGCTTCCTGCGTGCGATGGGCGTGGAGACGCTGGCCGCGCGCACGAGCATGTTGGATTACCCTCCGGCCGAGGAGCTGTCGCTGTATTCCGCCACCGCCCATGGCCAGCTGCAGCTGTGGTGCGTGCACGGCCGTCGTCGCCTGCGCGCGCTGCCGGCGCCATGGCTCAGCGTGCCGCTGCTGACCGCCTATGGCGTGTCGGCGCCGGTGCCGTGGCCGGCCAGCTACCCGGCGGCGGGCGAAGTGGCCGGTGCGTTGGCGTTGGCCGGGCAGGGCCGGATCGCGCCGGAAGTGGACCTGCCCAAACTGGCACGCAGGATGGCGGAAGACGCGAGCGGCGAAGCCTGGCAGCCGGTCAGCCTGCTGCAGTTGGGTACATGGATGCCGCGCTGGCGCTTCTTCCTGGCGGCGTTTGTCGGCCTGCCGTCGGTACTGCTGGTGACCGCCGCGCTGGCGCTGCCGGGCGCCATTGAAGCGGCCACCGTGGCGGCATCGCTCGGCTTCGCCGCCGGGGCCATCGGCGCCCTGGCCGCACCGTGGGTCTACGCCCGCCGCAAGCATCTCAGCTGAGAGCCGAGGGGTAGAGCCGAGGGTAGAGCCGACTTCAGTCGGCTGCCTTGGCTCACCGCAGCCGGCTGAAGCCGGCTCTACCGAAGCGCGTGGGCCCACCGGTAGCGCCGAGCCGTGCTCGGCGGCGGGGTGCATCAGCTGCGGCAGGATCGGGGTCGCGGGCGCTTTCCTGCTATTCGCCCATGCGCTGCAGGCCTTCGCCGGCCAGGCGCAGGATCAGCGTTTCCAACAGCTGCTCTTCGTCTTCGCTGAGCACGGACATCAGCTTGCGGGTGGTTTCAATCACCAGCGGCGCGATGGTCTCGTACACCTCGAAGCCAGCCGCCGACAGCGCCAACACGGAGCGGCGGCGGTCGTCGCCGTGGGTTTCGCGCTTGATGAAGCCGCGCTCCAACAGACGTGCCACGGCGCGGCTCACCGCGACCTTGTCCATCGCCGTGCGCTCGGACACTTCGCTCGCCGATGAGCCCGGGTACAGGGCCAGGATGGTGATCACCCGCCATTCCGGGATCGCCAGGCCGTAACGGTCGCCGTAGAGCTTGGCGATGTTGCCGCTGACCCGGTTGGAGAGCACGCTCAGCCGGTACGGCAGGAACTGCTCCAGATCGAGCAGGACGTGCGAGGCGCGCACGCTGGTAGAGGCGGTATCGACTGGACTCATGTTGCGGTGCACCTTGCTGGTGGTTTCAGGTGTAACTATAAAGGGAATGCTGACCCCGCATTGTCGCGGGTCCCTCTGTCGACCGCACCTGGTTTGTTGCGGAAAAGTTTCGGAGCTTATGCCATGAATACCACCGTCCAGACCGCCTCGCACCCCAATCTCGGCATGCAGGTGACCACGTTCGAAAATCCGATGGGCATCGATGGCTTCGAGTTCGTCGAATTCGCCGCCCCTGCTGGCCGTGGCGAGGAGCTGCACGCCTACTTCCGCAGCATGGGCTTCACCGCCGTGCTGAAGCACAAGGCGCGCCCGATCACGGTCTATCGCCAGGGCGGGGTGAACTTCCTGGTCAACGAAGACCCGGATTCGTTCGCCGCCGATTTCGCCGACAAGCACGGCCCGTGCGCCTGCGGTTTCGCCATCCGCTTCCAGAAGCCGGGTGACGAGGTCTTCCAGACCGCATTGGGCAACGGTGCTGAAGCGATCGCGTTCAAGCCGGAGTCCAAGGCGGTGGACGCGCCGGTGATCAAGGGCATCGGCGATTGCATGCTGTATCTGGTTGACCGCTATGGCACGTCCGGCAGTATTTACGGCGACGATTACGCGCCGGTGGAAGGCGCCGATCCGGCGCCCGTTGGCTTCGGCCTGACCTTCATCGACCACCTGACCCACAACCTGTATTTCGGCAACATGCAGCAGTGGTCGGACTACTACGAGCGGCTGTTCAACTTCCGCGAGATCCGCTACTTCGACATCAAGGGCCTGAAGACCGGCCTGGTGTCCAAGGCGATGACCGCGCCCGATGGCATCGTGCGCATTCCGCTGAATGAATCGTCCGATCCGAAGAGCCAGATCAACGAATACCTCGACGCCTACAAGGGCGAGGGCATCCAGCATATCGCCTGTTTCACCGACGACATCTACGCAACCGTGGAAGCGATGCGCGAACAGGGTGTGCAGTTCCTGGATACGCCGGACACCTACTTCGACGTGATCGACCAACGTGTCCCCGGCCACGGCGAGGACGTTGCCCGGTTGGCGAAGAACAAGATCCTGATCGATGCCGACCCGGAAACCCACCAGCGCAAGCTGCTGCAGATCTTCACCTTGAACAGCATCGGGCCGATCTTCTTCGAGATCATCCAGCGCAAGGGCAATGAAGGGTTCGGCGAAGGCAACTTCACGGCACTGTTCGAAAGCATCGAGCGCGACCAGATGCGCCGCGGCGTACTGTAAGGTCGGTTCCGGCAAGGGTACGTGCCGGCCACTGGCCGGTACACAACAGGACGCTCCAGATGACCAACACGATGCAGGCACGCGGCTACCAGACGGGATTCGGCAACGAGTTCGCCAGTGAGGCCTTGGAAGGCGCGCTGCCGGTTGGACAGAATGCGCCGCAGACCGTCGCCCACGGTCTGTACGCGGAGCAGTTGTCCGGCACGGCGTTCACTGCGCCGCGTGGCGCCAATCGGCGCAGTTGGTTGTATCGGATCCGTCCTGCCGTCACCCACGGTGAGTTCACCGCGTTCGCGCAGCCGCAGGTGCAGGGCAGCTTCCACGGACTGGCCGCTGCGCCGGGCCAGCTGCGCTGGAGCCCGCTGCCGATGCCTGAAACGCCTACCGATTTCATCGAAGGGCTGTACACGATGGGCGGCAACGGCGGGCCGGACGCACACGCGGGCGTGGCGATCCACCTGTATGCCGCCAACCGCGACATGCAAGGTCGTTACTTCTACAACGCCGACGGCGAGCTGCTGATCGTGCCGCAGCTCGGTCGCCTGCGCCTGCTGACCGAGCTGGGCGTGGTGGAGGTCGAACCGCAGCAGATCGCGGTGGTTCCTCGCGGCATCCGCTTCCGCGTGGAGCTGCCCGATGGGCAGGCGCGCGGCTATGTGTGCGAGAACTTCGGTGCGCTGCTGAAGCTGCCGGACCTGGGGCCGATCGGCTCCAATGGACTGGCCAATCCGCGTGACTTCGAGACGCCGCACGCGGCGTTCGAGGACATCGACGGTGACTTCGAACTGGTGGCGAAATTCGATGGTCAGCTGTGGCGTGCGCCGATCGATCATTCACCGTTGGATGTAGTGGCCTGGCACGGCAACTACGCGCCCTACCGCTACGACCTGCGGCGTTTCAATACCATCGGTTCGATCAGCTTCGATCATCCGGATCCCTCGATCTTCCTGGTGCTGCATTCGCCCAGCGATACGCCCGGCACCAGCAACATGGATTTCGCGATCTTCCCGCCGCGTTGGCTGGTGGCGCAGCATACGTTCCGCCCGCCGTGGTTCCATCGCAACGTCGCCAGCGAGTTCATGGGGCTGGTGCACGGCGCCTACGATGCAAAGGCAGAAGGGTTCGTGCCGGGCGGTGCGTCGCTGCACAACTGCATGAGCGGCCACGGACCGGATGCGCCGACCTTCGACAAGGCCTCCGTGGCGGATCTGTCCAAGCCGGACGTGATCAAGGACACGATGGCTTTCATGTTCGAGACGCGCGGCGTGATCCGGCCGACCCAGCAGGCGGTGGCTGCGGGCCACCGGCAGGGCGACTACCAGCAGTGCTGGAACGGCCTGCGGAACCACTTCCGCACCCGCTGAAGCCGTCCCCGCTAAGCGGCCACGGCACCGAACGGGTTGCCGTGCTCGGTGGGCATGACTTCCAGCAGGCGCTCGCGCACGCGTTCGGCATAACCCACTGACGTCAGCGTGGGCAGCGCGAGCAGGGCCGACTGCATGGCCAGAACCACGTCACCATCGCTGCGGGATAGCTGCAGACCGCGGAGCAGCGTGGCGGCCTGGGGATGACGCTGCATCTCCAGGATGCCCAACAGATAGATGCGCGCAGCGGCCAGTGACCGCCGTCGCTCGGGACTGGCCGGCGGGATGCTGATCGGCACGCCCGCGTCCGCAGCAGTGGCCGGCCCTGTTGCCGACGGCGTCGCCTCCGGCGTGGTGAGCAGATAGCCCGCCTGCACCAGCTGGATCACCATCGCTGGCGTCTCTGGCCCGATCAACGCGGTCAGCGCGGCCAGGTCGCGCTGGCCATCGCAGAGGATGAGCAGGCGCCTCTGGCGCATGTCCAGCGGGGCCCGATGGGCCTGTAATGCAGTGCGGGCTTGGTCTGTCTTGCGCGGGAGCATGGCGGGCGGTCAGTGCGGTGCAGGCCGAGCCTGAACCGTTGCGGTTAAGCGCTGATGACAATGCGGCGTGTGCACATCGCCCGCGTTAGCGTCTGCCCACTACCTTCCCGGAGATACCGTCATGAAGATGCTGCCCCTCGCCGGCCTGCTGGCCCTGTCACTTTCCGCCTGCAGCAAGGCCCCGGAAACCGCGCAGGCCGGTGCGCCGTCCACTGCCGGAGCCGCGGCTTCGTCCGGAACCGACGCCAACCTGGCCAGCGACGCGGACATGGCGACAAAGTCGCCGGTCGATCTGCGCAGTGACAGCCCGGCACGCCTGGATGGCTACGGCGCCATCGCCCTTGGCGCCACGGTAGACGAAGTGCGCGGCCGCTTCGGCGCGCCACTGCAGGGTGAGGTGCCCGATGACGATTGCCATTACCTGCGTCCGGAAAAGGAATCGGCGGAAGGCCCGTGGCTGATGTTCGAGAGCAAGAAGCTGGTGCGCTACGACGTGCGCGGCCCGGGAGTCGTGGCACCGGGCGGTGGCCGGGTGGGCATGACCCTGGGTGAGCTGCAGCAGCTGTACCCCGAGCGTGCCGACGTGGGCCCGGACAAGTACGACGCGCAGGCACAGCACCTGCGCGTGCGGCCGGCACAGGAAGGGCAGGCGATCATGGACTTCACGGTGGCCGCGGATGGCAAGGTGGGCGCTTGGCGCGTGGGCAAGTCGCCACAGGTCGACTATGTGGAAGGCTGCGGCTGATCTCTCTCAAGGCGCAGCCGGCGTAGCCACCACAAGGCCTGATGCCGACGTAGAATCGCGGTCATCGCCTGCCGAAGGATCGCCCCATGATTGCCGCCGCTCTTGCGTGGTTCCTGCTCGGCCTGTTGCTGCTTGCGCTGGGTGGCGATTCCGTCGTCAAGGCGGCATCCGGGCTGGCACAGCGCTTCGGCGCGTCGCCCTTCACCGCCGGCCTGGTGCTGTTGGGGCTGGCGACGTCGGTGCCGGAGCTCGCCGTCAACGCCCGTGCGCTGACGGTGGGGCAGCCTGAGCTCGCGCTGGGCAATGCGGTCGGCAGCACGCTGGCCAACCTGGGCCTGACCCTCGCGGTGGCAGCGCTGGCGATGCCGTTGCTGCTGCGGGCACGCGCGCTGCGCAGTTCGTGGACGTGCCTGCTGCTGGGTGCGGTGCTGCTGCTGGTGTTCGGCCTGGACGGCGGGCTGCAACGCTGGGAAGGCGCGATCCTGCTGGCAGCCTTCGGGCTGGCGTTCGGCTGGCTGCTGCATGCGGGGCGGCGCGAGGCGCCGGAGGTGCAGGCGTCGATCGCCGACTCCGCTGCCTCACGCACGAACCTGTTGTTGAATGTCATCCGCCTCGCGCTTGCCGCCCTGACGCTGTACTGGGGTGCCCGGCTGGTGGTCGGCGCTGCGGCGGACTTCGGCACAGCGCTGGGCTGGACGCCGCTGCTGGTCGGCCTGCTGCCGGTGGCGATCGGCACCGCGCTGCCGGAAGTGGCGGCGGCGGTGATGGCCGCGCGCCGTGGCCAGGGCGACATGGTGCTGGGCCATGTACTGGGCTCGAGCGTGGTCAACCTGTTGCTGGTGATCGGCGCGATGGCGGTGATCCAGCCGCTCGCGCTGCCCGCTTCCTTCGTGCGTCTGGAACTGCCCGCCGTGCTGGCGTTCGCTCTGGTGCTGTATCCGATGCTGCGCGGCGACCTGCGCATCAGCCGCGTTGAGGGCGGGGTACTGCTCGCTGCCTTCGTTGCCTGGATAGGCCTGGAACTGGCGCTGCTGGCAAGCTGACCCCGCGGTCAGCCCTCGTATTCGTCGGTCTTGCTTTCATTCGACGTATAGGTGTCGTTGGTTTCTTCCACGACCTTCTCGCGCACCGGTTCCGGTGGCGGCAACTGCTCTTCTTTCGCCCGCTCGTTACCCGGCAGGGTAGGGCGGGTTTCCATCAGCAGCGACAGCGCCGCCTTGGCCATCAGATGGGCGCTGATCGGCGTGGTGATGAACAGGAAAATGGTGATCAGCAGTTCGCGCGGCTGCGGATCCTGGCCCAGGAAGATGTGGTACGCCACCGATGACACCAGCACACAGCCCACGCCCAGCGTGCTGGCCTTGGTCGGCGCATGCAGGCGCTTGAAGAAGGTGGACAGCTTCACCAGTCCCAGCGCGCCGACCAGGATGAAGAAGCAGCCGAACAGGAGCACCACCGACAGCACGATCTGGATGGCGGTGATCATTCGACGATGTCCCGGCGCAGCACGAATTTGCTCAGCACCACCGTGCTGCCGAAGCCGAGCATGGCGAGGATCAGCGCGGCCTCGAAGTAGATGGCCGAATTGAGGTACATGCCGAACAGCATCAGCTGGGCTATGGCGGTCACTGACAGGGTGTCCAGCGCGAGGATGCGGTCGGGAACGGTGGGGCCACGCAGCAGGCGCCAGGTGGCCAGCAGCATCGCCAACCCCACCACGTGCATGCATACCACCAGGGTGTTCTGGATGACATCGAATCCGGTCATGGGAAGATCTCCATCAGCGGGGCCTCGTAACGGCGTTTGATCTCGGTGATCAGGTGCTGCTCATCGTCCAGGTTCAGCACATGCACCAGCAGGTATTTGCGGTCGTCGCTCAGTGCGGCCGACACCGTACCCGGGGTCAGCGTGATCATGCTGGTCAGTGCCGCAATGCCATGGACGTTGGCGATGTCCAGCGGAATCCAGACGAAGCCCGGGTGAATCTTGCTCTCCTTCCCCAGCACCTGGCCGGCCACCTCGATATTGGACACCAGGATGTCCCACAGGGTGACCGCCAGCAGTTTGGGCACGGGCCGCAGGGTCCCGATGCGGGCGAACTCGCGGTCAAGGCGTGCGGCGAACAAGGGTACGACCAGCCCGAGCAGCAGGCCCAGCGCAAGCAGGCCCACGCTGAAGCTGTCCGACATCAGCAGCCAGAACACGATGACCATGATCGTGAGCGGCAGCGAGGGAAAGATCCGGCGCAGCAGGGGACGTTTCTGGGTCATGGATTGCGGACCTCCGGCTGGGTGGCGCGGACCTGGTCAACATAGCCCGAGGGCTGCAGCAGGTCACTGGCGATCGCATCGGCGTGTCGCATCAGCGGCGCAGCAAAGACGGTCATGCCGACGCCGTACAGCAGCAGCAGGCACGCCGCCAGGAGTTCTATCCGGCGCGTCGGTGCCTTGCGCGGCTTGGGCGCGTCAGGCTCGGCGTGGGGGACACGCCAGAACAGCCGGATGCCACCCCGGGCCAGGCCCATGATGACCAGCAGGCTGCTGCCCAGTACCGCTGCCCAGACCGGTGCGGTCAGGTAGGGCGGCATGCCCTGCAGCAGCGCGGCCTTGGCCAGGAAGCCAGACAGCGGCGGCAGGCCTGCGATGGAAATGGCCGCGATCAGGAACAGCACGGCGGGCGTTTCCTTGCCCGGCATCGGCGCGATCACTTCCTTGCGGTCGCTGGCACCGCCGCGACGGCGGCGGATGAGATCGGCGATCAGGAACAGCGCCGCCGCGACGAACGTACTGTGCGGCAGGTAATACAGGCCGGCGGCGAGCACCTGCTGGTTGCCCACCGAGAAAGCGATGAACAGCGTGGCGGCCGACACCACCACCAGATACGAGATCAGCACGCGCAGGCGCACAGCGGCCAGTACGCCCAAGCCCCCCAGCACCAGCGTCACCACGCCGGCCCATAGCAGCCAGTCGCGGCCGTACCCGGCCATCGCACCGGCTTCGTCACCGAACCACAGGCTCTGGATGCGCAGCACGGCGTACAGGCCGACCTTGGTCATGATGGCGAACAGGGCGGCAACGGCCGCCGGCGCGCGCGCATACGATTCGGGCAGCCACAGGTACAGCGGCATCAGTGCCGCCTTCGCGCAGAACACCAGCAGCAGCAAGCCCATGGTGGCCTTCAGCAGCACCAGGTGCGAGGCGGGTACCTCGGCAATGCGCTGCGCGATCTCGGCCATGTTCAGTGAACCCAGCGTGGCGTACAGCAGGCCGAGCGCGATCAGGAACAGGGTGGACGCGGTGACGTTGAACACCACGTAATGCAGGCCGATGCGCATGCGCAGGCCACGGCCACCGCTGAGCAGCAGGCCATACGAAGCAATCAGCATCACTTCGAAGAACACGAACAGGTTGAAGATGTCGCCGGTCAGGAACGCGCCGTTCAAGCCAACCAGCTGGAACTGGAACAAGGCATGGAAGTGCGGTGCGCGGCGGTCCCAGCCGGAGCAGGCATGCATCAGGCAGCCGATGGCGAGCAGGGCGGTGGTCAGCACCATCCAGGCCGACAGCCGGTCGGCCACCAGGGCGATGCCCAATCGTGCCGGCCAGTCGCCGAGCAGGTAGACCAGGGCGACACCGTCGGCCGTGCGCGCGAACAACAGCAGCACTGCGGCGAGCAATGCGGTGAGTGATGCCCATGCCACGGCACGCTGGATGCGCGGGCCGAAGCGGCGGTGTTCCACGAACAACGACAGCGATGCGCCGAGCAGTGGGATGAGGATCGGCAAGATCACCAGATGGTTCATGCGTGGTCCTCGTCGCGGCGCGGCGGTGCATCGTCGTCCGGCTCGTGCGCATCCACATGGTCACTGTGGTTGTCGCTGCGGCTGCGGATCGCCAGCACGATCGTCACCGCCGTCATCGCAAAGGCGATCACGATGGCGGTCAGCACCAGCGCCTGCGGCAGGGGGTCGGTGTAGTTGCCCAGGTTGGCGTCCAGCCCCTCCTTCAATACCGGCGGCCTGCCGGCGACCAAGCGGCCCCCGGCGAAGATGAGCAGGTTGGTGGCATAGGACAGGAAGGTCATGCCCAGGATCACATCGAAGCTGCGCGCACGCAGCAGCAGGTACACGCCGAGCATCGTCAGCACGCCGATGGCACTTGCAATGGCCAGTTCCATCAGCGCATCTCCCCGGTCAGTGCGGAACGTTTCTGCGGATCGATCTCGCCGCGGCGCGCGGTACGGGTGCGCGACGGCTTGATGGTGCCCATCATGGAAAGCATGAGCATCGCGCCCCCGAACACCACCAGGTACACGCCGGTATCAAAGCCGATGGCACTGGCCAGCGGCACGTCGCCGATGATCGGCAGGTGCAGGTCCAGGTGGCCGCTGGTCAGGAACGGCACGCCGAACAGCATCGACGCACAACCACTCACGACCGCAATAAGCAGGCCGATGCCGATGCAGCGGATGTAGTCGAAACCAAAGCGCGACTCCACCGAGGCGGTGCCCTGGATGACGTACTGGATCAGCAGTGGCACGGCCAGGATCAGGCCGGCGATGAAGCCGCCGCCGGGCGAGTTGTGGCCGCGCAGGAACATGAAGATCGACACCGTCAGCGTCAGCGGGAACATGATCTGTGCCAGGTCGGCCGGCACCGGCAGCTTGATCGGCGGGCCGGGCATGATCTGTTCCGGCGCCATCCGCGACCGCCGCAACATGGCATGCACCACCAGGGCGGCAATGCCGAACACGGTGATCTCGCCGAAGGTATCGAAGCCGCGGAAGTCGACCAGGATCACATTGACCACGTTGCTGCCATACGCTTCAGGCAGGGCGCGGGCGAGCATCTCACCGGCCATCGTGTTCGGCGGCAGGGTCATGGCCGTGTAGGCCAGCGCGGCCAGCCCGAGGCCGGCCACCAGCGCAATGCCGGCATCGCGGTACTTGCGCAGCTTGGAGCGCTCGGTCACCGACTGCGCCGGCAGGTAGTTCATGCCCAGCAGCATCAGCACCAGGGTAACCATCTCCACCAGCAACTGGGTCAGTGCCAGGTCCGGTGCGGACAGGAACACGAAGGTCATGGCCACCATCAGGCCGACGCCGCCCACCAGCAGCACCGCCAGCAGGCGCTGCTTGTACATGCGCAGGGTGGCCATGGCGCAGGCCATCATCACCGCCCACAGCGCCCAGCCCAGCAACGGCATCGGCTGTGGCGAGGGCCAGTTCGGCCAAGCGGGCGCGGCCAGCCACGGCGCTGCACCGACGATCACCGCGACCACCACCAGGCCCAGCAGCATGCGCTGCAGGCTGCCGTTGGCGATGGCGCCGGTCAGCCGCTGGGCCAGCGCGGAGAGCAGGTCCAGTTGGTGATGGAAAGCGTCACGCCCGGGCGTGGTGTTGCGCACGGCATACAGGTTGATCAGCCTGCGCAGCCCGAAATACAGCGCGATGCCGCCGAGTACGCCGGCCGCGCTCATCGCCAGCGGCAGATTGAAGCCATGCCAGATGGACAGGCTGTACTCGGGCATCCGGGCGCCCAGGATGGACGCTGCACCGGCATGCAGGACCGGCGCGATGGTCAGTGCCGGCGCAATACCCACCGCCACGCAGATCACCACCAGGATTTCCACCGGCACCTTCATCCAGCGCGGTGGCTCGTGCGGCACGCGATCCAGATCGTGCGGGCCCTTGCCGAAGAACGTGTCGTGCACGAAGCGCAGGCTGTAGGCCACGCCGAGTACGCCGGCCAGCAGCGCGGCCATGGACATGGCCAGCCGCATCGGCTCCGGGCCCCCCGCATCCAGGGCCTCGGCGAACAGCATTTCCTTCGACAGGAAGCCGTTGAGCAGAGGAATGCCGGCCATCGCCAGCGAGGCGATGATCGCCAGCGCGCTGGTGAAGGGCATCAGCTTCCTCAGCCCACCGAGCTTGCGCATGTCGCGGGTGCCGGTTTCGTGGTCGATGATGCCGGCCGCCATGAACAGCGATGCTTTGAACGTGGCGTGGTTGAGGATATGGAACACGCCGGCGACCACCGCCATCGGCGTGGACAGCCCGAACAGCATCGTGATCAGGCCCAGGTGGGAGATCGTGGAATAGGCCAGCAGACCCTTCAGATCGTGCTGGAAAATGGCATTCCACGCGCCGATCAGCAGGGTCAGTGCGCCGATGCCACTGACCGTATAGAAGAACAGATCGGTGCCGGCCAGCGCCGGGTGCAGGCGCGCCAGCAGGAACACCCCGGCCTTCACCATGGTCGCCGAATGCAGGTAGGCGGACACCGGGGTGGGCGCGGCCATGGCCTGCGGCAGCCAGAAGTGGAACGGGAACTGCGCGCTCTTGGTGAAGATGCCGGCAAGCACGAGGAACAGCACGTACGGGTACAGCGCGCTGTCGCGGATCTGCTGACCTGCAGCCAGTACAACGTCCAGATCGAAGCTGCCGACGATGCGGCCGATCAACAGCACGCCACCCAGCAGCGCCAAGCCACCGCCGCCGGTGATGACCAACGCCATGCGCGCGCCTTCACGTGCGTCCTGACGGTGCGACCAGAAGCCGATCAGCAGGAACGAGCTGATGCTGGTCAGTTCCCAGAAAATCATCAACAGCAGCAGGTTGCCGGACAGCACCATGCCCAGCATCGCGCCCATGAACAGCAGCAGATAGCAGAAGAAGCGGTGCGCGTTGTCCTGCGGGCTCAGGTAATAGTGGGCATACAGCACCACCAGGGCGCCGATGCCGAGCACCATCCCGGCGAACATCCAGGCCAGGCCGTCCAGGCGCAGGGTGAAATCCAGCCCGATCTGCGGCAGCCACTGGCCACTGCTGCGCAGCACCTCGCCATCCAGGACGGCCGGCGTGAGCGTGGCAAGCAGGGCGAGACCGGCCAACGGCGCGGCCGCGGCCAACCAAGCGGCCGTGCTGCGCGAACTTCGGGGTAATGCGGCGACCGCCACGGCCAACAGGAAGGGCAGGGCGAGCAGCAGGATAAGGCTTGGGATCATGCAGGGAATACGCGATTCACGAGCAGGTCATGCAGTCTAACAGGCTGCCATTTGCTGCCGATACCCACGAACAGGTCACCAATTGCACGGATCGTGTGCTTATTCATTTTTTTAACCTTTGCCGGTGTCGGGACAGCGGCGCTGCGGGAGCGCGCTGGACACTGTGTCGCATGTGTCGCGAATGGCGCGTGCACCGCTGCATCCCCCGTACGGCAGGGGCTGCAAAGGGATGGTTGAAACCGTCAGTCGGCCGATTGGACACCGCTCAGGGAGCCCGCGCGGTCGCACACCGTCTACGTTTCGCGTGCTGAATACGCGTCGATCTCGTTCAGCAAGAGCGGGTCAATAGCGCCAATCGAACTTGCGGTAGACCTTGGCCAGCACCCACGCCGGTCCGATCAGCAGGTAGGTCAGGTCGGTGAGGAAGCTCGGCTTGCGGCCCTCGGCCTTGTGGCCGATGAATTGTGCGATCCAGGCAAGCACGAACACCACGGCGGCCAATCGGGCGAGGTTGCCCAGGCCGATCCGTGCTTCCAGCAGGCGGCAGGTGCAGCCGATCACGAACAGCACCGCCAGCATGCCCAGTCCCAGCGGCCGCGACAGCCGGTTGTAGAAACACCACGCGCCGAACATCGCCAGGCCGGCCCAGATGCCGTTCTGGAACCAGGTGATCAGCGGCGGCAGGCACCAGAGCAGGGCGACGACCGACCACAGGATGGCCGGCACCGCGACCACATGGATCCGCTGGTTCAGCACATTGCGGTGGTCGTCGGAATAGCTGGCGAAGTAGCGGTCCACGGGGCGGGCAAGCGAGGTGCTGGACATGGTGCCTCCGGTCGAGCCGGCCGCGGGGCCGGCAACCTTTCCTGATGGGTGGGGCGGGCTGGGCCCGCCACTACCTCAATCGACGCTGATGCCCGCCAGGCGCTGCAGGGCTTCGGCGTACTTGGCGCGGGTGCGCTCGATCACCTCGGCGGGGATGCTCGGGCCGGGGGCGGTCTTGCCCCAATCGAGCGTCTCCAGGTAATCGCGGACGAACTGCTTGTCATAGCTCGGCGGGCTGGTGCCCACTTCGTACTCGTCGGCCGGCCAGTAACGCGACGAATCCGGCGTCAGCATCTCGTCCATGATGTACAGGCGACCGTCTTCATCGGTGCCGAACTCGAACTTGGTGTCGGCCAGGATGATGCCGCGCTCGCGCGCGTAATCGGCGGCGAAGGCGTAGATGCGCAGGGTGGCGTCGCGGACGCGCTCAGCCAGGTCGGCACCCACCGTCTTCACCATCGCGTCGAAGTCGATGTTTTCGTCATGGTCGCCGACTGCGGCCTTGGTCGAGGGAGTGAAGATCGGCTCGGGCAGCTTCTCGGCCTGGCGCAGGCCGTTGGGCAGTTCAATGCCGCTGACCTTGCCGGTGCGCTGGTAATCCTTCCAGCCGCTGCCGATCAGGTAGCCACGGGCGATGGCTTCCACCGGTACCGGCTTCAGCTTTTTGGTGACCACGGCGCGCTTGGCATACAGCGCCGCATCCACGCCGTCGGGCAGCACGCTGGCCACGTCGATGTCGGTGAGGTGGTTGGGCATCAGGTGCGCGGTCTTGGCGAACCAGAAATTCGATACTTGGCAGAGCATTTCGCCCTTGCCGGGAATCGGATCGGGCAGCACCACATCGAAGGCCGACAGACGGTCGGTAGCGACCATCAGCAGGTAGTCCCCCGGGGGCGTGCCAACCGGCAGGCGCTCGCGCGGAATATCGAAAACGTCACGCACCTTGCCGCGATGGCGCAAGGGCAGGCCGGGAAGATCGGATTGCAACAACGTGGTCGGCACGGGCACTCCTGGAGGCTTCGTCGATACGGCTGCCCAGGGACCCGGAGGGCCCGCCGGCCAGCGGGCGGCCTAGTGTAAAGCCGTCCGGGGCGGCTGTGACGTAAAATGAAAGCCCAATTGGCCAAATCTCCCCGGAGCGCCATGCGCTGGTACGGAAAACTGCTGGGTTTCATCGCCGGGGCCCTGCTGTTCCGGCCCAATCCGTTGTTCGGCGCGGTACTGGGGCTGCTGATCGGGCACGCCTTCGATGCGGACTGGTTCCGTCTGAACAAGGAGAACCCGTACCGCGAACTGGGCCTGACCTCGTCGGCCACCGAGTCGGAAATCGACCTGGCCTACCGCCGGCTGATGTCGCAGTACCACCCCGACAAGCTGATCGGCGCCGCCCCGGAACTGCTCAAGCAGGCCGAGGCGAAGAGCCGCCGCGTCAACGCCGCCTACGACCGCATCAAGACCCTGCGCAAGCGCTGAGTTTCCCTCTTTCTCCCTGCTCCGAAGGCCCCGGCCATGTCCAACTGCATCATTGCCCCGTCCATCCTGTCCGCAGACTTCGCCCGCCTTGGCGAGGAGGTCGACAACGTACTCGCCGCCGGCGCGGACTGGGTCCATTTCGATGTGATGGACAACCATTACGTACCGAACCTGACCATCGGGCCGCTGGTCTGCCAGGCGCTGCGCAAGCATGGCGTGACCGCGCCGATCGACGTACACCTGATGGTGGAGCCGGTGGACCGCATCATCCCCGACTTCGCCGAGGCCGGTGCCACCTATATCAGCTTCCATCCCGAGGCCAGCCGCCATCCGCATCGCACGATCCAGCTGATCCGCTCGCTGGGCTGCAAGCCGGGCCTGGTGCTCAATCCGGGCACCCCGGTGGACATCCTGGACTGGGTGCTGGACGACCTGGACCTGGTGCTGCTGATGTCGGTCAACCCGGGCTTTGGCGGCCAAGCGTTCATCCCCTCGGCGCTGGACAAGCTGAAGGTCGTCCGCCAGAAGATCGATGCCAGCGGCAAGGACATCCGCCTGGAGATCGACGGCGGGGTAAAGGCCGACAACATCGGCGCGATCGCCGCCGCCGGCGCCGATGCGTTCGTGGCGGGCTCGGCCATCTTCAACGCACCGGATTACCAACAGGTGATCAGCGCGATGCGCGCCAACGTCGCCGCTGCCCGCTGAGAAAAAAGGGGACGGAGGGAATTAAACTCGTTTAATTCCCTCCGTCCCCTTTTCTGCCCATGAACATTCGTCCGGCCACTGTTGCTGATGCAGGTCTGATCCTGCGTTTCATCCGCGAACTGGCGGTCTATGAGAAGGCTGAGTCGTCGGTGCAGACCGACGAGGCCGGCATCGCCGCCAGTCTGTTCGGCCCTGATGCGAGCGCGCAGGCGCTGGTCTGCGAGGCAGACGGCGAAGCGATCGGCTATGCGGTGTATTTCTACAATTACTCCACGTGGCTGGGCCGCAAGGGCATCTATCTGGAAGACCTGTACATCTGCCCGCAACGGCGCGGATCGGGTGCCGGCAAGGCGCTGCTGAAGCACATCGCCCGGCTGGCCGTGGATGCCGGCTGCGGCCGCTTTGAATGGTCGGTGCTGGACTGGAACCAACCTGCCATCGACTTCTACGTCGCCGCCGGCGCCAAGCCGCAGGACGAATGGACCGTGTACCGCCTGGAAGGCGAAGCGCTGCACGATTTCGCCCGGTAACGCCCTCGGTAGAGCCGGCTTCAGCCTGCTGCGTCGCGCAGCATCCGGTAGAGCCGGCTTCAACCGGCTGCATCGCGCAGCATCCGGTAGAGCCGGCTTCAGCCGGCTGCGTCAGGCACGATCGCAGAGGGCAGCCGGCTGAAGCCGGCTCTACCAGAGCGCGAGCGCCCCCAGATACCAGAGCACCCGGCAGTATCAGATCACCCGCCAAAACCAGAGCACCCGCCAAAACCAGAGCGCGGGGCCAGTGCCGGAATGCTCCCCGGAAGCAGGGCTGGCACCCAAAAAAAAAGGCCCCGCCGCTGCCGGCGTGGCCCTGCTGAAATAATCGGAGGCTGATCCTGCCTCCATCCGTCTTCCCTGCTATGGCCTCCCATGATCCGGGCATACGGTGACAGGCCGATGACATTCACTGCTACCGAACGCGGCACTGCTAGCCTGTGCCACCCCCCTTCCGTGAAGCCCCCATGAGCCTTTCCCGCTGGCGTTTGATCCTCAACGGAAAATCCGCCGGGGACGTCGACGTACGTGATGCGGTCAAGGTGTGGCGGGAGCGCGGTATCGATCTGGAAGTCCGCGTTACCTGGGAAGGCGGCGACGCCGAACGCTACGTGGCCGAGGCCATCGACAACGGCGTGGACGTCATCATCGCTGGTGGCGGCGACGGCACCCTGAGCGCCGTCGCGGAAACGCTGGCGCACCGCGATGAGCCCGCCGATGCGCTGCCCTCCTTGGCGCTGTTGCCGTTGGGCACGGCGAACGATTTCGCCACGGCTGCCGGGTTTCCTGAAACCCCGGCCGAGGTGCTGGCCCTTATCACCGCACAGGCGCCGCGCGCCATCGACCTACTGCGGATCGATGCCGACGGCAAAGTCTGGTGGTGCGCCAACGTCGCCAGTGGCGGCTTCGGAACCCAGGTCACCGTGGAAACCGATGAAGGCCTGAAGAAGGTGCTGGGTGGCTTGGCTTACGTTTTGACCGGTATCTCCAAGCTGGGCCGCATCGAGCCGATCCTGGCGCGCCTGCATGGCCCTGGCTTCGAGTGGGAAGGCGGCTTCATCGCGCTCGGCATCGGCAACGGTCGCCAGGCCGGCGGTGGCCAGGCGCTGTGCCCGCAAGCACTCATCGATGACGGACAGCTGGATGTCACGGTGATCCCCGAACTGACGGGTGAAGTCGGGGCAATGTTGGGGCAACTGGTCACCGGCGGCAAAGAGGCTGCGCTGGAACGCGTAGCCACGCGCGCGCGCCTGAACCGGGTAGAGATTCTTGCGGAAAAGCCGCTCACCCTGAATCTGGACGGTGAACCGGTGGAAGCGCGTCACTTCCGCATCGAATGTGTGCCGCGCCGCGTGCGGATGCATTTGCCCGCGGACTGTGCGTTGCTGTCGGTCAGCAAGCGCTGAGGCTGAGCGCCGCGCTGGACGCTGTTGCAGCCGTCAACGCGTCACAGCAGCGGAATATCCTCTTCCTTGGTGGGAAATCCAAAGGCCTTGCGCTTGGCCCGTATGCCATCTGGCATGGGCGGTCGAGGGATGTTGCGCGCGATCAGCCATTGCTGGCACTTTTTCTGCCAGGGAAGCAGATCGGGCGTGGTGATGCCCCAATAGATATCTTCAGCGATGAACATGCGGTCGGGCTTTCCGATCGATGACGTCAGCATCACCGTCGGGTCGGCGCCGTGTTCGAGCAGCCAATAGACGTGCTCGAAGGCGCCTCGGCCGCTGTACCAGCTGATGACCGTGTCGGAAGGCCCGATGCTCGGCGCATTGATATCCGCCCCGTTCTCCACCAGCAACTGGACGTTCTTCCATTGGTTGCCGCTGATGAATGCTTGGAACAGCAGCGTTTCGTTGTTTGAATTCCGGGTGTCTGGATCACCGCGATGCCTCAGCAGCGCGTCGAGAAATCGTGGATCGTCCATCTTTGCTGCGTAGACCATCGCATTGTTGAAGCGGATCACTTCGCCGTTCATTCTTTTGACCAGCCGGGCATCGGGATCGGCGCCGCTTTCCAGCATTGCCTGCAATCCCTGCAGGTTCTTCGCGCGCAGCGGCCAGGCAAGCAGGGGAATGCCCTCGCGGCTGGAGAACTCTTTGTCCGGATTGACGCCTTTCTGCCTTGTAAGCTGCTGAATTTCGTCCACATCCCCATTTTCACTGGCAATGGCCAGCTTGAGTGCATCGCCTTGAAAATACTGTGCAGCGCCATGGCTGGACGGGGCGGCGCAGCCACTGGTGGCAACCAGCAGCAGAAGCGCCACGTAGGAGAGTGCTTTTGCCGAAGAGATGTGAAGGCTGGTCCGCATGATCTACCTGATAGAAAGCCCTTGGCGGGTGACATTAGCAGAACTTTCTGTTATTCGATGATCGCCGCGACTGAGGAAAGTCGCGTGCTTTCTACTGTGCAATGGAGCCTGCCATGAGTGATCCCGAGATCGAGGCGCGTGTACGCGCCATCCACGAGCAGAGCCTTCTCGTCCGGCAATTGCGCGACAGCGGAAATGACGAGCAGGCGAGCAGGCTTCAGGAAACCCACCACGCGCGTGAAATGTCGGGGCTGGCCGCTGACGTCTATCTTTCGGCCAAGCACGAAGGTGAAGCACCGACCGGCTGGGTACGGGGTAGCGCTGATCCCGGCGCAGTACGTGCTGTGGGAATCGACCTGTCGGATGCGCAGCTCTCTGACCTTCTGCATCCGCGGCAGTCCGGTTTTCGCGCGGAAATCTATATTCCGGACAAGCGCGTGTTCGGAGAGGATGCGAAGCCTGTCATCGTCTTCAAGGGGTCAACGGGCGAGATCATTGACCCGTCCGCCTTGGGCGGTCGGCGTGAATCCGCGAGCGAGGACTTCCTCAATAATGGCCAGCAGGGAGTTGGCATGCGCAGCGATTATTACGATCGCGCCATGGCACTTGCGGTGCGCGTCCAACAGCAGGTGGGCGAGAGCTTCGAAATCGCCGGTCACTCGCTCGGTGGCGGCATGGCGTCGGCGGCATCGGCAGTGACGGGCGCCCGCGCGACCACGTTCAACTCCGCCGGCCTGCACCCGCAGACCGCAGCACGCTACGGGGAAGACAACGGGCTGCCCACTTTCAACACCCGCGATACGGTCCACACCTATGAAACCAGCGGCGAAGTCCTCAACGACGTGCAGAACGGGCTGCAGCGGCTGAGCGATCGCCAGCGGCAGGACTTCGGCCTGCTGGCCAATGAAACCACGATACTGCTGCGCCAGCCGATGATGCAGGGACTGGTCACCGGCAAGCTGCAGGCAGCGCTGCCCGAGCACGCGCAAGAGGCCGCCGCCCAGCTGATCGAGCGGCTGGCCACTGAACCCGGTGCGCAGGCGCTGCGCAGCGTGCCGGTTGCTGCCGGCAGGATGGAGATCCTGCTGGACCCCAAGACGCGCGACGCGCAGGGCAACCTGATCGACCGGGCGCAGGTAGCGGCTCCCAGCCAGGTGGCCGAGCTGGCCGGCCCGTTGTCGACCGTGCTGGTGGCGGGGGCACAGGGCATGCGGGGCGGGCGGCTGGCCGGCGAGCAGATCGAGCGCATGGGCGCACTGGGCGGCAAAGGGCTGGACGTGGCCGGTGATGTCATCCAGCAGGGCGCGACGATGCAGGGCAAGGCGATCGGCAGCGTGGTGGATTTCGGCGGGACCAGCCTGCGCGTGGGCGTGCAGGGCGGGGCCACGGTGATCGCGCAGGGACGCGAACTCGCCGGCCAGGTCGAGGCGATCAAGCACCGCGTGGAAGGCTATCGCGACCGCACCTTGAGCGGTTGGGGCGCCACCGTGGCGGGCTGGGTGGGCGCTGACGAGACGGCCGAGCAGTTGCGCCAGCGCGGCACACAGTCGCAGGCCGACCACGCGCTGAAGGCCGAGCAGGCCACGCAGCAGGCGGCAGGCGACGCCGCCCGGATCCGGGCGGGCGGTGAGCACATCGGTGCGCAGATCCAGGCCGGGACGCAGTGGTCCTCCGAGGGCCTGCGCAACGGCTATGCCCAGTACGGTGCCACCCTGAACCAGGCCGCGGACTGGAGCGGGCAGCAGGTGGCCGGTGTTACCTCGTATGCGCCCGTCGTGCTCTCTTCCGTTGGCGGGGCGACCACGGCGCTGGGTGCGGCGCTGGCCACCCACACGCCCGCACTGACGATGCCGCAGAACGAACGGAACCTGGCCAGCACCACCGCGTTCACAAGCAACATCAGTGCAGCCTTCGGCGAAGCGACGGCGCGCCACGGCATGGCCGACACGGTGATTCCCAGCCTGGATGCGGAAATCCAGAAGCAGGAAGCCGCCGCCCGGACGTTGCTTGAAGTGCAGCAGCAGGCGCCGTCACCCGCGGCCCGTCCGGTTGCGATCAACGATCCGGACCATGCTGATTTCCGGTTGTTCCAGGGCGCGCAGAGCGGGGTCCACCGTATCGACGCCAGCTACAACCGCGTGCCTGACCTGCAGAGTGATCAGCTGGCCGGCGCGCTTGCCGCCAAGGCGAAGCAGGATGGCCTGCAGTCCATCGAGCAGGTGATGCTGAGCGATGACCAGGCGCGCGCCTTCGCGGTGGACACGGCCGATGCCGCGTCCTTCACCAAGCGCTATGCGTATGTGGATGTCGCCTCCGGCCTGCAGCAGCCGTTGAGCGTCAGCACCGAGCAGGCGGCGGAGGTTGACCGCCAGCGGCAGGCACCGGCCATGACGCCGACGCTGACGGCAGGCATCGCCGCCGAGCAGCAGGAACAGCAGGATCACGCCCAGGAGCAGCAGCGCGCCGCCCTGCGCATGGCCTAGCGGGCGCGGATCGGGGCACGGTGAGCGGGCCGCTGGTGGGCTCGCCCGGCTTCCGCCCGGCCCCACCCATGCGGTACAGTGGCCCGGTGTCCATTCTGACGACCCCGCATAGTCTTTCTTCCGCTCGCCGTTGGTGGCGATGGTGGCCTGTAGCCGTCGTCCGTCCCGCCACCGCCGCATCCCGGAAGGAAAGTCGTGTTGAATACCCCCGCTCAGTTCCAGCAGCAGGCCGCTGAAGGCCACACCCGCATCCCCGTCGTCCGTGAAGTGCTGTCCGACCTGGACACGCCGCTTTCGGTCTATCTGAAGCTCGCCGACGGCCCGCACACCTATCTGTTTGAATCGGTCGAGGGCGGTGAGCGCTTCGGTCGCTATTCCATCATCGGTCTGCCGGCGCGCCGCGTGTACACCTTCCGTGGGCATACGTTGTCCATCGCCGAAAACGGCGTGGAGGTCGAACGCCGCGAGGTCGCCGATCCGTTCGCCGAAGTAGAGGCGCTGCGCAGCGCGCATTCGGTGCCGAAGCTGGACGGTCTGCCGGGCTTCACCGGCGGGCTGGTGGGCTGGTTCGGCTTCGAGTGCATCGGCTACATCGAGCCGCGCCTGGCACCGCCTGCGGGCCGCGATGAGCTGGGCACGCCGGACATCCTGCTCATGCACTCCGAAGAGCTGGCGGTGTTCGACAACCTCAAGGGACGGCTGTACCTGATCGTGCACGCCGATCCGCGCCAACCGGGTGCGTGGGACGAGGCACAGACGCGACTGGACGGCTTGGTGGCCAAACTGCGCGCGCCGGGTGCGGGCTATCCGGCACCGTTGCACAGCGATGTGCTGGACGAAAGTGACTTCATTTCAGGCTTCACCCGCGACGGGTTCATCGACGCGGTGGAGCGCAGCAAGGATTACATCCGCTCCGGCGACATTTTCCAGGTGGTGCTGAGCCAGCGCCTGAGCGTGCCCTTCAAGGCGCGACCGGTGGATGTCTACCGTGCGCTGCGTGCGCTCAATCCATCGCCCTACATGTACTTCCTGGATGTCGGTGACATGCAGGTCGTGGGCTCATCGCCGGAGATCCTGGTGCGCCTGCAGCACGACGCCAACGGTGTCGGCGAAGTGACCGTGCGCCCCATCGCCGGCACGCGTCCGCGCGGCGCCACCGTGGAAGAAGACAATGCGCTGGAAGTGGAGCTGCTGGCCGATCCGAAGGAGCGTGCCGAGCACCTGATGCTGATCGACCTGGGCCGCAACGACGCGGGCCGGGTATCCACGGCCGGTACGGTGGAGGTCGGCGAGCAGTTCGTGATTGAACGCTACAGCCATGTGATGCACATCGTCAGCGAAGTGACCGGCACGCTGCAGCCGGGTCTGAGTTATGCCGATGTGCTGCGCGCGACCTTCCCGGCCGGAACGGTCAGTGGCGCGCCGAAGATCCGCGCGCTGGAAGTGATCCGCGAACTGGAACCGATCAAACGCAACGTGTACGCCGGCAGCATCGGCTACATCGGCTGGCACGGTGATGCAGACACGGCCATTGCGATCCGCACCGCGGTGATCAAGGACGGACGCCTGCACGTGCAGGCCGGCGCTGGCATCGTCTACGACTCCGATCCGCAGAAAGAGTGGGACGAAACGATGAACAAAGGCCGCGCGTTGTTCCGTGCGGTGGCCCAGGCGGCGAAAGGCCTGTAATCCTCGCATGCGCCGGGTCACTGCGCCGGGCGCGTTTGTGCTTTTTCCCTCCATGACAAGGAATACCGCATGAAGCTGTCGAGCGTTCTTCTGTGGTCGTCGCTGTTGGCTACGCTGGCACCTGAGGCGTTGGCGCAGGCCAACACGATCCCGGACCAGCCGCACCTGCTGGTGAAGGGCGAAGCGCGCCGTGAGGTGATGCCCGACCGCTTCACCCTGCAGTTGACGCTTGCCCAGGTCGACATGGATGCCGACACGGCGCGGGCCAAGGTGCAGGAGGATGCCGCGCGCGTGCTGACGCTGTTCAAAAAGCACGGCGCAGTGGCGGGCAGCGTGCGCGCGGATAACCTCGACATCGGGCCGGCACACCGCTACGAGCAGGCCGGACCGGTCTTCATCGGCACCCGCGTCAGTCGCCGCTTGAAGGGCAGCTTTGCCAGCCCGCAGGCGATGCAGGGATTCCTTGGCGCACTCAATGCCAGTGACACGCTGCAGGTCAGCAGCCTGGCGCCGGGCTACTCCGATGTTGTCGCGCTGCGCCGTGAACTGAAAGGTGAGGCCGCTGCACAGACCCGGCACTCGGCCAGGGCCTTGGCAACCGCCTATGGTGCACGCATCCGCGGCCTGTACAGCATCTCCGACGTGGCCCCGAGCTTTGCCTACGGCGTGCAGGCGGGGCAATGGCCCACCGATGGCGCGTCCGTTATCGCCGAGACGCGACCGACGGATCTGGTCACTCCGCCCGCGCCGCCAGCTCCGCAAGCGCCCTACACGCGCGAATCGATTGAAGCCGGACCCATCACGTACACCGAGAATGTGTACGCCATTTTTCTGATAAGCGACGGAACCTGATCCATGTTGTGGATGATCGACAACTACGACAGCTTCACCTACAACCTCGTGCAGTACCTGCAGACGCTGGGTGCCGAGGTCAAGGTGGTGCGCAACGATGCCATGACGGTCGATGAGATCGCCGCGCAGAGACCGGAGCGCATCGTGATTTCGCCCGGGCCGTGTACACCCAACGAAGCGGGTGTGTCGCTGGAACTGATCCAGCGGCTGGGCCCGACCACGCCGATCCTCGGCGTCTGCCTGGGCCACCAGGGTATCGGCCAGGTGTACGGTGGCACGGTGATCCGTGCAGGCAACATCATGCACGGAAAGACGTCGGCCATCCGACACGAAGGCAAGGGCGTGTTCGCCGGGCTTCCCGATCGCTACCAGGCCACGCGCTACCACTCACTGGTGGTGGACAAGACGCGTCTGCCTGCATGCATGGAAGTCACTGCCTGGACCGAGAACGACGACGGGTCGGTCGAAGAAATCATGGGCCTTCGGCATCGCGAGCACCCGGTGGAAGGCGTGCAGTTCCACCCCGAATCCATCCTGACCGAACACGGTCACGCGCTGCTGCGCAACTTCCTGCAGCGTTGATCTGCAGGCTGACTCCAAGGAATCCACTGATGCACTTCTCCCCCCAGGAAGCCCTGCAGCGCACGATCGAGCATCGCGAGATCTTCTTCGACGAGATGGTCGATCTGATGCGGCAGATCATGCGCGATGAGGTATCGCCCATGATGACCGCAGCGATCCTGACCGGCCTGCGCGTCAAAAAGGAAACGGTCGACGAGATCGCGGCGGCTGCTACGGTGATGCGCGAATTCGCGCTCCCGGTGCACGTCGCCGACACGCGCCACCTGGTCGACATCGTCGGCACCGGCGGCGATGGCTCGCATACGTTCAATATCTCAACCTGCTCGATGTTCGTCGCTGCCGCCGCAGGCGCACGCGTGGCCAAGCATGGCAATCGCAGTGTCTCGTCGAAGTCCGGCAGTGCCGATGCCGTGGAGGCGCTCGGCGCGGTGATTGAACTGCGGCCGGAGCAGGTAGCGCGCGCGATCGAGCAGACCGGCATCGGCTTCATGTTCGCGCCGATCCATCACCCATCGATGAAGGTGGTAGCACCGGTGCGGCGCGAAATGGGGGTGCGGACGATCTTCAACATCCTCGGGCCGCTGACCAATCCGGCCAGTGCGCCATCGGTATTGATGGGCGTTTTCCATTCGGACCTGGTGGGAATCCAGGCGCGCGTGCTGCGTGAGCTGGGTACCGAGCGGGCGATGGTGGTCTGGGGCCGCGACAACATGGATGAGATTTCGCTCGGCGCCGGCACGTTGGTCGGCGAGTTGCGCGATGGGAAGGTGCGCGAGTACGAGATCCATCCGGAAGATTTCGGCATCGCGATGTCGGCCAGCCGCAATCTGCGCGTGGATGGGCCTGAGCAGTCCATCGCCATGTTGCGGGCCGTGCTGGACAACGAAGCGGGCCCTGCACTGGACATCGTGGCGTTGAATGCAGGCGCGGCCCTTTATGTGGCCGGCATTGCTGACGACATCGGCGATGGCCTGGCGCGGGCACGCGCGGTGATAGCCGATGGCAGTGCCCGCGACCGTCTGCAACAGTACGTCGACATCACCCGCGTACTGGCAGGCTAGGCTGGAAAGCCGGAAACGACTTAATCCCCTCCGTCCCCTTTTTTCTGTGAGCATCATGAGCGACATCCTGCAGACGATCCTGGCCCGCAAGGCCGAAGAAGTGGCCCAGCGCCGCGCTGCCGTGCCGCTGGAACAGCTGCAGGCGCGCGTGGCGGCAGCTCCGCCGGTGCGTGGTTTCGTGCGCGCGCTGCAGGCGGCGATCGCCAACGGTGACCCGGCGGTGATCGCCGAGGTCAAGAAGGCCAGCCCGTCCAAGGGTGTGATACGGCCCGATTTCCATCCGGCTGACATCGCGGTGAGTTATGAATTCGGCGGTGCAAGCTGCCTGTCGGTGCTCACCGACGTGGATTTCTTCCAGGGCAGCGATGCGTATCTGCAGGAGGCTCGCGAGGCCTGCACGCTGCCGGTGCTGCGCAAGGACTTCGTGATCGACGCCTACCAGGTGGTCGAAGCACGCGTGCTCGGGGCTGACTGCATCCTGCTGATCGTTGCGGCATTGGACGACCGCCAGCTGGCGGAGCTGTCCAGCCTGGCGATGGAGCTGGGCATGGATGTGCTGGTGGAAGTCCACGATATCGATGAACTGGAGCGCGCCCTGCAGGTGCCGGTGCAGATGATCGGCATCAACAACCGCAACCTGCGCACGTTCGAGGTTTCGCTGCAGGCCACGCTGGACATGCGCACCGCCGTGCCGAAGGACCGTCTGTTGGTGACCGAGAGTGGCATCCTGGCACCGCAGGACGTGGCCCTGATGCGCGATGCCGGGGTCAACGCGTTCCTGGTCGGTGAGGCCTTCATGCGGGTGGAGGAGCCCGGTGAGGGCCTGCGTCAGCTATTCTTCGCTGCATGAGCACGATCTATCCAACCCCGCAGGACAGCGCGCCGCTGGTGGTGTTCGATTTCGACCACACCCTGTACGACGGTGATTCCGGCAGCCATCTGTTCGCGACGCTGATCAAGCGCAATCCGCTGCGGTTGCTTGCTGCGCTGCTGGTCACGCCGGTGGCCGGCCCCTTGGTGGCGATGCTGCCCACGCGCCGTGCCGGCATCTCGATCTACGTGTGGATCGCGACCTTCGGCATGCATCGGGCGCGCGAGTTCAACCAGGTGATCGACGCGTATGTACTGAAGAACGAGCCCAGCCTACGGGCCAAACTGTTGCCCCAGGCGCTGGAAGTCTTCGCTGCGCACCGGGCTAAAGGCGACCGGGTGGTCGTGGCGACGGGTGCGCCGCCTGAGCTGGCCAAGGCCATCCTGGGCTTCGTCGCCCATGTGGACGTGCCGGTGATCGGCAGTGAAGTCGGGCCGCGTTTCGGTGCCGTTGGCGCCACACGTCACTGCCACAACGAAGAAAAGATGCGGATGCTGCGCGAGCGTGGCTACGGCAACATCGACGTGGCCTACTCCGACAGTACGGCGGATCTTCCGCTGCTGGTTGCGTCGAAAGCGCCAGTGGTGGTCAATCCGAAGCATGGCAGCGTGGACTTCTTCCGTCGCGTGCTGCCGGAAGGCACCCGCATCCTCAACTGGGGCTGTGCGGACCGCGGCGGTGAAAAGGTCTGATCCACGCCGGTTGTAGCCGGCCTGCCGGATGCGCCCAGACGAGGGTAGAGCCGACTTCAGTCGGCTGCCCTGCGCGTGTAAACAGCCGGCTGAAGCCGGCTCTACCGACAGCGCCGCATCGCCTCACACCTGTAGCGCCGAGCCGTGCCCGGCGGCATGCCGGATGCGCCGACCCACCTGCCCGCCGAGGGGGTAGAGCCGACTTCAGTCGGCTGCCCTGCGCGCGAAAGCAGCCGGCTGAAGCCGGCTCTACCGACAGCGCCGCATCGCCTCACACCCGTAGCGCCGAGCCGTGCCCGGCGGCATGCCGAACGGCCGACCGACCTGCCCGCCGAGGGGGTAGAGCCGACTTCAGTCGGCTGCCCTGCGCGCGAAAGCAGCCGGCTGAAGCCGGCTCCACCGACAGCGCCGCATCGCCTCACACCCGTAGCGCCGAGCCGTGCTCGGCGGCATGCCGGATGCGCCCACCCACCTGCCCGCCGAGGGGGTAGAGCCGACTTCAGTCGGCTGCCCTGCGCGCGAAAACAGCCGGCTGAAGCCGGCTCTACCGACAGGCGTGCGCGGTGTTACCGGCCCAGCAGGCCGATGGCCGTGTGGCCGATCTGGTACAGACTGATCGCCAGCACCAGGACGCCAACGGCGACAAGCACCCAGCGCTCCTTGACCCGCTTCACCAACACGGCGGCCAACGGCGCGGCCATCATCCCGCCTATCAATAGTCCCGCCACGATCTGTAGGTGATGCAGGCCCATCGTCAGCAGGAAGGTTGCGGACACCGTCAGCGTCACCACGAACTCTGCTGCATTGACGGTGCCAATGGTCGTACGGGCTTGGCCGCCGCGTGCCAGCAGGGTAGAGGTGGCAACCGGACCCCATCCGCCACCGCCGGTGGCGTCGAGGAAGCCGGCGACCGCACCCAACAGAGGGACGCGCTTGATGTCGCCCTTGGGCATCAACCGGCCTGCCGCGCGCAGCAGAATGACGATCGCAAGCACCAGCAAATACAGATAAATCAATGGCCGGATGACGTCTCCGGGCAGCTGGGTGAGGCCATATGCGCCGACGGCTCCGCCGATTGCGCCAGGGATGGCCAAGCGCACGAACAATTTCCGGTCCACGTTGCCGGCCACCAGATGCGAAACGCCGGATGCGCCGGTAGTGAATACCTCCGCCGTATGCACGCTGGCGCTGACCTGCGCCGGTGGCAGGCCCATGCTCAACATCACCGAAGACGACACCAGACCGAAGGCCATGCCCAATGCGCCGTCGACCAGCTGTGCGCCCAGGCCGATAAGGATGAACCACCAGAATTCGCTGCTCAGCTCCATGCGCGCAGCCTGCGGTGTGGAGGAATATCGGTCAAGCCACTGCCCGCCACTGCACGCGGTGATGGTGGGCAGGGCGCGGTAGAGGCGACTTCAGTCGGCTGCTCTGGGCGGAAGACAGCCGACTGAAGTCGGCTCTACCGGCGTTGTGGGAGGCAGCCGACTGAAGTCGGCTCTACCAGGCGTTGGGGCAGGCAGCCGACTGAAGTCGGCTCTACCGGGCGTTGCGGAGGGTGGCCGACCGAAGTCGGGGCTACCGCGCGGCCCGCAGTACGTGGACGCGTCAGCGCGTCCCGTACAGCACCACGGTCTTGCCGCGGGCATGCAGCAGGCCGTCGACCTGCAGCTTCTTCAGCACGCGTCCGGCCATTTCGCGGGAGCAGCCGACCAGACGGGCCAGCTCCTGCCGGGACACGCGCAGCTGACTGCCCTGCGGGTGGGTCATGGCCTCCGGCTCCTCGGCCAGGTCGTGCAGGGTGCGCACGATGCGGTCCGTCACGTCCAGGAAAGCCAGGCGACTGGCCTTGCGGCTGGTATCCAGCAAGCGCTTGGATATCTGCTGGCCCAAGGCATACAGCAGGCGCGGGGCATCAGTGGACAGCGGGCCCAGGAACAGCTGGTGCAGGCGCTCGTAGCTGATTTCGGCCAGCTCACAGGCGGTCCGCGTCCGCAGGATCACCTCACGGCGGTCCGACTCCACGAAGAGGCCCATTTCGCCGACGAACTCACCGGTGCCGAAGTAACCGAGCACCAACTCACGCTCTTCGTCCTCTTCAGCAATTATTGAAACGGATCCACTGATTACGTAATACAGCGTGCCAGCCGGGTCTCCGGGGCGGAACACGTCAGTGCGGGCAGGGTAACGGCGCCGATGGCTGTGAGCCAGGAAGCGGTCGATGGTAGCAATGTCCAAAGCCAACGGACTGGTAGCAAGGCGCACGGTTGACACGATGGTGGCGCTCCCTCTGCGCATGAACGGATTCACGGGGTGTGGGAGCAGCTTAGCGGAGCGGAAATGTTAAGAGCAAACAGATTGCAGGAACCGTTCGTTCGTTCAGGCTCCCCCCGGCGGCACAATTGCCTCATAATTGTTCCTTTCCCCGCTCTTACAGGATCGACCGCCGTGGTCAAGCCGTTGCCTCGCCTGAGGTTGCAAGGTTTCAACAACCTCACCAAGGCGCTGAGCTTCAACATCTATGACGTCTGTTACGCCCGCACCGAAGAGGAGCGTCAGCGCTACATTGATTACATCGATGAAGAGTACAACGCCGACAGGCTGACTCAGATTCTCACGGACGTTGCCGAGATCATCGGCGCGAACATCCTCAACATTGCGCGCCAGGATTACGATCCGCAGGGTGCTTCGGTGACGATCCTGATCTCCGAAGAACCGGTGATCGACAAGAAGCTTGCCGGCAAGGAGCTGATCTCCGATGCCGTGGTTGCGCACATGGACAAGTCGCACATCACGGTGCACACCTATCCGGAAACGCACCCGCAGGAAGGCATTGCGACCTTCCGCGCCGATATCGACGTGGCAACCTGCGGCGTCATTTCGCCGTTGAAAGCGCTGAACTACCTGATCGAGAGTCTGGAATCGGACATCGTGATCATGGATTACCGCGTGCGTGGCTTCACCCGTGACGTAAAGGGCAAGAAGCACTACATCGATCACAAGATCAACTCCATCCAGAACTTCCTGGCGAAGAACATCAAGTCGCGCTATGAGATGTTCGACGTCAACGTCTATCAGGAAAATATCTTCCACACGAAGATGCACCTGAAGGACTTCGACCTGGATCAGTACCTGTTTGAAGAGAAGGCGAAGAACCTTTCCTTCAAGGAACGCATGAAGATCGAGGCGCTGCTGCGTCGCGAGATCGAAGAGCTGTTCCACGGCCGCAACCTGGCCGAGTAAGAAGCCGGTCTGGCGCACTGCGCCGGACCGTTATGCAGGCGGGACGCCCCGTCCCGTGAAACAGCGATCTGCGCAGATTGGTGTTCCACGGCAGAAAACCGACCCACGGCCCGGTGTGAAAGCACTGGGCCGTTTTGTTTCCGTTATAAAAGTTGAGGAGCATCCCCATGCCCTGGATCTATCTCTTGTTGGCCGGCATCTTTGAAATCGGCTTCGCCATCGGAATGAAGTACTCCAATGGTTTCACCAAGCCGTTGCCGACCGTCGCGACGGTGGTGGCTGCGCTGATCAGCCTGTACCTGATGAGCCAGGCCATGAAAACCATTCCGGTCGGCACTGCCTACGCTATCTGGACCGGTATCGGCGCGCTGGGCGTGGCCGTGTTGGGTATTTTCCTGTTCAACGACAGCGCGTCGCCGGCCCGGCTGGGTTGCGTGGCACTGATCGTGGCCGGCGTGATCGGCCTGAAGCTGGTTTCAACCCCGTAAGGCAACGCGATCTGTCCGCCATCCGCCATCACCGCACGGTCTCTGTAGCGCCGAGCCGTGCTCGGCGGAATGCCGGACGCGCCAAGCGATCTACCCGGTGAGGGTGGAGCCGACTTCAGTCGGCTGGCGTTGCGGAAGGAAGCAGCCGACTGAAGTCGGCTCTACCGCGAGCCGCAAGCACCACCCGCGAACCGCCATCTGCCGTCACCGCACGGATTCTGTAGCGCCGAGCCGTGCTCGGCGGAATGCCGGACGCGCCACGCGATCTACCCGTTGAGGGTAGAGCCGACTTCAGTCGGCTGGCGTTGCGGAAGGAAGCAGCCGACTGAAGTCGGCTCTACCGCAAGCCACCAGCCGCCATCTGTCAGCCGCCATCCGCACGCCACCAGCCACCCACCCCCAGCCCATCAAAGGCGGTAGGCGATCGTCTTCATGACCTTCGACGCCAGCGCCATTGCGCCGGGGATCGGGAAGGGTAAGCGGCGTGCGCCGGCCTGTTCGGCGTGCTCGGCATGCCGTGCCTCGTCTTCCTTCATCACCTTGATCACTTCCCGGCTGCGCAGATCGCCTGCGGGCAGGGTGGTCAGGTGCTCGTCCAGATGCGCTTCCACCTGGCGCTCGGTCTCTACGACGAACCCCAGGTTCCAACCGTCGCCGCGCAGTCCCGCCAATGTGCCGATCGCGTAGCTGCCGGCATACCAGACGGGATTGAACAGGCTGGGGCGGCTGTCCAGTTCGCCCAGTCGAATGGCGCACCAGGCGAGGTGATCGGTTTCCTCCTGCGCGGCCTCCAGCAGGTGGGCACGGGTCGCGGGGTCGTGGGCTACCGCGGCCTGGCCGAAGTACAAGCCTTGCGCGCAAACCTCGCCTACGTGGTTGATGCGCATCAGGCCGGCCGCGTGGCGTCGTTCACTGCGGTCCATGCCCGGCTCGTCAGCCTTGGCGGCAGGGTAGGGGCGCAGGGCCGGCGGATTGCCGAACACGGTGTCCAGTGCGCGCTGCGCCTCGGTCAGCAGGTGGTCCAGCGGGGTGGTCTGGCGAAGCGCGCTCATGGTGGGGCCAATGACGTCGGGGTGCCTCCGATTCTCGCCGCCAGGGCCGCTGCTGCCAAGTCTTGCTGAGCAGGGCAACTTGCACCGCAGGCAAAAGGTGGATAAAATCCCGCCCTTGCGTTTCACCTTCACAACGCGTGGCAGAGTTCCGGCCCTCCTGGCCGCAATGAGCCCGACGACCTATATAGAGTTCTTCATGAGCACTTTCACCGCTAAGAACGAGACCGTCCAGCGCGACTGGTACCTCGTTGACGCCGAGGGCAAGACCCTGGGCCGTCTCTGCACCGAGCTGGCCCGCCGTCTGCGTGGCAAGCACAAGCCGGTCTACACCCCGCACGTTGATACCGGCGACTACCTGGTCGTCATCAATGCAGAAAAGATTGTCGTCACCGGCAAGAAGCTGCAGGACAAGATGTATCACCGTTTCACCGGTTACATCGGCAACCTGAAGACCGAATCCCTGGCTCAGGCGCTTGAGCGCCACCCGGAGCGCGTGATCGAGACCGCCGTGAAGGGCATGCTGCCGAAGGGTCCGCTGGGTCGCCAGATGTACCGCAAGCTCAAGGTCTATGCAGGCACTGAGCATCCGCACGCCGCACAGCAGCCGCAGGTTCTGGATATCTAATCATGGCTATCACTCAAAACTACGGCACTGGCCGCCGCAAGTCCTCCACCGCCCGCGTGTTCCTGCGTAAGGGTTCGGGCAAGATCACCGTCAACGGCCGTCCGCTGGACGAGTTCTTTGGTCGTGAGACCGCGCGCATGATCGTGCGCCAGCCGCTCGAGCTGACCAAGAACACCGAAAGCTTCGACATCCTGGTCACCGCCGCTGGCGGCGGCACCACCGGTCAGGCCGGTGCGATCCGCCTGGGCATCGCCCGCGCGCTGGTCGAGTATGACGAAACCTTGAAGTCCGAACTGCGCAAGGCGGGCTTCATCACCCGTGACGCCCGTGAAGTCGAGCGTAAGAAGGTCGGTCTGCACAAGGCACGTCGCGCCACCCAGTTCTCCAAGCGCTGATCCACCGCGCCTGGCGTGGGGCCCTTCGGGGCTCTGCTGGGAGGAAAACAAAAACCCGGCTTCGGCCGGGTTTTTGTTGTTTTAAAGAACGGTCACATCGTCGATCAGGACCTTATCTACCCGCCTGCATCATCCCCGATGGAGTAGAGCCCCTTGTTGTTAAAGAGAGCGAGCCAACGGTGCGGGGATAAGGTGGAATACGCGCCCAAATACTAAAAAAGGCCTGATCAACGATCAGGCCTTTTTTAGTATTTGGCTGCCCCGGATGGATTCGAACCACCGAATGCCTGAGTCAGAGTCAGGTGCCTTACCGCTTGGCGACGGGGCAAAATAGGTAAATCAATTCTCTCACTTTCCAGGTCGAAAACCAACTCCGACATGGTGGCTATGGGTGGACTCGAACCACCGACCCCAGCATTATGAGTGCTGTGCTCTAACCGGCTGAGCTACATAGCCTTGGTGAGCCGCGTATTCTGGGCATGTGTACGAAGCATGTCAATACTTTTGTGTTCCGCTTGTGGGCCGACAGGCGGCATGGGATAGTCCCTGTCAGTAGATTTCTAGGAGTCCGCATCGTGATCGATCCGGACGGCTATCGACCGAACGTCGGCATCGTGTTGATGCGCCAGGATGGTCAGGTGTTCTGGGCACGTCGTGTGCGCCGGGATGGCTGGCAGTTCCCACAGGGCGGCATGAACACGGATGAGACGCCCGTCGAGGCCATGTATCGAGAGTTGCAGGAAGAAACGGGCCTGTTGCCTGAGCACGTTGAAGTGCTGGGAGCAACGCCTGGGTGGTTGCGCTACAAGCTCCCCGCGCGGGCGATCCGCCGCAATGAGCGACAGGTGTGCATTGGCCAGAAGCAGGTCTGGTTCCTGCTGCGCCTGACCGGTGACGAGTCGCACGTACAGCTGGATCTGACCGACAGCCCGGAGTTCGACAATTGGCGTTGGGTGGATTTCTGGTACCCGGTGGAACACGTGGTGATGTTCAAGCGTGGCGTTTATGCACGTGCGCTGCGGCATCTTGCGCCCATGGCCCGCGGTGTCGACGGTGCGGATGTATCGCAGATGCCGACAGGCGCGCAGGAGGCCTGGATGCCAGGCCATGCCGCGGGGCATGATCGCCCGAGAAAGCGGGCGACCACGAAAGGGTACTGGCCGAAAAAAGTGCAGGGCGACCCTACGTAAGGCCCGCCCGATGGTTGTGGCCTGAACCATAGCGAGAATGATTCAGGTAGTTAATTGACAACCATTCGCGTTTGAAGTGGAATGACGGCAGGCCAGTCCGGCCTGCCAGCGTCAAAGCCCACTGTGTACGTCTGCATCTGCAACGGAGTAACCGATCACCAGATCCGCGCTGCCGCGAGTGATGGCTGCACGACGGTGGCCGAGCTGACCATGCGCACCGGCTGCGGTGCCACCTGCGGTTCCTGCCTGGACATGGCCGGTGACCTGCTGGCCAAGGCGATGGGCACACATGATCTGCCGTTGCCCGTACTGGGTCTGCAGGCTGCCTGACAGTGCCTTGAGCGTGCGTGCGTGATTGAGCACGATTCGCGTTCCTTCATCGCCGCGCCAAAGCCGCTACAGTGCCTGCGTTTTCAGCGTGCAGGAGCACCCCCCATGAAAGGCGACGCCACCGTCATCCAGTACCTCAACAAGGTGCTGTACAACGAGTTGACCGCGATCAACCAGTACTTCCTGCATGCAAAGATGCTGAAGAACTGGGGCATCAAGGAGCTTGCAGAGCACGAGTACAAGGAATCGATCGACGAGATGAAGCATGCCGACATGCTGTCCGATCGCATCCTGTTCCTTGAAGGACTGCCGAATTTCCAGGCACTGGGCAAGCTGCGCATCGGCGAGAACCCGACCGAGATCCTGCAGTGCGACCTGGCGCTGGAAAGCGAGGGCGTCGTGGTGTTGCGCGAGGCCGTCGCGCATGCAGATGCCGTCGGCGATTATGTCAGCCGCCAGCTGTTCACCAAGATCCTGGATTCCGAGGAAGAGCACATCGACTGGCTGGAAACGCAGCTGGATCTGATTGCCCGCATCGGCGAGCCGAAGTACCTGCTCAGCAAGCTGGAAGACTGAGCGAAACGGTGCGCCGCGCGGGGCGCTCGCCGAGCATGGCTCGGCGCTACAGAAGCAGATGCATGCGTCCGCGCGCGCCGTAGCGCCGAGCCACGCTCGGCGGTATCTGTCAGCGCGCTGGACGCCAACCCGCCAGCGCGATCCGCGCGCGGGCAAACTCGGCCACTACCCGCGCCGCCGCAATGGTCGGCTTCTCGAGGCTCTCTGCGCGGGCTTCCAGTTCAATGCGACGTGCGGCGGTCGACAACGCCAGTGCGCCGACATTCGCGCTGGATGACTTCAGGCTGTGGGCAAGTCCGCGCAGGCGCTCGGTATCGCTGGCCTGGGCGGCGTCCTGCAGGTGCTGCACCAGCGCTGGCGTGTCATCCAGGAACGCGGTGATGATCGCCTGGGTGCTGTCACCAATCACCTCATGCAGCTCATCCAGTACCGAGGGGTCCAGCGCGGGCTGCGCGGTGTCCGCGTCACTGGCTGACAGCGTCTCGGCCAATGCATCGGCCATCGGGTCTGCCGCGACGGCACCGGTCTCCGGGTGGCCCCAGCGTTCCAGCATGCCGCGCAAGAGCCGCATTTCCACGGGCTTGGATACGTAGTCGTCCATGCCAGCCTGCAGGCAGCGTTCGCGATCACCGGCCATGGCATTGGCGGTCATCGCGATGATGGGCAGCCGGGGGAGGTGATGGGCGGCTTCGTGTGCCCGCCAGCGTTGGGTTGCCGCATAGCCGTCCAACACCGGCATCTGGCAGTCCATCAGCACGACGTCCACGCCGCCGGCATGCAGTTCCTGCAGTGCCTGCTCGCCGTCCACTGCCGTGCGTACCGTGCACCCCAGGACCTCCAGCACGCGTTGGGCGACCAGCAGGTTGACGCCGTTGTCCTCAACCAGCAGCAGGCGCAGGCCAAGCGGCGTTGTCGGGGCTTTCGTCAGTGGGCGCAGCGACGCCTCGCCCAGCGACGCCTGGCCCAGCAGCGGTGCGGGCCGTGCCGAGGCGCGTACCGGCACCAACAGGGCATGCAGGGTGCTGTCGCTGACCAGTTCATCCAGCCAGTGCTGGCCGTTGCGTGACGCGGCGTTGCCGAGCTGCAGCCATAGCACCTGCGGCGCGTCGTCGCCGCGCTCCGCCAAGGCCCGCTGCAGGGAAGCGTCGCCGTTGCGCAGCAGGCGCCCATCCACCACCAGCCACGCCAGCGGCCGCGTCGCGGCGCGCAGCGGCTCAAGCGCTTCGGCCAGGGTAGTGACCGCCTGCACCTGCAATCCATGCTGTGCCCCCACGCGGTGTACGCGCTGCTGCAATGCGGGGTCCTGACTCAACAGCAGCAGGTGGCCCAGCTCCGGACCGTACCCGTTGCCCGTATCGCCGGCCGCTTTTGACAGGGCTATTTCAAACCAGAACGTGGCGCCCTGGCCGGGCTGCGATTGCACGCCGATCGTCCCTTGCATCAGTTCGATGATGCGTCGGCAGATTGCAAGGCCCAGCCCTGTGCCACCGTACATGCGGGTGGTGGACGCATCGGCTTGGCTGAAGGACTGGAACAGCCGCGGTTGCTGCTCCGGGGCGATACCGATGCCGGTGTCCACTACCTCAAAGCGCAGCGCATGGCGCCGCACGGTCTCGCCCAGCCGCCGCACCTTGACGCTGATCTTGCCGCGCGCGGTGAACTTGATGGCATTGCCCAGCAGGTTGCCCAGCACCTGCCGCAGGCGGACCGGATCGCCGCGCACGGACAAACGCACCGAAGGGTCGATCTCCAGCTCGATCCGCAGGCCTTTGGCCTCGGCAGCGCGTTGCATCAGCTGCACCACGCCCTCGAGCAGGTCACGCAGGTTGAAGGTGGTGTCCTCCAGTTCCAGCGCGTTGGCCTCCAAGCGGGAGTGGTCCAGGATGTCATCGACGATGCGTAGCAGCTGCTGCGAACTGAACGCCGCCGTCGCCAGCATCTGCCGTTGTTCGGCCTCCAGCTGCCCGCGCCCGATCAGGTCGAGCATCGGGATGATGCCGTTCAGCGGCGTGCGGATTTCATGGCTCATCGTGGCAAGGAACTCGCCCTTCGCCAACGCGGCGGCTTCGGCAGCCTGCTTGGCCAGCAGCAGTTGTTGTTCCAGCTGTCCCTGCTGGTCATGCAGTCGCTGCAGGTGGTCACGCTGCTGCTGCAGATCGGTCAGTCGAAGGTCGCGTTCGCGTGCGCGTTCGTGGCGCGCGGCGAGCCGCTGCCCATGCAGGAAGAACAGGGCCACCGCCGCCGCTGCGGAAAGCGCGGCCAGCCAGGGCCACGGCCCGGCGAGCTCCAGCGCGGCCGCTATCGCCAGTGCCACGGTCGCCAGTGCGACCCCCATGGCCGGCCACCAGCTTGATGTGCCCCGCCCCTGGGCCATCGGTTACAGCACCGCGTTGAGGAAGTCGAAATCCAGGTCGCTGCCAGCGGACTGCACCATGTTGCCCTGGATGAAGTCGACACCGCCTACCCACATGGCGGCGGCCGCCTGCGGATCTTCGATCTGCTGGCCGATGATCTGCAGGTTGGCCCGGTGCGCCGCTTCGATGGCACTGCGCATCTCGTCGCGGGTCTGCGGATTGGCATGGCTGCTGGAGAAGCGTGCCGCCATGCGTACGAAGGCCAGCGGCAACTGGGTCAGCAGGGCATTGGCCTCCGCGCTGGGTTCAAACTGGCTGAGGCAGAAGCGCACGCCCAGCGTGGCTACCCGCGCGCAGAACTGCTGCAGTGTCACGGTGTGGATCAGGGCATCGGGCAGGCGCACGTCGATCACCAGCGCACTGCCTTCCAGGCGGCGCTGCTGCAGCGATTCCAGCAGCCAGTCGGCGAAGGCATCGCGGGCGAGCGTGCGCAGCGACTGCGACACGAACAAGTGCAGCGGCGGTGATGCGTGGCGATAGTGGTCCAGCAGGCCCAGCGCGTGGTCCATGACCTGCTGGTCCAGATCGGCGATGCGCCCGGCGGCTTCGGCAGCCGGGATCACCTGGCCGGCGGTCAGCACGCTGCCATCGGCCTGGCGCAGCCGCAGCAGCACCTGGTACTGCGCGTTGCCGCCGCCGGCGACGGCGACGATCGGCTGGTAGGCCAACTCCAACTGCCCGTCCAGCATGGCCAGATGCTCATCACTGCTGGCCTCGACATGCGGCACGTGACCGGCAACGCCGGCCGTGAGCAGGCGGGCCTGCAAGGTGGTGCGCTCGATGGCTTCCAGCGCGCTGCCGACATCGGCAAAGCCCGGCGACAACGGCGCAAAGCCGATCACCCCGCGCAGGTGCACCGATTCTTCATCGCGTATCACGAAGGCGCGCGCGGAAAGCTGTTCGCGCAGAGTCTTCGCGGTGGCGTCCAGCTGCTCTTCGTCGATGCCGCGCGCCAGGGCCAGGAAACTGTTGTCGTTCAGCCGGGCCAGCAGGTACGGCTGCGCGGCTTCTGCCAAGCGTTGCCCTGCCTGCACCATCAGGCGCTCGAATGCGGCGTAGCCATAGCGTTCGCGCAGGCCCAGCGCGCTGGCGATCTCGATGAAGAACACGCCGCCGTGATCACGGTGGGACAGTGCGGCGGCCAACTGCTGCAGCAGGTGGTGGCGCGTCGGCAGGCCGGTCTCCGGATTGTTCAGCAGCGGTCCGCCACGCTCGCCCGATGCGCTGGCCGCCTGCGCGCGCGCGCGGCGGATGCGGTTGGACACCGCCGCAATCAGGTGACGTGGACGGATCGGCTTGCTCAGGTAGTCGTCTGCGCCGCTGTCGAGCACTTCGAACTGGCGCTCCGGGTCCGGGTCACCGCTCAGGAACACGATGGGCAGCATCTGCATGCCCGGCATCTGGCGGATCATCGCCGTCAGGCGCATGCCGTCCAGGCCAGGCAGGTGCAGGTCCATCAGGATCAGGTCCGGTGCATGCTCGTGGATCGCGGGCTGCACGCTTTCCGCATCGCCGACGACCACCGCTTCCATGCCTGCGCCGTGCAGCACGCTCTGTGCGAACAGCGCCTGCGCGCGGTCATCTTCGACGACCAGCACACGGTAAGGCGCGTCACTGGGCAGCAGGTCGGACGGCACGCCCGCCTGCGCATCCATGGTGGCGGGCAACGGCGGCGGGGTGGCTGCAGGAAGCGCGACCACGTTGTCGGCGAGGGCGGTCGGCTCGACCGGCGCCGACGCCCAGCGCTGCCAATGATCGGCCGGTGGGGTTTCAGCACGTGCGTTGCGTGGGGAATTGGGATCGTTCACGAAGTCGGCAGCGTCGAAGGTAGGGGGATTATGCGGCAGGGCCTGTGCGCGAGATATCGCGATGCCCGCCCGTCAACCAACGTACACCCTTCCACAAGGCGCGCCAGACCAGCCACACCGCCAGGGCACCGGCCAAGCTGCAGGCCAGCACCACGATCAATGCCAGCCACGGATGGGCCAAGGCCAGTGCCAGACCGCCGACGACAAGGGTGTCTTCGGCCGCCGAAGCGACCCAGTTGCTGGCGGGCTCCGGCGAGGTGTTCAACAAGGCGCGGGTGCCGGCTTTGAGGCCATGGCTGGTCAACGCCACCGCTGCGCCCGCAAGCAGGGTGCCGTTACCGAGGTCGCCATCCGGCGACAAGGTGGCTGCGGCGAGGAATGCGCCAGCAGGCACCCGCGCCAGCGTCTGCAGCAGGTCCCAGGCCGAATCCACGCCGGGAATCTTGTCGGCGAAGAATTCGGCGACGGCCAGGACGGCGGACGTGCCGAGCACCCAATACGATTCGGTGGCCTGCAGCGCCGGCGGCAGGTCGACCCAGCCCAGCAGCCCGGCCAGGCCAACGCCGAATACGGTCAGGTAGACCCGGATGCCGGCCAGCCAGGCCAGCAGGATCCCGATCACGAACAAGTGGGCGTCGGTCATGGCGCAGGCTCCAAAGGAAAGCTCGGTCAGAGCGGCGGCTGGCCACCCCGAAGGGGCCGCTCGCCGGAAGGCTGCACTATCAGCGAAGGCGTCGCTGAATGCCACAGGCGGGCAGTCGGCACGGGCGGAGCGCTGCCTGCGTCCTGAACTACAATAGGCGCGACTGACTGCCTGACGCCGTGCCTGCCCTGCGCAGCGCGCAGCCCCGGAGACCTGCCATGAACCATCGACCGCCTTCGCGCGTCCAGATCCGCCTGCCGGGCCATGCCGCCCGGGGTCCCCGCCGTCCGTGGCTGCTCGTGGCGGTCGGCGTTGCCGTGATGCTGCTCGTCGGCCTGCTGGGTTTCTGGCTGGGCCGCCCCGGTGGTGAGGTCGGTGACACCCTGCAGGGGACGCAGAAACGTGCCGATGCCTTGCAGCAGGAGCTGGTGGAACTGCGCCAGCGTCAAGCCACGCTGGAAGCCTCTGATCGGATCAGCCGTGCCGCCAACAACGAAGTGCAGGCATCGCTGGCCGAGCGCGACGAGGAAATCGCGGGCCTGCGCGCCGATGTGGCCTTCTACGAGCGCCTGGTGGGGGCCACCAGCCAGCGCAAGGGACTCAATACGCATTCCATCGAGTTCCGCTCCGAAGCGGCCGGTACGTATCAGTACACGGTGGTGCTGACCCAGAACCTCAACCGGGGCGCTATCAGCCAGGGTCAGATGCGTTTTACCGTGGAAGGCGTCAAGAATGGACGTCTGGCCACGGTCAGCTGGGATGACCTGCACCAGCGCAGCAAAGTGCCCGGACAGGAGTATTCCTTCCGGTACTTCCAGCAGTTGAGCGGCAGCGTCATCCTGCCGTCGGACTTCACCCCGCAACGGGTGAAGGTCACACTGGGTAGTGGAACGGGGGGTTCCACGCAGGTATTCGACTGGAAACAGGCCGGTGCACCGGCCACGAACGGGGAGTAGGACAATGTTTGGAAGCAGCAAATCCAGCCGTGATGGGCAGTTGGTCGTCGATGCGTTGATCGGCAGCCAGGTGGTGATCCGCGGTGATGTGGAATTCAGTGGTGGCCTGTATGTGGAAGGGCGTATCCACGGCAAGGTGATCGCACAGGAAGGCGCCAGCGCCGCCAATCTCACGCTGGCCGAGAACGGGGTCGTCGAAGGCGAGATCCGTGCCCAAGTGGTGGTGATCAGCGGCCGGATGGACGGTGACGTGCATGCGACCGAGCGCGTCGAGTTGACCCCGAGCGCGCGGGTGAACGGCAATGTGCACTATCAGGTCGTGGAAATGGCGGCGGGTGCCCAGCTGAACGGTCGGCTGATCCATTCCAGCGCCCCGATGGCCGCGCTGCCGCCGCCGGAAACCGGCAAGGATGAGGCCGCATCCGGCAAGGGCGACACCGCTGCCCGCCGCAAGCTGGCCGAGGCCATGGCTTGAAAGCCGACCCCCGCGGCCCCATGCTGAAGCCATGAGCACGTTGATCTCCCTACCCGGCACTGCCGCTGCAGCGCCGGGCTATCAGTCCCTCGACCGCCCGTTGAACTTCACCGAGTCCGCTGCGGCGAAAGTGCGCGAGCTCGTCCAGGACGAAGGCAACGCCGATCTGGCGCTGCGCGTCTATATCCAGGGCGGTGGCTGCTCCGGTTTCCAGTACGGGTTCGAGTTCGATGAGAACCGCGCCGAGGATGACCTGGCCGTGCAGACCAGCGGCGTCACCCTGCTGGTGGATCCGCTGAGCCTGCAGTACCTGATGGGCGCCGAGGTTGATTACACCGAGAGCCTGACCGGCGCGCAGTTCGTGATCCGCAATCCGAATGCGAAGACCACCTGCGGCTGCGGTAGTAGTTTCAGCATGTAAGGGCACGGGGCGGCGCGTAAATGCGCTGCCGCGACTTGCCAGCCGCAGCCCATGCGTTCAGGCTTGGCAGATGCCTACCCATCTCTCGCCGCTGTCCGGTTTTTCCTTTGTCGATGAGCCGCTGGAGCGCGCTGATGCCCTGCGTGCCGATGCCGATGCCCTTGCGCGTCTTTGGCCCGATGCACGCATCCTGATCCTGGACCGCGACGGCACGGCGTTCACCGGCGCTGACGACCAGCCGTTGCCGCTGACCGGTGCCGATCTGGGCGGTGGTCCCGGGACGGCCATCTTCCTTGGCCTGCGTGGTGCGCAGGCGTGGTTTTCGGTAGAAGCGGCGGCGCTGGATGTGACCGCACCGGGGCGCATGGACCTGCGCCAGGCTGCGCTGTCGTGGTCGATGGGGGATGCGACCGCCTTCAGTTACGCGCGCGGCATGTCGTACTGGCATTCGCGCAATCGCTTCTGCGGTGTCTGTGGTGGCGAAGTGCGTTTCGAACGAGGGGGCTTCGTCGGCCGCTGCCAGCAATGCGCGGTGGAGCATTACCCGCGCGTGGACCCGGCAGTGATCGTCGCCGTGCAGAACCGCGGCCGCCTGCTGCTGGGTCGCCAGGCGAGCTGGGCGCCGCGGCGCTATTCGGTACTGGCCGGTTTCGTCGAGCCGGGCGAATCGCTGGAACAGACCGTGGTGCGCGAAGTCTTCGAAGAGAGCAAGGTCAGGGTATCGGCGTGCCAGTATCTCGGCACCCAGCCGTGGCCGTTCCCGGGTGCGCTGATGGTGGGCTTCAGCGCACAGGCTGAGGATGACGCGCCGGAAGTGGACGGTGAGCTGGAAGACGCACGTTGGTTCAGCAAGGAAGAGGTCGGTGCCGCGATCGCCCGCGACGTGCACGATGACGGTGACGGCATCCGCCTGTCACCCCCGATCTCGATCTCGCGCAGCCTGATCGAGCACTGGTACCGCCAGCAGCCCTAGGAGCGTCGCATGTTCACCACGCTGGTTGCCGTACTGGTCGCGTTGGCTCTGGGCCATGTGGTCCCCGCGTTTGCGTCACGGCTGCGGCGCTTTGAAGGCTTCCGCCACTGGCTGACATGGCTGGGTGCGCATGCGGGACCGGCATGGCGCGGCCCGGCCGGCGTGGCAGTGGCCGTCGTGCCGCCCGTGCTGCTGCTGGCCCTGCTGGCCTGGTGGCTGCATGACCGGCTGTATGGACTGCCCGCGCTGCTGCTGGGCATCGCGGTGCTGTGCTGGTGCTGGGGGCCGCGTGATCTGGATCGTGATGTCGAGACGATCATCGATGCCGATGAGGCCGCTGTGCGTCACGCCGCCTTGCAGAACCTGCAGTCGGCGGGCGGCAGCCTGCGCGACGATGTGCCTTCGCTGGTGGACGCCACGGTGTACAACGCCCTGCGTCGCTGGTTCGCGGTGCTGTTCTGGTTCCTGTTGCTGGGCCCGGCCGGTGCGTTGGGGTATCGCCTGTTGGCGCTGATGGCCATCAGCCCGATGCGCGCACGGGTGCCGCCGGACACCTTGGACGTGGCGCAGCGCGTCCTGGGCTGGCTTGAATGGCCGGTCGCACAGGTGATGTCGCTGTCGATGGCGTTGGTTGGCAACTTCGACACGGCGTGGACCGCATGGCGTCAGGCGCATGGCGAGCGCTGGCGGCGCGATGTGGGGTTCCTCGGCGCCGTGGCGCGCGCCAGTGTCAGTGCCGAGCTGCGCGAAGAAGCCCACGATTACACCGATATGGGCCTGCTGCCCGTCTGGCAGCGTCTGCCCGAACTACGCGACGCCATGAGCCTGGTCTGGCGGATGCTGCTGCTGTGGCTGGCCGTGCTGGCGCTGCTGGTGATCGCCGGCTGGATAACCTGACAAACCGGGTAGAGCCGACTTCAGTCGGCTGGGCAATCCTGGGTAGAGCCGACTTCAGTCGGCTGGCTGTCCAATCAGCCGACTGAAGTCGGCTCTACCAGGGAATCCGGCTGTGGCTGTCCGATCAGCCGACTGAAGTCGGCTCTACCGGGGGACCGGTGCATCCGGCTCACCCGGGCGCAAGGGCCATGAACGGTGCCCACGGCAGGTTGCGCAGCACCGCATACCCCAGCAGCAGCACAAGCCACATCATCGGATTGGCCAGCATCCGTATCAGCGGATCAAGCACGCGCATGCGCACGCCGGCCCCATTGAGCAGCATCAGCAGCAGGAACGGCAGACTGATCACCAACAGCGGATTCATGGCCATCGCGCCGGCCAGGTCGCCGTGGACCAGAGAGTAGAGGCAGCGCGTGCTACCGCAGCCGGGGCAGTACAGGCCGGTCAGCGCGTAGAGCGGGCACGAGGGCAGGGGATTGCCATCGGCATAGGGGTTGACGTGGTGCAACACGACGGCAGCGCCGGCAGCCAGCGCAACGGCCGTGCCCAGCGGCAGCCAGCGTTGCAGAGAAGGCGGTAGGACAGGCAACGGCATCGCTCGTGCAGGGAACGGGATCCGGCATGTGCCGGACCCCGTCGATCCGCTTAGTAGCCGCTGTTGCTCAGCGCGCCCATGCCGCCGAGGGCAACCACGAAGATCGCGTACAGCACCAGTACGACGACGCCGGCGATGGCAGCCCACATCGAGAACTTCTTCGCCTTGTCCGAGGCTTCGCGTGCACCGACGATGTCGCCGGCAGCAATCTTGCCGTTGACCTGCGCGGCAAAGACGATCGACACGATGCCCAGCGGCATGCAGCAGAAGAGGGTGGTCAGGATCGCCCAGACGAGGTGGTTCGGGATCTGCGGGTTGACTGCATTCATTGCATAAGCTCCTTGGGATGGTGGGTGGTGACTCAGTTACCGGAGAGGGCGCCCAGCGCAGCGATGCCGCCGAACAGTCCGAACCACAACAGCAACAGGACCGGCAGCGCAGCAGCCGAGGCCACTGCCCACCATCCCGCCCTGCGCGATGCGTCGTGTGCGCCCACGAGGTCGCCAGCAGCGCGGCGACCATCGACCTGGGCGGCATAGACGATCGACACCACGCCCAACGGCAGGCAGCAGAAAAGCGTCGACAGGATCGCCCAGACCAGATGGTTCGGGACGAAGACCGACGAGGTGCCCAGCGGTGGTGGGTGATTCAAGAGCGAGACTCCATTCCATGGTGGCCGGCAGGATCAACGGCGTGCCGGTGCGCCCCCCTGTGGCTGGGTAATCTACAGCAATGAACGACAGGTGTATGCGTCTTCGGCGTGTTTTCTGGAACCGATTACATCGATCCCGTCGCGGACAGACCCACCACGAGGGTGGGGCGTCACGTCGATGGCTCAGGCGTTGTCCCCGCGGAGCGACCGCACCTGCGCTTCCAGCAGGTCGGCGTTGGTCGTTGCGCCATCCACGGCAGACGCGGCCGCGACGTCGATCGTCGCGCGGAACCGCCGCGGTATGCGCATCCGGCCAAGGCGGCTGTCGCGCCGGCTCCACATGCTGCTCCACATGCCGCGCAGCGCCATCGGCACCACCGGTACGGGACGGCGCTTGAGGATCTTCTCCACGCCACTTTTAAAGGCCGTCATGTTGCCATCCCGGGTCAGCGCACCCTCCGGAAAGATGCACACCAGTTCGCCTTCGGCGAGCGCCGCATCGATCTCGTCGAACGCGCGCTGCATCAGGGCAGGGTCCTCCTTCGCACCGGCAATCGGGATGGTCTTGGCGGTGCGGAAGATCCAGCTCATCACCGGGATGTTGAAGATGCGGTAGTACATGACGAAGCGCACCGGCCGCGGGATGCTGGCCGAAAGAATGAGCGCATCCAGATAGCTGACATGGTTGCAGACGATCAGCGCCGGGCCCTCGTCCGGCACGCTCGCTTCGATGCCGTGCGGACGCAGGCGATACAGCACGCGCACCATCAACCAGCTGAGGAAGCGCATCAGGAACTCGGGCACGATCGTGAAGATGTAGATCGCCACCAGCGCATTGGCGACGCCCAGTGCCAGGAACAGCTGCGGGATCGTGATGCCCGCGGCATGTGCCGCCAGCCCAACGCCCGCCGCGGCGACAATGAAGCCCGAGTTCTGGATGTTCAGGGCAGCGAATACACGCGACATCTCCGACTTCGGCGTGCGGCTCTGGATCAGTGCGAACAAGGGCACCACGAAGAAGCCGGTGAACAGGCCGATGCCGAGCAGGTCGATGATGATGCGGGTACTGCCGGCCTGCTGGACGAACTGGATGACGGACAGACCTTCCGCCGTGGCCTCACCGGCCCGCGCGAAGTACAGGTCGAGCAGGAAGGCGGTCATGCCGAAGGCACCCAGCGGAACGAGTCCGATCTCCACCCGTCGCCCGGACAGCTTCTCGCAGAGCAGCGAACCGACACCGGTGCCGACGGAGAACAACGCGAGGGCGAAGATGTACAGGGTGGGCTCGCCACCGAGGTTGGTGACCGCATAGGTCGGCAACTGCGATGTCAGCACGGTGCCGACGAACCAGAACCACGACACGCCGAGGATTGCATTGCGTACGGCTTTCTGCTTCTTCGCCATGCGCAGCACGGCCAACGACTCCGGAAGGGGATTCCAGTTGATCTTCAACGTGGGATCGCCCGCATCCACCTTGGGAATCATCCGCGCGCACAGGTTGCCGCAGACGGCGAGGGCGATCACTGCGGTTGCGGCGACCACCGGGCCGTGGCTGCCGGCAAGGGTGAAGATCAACCCGCCGACGATCATGCCGGTCAGGATCGACATCGACGTGCCCATTTCCACCAGCCCGTTGCCACCGGTCAGCTCTTCCGGCTTCAACACCGACGGCAGTACCGAGTATTTGACCGGACCGAACAGGGTGGATTGCAGGCCCGTACAGAACAGCGCCACCAGCAGCACCGGCATGCTCTGGGTCAGGAAGCCGGCCGCGGCCAGCGTCATGATCACGATCTCCATGGTGGTGGTGATCACGATCAGGCGGGATTTCTCCAGCTTGTCCGCGATCTGCCCGGCCAGCGCAGAGAACAGGAAGTACGGCAGGATGAAGATGGCCGGCGCCAGCGTGGTGTACAGCGAGCGTTCGTCGGCAGACACGCCGAGATAGAACAGCAGGCCGATGATGGCCTGGCGGTACACGTTGTCATTGAATGCGCCGAGCGACTGCACGATGAAGAACGGCAGGAAGCGGCGCTGACGGAGCAGGTTGAACTGGCTGTGGCCTGACATGGAAACTCCCTTCGGACCGGCGGAAGCCTAGCATCCGGCGCGTAACGGATGCTTGCCTGCGGCGGGCTGGACGAAGGCAAGTGCAACGTCAACGTCAGCGGCTACAGGGCTGCGTGCCGGCGGGGCGGGGTGGGTTGACGGGGGACGGCAAGGGCCGCATCCATGCGGGCCTCGTTTCGTGCCATCCATAGCACTCAACGCCCCCGCCAACCCACCCCGCCCCACCCTCGACAGGTTCATGGCGGCTCTGGGTTTACATCGGTAGCGCCGACCCATGGTCGGCGAGCGCAGCGGGCTGTTGGCGGAAACATTCCGCCGAGCACGGCTCGGCGCTACCGGTCCGCATGCCACGACAGGTTTCGCGGCCCCCATGGACCCGTCGGGTGGAGGGAGCCCCTGAGTCAGGGGCGGCCGCGAAGCGGCGGGGTGTGGGTGGTGGTGAGACGGGGCCCACGGTTTGCGCAGCAAAGCGTGGGAGCGGCAGCGCGAATGCGATGACGTGGACCCCGCATGGATGCGGCCCTTGCCGTCCCCTGTCCATTCCCACCGCCCGGCCCAAACCCAGCGGCAGCACCAGCAGCCAGCCGCGAGGGGCCCTACCCGATAACTACCGCACCGGCATCCGCACCGCCTCGTTCGCTGCCGCCCGCAGCTTCGGCAGCAATCGCAACGCCAACGCTACCTGCGTGCGGATCAACTGCAGCTTCGGCGGCATCGCATCGTCGAACTGCTCCAGCTGCTCGGCAATGGCGCGGTCGTTTTCATTGTCCGCATCGCCGATCTGCTCGCGCTCGGCCAGTGCACGCGCCAGCTGCTGCAACCCCTGTTGGACCCGCTCACCGGCGGACAACGCCAGCGGGTCCTGGGCGAAGCTGTCCACCTGATCGCGATGTGCGCCCAAGGCCGAGAGATGCCCGAGCAGCGTGTTGGACAGGGCAAGGAACCGGAAACTGGCATCCAGATTACGGCGGACGTGGCCGGGCTCGCGCAGCATGTTGGACAGCGCCGTGGACAGGGCCGCATCCGCGTTATGCATGTCGCGACGTGCGATGCGGTAGGCCAGGTCATCGCGCATGCCGCTGCGGTACTGGCCCAGCACGGCCTCCAGATAGCGCGCAGCACTGTCCAGGACGCGCGCCAGCACCTTGTTGAGCTGGCGCCCCTGCCAGTCGGGGAGGATCAGGAACGCGGCGGCTGCGGCAAGGGCGCAGCCCAGCACCGTATCGACCATGCGCGGCACGATCAGCAGGAAGCCGTCACCGATCAGGTTGAAGCAGGTCAGGGCCATCACCGTGATCGCACCGGAGGCCATCAGGTAGCGGTCGGTACGGGTGAAGAAGAACAACAGGGCAGACAACAGCGCGATCAGCAGTTGGCTGTGCAGGTCCTGGAACAACTGCAGCAGGGCCCACGTCAGCACCAGGCCGACCAACGTGCCGGCGATGCGTTGCGCCAGCCGCTGCCGGGTGGCGCCGAAGTTCGGCCGACAGACGAACACGATGGTCAGCAGCACCCACGATCCGTTCTGGAAGTTGAACAGGGAAATCGCAGCGAAGCCGACGATCAGGGCGATCGCCATGCGCAGACCATGGCGGAACAGCACCGAGCCGGGCGTCAGCTGCTGGCGCAGCCGCGTGCCCATTTCGCGCAGCGTATGGGGGTTGTTGTCGCGCAGGCGGGTGTCGACGTTATCCAGGGTGGCGTCGGAGTTTTCGGCATCCAGCAGGCGGCGGCCGATGCTCTGCAGGTTGTTCACCAGCAGGTCCAGCGAGGCCAGCAGGCGGCGCCACTGCGGGCGATCCTGACCACGCAGGAACGCCAGCGAATCCACCAGATCGCGCGCTGCCTGTTGGTTGCTGTCGCCGTACACGAAGGGCCGGCGAACGCGGATCGCTTCGCCCAGTCGCGCGCAGGCTTGCCCCTGCAGGTCCAGCAGGCGCTGGCAGCGGTACAGCACATCACTGTGGAAAAACGCATCCACCAGCGCGCCGTAGGGGTAGTGCGATGAACTGGCGCGCTCGTGGAAATCCTGCGCGGTGTAGTACAGCCGCAGATACAAGCCGGAGTTCACCGCCGGCCGGCCGGAGCGTCCGAAGCGGGCCAGGATCGCGGTCTTGGCGACGTTCAATGCATCCACCACGCGGCGGTTCTGCTCGGCCAGCGCCAGCTGACGCCGTTGCAGGTCGGCTTCGCGTACCGGCTCAAACAGCGTGGCCTTCAACTGCAGGTAACGACCCAGTTCCACATACAAGCGGGCCACGCGCTCGCGCACCGGACGGTTGGCGAACAGTGCCGTCCACAGGATCGACAGCAGGCCGTACCACGTGGCGCCTGCGAGCAGATGGCTGACGGCCTCCAGTGACGTGCGCCAGTCCTGCGCACCGTGGTGCTCGAGCCCGATCATCGTGTAGATGGCCAGCGTCACGGTCGCTTGGGCGATCGACGCATAGCGCTCACCCAGGCCACCCAGCAGGGTCAGCCCGAAGGTGGACAGGGCCAGCGCACTGATGAACAGCCACGGTACCGGGAACAACCAGACCACCGCCGCGGCGGCCAGGCAGAAGCACAGCAGCGACAAGACCACGGCCTTGGTGCGGCCCCACGCGTTGTCATCCGTCTCTGCGATCGCACTGGCGATGATGCCGAGGAACACCCCGGGCAACGCCGTGAGCGCATCGAAATGCCAGCACACCGCCATCGCCGCGGTCAGGGCGATGAACACCCGCAGGCCATAACTGGCCTTCTCGTGCGCCCACAGGCGGCTCAGACGGGATTCTCGGGCAGGCATGCGGACCCAGCAACAGAAGCAGCCTCCATTATCGTGAAAAAAGGGGACGGAGGGGATTAAGTCGCATTCGGCCATAGGCGGCCGAATGCGACTTAATCCCCTCCGTCCCCTTTTTTCAGGCGCGGGCGGCGCGTTTGAGCTGCTTCTTCTCGTGGCGGCGGGTGCGCCAGCTGCGCCAGCGTTGGGCCAGGCACGAGAAGATCACGTACAGTGCCGGGGTGCTGAGCAGGGTCAGGCTCTGCGAGAACAGCAGGCCGCCGATCATGGCGATGCCCAGGGGGCGACGCAGTTCGGAGCCTTCGCCGATGCCGATCGCCAGCGGTACCGCGGCCAGGATCGCCACCATGCTGGTCATCATGATCGGGCGGAAGCGCACGATGCTGGCTTCGCGGGCAGCTTCCAGCGCACTTTTGCCGTGCTCGCGCTGCGCGACGACGGCGAAGTCGATCATCATGATCGCGTTCTTCTTGACGATACCGATCAGCAACACCAGCGCGATCATCGAGATCACCGACAGTTCGGTGTTGGTGCCATACAACGCCAGCAATGCGCCCACCCCCGCAGCGGGCAGGGTGGACAGGATCGTCACCGGGTGGATCAGGCTTTCGTACAGCATGCCCAGCACCAGGTACACCGTCAGGATGGCGGCGATCACCAGCACCAGCATTTCCATCGGATCCGAATCGAAGCTGAAACCGCCGCCTTCGGCCAACCGGATGTCACCGGGCATGCGCATGCCCGCAACAGTGCTGTCGATGATTGCCTTCGCCTCGCCCATGCTGGTACCGGGCGCCAGGTTGTAGCTCAGCTCCATCGTGGTGTACTGGTTTTCATGGGTGATCTGCGAAGGCGCCAGCCCCGGTACCTGCTCGGCTACGGCGGTGATCGGCACCATCTGGCCATTGCCTGCGCGCACGTAGACCTGGTCCAGTGCCCCCGGCGTTGCCGTCTGTTCCGGCAGGGCGTTGACCACCACGCTGTACTGGTTGATGTCCGAGTAGATCGTGGAGATCTGGCGCTGGCCGAACGCGCCGTACAGCGCGCCGTCGATGTCGCCCACCGAAATGCCCAGGCGTGCCGCCTTGGCGCGGTCGATCACGATGTTCTGGCGCAGGCCCGCCTCGTCCACGTCGGTGCCGACGTCGGCCAGCTTGGGGTTCTTCTTCAGCACGGCCTGCAGCTTGGGCAGCCATTCCTGCAGTTGCGCCAGATCGTTGCCCTGCAGCGACACGCGGTACTGCGCGCCCTGGCTTGAACCACCGCCGTCGCCGCTGGGCAGATCCTGGATCGCACGCAGGCGCAGTTGCAGGTCCGGGTAGCGGTCGGCCTTGGCGCTGAGCCGTGCCAAGGCCTGCGCGGTGGTCTCGCGGCGTCCGTCCTTGCGGGCCTTCAGCTCGATGTTGAACTGCGCGCTTGAGCCCTGCCGGCCACTGCCCAGGCGCACGCCGACGGTCTTCACCGCAGGGTCGGCCATCAGCATGTCGGTGATGCGGCGCTGACGGTTGACCATGTCTTCGAACGACACCGTCGCGCTGGAGTTCGCGCGGCCCCAGATCAAGCCGGTGTCCTGCGCCGGGAATGCGCCCTTTTTCACCGCACCGAACAGGAACACCGTGGCGGCGATCAACAGCAGGGGGGTGAGCGACAGCAGCAGGGCGTGGCGCAGCGAGAAGTCCAACATGCGGGTGTAGATCCGCAGCATGCGGTCGTGCCCGGCATCCAGCCAGCGGCCGAAGCGGCTCGGCGTGCCCGCATCCGCGTGCGGGTCGAGGAAGCGGCTGCACAGGGCGGGCGTCAGGGTGAGGGAGATGATCATCGACACCACGATGGCCGCCACCAGGGTGACGGTGAACTCGCGGAAGAACGCGCCCATCATGCCCTTGGCGAACAGCAGGGGAATGAACACCGCCACCAGCGAGGCGGTGATCGAGACGATGGTGAAGCCGATCTCGCGTGCACCGGTGAAGGCGGCCTGCATGCGCGGCATGCCCTCGTCCAGGTGGCGCATGATGTTCTCAATCACGACGATCGCATCATCGACCACGAAGCCGATGGCGATCACCAGCGCCAGCAGGCTCAGGTTGTTCAAGGTGAAGCCGAGGGCGTACATCACCAACGCCGCACCGGCCAGTGACAACGGCACGGTAACAGCGGCGATCAGGGTCGGGGCCAGCCGGCGCAGGAACAACGCCATCGTCAACACCACCATCGCCAGCGCGATCAGCAGGGTGATCTGCACTTCATGCAGCGACCCGCGGATGGTCGGCGTGCGGTCGAAGTACGGGGTGAGCGTGGTGCCCGGCTGCAGGTAATCGCGCAGCGTGGGGATCTGCTCCTTTACCCGGTCCACGGTCTCCACGATGTTCGCCCCTGCACGGGTGAACACATACATCACCACGGCGGGTTTGTGGTTGAACCACGCAGCCTGGTACGCATCCTGCTGCCCGTCGTACACATTGGCGACATCCTGCAGGCGGATCACCCGGCCGTCTTCGCCGGTCTTGATGATCAGATTGGCGAAGTCGGCGGCGCGTGCCACCGAATCGTTGGCGATGATCGCGGTGGTGGTGTTGCCGTCGCTCAGGAAGCCGGTGGGCGAGGTGACATTGGCAGCGCGCACGGCGTTGCGCAGGTCATCGGCCGTCAGGCCGAGGGCGTTCATCTGGCGAAGGTTGACGTCTACGCGCACCGCAGGCGTGGAGGCACCGGCGATATCCACCGACGACACGCCGGTGATCTGCCGGATGCGTTGCGCCAGCAGCGAGTCGGCCACGTTGTAGAGATCGTCGGCGGACTGGGTTTCAGAGGTCAACGCAATGGCGATGACCGGATCGTCGTTCGGGTTGGCCTTGGAGAACATCGGCGAACCCAGCCCGGACGGCAGGTCGGCCTGCGCTGAATTGATGGCGGTCTGCACATCCAGCGCGGCCGAATCGATGTCGACGTCGCTCTGGAAGATCATGAACACCAGTGAGCTGCCTTCCGAGCTCGACGAGCGCATGCGGTCGATGCCCGGTAGCTGGCCCAGGTGGCGTTCCAGTGGCGCGGTGACCGTGGAGGCCATGGTCGATGCATCGGCGCCGGCCTGGTTGGCGTGCACGAAAATCACCGGGATCTGGATGTTCGGCAGCGCCGACACACCCAGCTTCAGGTAGCAGATCAGGCCGATGATGAACAAGCCGATCGCCAGCAGGGCCGTGCCGATCGGGCGCCGGATGAAGGGGCCGGAGATGTTCAACGTGCGGCTCCCGCCGTGCGCGTCGTTGCACTCACGCCTGCGGCTCCTGCGCCGGGGGATGGCGATCGCCACGACGCAGCGCGCGCTGCTCGCGACGCCGTGCGGTCCAGTCGGAGAACCGTTCCATGTAGAGGTAGATCACCGGTGTGGTGTACAGGGTCACCAACTGCGACAGCAGCAGGCCGCCGACGATGGCGATACCCAGCGGACGACGCAGCTCCGAACCGATGCCGGTACCCAGCGCGAGGGGCAAGGCGCCGAGCATGGCGGCAGCGGTGGTCATCATGATCGGGCGGAAGCGCAGCAGGCACGCCCGACGGATCGCCTCATGCGCGTTGGCGCCGGTTCGACGCGCCTCGATGGCGAAGTCGACCATCATGATGCCGTTCTTCTTGACGATGCCGATCAGCAGCACGATGCCGACGATGCCGTCCACCGACAGGCTGAGGCCGCTCAGCATCAGGGCAAGCAGCGCGCCCACGCCCGCCGGGGGCAGGGTGGAGATGATGGTGATGGGGTGGATGTAGCTTTCATACAGCACGCCCAGCACGATGTAGATCACAACCAGCGACGCCAGCAGCAACCACACCACGTCGGTCTGGCTGCCGGTGAACTCCGCGGCCTTGCCGATGAACTGTGCATGCACCTGCGAGGGCAACTTCAGTTCGGCCTGGGTCTCTTCGATGGCCTTCACTGCGGCGGACAGCGAGTACCCGCTGGCCACGTTGAACGAGACGGTGACCGCCGGCAGCTGCTGCTGGTGGCTGACCAGCAACGGGGCACTGGTGACCTTGCTGTCGGCCAGCGCGGACAGCGGAATGATGCCGCCGCCACCCACGGTGATGCCGGTGTTCTGGTTGCCGATGCCGGTGGCCGTGGACGAATTGGACGAGGTGACCTGGCCGAAGCTGGTGGCGTTGGTGCCGGTCAGTGCACCGGTGCCATTGGACGCAACGGCCAGCTGTTCCATCAGGGCGGTGCTGGTACGGAACTCCGGCGCGACTTCCAGCACCACGCGGTACTGGTTGAGCTCGGTGAAGATGGTGGAGATCTGGCGCTGGCCGAACGCATCGTAGAGCGTGTCGTCGATGGTCTGCATCGGCACGCCGAGCACGCTGGCCTTGTCGCGGTCGATGGTCAGCTCCAGCGCGCGCCCCTGGTTGGACAGGTTGTTGTCCACGTCGGCCAGCTCGGGTCGTTTGCGCAGCGCTTCGGTCATGCGCAGCGCATGGGTCGCCACTTCGTCGGCCTGTACGTCCGACAGCACGAACTGGTAATCGGTGGCCGCGACGCGGGTATCCAGGGTCACGTCCTGCACGGGCTTCAGGTACAGCGCGATGCCGGGAATGTTCTTCACCGCGTCCTGCAGGCGCGGCAGGATCACCGCCATGCCATCGCGCTCACCCCGTTCCTTCAGCACGATCGACAGCTGGCCCTGGTTGAGCGTGGGGTTCATCGAGCCGGCGCCGATGAAGGCCGATACACCGGTCACGTCCGGATCCTGGCGCAGCGCCTCGGCCACGGCCTTGGTGCGCTGTTCCATCTGCGGGAAGGCGACGTTCTGGTCGGCCTGCACCACAGCGGTGATCATGCCGGTGTCCTGGTCGGGCAACAGGCCCTTCGGGATCAGGATGTACAGCACCACCGTCAACACCAGTGCCGCGCCGGCCACTGCCAGGGTGATCGGCTGGTGGGCCAGCACCCAGTCCAGGCTGCGCTCGTACAGGCCCACGGTGCGGGACCATACGTTCCGCTTGCCGGCCGCGGCCGCGCGTTCGTGCGCGTCTTCGCCTTCCGGTAGTTCGTCCGGCTTGAGCAGGTAGGCGCACATCATCGGGGTCAGGGTCAGCGAGATCAGCATCGACAGCGTCACTGCGATGCTCAGCACCCAGGCGAACTCATGGAACAGCCGGCCGGTGACGCCGGGCATCAGCAGCAGCGGCAGGAACACCGCGACCAGCGACACGGTCAGCGACAGCACGGTGAAGCCGATCTGGCGCGCGCCGATCTCTGCGGCTTCCTTGCCACTCTTGCCCTGCTCGATGTAGCGGACGATGTTCTCGATCATCACGATCGCATCGTCCACCACGAAGCCGGTGGCTACCACGAGGGCCATCAGCGAGAGGTTGTCCAGCGACATGCCGGCGAACGCCATCACCGCGAAGGTGCCGGCAAGCGACAGCGGTACCGCGACCGAGGGAATGATCGTGGCCCACAGGCGGCGCAGGAACAGGAAGATCACCGCGACCACCAGGCCGATGGTCAGGATCAGGGTGAACTGCACCTCATGCACCGACGCACGGATGGTTTCCGTGCGGTCGGAGAAGATCTCCAGGTGTACGTCGGCTGGCAGCACGCCCTGCAGCTGCGGCAGCAGCGCACGCACGCGTTCGACGGTCTGCACGATGTTCGCGCCGGGTTGGCGCCTCACTTCCAGCAGCACCGCTGGCTTGCCGTCGGCCCAGGCCGCCAGCTGGTCGTTCTCTACGCCATCGACCACGTTGGCGACGTCGGACAGGCGCACCGGCGCGCCATTGCGGTAGCTGATGATGGTGTCGCGGTACTCGGCGGCACTGGTCAGCTGGTCGTTGGTGCCGATGCTGTAGGACTGGGTCTTGCCATTAAGCGACCCCTTCGGTGCGCTGACGTTGGCCTGGGTCAGCGCACTGCGCAGGTTCTCCAGGGTCAGTCCCATGTTGGACAGCTGCGCCGGGTTGACCTGGATGCGCACGGCCGGGCGCACGTTGCCGGCGATCGACACCAGGCCGACGCCCTGCACCTGCGACAGGCGCTGGGCGAGGATCGAGTCAGCGTAGTTGTTGACCTCACGCAGCGGGCGCGTATCGGAGGTCAGCTTCAGGGTGACGATGGCCGCGTCGGCCGGATTCACCCGGTTGTAGACCGGCTGGTAGGGCAGTGAGGAGGGCAGGGTGGCCTGGCGGATGGCGGCCTGCACGTCCTGCGCGGCGATGTCGATGTCCCGTTCCATCGAGAACTGCAGGATGATCGTGGACAGCCCCGCCGACGAATCGGACGTCATCAGTTCCAGCCCGGAGATCTGCCCGAACTGGCGCTCCAGCGGCGTGGTGACGAGCGACGCCATGGTCGTGGCGTTGGCGCCCGGGTACTGGGTGGTCACCACCAGGCTGGGTGCATCGATCTCCGGCAGTGCCGACACGGGCAGCTGGCGGTAACCGAGGATGCCGAGCAGCAGCAGCCCCGCCATCAGCAATGAGGTGGCGATCGGGCGACGGATGAAGAGGGTCGAAAAGCCCACGGGCAGATCCTTGCTGGGACGTCATGACGATGCCGGCAGAGGTGCCGGCACCGATGAATCAGGCGGGGCCGCGATCAGCGCGGGCCGCCACCGGGACGGCGACCGCCGTTCTGCTGCTGTGCGGCCTTCAGTTCGGCTTCGGTCGGCGCTGCCGGGGTTTCGCCTGGCTTGAGTGCGTTCACCTTGGCACCGGGCTTGAGCCGGAACTGGCCTTCGCTGACCACCCGCTCACCGCCCTTCAGGCCTTCGGTGACCTGCACATGGCTGTCGCCCACTTCCACGCCGCTGCGCACGGTCTGCATCTTCACCGTGTTGTCGGGCTGCACCACATAGACGTACTCGCCATCAGGTCCGCGCATCACCGCCTGGGTGGGAATGACGATGCCGCCACCGATGGTGCGCAGCTGCAGGCGGACGTTGACGAACTGGCCCGGCCACTGGATGTTGTCCTGGTTGGCGAACAGGGCGCGCGCGCGGAACGTGCCGCTGTCGCTGCTGATCAGGTTGTCGACCACATCCAGCGTGCCGTCGCCGCTGATCACATGGGCATCGGTGCGATCGAGCGCGGCAATCTGGACGGCACCCGCCTGCTGCGCGGTACGCACGTCACCGAGCTGGCGCTCGGGCAGGTTGAACACCACGTGGATCGGATGGACCTGGGTCAGGGTGACCAGCGCCGTGCCGGCACTGACCACGTTGCCGGCGTCGACGGCGCGGATGCCGGCCACGCCGGTGATCGGGGCGGTGACCTTGGTGTACTGCAGCTGGACCTGGGCGGCGCGCATGCTGGCCTCGTTGGCCGCCACGGTGCTTTCGAACTGGGCCACCTGGTTGCGCTGTGTATCCAGGTCGGTCTTCGCCACGTACTGCTGGTATTCCGGCGCACTGGAGCGCTGGAAATTGGAGCGTGCGGTCGCCAGCTGGGCCTGGTTCTGGCGTTTGGCGGCCGCGGCTTCGTCATAGCTGGCCTGCGCGGTGCGCGGATCGATCACCGCCAGCACGTCGCCCTTCTTCACTTCCTCGCCTTCGCGGAAATTGAGGCTCATCAGTTGGCCGCCGATCTGCGGGCTGACAGTGACGGTATTCATCGCGCTCACCGTACCGAGGGCACTGGCGTACACCGGCACGTCCTGGCGCTGGGCTTCCACCACGGTCACCGGCACCGGGCCGGTGTCGGCCGGGGGCCCGCCCCGCTCGCCGCGCTCACCCGCCGCAGCGGCATCGCCGGCAGGCGCATCCTTGCCGCCGCCCATGAAGCGCAGGCCGACGAACACGACCACCAACACTGCCGCCACCAGCAGCACGATCTTCCACAAACGCGACATTCCAATCACTCCTGGGGGCTGGGCCGGGCGAACGCCCAGCTGGCAAGGTGCCAAGCATACCTGTGGGCCGTGTCAGTGCCTGCATGCCAAAAGGGCCGGATGCTCCGACCCTGCCAGGAGCCAAAGGTTCCCGAAAGCGACCGCTTGGCCTACATTCAACCGCAACCCTACCGTGGAGATCCCGATGCCCCGTCGCGCGCTGCTGTCATCCGCCCTGTTGCTGGCCCTGCCGGTGCTCGCCCATGCGCAGTCCGCCGAGCGCCCCGAAGTCGCCGCTGCTGCGCAGAAACTGCAGGCCCAGGTGGTGGAGTGGCGGCGTGATTTCCATGCGCATCCGGAGCTGTCCAACCGTGAAGAGCGGACCTCGGCAGAGGTCGCCAAGCGGCTGCGCGCGATGGGCCTGAAGCCGAAGACCGGCATTGCCCACCACGGCGTGGTGGCGATCATCGAAGGCGGCAAGCCGGGCCCGAAAATCGCCCTGCGTGCCGACATGGATGCGCTGCCGGTCACCGAGCAGACCGGGCTGCCGTTCGCGTCCAAGGCGACCAGCACGTACCGCGGGCAGACCGTCGGGGTGATGCATGCCTGTGGCCACGACGCGCATACCGCGACCCTGCTGGGCGTGGCGGAGGCCCTGGTGGCGATGCGCAAGGACCTGCCGGGGCAGGTGATGCTGATCTTCCAGCCCTCGGAAGAGGGCGCTCCGCCGCCGGAAGAGGGCGGTGCGGCCCTGATGCTGAAAGAAGGTGTGTTCGCTGATTTCAAGCCCGAAGCAATCTTCGGCCTGCACGTGTTCTCCAGCGTGCAGGCGGGCAAGATCGCCGTACGCGGTGGCCCGCTGATGGCGGCCTCCGATCGCTTCGGCATCAAGGTGATCGGCCGCCAGACCCACGGCTCGGCGCCGTGGAACGGGGTGGACCCGATCGTGGCCACGGCTGATCTGATCGGCACCGCGCAGACCATCGTCAGCCGCCGTACGAACCTGGCGCAGCAGCCGGCGGTGGTCACCTTCGGTGCGATCAACGGCGGCATCCGTTACAACATCATCCCGGACGAAGTGGAGATGGTGGGTACCATCCGCACCTTCGACGAGGGCATGCGCCAGCAGATCTTCGCCGACCTGCGCAACGTCGCCGAGCACACCACGGCCGCGCATGGCGCCACGGCGGTGACCGAAATCTACGAAGCGGAAGGCAACCCGGCGACGGTGAACGACCCGGCGCTGACCGCCCGCATGCTGCCAAGCCTGCAGGCGGTGGTGGGCGCGGACAACGTGTACGAGCCGCCGCTGCAGATGGGCGCGGAGGACTTCTCGCTGTTCGCCAAGGAAGTACCGGCGATGTTCTTCTTCGTCGGTTCCACCAGCGAAGGGATCGACCCGGCCAAGGCGCCGGCCAACCATTCCCCCAAGTTCCTGCTGGATGAAAAGGCCTTGGACGTCGGGTTGCGCGCGTTGCTGCAGGTGAGCCTGGATTACCTGAACGGTGCGCCAGCCGAGGCCTGAGTGGGTCCGCCGGGGTTCTGGTTTTTGAAGCCACAGCAACAGCTGCAGGGCTGCCTGTGGGCGGGGCGGGGTGGATTGGCGGGGGACGGCAAAAACTGCGTCCATGCGTGCCTCGTTTCGCGCCATCCATGGCGCTCAACGCCCCCGCCAACCCACCCCGCCCCACCTTCGACAGGTCCATGGCGGTCACGGAAACGTTGGGCATGCCGACGTCGGTGGCGCCGACCCATGGTCGGCGAGCGCAGCGGGCCGTTGGCGGAAACATTCCGCCGAGCACGGCTCGGCGCTACCGCAGGCGTCGCTGACCCGTCGGGTTGAGGGGAGCCCCTGAGTCAGGGGCGGCCGCGAAGCGGCGGGGTGTGGGTGCTGGTGAGACGGGGCCCGCGGTTTGCGCAGCAAAGCGTGGGAGCGGCAGCGCGAATGCGATGACGTGGACTCCGCCATGGATGGCACGAAACGAGGCACGCCTGGATGCAGTTTTTGCCGTCCCCCGGCCAACCCCACCGCCCGGCCCCCAGCTGCAGCGCCAGAACAGCCCACCGCGAGGGGTCTCACCCGTTCGACCCGCTCATTTACAATGAGCGCCATGAATACCCCCCAGGATTCCAGCCTCGGTCGCGAGGTCAGTTACCCATCGCAGTACGACCCCGGCCTGCTGTTCCCCATCCCCCGCGCGGCGGCACGCGCCGAGATCGGCCTCGACGCGGCGACGCTGCCGTTCGTCGGCCATGACCGCTGGCACGCCTTTGAACTTGGCTGGCTGGATGGCCGGGGCAAACCCTGCGTCGCCGTCGCGACGGTGCAGGTGCCGTGCACCTCGCCCAGCCTGGTGGAATCAAAGTCGTTCAAGCTCTATCTCAACTCACTCAACAGTGCCCGCTTCGATACCGCAGAGGACCTGCGTACGTGTATCGCAACCGACCTTTCCGCCTGCGCCGGTGCACCGGTAGACGTCCGCTTCGGCCTGCCGCCGCTGCGCGAGGTGCCACTGGGCGACAGCATTGATGCGCTGGACGTGGATATCGACTGCTATGGACCGCCCCGTGCGGATTATCTGCTGGCCGATGCGTCACAGGTTGTCGAGGAAACGCTGGTGTCGGCACTGCTGAAGTCCAACTGCCCCGTCACCGGCCAGCCCGACTGGGCGACGGTGAGCGTGCGCTATCACGGGCCGAAGATCGACCGCAGCGGCCTGCTCCGCTATCTGGTCAGCTACCGCGAACATGCCGAATTCCACGAGCAGTGTGTGGAGCGGATCTTCAGCGAGGTAAGCCAGCGCTGCGACCCGCAGTGGCTGGAAGTGGAAGCGCGCTACACCCGCCGCGGCGGCCTGGACATCAATCCGTGGCGGGCCAGCCACGGCATCGCGATGCCGGCAACGACCTATCGGGAGCAGCGCCAGTAACGGCGCATGCCTCCCGGGCGGGGCAGGCTTCACGCGAAAACCATCCCTATTTAACAACCTGTGTGCGAACGTGCTTGCCACGTAGTCATGCAGACGGGAGTGTGTTGATGAGTACCGAGAAGAAAGCCGATTTCTCCGGTGTCAGCGCCAAGGTGGACAGCACGGCAGACCAGGTCCCGAAGGCCGACTTTTCCGGCGTTTCGTCCTCTGTCGACAGCACCGCCGAGGTCGTGGGTGGTACCTACACCGTCGAGGCGGGTGACACGCTGTCGAAGATCGCGAAAGAGCATCTGGGCAGCGCAAACGCTTGGAACAAGATTTATGAAGCAAACCGCGACCAGCTTGATGATCCGGACAAGATCAAGCCGGGCCAGGTACTGAAGTTGCCGCCGAAGTAAAACGACATTCCGCGTTATCGCCGTACCCCTTGGAGGAAACCCTATGACCTGTAACCACACGCTTCGTAATGGCCTGCTTGTCGCACTGCTTGGCAGCGTGGCCCTGGTTGGCTGCAAGAAGAACGAGCCTGCAGTCGATACCACGGCCACCCCGGCGGCGGAAACCGCACCCGCTACCGCACCGGCCCCGATGACCGGCGCACCGCCGCCGATGGCCGAAGCGGCTTCGGTGAATGTTGCTTCGGTAACTGTTGGCAAGACGGCTGCGGCGGATAAATCCGTTGCGACTGCAGCGATGTTCGCACCCAAAGACGAGATCATCGTCTCGGTTCGTACCGACGGAACCGCGAACAATGCCAACGTGGGCGCCAAGCTGACCTTCCAGGATGGCCAGGTGGCCGGTGAGCAGAGCGCAACGCTGAACACCAGCGGCGCCGAGACCACCAACATCAGCTTCAAGAATGCCAATGGTTGGCCGGCCGGCAAGTACCGTGCGGAAGTCATGGTGGACGGCAAGGCGGCAGGTACCCCGCAGGAGTTCGAGGTCAAGTAAGTCCACGCATTACCGACTCTCTCCCGGTAGTGGACTCACGATGGACGCAGCCGCGAGGCTGCGTCTTTTTTTATGTGCCGACCAGGTCGCTGCAGTACCTGCGCGTATGGTGCAGCTTTGCTCCGCACGGCGGAAATGGAGACAATGCAGGGGTTACCCCGCCCCGCGTTGTTCGCAGCAGAGGCGGGGGAAGTGCAGGGCGCGTCCGCCCTGTGCACGACACGGTTGCACGTGGTCCGGCGCTGGCGCCGGCCTTCCCCTGAGATCCGCAAAGAGTCCTGATCCCCCATGTCGAATACGCCCAAGATCCTCTATACGCTGACCGATGAAGCCCCGTTCCTGGCGACCCAGTCGCTGTTGCCGGTCGTCAGTGCATTCACCGCCACCGCCGGTATCGCGGTGGAAACGCGCGACATTTCGCTGTCCGGCCGCATCCTGTCGCTGTTCCCGGAGCGGCTGAAAGACGACCAGAAGGTCAACGACGACCTGGCCGAACTGGGCAAGCTGGCCACCACGCCGGAAGCGAACATCATCAAGCTGCCGAACATCTCCGCTTCGGTGCCTCAGCTGAAGGCGGCCATCAGCGAGCTGCAGCAGCAGGGCTTTGCATTGCCGGATTACCCGGAAAGCCCGGCTGACGATGCGCAGCGCGAGATCAAGGCGCGCTACGACAAGGTCAAGGGCAGCGCGGTCAATCCAGTGCTGCGCGAAGGCAACTCGGACCGCCGCGCCCCGCTGTCGGTAAAGAACTATGCGCGCAAGCATCCGCACCGCATGGGCGCGTGGTCGAGCGAGTCCAAGTCGCACGTCGCGCACATGGAGTCGGGCGATTTCTACGGCAGCGAGCAGTCGGCCACCCTGGCTGACGCAGGCAGCCTGAAGATCACCCTGCATGCTGCCGATGGTAGCGAGACCGTGCTGAAGGAAAAGACGGCGGTGAAGGCCGGTGAGATCGTCGACGCAGCGGTGATGAGCCGCAAGGCGCTGGCCGCCTTCATCGGTGAGCAGATCGAAGACGCCAAGGCACAGGGCGTGTTGTTCTCGCTGCACCTCAAGGCGACCATGATGAAGGTCTCCGACCCGATCATGTTCGGCGTGGCGGTCAACGAGTTCTACAAGGACGTGCTGGCCAAGCATGGCGACGTGCTGAAGCAGGCGGGCTTCGATGCCAACAATGGTATTGGTGACCTGGCTGCACGTCTGCCGTCGCTGCTGGAAGCCACCCGCGCCGCCATCGAGGCCGATCTGAAAGCCGAGTACGCGCATCGCCCCGCCGTGGCAATGGTCAACTCGGACAAGGGCATCACCAACCTGCACGTGCCGAGCGATGTCATCGTCGATGCGTCGATGCCGGCGATGATCCGCGACTCCGGCAAGATGTGGAATGCCGAGGGCAAGCTGCAGGACACCAAGGCCGTCATTCCGGACCGCTGCTATGCGGGCGTCTACCAGGCGGTGATCGATGACTGCCGTACCCACGGTGCGTTCGATCCGGCGAAGATGGGCTCGGTGCCGAACGTGGGCCTGATGGCACAGAAGGCCGAAGAGTACGGTTCGCATGACAAGACCTTCCAGATCGCCGCCGACGGCGTGGTCAAGGTCACCGACGAAGCCGGCAAGGTGGTGTTCGAGCACCCGGTGCAGACCGGTGACATCTGGCGCATGTGCCAGACCAAGGACGCGCCGATCCAGGATTGGGTGAAGCTGGCCGTGGAGCGCGCGCGCCTGAGCGGCACGCCCGCCGTGTTCTGGCTGGACGCGTCGCGCGCGCACGACGCCCAGGTCATCGCCAAGGTGGAGACGTACCTCAAGGACCACGACACCACGGGCCTGGACATCCGCATCCTGACGCCGGTGGAAGCGACGGCGTTCTCGCTGGACCGCATCCGCAAGGGCGAGGACACCATTTCGGTGACCGGCAACGTGCTGCGCGATTACCTCACCGATCTGTTCCCGATCATGGAGCTGGGCACCAGCGCGAAGATGCTGTCCATCGTCCCGCTGATGGCCGGCGGCGGCCTGTTCGAGACCGGTGCCGGTGGTTCGGCCCCCAAGCACGTGCAGCAGTTCGTCGAAGAGGATTACCTGCGCTGGGATTCGCTGGGTGAGTTCCTGGCGCTTGCCGCTTCGCTGGAACACCTCGGCAACCGCTACGACAACGCAGCGGCACGCGTGCTGGCCAAGGCGCTGGACGAAGCCAACGGCCAGTTCCTGGACAACGACAAGTCGCCGTCGCGCAAGCTGGGTGGCATCGACAACCGTGGCAGCCACTTCTACCTCACCCTGTACTGGGCGCAGGCACTGGCCGCGCAGGATGAAGATGCCTCGCTGAAAGCGAAGTTTGCTCCGCTGGCCAAGGCACTCACCGAGAACGAGGCAACGATCGTCGAGGAGCTGGCCGCGGTGCAGGGCAAGGCCGTGGACATCGGCGGTTACTACCGCCCGGACCTGGCGAAGGTTGCCGCCGCCATGCGCCCCAGTGCCACGCTGAACACCGCACTGGAACAGCTGCAGGGCTGATCGTCCACCGGTTGTAGCAAGGAAAGGCCCGCGCAGTGCGCGGGCCTTTCTGCATCCGGGCACCGGTAGCGGCGACCGGGTAAGGTGGGCACGTCTCCGGTACCGAGCCTGCCATGTCCCCGATCGACATCGACGCCGAGCTGGCCCAGCGCATGGCATCGGCCATCCGTGATGGCTTCGAGGACTACCACGCAGGCTTCGCTGCGATCACGGCGCGCGCGAAAGGACGTTTCGAACAGCGGCAGTGGGACGCCGCGCGGCAGGACGCGGTCGAGCGCATCGGGCTGTATGACCGCTGCATTGCCTCATGCATGGAGACCCTGCGTCTGCTGGCAGGCGACGCCATCGGCGAGCGCGCGCTGTGGCTGCAGGTGCACGCGCGATATACGTCGTTGCTGAGCACCCTGATCGACGCCGAGCTGTATAAAACCTTCTACAACACCCTCGCACGCCGGCTGTTCGCAACACGTGGCGTGGACGGGCAGGTGGAGTTCCTCGCGCTCGACGTCGAACCTTCCGATGCGATCACCCATCCGGTCGCGCGGCACGTCTATGCCGTGTCGGCACATCGCCCGGCCGATGCCTTGATGCGCGTGCTGGGCGACTATCGTTTCGGTGTGCCGTATGTCCACCAGCTACGCTGCGCTGCTGCTGTATCGATAAGGCTGCAGGACGACCTGGCACATTGGGGGACGCATCCCGTGCGCGGGATCGAACTGCTGGATACCGTGTTCTACCGCGAACGACGTGCCTATCTGGTTGGCCGCGTCTTCGGCGAGCACCGTTTCTCCCCGTGCATCATCGCGCTGGTGAACGATGGCCAAGGCCTGCGCGCAGACGCCGTACTGACCCGGCGTGCCGACGTGGCCCATCTGTTCGGGGTATCGCGCAGCTACTTCCACGCCAACCTCTCCACTGTGGGCGATGCGGTGGTGTTCCTGCGCAGCCTGCTGCCTGGCAAGCCCATCGATGAGATCTACACGGTGCTGGGACGCGCCAAGCAGGGCAAGACCGAGCGCTACCGCACCTTCTTCCGTCATTTCCACGAGCAGGCCAACGAGCAGCTGGTACACGCCGAGGGCACGCCTGGCATGGTCATGGCCGTGTTCACCCTGCCCAGTTATCCATTGGTGTTCAAACTGATCCGCGACCGGTTCGCCTGGCCGAAGGCCATGTCGCGGCAGCAGGTGGAAGACAAATATGCACTCGTGTTCAACCTGGACCGGGTAGGGCGGCTGCTGGACGCACAGCCGTATCGGCACCTGCGCTTTCCGACGAGGCGCTTCGCCCCGGCACTGCTGAAGGAGCTGCGCGAACAGTGCGCATTGAGCGTGCAGGTGAATGATGAAACGGTGGAGATCGCGCTGTGCTACGTGCAGCGGCGATTCCGTCCGCTGAACCTGTACCTGCGCGAACAGGGGCCGACCGGTGTCCGGGCGGCGGCGCTGGACTATGCCCAGGCGATCACCGACATGGCGCGCAACAATATCTTCCCCGGCGACATGCTGCCGAAGAACTTCGGCGTATCACGGCACGGTCGTGCCGTGTTCTACGACTATGACGAACTGTGCCTGGTGAGCGACTGCGTTTTCCGCGATTGGCCGACGCCGCGCAACGAGGAAGACGCGATGTCCGACGAGCCGTGGTTTCATGTGGGACCGCGGGATGTGTTTCCACAGCGTTTCGGGCCCTTCATGGGGCTGCCGGCCCTGGAGTTGACCGCGGTGCGCGAGCACTACGGGCACCTGTTCGATCCGGCGTGGTGGCGTGACCTGCAGCAGCAGTTTGCTGACGGTGTGCTGCCCGACACGCCCCCCTACGCGCGCGCGCACCGGCTGGCATGAGCCGGTGGAGATTGCTAGGCTTGGCGCTCATCGACACGGAGCAGTCAGGATGCGTACGAATCTTTTGCTTGGAATAGCCTTGGCCCTCGGCACCGGCGGGATGCTGGTACCCGACACGGCGCCGGCGCAATCCGCCCGCGCGGCGCGCGCGCAGATCGAAGGCAGCATGGTCCTCACCGGCACCGTCGGCATCGCGACCGACGGCTCGGTAGATGGCTTCACGCTGGACCATGAAGACAAGGTCGATGCGGACATAAGGGATCTGGTCAAACGCACGGTCGCTCAGTGGCGTTTCGAGCCGGTGCTGCGCGATGGCAAAGCGGTTCGCGCCAAGAGCCCGGTCAGCCTGCGCCTGGCGGCAGAGCGTGCCGACGAGCAGAGCATGAATGTGGTGCTGAAAAGCGCCAGCTTCGAAGAGTACGACCCGAAGGCGACTGACACGGTGACGTTTCTGCGCATGAACCCGCCGGCCTATCCGCAGGCGCTTTTCGATGCGCGGGGCGCCGGCGTGGTGAATCTGCTGCTGCGTGTGGCACGCGATGGCACGGTCGCCGATGTGGTGGCAGAGCAGGTGAACATGCACGTGGTGGGATCGGAGCGACAGTTGAAGAGCCTGCGCGCGCTGATGGAACGCAATGCCCTGCTGGCGGCGCGCAAGTGGACGTTCCGCCCACCGACCACGGGTAGCGACGTAGAGGAGGATCACTGGACCGTGCGCGTTCCGGTGCAATATTCCATCGAGGGATCGTCCGCGCGTTACGGTCAGTGGCAGGCCTTCATACCGGGTCCGAAGTCGCGGGCACCGTGGCTGTCCGAAGGCGAAGGTGAGAAGGATGCGACCGATACGCTTATCGCCGGTGGCGTGTACAAGGTGGGTGGGGAGGACAAAGGCCCCCGGCTGTTGACCCCGCTGGGCTGAGCACGGTTCGGGTAGTGACGGCCGCTGGCCGTCAGCATTCGTTGCCTGCAGGCTTATTCGCGTAAGTACCGGCTGGTCTGAACCAATCAGGGGCTGACGGTCTGGCGCAAAACTGAAGGCCAGGTTGATGCTGCGCCAGTATCGTGTGCGTCTGGATTCCCTGCTGGGCTTTGCGATATGTGCCGCATCGGCTCCCCTGCTTCAATCACTGCGCAGTACCCTCAACCCATTCTGCCTGGTGCCCCCTTCGTTCTCGACCGCGGGCCACAGATAAGAAGGATCGGCAATGGCTTGATGCCGGACATGGCGCAGCCCGCGCGGCCACGATCACGCGTTGGCGCCGACATCATACGTCCCGCCGGAGAAAGGGCTGCTGTGGCTCCTCAGCTCTCTCTTGACCAGTATGCGCAGCTGATTCGCGATGCCTATCAAGTATCCGCGGCATGGCGAACTGGCTCGGCGCTCAGTCCCTCGGGCGTCTCCCGTGATACCGAGCGGGAACGCATCAGAGAACTTGCCTAGCAGGCGATGAGGTTGCCGGATCAGGACGTCCTCGCACCACGCTCGGCGGCTTGCCGTCGAGGCAACACGCTGATCGATGCAGGCCGCGCATGTCGCTCGCCGAGCACGGCTCGGCGCTACCAGAGGTCAGCGGTACGGGTAGACCACGCTGCGGTTGCGACCCTGTTCCTTGGCCATGTACAGCGCCTTGTCGGCCATGCGCAGGGCCTGCTCGGCATCAGCGTCAAAGGTCGGGTAATGCGCGACGCCGACCGACACGCTGACGTGGCCGACGGGGTCCACCGCGGTCGCAGCGATCTGCTGGCGCAGCCGCTCGGCGATCGCCAGGGCGTGCTCGGCGTCGGTCGTGGGCAGCAGCATCAGGAACTCTTCGCCGCCGTTGCGGCACAGCACGTCGCCATCGCGTGAGTAGCGTCGCATCTGTTCGGCGATGTGGCCGATGACCTGGTCGCCGACGGCATGCCCGTGCTTGTCGTTGATGGCCTTGAACCGATCGATGTCGAGGGCAAGGATCGCGAATGACTGCCCTTGCACCTTCCAGCTTTCCAGCGACTGCTGTAGTCCGCGACGGTTCAACAGGCCCGTCAATGGATCGGTCCGGCTTGCGCGGTTCAGGGTGCCGATGCGGTCCTGCAGGGTATTGATGCTGTACAGCACGGCCTGCTTCAACTGAGCCACTTCGAAGTACCACGCGCGGATGCTGCCGACGTCGCTGATGGCAAGGCGCGTATCGCCTTCCTGCACGTTGCGCGCCAGTTGCCACAGGGGCAGCGAGATGCGCCGCGCGAACCACCAGGTCACCAGCAGCGAAAGTACTCCCAGCGGGATGGCGCGCCAGATCACTGCCGACATCAGCTGTGACAGCGGCTGCAACGTCGCTGCCGTTGGACGCTGCGCGACCACGCCCCAACCGGTGGCGGGTACCGGCGCATAGCCGGCCAGCATCGACACGCCCCGGCTGTTGCGGATCTGCGCCGCACCGCGTTGCCCGCGCGATACCGCTTCGATGACCGGATTGCCGGGGGCGTAAGTGCCGACGCGTTCGGGGTCGATGTGATACAGCAGGCGGCCGGTACGGTCGACCACGTAGAGGTAGGAGCCGTCACGGTAGTAATGAGTGCCCAGCAGGCTCTGCAGGATGCTGCCCTGGCGCAGGTAGATCGTGCCGCTGACATAGCCTTTGTACGTGCCCCGCGCATCGAACACCGGATGCGACATCGCCACCAGCAGCTTTCCGGTAGTGGAGTCGTAAGGATCACTGACCATCGGCTGGCGCCGCTCCAGGGCTATCTGGTTGCCCACGCTGTGCAGGGTGTCGCCCTTCAGGTGCAGCGTCTGCGGTGAGGTTGCCAGCACCAGTCCGGTTTCGTTGACGATCAGTACCGAGTTGAAGCTGTTGGTCTGCAGCTGCAGGCGACTGGCCTCATCCTGTGCACGGTGGGCCTCCATGTCGGCCCGGCCGAGCAGCATGGCCGTATACGCCAGCTGCTGCTGCGAGGAGAGGATGAAATTCTGCGTGGTCTCGGCCAGTTTGTTGGCGTATACCCGGTTGGCTTCCAAGGTATTGCTGATCAGCTGGTCACGCTGCACGCGGTAGCTGGCCATCAAGGTATTGGCCAGCGCGACCACTGCGCTGAGCAGGGCCAGAGCAAGAATGAGCGAGCCCAGGTTCAGGCGTTTTGAGATGATGCGCATTCGGGCAGGTCGGGCCTGTCTGATGCTGGGCCAACCGATGGGAACGGGTTGAGCGACAGCGAGGGACAACGCCCGCACGCATCAGGCTGCGCACGGTTCGATGGGGATGGCGGTGCCATTATCGCCGAAAGCGACAAGGCGATGGGGGTAGCGCCGAGCCATGCTCGGCGAGCGCGCAGCGCGGCCTGTGTCAGGCGTGGCGGTGCCGGACACATTCCGCCGAGCATGGCTCGGCGCTACAGGTGGGCGCACTGCGGGCGGCGATGGTCCGCCGCACAGGGCACCGCGTCAGCGGTCCAGCCGCTGCCGCAGGGTGGTGCGCAGGGTGGCGGCCGATGTTTCATCCAACGCCCCCAGCACCCCCCGTACGGGTGCCGGGATGTGGGCGGCGGTGTGGTCGCCGGCCTCGAACACGTAGTGATCGAACATCGCCTTCCACGCTGCGCGCTGGGTTGCCGGCAGTTCGCGTATCGCCAGCAGGGACAGCATCATGGCGTTCATCGGCGAATCGGCCCATGCCGGCACCGGGCGCCACCAGTAGTTCACCAGCACGTTGAAGGGGGCCAGCCCTTCCATGTGGTGCCACCACAGCGAGGGAATGAACACCGCATCGCCAGGCTCCAGCTCAGCCACCTGCGCATGCGCCATCGCCTCGGCAAATCGCGGAAAACGCTGCAGGTCCGGTGCGGCGAAGTCGACCAGGCTGATCGCCTGACCGGCCGGGGTGAAGTCGAGCGGACCCACGTAGAGGTTACCTACCTGCTCCGGTGGGAACAGGGTGACGCGTCGACGCCCGGCGGCCACGCAGGCCAGGTTATCCGGTGCGTCGTAGTGCGCCGCGATCCGCGAGCGGTTACCGATCCAGATGCTGGCCAGTGCATCGGCCTGTCCCAGCGCCAGTGGATTCTCCTCCCGCAGTCCGGGCAGGTAGGTATCCAGCGTAGTGGATGCCACATAGATGGTCGGTGCGTCCGGATCGCTGCGGTACTTGAGCAGGGTGTCCAGTACCACGCGCAGCGGCACCTGTTCGCGGCGGAAATTGAAGCCACTCAGGTCTTCGTTGTAGAACACCCGGCCCTTCGCGCTGGGCGCCGCGGTGGTGGCGGTGACCGGCATGCCGCCGTGGTCGAAGCGCTTGAGGTAGTCCGCCGCCGCCGCGTCGGAGCGCTGCCCCGCCTGGACCAGCGGCCACGCGCCGGCAAGCCCCCGCACCACCTTCGGTGTGGTCCAGCTCAGTAGTGCGGCAGGCAGTGCCGCAGGATCCGTGAGCGGGACTTCTTCGATGGGGCGGGGCGGGGGCAGGTTCATCGCCGCTCAGAACTTGTAGCGCACGCCGAACATGTAGCGAGGGCCGGTCTGGGTGGCATAGCGCAGCATGTTGCTGTGGCGGGCGTAGGTGCGCATCGTTTCGTCGGTCAGGTTGATCGCTTCCACGCTCAGCGTCAGCTGCTCGGTCACCGCGTAGCTGATGTTCAGATCGAGCTGGCCATAGGCTTCGGTGTAGTTCGGGTTCGGCCCTTGGCCACCGATGCCGTTGAGGAACTTGTCGCGCCAGTTGTAGGCCGCGCGGATCTGCCACGCGTGCTTGTCATAGAACAGTACCGCATTGGCCGAATCGCTCAGGCCGACCATCGGATACTGATCGCCCAGGCTCAGGTTGTCGAACGTCAGCCCGGATTTCACCTTGGTGTAGTTCGCCGCCACGCCGAAGCCGGACTCGCCGAACAGGTGCTGCACCGCCACCTCCCAGCCTTGCAGATGATCCGAGCGCTGGTTGGCCGGCAGGGTGATGTCGAACCCTGCGATCGGGTCACCCGGCTGGCCGACGATGCTGCCGGTCTGCTGGCCGGCCGAGTTGACGCCGGTAGACACAACGCCCGGGTCACCGGCGTGGTTGGTGAAGATGTAATTACGGATGCACACCGTGTCGGTGGTGACGCAGCCCGACGCCAGCGCTTCGTTCCAGTACGCCCCGCCGACCGGCGTGTGCAGGCTGCCGGCATCTTCGCGGGCGATGGTGTTGCTGATGAAGTTCTTGATGTTCTTGCGGAAGAACCCGACCGAGGCGTAGCTGGCGTCGCCGTAGTACCACTCCAGCGAAAGGTCGAAGTTGTCCGACAGCAGCGGCTCCAGCGCCGGGTTGCCGCGCGAACCGGTGCCCCCCTGCGTGCGCACGATGTTGTCCAGGCGCTGCCCGCTTTCGATCTGCGTCCAGCCCGGACGGCCCAGGCTGCGGCTGTAGCTGCCGCGCAGCGCCAGCGACTCGTTGATGTCCAGCTTGAGGTCGACGTTGGGCAGCACGTAATCGTACTTGCCCTGGCCGCCGATGAACGCGCCGTCGTCGGCATAGGTGATGTTGAACTCATTGAGTGAGTTCCAGCTGATCGAGGTGGGCACCCGGACCAGCGCCAACGATTCCACTTCGGTCTGTTCATAGCGCACGCCGGCTGCGATGTGCAGTGGCATGTTCCAGTCAAAGGTGGTGCGGTACTGCAGGTAGGCGCTCTTGGATTTTTCGCTGGTACGGATGTCTTCGGAGTACTCGGTCGGGGCGAGATAGCACGTCGGGCACGCGGGCTCGGCGCCGTTGGCCACCTGCGCCGCACGGTCACGCAGGCGATCGAAATCGAACACAAGGAACTGGCCCGTCAGGCGCGGATCGTCATGGCCGGAGAACGCCTTGAAGTATTTGCCCATGTCATCGGCGTACCAGATGCTGTCATCGTAGTCGGCCGGCGTGCCGACGCCGCCCCAGCTGTCACGCTGCTGGATCGCCGCTGCGGACCGGTTGTCCACCTGGGTGTGGCCCACGCCGAAATCGAGCGCCGAGTAGTCGGCGAAACGGAACACGCCCTTGGCCTGCAACTGCTCCACTTCGGACTTGTTGTAACTGTTCTGGAACACCGAGCCGGTGACCAGCGCATCGGCGGCCTGCACACCGCCCGGCGGCAGTGCGATGTTGATGATCGGCAGGTCGCCGCTGTAATCCACGGTGGTCGTGCCGCGCACATAGGCCGCCACGCCGAGCACGCCGGCCGATCCATAGGGGCCATCCGGCTGCGATTCGGCGCTGGCACGGTGGTAATCGAACGACATGTCGAGCGCGTCGTTGACTTCCCACTCGACGTTGAACCCCAGCGATTCCATGCTGTTTTTCGTGGCCAGCTTCATGCCGCCCATGGCCACGTCTCCGTTGACCACGTCCTCGCTGTACACGATGGGTGCGGCGATCGGACCATCGGTCCAGGTGCTGTCACCCGGGCCGTAGTTGAACCACACCGACAGTTCGCTGCGCTGCTGCTGCACCTTGTTCTCGACATAGGTGTAGTCCAGCGTGGTGGTGACGTTGTCCAGCGGCTTCCACTGCAGCGTGGCCTGGCCGTTGGTGCGCTGGCGCTGCACGGCGTTGACGTTGTACGCGGTGTTCTGCGGGCGGCCGTAGATGTCCTCCGCACCGGGACGGTTGGTGATGCGGTCCGAATAGCCGGTGCCCGGCTGCGGCAGTGCGCGCCAGTCGCTGGTATCGTCGCCGCGCAGTGTTGCCCAGCCTTCCGCCACGGTGGCCTGGTTGAAGCCCGAATCACGTTCCTGATGGCTGGCACTCAGCGCCACGCCGAAGCGTCCATCGGCGTAGACCTGGCTGAAGATGCCGGACAGTTCACCGGTGACGTTGGATCCCTGCAGCGTACGTGGCACGTTGTCATTGGAGGTGTCGTGCACCGCCTTCATGCCCAGGCTGACCACCGGTGCGGCTTCGAGCGGGCGCAGCGTCTTGATGTTGATCGTGGCACCGATGCCACCGGTCGGGTTGTCAGCGCGGGTGGTCTTGTAGACCTCCACCGCCGAGATCGACTCGGAGGCGATGTTGGCGAAATCGAACGAGCGCGAACCGGACAGTCCACCGCCGCCGTTGCCCAGGTTGGAGGCCGGCATCTGACGACCGTTGAGCAGCACCAGGTTGTAGTCCGGGCCGATGCCGCGCACGGTGACCTTGGAGCCTTCGCCGCTGGAGGTGCGGTCGATCGAGACGCCGCTGATGCGCTGCAGTGACTCGGCGAGGTTGGTATCGGGGAACTTGCCGATGTCCTCGGCGACGATGCCATCCACCACGCCCTGACTGTCGCGTTTGAGGTTCATCGACGACGTCAGACTGCCGCGGATACCGGTGACCTGCACGGTGTCCAACGTGGAAGGATCCACATCCGGCGACGGCGTAGTGGCGGACGGGCGATCAACGGGTGCCTGTGCCCAGCCGGGCGCAGCCACGGCAAGCATCAGAGCGGAAGCGAGCATCGTCTTGCGGGGTACGGCCTTGTACATCCTCATTGCGATCCCTCCCCAGGGAGTGCGGAAACAGCGGGTTTAAGTTCGGCTGAAACGCGGCAACTGCTTGACGGGAGCGATTTGGGGTTGCGTTGACAGCGTTGTCAACAAACTGACATGGACCGCCCCCGCAGGCAGCGCGGCCTGCTGCCAGCTGAATGGCATGACGATGGTAGGCCACATACGGCAAAGTGTTGTCCTGCCTGTGTCCACGCGCACAGGACGGATCGGTGGAGGCGCGCGTGCCCTGCTCAGCGGCGTGTTGCGTTGCGCAACAGTTCTGCGCAGATAAATCACCGCCGACTGACAGCGCTCGACAATTCGCCCGCAAGCGCTTCACCACCCGGCCAAGCAAGCCTGGCGCGCCGTGGAAGACGCAGAGTCGGTAGCGCCGACCCACGGTCGGCGAGCGCAGCGGGCCGTAGGCGGCCGGATCCCGCCGAGCGTCCGAGATAGGCAGCGCCGACCCATGGTCGGCGAGCGCAGCGGGCCGTGAGCGGCAGGATCCCGCCGAGCGTGGCTCGGCGCTACCAGAGCATGTGCAACGGGCCGCGGATGATTCCGTCCGAGGTAGGTAGCGCCGACCCATGGTCGGCGAGCGCAGCGGGCCGTGAGCGGCAGGATTCCGCCGAGAGTCCGAGATAGGTAGCGCCGACCCATGGTCGGCGAGCACAGCGGGCCGTGAGCGGCAGGATCCCGCCGAGCGTGGCTCGGCGCTACGCGCCGGCGCGCCGCCCCGGTGCGGCGGTCGACTCGCGCACCAGCACGGTGTGCTCCAGGGTGATCATGGCGCCGGCGGCAGGGGCGCGGATGCGGTCGATCAACTGTTGGCTGGCCAGCCGGCCCATGTCAGCGGTCGGCTGCCGCACGGTGGTCAGCGCCGGGAAGATGTGGCTGGCGAGCGGCGTGTCATCAAAGCCGCAGACGGACAGGTCGTGCGGTATGCGCAGGCCGCGGCCGCCGGCGACGCGGTACACCGCGGCCGCCATGTCATCGTTGGCCGCGAAAATGGCCGTGGGCGGGTCGGCGAGGTCCAGCAGCCGATGCGCGGCGGGGAGGCCGGACTCGAAAGAAAACTGCCCGCTCACCACCAGCGACGGGTCGTAGGCGATCCCCGCCTCGCGCAAGGCCGCGCGGTAGCCGGCATGGCGCCACTGGCAGGCACCGTGGGTGCGAGGTCCCTTGATATGCCCGATGCGCCGATGGCCAAGCGCAAGGAGGTGCCGCATCAGCTCGACCACCGCCGTGGTTTCATCCATGCGCACGCCGATACCCGTCGACGGGTCGCGCGGGGCAATGCTGGCAAACGGAATGCCGTGCGTGTGGAGGTAAGCCAGCACCACCGGATCATCGGTGAGGGGCGGGATCAGCACCACGCCATCCGGCCGTGAGTTCTCAAACAGGGCACGCAGGTCAGGCAGCGCGTGCTGCCCGATGCCCACCGGACCCAGCAGCAGGTTGTAGTGGTTGCCGTGGCACGCATCGAGCATGCCGCTCTGTATTTCCATCAGGTAGTTGCGTGATGGATTGTTGTAGGCCAGTGCCAACGCATACGAACGCTGGCCGGCCAGGCTGCGCGCCGACGGGTTGGGCTTGTAACCGAGCTTCGCCACGGCATCGCGCACGCGCTGCTGGGTCTGCTGGCGCACATTGGGCTCGTTGTTGAGCACCCGCGACACGGTCTTGATCGACACCCCGGCCGCCGCGGCGACATCCTCGATTCGTCCAGCCATGGTGCAGACCTTCCTTCGTGGGGCAGCGGCGCGCGAGGCGCGCCCGGCGATGGTGCTACGTCGGCCTGATATTGCCACGGTGCGGCGCAGCACGGACGGCCGGTGGATGCCTGTTGCCGGTGCCTGCGGATCCCGGCGCCGCTGGGCTCGCCGACCATGGGTCGGCGCTACCGATAACAGTGGCCCGTCTGGTGGAGAGAGCCCCTGGCGGATGTTCGCACCCCGTAAACGACAAAGGCCCCGCAGTGCGGGGCCTCGTCGTACTTCCATCAGCGCCGGAAAATCAGCGCTTCATGGAACCGAAGAACTCGTCGTTGGACTTGGTGTTCTTCATCTTGTCGAGCAGGAACTCCATCGCGGCCATTTCATCCATCGGATGCAGCAGCTTGCGCAGGATCCAGATCTTCTGCAGCAGTTCCGGCTCGATCAACAGGTCTTCGCGACGGGTGCCCGAGCGGTTGATGTCGATCGCCGGGAACACACGCTTTTCGGAGATACGGCGGCTCAGGTGCACTTCGCTGTTGCCGGTGCCCTTGAACTCTTCGTAGATCACCTCGTCCATCTTGCTGCCGGTGTCGACCAGCGCGGTGGCGATGATGGTCAGGCTGCCGCCTTCTTCCACGTTGCGGGCCGCACCGAAGAAGCGCTTCGGACGGTGCAGCGCGTTGGCATCCACACCACCGGTCAGCACCTTGCCCGAGCTCGGCACCACGTTGTTGTAGGCACGGGCCAGACGGGTGATCGAGTCGAGCAGGATCACCACGTCCTTCTTGTGCTCGACCAGGCGCTTGGCCCGCTCGATCACCATTTCCGCAACCTGCACGTGGCGCGCGGCCGGCTCATCGAACGTCGAGCTGATGACCTCGCCGCGCACAGTGCGCTGCATTTCGGTCACTTCTTCCGGACGCTCATCGATCAGCAGCACGATCAGGTGCACGTCAGGATGATTGGTGGTGATGGCCGTGGCCACCTGCTGCATCATCATCGTCTTGCCGGCCTTGGGCTGGGACACGATCAGCGAACGCTGACCCTTGCCCTGCGGTGCCATCAGATCGAGGATGCGGCCGGTGATGTCTTCGGACGAGCCGTTGCCGCGTTCCAGGGTGAAGCGCTTGCGCGGGAACAGGGCGGTCAGGTTCTCGAACAGCACCTTGTTCTTGGACGCTTCCAGCGGCTCACCGTTGATGGTGTCCACGATGGACAGCGCGAAGTAGCGCTCGCCATCCTTCGGGAAGCGGATGCGACCAGACAGGTGGTCGCCGGTGCGCAGGTTGAAGCGGCGGATCTGGCTGGGCGAGATATAGGTATCGTCCGGACCGGCCAGGTAGCTGGCTTCTGCAGCGCGCAGGAAGCCGAAGCCGTCCGGCAGGATTTCCAGCACGCCGTCAGCCGCGACGCCGTCGCCATGGCGGGTCAGCACCTTCAGCAGGGCGAAGATCACGTCCTGCTTGCGGGCACGGGCCACGCCTTCGGAAATCTGCAGCTGCTCGGCGATTTCCAGCAGCTTCTGCGCCGGCATGCGCTTGAGATCGCTCAGCGAATAGACCGGGAAACCCTCCGGCACGTTGGGCTGCTGGGTACGCACGAACGGCTGCTGCTGTTCGTTGTTGTCCTGCGGCAGGCCATCGTCGCGGCCACCACGGGCAGGACGGTCACGGCGATTGCGGAAGCGATCGCGGCGGTTGCCCTGGCCCTGCTGGTTGCCCTGAGCGTTGTTGCCCTGCGCGTTGTTGCCCTGGTAAGGGCCCTGGTTCTGGCCACCGGCGTTGTTCTGCTGGCGCGGCTGGCCGGATTCGCGGCCTTCGCCACCGTCACCGCCGCTGGAAGCGGACGATTCGGAAGCCGGCGCGCTCGGCGCTGCAGGAGAAGAGGGAGGCGTAGCCGCGGCGGGTGCCGACGACGGTTGCGGTGCCTGCGTCAACGGCAACGCCGGCTGATGGGCCGCCGGTGCGCTGGTCTCGGCACCGGACGGTGCAACGGCCTTGCTGACGCGGGGCTTGCGCACACGCTTTTCGGCGGGCGCATCAGCGCTGCCGGTTTCGGAAGTGGTATCGGACAAGAGCGTTATTCCTCGCTTGAAGGTGCGAGCGCCCGGCTGGGGCGGCGAACGAAGGGAAAGGGGTCTGGAGTGAACTGCGTCCAGAGGGTGCGGCACGCGAACGCGGGCCGGATGTGCCGACACTATCACCGGCGTGCAGCGGCTTGCAAGGGCCGCTTGTGTCAGACGTTCATGCAGAGCAGGCCCTGCGGCAGCCGGGGTCACCGGCTGCCAGTACCTGCAGGGTCAGGCGAGGGCCTTGTCCAGCAGGCCGGCCAGCTGGGCCTTGCCCACCGCACCGATCTGCTCCGCTACCTTTTCGCCATCCTTGAAAACGACCAGGTACGGAATCGAGCGCACGTGATACTTCACGGCCAGATCGCGTTCCTGGTCGACATTGACCTTGACGATCTTCGCGCGTCCCTGGAAGGCATCGGCCAGCTCATCGAGGGCGGGGGCGATCATCTTGCACGGGCCACACCATTCGGCCCAGAAATCGACCAGCACCGGTTCCTTGGAACCCAACACAGTGCTTTCGAAGTCAGCGGTGCTGACGTGTACAACCTTGTCGCTCATCTTGGTCTCTCGTCTGGTGATGCACCCGGCGGTGGCCGGAGGTGGGTGAACTGGGCCACGCCAGTGTGGCGTGATCCGTGTCGTTGCCTCGTGGAGCGTGCCCACGGTGCGTTGGGCGGATGCCTGGACGCTCACGGCCGGCAGTTTACGCCTATCCGCGCGAGGGGACAGAGGCCGGCTGGAACCCAGCGTATCGTGATCGAAGGCATCCGGGAAATGTGCCAGATTCCACTGTCACTACCTATCACCTAGGGGCGCGAGCCAAGTGCCACAAGAGGCAGAAGGGGCTCGATTCAGGCCGTGGAGCGGCAGATGAAGACGGCGAAACGAGTCGTCTCTAATAGCTATGAGACGCTTGGGCCCGGTTTGGCGCCTCGAGTACGCTAAACTTCACCGTTGAGCGGCAAGGGACCCGACAGGTCCAGCGCCCGCCGACCCGCCGCAGGGGCCGCAGTTTGCGACGGAGCCCCCAGATGATGCCGAGCCGCCCGATTGCAGGTGGCGGCCAGACCAAGACGGACACATGAGCGACAAACCGCTGACCGATTTGACCTTTTCCTCCTTCGATCTGCATCCGGCGTTGCACGCCGGTCTTGAAGGAGCCGGATTCACCCGCTGCACCCCGATCCAGGCGCTGACGCTGCCGGTCGCACTCGCCGGTGGCGATGTCGCAGGCCAGGCACAGACCGGCACCGGCAAGACGCTGGCCTTCCTGGTGGCCGTGGTGAATCGCCTGCTTACCCGCCCGGCGCTGGCTGACCGCAAGCCGGAAGACCCGCGCGCGCTGATCCTCGCACCGACCCGCGAGCTTGCCATCCAGATCCACAAGGACGCGGTGAAGCTGGGTTCGGACCTGGGCCTGCGCTTCGCGCTGGTCTATGGCGGGGTGGACTACGACAAGCAGCGTGAACTGCTGCAGCAGGGCGTGGACGTGATCATCGCCACCCCGGGCCGCCTGATCGACTACGTCAAGCAGCACAAAGTGGTGTCGCTGCATGCCTGCGAGATCTGCGTGCTGGACGAAGCCGATCGCATGTTCGATCTCGGCTTCATCAAGGACATCCGCTTCCTGCTGCGCCGCATGCCCGAGCGCACTACGCGGCAGACCCTGCTGTTCAGCGCCACGCTCAGCCATCGCGTGCTGGAGCTGGCGTATGACCACATGAACGAGCCGCAGAAGATGGTGGTGGAGAGCGAATCCATCACCGCCGCACGCGTGCGCCAGCGCATGTACTTCCCGGCCGACGAAGAGAAGATCCCGCTGCTGCTGGGCCTGCTGTCACGCAGCGAAGGCGCGCGCACGATGGTGTTCGTCAACACCAAGGTGTTCGTCGAGCGCGTGGCGCGTTCGCTGGAACGTGCCGGCTACCGTGTCGGCGTGCTGTCCGGCGACGTGCCGCAGAAGAAGCGCGAGAGCCTGCTCAACCGCTTCCAGAAGGGCCAGCTGGAGATCCTGGTGGTCACCGACGTGGCTGCCCGTGGCCTGCACATCGACGGCATCAAGTACGTCTACAACTACGACCTGCCGTTCGACGCCGAAGATTACGTGCATCGTATCGGCCGCACCGCCCGCCTGGGCGAGGAAGGCGATGCGATCAGCTTCGCCTGCGAACGCTATGCGATGGGCCTGCCGGATATCGAGGCCTACATTGATCAGAAGATCCCGGTTGAAGCAGTGACCGCCGAACTGCTGACCTCGCTGCCGCGTCCGGAACGCGCACCGGCTGCGCCGGGCGAAGAAGGCGACGAGAACGAGAGCGTCAGCCAGATCTTCCGTGAAGCACGCGAAGCACGTGCTGCCGAAGAGGAGCGTCGTGGTGGCGGCCGTGGCGGCAAGCCGTCGGCGGGTCGTGGCGAACGCACTGGCGAACGCAGCGGTGAGCGCCGTCCGCGTCCGCCGCGCAAGCCGCGGGTGGAAGGTGAGGTCGTGGCCGGTTCAGAAACCGCCGTCGCCGCCAGTGCTGTGGAAGGCGCCGTTGCGCCGGCTGCGCTGGACAGCCTGCAGGCCCCGCGCCCGCCGCAGGCCGAAGATGCCGCGCAGGATCCTGCCCTGGCCGATGGCGAGCGCAAGCCGCGCAAGCGTCGTCGTCGTCGCAACGGCCGTCCGGTCGAAGGCGCCGAGACCGGCACCGAGAGCGGTACGTCGACCACGCCGGTATCGCCGGTGCAGGTGATGGCCAAGCCGGTCCGTGGCGTCGATCCCAGCGACTCGTTCCTTACCCGCATCGGCCGCAAGATCCGCCGCATGCTGGCGGGCACCTAAGCGGCATCGCGTTCGCGCTGTCGCGCTCGCGGTCCGCTGGGCGAATCGCGGGCCGTGTTTCAACAGCACCTACACCCCCGGGCCTGCGGCGCTGCCCCAGGCTCAGGGGGCAGCGGTCTCTCCGGTCTGCCCCGCCGCGGGCACAGGCCCTGACGCGATGTCTCCACGCCGTGGCGCCTGTCCTGCATAATCAGGGGATGAGCGTCCTGCGTTTTGACAATGTAAGCAAACAGTACGCCGGTGGGCACGAGGCGCTGACGGATGTCAGCTTCGACGTGGCGCCGGGCGAGATGGTGTTCGTCACCGGCCATTCCGGTGCCGGCAAGAGCACCCTGTTGAAGTTGATCCACTTGGACGAACGGCCCAGCCGTGGCGCGGTGGTGTTCAATGAGCGCAACCTGCTGAAGGTGCGCGGTGGCGACGTGCCCCGGCACCGTCGTGAGGTCGGCGCGGTCTACCAGGACCACCGGCTGCTGATGGACCGCAGCATTTCCGAGAATGTCGCCCTGCCGCTGATCCTGCGCGGCACGCGCCGTGCCGACATCGGCAAGCGCGTGCGCTCGGTGCTGGAGCGGATGGGCCTGGGCCATCGCGAAAAAGCCCTGCCGTCGCAGCTGTCGGCAGGCGAGCAGCAGCGCGTGGGCATCGCCCGTGCCATCGTCGGTGAGCCGCGCCTGTTGGTGGCCGACGAGCCCACCGGCAACCTGGACCCGACGCTGGCGGCAGAGATCATGGCGCTGTTCGCCGAGCTGCCCTCGCGGGGCACCAGCGTGCTGGTGGTCAGCCATGACCTGGCCCTGCTGCGGCGTATGCGCAAGCGTGTGCTGATCCTGGACCACGGCAGGCTGGTCGACGACATCTCGCCGCAGGACCTGGCCGAATGAGCACCGATACATCCCCCTCGACCGAGCGCAAGGCAAATGCGCCGGCGGCCGCTCCCTCGCGCGTCGGCATCTGGTGGCAGCACCACATGCACAGCATCGTCTTCAGCCTGGGCCGCGCCTTCCGCAAGCCGTGGTCGACGCTGCTCACCGTAATGGTGATGGCGCTGGCGCTGGCCCTGCCGCTCGGCCTGTCCATCGCCCTGGACAACCTCAAGCACTTCACCGGCAGTGTGCAGCAATCGCGCGACATCAATCTGTTCCTGAAGGCCGAGCTGGACGGTGCGACGGCCGAGGCGCTGGCCACGGAACTGCGTGCCCGCGATGACGTGCAGGCGGTGCAGTTGCGTACCCCTGACGAGGGGCTGGAAGAACTGCGCGAGAACGCCGGGCTCGGCGAAGCGATCGATGCGCTGCAGTCCAATCCCTTGCCCAGCCTGCTGGTGGTGACGCCGGCAGCGGCGACGGACGATGCCCGCCTGGCGCGTGCGTTGGGGACGCTGCCGCAGGCCGACCTGGTGCAGCATGACGCGCTCTGGCGCACGCGCCTGGATGCCTGGCTGGCCTTCGGCGCGCGGCTGGTGCAGGTGTTGTCCCTGGTGCTCGGACTTGGTGCGGTGCTGGTGGTCGGCAACACGGTGCGGTTGGACATCCAGGCGCGGCGCGAGGAGATCGGCGTGCTGCAGCTGCTCGGCGCCAGCGATGGCTTCATCCGCCGCCCCTTCCTGTATCTGGGGGCCTGGTACGGGTTGGGGGCGGGTCTGGTCGCGCTGGGCCTGATCGCCGGTGCCGGCGCAGCACTGTCCGGCCCGCTGTCCCAGCTGTCGCAGAGTTATGCCAGTCCGTTCGCGCTGAAGGGGCTGGACCTGCTGCATTCCTCGGTGGTGCTGCTGGCCATCGTGCTGGTCGGCTGGCTGGGGGCATGGCTGGTCACCGGACATTTCCTGCGCCAGACGCGCCCCACTGAAACCTGAGACCGGCATGCTCAAGCACGCCCTCAAACACCTGCACGACGATGCCACCCGGGTCATGGTGGTCGACGGATCGCGGCTGGTCCGCAAGCTGATCGGTGACGTGCTGCAGCGCGACCTGCCCGGCGTGCAGGTGGTGGGCTGTGCCGGCATCGAAGACGCCCGCCGGGCCCTGCTGGAGGGACCGGTCAATCTGGTCACCACGTCCTTGTCGCTGCCCGATGGCGATGGCCTGGCGCTGGCGAAGATGGTGCGCGAATCCGCCGGCCAGGCGTACGTGCCGGTGATCGTGGTATCCGGCGAAGCACAGGTACACCTGGAGCAGCGCCGTTTCACTGACTACATCACCGATTATTTCGACAAGTCGCTGGGCCACGAGGCGCTGGCCGCCTTCATCCGCGGCTATGTGCAACCGGCGATCATTCCCGGCGCCACGCTGTTGTACGTGGAAGACAGCCGGGTCGTGGCCGAGGCCACCAAGCGCATGCTGGAAAGGCAGCAGCTCAACGTGCTGCACGTGATGACCGCCGAAGAAGCGGTCACCCTGCTGACCGCCGAATCCCTCGGCCGCAACCAGCACCGGATCGATCTGGTGCTGACGGATGTCACCTTGAAGGGCGAGCTCAGTGGCCGCGACCTGGTGGAGCGCGTGCGCGTGGATTTCGGTTACAGCAAGCGCCGGCTGCCGGTGCTGGTGATGACCGGGGATGGCAATCCCCTCAACCAGACCGTCCTGCTGCAGGCCGGTGCGAACGACCTGGTGCTTAAGCCCATCGAAGAACGCCTGCTGGTGACGAAGGTATTGTTCCAGTTGCGGCTGTCCCGACTGAACCCCCGATCGGTAATGTAATGAACGACGTCGTACTCCCCTCCATCCAGCTGGAAGCGAGCTGGAAAGCGCACGTGGGCGATTGGTTGCTGCAGCCGCAGATGCGCGAACTGTCCGCCTTCCTGCGCCAGCGCAAGGCGGCAGGCGCCGCGGTCTTTCCGCCGGGCCCGCAGATCTTTGCCGCCTTCGACGCCACGCCCTTCGATGCGACCAAGGTGGTGATCCTCGGCCAGGACCCGTACCACGGCCGTGGCCAGGCGCATGGCCTGAGCTTCTCGGTGCAGCCCGGCGTGCCGGTGCCGCCCTCGCTGCTCAACATCTACAAGGAGATCGAGCGCGACCTGGAACTGCCGCGGCCGGACCATGGCTGCCTGCTGCCGTGGGCCCGTCAGGGCGTGCTGCTGCTCAATGCGGTGTTGACGGTGGAAGAGGGCAGTGCCGGTGCGCATCAGAAGCGCGGCTGGGAAGGTTTTACCGACCATGTGGTGGAGACCTTGAACCGGGAGCGCGACGGTCTGGTGTTCATGCTCTGGGGCGCCTATGCGCAGCAGAAGGGCAAGGTCATCGACACCGCCCGTCACCGCGTCCTGAAAGCCCCGCATCCCTCGCCGCTGTCGGCGCACCGCGGCTTCATCGGCTGCGGGCATTTTTCCGCCGCCAACGACTATCTGCAGCGCCGGGGGCAGGCGCCGATCGACTGGTCGCTGCCACCGGCCAGCGTGATGAGTGCAGCCGTTGGCGGATGAAGGTGAGTGATGACCGTGAGTCGTCACGCGGTCGATCAGTCCTCCAGCATTTCGATTATCGCGCGCGCCACTTTACGTTTTCGCGGCGTCATTTTCCGCAACAGGCAGAGAATCTCGGCCTCGTGAGGAACGCGCTCGGCGGATGTTATCTCCGGTATCGGCAGATCGTTTCCATCCTGTGGTCTACCCGGTCCTCGCCCCGTTGCCAACCACTCAAAATGGACCTGCGTCACAATTGCAATTTGTGCCAAATGGGTCACACTTGGGCACGTTCCGCCCTCACGTTCCCACTGCGCAACGGCGCTCCGGCGGACGCCGGTTTCCTGCGCCAGCTGTGATTGGGATAAGCCGGCAGTAAGTCGTGAGCGCCGGATCCTGTCGCACATCTCCTTCATTCCCACCTCTCCATGTCGTGGTAAGCACAGCTTACCGGGAAGTGATTCTTTTTTCGGCGGTACAGAAACGCTGTCGGGCGCTTATGTAGCAACCGTGCCGACCTTCCCTTGGACTGCAGGTCAGCGTTACTGCCCTCTACTTTCACATCCTCCCATTTGACGGTTTCGCCGCGTCCCGCATTAATCACTCCGAACCGGGCCTAAACGTAATCCCGGGGAAAAACCGGACAGCAGTGAATCAGTTCAGGTGACGGAGTAATTCCGCCGCCGCGATCAGGTACTGCCTGAAGCAATGCGGGGGGCAAGGGAATGGTTAATGTGAAGGCCGTGAAACTACCGTCATTACGCTGGCACGCGCTGGTGTTGCTGACGGTGTTGATGGTGCTGGGTTGCCTGGGCCGCGCCCATGCCCAAGCGACCACGGCCTGTACCGCCGGTGCCTGCGTCAGCGCCGGCCCGCGGTTGGCATCGGTGGATTCCACCCAGAGCCCGATCCTCAACCTGCTGTTCGGCGCGCTGCTGCCGGGCACCACCCTCAACCTGACTGCCGCCGACTGGAACAGCCTGGCCGGTGCCAACATCAACCTCAATGCGCTGATCACCCAGCTCAATGGCGGCGTGGTCGTCAGCGACCCCAGCCAGGTGCTGAACACCGCGATCAGCCTCGGTACGTTGCGCGCCGCGATGGTGGCCGTGCTGCAGGCCGACAATCAGGCGCTGGCCGCCAATATCCTCAACGCGTTGCCACTCGGCGTAGCCGGTGCCACCGGCACGATCCGGCTGGGGGATCTGCTGGAGATCGCACTCCCCACCGGTTCGCTGACCACGGTCAGGCTCAACGTGCTCGACCTGCTCACCGGCAGCGTGCAGCTGTACAACTTCCGCAACGTGTTGACCACGCCGACGCCGATCACGGTGAACACCGCGGCGCTGGGGCTCACCGGCCTGGCCAACGTGCGCCTGTGGCTGCAGGTGGTGGAGCGCCCGGTCTATACCTGCGGGCCACTGGGCAGCGCGTTCCACAGTGCGGCGATCCGGGTGAAGCTGGACCTCGACCTGGCGCAGGGTCTGAACACGGCGGCGCTGACGGGGCTGCTCAACAACCTCAACGTGCTGGGCCTGGTCAAAGTATCCAACGCCAACATCAGTGCCAGCGTGCTGCACCTGCAGGTATACGCGGACATCGCCCGCGCCGAGGGCAGCATCTCAGCGGTCAACCTGGTGGCCAATGCGGTGACCCTGCAGGCGCGCCCGGGACTGGTGAACCTGTACGTCGGACAGATCAGCGATGCCACGTTCTTCAACCGGTCGACCGTGCTGACCGAAAGCGCGCTGACGCCAGCGACGCTTACCTCACTCAATGTCACCGTGCGCATCACCACGCTGCTCAACATTCCCGTCGCCGATGTATCGGTGCCGCTGGCCGTCAGCATCCGCGGCTTCGCCACGGCCACGCCCGGCCTGCAGGCGGCGAGTTTCACCGGCCCCTACCCACAGACGCGCACGCTCGCCGCCGGTACCGTCAGCGCGGCAACGATGGTGTCCACCCTGGTCAACTCGCTCAACATCCAGGTCACCAGCGGCATCCCGGTGGTGACATTACTGGGTGCGCTGCCGTTGCCGTTGCCGATCAACGACCTGGTCAACACGCTGGTCAGCACCCTGCTGCAGCCGATCCGCACGGCGGTGAACACGCTGGTGACGCCGGTGTTGACGACCCTGCTGGGTGGACTGGTCGACAACCTGCTGGGCCTGCTCGGTATCCGCATCGGCCAGGCCGTGTTCACCGTGGAAGGGGTGACGCAGGCTTGCGCGGCCACGCTGCAGTTGGTGAAGGAACTGCAGCCCACCAGTGACACCGGCCGCTTCGACCTGGCCATCACCTACAACGGCGGCACGGTAGGCACGGCGAACAACGTCGGTAACAACGGGGCCACCGCTGCCGTGGTGACCGTGCCGGGCGGCACCTACGCAATGGCGGAAACCGCAGCGGCGGGCACCACCCTGGAGCGCTATGCCAGCACGTGGCAGTGCGCCAACCAGGACGGCACGGTCGTCAGCTCCGGCACCGGCAACAGCTTCACCCTGCAGGCGCCGGCCGTGAGCGCCGTGCCCGTCGCGCTGGTATGCCGCATCGTCAACCGCACGCGCCGAGCGGATCTATCGATCACCAAGACCGACGGCAGTGGCACGTACACGCCTGGTGGCACCGCGACGTACACCCTGGTGGTGACCAACGGCGGCCCCGACGCAGTGACCGCTGCGGTGGTCAACGACACCCTGCCCAACGGAGCGACCTTGAGCGCCGCCTGGACCTGCAGCGCCAGTGCGGGCAGCGCCTGCGCCGTGGCCAGTGGCGGGGCAGTGGGCGGCAACAGCATCAGCGTCGGTGTCGATCTGATCGATGGCGGGCAGGCCACGATCAACGTCCCGGTGATCTTCAGCAGCAACCCCGCCGCGTACTGACGCGCGGGTGCCTTACCCCGACCGGCGCGCAGCCCATCGCGTGTTGCCGGCACTGACGACGGAACGACGGGAATGCATCGCCGTGATGCGACCCGCAGCAGGCGAGGAACAGGGCATGTCCAAGGCAGTCGAGCACCGCATGCAACGCGCCGTACCGCTTGCCCGTAAAGGGTGGGGTGCGTGCCTGCTCGCCATGCTGCTGCCGGCCACGTTGTTCGCCCAGTCCTACCCGAGCCCGCTCAGCAACACCGCCAACGTGGCGCCGCCTGCCGACATCGGCGATCTGGTGCCGGGCAACAACAGCGCCACCGACAGCAACGTGCTTGCTCTGCAGGCGCAGCTGAGCCTGTCGAAGAGCATCCTCGGCCCGACCAGCGTGACCGCGGGCGCGCCGGTGCAGTACCAGATCCAGGTCAACAACCAGGGCCCGTCCAGCGCGCTGGGCGTGACCGTGGTCGATGCGGTGCCGGTCCTGCTGACCAACGTCAGCTGGACCTGCACGGCGGCCTCGCCGGCCTCGTCATGCGCGCTCGCCAGCGGCACCGGCAACAGCATCAGCGTGCAGGTGAACATCGGCGTAGGCGACGCGGTGACGCTGGTGGTCAGTGGCACGGCGCCTTCTGCCACCCCGGCAACCGTGCCGGCGAACACCGCCTCGCTGATCCTGCCGCCGGGCACCACCGATCCAACGCCGGGCGACAACAGCGCCACCACGCCGGTGATCAGTGTGCAGCCGGCCGCGATCGTGGCCGTCGCCGACGTATTTCCCGGCGTGATCGCCAGCACCGGCGGCACCACCTCCAGCGTGCTGGTCAACGACACCCTGGGAGGGGCGGCGGTCGTGGCAGCGGACCTGATCGTCACGCTGCCGGCGGCGCCGACAGGATTCAGCATCGACAGCGACGGCCGGATCACCGTGCCCGGTGGCGCGCCTGCCGGCCGCACGTCGCTGGATTACCAGATCTGCGAACGGGTATCGCCGAGCAACTGCGCCACCGCCAGCGCCACCTTCGTGGTCGCCCCGTCGACGCTGTCCGACAGCTACAACGTGGCATCCGGCACGCCGTCGTTCAGCGGTACCGTGGCCACCAATGACAATGCCCCGCCGAATGCGGTGTATACCGCCACGAGCGCACTGCCGGCGGGTCTGGTGTTCAACGCGGATGGCAGCTTCACCCTGGCCCCGACGGGCGGAATCCTGTCGCCCGTGTCCTTCGAATACCGCGTGTGCCTGCCTGCACCCGATGCGGCGGTCTGCGCTTTCGCCGGTGCCGGCGTGCTGGTGGATGCCAACCAGCTGCTTGCCGTCGTCGATGCGTTCCCCGCGCCGTTCGCTGCCGGCGCGGGCGGCACCACCCCGTCTGTACTGGGCAACGACACGCTCAACGGGGCCCCCTTTGCACCGGCGCTGGTCGTACTGACGCTGGCCACGCCGCCGGCGGGCTTCAGCATCGCGCCGACCGGCGAAATCACCGTGCCGGCCACGGCAGCTGCGGGCGTCACCACGCTGACGTATCGCCTGTGCGAAGCCGCCGTACCGAACAACTGCGATACCGCCGACGTCTCCCTGATCATCAGTCCGGATGCAGTGGATGACAGCGTGGCCACGCCGGGCGCCGGCCTGCCAGTGAGCGGCAACGTGGCGGACAACGACAACGTCGCGGCCGGTTCTGCGTTTACGGTGACCACGCCGCCGACGCGCGGCACGGTGGTGATGGATGCCTTCGGTGTATTCACCTACACCCCCGGCAATGGCAACACCGGTCCCGACCAATTCGTTTACCAGATCTGCCTGCCCGCACCGAACGCGTTGGTGTGTGATACCGCCACGGTCAACGTGCAGGTCGCGGCGAATGCCATCGATGCGGTGGACGACGTGATCACTGTCCTGGTGGCTGCCAGCGGTGGCACGACGACCAGCGTGCTGGCCAACGATCTGCTGAACGGTGTGGGGGTCGCGCCGGCACAGGTCACGGTGGACCTGCAGGGCGCGCCAGCGGACTACAGCGTGAACGCAGCCGGCCAGATCGTCGTCGCGGCAGGTGCAGCGGCTGGCGCACAGACGCTCACCTACCGACTGTGCGAAGTGGCCACGCCGAGCAATTGCGATACGGCCACCGTGCAGCTTGTGGTGGCGCCGTCGGCCGCGGGCGAGAACTTCAGCGCCACCGCCGGCGTTGCATTCCCCGGCGTGCTGAGCGGCAACGACAACCCCGCAACCGGCGCGGTATACAACCTGCTGTCCGGGCCGACGGACGGCACCGCGACAGTGGCCCCCGATGGCAGCTTCAGTTACACCGCATTGCCGGCCTACAGCGGTACGGACAGCTTCCAGTACCAGGTGTGCCTGCCCGCGCCCAACAGCGCGATATGTGCCACTGCCACGGCGAGCTTCGTCGTGACGGCTGCCGCCATCGCCGCCAACGATGACGACTTCTCAAGCACGCCGCTGACGGCGGCAGGCGGACTGACTGCCAGCGTCCTGACCAACGACACCATCAACGCCGCGCCGGTGGTGCCCGCACAGGCGGCGTTCGCGCTGACCGGTGCTGCACCGGTGGGGTTCACCCTGCAGCCTACCGGCGAGCTGAGCGTGCCGGCTGGCGCCCAAGCGGGCATCGTCAACCTCACCTACCAAGTGTGCGAGCCCGGCACTACCAACTGCGATACCGCCACCATCACGGTGCTCATTACGCCCGATGCGGTGGACGACGTGCTGTCGACCAATGCAGGTCGTCCCGTCAGCGGCAACGTGGCGATCAACGACAATGCACCGGCCGGCTCGCAGTTCAGCGTGGTCGCCCCTGCGCCTGCAGGCCTGGTGTTCGCGGCCGATGGCAGCTTCACGTACACACCGCCGGCACTGTTCACCGGCCCGACCACGTTCGATTACCAGGTCTGCCTGCCGGCACCGCAGGCCACGGTCTGCGCGACGGCAACGGTGACCGTCAACGTCAATGCCGGCACGCTGCAGGCCAACGACGATGATTTCCGCTCGTTGATCCTGGATGCCAACACCGGCGGTACAACCAACAGCCTGCTGGCCAATGACACCCACAACGGCGCGATTCCGCCGGATCCGTCGGAAGTGCAGCTGACCCTGGTGGGCGAGCCGGCCGGATACGTGGTGAACAGCAACGGCACCGTCACCGTGCCCGGGGGCGCTGCGGCAGGCCAGGTCACCTTCGGGTACCAGGTGTGCGAAGTCGCGCTGCCGTCCAACTGCAGCTCGGCCAACGTGCTGCTGCTGTTGAGCCCGGTTGCGAACAACGACAACTTCAGCACCCAGGCGGGGATAGCGCTGAACAACAGTGTTGCCGCCAACGACAACGTTCCCGCCGGCAGTGCCTACGAAGTCAGCGGCACCGCACCGGCAGGGCTGGTGTTCAATGCCGATGGCAGCTTCATCTACACACCACCGCCGGGCACGCAGGGGGCCGTGACATTCGCCTACCAGACCTGCCTGCCTGCTCCCAACACCACCGTCTGCACCACCGCGACAGTCACCCTGAACGTCAACGCGGGCACGCTGGTCGCCAACGACGATGACTTCCGCGCGACACCGGTGGATCCTGCGCTGGGCGGCAGCACCGCCAGCGTGCTGGTCAACGACAGCCTGGACACCGCAACGCCGCCGGCGTCCAGCGCCGTGCAGCTTGCGCTGCTCAATGCGCCGGCCGGTTACACGCTGGCCGCCGATGGCACCGTCAACGTCGCCGCCGGTGTGGTGGCCGGTGCCGTGACGCTCACCTACCAGCTGTGCGAAGCCGCATTGCCCAGCAACTGCGATACCGCCCAGATCTCGCTGGTGGTGTCGCCAGAGGCGCTGGCCGATGCGTTCTCCACTCCGGTCGGGCAGCTGCTCGCGGGCACGGTCGGCAGCAATGACAACGCACCGGTCGGCTCGGTCTACAGCGTCACCGGCATCGAACCCACCGGCCTGTCGTTCAGCCCGGATGGCAGCTTCCTGTTCAATCCGCCGGTCAACTTCACCGGGGCGGTGAACTTCGATTACCAGGTCTGCCTGCCTGCGCCGGACAGCACCCGATGCAGCACGGCGTCGGCCACGATCAGCGTCAATGCCGGCAACCTGGCTGCGCTGGGCGATGACTTCACTGCCACGCCGTTGCCGCCCGGTGGCAACACCGCGCAGAGCGTGCTCGCCAATGACAGCTTGAACGGCGTATCGCCACCGGCGGCCGCTTCGGTGACGCTGCAACTGGTCGGCGCGCCTGCCGGCTACGCGCTGACCACCGACGGTCTGCTGCAGGTGCCGGCAGCGGCCACCGCCGGCGTCAACGTTCTCACCTACCAACTGTGCGAAGCGGCTGCGCCGGCCAACTGCGCCAGTGCACAGATCACCGTGGTCGTGACGCCGCAAGCCAGCGACGATGCGCTGTCCACGCAGGCCGGCCGATTGCTCAATGGAAGCGTCGGTGACAATGACAACGCGCCGGCGGGTTCGCAGTTCCGCGTGACCGGCGTCGCGCCGGACGGGCTGCTGTTCAACGGCAATGGCACCTTCACCTATGCCCCGCCGGTGGGCGTGGCCAGCCCGGTGTCCTTCAGTTACGAAGTGTGCCTGCCGGCGCCGTACGCCACGCTGTGTTCCAGCGCCAACGTCAGCATCAACATCAATGCAGGCACGCTGGTAGCGGCGGATGACGACTTCAGCGCCACGCCGATCAATCCCACCCTGGGCGGCAACACCGCCTCGGTGCTGGTCAACGACAGCCTGGACGGTGTCAGCCCGCTTGACCCCGCCAGCGTAGTGGTGACGCTGCCTGCCGCCCCGGCCGGTGTCAGCATCGGTAATGACGGCGTGCTGACCGTGGCGGCCGGTACGCCGGCCGGCGCGCTCATCGTTACCTACCAGCTGTGCGAAGCGGCGTTGCCGTCCAACTGCGATACCGCCAGCATCCGCTTGGTTGTGTCGCCGCAGGCGGTGGCCGACGCGGTATCGACCCAGGTCGGGCAGGCGGTCAGCGGCAACGTGGGCGCCAACGACAACAGTCCAGCAAACGCGCAGTTCGTGCTGACCACGGCCAGTCCGGCTGGCCTGGTGTTCAATGCGGATGGCAGCTTCGTGTTCACGCCGCCGACCGGCGTGGTCAGCCCGGTCACGTTCGGCTATCAGGTCTGCCTGCCGGCACCGGATGCCGCACTGTGCTCCGGCGCCACGGTCACCCTCAACGTCAACAACGGTGCGCTGTCCGCATCGGACGACGACTTCAGCGGCAGCGCGCTGCTGCCGGGCAGCAGTACCGGCAGCGTGCTGGCCAATGACACGCTCAACGCGGTGACCCCGCCCGCATCGGCTGACGTGCTGCTGTCACTGGTCGGCGCGCCGGCCGGCTATGTGATCAATGCCGACGGCACGATCGGGATTCCCGCCGGTACGGCCAGCGGCCGCGTGCTGTTGACGTACCAGGTGTGCGAAGCCGCCGCCCCCACCAACTGCGATACCGCCCAGGTATCACTGCTGCTGACCCCGCAGCCGGTGGATGACGTGGTATCCACGCCGGTGGGCCAGGCCGTCAGCGGCACCGTTGGCAGCAACGACAACGTGCCCGCTGGCGCAGCGTATGCCGTCGTCGGCGCCGCCCCGGCCGGGCTGGTGTTCAATGCCGATGGCAGCTTCACTTTCACCCCGCCGGTCGGCGTGGTGAGCCCGGTCACCTTCGACTATCAGGTGTGCCTGGTCGCGCCGGATGCAACGGTGTGCGGCACGGCCACGGTGACGATCAACGTCAACAACGGCGCGCTGTCGGCAGTGGCCGACGACTTCCGTGGTACCCCGCTGCTGCCCGGTGACAGCACCGCCACCAGCGTGCTGGCCAACGACACCTTTAACGGTGCCACGCCGCCTGCGGCTGCCGCTGTGGTGCTGAGCCTGGTCGGTGCACCGGCGGGTTACGCGATCAACGCCAACGGCACGATCAGCACGCCGACCGGCGCGGTATCCGGTGTGGTGAACCTGACGTACCAGGTGTGCGAGGCCGCCGCGCCGACCAACTGTGACACCGCACAGGTCGGCCTGCTGCTGACCCCGGTACCCACGCCCGACGCTCTGACCGTGCTGGCCGGGCAGACCGTGCTGGGCAACGCGGGCAGCAATGACAACGTGCCGCCCGGCGCGGTCTTCAGCGTCGTCGGCACCGCCCCGGCCGGTCTGCTGTTCAACGCCGATGGCAGCTTCAGCTACGCACCGCCGATCGGCACGACGGGCGCAGTGAGCTTCGATTACCGCGTGTGCCTGCCGGCACCGGATTCCGCTGTATGCGGCACGTCCACGGTGACCCTGACGATCAACAGCGGTGCGCTGCTGGCCGCCAACGATGACTTCAGTGCCGCCCCGTTGCTGCCGGGCGCTACCAGCGCCGCCAGCGTGCTGGCCAACGATGCCTTGAACGGCGTCAGCCCCGCGCCGGCCAACGAGGTCACCCTGCGCCTGATCGGTGCGCCGGCGGGCTTCGCCATCAACGCCGACGGCACGATAGCGATCACGCTGGCCGCGCCGTCTGGTGCCGTCAGCCTGGACTACGAGCTGTGCGAAGCCGCCGCGCCGAGCAATTGCCAGACCGCCAGCGTCGCAGTGGTGGTGGTGCCGGCCCCGGTGGCCGATGTGGTGTCCACGCTGGCCGGGCAGGCGGTGACCGGCAACGTCGGCGGCAACGACACCGTTCCGGCCAATGCCGTGTTCACCGTGCCGGGCACTGCGCCGGACGGCCTGCTGTTCAACGCCGATGGCAGCTTCACCTATACCCCACCCCTCGGCGTTGCCAGCCCGGTGAGCTTCACGTACCAAGTCTGCTTGCCCGCGCCGAACGGCACCGTATGCGGCACCGCGTCGGTCACGATCAATGTCAACAACGGCGCGCTGGATGCAGTGGCGGACGACTTCAGCGGCACAGCGATCCTGCCCGGTGGCAGCACGCCGAGCGTGCTGGCCAATGACACGCTCAACGGGGTCACGCCACCGGCGGCCGCATCGGTCGTGCTGAGCCTGGTCGGCGCACCGGCGGGCTATGCCATCAACGCCGATGGCACTCTCAGCGTGCCCAGCGGCGCGCTGTCCGGGCCGGTGACTTTGACCTACCAGGTGTGCGAAGCCGCGGCGCCGACCAACTGCGACAGCGCCGATGTCAGCCTGCTGCTGACCCCGGTGCCGTCCAACGATTTGGTGTCGACGTCGGCAGGGCAGGCCGTGGCCGGCAGTGTCGGCAGCAACGACAACGTGCCCGCCGACTCGGTATTCAGCGTGGTAGGCGCCACCCCGGCCGGACTGGTGTTCAACGCCGATGGCAGCTTCCTCTTCAATCCGCCGACCGGCGTGGCCAGTCCGGTCACGTTCGATTACCGGGTGTGCCTGCCTGCGCCGAACGGTGCGGTGTGTGGCACTGCGTCGGTCAGCATCAACGTCAACAACGGGGCCCTGGACGCCGCCGTCGACGACTTCACCGCCACTGCGTTGCTGCCCGGTGCCAGCACCTCCACCAGCGTGCTGGTCAACGACACCTTGAACGGGGTGAGTCCGCCTGCGGCCGGTACGGTGATCCTGAGCCTGGTGGGTGCGCCGGCCGGCTATGCGATCAATGCGGCCGGCTTCATCAGCACACCGGTTGGCGCGACATCCGGTGCGGTCAACCTGACCTACCAGCTGTGCGAAGCCGCCGCGCCGGCCAACTGCGACACCGCCCTGGTCACGCTGGTGCTCGCGCCTGCGCCTGCCGCCGATACGGTATCGGTGGCTGCTGGTCAGTCCACCAGCGGCAATGTCGGCAGCAATGACAACGTGCCGGCGGGCGCTCAGTTCAGCGTCACCGGCATCACGCCGGCCGGGCTGGTGTTCAACGCCGATGGCAGCTACACCTACACACCGCCGGTGGGCGTGGTCAGTCCGGTCGGCTTCACCTATCAGGTCTGCCTGCCCGCGCCGTATGCCGCGGTGTGCGGCACTGCATCGGTGACCATCAACGTCAATACAGGCACGCTGGCGGCGGCGAACGATGACTTCAGCGGCACGCCGCTGGTGCCTGGCGGCAGCACGGCCAGCGTGCTGGCCAACGACGCGTTGAACGGTGTCAGTCCGCCGCTGGCCAGTGATGTCCTGCTGAGCCTGGTCGGTGCACCGGCCGGTTACGCGATCAATGCGGATGGCACGATCGCCACCCAGGGCGGTACGCCAGCCGGCGCCGTTACCCTGACTTATCAGATCTGCGAAGCCGCCGCGCCGGCCAACTGCGATACGGCCACCGCGTCGCTGCTGCTGACGCCCGTGCCGGTGGCCGACCTCGTCTCCACGTTGGCTGGCCAGGCTGTGAGCGGCAGCGTTGGCGACAACGACAACGCGCCCGCTGGCTCGTTGTTCAGCGTTTTCGGCACGCCGCCTACGGGGTTGCTGTTCAACACCGATGGCAGTTTCACTTACACCCCGCCCGCAGGGATCACCGGCCCGGTCAGCTTCAGCTACCAGGTGTGCCTGCCCGCACCGAACGCAACCACCTGCGGTATCGCGTCGGTCACCATCAATGTCAACAACGGCGCGTTGGATGCGCTGGCCGATGACTTCAGTGCCGTGGCCGTGCTGCCGGGTGGGAGTACACCCAGCGTGCTCGCCAACGACACGCTCAACGGGGTCACGCCGCCTGCGGCTGCCTCGGTGCTGCTGAGTCTGGTCGGCGCACCGGCCGGCTATGTCATCAATGCCGATGGCACCGTCGGCGTGCCCGCAGGCACGTTGTCCGGGCCGGTCACCTTGACCTATCAGCTGTGCGAAGCGGCAGCGCCCGGCAACTGTGACAGTGCGCAGATCAGCCTGCTGGTCACGCCGGATCCGGCCAATGATGTGGTATCCACGCCCGCCGGCCAGCCGGTGGTGGGCAATGTCGGCAGCAACGACAACGTGCCGGTGGGTGCAGTGTTCTCGGCCACCGGCAGTGTGCCTGCGGGGCTGGTGTTCAACCCCGACGGCAGCTTCAGCTACAGTCCGCCGGCCGGCACCACCGGACCGGTCAGCATCAGTTACCAGGCGTGCCTGCCGGCACCCAACGGGGCCGTCTGCGGCAACGCGATCCTGGTGATCAACGTCAACAACGGCGCCTTGTCGGCCGTTGCCGATGATTTCAGCGGCACCCCGTTGCTGCCCGGTGCGACCACCACGGCCAGCGTGCTGGCCAACGACAGCTTGAACGGTGCAACGCCGCCTGCCCCCGGCACGGTGACGTTGTCGCTGCTCGGTGCGCCTGCCGGATACGCGATCAACGCCGACGGCACGCTCGTCACCGGCACCGCGTCCGGTGCAGTCACATTGACGTACCAGCTGTGCGAAGTCGCCGCACCCGGCAACTGCGACACGGCGACGGTGTCGCTGGTGCTGATACCTGCTCCGGTGGGCGATACCCTGTCGGTTGCCGCAGGCCAGACCGCCACCGGCACTGTCGGCAGCAACGACAACGTGCCGGTCGGCGCCTCCTTCAGCGTGCAGGGCACCGCGCCCGCTGGCCTGTCCTTCAACGCGGACGGCAGCTTCAGCTACACGCCACCGGTGGGCACCATCGGGCCGGTCAGCTTCAGCTACCAGGTGTGCCTGCCCGCACCGAACGCCACGGTGTGTGGCACCGCAGGCGTAACCATCACCCTGGGCACGGGCTCGCTGCAGGCGGGCGACGATGACTTCAGCGGTGCGCCGCTGCTGCCGGGTGCCACGACGCCCAGCGTGCTGGCCAACGATGCATTGAACGGCGCCACGCCGCCGTCTGCGGCGAGCGTCGTGCTGTCCCTGGTCGGTGCGCCGGCCGGCTATGTGATCAACCCGGACGGAACGATCTCCACTCCGGCTACCACGCCCTCGGGCCCTGTCGCGCTGACGTACCGGATCTGCGAGTCCGCTGCGCCGACCAACTGCGTCACCGCGGCGGTGTCGCTGCTGCTGACGCCGGTGCCGGCCGCCGATGTGGTCTCCACGCTGGCCGGGCAGGCAACCACCGGCAACGTCGGCAGCAATGACAATGTGCCCGCCGGCTCGTTGTTCAGTGTCGTGGGTACGGCGCCCGCCGGCCTGCTGTTCAACGCCGATGGCAGCTTCACCTATACACCGCCTGCCGGTGTCATCAGTCCGGTCACGTTTGACTACCAGGTGTGCCTGGCGGCGCCGAACAGCTCGGTATGCGGCACTGCGTCGGCGGTGATCAACGTCAACAACGGTGCACTGGATGCGCTGGCGGATGATTTCAGCGCCACCCCGGTCACGCCCGGTGCAAGCACCCCCAGCGTGCTCGCCAACGACACGCTCAACGGCACCACCCCGCCGGCGGCAAGTGCCGTGTTGCTGAGCCTGGTCGGCGCGCCGGCCGGCTATGCGATCAACGCCGATGGCACCATCAGCGTACCCGGTGGCACGCTGTCCGGCCCGGTCACGCTGACCTACCAGCTGTGCGAAGCGGCTGCGCCCGGTAACTGCGACAGTGCCCTGGTGACGCTGCTGGTGCGTCCGGCGCCGGTCGATGACGTGCTGTCTACGCCGGCGGGCCAGCCGGTGGCGGGCAACGTCGGCACCAATGACAACGTGCCGGTCGGCGCGCAGTTCACGGTGATCGGTGGCACGCCGCCCGGTCTGCAGCTCAACGTCGATGGCAGCTTCACGTTCACGCCGCCCGCAGGCACCACCGGTCCGGTGAGCTTCACCTACCAGGTCTGCCTGCCGGCACCGAACGCAAGCATCTGCGGCACCGCCTCGGTGACCCTCAACGTCAACAACGGCGCGCTGGCGGCACAGGCAGATGATTTCAGCGGCACCCCGCTGCTGCCCGGTGCGACCACCGCCGCCAGTGTGCTGGCCAACGACACCTTGAACGGCGTCTCGCCGCCTGCGGCCGCTACGGTCACGCTGTCGCTGGTCGGCGCGCCGGCCGGTTATGCGATCAATCCGGACGGCACCCTGGTCACGCCGAGCGGCACGGTGTCCGGGCTGGTGACCCTGACCTACCAGGTCTGCGAGGTGGCTGCGCCGAGCAACTGTGATACCGCGACGGTGTCGCTGCTGCTCACCCCGGCACCCGCAGGGGACAGCGTCTCGGTGGCCGCAGGCCAGACCACCAGCGGCAACGTCGGCAGCAACGACAACGTGCCGGCTGGATCGCTGTTCAGCGTGGTCGGCACGCCGCCGGCCGGCCTGACACTCAACGCCGACGGCAGTTACAGCTACACACCGCCAGCCGGCACCACGGGCCCGGTCGGCTTCACGTATCAGGTCTGTCTGCCCGCGCCGAACGGGAGTGTCTGCGGCACGGCGACGGTGACCATCACGGTCGGCGTCGGCACCGTGGTTGCCGGTAACGACGACTTCAGCAGCGCGTCTCTCGTGCCTGGCGGCAGCACGCCCAGCGTGCTGCTCAACGATGCACTGAACGGTGTCACCCCGCCGCCCGCCAGCAGCGTGGTGCTGAGCCTGGTCGGCGCGCCGGCCGGCTACGTGATCAGTGCGGACGGCACGATCGGCACGCCGCTCGCCGCGCCGTCCGGCGCGGTGTCGCTGACCTATCGGGTATGCGAAGCCGCCGCACCGGCAAACTGCGCGACCGCCAACGTCCTAGTGGTGCTCACCCCGGTGCCGGTGGCCGACGTGGTGTCCACGCTGGCCGGCCAGCCGGTCACCGGCAACGTCGGCAGCAATGACAACGTGCCGCCGGGTTCCAGCTTCAGCATCGTGGGTGCCACGCCGCCGGGGCTGGTACTGAATGGCGATGGCAGCTTCAGCTACACCCCGCCTACTGGCAGCAGTGGCCCGGTCGGCTTGAGTTACCAGGTCTGCCTGCCTGCACCGTACGCGGCCACCTGCGGCATCGCCACGGTGACGATCAACGTCAACACCGGCACCCTGCTGGCCGCGGACGATGACTTCAGTGCCAGCCCACTGCTGCCGGGCGCTGTCACCGCCAGCGTGCTGGCCAACGACGCGTTGAACGGAGTGACGCCGCCGGCTCCGGCCAGCGTGCAGCTGAGCCTGGTGGGTGCGCCTGCGGGCTTCGTGATCAACCCCGATGGCACCGTGACCGTGCCAGTGGGCGCGCTCGCCGGTGCCACCACGCTGAGCTATCAGGTCTGTGAGGCGGCTGCGTCCGGCAACTGTGCCAGCGCGATCATCCGCCTGGTGGTGACGCCGTTGCCGCTGCCCGACGTGGTATCGACCCCGGCCGGCCAGCCGGTCAGTGGCAACGTCGGCAGCAACGACAGCATGCCGCCGGGCACCACGTATTCGATTCCCGGCGCCACGCCGCCGGGCCTGGTGTTCAACGCCGACGGCAGCTTCACCTACACACCGCCGGCAGGTACCACCGGCCAGATCGGCTTCACCTACCAGGTGTGCCTGCCCGCACCGAATGCCGCCGTATGCGGTACCGCGGCGGTGACGTTGAACATCAATACCGGCACGCTGTCCGCACAGGCTGATGATTTCACTGGCGCCCCGTTGACGCCGGGCAGCAGCACCCCCAGCGTACTGGGCAACGACACCCTCAACGGGACCACCCCGCCGGCATCCGCTGCGGTGGTGCTGAGCCTGGTGGGCGCACCGGCGGGCTATGTGATCGCGGCGGACGGCACGATCACCACCCCGACCGGTACCTTGTCCGGTCCGGTCACGTTGACCTATCAGGTGTGCGAAGCCGCGGCGCCGGGCAACTGTGATTCGGCCACGGTGTCGCTGCTGCTGGTTCCCGCACCGGCGGCCGACAGCGTGTCTGCCGCCGCAGGGCAGACCGCCAGCGGCAATGTCGGCAACAACGACAATGTGCCGCCGGGCTCCAGCTTCAGCCTCGTCGGTGCCGCACCGCCCGGTCTGTTGTTCAACGCCGATGGCAGCTTCAGCTACACCCCGCCGCCGGGCACCTCCGGAACGGTTGGCTTTACGTACCAGGTCTGCCTGCCCGCACCCCACAGCACGGTCTGCGGGACGGCGACGGTCAGCATGACGGTGGCCAGCAATGTGGTGCTGGCGGTCAACGATGACTTCAGCAGCACGCCGGTGGATCCGTCCGTGGGTGGCACCATCGCCCGCTCGGTCCTGGAGAACGACACCTGGAACGGCGCAGCGCCGCCGCCGGTGGGCAGTGTCACCGCCACCCTGGTCGGCGCCACGCCGGGCTATACGATGAACAACCAGGGCCAGCTGATGGTGACGCCGGGCGTGCAGCCGGGCCAGGTGCAGTTGAGTTACCAGTTGTGCGAAAACGGTGTGCCGGGCAACTGCTCGACGGCGATCATCACCGTGCTGGTGCAGGGACCGGTGGGGGCGCTGCTGGCGGTGGACGACACGGCGGGCCCGCTGCCGGCGGGGCAGGGGGCGACCAACCTGGTGAACGTGCTTGCCAACGACACGTTCAACAGCGCGGTTCTGGATCCCGCACAGGTCACGTTCGCACCGGCGGCCACGGCGGCGCTGAGCTTCACCGCGGACGGCGGCCTGAACGTGGCGGCGGGGCTGTCGCCCGGCAGCTACAGCACCACCTACACGATCTGCCTGGTCAACCAGCCCACGGTCTGCGACACCGGCACGGTCAGTGTCACCGTGGTTGCCAGCACCGACCGCGTGGTTGCACAGGATGATCTGATCGAGATGCCACAGAACGGTGTGGTGGAGATCGACGTGCTGGGCAACGATCGGATGGACGGCACGCCGATCGACCCCGACGCGGTCGTGCTGAGCATCACCTCACCGCCGCCGTACGGCACCGCCGAGGTGATGGCGCGGGCCCGCATCCGCTTCGCGGTGCTGGCCAACTTCGCCGGCCAGCAGAGCTTCGATTACCGCGTCTGCGAAGCGACGGATGCGAGCCAGTGTGCGGATGCCACGGTGAACGTCATGGTCGATCAGAACGTGCTGGTGCTGGCTGACGACGTAGTCGCCACTGAGACCAGCAGCCCGATGGAGATCGACGTCATGGCCAATGACAGCGCACGCACGGCCGTGCTGGATCCGGCGTCGCTGCAGATGGTGGTCGCGCCGAGCGCAGGGACGGCGTGGTGCGGCAATGGCAACTGCACGTATACGCCAACGGCCGGTTTCTTCGGCACCGACAGCTTCCGCTATCGCCTGTGTGATGTGTCCATCCCCACGCCGATGTGTGCAGAGGCCAACGTGGCGGTTACTGTCGCCGGCCAACAGGCCACCCTGCGGCTGACCAAGACGGCGGCCAAGCGCAGTGCGCAGATCGGCGACCTGGTGCGCTACACGGTGACCATCGACAACGTGGGCGACGTGGATGCCAACGGCGCAACGCTGCTGGATACGCTGCCACCGGGCTTCAGCTTCGTCAGTGGCGGCTTCTCGGTGCGTGATGCGGACAATGCCGCGCGCACCAGTGGCGTGCAGCCGTTGCGCATCGATGGCATCGACATCGCGGTCGGCGAAAGTGCCACGGTGGTGTATTACCTGCGCGTGGGTGCAGGCACCGGCACCGGGCTGCACACCAACCGCATCACCGCGATCGACGGGCAGAACCGCAGCATCGGCAACATCGCATCGGCGGACGTGGACATCACGGCGGATCCACTGCTGGATGAAAGCCTGATCGTCGGCACTGTGTTCGATGACCGCAATGGCAACGGCATCCAGGAGCCTGGCGAGCGCGGCATCCCCGGCGTGCGTGTCGCGGCGGTGGAAGGCCTGCTGATGGAGACCGATGCGTTCGGCCGCTATCACCTGATCGGCATCCAGGGCGGCGGCGCACGCGGTCGCAACTTCATCCTGAAGGTGGACCCGTCCACAGTGCCGGCCGGTGCACGCTTCACGTCACCCAATCCGCTGGTTCGCCGTATCACGCCCGGGGTGCCGGTGCGCTTCGACTTCGGTGTGGTGATGCCTGCCGGTGAGATCGCGGTGCAACCGGCGCACGCCAGCGGTGCGGTGATTGAACTGGGTGACGGGCTGTTCGAACGCGGCACGGCGCGCCTTGCTGCGGGCACCGCCACCGTGCTGGACAAAGCCGCGCAGGCGCTCACGGCGCGCGGCGGTGGCCGCCTGCTGATCGTGGCTGCACCGGACCAGCAGTCACTGGCACGGCAACGTGCCCAGATACTGGGCGATGCGATCAGCGGTCGCCTGGCGACCGACGTGGCCGCCGCCGCACGCATCGACGTGGTGAGCCCTGGTGACGAGAGGGTGCTGCACAGCCTGCGCATCGATGATCCGCCTGCCGCTGCAGGCACCCGCGGGGAGGGGCGCTGACCCATGGAGAAGACCCTGAAAGCCGAACGCCGCATGACCGCGTTGCTGCTGCTGGCGATGCTGCTCTCCACTGCGCCGGTGCTCGCGCAGCAGGTACTGCCTGCGGTTGATCCGCCAGCCATCCGCTGTGACGCCGACAACTGCCGCAACGACGAAGGGCTGTTGCTGCGGATCCGCGGCGACGCGCCATCACCGCCAGTAGCCGATAGCGTGCCGCTGGCACCCTCACCGGTGGCTGCACGGGGTGGCAACTTCGTGTCCGAGCTGCCCAACGGGGGCGTGGTATGGGCCACGGAAGATCCGAGCATGGTGCCGCCCAGCCTGAGCGTGCAGTCGGCGGCGACGGTGCCGTTCGAGAACGGACGCCTGGTGCGCCCGCTGCGCTTCCACAGCTACAACAACTACGCCTCGTTCATCGAAAGGCTGGAGGTCACGCTGTACCGCGGCACCGACACCGATCTGGTCACCCCGCTTGCGCGCATCGACCTGCCCGCGGGCTACGTGTCCGAGGCCGAGTGGGATGCGCAACTGCCCGAGCAGATCACGCTGCGCACCGGCGATGACCTGATCTACGTCGCGCGTGCCTACGGTGCCGGCGATGCGTTTGATGAAACGCAGATCCAGCGCATCCAACTGGTCACCCCGGCCGACTTCGATCGGGGCCTGCAGGTCACCCGCGACAACGTGCAGAAGACACTCGGCCAGGCACTGGACGGTGAGAACGCGCAGGCGCTGCAGGTGAGCAACAGCATCTACGGACAGAGCCAGCTGCGCCTGCAGAACATTCCCATCCACGGATCGCGCGTACGCGTGTACGGGCGTGGACTGGAGCCGAACAGCCGGGTGACCATCAACGGGCAGAGCTTCCCGGTGGACCTGGAGCAGAAGTTCGCGGCGGAGTTCCTCGAACCGGTGGGCGCCCACCGCTACGACGTGCAGGTGGAGGCCAAGGACATGCCCAGTGCCGAGCGGCAGCTGGACGTGGAGGTGACCGGCCGTTACCTGTTCGCGGTCGCCATCGCCGATGTCACCGTGTCGAAGAACAGCGCCAGCGGCAACCTGCAGCCACTCGCCGCCGATGACCGCGATGACGGCAGTTTCCTCAGCGAAGGGCGCTTGGCGTTCTACCTGAAGGGGAAGATGCGCGGCAAGTATCTGCTGACGGCGCAGGCCGACACCCAGGACCGCGAACTGAAACACCTGTTCCGGGATTTCTGGGACGCAGATCCGAGCGACGTGTTCCGCCGCCTGGATCCGGATCTGTACTACCCGGTGTATGGCGATGATTCCACCACCTGGCGTGATGTCGATACGCAGGGGCGGCTGTACCTGCGCTTGGACTGGGACCAGAGCCAGGCGATCTGGGGCAATTACGCAACCGGGATCACCGGCACCGAATACGGGCAGTATGTGCGTTCGTTGTACGGCGGTGCCTTGAACTGGCGGTCGCTGGAAGCAACCCCGCTGGGCGAGGCGCGCTCGCAGTTGAAGGTGTTCGGCTCCGAAGCGCAGTCCGCGCCGGGCCACAGCGAGTTCCTCGGCACCGGCGGCAGCCTGTACTACCTGCGCCACACCGATGTGCTGCCGGGATCGGAACAGGTGGTGCTGGAAGTGCGTGACCGCACCACCGGCCGCACTGAAACCCGCGCCACCCTGCAGGAAGGCGTGGATTATGAAATAGACGACCTGCAGGGGCGATTGATCCTGACCCGTCCGCTGGCGATGTTGACCCGCGAGAACGTTCGCAGCATCACCCGCGACATGCCGCTGGATGGCTACGACCAGCTGCTGCTGGTGGACTACGAATACGTGCCGCTGGGGTTCAGCAGCGATGACGTGACGATGGGCGCGCGCGGACGGCAATGGATCGGCGACCACGTGGCAGTGGGTGGCACCTGGGTGGAGGAAAACCGAAGCGGTGAGAACTACACCTTGAAAGGGGCGGATCTCACCTTGCAGGCGGGTCGTGGCACCTATGTAAAGGTGGAGCACACCGAGACCGATGCCACGGCGGCACCGGTGTTCTACTCGGACAACGGCGGCCTCAGTTTCATCCGCCGCAATCCTTACGAAGTGCAGCGATCCGGCAGCGCCACGGCGGTAGAGGCGCGCGCCAACCTGCGGGAGCTGGGCTGGACCACGCAGGATTGGAGCATGGGCGCCTGGTGGCGCGACGTGGACGCGGGCTTCTCTGTCGCTCGCCAGGACACCGGGTTGGCGGTGCAGGAATACGGTGCCGAGTTCCTCGGCTACCTCACCGACGACTTCAGCCTGTACGGCCGCCACACGCGCACGGAGCAGGGCGAGCTGGCGCTTGAGCAGAGCCAGCTGACTGCCGAGTGGCGGCTGGGCAACGACGGCCAGCTGAGCGGCGAACTGCGTCGCGTACGCGAAGAGCAGAGCCTGCAGACCGTGGATGCACTGCTGGCGGCCATCGGCTATCGGCAGCGGTTCGGTGCATCGTGGGAGCTGTACGGCACCGGCCAGGCCACGGTGGACGATGACGGCGGCGCCTACGAAAAGAACGACCTGCTGACGTTGGGGGCGCGGTATCTGTTTGGCGACCGCAGCAGCGTGGGGGCCGAAGTCAGCGGCGGTAGCCGCGGCCACGGTGCGAAAGTGGATGCCGAGTACCGCATGGCGCCGGACCACAGCCTGTATGGCAGCTACAGCTACAGCAGCGACCGTACCGGCACTGATCCGCTGTTCGATACCGGTCTGCAGTCCGGCTGGACCCTGGGCCAGCGCTGGCGCCTGAGCAATCAGGTCAATGTGTACAACGAAAGCCAGTACCTCAAGGACCGTCGCCAGGACAACGCCGGCCTGGTCCACACCTTCGGCATGGACTTCTATCCGGCACAGGGCTGGAACCTGGGCTTCACCCTGATGGACGGCGAACTGGAATCCACCCTGGGGCGGATCGACCGCCGCGCCTACAGTGTCAGTGGCGGCCGCACCGACGCGGTGGCGCAGTGGAACAGCAAGCTGGAATACCGGCATGACTCCGGTGCCGAGCAGCGCGAGCAATGGGTCACCACCAACCGCCTGCTGTACAAGCTCAACGAAGACTGGCGGCTGGCGCTGCGCGCCAACTATGCCGATACCCAGGACCGCATCAATCCGGTGGCGGACGCCAAGCTGGTGGAAACCAACATGGGCTTTGCCTGGCGGCCGCACGACGACACCCGCTGGGCCGCCTTCGGCAAGTTCACCTATCTCTATGACGTGGCGTCGCTGGGGCAGGAAGGCGGCAACCTCTACGACCAGCGCTCGCAGATCGTTTCCCTGGAGGGCATCCGCCAGCTGGGCGCGCGCTGGGAAGTCGCCGGCAAGCTGGCCTCGCGCTGGGGCGAATACCGCACGGGCCGTGGTGAAGGGGCCTGGCTGGACAGCCGCGCCGACTTCGCTGCGCTGCAGCTGCGCTATCGCCTGTTCGAGAAGTGGGAGGGGCTGGCCGAGCATCGCTGGCTGAAAGTGCGCGACGGCGGCGTCCGCAAGGGCTGGCTGCTTGGCGTGGACCGCCGCGTGGGCGAGAACTTCAAGATCGGTGGCGGCTACAACTTCACGGAGTTCAGCGACGACATGACCGAGCTGCGCTACGACCAGAAAGGATTTTTCCTGAATCTGGCCGGGTATTACTGAGGCATCCGGCGCAGCCGACGACCGGCGTCTGAATGCCCGACAACCTTTTCTGGCTGAATGGGCCGCTAAAGCGGCTTGTTCAGCCAGTTTGCACGTCTTTTTGCCCGTATTTTTCATTCAACATGCTGATGTGAAAGGTTTTTATCGTGATCGATAAGGCTATCGCCACTGTCACCAAATCGCGGTAGGGTAGATGGGTAGTCAGCGCCATTGTTCTGCCAACGGAACACTGGAACTTTTTCAACCTTTAGCAGTCGAAGTATCGGACTGCTAAGATGGAACCCATGAGCCAGAACACCTCTACTGCCCTTGTGGCAAATAATCTCCCGATTCCCAGTGCGCTCGGTTCGCTGGACGCCTACATCGGTGCCGTGCACCAGATCCCGGTGCTGTCGGTCGATGATGAGCAGGACCTGGCGCGTCGTTTCCGTGATCAGACCGATCTGGACGCGGCCCGCGAGCTGGTGCATTCGCACCTGCGCTTCGTGGTGCACGTGGCCCGCGGTTACAACGGCTACGGCCTCGCATTGGGCGACCTCATCCAGGAAGGCAACATCGGCCTGATGAAGGCCGTCAAGCGCTTCGACCCGGACATGGGCGTGCGCCTGGTGTCCTTCGCCGTGCATTGGATCCGTGCCGAAATGCACGAGTTCATCCTGAAGAACTGGCGCATCGTGAAGGTCGCCACGACCAAGGCGCAGCGCAAGCTGTTCTTCAACCTGCGCAAGTCGAAGAAGCGCCTGGGCTGGATGAACGCAGCCGAGGTCACGGCGGTCGCCAAGGACCTCAACGTGTCCGAGCGCGAAGTGCTGGAGATGGAGTCCCGTCTGTCCGGACGCGATATCGGTTTCGATGCGCCCAGCGATGAGGACGACGACCATGCACCACCGTCGCCGGCCGCGTACCTGCGTGCCAACGAAGAAGATCCTTCGATGGCCTACGAGCGTGCGGACAGCGAGGATAACCAGCTGCAGCTGCTGCGCGAAGGCATGGCCGAACTGGATGCCCGCTCACGCGACATCATCGCCCGCCGCTGGCTGGATGCCGACAGCAAGGTCACGCTGCAGGAACTGGCCGACGAGTACGGCGTGTCCGCAGAGCGGATCCGCCAGGTCGAAGCGAACGCGCTGAAGAAGATGAAAGCGCTGTTCACCGCCTAAGCGGAGACAGTCGCTGCGTACAAAAACGCCGGGCACTGCCCGGCGTTTTTCATTGAAACGCGCCCACCGTGCGACACGTCTACCGCACGATGACGCCTCTACCGGTAGCGCCGAGCCATGCTCGGCGAGCGCAGCGGCAGATCAGCGCCGCACCCGGTCCCCACACGTCGTGCAGGCCCACCATGCACCCGCCTCAGCTCTCGCGGGCAATCGCGCGCCAGCCGATGTCATCGCGGTGGAACTCGTTCGCCCACGTCACCTTGGCCACGCCCGCATAGGCATTGGCCTGCGCGTCGCGCACGCTGTCGCCCAACGCAGCCACGCACAGCACGCGGCCACCGGCGCTGACCACGTTGCCCTGCGCATCCAGTGCGGTGCCTGCATGGAACACCTTGGCGGTGTCCGGCACAGCATCCAGACCCGAGATCACATCGCCGGTGATGGGGGCTTCCGGGTACGGCGCCGCAGCCAGCACCACGCCCAGCGACGGACGCGGATCCCACTGCGCCTGCATCTGGTCCAGCGTGCCGTCGATGGCTGCCTGCACCAGGTCCAGCAGGTCCGACTGCAGGCGCAGCATGACCGGCTGGGTTTCGGGATCGCCGAACCTCACGTTGAACTCGATAACCTTCGGCGCGCCCTCCGCGTCGATCATCAGCCCTGCGTAGAGGAAGCCGGTGAACGGGATGCCATCGGCGATCATGCCCTGCACGGTCGGATTGACCACCTCGCGCATCACCCGGGCATGCACCTCATCGGTCACCACCGGGGCGGGCGAGTAGGCGCCCATGCCACCGGTATTCGGACCAGTATCCCCGTCACCCACCCGCTTGTGATCCTGCGAGGTCGCCATCGGCAGCGCCGTTACGCCGTCGACCATGGAAATGAAGCTGGCCTCTTCGCCGTCCAGGAACTCTTCAATCACCACCCGCGCGCCCGCATCACCGAACGCATTGCCTGACAGCATGTCGCGCACGGCGGATTCGGCTTCGTCCAGCGTCATCGCCACGATGACGCCCTTGCCGGCCGCCAGGCCGTCGGCCTTGACCACGATCGGTGCGCCCTTTTCGCGGAGGTACGCCAGCGCCGCGTCCACGTCGGTGTGCACGGCGTAGAACGCGGTCGGGATGTTGTGGCGGGCGAGGAAATCCTTCGCGTAGGCCTTGCTGCCTTCCAGCTGGGCGGCGGCGGCGGTCGGCCCGAAGATACGCAGCCCGGCATCGCGGAAGCGATCCACCACGCCGGCCACCAACGGTACTTCCGGGCCAACGACGGTGACCGCCACGCTCTCGGACTGCGCCAGCGCCAACAGGCCATCCAGGTCGGTGACCTTGATGTCCACGTTGCGGCACTTCGCCTCGGTGGCGGTGCCGGCGTTACCGGGGGCAACGAGCACTTCGCTGACCTGCGTGGACTGAGCGAGCTTCCAGGCCAAGGCGTGTTCGCGGCCGCCGGAGCCGATGACAAGAATCTTCATGCTGATGGATTTCCGATACGGGGTGGGGGGCCGCCGAGCATGGCTCGGCGCTACCGGTCAGCGTCAGTGACGGAAGTGGCGCACGCCGGTGAACACCATCGCCAGGCCGGCTTCGTCGGCCGCGGCAATGACTTCGCTGTCGCGCATCGAGCCACCCGGCTGGATCACCGCCTTGATCCCTGCCGCCGCGGCGGCATCGATGCCGTCGCGGAACGGGAAGAACGCATCGGACGCCATCACCGATCCGTCCACCACCAGGTCCGCATCAGCGGCCTTGATGCCGGCGATGCGCGCCGAGTACACGCGGCTCATCTGCCCGGCACCGACGCCGATGGTGCGGTTGTCCTTGGCATACACGATGGCGTTGGACTTGACGAACTTGGCCACCTTCCACGCGAACAGCAGGTCGGCGAACTGTGCCTCGGTCGGGGCCACCTTGCTCACCACTTTCAGCTCGTCGCGCGTCATGCCGCGGTTGTCCGACGACTGCAGCAGCAGGCCCGAGCCCACACGCTTGCTGTCGAAATTGTTGATGCCATCGCCATGCGGAATACGCAGCACGCGTACGTTGGCTTTCTTCGTCGCGTACTCCAGTGCAGCCGGTTCGTAATCCGGGGCGATCAGCACCTCGACGAACTGGCGGTCCAGGATCACCTGCGCGGTGGCCAGGTCCAGCGGCTTGTTGAAGGCGATGATGCCGCCGAAGGCACTGGTCGGATCGGTCGCGTACGCAAGCTCATAGGCATCGCCGTTGCCGGCGCCCACGGCCACGCCGCAGGGGTTAGCATGCTTGACGATCACGCAGGCCGGCGCGTCGAACTGGCGCACGCATTCCCACGCCGCATCGGCATCGGCGAGGTTGTTGAAGCTCAGTTCCTTGCCCTGCAGCTGCTGGAACGTGGCCAGCGTGCCGGGCACCGGGTACAGGTCGCGGTAGAACGCGCCGCTCTGGTGCGGGTTCTCGCCGTAACGCAGATCCATCACTTTCACGAAGGAGGAGTTCATCTGCGCCGGGTACTCGCTGCGCACCGGCACGGCGGCATCGCGCGATGCCACGGCGGACAGGTAGTTGCTGATGGCGGCGTCGTACTGCGCGACGCGGTTGAAGGCAGCGACCGAGAAAGCAAAACGCTTGGCTGCCGACAGCTGGCCATCCTGCGCCGCCAGTTCGGCCAGCAGCTCGTCGTACTGCGACGGGTCCGTTGCCACGGCAACGCGGGCGAAGTTCTTCGCTGCCGAGCGCAGCATCGCCGGGCCGCCGATGTCGATGTTCTCAACGGCATCGTCCAAGGCGCAGTCGGCCTTGGCGGTGACCGATTCGAACGGGTAGAGGTTCAGCACCAGCAGGTCGATCGCTCCGATGCCATGCTGGGCCATCACTGCATCGTCGATACCCGCACGGCCCAGCAGGCCGCCGTGCACTGTCGGATGCAGGGTCTTGACCCGGCCGTCCATCATCTCCGGGAAGCCGGTGACATCGGCGACGTCCTTCACCGGCAGGCCCGCATCGCGGATCGCCTTGGCGGTACCGCCGGTGGACAGCAGTTCCACGCCGCGCGCGGCCAGGGCAGTCGCCAGTTCGATCAAACCGGTCTTGTCGGAAACGGAAAGCAGGGCCCGACGGACGGGCAGCAGGTCAGCACTCATGGGGACAGGGCAACGGCAGCAGGCGGGGCCGATATTGTAGGCCGTGTGCACCCTAGGGTGGGGTCAGGCGCCTGTTCCTGCGGAAAAACACGCGATCACGGCCGGCCTCAGGCCGAGATGCCGTATTCCTTCAGCTTCTTGCGCAGGGTGGCACGGTGGATGCCCAGCATCGACGCCGCACGGCTCTGGTTGCCTTCGCAATGGTTCAGTACTTCCACGAACAGCGGTATTTCCATCTCGCGCAGCACGATCTCGTACACATCGTCGGCGTCGCAGCCATCCAGGTCGCGCAGGTAGCGGCGCACGGACTGGGCGACGTGTTCGCGGAGCGGAGGACGCGCAGCGCCACGACTAGTGTCAGGACGAGAGAGTACAGCGTTCAATGGGAATCCCGATCTGGTGGCCGCGCCGGAGCGGATGCTGGCGCTGGCGAAGAAGGTGGTGGCGACCAGTCTAGCGCGAGCGGCAGCCCCCTGCACGGGTGGCCGCTCGTACGACCCTCACAGGAAGTCGAAGTTGAATGCGACCGTGGACGCCGCAGGCTCCCTGACCCTGAAGCTGATCTGCGTGCTTTGTCCGGGCTCCAGCGGGGGCGCGGCCGCGCCGTCGGCGGCCAGGTAATCGGCCGGCGTGAACACGCCGGTGCCGATCACGCGTCCATCCGCATCGGACAGTGACAGACGCAGCGACGGCCAATCCTGTGCCCATCGTGCGTCGTTGCGGACACTGGCTTGTACCTGCAGCGCACCGGCCTGGCCGGGCACCGGACGCACGTCGCGGCTCAGCATGGTGAACGCCGTCGGCTCGCGCCAGGTCGGCAGGCTGCAGCGCAGCACGCTGCACACCAGGCTGATCATCGGGCGGGTGCTGGCATCGCTGGCAAGCCGGGCCCGGTCTGCGACCGCCACCTGCAACAGCAGCACCACGGTCAGTGCGGCCACGATCAGCCACTGCCATCGGGGCGTGTGCAGCGGTGACGTGCCGCGCAGGAAAACCGGTTCGACGGGCGACGCCGCCGCTGCCACCGTGTCAGTTGCGTCAGCGTGCATCGCGACGCTGTCGTCTGCCTCGTCTGCGTCGTCCGCGGCCGTCGCAACGACCGCCTCGACCGCTTCCACCGAAGCGTCCGTCACCGGCACGCTGTCCGCCGATTCATCGGTCGCGTGGCGCGCAGCCGGGTCAGCATCGGTCACCGGCGGTCCTTCCTGCTGCGGCTCAGCAGCAGGACGCAGGAAAGTGGCCAACGGGCGGCGGGGCAGGGGCGGTTCGGGCATGCGAGGTGCCGTCTCGGATCGAAGGGCTATTCAATCACGTCCAGACGCGCTCAGGCGCGCCGTACGCCGGTGATGCGCATCCAATCGCCGTCCTGGGTCGCCTGCAGGTCATCGAACCACGTGGCGTACCGCTTCAGCAGATCATCCTCCTGGCCCTGCAGGATGCCCGACAGGGCGATGCGACCGCCGCTGGCAACGCGCGCCGCCAGCAGGTCGGCCAGCGCATCCAGGGCAGAGGCCAGGATGTTGGCGACCACGATGGGATAGGTGGCCACCGGTTCGTCCTGCGGCAGGTATACGTGCATGCGCGGCAGCTCGCCGTTGCGTTCGGCGTTGTCCGCCGTGGCGATCAGGGCCTGCGGGTCGTTGTCCACGCCGATCGCTTCGGCCGCGCCCAGCTTAAGCGCAGCCAGCGCCAGGATGCCCGAGCCGCAGCCGAAGTCGAGCACCCGCTGGCCCTGTAGCAGGCCTTCGCCCGCCAGGCCATCCAGCCAGCGCAGGCACAGCGCGGTGGTGGGGTGGGTGCCGGAGCCGAAGGCCAGGCCCGGATCCAGCCGCACCACGGCTGCATCGGCTGCCTGCGCGGCCTCGGGCAGCTCGTGATTCCACGGCACGATCCATGCGCGCTGGCCGAACGGCATCGGCGCGAACTGGTCCAGCCAGACGCGTTCCCAGTCCTGGTCTTCCACTGCTGCGAAGCTGACGGTCGACCAGTCCAGGCCATCATCGAAGGCTTCCAGTGCAGCCAGCAGCAGCAGACCGTCGGCGTCGTGCGGGAACAGCGCGCTGAGCACCAGCGCGTCCCACATCGGGGTCTCGCCGACGCCCGGTTCCAGGATGGCCCGCTCGTTGCTGGTGTCGGCCTGCGCATCGAGCAGGGTCACCGCCAGCGCGCCTAAATCCTCCAGCGCGTTCTCGTAGCGGGGCTGGGTGGCTTCGGTGCAGCGCAGGGTCAGTTCCAGGAACGGCATGGTGGCAGGCGTAGTCCGGCAAAGAAGGGAATGCTAGTCGATCCGGCCCGCGCACCGAAATCTCCTGCGATCCTGAGACTGAATCGCGGTGCCCGGACAAGCACGCATCCCCTTGCTAGACTCGCGACCTTGCCTTGCGAGTCAATGGCTTGTAACCCGATGGCGTCCGTGCCTGCCCTGAAAACCTGGTTGTTCGTTCTGCCTGCCGTGGTATTGCTCGGTGCGGCAGGCGTGCGCATGGGCGATCACCTGAAGCAGGCTGACGGATCGGGGCGCATGGCAATGGAACAGGGCACGGCACCGCAGCAGGACACCGCACAGGCGACGCCGTCGCTTCCAGCCGCATTGGCGCGCCGCCTCGCCAGCGAATCCACGCTCAACAGCGTGCCGTCGGGGCTGCCGCTGGACATCCGCGCGGACATCGAAGGCGATACGGATCTGTTTGCGTATGCGCAGCGGCTGCGCTGGCAGGCCGACAGTGGCAACGTCGAAGCGCGCTGGATGCTCAGCCGCGTGTACGACTACTGCAGCCAGTACGCCAATGATCCGGGCGGGTACCAGTTGGACAACACGGTGCTGAACGGCATGGGCGAGCGCGCGTCGACGGCCATGGCATCGGCCCGCCAGCGCGTGGCCGCGCGGTGTGGTGGTTTCGTGGCCAGCGATGGCCTGGGCTACCCGTTGGTGTTCGCACAGCGCCGTCAGGCGGCCCAGTCCGGCAACCTTGCCGCCGAGGCATCGCTGTTGGCTGACGGGCAACCGCTGCAGACCGATGAAGACTATCGCCGCGGGCTGGTGCAGCGCGTGCGCGACTCACACGATCCAGAGGCCTACATGGCGCTGGCGCCGGCGATGGGCATCCGCGCATCGGGCGACCGCGCGATGACCGGGCTGGTGGCAGGCGAGGCGTTGAGCGAACTGGCGTGGCGCGTTGCCGCCTGCGAACTGGGCATGGCCTGCGGCAGCGACAGCGTGCTGATGAACAGCTTCTGCGCCAACGGCGGCATCTGCAGCCAGCAGACCGACCAGGATTTCACTGATTTTGTTTATGACGCTGCGGTATCGCGGCAGGGTGCCGAGAAAATGACCGAATGGGTCGAAGAACTGATTGGAAAGAGGAAAGGGCGATGAACTACCGTCGAGTCCTGCACGGTGCGAAGTTCTGGTTCTGGGTGGCGTTGTTCGTGGCCTACTCCGCCGGTGCGGTGGGGCTGCTGATGATCGATACCCAGGAAGACCGTTATCGACGATTGTCTTCGGTGGAACTGACCAAGGTGCAGTCCACGCCGGATGCGCGCCGCAGCGGTGCCAGCCAGGTGGCCGCCGTGTATCGCGCGCAGAGTGGCATGCCGTTCAATTCGCTGCCGGCCGGCAGCACCTTCCAGGTGGTCTGGCCCGATGGCTCGACCGAGACGATGATGATCGTCGACCCGACCTCGCCCAACGGCGTGCGTCCGGTACCGGGCAGCCAGATCGCCGCAGACCCCCGTCCGTAAGACGGGGGCGTGATACGCAGCGCCGAGCCCCGCTCGGCGCTGCCATCGGCTTACGTCAGCGCAATCGACTTCGTCTTGCGCTCGTTCAACCGCTTTTCCAGGTAGTGGATGTTCTGCCCACCGGCCTGGAAGCCCTTGTCGCGCATGATGCGCTGCTGCAGGGCCACGTTGGTCTTGATGCCATCCACCACCATCTCGCTCAGCGCCACCCGCATGCGGGCGATGGCGGTCTCGCGGTCCGGTCCGTGCACGATCAGCTTGCCGATCATCGAATCGTAGTTCGACGGCACGCGATAACCCGCATAGATGTGGGTGTCCACGCGCACACCCGGGCCACCCGGTGCATGGAAGGCGGTGATCTGGCCCGGACTGGGTACGAACGTTTCCGAATCTTCCGCGTTGATGCGGCATTCGATGGCATGGCCGGTCAGCACGATGTCGCTCTGCTTGATCGACAGCTTCTGGCCCGCGGCGATTTTCAGCTGCTCCACCACCAGGTCGATGCCGGTGACCATCTCGGTGACCGGATGCTCCACCTGGATACGAGTGTTCATTTCGATGAAGTAGAAGTTGCCGTCTTCGTACAGGAACTCGAAGGTACCGGCGCCGCGGTAGCCGATGCGTACGCAGGCTTCCACGCAGACCTTGCCGATCTGCTCGCGGGCTTCGGCACTGATGCCCGGTGCCGGCGCTTCTTCCACCACCTTCTGGTGGCGACGCTGCATCGAGCAGTCGCGCTCACCCAGGTGGATGGCGTTGCCCTGGCCGTCGGCGAGCACCTGGATTTCCACGTGACGCGGATTCTCCAGGTACTTCTCCATGTAGACCTCACCGTTGCCGAACGCGGCCTTGGCTTCGCTTTTGGTGGTTTCGATGGAGGTCTTCAGCGACGCTTCGGCATGCACCACGCGCATGCCGCGACCGCCGCCACCGCCGGACGCCTTGATGATGACCGGGTAACCGATCTCGCGGGCGATCTTGGTGTTGGCGACGATGTCATCGCCCAGCGGACCACCCGAGCCCGGCACGCACGGCACGCCGGCAGCCTTCATGGCACGGATCGCTTCCACCTTGTCGCCCATCAGGCGGATGGTGTCTGCCTTGGGGCCGATGAAGATGAAACCGGATTCTTCGACACGTTCGGCGAAGTTCGCGTTCTCCGACAGGAAGCCGTAGCCCGGATGGATCGCCTGCGCGTCGGTGACTTCCGCCGCGGCGATCAGCGCCGGGATGTTGAGGTAGCTGTCCGTCGATGCAGCGGGACCGATGCAGACCGACTCATCGGCCATGGCCACGTGCTTGAGGTTGCGGTCGACCGTGGAGTGCACGGCCACGGTGCGGATGCCGAGGGTATGGCACGCGCGCAGGATGCGCAGCGCGATTTCCCCTCGGTTGGCAATGACGATTTTATCGAGCATGGTCTGCCCCTCAGCCGATCACGAACAGGGGCTGGTCGAATTCCACCGGCTGGCCGTTCTCGCCGAGGATGGCGACGATCGTGCCCGACGCATCGGCTTCGATCGGGTTGAACATCTTCATCGCTTCAATGATCGCCAGGGTCTCGCCTGCCTTGACCTGCTGGCCGATGCTGACGAAGGCCGGCTTTTCCGGCGACGACGACGTATAGAACGTGCCGACCATCGGCGAACGCAGCACGTGGCCTTCCGGCAGTGCGTTGCCCGGCTTGGCGGTGCCGCCGGTGGAGGCTTCGGTCGGGGACTGCATCGGCATCGCCGGGGCAGCGGCCGCTGCCGGGGCCATCATCATCTGCGGCGGCGTGGCCGCCATCTGCGCGAAGGTGCCGACCGGTGCGCGCGACAGGCGCACGGATTCTTCGCCTTCCTTGATCTCGATCTCGGCGAGGTTGGACTCTTCCAGCAGGTCGATCAGTTTCTTGATTTTGCGCAGATCCATGGGGGCCTCTTTGTTTTTGATTATCTGGGGTGGGAAGGGCGCAGGCGCCCGTTCGGATTTCAGACGCTGGACAGCCGCTGTACGGCGGCATCCATCGCGTAACGGTAGCTGTCGGCACCGAAACCGCAGATGACGCCGATCGCCTTGTCACTGAAATAGCTGTGCTGGCGGAAGGGCTCACGCGAATGCGGATTGGACAGGTGGATTTCGATGAACGGCACGTCCACGGCTGCCAGCGCATCGCGAAGGGCGACGGAGGTGTGGGTGAACGCGGCCGGGTTGATCAGGATGAAGGCGGTGCCATCGGCACGCGCGGCCTGTATGCGGTCCACCAGCACGTGCTCGGCGTTGGACTGCAGGCTTTCTACTGTGTGGCCTGCCGCCGCGCCCTGCGCATGCAGCGCCTGGTCGATCTGGGGCAGGGTGGTGTGGCCATAGACCCCCGGCTCGCGCGTACCGAGCAGGTTGAGGTTGGGGCCGTGCAGGACCAGCAGTTTCGCCATGGGAGCCGAACAACAGGAAAGGGCGGCAGTCTGGCGGAAGCTGGAGTTGATGTCCAGTTCGGCGAAGTTATGCGCGTTTCAAGCGATTGTTTGAAAGCGGGCGTGCTTGTGTGGGGTGCGGCGTGCTGCTCCTGGTGTGCGGCTCAGCATAGCTGGTGGCTATCGGGGCGCTGGTGGCCGCTCCCTCGGCGTTGCCAGGTTGAGGAACTCGCCCTCTGAGCGTGGATATCCGTCTGCTCGGCTGACTCGGCATGCCTCCATGGAAGTGGGGGGCTCGCTGGCCAGCAGCATCGCCATGGCGTCGTCGGGCTCGGCGGCCATCCAGTCGTCGACCTGGCCAGGCTGCAGCCACACCGGCATCCGGTCGTGGATATCGGCTGACACGCCGCTGCTGTCGCCGGTGATGATGGTGAAGGTGCCGAGGCTGCCATTGCGCATTCACTTGACCGAACAAGCTGCGCCACCTAGATTTCCTGATGAACCCACTATCACGCGTAACCCCAGAGACGGCCAACATGCCGAGTCGGCCCCTATGATCATGCAGCCATGACTAAGACGACGCACCTCGGTGGCGTTGATCACGCCGGCTTTACGGTTTCCTCCTTGGACGAATCCATCCACTTTTGGACCCAAGCGCTGGGTTTCGAGCTGCAGCGCCAATCGGAGATGGGAGGCGATTTCCTGTATCAGGTTACAGGCGTTGATGATCCGAACGTGCGCACGGCAATCGTCTTGGCGCCGAATGGGTTCATGGTTGAGCTGCTGCAGTACTCTGGAGGTCGCCAGCATGGAGCCGCGCCGGAGAGTGCCGGTGCGATCGGAGCTGCACACCTGGCTTTGACCGTGGAGGATATTCACTCCGCCATCGCCCGTGTAGAGGCTGCGGGATGGAAGGCGAAGGGCAGTCCACAACCCATTCCAGGCGGTCCACGCAAGGGGACACTAGCGGCCTACGTCTCCGGCCCCGATCACATCACAATCGAGTTCATGCAGCCGCCAAGCAGGTGATGGGCGGGCCAGCGCAAGAAGACGCGCCGCGAGTTGTTCCTCAATGAAATGGATCACGTAGTGCCCTCGAAGCGTCTGCTGGCGCTGATCGAGCCTAGGCCTTGTGCACCATGTGACATGCACGGCTGCCAATGTCGGCGACGTCACGGTCACGCACGAGCTTCTGCACGGGAGGGAGGGCTGCGTGCTGGGCGATAGTGGATATACCGGGGCGGAGTCGCGGCCCGAGCTTCAGGACTCCAAGGCAGCCTTCCTGATTGCGAAGAAGCGCGGCAAGGTGAAGGGGATCAAGGACGCGCGCGATCTCCAACAGCACGAGCGCTGGGAGCGTTGCAAGGCCAGCATGCGAGCGAAGGTGGAGCATCCCTTCCGCGTCATCAAGCGCTAGTTTGGCTACACCAAGGTGCGCTACCGAGGCCTGGCCAAGAACAGCGGGCAGGTGCTGACGCTGTTTGCGCTGTCCCATCTGTGGATGACACGCCGACAGTTTCTGCCGACAGGATAATTCCGTCTGGAGACGCCCAACGGTACCTTCAAAACCCCGTTTTAAACAAAATCCGCTGCTCAGACAGGGGCGGAGGTCGCTCGGCTCATGAATCCAGCAGTGCGGGTGATCTGCTCGACCTTCCCTAGAGCGCCCTCCGCCTTGATGCCTAGGTACGCACGATGCTTTCTAGCTCCGCATGCCCACAGCAACAGTTGGACCCCCTTGAGGTCTCGCGTCCTGCGCTGGATCAGCGGGGATACTGCTACTGCGGGGGGCGATGGGAGGGTAGCCTAGACCGAGGCGACCTTGAGCCGGCGAAATTCGCGGCTGTAAACAGCTACGTGGCCACGCTGAGTGGTTCTGTCATGGGGTTTGACGTCAATGGGATGAGCAAGGCGGTGAGAGCCGCGGGCTCGGATGAAGGTGCATACATACCCGCAGAGAACTATTTCCTCGAGGTGAAATGATGAATGCTCATTTGGGTGCAATTACGGTGGTATTGGCGTTGGCCCTGTCGGTGCTTTCCGGCTGTGAGCGCCCCTCGGAATCTCAGGCGCAGGGTCGAGTGCCTGGAGCCTGCAAGATGCGCGGCAACGGCGATGCGCCTCCAACCTGCATGACTTCAATTTCAAGCGTTCTTGCGGCGCCAGAGCGATATGAAGGGATGAAGGTATCGTTTGGAGCGTGGGTGGACCAGATAAACGATGTTTTACTTGTCTTCCCATCGGAGGATGCGATGGGTTTGAGGGATGCGGCTAGCTCGATGGTCATCTACCCGGAGAAGAATGTGCGGTCTGAGGATCGTTCGCTCTCGGGTTTGTCTGGGAGTGCTAGATTTGTTCGGGTCACCGGCTTCTTTTATCGAATAGAGGACGGGGTTCGAAACTCCCGCGTGGATCCTATTGATTCGGGTAGATTCGGTGTGTTGGAAGGCGTAACGATTGAGGACTGAAGCGGGCGCCAACTTTCCTGCAGAGGCCATTCGCGCCAGTGACTCATTCCAAGTGAGTTTGTACACGCAGGGCGATGCGCTCGATCCTCATGCTGAGCCGCACACTCGTAATGTTGTGCGTCTACTGCGCCCGGCGGCAGAGCAGGGCCCGCAGTAACGGGGGATCACCGATGACACGCTGCGCGCAGCCGCCCACTTGGGCGTGGCGGGCCATGAAGGCCTTGAGAGGACAGGCCTGGACAGGATCGACGCGCTGCGCTTGCTGCTGGATGTCCCTGATGCCGGCAGCGTCTCCGCTGTCGCGCGCCAGCGCTCCATCGCTACGTCCACGGTGGCGCTCGCCGTCAGTCAGTTGGAACAGGGATGCGATCGAGCGGATCGTATGGCCGGCAAACGGCGCCCGCGATACGTCTTCGCGCTCAACCAAGCTAAGCGCCCGCGGGGATCGTCGACGGACCGCCGGCCGGATCCCGCCAGTTTCGGCGAGAACCCCTCGCACGGACGAGTGATGCCGATCGAACAGCCTCGCAATCTGGTGCAACGACTCGCCCTGCCGCCAGCGGTCCCACATCAGGGTTTTGTGGCTGTCGGTGTACTGAATCCTTGTCCTTCGCTTCATTCGCAACACTCCTGTTGCTTGGGCAGCTGTCTGTGTTTCATCGAACATATGAAACCGCCACCCAAAGCGGACACCACGGGCGACGGCTCAGCGCCATTTCGTCGGCGATCCGGGTGATTCATCGGCGGCTTCTGTGGCTTGGTCGCAAACGGGTTGCGACGTCCCCGCGCGGATGGCAACTTGCAGCGGCGATGACGTCGACATGGAGCCCCGCATGACCCCCGTTGCCCTGTATTCGCCCGATCCGGCGCGCGGCTGGCTGCCCTGGGCTTGGCTGACGCCGATCCTGATGATTTTGTTCAACGCGGTACCGGTGATCGTGCTGGACGGGTGGATGCAGTCGCAGCATTGGTCGACGCCGCGCGGCGATCCGATCGGCCTCGCTGGCATGTATGCGCTGCTGTGGATCGGCTTCGCGCCGACGCTGGCGGCCGTGCTCGCCTGGGTACGGTTCGTCGAAGGGCGCTCGCTGGCGAGTATCGGGCTGACCGGTCCGGCGCCGCTGAAAACGTTCCTGCGCGGACTGGCCTTTGGAATCGGCACGATCGCGCTGGTCGTTGTCGCGATCTGGATGGCGGGCGGCATGCAGGCGGCGGGCTTGGGGCAGGCCTGGCGGTCGCCCGTCAGTCTGCTGCACATCGGTCTGCTCCTATTGAGTTTCATGTTCCAGGCGAGCGTGGAGGAAGTCATCTTCCGCGGCTGGATGCTGTCGGTGGTGGCGCGCAAGACCAATGTCGCGGTGGCAGTGCTGCTGGTGTCGCTCGTTTTCTGCTTCCTGCATTTCAGTCCGCACCAGCCGCCCCGGGTCATGCTCGGCACGTTCCTGCTCTCGCTGTTCGCCTGCGCCTGGGCGCTGCGGACCGGCAATATCTGGGGCGTGATGGGCTGGCACGCGGGGTGGAACTGGTTGCTCGCGACCGGCTTCGAACTGCCCGTCACCGGCATCGATGCGCACTTGCCGGCGCTGCTGGTGGCGCTGCGCCCGCAAGGCCTCGACACCCTGACCGGTGGCGCGCATGGGCCGGAAGGCAGTTACCTGTGCAGCGTCTTCTTCGTCGCCGCGATCGCGTGGATCCAGTGGCGAAAGACGCGCGGAGCTCAGAACTTCTCGCCGAGCAGCAGGTAACGCCACTGCCCGGGCGGCATCGCCCCGTCCGGGCCCTTGCCGATCGGATGCTGGTTCGCGCCGTACCGGCGACGACCAAGCAATGGAGTGTCCGCTAGCGCTCGGTGGGCCGATCGACGCTCCGCTACGGGGCGTCTCGGTATCGATCGACCCGAGGCCGGGCCCTCGCTAATCGAGAGGGCCTTGCGTCTGCGGCGGACGCGCCAGATCGCTCCACTCATCGCGCGCCGCCCCCGAGATTTCGGCGGCGCGCAGGGCGTACGTGCAAGCTCATCCGGAAGCAGCGGGTGCTCGCTTTGCAATTTGCTACTGGTGCGGATTCCGCTCCAGATATTCAGCGAACTAGAGGCAACTTAGGTTCGGGATGCGAGTGCCATTACCGGCTGGAGCCGAGACTGCCTTTGCCGAAGTGTCAACAAAGGGTGGTCTGGCTTCCCCGACAAAGCTCGACTAGGCCCACCTTCGGCTTTCGTTTCGCGACGACTGCCCTTGGCCGGAAGCGGACACCCAATGGTTAGAGGAATTTGGTAAGCCCCATCAACTCCGCGCCAATCATGAGCGCGCCGTTGGTCAGCCAAGGCTGTGGAAGACAGCCTTGGCTTTACGCTTCCGATGCCCTGCACCAGCAAGAACCAAATCAGTTTTCCTGATAATCGCTTTCGTCGTACGCGCCCGCGACCGTGCACGTCAGCTTCGGCGAGGTGTCTCCGCCCAGCGTCAGGTCGCCCATCGGGGTGGTGCGCCCATCCTCGGCGTTGAGTTTCGCCGCCTTGCGGACAGCGGCCAGGCTGGCACCCAGGTCGGCGGTGTAGCTCTCGCCCAGCTCGCCACTGGCGTCGATGAAGATGGCCACCTCGCGTACCGGCAGGCCGAACACCAGGAACGGCACCGGCGGCTTGATGGCGGCGATTCCGCCCTCCGCATCGTGGGGCAGTGACATCCACGCTGCACCGGTGGTGTCAGGTTTCGTGCGGCATTCCAGCGCCGCTTGAAGCGTCGGCGCGACGGCCTGCCACTGCGCGGCGTCGAGCGCATGCGCTGCCGGGGCCGCCAGTACGCCAACAAGCAGGGGTGCCAGGCTTTTCATGGGAACGCCACGCACACACGCCATCCATTGCGTCAGGGTCATCACAGGTCACTCCGGGTTGCATTGCAGTGTCTCGAATGGCGCCGGCCCGAATGGCCGTGACACGGACGCGCCAAGTCTACGATGCGGCAAGGTGATCGCTTGGTTGCGCAGTGCGTTGGACATCAGCGGTCATGTTCCATGACGCCCTATCCGTGCAATGTCAGGGCCATATCCGGGTAGCGCGCACAGATGAAGTCCACGAAGGCGCGCACCTTCGGCGTGGCCAATCGGCGCGAGGTGTGCAGTACCCATAGCGCGGGCTCGGCACCGGTGATCACGCCCCACTGGATGAGCGCGCCGCTGGCGATGTGCTGCTGCGCGATGGACGCGGGAATCAGCGCGGCGCCGCCACCGGCCAGCGCGGCATCGCGGATCATCAGGAACGAGGAGAATCGCAGCCGCGGAATGGGCTCCAGAATCAGGCGTCCGTCGTCGAGATTCCATTGCCCAGGCTGGAAGGTGGCGGCGACAATCGCAGGCACCGCGCGGACGGTGCCGCGCTCTGGCATCGCCATGCCGGGCGCGGCAACCACCACCAGCCGGTCCTTGGCGAAACAGCGACCGACCAGAGCGCTGTCTGGCCGTGGATTGGTCCGGATCACCACATCGAAGTGTTCTTCAATGAGGTCGACCATGCGGTCCTCGGCCACGACCTCGACGGTCACCTCAGGATAGGCGGCGCAGAAGTCTGCACCGATGCGCCCCATGGCCAGCTGCGAAAACAGTACAGGGGCGGCGATGCGCAGCACGCCGCGTGGAGAGGAAACGCCATCCCGCGCGGCGGCCATGGCCTCGGCCACCTCACCCAGTGGGGATTCGATGCGGTTGACCAGTATTTGGCCAGCCTCGGTCAGGATCAGGCCGCGCGCGCTGCGCTCCACCAGCCGCACGCCCAACTGGTCCTCCAGATCCGAGATCCGGCGGGACAGTGTCGCCTTGGATCTGCCGCTGGCCCGACTGGCCTTGCCCAATCCGCCGCTGGCCGCGACCAGCAGGAAGTCGCCCAGATCATTGAGGTCCATGGTGTTTCATAGATGAGACGGCGGGTCTACATAATGTGGTCTGCGTTTTGATAGTGCAACGGACTATCGTTTGCTCGTCCGATCCCCATCCATCCGCTGAAGGAGTTTCACATGAGCATTCTCGTTACTGGTGCCACGGGCACTGTCGGTGCATTGGTTGTCGAGGGCCTGGCCGGTGCAGGTGCCGACGTCAAGGCGCTGGTCCGCACACGCGGCAAGCGCGCCTTTCCTGCTGGCGTCACCGAAGTGGTGGGCGACCTGACCGACGTCCCGTCGATCCGCGCCGCGCTGTCTTCGGTCCGCACCTTGTTCCTGTTGAACGCGGTCACGCCCGACGAGGTAACGCAGGCGCTGATCACGTTGAACCTTGCGCAGGAAGCGGGCGTCGAACGCATCGTTTATCTGTCCGTGATCCATGCGGACACCTTCACCAACGTGCCGCACTTCACCGGCAAGCACACGGTCGAGCGCATGATCGAGAGCCTCGGCATTGCGGCCACCGTGCTGCGTCCGGCGTACTTCATGCAGAACGAGCTGATGGTCCAGCAGACCATCCAGGACCATGGCGTGTACCCGATGCCGATCGGCTCGGCCGGCGTGTGCATGATCGATGCGCGCGACATCGCAGAGATCGCTGTGGCGGAGCTGCTGCGACGTGACCGTGCACCGGCGGCGCTGGAGGCGCTCACCCTGGAACTGGTGGGTCCGCAGGCCATGACGGGCGCATCGGTGGCGGCCGCGTGGAGCACCGCACTGGGCCGTGAGGTAGCTTACGCCGGTGATGACGTGGCGGCGTTCGAAGCGCAGATGGCGTCCTATGCACCGTCCTGGCTGGCGTATGACATGCGCCTGATGTTGGCGGGCATCCAGCTGCACGGCATGCGCGCCGCCGAGGGATCCGTCGAACGACTGCAGGCGATCCTGGGGCACCCGTTGCGCACCTATGAAGCGTTCGTGCGCGAGGCAGCCGCGGGGGGCTGATTGCACAACAACGGCAGCCAAAAACACGGTTCGCCCCCGGCGCGGTGGGCTTCGCGCAGCGAGGGGCTCAGTTGCTGCTGCGGGACCAGTGCCTTTGCATTGCCCTTGTCATGCCTGGAGGGCCGTCAGGACGTCGGCCCCATGCTCCCTTGGCATCGTCACTTCCGCCTATGTGCCTCGGAGCGGACGGCGTTGAGACAGCCGCGTCCGAATGCGTCGAAGAAGAGGATCACATCATGGTCGGCGGCCACATGCTTGAATCCGATGAGGGGTTGCGGAGAGCCGGCCGGCGACGCCCAGTACATTTTCGTCGGCGCGAAGTGGTCCTTTGCGATCTGCCGTTCAATACAGCCTCCCGATACCCTCATGACCAAGTCTGTATTGCTCGTCAGGCCAGGATCGACAGATGTGGCTATTGAAAGACGGCCGACAGTTTCTGTGCTCAGGTCGACGCGACCCTCGAGGTTGAATTCTGTTTCCGCGCTTGTCGTTCCTGCGCGTTGGCCGTGCGTTGCGAGCAGCGTGCTGCGCTCGTGTGTAACGTCAGCGGCGAGCATCCGCAGCCGCATCAATGCGCTCAGTTGATCTGCGCGTGATGCGGGCTCGGTCGGTAGGGCGGAGCTGGGAGGGGAGGCAAACGCAATGCCTGGGTCGACACATAGTGCGCTTATGAAAAGTAGTTTCATCGCGTCATTCATTTCGCACCAGGATCGTTTGCATCGTAGTGAGCTGGCCAGCACGGGGTACACCTCGCGCATCGGAATCACGTCCGGCATCGCAGGATAAAGTGCCGGTCCGGGTGCCGCTTGCCCCGCTTCCGAGCGGGGCAATAAGTGCAGACTGATTCAGCGCAGCGACGCCCTCCGGCGTGCCTATCTCCTTGCAACGTGACCCGCGCGCGCTTTAGGCCGTGCACACCGACTGCCACGTGCGACTGCTATCGTCCGCTTTCCTCGACAGGTCTCACGGATGCTCACCATGTTCAGGTTCTCGCACCTTGCCGCAGTCGTTCTGCTGACCCCCTTGGCGGGCGTTTCTCCCGCGGCCAACGCGGCCATCCCGCTCTTCAACGGCACCTGCCCGGGCTCCATCGAGGTGCATGCCGATGAGGGCGGCCCGGTCTACATCAACGGCCGCCAGACGCAGTTGAAACGCTTCAACGACAATTACTATGAGGCGCGTGACGCGAGCAGCGGCGTTACCTTGTCCATCAACCGTTCGCCCGATGGCGGCGTGCAGATGAGCTATACCGGCAGGGGCGGCGCCAACGGGGTCTGCCAGGTGGGCAGCGCGGGTCAGTCGGGTGACGGCGAACGGCCGCGTCATGATCGTCCTGCCACCGACCGTGGCGAGGGGGCGTTGCCGGCTGAGGTGACCTGCGAATCGCGTGACCGCAAGCAGACCGAGTGCGACATGGACACCCGCGGCGACGTACGGGTCGTTCGTCAGCTGAGCAGCACGCGCTGCGTAAAGGGTGAGAACTGGGACCTCAACCGCCACTCGATCTGGGTCAAGGACGGGTGCCGCGCGGTATTCCGCAATACGTCCTCGCGGGGGCGACCCACCGAATCGCGGGCTGATGGGCGAGGGGCGTCCGCCGCGTGCGACGACCGGGCCAATGCGGAGGGCCGCGTGGTCACCCGCGTACCGGTCAATGAACAAGTGACCGAGCTGATCATCGATTATCCGGACGGCCGTTATCTCTGCATGGCCAACGACGACGGCACCGTGCAGTCGCTGACGCGCATGCGCAGGCAGCCCTGAGGCTTAATGTAATCGTAAGTGTTACATTTGCGGTCAACCTCGAAGAGATGGCCGCCATGTCGTTTTCTGATCCCGCTGCGGTATCGCAGTACATCGATAACCTGGTGCGCAACGTGCCAGGTGTGCATGCCCTGCATCAGATGGCGCAGGTGCTGCTGGCCGAGCGGGTGCCTGCGCACGGGCAGGTGCTCGTGCTCGGTGCCGGGGGTGGGGTCGAAATGCGGGCATTTGCCGAGGCGAGCCCGACGTGGCGCTTGGTGGGCGTTGACCCGTCGGCCGAAATGCTGGCGCTTGCGCACCACACGCTTGGCGACCTGTCGCTGCACGGCGAGTTGATCCAGGGCTATATCGACGATGCACCTGACGTGCTCTTCGATGGCGCGACGTGCCTGCTGACGCTGCACTTTCTGTCGCCGGACGAGCGGTTGCATACGCTTCGCGAGCTGAAACGTCGGCTCAAACCGGGTGCTCCCCTGGTCATTGCCCATCACAGCGTGCCTGACGAACCCACCGAAAAAAGGGTATGGCTGCAGCGCTGGGCCGCATTCGCCATGGCGCGCGGAGGTACCGACGACGACCTCGCCGCCCGCGCCGAGGCGCTGGCGAGCAGGTTGCCCACGCTCTCACCCGAGCGCGAAGTGGCGCTGCTGGAAGAGGCCGGGTTCATTGAACCCCGCCTGTTCTACGCGGCGCTTTCCTTCCGCGGGTGGGTCGCCTACGCCGGGTAGAGCCGACTTCAGTCGGCTGCCGTTCCGCAGGTGATTCGCCTATGCCGGGTAGAGCCGACTTCAGTCGGCTGCCGTCGATTGGCAGCCCTCAGTCGCCTGCTATCGATAATCTCCCCGCATCAACCCGGATAAAGCGGGAACCGCTCATCAGGGTGGCGCTTCTTCCATTCGGTGTGCGCCACCGTGCCTTCCCAAGCAAGGAATGCGTTGGGCGGGCGGCCACGGCCTGACCACGTCTCGCCACTGAACGGCAGCCAGAAACGCGGCGGAAGCTCCTCTGTCGGCCGCTTGGCCGGGCGCGCTGCCTTGGCAGGCGTCTCGCGGGACGCCACGCTCGAGGTCGACTTGGCACCAATGGTCGCCAGGATAAGCGCCTGTTGTTTCGGGCTGAAATCGGCGTAGTACGCCTTGAGCAGCAGGTTCACCCGCTCGAAGGCTTCCTTGGTGGCGGCACGCAGCAGCGCCTGGTCGTTCAGGCCTGAGCGTGCGATTTCCTGTTCAAGTGCGGCTTTTGCAGTGGAGGCGGATCGAACGCCTGGGGACACGCGCGGCATGGGATTCCGGTGAGGCAGTGGAAGGGCCGGGGCAAGATAGCAAATGCGGGCATGCGGCTGCGATCAACGTAACGCTGAGCCAAGTCGGGGTGCGGCGAGCGCAGCGGTATGGTGGGCATCAGTCGCTGACAGATACCGCCGAGCGTGGCTCGGCGCTACCGATGTGACGGGTCAATCGCGGACTGGATGTACGCCCACGACGTCGATCAGGCGGCCCACTGCGGTGGCGCTACCTTCCGCCGCGCTGGGGGCGAAACCTGCCCAGCTGGCCTGCGCGACCGCATCGAACGTCTCCGGGTCCACGTCGAACTTCTTCATGGGCCAATACGGGAAATAGCGGGAACCGGCATGCCCTTGGGCAATGACCTCGACCTGCGTGTGACGCGTCGCCTGAAAGATCCGACCATAGACGGCGGTTACGCCATCCTCCGGCCCCTCCAGATACTGCAGATAGCGCGCGCCGTCGAACAGCAGAACACCGCTCACTCCCGCCGTGCGGTTGAACGTCTGTGCATTGTTTACAAGCACTTCCAGCTCAGGAGGGCTGATCTTTGGAGAAACCTTACTTACGTACACCAACGCCCTTACAGGCATTCCCGGCACCTCATGACGCAACACACTCTGGACTGGGAACGCTAACACTTAACGCGTTCATCACAGAGGAGGAAAACCTGAACGATTTATCCTGACCCGTTCTCACGCCATGGCGCGTCTTGATGCCGGGATCACGCTGGCATGGAACTCCCCTTACGCGCGGTTGGCTACTTTGACCGTCAGATCATTCGAGACTGACCTGATGATTGACACCGGCGTATTCCGAATCAGAGATTTCCAAGCGGCAAAGGGACCCGATGGCGCCATCGCGTACGTGCAGACGATCCATGCCGAATGCAAAAGCTGTGGCCACATCACGTGCATCGAGGAACGGGACATCCAGCAGCTGTTTGGTGGACTGGTCGTCAAATGCGAGAACTGCGCGACGGTACAGACGTTGAGCAATGCGGCACTCGGCAGGTAGGCTGAGAGCAAGAACCACCAGGTTGCAGATGCTGGATGCCGCCGCTTCAGCGCGCCCAGCCCGGCGGTAGGTACTCCAAGGAAGGTAACGTCATGTCACTGCCGGGCTATCGGATAAGCACGTACGTCGCATTCGCGATCAGCACCGCCTGCCTGGCACTGATGACCACCCGCTCGCCCAACGGTGGAATGTTCTACATGGCGGGCATGGTCGCAGGGTTGGTCGGGCAGCGGCTGTGGCTGCGGGCGACGCCCCGTGTCATCGGGTGGCCATTGGTGGAGCTCTACCTCCTGCTGTGCGTGAGTGCATTGTTCGCTGCAGCGTTGGCGGCGATACGGGGCGACGCGCAGCCATTGGCCCACCAGGCGGGCGTGACGTTGTTATGGGCCGCCGTGCCCGTGGCGACAATGGCAATGGGTGCGTTGATGGCACAGCGGCTTCAGTGGCGGCGAGGGCTCTGTATCGTCCTTGCGCTTCTGCTCACCGCGTTCGCCTGCGTGGGCGTCCGATGGAGCGACACCCGCTCCCAGCGCCCTCCATGGGATGCGGCGCTGCTGCCGCTGGTGGGCTATTGGCCCGGCGTTGTCCACGCGGTGTACGGGATTCCGATCACGGTGCACCTGCCCGCGTCAGGGACGAGCAGCGCCGACGACGGCGGTCGGCAGGGTCGTGCTGGACCGCCGGGTGGGCTTCAGTCCAGGCAGCCGGGGAACAACGTCACGGCCGATCCAGATGCGGACTCGCCGACGCCCTGACCAGCTCGCGGGCGGCCACCAGCAAGCCATCGGTCAGATGCTCACCCAACAGCGAAGCGATATCGCCATCGCATCGGGCGATATGCTCGGCCTGCAGGATTTCCAAGGTGGCATCCAGGGCACGCAGCACGCGAACGGACACAACGACGCGCCCGGTCCGCTGCAGGTCTGAGCTGACGCCGTCTGTAGAACGATCGGCGTTCTCCGCGGACGCGATCAGGCGCAGCGGCGGGGTAGGGGGAAGATCGGAAGAGCTCATGCAAGCGACCTCACAGTGCGTTGAAGCCACCCGCGCGGAAGCACGGGGTGGCGGGCGATGCGGGTTGGCATACCGGTGTACAACACGAAAAAGGGCCGGCGGATCAGGGATCCCCACACACCGCCCGCCGTATGACCGGAAGACGATGCAGTGCATTCTCCGCCGTGCCCCGAGGGCAGAACAGAGCCAAATCGTGTTGCACAAACAGGATGCCAATCCTGGCCGACGTCGTGATGGCGCCGGCGTCATCATCGTGCGTAAGCCCACACTCCCGCGTCCATGAGGAAATCTGTGAAAGACGGGGGCGGGATGCAATACGCGACACGCAGATCGCTCGGGATCGCGCTTGGTGGACGCAGGAGGCATCCACGGCCTTTTTGCCTGTCGGGCTCTATGCGGATGAGCGGCGTGCGGATAAGACAGGCGGCAGGCACTTCTCTGGCCCGCCGCCTGCCTCCCGGGAGAACGGCCTAGAACTTCCAGCCCACCCGCGCGTAATAGAACCCGCCGTTGAAGCCATACGGCGAATGCACCGGGTACTCGGCGCCGGCAACGCCCGCCCAGGGATTCTTTGAGGGCACGCGGTCGAACAGGTTCTGCGCGCCGACGCTGAAGTAAAGTCCAGAGTCGAAGTTCCAGCCCACGTCTGCATCCACCAGCAGCGCGCTGCCGGCATGGATGGGCAGACCGCCGTCCGCTGCCGAGATCACGCCACTGTCCAGATGGTCTTCATACCACGACCCGTAATAGTTCAAGCGCAGGTTGGCATGGAAGATCTGACGCTGGTGGTTGATGCTGAAGTAGCCCTTTGTCTTCGGCAGGGATTCCTCCAGCTTGTAGACGCGCGCGGCATCGATGAAGTCGGTGTCGTACCGGTCGACCTCGGTGCGGTTCCAGTTGGCGGCGAGCGAGTACGTGGTGGTGCCACCGAAATGGTCGCTGCGATAGCTGGTGACCAGATCCACGCCGGTGGTGGTGGTGTCGAACGCGTTGCCAAAGTAGGTCACCTGCGAGATCGAGGCGGCTTCCGGGTTGCCGCCTGCCACCAGCGCCGCGCGTTCTTCCGGCGTTACCGCGAAGCTGGTGCTCAGCGCGATGCGGTCCTCCACCTTGATCTGGTAACCATCCACGGTGACCAGCCAGTCGCCCTCGGTCCACACCGCGCCCAGCGAGATGTTCGTTGACTCCTCCGGCGTGAGCGGCCGTGCACCTTTGAGCTGCGCGATCGGATCGGTTGGCGGCAGCGTGGCGATGTCTTCCAGGGCCGTCCCCCCGAACACCGTGCTGATCTGGCTGATGTTGGCCTGGCCTGGCGTCGGTGCACGGAAGCCGGTGTTGAATGCACCACGCAGAGCGAAGGTCGGTGTGAAGTCGAAGCGCGCGGTGAGCTTGCCGATGGTGGTACTGCCGAAGGAATCGTAGTCCTCGTAACGCAGCGCGCCGGCCAGCAGGAAGCGTTCGGTGAGCTGCGCCTCCAGATCAGCGTAGGCCGCCCAGTTGCGTCGGTCGAAGGTGCCGGCCGTTCGCGCACTGAACCCGTTGAAGCCGTTGGAACCCAAGGCGAAGCCTTGGTCGGTCAGTGGACCGATGGCCGTCGACGGTCCGTCGCCCGGGCTGATCGTGAAGCTTTCTTCGCGCCATTCCGCGCCCATGGCCAACCGCAGCGGTTGGCTGCTGAAGGTCGTAGTGATATCGCGGCTGACATCGACGTTGAGGTTCTTTTCTGTCTGGGTATTGCCGCCGGGGCGGAAAGAGAGGCCGGCCGGTTGGTTCGGGCCCAGCGATGCATTGACCGTGTTGTAGATGACGAAATCGATGTCATTGCGGCCCCACGACCCGCTTACGTCCCAGTACCACTCGTCCCAGGTGCCCTTTGCCCCGGCAACCACCGAGGTATCTTCCAGCGAGCCGCCGAAGCGCGGCGTAAAGCCACCAGGCAGGCTGGACAGGAAGGTGTAGCAGTTGGCGGGCAAGGCGGCGACCGCGCCGCTGACCCCGCTGTACGGCAGCAGGTTGCCGGCACCGTCGCGCAGTGCAATGGTCGGGCAAGCGCCTGCACCGGTCAGGTTGCCGACCAGCAGGGTATCGCCGCCATCGTTGGAATACACCCCGGAGCGCGCAGTTGGATCACGGTAGTAGAACCCACCGTCGACATCGCGCTTGGCGTAGTTGCCGAACAGATAGAAATCCACGGTGTCGGTGGACAGGCCGAGGTTGTAGACCAGCTTCAGGTCATCGTCGACCTTCGGTGAACCCCACACCTGCGCGGGATCGCCTACGCCCGGGTATCCGGCCGCCGCCGCGGCGCCCGCATCGTCCCGCTGCACACTGCGCGAGGTGTCGTCCGCCTTGCGCCACTCAGCGGTCAGCGTGGCAAAGCCGCGCTCGGTCAGTGGCAGTCCGATCTGCGCCGAATACTGCGTGGTCAGGCCATCGCCCTCGTAGTACTTGCCGGTGAACACCTCGGCGCTGCCGCCTTCGCGCAGTTTCTTCAGGCCGAAGTTGATCACCCCCGCGATCGCATCCGACCCGTACTGGGCCGCTGCACCATCGCGCAGCACCTCCACCTGCTCCAGCGCCAGCGACGGGAACGCCGACAGGTCCGGACCCTGTGCACCGTCGGACAAGCCATGCCCCAGGAACGTGATCACCGCAGCGCGGTGGAAGCGTTTGCCGTTGATCAGCAGCAGCGTGTTGTCCGGCGGCAGGCCGCGCAGGTTGGCCGGGCGCACCAGGCTGGCGGCATCGTCGATGGGGATCGTGCTGACGTTGAAGGACGGCACCAGCACCTTGAGCTGGTCCAGTGCGTCGGTGGCACCCTGGTTGCGGAACTCGTCACCGCTGATGATGTCGATCGGCACGGCAGACGATGAGACAGTGCGCGGTTTGGTCCGGCTGCCCAGCACGGACACGGTGTCCAGGGTGGCGGCTTCGGCGGTAGGTGAGGTGTTTCGGTCCTGCGCCACCGCGATGGAGCTGGTGGTCAACAAGGCGGTGGCCAGCGCCACGTGTACTGCAGATGCCAATGGCGAAAAGGCTTTCGGAGCGTGAACACACTTGCCAATGCGGTAGTTCATGCATGCACCTTGCAGTCGGATTGTGGGATTTCGGGTCAGGTCAGGTCTTCATTCCTTGGTTCTCCTTGCGTGCCAGAGGTTCTGGTGCGCTGCAGCAATAGTTAACAGAACTTAAACCGTACTGCAACGAATGTGTGCTGAGTCTGGCGGTTGGGGGGTGTGGGGGTGGTAGCGCCGAGCCACGCTCGGCGAGCGCAGCGGCCTGCATAGGCGTGCGTGCACCGGACCGGAAAGCCGCCGAGCACGGCTCGGCGCTACCAGGTGGCGGCGGAGCGGGGTGGTAGCGCCGAGCCACGCTCGGCGAGCGCAGCGGCCTGCATCAGGCGCCCGCGCACCGGACCGGAAAGCCGCCGAGCACGGCTCGGCGCTACCGAGCAGCGGCGAAGCGGGTTGGTAGCGCCGAGCCACGCTCGGCGAGCGCAGCGGCCTGCGTCAGGCACCCGTGCACCGGACCGGAAAGCCGCCGAGCACGGCTCGGCGCTACCAAGTGACGGTGGAGCGCGGTGGTAGCGCCGAGCCACGCTCGGCGAGCGCAGCGGCCTGCATCAGGCACCCGTGCACCGGACCGGCAAGTCGCCGAGCACGGCTCGGCGCTACCAATTGACGGTGGAGCGGGGTCGTAGCGCCGAGCCACGCTCGGCGAGCGCAGCGGCCTGCGTCAGGCACCCGTGCACCGGACCGGCAAGCCGCCGCGCACGGCCATGCGTTACTTCGCCGGAGCAGTCACGGGCGTCAGTGTCCGCAGCACTGTCTTGTCGATCTTCGCGGCCACGCCCACGCTCCGTCCGGCCAGGTTGGCCACGTTGTACTGCACGGCCACGCCAAGCACCTGCGTCGCCTCGGACAGCGTCAATCCATAGGACTGTCGGAGCCATTGCAGCATGCCGGCCGTAGCAAGACGCAGGGCGTCGTCGCTGGAGCCGCCTTGCCCCAGCGCCATCAGCTGGGTCGGGGATTCAACGCGCGGGGTCGCGATGGACTGTCGCTTCACCAGCTCCACCTTCACGATGACATCCAGCGAGGTCTCCAGCGCCCACTGCGTGGTCTCGCCATCACCCTGCAACGCATGCCCATCGCCCAGGTACAACAAGGCGCCGGGCTGCTGCACGGGCAAGAACACCGTGTTGCCTTCGACAACCGCATTGAAGTCCATGTTGCCGCCGAACACATGGGTGTCGCCCGTGGAGATCGGGGGATAGCCGAAACCCGGGGCCAGTGCCAGACCACCCAGCATCGGCTTCACCGGCACCTCGAAATCCTTGAGTGCGCCGGAGGCTCCCTGTGGACGGGCCATGCCCCGCGCACGGTCCAGCTGCCAGCGTACCGGCTTGCCCAGCGCAGAGGCTTCACCGGCTACGCGAGCCGTCTTCAGACGGTCGACGAGGCCGTCCAGGCTGTCGGCGTAATCGCGGTTGAGCTTCAACGAGACCAAGGTGATGGCCAAGGTGTCGCCGGCTTCTGCGCCGACAACAAAGAACGGGCCGACTTGGGGATTGCCGTACAGCGCCCGGGTGATGCCCCGCTCGTCTACGCCACCCGAATCCAGCGTGCGGGTCTGCACGGAATCGCCGGGATGGATGACCAGTACCGGCGGACGATCCGCACTGAAGGTGTTGGAATAATCCGTTGGCGTGAACCGATGCACCTGCGGCGCGGACTGCGTGCGATCCGGGACACGCCAACCGCTGAACGCGTGGGCGGCGCGAGCTGCGCGATCATTGGTGTCCGGCTGATCGCTCTCCCCACGCATCCGCGCGTCGGCGATGCGACCGCGGTAGTGGCTGACCTGACCCTCCTTGTCCGTGACAGTGAAGGAAAAGCCGCCGTCTGTGCGCGACCCTGCCACCGCGTCACCATCCAGCGTGCCCTGCAGGCGTTCCCCGTGGGTGTCCAACTGCAGTGTCTGGTAGCTCGTGTTGCCCCACAGGTCGGTGCCGATGATCCATTGCTCGGCGGCGAATGCATCAAGCGGTGCGGCTGCCAGCAGCAGCGAAGTCAGTTTCCAGGCAATCGTCATGGCAGGGCGCGTCCGCAAGGCACCGGGCGGTGCATGCAGCGCAGCCTAGTTGCTATATACCCGCTGCCCCAGTGTCCAAGGTAACGCGAGCAGCGGTCGGGTCCACCGGCACCCGACGCAGCAGCCCCGTCATGCCGGCCTGCACGCGGCCGCTCGCATAATGGGGACATGTCCAGCCCCCTCGACGCACTTCCTGAAGTCTTTGGTCCCGCCACGCGCGCGTGGTTTGCTCACGCCTTTCCGGCCGCCACCCCCGCACAGGTACAGGCGTGGCAAGCCATCAGCGAGGGCCAGCACACGTTGGTGATCGCGCCGACGGGATCGGGCAAGACACTGGCCGCCTTCCTGCACGCCATCGACCAGCTGTTCACCGAACGCGACCAGCAGGCACGTTCGGCCGAAAGCGTGCCCGGCCCTGACCGCGCCGCTACCCGCGTGCTGTACATCTCGCCGATCAAGGCATTGGGCTCGGACGTGCAGCGGAACCTGCAGATCCCACTACAGGGCGTGCGTGCCGAGCGTGCACGCCGTGGTGATCCGGAGGTGGACCTCAGCGTCGCGATCCGAAGTGGCGACACCACCCCGGCCGAGCGCGCCCGCCTGCTGCGCCGCCCCCCGGACATCCTGATCACCACACCCGAATCGCTGTTCCTGATGCTCACGTCGAAGGCACGGGACACCTTGCGCAATGTGCATACGGTCATCATCGACGAGATCCATGCGGTCGCCGGCACCAAGCGCGGTACACATCTCGCGCTGAGCCTGGAGCGGTTGGAGGCGCTGTTGCCGGCACCTGCGCAGCGTATCGGCCTGTCGGCAACGGTTCGCCCTGTTGACGAAGTCGCACGCTTCCTCGGCGGCGACCGGCCGGTACGCGTCGTGCAGCCACCGTCTCCGCGGCATCTGGCGATGCGCATCGTGGTGCCGGTGGACGACATGGCCGACCTGCCCACGCACGGGCCCGCGGCGGGTGGCCGCGAGCAGTCGTCACGGGTGGGCTCGATCTGGCCGCACGTGGAGGCCAGCATCCTGGAGGAGGTGTTGCGCTGGCGCTCGACGATCGTCTTCGCCAACTCGCGCGGCGTGGCGGAAAAGCTCACCGCGCGCCTCAACGCGCTGTACGCGGAGCGCCTTGCGCAGGCCGCGGGTGAGCAACCGGCACAGGGCCTGCAGGCCACCGCCTACGGTTCATTCAATGGCGGCACGTCCGGGCGTTCGGAGGGTGCGGAGCCGTTGATCGCGCGTTCCCACCATGGGTCGGTGAGCAAAGAACTGCGTCGTGAGATCGAGGTCGCGCTCAAGTCCGGTGAACTGCGCTGCGTGGTGGCGACGTCCAGTCTGGAACTGGGTATCGACATGGGGCTGGTGGACCTGGTGATCCAGGTGGCCGCGCCGCCGTCGGTGGCCAGCGCCTTGCAGCGGGTGGGCCGTGCCGGCCATCAGGTCGGGGGGGTGTCCACCGGCTTCGTCTACCCACGCACACGTCGCGATCTGATCGATGCGGCGGTGATCGTGGACAGCATGCTGGCCGGTCGCATCGAGGCAGTGGATCCGCCGCGCAATCCGTTGGATGTGCTGGCCCAGCAGACGGTGGCCGCAGTCGCGATGGATCCGCTCGATGTGGATGCGTGGTATGCCTGCGTGCGTCGCGCAGCGCCGTATCGCGAACTGCCACGCAGTGCCTTTGATGCGGTGCTGGACATGCTGGCAGGCCGCTATCCGTCGGACGACTTCGCCGGGTTTCGTCCGAAGGTGGTGTGGAACCGGGACAGCGGCCAGCTGACCGCGCGGCCCGGTGCGAAGCAACTGGCAATCACCAGCGGCGGCACCATTCCCGACCGCGGCATGTTCAGCGTGGTGCTCCCGGAAGGAGAGGAGCGTGCGGGCTCGCGCCGTGTGGGTGAGCTCGACGAGGAAATGGTGCACGAGTCGCGGGTCAACGATGTGATCACGCTCGGCGCCACCTCGTGGCGGGTGGAGCAGATCACCCACGACCAGGTGATCGTGACCCCGGCCCCAGGCCGCTCTGCACGCCTGCCTTTCTGGCGCGGCGAAAATGCGGGACGGCCGGCCGAGCTCGGCTTGGCCATCGGTGCCTTCTTCGCAGCCCTCGAACCGGCTGCACGTGCCGACGGCACGTTGCCGGAAGCGCTCGCCTCGCGGCTGCAGGCATGCGGTCTGGATGCGCGTGCGATCAAGAACATGCTCAGCCTGCTGAAAGAACAGCGCGAGGCGACCGGCGTGCTGCCAACCGACCGGCAGCTGGTGGTGGAGCGCTGCCGCGATGAGCTGGGCGATTGGCGGGTGATGCTGCACTCGCCCTATGGACGCCGCGTGCACGATCCGTGGGCATTGGCCATTGCCGAACGTATCCGTGAGCGCTGGCATGTGGATCCGTCGGTGGTGGCGAGCGAAGACGGCATCATGGCGCGTATCCCGGACAGTACGGGGCGTGTGCCGGGGGCGGAGCTGTTCCTGTTCGATCCCGATGCCCTGCAGCGCAGCGTCACGGCGGCAGTGGGTGGCTCGGCCCTCTTTGCCGCGCGGTTCCGCGAGTGTGCATCGCGTGCCTTGCTGCTCCCGCGGCGGACCCCCGGTCGGCGTTCACCCCTGTGGCAGCAACGCCTCCGTGCGGGGCAGCTCCTGGACGTGGCGCGTGCCTATCCGGATTTCCCGATCCTGATCGAAACCGCCCGCGAGTGTCTGCAGGATGTCTATGATCTGCAGGCGCTTGGTGCACTCATGCAGCGCCTGGTGGACGGCGCAGTACAGATCGCCGAGGTCACCACCGAGGTGCCGTCGCCGTTCGCGGCCAACCTGCTGTTCGGCTACGTAGCCGAGTTCATGTACGGCACCGATGTGCCACTGGCGGAGCGCCGCGCGTCCATCCTGTCGCTGGACAGTGGGCTGCTGGGCGACCTGCTGGGCCAGGTGGATGTGGGCGAACTGCTGGACACCGCCGTCGTGCAGCGCGTCGGCGATGAACTGCAACGGCTCGCTACCGATCGCCTGGCCAAGGGCAAGGAGGGCGTGGCCGATCTGCTGCGCGAGCTGGGTCCGCTGACCACGGACGAGATCGGTGCGCGCCTGCAGGATGGCCATGGAAGCGCCGAAGCCTTCATACAACTGCTGCATGACGAGCGCCGCGCGCTGCCGGTACGCATCGCGGGCACGGCGTACTGGGCCGCAGTGGAAGATGCAGGGAAGTTGCGCGATGCGTTGGGCAGTGTCTTGCCCGCCGCTGTGCCGGAGGCCTTCCGCACGCCCAGCGCTGATCCGCTGGGGGAACTGGTTGCACGCTACGCGCGTACGCGCTCCCCGTTTTTCACTGCGGACGTGGCCGAGCGATTCGGCCTGGGCGTTGTAGTAGCCGATGCGGCATTGTCTCGGCTCGGCGAGCAGGGCAAGGTGTTGAGCTGCACGTTCGGCACGGTGAATGTCGCAGCGGGCGCTGCTGCCTGCACGGACATCAGTCCGTTGGCGTATCACGAGTGGGTGAGCGAAGACGTCTTCCGGCGGCTGCGCGTGCGCTCGCTGCAGGCGGCGCGTGAGGCCACCCGCCCCGTGCCCGGGGACGCGTACGCGCGGTTGCTGCTCGAACGGCACGGCGTGATGAGCGGCGCGGTGGGACATGCCGCTCTGCCCGATGTCGGCGCCAGTGAAGGGACGATGGAGGGCGTGGACGGAGTAGTGCGCGTGGTCGAGCAGCTGGCCGGCGTGCCGTTGCCGATATCCATCTGGGAAAACCAGATCCTGCCTGCCCGTGTTCGGGACTATGTGCCGGCCTTGCTGGATGAGTTGCTGGCCACGGGCGCGGTGCTGTGGTGTGGGCACGGCAGGCTCGGTGACGACGACGGGCTGGTCTCGCTCCACCTGCAGGAGGTGGCCGCTGAGACGCTGCCGGCGGCACCTGGTGGCGCGGAAGCAGATACGGCATCGCCCCTGCAGCCGTTGATCCTGTCCGTGCTGGAGGGGGGCGGTGCGTTCTTCGCGCGGCAGCTTGCGGCGGGCGTGCATGCGCGCATGCAGACCGACCCCGACGGTTCGCCACGCGTGGAGCTGTCGCCTGAAAACCTGCATGCCGCGCTGTGGGATCTGGTCTGGACAGGAAAACTGACGACGGACATCTGGGCGCCACTGCGCGCGCTGTCCGGGGCGCGTGTGCAATCGCGCATCCGTGCCGCCAGTGTGTCGCGTCGACGCCGTGGCTTTGCCGGATTCCACATGGCAGACAGCGGGCCGGCTGCGTCCGTTGGGGTGCAGGGGCCGGCTACATACGATGCCCCGTCGTTGGCGGGTCGCTGGTCGTTGCTGCAGCGCGGCTCCGCCAGCGATACCGTGCGTGCAGTATCACTGGCTGATGCGCTGTTGGATCGCCACGGGGTGGTCACCCGGGGCGCGGCAGTGGCCGAGGGCATCGCAGGGGGTTTCCCCGCCTTGCAACAGGTCTATCGGGGGATGGAGGATGCGGGGCGCGTGCTGCGCGGACGCTTCGTGCACGGCTTGGGCGGCGCGCAGTTCGCGGAGCGCGGCAGCGTGGATCGGCTCCGCGAGTTCGCCGAAGACAGCGTATCCGCGGGAAGGGACGTTGCTATTGGACTTTCGGTACTCGACCCTGCCAATCCTTATGGGACGGTGCTGCCTTGGCCGGCGCACCCGGCACGGCAACGGCCCGTGCGCCGCGCTGGTGCACTGGTGGTGATCGGCGCAGGGCAGCTGCGCATGTACTTGGCACAGGGCGGACGCAATCTGCTCACCTTCTTCGAGGGCGATGACCCTGCGCACGCAGCGATGGTGACCAGTGCGGCACAGGCGCTGGCCATCGCACTGCGACGGGGCAAGCGGTTGTCGTTCACCCTGGACCTCATCAACGATGAGGTGATCGGTCGCGGGCCGATCACCGATGCCCTGCGCGCAGCAGGTTTCCGTAATGCACCGCGCGGCTTGTCATGGGAGGGATGAGCGAGCGTCTCGGGTACCGGTAGCGCCGAGCCATGCTCGGCGAGCGCAGCGGACCGTCGGCGGGAACAGTCCGCCGAGCGTGGCTCTGCCCTACGGAGAATCGCGGGCATCGGTAGCGCCGAGCCGTGCTCGGCGAGCGCAGCGGGCCGTCGGCGGGAACAGTCCGCCGAGCGTGGCTCTGCGCTACCGGGCGTTGCGACCCATCAGGCCTTTCGCGGTGGACGCACCGAGACGTGCGGGTTGTCCCGTACGTGCCAGCGCCACGGCAACTCGATCGCGCGGCTGATGCCGATGCGCGGTCCGACGACCGGGTGCGACGGCGGCGGCGTGCCATCGTCCACGATCGTGATGCCTCTGTCGGCCGTAACCAGGTCGGCACCGTCCAGGGCGCGCGTGATCGCGAATGCCTGCGACAGTTTGCCGGGCCCACTGGCCAGATCGCGCTCGCGTTTCGCTTTGGGCCGTGACAGCTGCATCGCCTCGATGCCCCGCAAGGGTTCAGCCGCACGCAGCAGTACGCCCACACCTTCCCCCACTTCGCCACACACCGCGTTGCTGCCCCAGTGCATGCCGTAGGTGAAGTACACGTACAGGTGCCCGGCCGCGCCGAACATGGTGGCGTTTCGTGCGGTCATGCCGCGGAATGAGTGCGCCGCGGGATCTTCGCTGCCGGCGTAGGCCTCCACTTCGACGATCCGTGCCGCGCGTCCGTCCGCGCTGACCAGGATCTTGTTCAGCAGTTCCGGGGCCACCGCCGCCGGATGGCGCCTGTAGAAGTCGCGCGGCAGGACGGACCAGGATTCGTCAATGAATTCGAACATGGCCGCAGCATGCACCGGACGGCGTAGCGGGCCGGTCAACAGGGAGCGTGTGGACCCCCGCCATCGGTAGCGCCGACCCATGGTCGGCGAGCGCAGCGGGCCGTCGGCAGGACCATTCCGCCGAGCACGGCTCGGCGCTACCACAGCCGCGATTGGTAGCGCCGACCCATGGTCGGCGAGCGCAGCGGGCCGTTGGCGGGACCATTCCGCCGAGCACGGCTGGATACCCAGGCCCCGCATCAGCTGCGGCTTCACAGGGCTTCGCCGTTCCGTAACGCGCGGCGGCGGACGCTTGAGCCTGGTCAATCACGAGCAGGGGGGACCGGACGGTGGCATCGGCAGTGCGGATAGGTTGCGCCGGTTGGTCGATTCCCAGCCGCTACGCAGATCGCTTCGGCGAAGGCGCCAGCGCGTTGCAGCGCTACGCTACACGCCTGACCGTCGCGGAAATCAACTCCTCGTTCTATCGCCCCCATCAGCCGGCGACCTATGCGCGCTGGGCGGCGGCCGTACCGCCAGACTTCCGTTTCTCGGTCAAGGTCCCCAAGCTCATTTCGCATGAGCTGGCGCTGCGCGGGGTGGGTGCGCCGCTGGACCGTTTTCTGGGCGAAGCGCTGCATCTGGGCGACCACCTGGGCGGTCTGCTGCTGCAGCTACCGCCGGCGCTATCGTTCGACGCACGCGTGGCGTCGACGTTCTTTGCGATGCTGCGCCGGCGTACAGCGCTGCCGGTAGCCTGCGAGCCGCGCCACCCCAGCTGGTTCCTGCCTGAAGCCGATGCCTTGCTGCAACGCCATGACATCAGCCGCGTCGGCGTGGATCCACCGCGCGTTCCGGCCGGTGCGGTTCCCGCCGCCAGTCCGGCGTGGGCATACTGGCGCTGGCACGGCAGCCCGCGCATCTATTACAGCGCGTACAGCGACGAGGCGCTCCAGCAACTGGCCGGCCAGCTTCGCGCAAGCACCACCCCGGGTACGCCGTGCTGGGTGATCTTCGACAACACTGCACACGGCTTTGCGATCGACAACGCCCTGCGGCTGCAGGCTTTGCTGGAGCAGGAAGATGCCTGAAGGTCCCTCCATCCTCATCCTGCGCGATGCCGCAGCGCATTTCCGCAACAAGACCGTGCGCCATGCCAGCGGCAACAGCAGCCTGGACCTGTCGCGCATGGAGGGCCGCCGGATCGTGTCCGTGCGCAGCTGGGGCAAGCACTTTCTGCTTGAGTTCCGTGGCTTCAGCCTGCGCGCGCACCTGCTGATGTTTGGTACTTGGCGGATCGATGAGCGCAAGCCGAACCCGGCACGTGCGTCGCTTGTGTTAGACAACGGCGAGCTGAATCTCTACACGTGTTCGTTGAAGTACATCGAAGGCGACCTGGACGATGCCTACGACTGGCGGACCGATGTCATGAGCCCGCAGTGGGATCCCCGGCTTGCGCGTCGCCGCTTGAAGGCCCAGCCGGACACGTTGATCTGCGATGCGTTGCTGGACCAGTCGATCTTTGCCGGCGTGGGCAACATCATCAAGAACGAGGTGCTGTTCCGTACGCGCGTGCATCCCGCCACACCGATTCACGCGATCGCGCCACGCAGGCTGGGCCAGGTGATTGCGCAGGCCCGCGACTACAGCTTTGATTTCCTGGCATGGAAGAAGGCATTCGAGCTCAAGAAGCACTGGCAGGTGCATACCCGGCGCATCTGTCCGCAGTGCGGCGGACCCATCAGCAAGCAGTATCTTGGTACCACGCAGCGCCGCGCGTTCTTCTGCCCCGTCTGCCAGCCCGCGCCATGAACCTGCGAACGGATGGGCACTGGTTCGCCTATGTATTTCCCTGCGCATGGGAGGACTTCTGCAAGATCGGCTTCTCGCGCGATCCGCTGGGACGCATCAGTGCGCTGCACCGGCGCTGGTTCGAGTTCTTCGATCTGGAAGCGGGATGGTTGGTGGAGGCGGAGACGCAGCGCGATGCGCGCGACCTGGAGTTGCAGCTGCGGCGTCCCTTGGCCCTGCACAAAGCACCGTCGCCACTCACCGTGCAGGAAAAGGCCGGTGGCAAGACCGAGTGGGTGCGGGGGGCGAACGCGCTGCTGGCCGATGCCGTGGCGGGGCTGGCCGATAATGGTCACCACGTGTACGCCCTGCGTCCGTGGCTGCATCAGGTGATGCTGCAACGGGTGGACCGGTTGCATGACTGGGCCGCCGCGCAACTACCGGAAGAAGAAAGCCTGCGCTACCGCACTCCCTCCGTGGAAAACGCGTTGCGTGACCAGCTCGACGCGTACGCGGCGCTCGACATCGATCCGCGACCGTGGCTGCCTGCGCATGTGGTGCGCTGGTACGGGTGACGCCCATCCGGCGCCAATCAACATACAGAGGTCAGTCGCCGTCGCTGCCCATCACCCGGTTGCGGCCTGCCTGCTTGGCGCGGTACATCTGCCGATCCGCTGCGGCCACCAAGGCACCCGCGTTCGAACGGCGGCCTTGGCTGATGGCCACGCCTACGCTGAGCGTCGCATCAATGCGGTGCCCGGCTACCTCCTGGGCAGAGCGCTCGAAGGTGGAGCGAAGGCGTTCCGCTGCGGCCATCCCGGCTTTCAGGCTCGAGTCGGGCAGGATGCACAGGAACTCTTCGCCGCCGTAACGAAAGATCAGGTCGTCGCGGCGCACCGCCTGCTCCGCCGCCCTCGCGGCCTGGCAGATCACCTTGTCACCCATGTCGTGGCCGAAGCGGTCGTTGATGGTCTTGAACTCATCGATATCGAAGAACAACGCCGCGCGCACGGTCCCGCTGACACGGTCCTCCTGATCCCAGATGCCCAGTTTTTCATCCAGCAGACGTCGGTTGTACAACCCGGTCAACGGGTCACGCGTGGCCTCGTCGTAGAGGCGGCTGGCCGCCTGTTCCTTCAGCACCGCAACCATCAGTCCGCAGACCAGCAGCACATCGATCAGCACAATGCCGCTGAATACCGCCACGGCCCACGTGCGCGGCGCGCCGGCACCCAGTGGCTCAGGCAGCCAGGGCGACAGGGTCATCGCGACGGCGGCCAGGGCGGCCGACGCCATCAGGATGCGCGCCAGCAGCCGCGCCGACGGCAGTGCGGGGTCGCGGCGCTGGACCAGCGTGACCGCCGACAGACCACAGTAAAGCGCCGCAAGCGCGGCGCGCCCCGCCGCGTTCAACGATGACATCTCGCCGGGACCGAACACTGCCGCTACCAAAACCAGCCAGCACAGCGGGGGCGCGAGCAGCAGGCCCCAGCGTGGCGGCAGGTGGAAGATGGATCGGATGCCCTGCCAACCTGCTGCAAACGCCAGCAACGCGAAGAAGGTGCCAATGTAGCCGGCCGCCGGCGCCTGCTTGAGTGCGGGCCACAACAGCAGGGCACAGCAGCACGCGCCGGCCAGGAATGGCATGGCAAGCCACAGGCGCGCGCCACCCCGAGGCCGGGTCAGCAGCAACAGGATCGCAATGGAAACCAGGACTGCGGCGCTGAAGCCGAGCAGGGTGGGGATATCGATCATCACCCGCGAGGCTAGAGCGCGCTTTGCGAGTCTGCCGTCAACGGCGCCCTCACCACAGAGTGTGCGGTTCATCACAGGTTGCCGGCGGTTCCCGATCCGTTAATCAAGCGCCGCCATCACGCCGCCGACTGCGCGGGCATGTCGTGGTTGGCGAGGTGCGCACTGCGGAAAGCGACAGCGGACTTTGCGTGTTTACGCCTTTCGCGGCAAGGGCTGTGACCTGCTTCGCAGTCCGCGCGTTTACGCGCCGCGAGGGCGCGCGCGGGCATGCCACGTTGAGGCTCCTCGCAGCAAGGAAATTTCAATGAAGAAGCCTCTGATCCCTCACGGCGCCCTGAGTTGCCTCATTCTGATGTCCGCCACCGGAAGCTGTGGGGTAGCCGTGGCGGCACAGGGCATCACGGGGGATTGGAACGGGGCACGCGAGCGGCTCGCCAGCGACGGAATCGAGCTGGACATGGGCTATACCGTCGAAGCCGCACGCAACCTGTCTAGCGGTTTACGCCACACCTCGGCGCACGCCGGCCAGTTATCGGCCAGCGGACAGTTCGACCTGCAGCGTCTGTGGGGCTGGGAGGGCACGCGCGCTGCTGCATCGCTATCGCTGCGCGACGGACACAACCTGACAGAACGGGCGGGGCTGGGCAGCCTGCTGCAGAACCAGGAAATCTATGGGCGCGGCAACATCGCACGGCTGGGCAGCCTGTGGCTGGCGAAGCAGTCTGCCGATGGCCAGTTCGACCTGAAGCTCGGCCGGGTATCAGCCGGTGATGACTTCAACGCGCTGGACTGCATCGCCATGAATCTCGCGCTCTGCGGCAGTCAGCCCGCCGTGTTCGGCGGCGACTACTGGTTCAACTCACCCCTCAGTCAATGGGGCGGCGTGTTCACCTGGCGGCCCGTGCAGGAGGTGTACGTGCGTGCAGGGGCGTACCAGGTCAATCCGCGTTACGCCGACACCCACGGCGGCGGACTGCGGTTCGCACCGTCCGGAACCGTGGGCACGCTGACGCCGCTGGAGCTGGGCTGGGAGCCCACCTTCGACGGGCGTAGCGGGCATTACGCAGTGGGCGGCTGGTACAGCAGTGCCCGGCGCGCCGATGCAGTGCAGCGGTTTCCTGTCGAGGGGATGTCGCAGCAGCAGGAACTGCGCACGGGGGCCTACGGCGGCTGGGCCAGCGCGCAGCAGCAGTTGACGCGCGGCAGTGGCGCCAACGAACGGTCCGGGCTGCGTGGCCAGGTGGCGTTCGCACAAGGCGACCGGCGTACCGGCGATATCGATCAGATGTTCAACGTGCAGTTGATCCAGACCGGGCTGATGCACACGCGGCCTGACGATCGGATCGGCATCGGCCTGGCGACCACCCGGGTCAATCCACGTGCTGCGCGTTCTGGCCAGGAAGGTGTTGGCACGGCGTTTGCGCGTCGCGAGCATATGGCCGAAGTGTTCTACGGCTGGAAGCCGCTGGTCGGCGTGGATCTGCAGCCCGGTATCCAGTTTGTCCGCCACCCCGGCGGATTCACCGCGCGCAAGGATGCGGTGGTGGTTGGCATGAAGGCGGATGTGCGTTTCTGATGTTCCCGCGCGCTGTCATCGGCGCGTCTTGCACCGTTGCTACAACGTCCCCGGTACCGCTGCGGCATGCGTGGCGGTTCTCCCTATGCCCGCGGGGCAGGGGCGCAGGCCGCCGCGCTCACCGAGCTGGGTTTGGCGCTACCGGGGCTAAAGTACGCAAGCTGACGGCCGATACCGATGCGTCATTCTGCCTCGGAGTCTGTCATGTCGGCTGTACCGCATTTCCTGCGAACATTGGGCGCCCGCGTGCGCGGCACCGCTGCGGTTGCCAGCGGACCTATCCACCGCCTGGCCCGCCTCAGTGTAGCTGCCAAGATCAAAGGCAGCCTGCTGGTCTGCGGCATCGGCCTGGTCACCGTTGCCGCGATGTATGCGTGGACGACTCATGTCAGTGATCGGGCCGCGCGCACGTTCGCTGTCCATCAGCAGGGCACCGGCCTTGCCTCCACGCTGGCGGCGGAGGTCGCCGAAGCCCGCAGACTGCAGACGCAGTATGCCCTGACGTTCGATGCGGCTGATCGCACCTCGCTGCAACAGGCCCAGCAGCGCCTGCAGGCCACGCTGGAGCAGTTACGTGCGCTGCCGATGGACGGTGCACGGAAGACAGCGCTCGACGAGGTGGCCAGCCATGCCGCCGCATTCTCCGAAGGGATTGCCGGTTTGAACGCCCGCGTGGATGAGATGGGACGCGGTGATGAGGCGCTGGCGGTGCAGCTTGATACCGCCGCCGACGCCTTGCAGTCTGCCGTGGATGCAACCGATCGCCCCTTACTGGCGATGCACGTGCAGAAGATGCGCCGGCAGGAGAGTCTGTTGCTGTTGAACGGTGACTCCAGCCATGCCGACAAGGCCAGCGAAGAAAAGCTGCCGTTCGATCTCGCGCTGGCGGGCCTGTCTGCCGATACGCAACAGCAGCTTCGCGAGCTGATGGATGCGTATCAGGGCGCTTTGCTGTCCTACACCGCGGCGCGTGTCGGACTGGATGTCGAGGCACAGCTGCTGGTAGACACTGCGTCGAGCATCGCGCCGGCATTGCAGGCATTCCAGACGGTGCAGGCCAGCAACCTGGAGCAGGCGCGCGAACGACAGCAGGCGCAGGCGTCGCGGCTGGGTGTGATGTTCGCCGCAAGCCTGTTGACGGTTGCGCTGGTGTTGATCGGCACACTCTTGATGGTGCTGCGCGCGGTGCGTCGACCGATCCAGGACACACTGCGATTTGCGCAGGACATTGCCGAAGACCGGCTGGATACCGAGCTGCGTGTGCACAATCCACACGATGAGATCGGGCAGCTTGCCCAGCGACTTGGTCATATGCAGCAGCAACTGCGCGCGCGCATCGAGCGGGACCGCGCCGTCGCCCAAGAGAACGCACGCGCACGCCAAGCGCTGGACAGCGCGTCCACGGGATTGATGGTGATAGACCCACAGGGCATCGTGACGCATGCCAACCCGGCGCTGCTGCTGACCTTGTCACGTGCCGCCGATGAGGTGATCGGCGCGTCGGCCCGCGACGTGCACACCGCATTGTCCAGCGTGGGTGGGAGTGGAAGGCGGGACTTTGACATCCAGCACGCCGGCACGACCTGGCACGTAGTGACGACACCCATCTTCGACGATGGACACGCGCTGGGCGAGGTGGTGGAGTGGCGAAGTCGCGCGCTGGAGGTGCTGCTGGAGACCGAGGTGGCGGCGCTGGTCGACGCAGCGGCGCTCGGTGAACTGGCCGGGCGGATTCCGCTGGAGGGCAAGGCGGGCTTCGTGCACCGTCTGTCCGCCAGCATCAACCATCTGTTGGCAACCTTCGAACACAATCTGGGCGACCTGCAAACGCTGCTGGCAGCGCTGGCCCGCGGTGACCTGCGCGCGCGCATGGACGGTGAGGTCGAAGGGGTGTTTGCCCACATGCGCGACGATGCCAATGCGACGGTGCAGCAACTTGCAGGGATCGTGGCGCGCATCCAGCAGGCCGCGGGGTCCATCGGCGAGGCGGCCGGTGAGATAAGCGCAGGCAATGCCGACCTGTCGACCCGGACGGAGTTGCAGGCTGCCAATCTGGAAGAGACCGCTGCATCGATGCACGAGCTGACCGATACCGTATCGCGCAATGCCGATGCGGCCAGCCAGGCCAGCGTACTGGTGCAGGCCAGTGCGGAGGTCGCCGCACGCGGAGGCGACGCGGTGGGTCGCGTGCAGCGCTCGATGAGTGATATTTCGGCGGCGTCGCGTCGCATCGGCGAGATCACTTCGCTGATCGATGGCATCGCGTTCCAGACCAATATCCTGGCCTTGAACGCAGCCGTGGAAGCGGCGCGCGCAGGGGAGCAGGGGCGCAGCTTCGCGGTGGTTGCCAGCGAAGTACGCAGCCTGGCCCAACGGAGCGCGGATGCGGCGAAGCAGATCAAGGGCTTGATCGAAGATTCGGTGGCGCAGGTCGGGCAGGGTACGCAGGCGGTCGGCCAGGCGGGCGCGACGATGACCGAGCTGCAGGCCAGCGTGCAGCAGGTGGCGGCGATCATGCTGCAGATTCGCGATGCGTCGCTGGAACAACGCAATGGCATCAGCCAGGTCAACCAGACCATCGTGCAGATGGACGCCAGCACGCAGCAGAACGCGGCGATGGTGGAAGAAGCCACGGCCTCGGCCCGTGCGTTGGAAGACCAAGCGGATCTGCTGGCCGAAGCGGTGGCCGTGTTCCAGCTGCGCGCCGCGCCACGCGCTGTGGCCGCGTGACCTGGGCCGCTGCCCTTGGTAGTGACGGCCGCTGGCCGTCAGGTTCTTCCCGCTGCGCTCGCCGAGCGTGGCTCGGCGCTACCGGGGTGCTGCGATTCGCCGTGGCCGCGTGATCTGGGCCGCTGCGCTCGCCGAGCGTGGCTCGGCGCTACCGGGATGCTGCGATAACGTCGTGTCGACGCGTCAGATGAACATGCCGCCCGATGCTTCCACGCGCTGGGCGTTGATCCAGTGCGTGCCCGGTGACATCAGGGCGACCACGGCCGGGCCGATGTCGTCCGGTTTGCCTGCGCGGCCCAGCGCGGTGGACGAGGCCACCATCGCGTTGGTGCCTGCATCGTCGCGCACCCGGCCGCCACCGAAGTCGGTCTCGATCGCGCCCGGCGCCAGGGTGTTCGCACTGATCCCGCGTGCGCCCAGCTCTTTGGCCAGGTAGCGGGTGAACACTTCGATGCCGCCCTTCATCATCGCGTAGGCGGAGCTGCCCGGCAGCGAGAAGCGGGCCAGTCCGCTGGACACGTTGAGGATGCGGCTGCCATCGGCCAGCAGCGGCAACAGCGTCTGGGTCAGGAAGTAGGGCCCTTTCAAGTGCACGTTGACCAGATGATCGAACGACGCCGGGGTGGTATCGGCGATCAGCGCGTAGTGGCCTTCGCCGGCGTTGTTGACCAGGCCGTCAAGGCGCTCCACGCCCCAGGCTTGCAACTGCAGCTCCAGGCGTTCGCTGAATGCCGCGAACGCGCTGATGTCGGCCACGTCCAACGCCAGCGCGGCAGCGCGACGGCCCAGCGCTTGAATCTGTGCCACCACATCATCGGCCGCAGCGGACTGGCTGCGGTAGGTCAGTACGATGTCGGCCCCGTCGGCGGCCAGGGCGAGTGCGGCATTGCGACCCAGGCCACGGCTGCCGCCGGTGATCAATACGGTACGGATAGCGGTAGTCATAGCGAACTCCATCAGCGGGTAGGGGGCCAGCGTATTGGGCTTGCAGGCGCGAATAAATCGCGTGATGCTGATATGACTGTTCAATCTGGAACAACAATCAATGGACAGCCTGGCGCAGCTTCGCGCGTTTCTGCATGTGGCTGAGCGCGGGTCGTTCACCCGCGCCGCTGAAGGACTGGGCCTGCCCAAGGCCAGCGTATCGGTCGCCGTGCAGCAGCTGGAAACCGCGATGGGCACGCAGTTGCTGCACCGGACCACCCGCCGCGTGCAGTTGACCGCCGATGGCGAGCAGCTGTTCCAGCGCGCACGCGATCTGCTGGACGATGTGGAGGACCTGCAGGGGATGTTCCGCCGCGACACCGCTACCCTGCGTGGCCGCCTGCGCGTGGACATGTCCAGCGGGCTTGCGCGGCACCTCGTCGTGCCGACGTTGCCGGATTTCCTGCAGCAGCATCCTGGGCTGGAAATCGAGCTCAGTGGCACCGATCGCCGCGTCGACCTGGTGCGGGAAGGATTCGACTGCGTGCTTCGGGTCGGCCCGCTCGATGACAACACGCTGGTGGCGCGGACGCTGGGTTGCATGGAGGTGGTGAACTGCGCCAGCCCGAGCTATCTGGCCCGCTACGGTACGCCGCATACGCTTGAAGCGCTGCACGATCATCGGCTGGTGCACTACGTGAGCACGCTGGGCCAGCGTCCGTCCGGCTTTGAATACTTCGATGGACAGCAGTACCGCACCCTGCCGATGGCCGGCGCGGTGACGGTGAACAGCGGCGATGGATACAGCGCAGCGGCAGCAGCGGGGCTGGGCATCATCCAGGTACCGCGCCTGGGCGTGCGGCAGGCGCTGCATGACGGGGTGCTGGTGGAGATCCTGCCGCAGTTTCCGGCCGAGCCGATGCCGGTCACGTTGCTGTATGCACAGCGCAGGCACCTGCCCGCGCGCGTGAGAGTATTCATGGACTGGGTAGCGGCGCTGCTGCAGCCGCATCTGCAGCCTGTCAGCGGCGAACGGTAAAGCCGACTGGTAGAGCCGACTTCAGTCGGCTGACGTGGTGCTCGAAATGCCAGCCGACTGAAGTCGGCTCTACCGGGTCAGCTCTACCCCTTCCGCTACAGCTCAGTACACGTCGCGGCGGTAGCGGCCTTCTGCCAGCAGGGCGTCCAGGGCGTCTTCGCCCAGCGTCTCGCGCAGTACGTCATCCACGCCTTGCGCCATGCCCTGCAGCGAGCCGCAGACATACAGGCAGGCGCCATCGGCGATCCAGTGGCGAAGCTCTGCGCTCGCCGCACGCAGCAGGTCCTGCACATACAGGCGCGTTTCGCCATCGCGCGACCACGCAAGATCCACGCGCGACAAGTGCCGCTGTGCTTGCCAATCCCGCAGCTCATCGGCATACAACGCATCGCAGGCCTGCTGGCGTTCGCCGAACAGCAGCCAGTGCCCGTGGTGTCCCGCTGCATGGGCTTCGCGCAACAGGCTGCGCAGCCCTGCGATACCGGTGCCGTTGCCGATCAGGATCATCGGCGGCGCATCGGCATGCCGATGGAAACCGGCATTGCGTCGAACGCGCGCATGCACGGGTCCCGCCACCGGCGCGTGGTGTGCCAGCCAGCCCGACCCCAGCCCCGCGCGACCAGCGGCGTCGTACACCAGGCGGACCACCAGCTGCACCGTGCCATCGGCCGCGCACGAGGCGATCGAGTATTCGCGTGGCGGCAGCCGCGGCAGCTCATCCAGCCAGTGCACCGCGTCGTGCACGGCCTGCACCTGGGTGGCATCGGGCAACACGCGCAGTGCGGCCGCATCGTCGACTCGTACCGTTGCGCCATCCACGTGCACCCACGCATCCGCATCCACGCCGGCGGCGTGCAGGACGGCCTGTACGTGCGCATCGCCCTCCCGGGGGGCTACCTGCAGGATGTCACCGGCCTGCCAGCCGGTGCCGGGCGGTGGCTGCAGGGTGATCTGCCAGATCGCACCGCCCTGGCTGCCCGGATTGAGCAGCACGCGCTCCACCAGTGACCATTCCTGCAGGGCGCTCGGGCTTGCATCCGCCTCGAGTGCCTCGATGCCGGTCAACGCCACCAGGTGCTGCTGCCAGCGCTGCAGCGCGCGTGCATCATCGCCATCCACTTCGACGCAGGGGAACAGCGCCGCCGCCCCTTGTTCGCCCAGCCAGGTCTCCACCCGGCGCGCGAATCCACAGAAGCGCGCGTACTGACGATCACCCAGTGCGAGCATCGCGTAGCCCAGTCCGGGCAACGCTTGCGCCTGCGCCAGTACCTTGCGTTCGAACACCCGCGCGCTGTCCGGTGCTTCGCCGTCGCCGAACGTGCTGACCACGAACAGGGCGCGTTCGGTCTGCTGCAGGGTGGCCACATCCAATCGGGCCAACGGCTGCACCTGCACGCGCATGCCGGCCGCCTGCAACTGGCCGGCCGCGCGCCAGGCCAGCTGCTCCGCCTGGCCGCTCTGGCTGGCGAAGGACACCAGCCACGCCGGCCCGCCGGCATCGCCGGTGACATCGAGCGCAGGAAGGTCGACACGTGAGGCGCGTACCGCGCGCTTCTTCGCCCGACGATCCAGGTACAGCATCCAGCCGGTGACGAAGAACAGCACCATCATCAGGCTGGACAGCATCACGATGAGGCGGCCGGGCAGGCCGAAGAAGCTGCCCGAATGCAGTGCGAACATGCTGGTCAACACTTTGCCGCCTGCATCCAGGCTGCCGTAGGCGCGCTGTTCGAGGAGCGCACCGCTGGAGGGATCAAGCTGCAGTACGTCGTGGGCGCGGTCGTGGTGCGTGCTGGTGGCCGACATCACGCGCACGGTCAGCGGCCGGTCGCCACGGGCCGGCAAGCGCAGGTCGATATAGCCCTCGCGTACGCCGGGCAGGGCGTACAACGTGGCCTGCACGCGCTGCAGGTTCAACGTCCCCTCGCCCTGCAGCACGGCCGGAGTTTCCCTTTCGCCGCCCAGCACGCGGGTCAGGCCATCGCGGTACCAGTCGAACGACCACCACAACCCGGTGAGCACGATCAGCAGGTAGACCGGCAGCACCCACGTGCCGATCACCGAATGCAGGCTCCACAGGAAGCTGCGGCCACGGTGTTTCCACTCCACGGCGAACCAGCTGCGCCAGTTCCACCACTGCCGCGGCCAGCGCAGGTAGATGCCCGACAGCACGAACACCAGCAGGAAGATCGTGCAGATACCGGTGACCAGCTGCCCCCGCTCGCCGGCCACCAGGCGACGGTGCAGGTCTTCCATGAAATCGAAGAACGCCTGTCCCCGCAGCGCACTGAACGACTCGCCGGTGTAGGGATCGAAATAAACCCAGTTATCGCGTCCGCCTTCGAAGCGGGCCACTGAGGGGCGCTGACCTGTCGCGTCCACACGCAGCCGCTGTAGCGGGGTGTCACTCGAAGCGCCAAGGGTGTCCACCAGGGTACTCAACGGCAATGCCTGCTGCCCGTCCGCATGCTGGGTCGCCACGGCGGCGAAGCCGGGATTCAGCGCGCGCAGCAGCTCGTCCTCGAACGACAGCGTGGCGCCGGTGAGGCCCATCAGGGCGAGCACGGTGCCGGCAGTGATGCCGAGGAACCAGTGCACCTGGAAAAGAACGTTCTTGAACATCGGGGGAGGGGAAACCGGTACCGCCAGTGGGGGCTGGCTGCTGCGCAGGAAGTGGCGATGCGGATGGCATCCTTGCCATTAGCAAATGAGAATCACTCGCACAGTGTTCCGGTCCAAGGCTTCAGGGTCAAGCGCGATCAACGGCCTGTCGCCCACTCCTCGATCTCACCTTGGGCAAAAGGCCCGAGCTTGCGGCGCACGATGCGGCCCTGCGCATCCACCAGCACGCTGTAGGGCAGCAGGCCCTGTGTATTGCCCAGTCGCACGCTGGCGTCGTCGCGGCCCGGCGTGTCCAGCACGATGGGATAGCCCACTGGCACCCGCTGCAGGAAGTCCTGCACGCCTTCACTGGTGTCCAGTGCCAGGCCCAGCACCTGCACGCCCTGCTCGCCCTGCGCGTCGGCAAAGCGAGCCAACTCGGGCATTTCCTCAACGCAGGGGCCACACCAGCTGGCCCAGACGTTGATCAGCAGCGGCCGTCCACGGAACGCGGCAAGGTCCACCGGGGTCCCGGACAGGTCCGGCAGCACGATGGCGGGCAGCGGCGATCCGATGGGATCTGCAGCCTTCGCCTGCCGGGAAACGGGGGCCGCCCCACGCTCTTCCATCACGTTCCCGGCCCACAGGCCCAGGCCACCGGCCAGCACCGCCGTCCACAGCAGTGCGGGCCGCAGGCGCGTCACCGCGCAGTACGCAGCAAGGCCTCTTCGGCCAGCGCCTGGGTCAGCACCGAAGGCAGCACGATCGGCGGTGCGCCGGGGCCATACACCACGTACAGCGGCACGCCCACGGCTTTGTGCTCATCGAGGAACGCGGTGATCTGCGGATCCACGTTGGTGTAGTCCCCGCGCATGTACACCGCATTGGTCCTGCGCAGCAGGTCCTGGAACGCGGGGCGCGACAGTACGGCGCGCTCGTTGGCCTTGCAGGTGACGCACCAGTCGGCGGTCATGTTGACGAATACCACGCGGTTGTCGCCGCGCAGCCGGTCCAGCATCTCCGGCGAATAGGCCACCGCGTTCTCGCCGGCGGCCTGTGCACCGGCAACCGGCGCCGCCAGTCGGCTCACGCCCCACACCGGTACCAGCGCCGCCAGGATCACCACGCCGGCCAGCACCGCACCCATGCGCTGGCTGCGCCAGCGGCTGCGCTCGAACCACCACAGGCCCAGCGCCAGCAGCACCAGTCCGGCCAGTACAAAGGCCATCGCGTCCACGCCGCGCTGCTTGCCCAGCACCCACAACAGCCACAGGGCGGTGGCATACATCGGGAACGCCAGGACGTGCTTGAGGGTCTCCATCCAGGCTCCCGGACGCGGCAGGCGGCGGGCCAGCGAGGGCACGAAGCCGACCAGCAGGAACGGCAGCGCCAGGCCCAGGCCCAATGCCAGGAACACCAGCATCGACTGCACCGCCGGTGCGGCGAAGGCATAGGCCAGTGCCGGGCCCATGAACGGCGCAACGCACGGGCTGGCGACCACGCACGCCAGCACGCCGGTGAAGAAGTCGCCCATCGGGCCACTACGCGAGGCCAGCGACTGGCCGATGCCGCCGACACTGCCGCCCAGCGTGAAAACGCCGGACAGGCTCAGGCCGACGGCGAACATCAGGTACACCAGGGTGGCGATGAACCACGGATGCTGCAGCTGGAACCCCCAGCCGGCCGCCTGGCCCGCGGCGCGCAATGCCAGCACCAACGCGCCGATCACCGCAAAGGCCACCAGCACGCCGGCGGTGTACCACAGGGCATGCGCCCGCGCGCGCTGGCGGCTTTCACCGCTCTGCGCCAAGCCCAGCACTTTCAGGGAAAGGATCGGCAGCACGCAGGGCATCAGGTTCAGTACCAGGCCACCGGCGAGCGCCAGCAGCAGCACCATCAGCAGACCCTTGACGGTGGTCGTCGGCGCCGAGGTAGGCGGCGGCGTGCGCTGCGCATTGCCTGCGCTGGCGTCGGGGCTGGGAGCTGCGGCATCGGCGGTCCGGGCCACGGTGTTGTCATCGGGCAGCGGGTCCGGCGTTATCGCAACCAGGCGCCGCCCATCGGTGGATCCACCACTGCCGCCGTCGGTGCGCTGTGCTTCGCGCGGCAGCGCGGCCGGCAGCTCGGTCGCCGCTGTGGTGCCGGCAACGCCGTTGTCGACGGTGCCGGCGGGGATCGCAAGCTTCACCCGGCGGGTCATCGGCGGATAGCAGATGCCGTCGGTCTGGCAGCCCTGGAAGGTGACGACCAAGGTGGCATCGACCGGGCCCGGACGGGTGCGCTGCAACGGCAGGGCCACATCGGTCTGATCGAAATACACCGCGACATCACCGAAGTGCTCATCGCGGTGCGAGCGCGCCGCCGGCCAACGCAGCGGCTGCAGGCGCACGCCGTTGGCGCCTTCCAGCTTCAGCGAAGTGCGGTCGCGATACAGGTAATACCCCTTGGCCGGGGTGAAGCGCAGCAGCAGCGCATTCCCGTCGTCGACGATGGCGTCGAAGCCGAAGGCTTTCTCCGCCGGCAGCGGCAACGACTGCGTCGCGCTGGCCGTCCCGGGCAGCCGCAGGCCGCCACCGGTGCTGCCCAGCGGGCTGCCGAGCAGGGCCGCCGCGCCGCCGCTACGGACCGCTGAACCCGCTGTTCCCGTGTCAGCGCCAGCGCCGGGCAGGGCGACCTGGATCACCCGCTTCTGCGGCGGGTAGCACACGCCCGCATCGGCGCAGCCCTGGTAGCGGACTTCCACGCTGACCGTGCCGGCGTCGGCTGCCGGCTGGCCGGGCAGGGTCGCCACCAGCTGCTGCCGGTAGGTTTCCACTTCGCCGAAGAAATCATCGTGGTGGCGATCACCGGCGGGCATCTTCAGGGTGCCTGCATTGAACGCGGGATCCGCCTTGACGCTGGTGCGATGGCGGTACAGGTAATAGCCCGGTGCGATCTTCCACTGCAGCTCGATCTGGCCGCGCTGCGGGGCCGTGGCGCTGAGCGCGAACGCTTCATCCACCGGCAGCAGGTCTTTCTCGCTCAGTGCCCACGCGGGCAGGGACAGGGCCAGCAGCGCACACAGGGCAGCGCCGCGACGGACAAGCGTCATCAATCCAAAGGTGTTCAAGCGTGTTCCTCCCGGGTCTGCGCCCGGATCCAATCCAGATAGGCCGGCAAGCCGGCGCGTGCTTCGACCGCGATGCACTCGGGGAGTTCATACGGATGCAGTTCGACCAGCCGCGCCATGGCGGCATCGAGTCGGCTGGCCGTGGTCTTCACCAGCAGCTGCAGCTCGGTGTCTGTGGTCACTTCGCCCTGCCAGCGGTACGTGGACCGCGCGCCCTCCTGGCGGGTAACGCACGCCGCCAACCGCTCACCTACCAATGCGTGCGCGATGCGCTCGGCAGTGGCCAGGTCAGGGCAGGTGGTGAACAACAGCAGCACGGGATCGGCGGTCGACATCGCCGCCGAGTATAGGGCCCCGGTCCGCGCAGGAGGCCGGACCGGGGCATCAGACAGATCAGCAGCGCATCAGTTGGCCAGCTGGCAGCTGGCCGGCTTCGCTGAAGTGAACAGGGCCGGGGTGGCCCACTCGGGGTGGTCGATGAAAGGGTTGCGGTTGCCCTGGAAGCTGTAGATCACCTCGTTGCGGGCCCGCTCGGCGTCGGTCGGTGGGTCGGCCAGATGCCAGTCGATCAGGGTGGACAGCAGGCCCATGTAAGCCGGCGAGCTGCTGGTCTTGACGATTTTGCTGCGGTCGTCGGTCAGCTCCAGGTCGGGTTCGGACTGGCCAGTTGCGGCATCTTTGCCCCCCTCATAGCGGATGGCCATGTACATCACCGCGCGGGCCATGTCGCCCTTGCGCTTGCCCCACACCTCGAACGTGCCCTGGTTGCCATCCGGCGTGCGCACCCAGTTCGAATTGCCGGGATAGGCGCCGCTGCCGCCACCCTGGCCGTTGTTCGACTCGGTGGCGCGCTCGCCGCAGTTGCTGTCGCACTTGGCGAACGGCTTGTTGCCCCGGTCGGCATTCCACTGCGCATCGGTCAGGTACAGCATGTGGGTATCGGTATACGGCGCGTACGGCAGGCCTTTGTCGCCGGAGGTGCTGGCAAAACCCAGCGAGTTCGGCCAGGTGTGCTCGCGGTTGTAGGTCAGGCCGCTGCCGGTGCCCGCGCGCGCGCTGCCCTTGACGTAGCTGCGGTTGCGGTAGGCATCCAGCACGTTGCCGGCGTTGTTGGGATCTTCGTCGGCAATTTCCAGGATGGTCCAGGTACTGGTGCCCGACCCGCTGTACGGATACGCGGTGTGGCCCTTGATGGTGGCGTGCAACGAGCAGCGCAGCTGGCTGGGGCTGGAGGCGTTGACCTTGGAGTAGTACGCACCGGGGTTGCCCGGATTGCCCGGATCGGGGGTGCCGGTAGTGCTGGCCACGGTGAAGGCGATGCGTGAATCGGCCGCCGGTCGCGCGCCCTGGCTGTCGCTGATGCGGCTGGCCCGGATGTCGAAGCGGCACGCTTCACCGGCCACCAGGGCGGTGTTGGTGGAAATCTTCAGGGTGCGGCCACTGGACGGATGGTTCAGCGGCACGCTGCCGGACTGGCCACAGCTCAGCGCGAACGCGCCGCTGGCCAGGGTCACGTTCTCGCTGAACACCACTTCCAGATCGCCGGCGGCGGGGAAGGTGCTGCTGCCCTGAGCGGGCAGGGTCGTGGACACCGACGGCGGCGTGTTCGGGCCCGGGGTGCCGGGGCTGCCGCTGAAGGTCTGGCCGGTGTTGCAGGCGCCGAACGTCTGCGCGGCCGATTCGGCCCAGGTGAAATGCGTGTACTGGCTGCCGCTGCCGGTCAGCTGCAGCGAGGTGCCCGGCGCAGTGCTGTTGCTTTCCGCAACCGGGATGTTCTGGCTGGTCATGCCGGCGGCTGGGCCGCTGCCGGCGGTGATGGTGCCCTCGTAACTGAGGAACTGCACCACCTTGCCACTGGCGTCGACCAGCGCGATGCCGTCGTTGGCCCCGTTCTGGATGCCGTTGGTCGGGTAGGTCACCACCGCAATGCGGGCGCTGCCGCAGGCCGCTGCCGTGCCCGCCGGAACCGCATTGTTGGCGTACACGCTGGCTGCCGAGGGCGTGCTGCCGTTGTACAGGTACAGGCGGTACCCGGACAGGTCCTCGCCGGCCGTGGCAACGACCTCGATCGCCTCGCCGACGTCCCCGGCCGGAGTGCTGTCGTCGTAGTGCAGTTCATTGATGAAGACCTCGGCCCGGACGGGCGAGGTGGCCAGTGCCAGCAGGCAGGCAGCGGCTAGTGGTGACAGCAATCGCATCGACTACTCCTTGTGAGCGGATCCCCTGACGGCAATCTAAGCCGATTCCATGACATTTCTGTCGTATTCGGCACGCTTCTTATGGGGGTCGTGATCGGCATCACTAAAAAAGAAATTGAAGGAGCCCCTTGAAAGGGCAAGGCCGGGCTCCATCTCTGCTGTGTCCCGATCAGTTCGGGCTTTTTTCACGAGCGGTTCTGGCAGTCACCTCGGGTGAGTGCTAAAATCGCCGGACTTTTTCAGCACAATCAATAACTTGAGAGGTCTCACATGAGCAACTTGAAGCCGCTTCACGACCGCGTTGTAGTCAAGCCGATCGAAGCCGAGGAAGTGTCCGCCGGCGGCATCCTGATCCCGGATTCGGCCAAGGAAAAGTCGACCAAGGGTGAAGTCGTTGCCGTGGGTCCGGGCAAGGCACTGGACAACGGCAGCGTGCGCGCGCCGTCGCTGAAGGTTGGCGACAAGGTGATCTACGGCCAGTACGCCGGTAGCAGCTACAAGGAAGCTGGCGTGGAGTACAAGGTCCTGCGCGAAGACGACGTGCTCGCCGTCATCGGCTGAGCTGCATCCGCGCATCAAGCCGCCGGGCGTCGCCCGGCGCTACAACCGCATTTCAATTAAAAGGTAATCGCAATGGCTGCCAAAGATATTCGTTTCGGTGAAGACGCCCGCGCCCGCATGGTCCGCGGCGTCAACGTGCTCGCCAATGCCGTGAAGGCAACCCTGGGTCCGAAGGGCCGCAACGTTGTGCTCGAAAAGAGCTTCGGCGCGCCGACCATCACCAAGGACGGCGTCTCCGTCGCCAAGGAAATCGAACTGGCTGACAAGTTCGAGAACATGGGCGCGCAGATGGTGAAGGAAGTTGCTTCGCGCACCAATGACGACGCCGGCGACGGCACCACCACCGCGACCGTGCTGGCACAGGCCCTGATCCGCGAAGGCGCCAAGGCCGTCGCGGCCGGCATGAACCCGATGGACCTCAAGCGCGGCATCGACAAGGCGGTCATCGCCGCGGTTGCCGAGCTGAAGAAGATCTCCCAGCCGACCGCTGACGACAAGGCGATTGCCCAGGTCGGTACGATCTCGGCCAACTCGGACGAATCGATCGGCAACATCATCGCCGAAGCGATGAAGAAGGTTGGCAAGGAAGGCGTCATCACCGTTGAAGAAGGCTCGGGCCTGGACAACGAGCTGGACGTCGTCGAAGGCATGCAGTTCGACCGCGGCTACCTGTCCCCGTACTTCGTCAACAACCAGCAGGGCCAGACGGCCGACCTGGATGACCCGTACATCCTGCTGCACGACAAGAAGATCTCCAACGTGCGTGACCTGCTGCCGGTGCTGGAAGGCGTCGCCAAGTCGGGCAAGCCGCTGCTGATCGTCGCTGAAGAAGTCGAAGGCGAAGCGCTGGCGACCCTGGTGGTCAACACCATCCGTGGCATCGTCAAGGTCGTGGCCGTCAAGGCACCGGGCTTCGGCGACCGTCGCAAGGCGATGCTGGAAGACATGGCCGTGCTGACCGGCGGTACCGTGATCTCCGAGGAAGTGGGCCTGTCGCTGGAGAAGGCCACCATCACCGATCTTGGCCGCGCCAAGAAGGTGCAGGTTTCCAAGGAAAACACCATCATCATCGACGGTGCCGGCGACGGTGCAGCGATCCAGTCGCGCGTCACCCAGATCAAGACGCAGATCGAAGACACCTCGTCCGATTACGACCGTGAGAAGCTGCAGGAGCGCGTGGCTAAGCTGGCCGGTGGCGTTGCAGTGATCAAGGTCGGCGCATCGACCGAAATCGAAATGAAGGAAAAGAAGGCCCGCGTTGAAGACGCCCTGCACGCTACCCGCGCAGCCGTCGAAGAAGGCGTGGTCCCGGGCGGCGGTGTGGCCCTGGTGCGTGCCCTGGTGGCCGTTGGCGACCTGAAGGGTGCCAATGAAGACCAGACCCACGGCATCCAGATCGCCCTGCGCGCCATGGAAGCCCCGCTGCGCGAGATCGTGGCCAATGCCGGTGAAGAGCCGTCGGTCATCCTGAACAAGGTGAAGGAAGGGACTGGCAACTACGGCTACAACGCCGGCAATGGCGAGTTCGGCGACATGGTCGAATTCGGCATCCTGGACCCGACCAAGGTGACCCGTTCTGCCCTGCAGAACGCCGCTTCGATCGCTGGCCTGATGATCACCACCGAAGCAATGGTGGCTGAAGCCCCGCGCAAGGAAGAGTCTGCTGGCGGCGGCGCTGGTGGCATGGGCGGTATGGGTGGCATGGGCGGAATGGACTTCTAAGTCCAACGCGTCCCGTAGCACCTGCATCATCAAAAACCCCGCCGGAAACGGCGGGGTTTTTTTTGTTGGCCCGGCGGCTTTCTGTTCCGGCAACAGGATGCCTGACGCAGGCCGCGCTTCGCGCTCGCCGAGCGTGGCTCGGCGCTACCGGGTTGCATCGCCGTGGTAGCGCCGAGCCATGCTCGGCGGCTTTCCGTTCCGGCAACGCGACGCCGGGCTGCAGTGATGCGTGCCTCTGTCTCGCTGCGTTCTTACAGCCACGTCCGATGGCCGATGCGCGCTGTCTCGTTTTCACTGGGTGCCAGGGCGTACGCCTGACGCTTTTCCCACCGAGACACCTACCATGAAGAAGATCACCCTCACCGCGTTGCTGCCGCTCGCCCTGCTGTCCGCATCCAGCGCCTTCGCCGGAACGCAGACCTGCGCCATGAAGATCGACGCGATCCAGCGTCAGATGGATGAAGCCCGTCAGCAGGGCAATGTCCACCAGGCGGCCGGTCTGCAGACTGCGCTGACCCAGACCAAGGCCCATTGCACCGATGCGGGGCAGGCGGAGCGCGCTGAGCGCAAGGTGCGCAGTGCGCAGGAAGATGTCCGCAGATCGCAGGAGGATGTGCGCCGTGCGGAGCAGAACCTGCGCGACGCACGGGCACGGAACGATGAGGGAAAGATCAGCAAGCATCAGGAAAAGCTCAGCGAAAAGCAGCGTCGGCTGCGCGAGAAGCAGGATGACCTGCGTCGCACCCGCTCCGACCGGACGGCGCTGAACCACTGATTCACGTCGGGTCGATGTTGCGATTGAAACTGTTGCACTGGCGCATTTCTGTGCTAACAATACTGACCATGCACGCAGCCCACGCCAACTTTTATTGGTATTACTTTCCGAAGCCCCAGGCGGAGGAAGGACTGCGTTCACCCTGAAGAAACCTTCAGACGCATTCCCGAAAGCCGCCAGCGAACCTGGCGGCTTTTTTGTTGTCGCCGCGCTGGGGAACCCCACCCGCTTACCGAGATCCCCGCCATGCCCCCCCATACCGACGACCTCCGCATCCGCAAGATCGAACCGCTGGCCTCACCGGCAGAACTGCTGGCCCTGCTGCCCTGCGACGATGAAGCATCCGACACCGTCAGTGCCTCGCGCAGCGCGCTGCATGCCATCCTGCACGGGGCGGACGACCGTCTTGCCGTCGTAGTGGGGCCGTGTTCGATCCACGATCCGGCCGCCGCAATCGAATACGCGCAGAAGCTCAAGCCGTTGCGCGATGCGCTGGCGGGCGAACTGGAAATCGTCATGCGTGTGTACTTCGAGAAGCCGCGTACCACGGTGGGCTGGAAGGGGCTGATCAACGATCCAGACCTCGACGGCAGTTTCAACATTAACAAGGGCCTGCGTATTGCCCGTGGCCTGCTGCGCGACATCAACAAGCTGGGGCTGCCGGCCGGCGTGGAGTTCCTTGATGTGATCTCGCCGCAGTACATCGCCGACCTGGTGGCGTGGGGGGCGATCGGCGCACGTACCACCGAAAGCCAGGTGCATCGTGAGCTGGCGTCCGGCCTGTCGTGCCCGGTCGGCTTCAAGAACGGGACCGACGGCAACATCAAGATCGCCGCCGATGCCGTTGGCGCGGCGATGAACCCCCATCATTTCCTGTCGGTGACCAAGCAGGGCGATACCGCGATCGTCGCCACGGCGGGCAATCCGGATTGCCACGTGATCCTGCGCGGCGGCAAGCAGCCCAACTACGATGCGGCGAGCATCGCCGATGCCTGCCAGGTGCTGACCAAGGCGCATTTGTCCACGCGCCTGATGGTCGATGCCAGCCACGCCAACAGCCTGAAGAATCCGGACAACCAGCCCAAGGTAGTCGATGACATCGCCGCGCAGATTGCCGGCGGTGAGCAGCGCATCGTCGGGGTGATGATCGAGAGCAACCTGGTCGGCGGTCGGCAGGAGCTGGTGGAAGGCCAGCCGCTGGTGCACGGCCAGAGCATCACGGATGGCTGCATCGACTGGGCGACCACCGAAGTGGTGCTGGAGCGGTTGGCCGCTGCCGTGCGTGCGCGCCGCGAGGCCTTGGCGGCGCGGGAAGCAGAAGTGGAAGCGCAAGCCGCCTGAGCGGTGCAACGTGTGTGGAAGACGGTTGCTGCCTGCGGGGGCGCGCCGTCTTCAGCGGTGGCTGGCGGAGTTGGCAGCCATCGCGGCCGCATCGGCGATGCGCCTGGGACGGGATGCATTGAACCCGTTCCAGGTTCATCGCCGGGGTGGTGGACGAGGTGGTGTTCGCGATCTGGCGTGTGGGGTAAAGCCGCCTGGTAGAGCCTCGCTGGTAGAGCCGACTTCAGTCGGCTGCGTGCGGGTCGCGAGTGCGGGGGCAGCCGACTGAAGTCGGCTCTACCGGGGCCGCTGCAGTTTTGCCAGCGCGAGATATATCGCCGGGGTGGTGTACAGGGTCAGCAGCTGGCTGACCAGCAGCCCGCCGACGATGGCGATGCCCAGCGGGCGGCGCAGCTCCCAGCCTTCGCCGCCGCCGAGCATCAGCGGCAGGGTGCCCAGCAGCGCGGCGATGGACGTCATCAGGATCGGTCGCAGGCGCAGCCGTGCCGCCTCCATCACCGCATCGTGCGCGCTGAGACCGCGCCGCTCGGCGGCCAGGGCGAAGTCGACCAGCAGGATGGTGTTCTTCATCACCACGCCGACCAGCAGGAACAGCCCCAACAGCGAGATCAGGTTGAGTTCGTTGTCGAACAGCAGCAGGGCGAGCAGGGCGCCGACGCCGGCCGACGGCAGCGTGGACAGGATCACCAGCGGCTGCAGGAAACTTTCATACAACACGCCCAGCACCAGGTACACCGCCAATGTGGCGCCCAGCAGCAGCCACAGCTGCCGTTGCCGCATCTGCTCCAGGCCGGCCGCTTCACCGGACAGCTTCGCCTGCACGGTGGCGGGCAGCATCAGCGTGGCCATGGCGCCGTTGATGGCGGTGACCGCCTGCTCCAGACCCACCCCAGGTGCCAGCGCGAACTCGATCCAGATGGAGGCGAACTGCTGGCTGTGGGAGACACGGTCCGACGCCATGCCATAGCGCCACGTGGCCACACTGGACAACGGGATGCGCTGGCCTTCCGCGCCGACCACCTGCAACTGCTGCAGCGTGGTCGGGTCCTGGGTATGCCGCGGGTCCAGTTCCATCACCACGCGGTACTGGTTGAGGGTGTCGTACAGCGTGGCGACCTGGCGTTGGCTGAAGGAGTTGTTGAGCACGGTGGCGATCGTGCGCAGGTCCACGCCATGGCGCGCGGCGGCTTCGCGGTCGATGTCCAGCACCACTTGGCGCATGCCGGCCTCGCCCTGCGCTTCCACATCCACCAGTTCCGGCAAGGACTTCAGCGCGGCGCTTACCTTCGGCGCCCACTCACGCAACGGCGCGAGGTCGGCGGCCAGCAACTGCAGTTCCTGCTTGCCGCTGTCGCCGGCGCCTTCCAGGCGGATGTCCTGGTCCACCCACATGTACAGGTTGCCGCCAGGCAGCGGTGGCAGGTTCGCGCGGAGGCGCTCGATCACCTGCTGGCTGGATATCTTGCGTTCGGCCAGTGGCTTCATCTTGATCATGATGAAGGCATTGTTGACCCCCATGCCGCCGCCGATGTATCCGATGATGTCCTCGATCGCCGGGTCATCCAGCAGCAGCTGGCGGTAGGCACTGATCTTGGGCTGCATTGCCTGGAATGACAGGCCGTCATCGCCACGCGCGAAGCCACGCAGCTGCGCGGTATCCTGCTGCGGCACCATGCCCTTGGGTACCTTCTGCAGCAACCAGGCATTGAGCGCGATCACGGCGACGAAGGCCAACAGCGGCCAGCGGAGCCGCTGCAGGCCCTTGTCCAGCGTGCGCAGGTAACCCGCGCGCACCCGCTCGAACAACGCGTTGCTGCCACGCTGCCATCGCGATGGCGTGCGCTGTGCATCGGTGAACAGATGCGCGCACAGCATCGGCACCAGGCTCAGTGCCACCACGACCGATACCGCCATCGCGGCCACCAGGGTCAGCGAGAACTCGCGGAACAACCGTTCAACGAAGTCATCCATGAACAGGATGGAGACGAAAACCACTGCCAGCGCGAGGTTCATCGACACCAGCGTTGCGGACACTTCACCCGCACCGCGTATCGCCGCCTGCCACCGATCGGCACCCAGCTCGCGATGGCGTGCGATGTTCTCCAGCACCACGATGGCGTCGTCCACCACCAGCACGGCGGCAACGATCAGTGCCATCAGCGAGAGCGTGTTGAGCGAAAAGCCCAGCAGCGCGATCAGGGCCAGCGTGCCGAACAACACGACCGGGATGGCCACGCTGGGCACCAGTGCGGCACGCCAGTGACCGAGGAAGCCGAGCACCACCAGCACCACCAGCACGATCGCCAGCAGCAGGGTCAGCTCGGCCTCGTGCAGGGTGGCGCGGATGACCGGCGAGCGATCCATCACCAACTGCATGTCGACGTTCGCCGGCAGCAGCGCATGCAGCTGGGGCAGTTGCTGCTGGATGGCGTCCACGGTGGCGATGATGTTCGCGCCGGGCTGGCGGCTGATGATCAACAGCACGGCGGGACGTTCGTTGTGGAAACCACTGGCGTAGCGATCCTCTACGCCGTCCGCGACTTGTGCCACGTCACCCAGCCGCAAGGGGCGACCGTCCTTGATGGCAAGGGCGAGTTCGCGGTACTGCGCCGCTTCGCGCAGTTGCAGCGGTGCCTCCAGCTGCCACTGCTGCTGCGCGTTGCCCACTGCCCCCAGCGGCCGCAATGCGTTCGCACGCGCGATGGCCTGCGATACGTCATCCAGGGCCAGCCCGGCGTGGTTCAACGCGTTCGGGTCCAGCGATACCCGCACGGCGGGCAATGCGCTGCCGCCGACCTGCACCCCGCCCACGCCGGGTACCTGTGACAGCTTCTGCGCCAGGACGGTGGAGCCGATGTCATACAGCTGGCCCGGCGACAGTACGTCCGATGTCAGCGCCAGGGCCAGGATCGGTGCCTGCGATGGATTGACCTTGCGGTACTCCGGCATGCCGGGCATGCCACTGGGCAGCTGGCCGCGTGCCGCATTGATGGCGGCCTGCACTTCGCGCGCCGCTTCATCGATGTTGCGGTCGAGCACGAACTCCAGCTCGATCTCCGTCTGCCCCTGCGAACTGGATGATTCGAGGTTCGTGATACCGGGAATGCTGCCGAGTGCGCGCTCCAAGGGCGTGGCCACCGTGGCCGCCATCGATTCGGGCGAGGCGCCGGGCAGGCTGGCGCTGATCTCGATGGCCGGATAATCGACCTGCGGCAGCGGTGCCACGGGCAGCAGGCGCAGCGCCATCAGGCCGGCCAGCACGAGGGCGACGGCGAGCAACGTGGTGGCGACCGGCCGCTGCACGCAGGCCTGGGCAATGCGCGCGCCCGGGTTCACGCCTTGGCCCCGCCGTCGGCCGGGATCGGAGCGGCCACGCGACGGCGCTGCAGGCGGTCGAAGGCGAGATAGATCACCGGCGTGGTGAACAAGGTCAGTACCTGGCTGACCAGCAATCCACCCACCATCACCCAGCCAAGCGGCTGGCGCAGTTCGGCGCCCGAGCCGCTGGCCAGCATCAGCGGTATCGCCCCGAACAGGGCCGCCAACGTGGTCATCAGGATCGGCCGGAAGCGCAGCAGCGCCGCCTGGTGGATCGCCTCGCGCGGCGCCATTCCCCGGGTGCGCTGCGCATCCAGCGCGAAGTCGATCATCATGATCGCGTTCTTTTTCACCAGCCCGATCAGCAGCACGATGCCGATCACCGCGATCAGGTCCAGGCTGCGCCCGCTGATCCACAGCGCGGCCAACGCACCCACCGTGGCCGAGGGCAGCGTGGACAGGATGGTGATGGGATGGATGAAGCTCTCATAGAGCACGCCCAGCACGATGTACATCACCACCACGGCCGCCAGGATCAGCCACAGCGTGCTGGACAGCGATCCGTTGAAGGCCGCAGCCGCGCCCTGCAGGCGCAGCTCGATGCTGGCCGGCAGCGCGATATCCGCCCGCGCGGCCTCGACCGCGGCGACGGCGGCGCCCAGCGATGCACCGGGCGCGAGGTTGAACGACAACGTGGCGGCCGGGAACTGGCCGACATGGTTGCGCAGCAGGGGCGCAGGGCCTTGTTCGATGCGCGCCACCGCGCCCAGCGGCACGGTCTGGTCCTGGGCATTGCGCACGCGCAGGCCGGCGATCGCATCCGGTCCGGGCTGGTGCGCAGGATCCGCCTCCAGCACCACGCGGTACTGGCTGGCCTGGGTGAAGATGGTGGAGATCTGCCGTTGCCCGTAGGCGTCGTACAGCGCATCGGCTACCGCTTCCACGGACACGCCCAGCCGGGCCGCTGCATCGCGATCGATCACCACGCGCGCCTGGCGGCCCTGCATCTGCAGGTCGCTGGCCACATCGCGCAGCACCGGCGAACGTTGCAACGCCTGCAGCAGCCGCGGCGTCCAGTCCTGCAGTGCATCGGTGTCCGGGCTGGTCAGGGTGAACTGGTACTGGCTGCGGCTGATGCGGTCTTCCAGGCCGAGTTCCTGCACGGGCTGCAGATACAACCTGATGCCGGGGATGTCGGCCACGCGCTGCTGCAGGCGGGCCATCACCGAAGCGACGTCGCCGCGTCCCTCGCCGCGTTGGCCGTGCGGCTTGAGCTCGATCAGCAGGCGGCCCGTATTGAGGGCCGCGTTGTTGCCATCCACACCGATGTACGACGACAGGCTGGCCACCGCCGGGTCCTGCTCGATGGCCGCGGCAAGGGCCAGCTGGCGCTGGCGCATCGCCTGGAACGAAATCGCCTGCGGCGCTTCGCTGATGCCCTGCACCAGCCCGGCGTCCTGCACCGGGAAGAAGCCCTTGGGGACAGCGAAGTACAGCGCCACGGTCAGCAGCAACGTCGCCGCAGTGGCGATCAGCATCAACGGTTGGCGCTGCAGCACCCAGTGCAGCTGGCGGTCGTAAGCGGCGATGACACGGTCGAACATGTCGCCGCGCTGGCCGCTGACCCCTTCGTGCTTGTTCGCGCCGGGGCGCAGGAAGCGTGCGCACAGCATCGGCGTCAGGGTCAGCGAGACCAGCAGCGAGATGCCGATGGCCACGGCCAGGGTGATGGCGAACTCATGGAACAGCGCGCCCACCAGATCGGCCATGAACAGCAGCGGGATCAACACGGCGATCAACGATACCGTCAGCGATACCAGAGTGAAGCCGATCTCGCTGGCGCCTTTGAGCGCTGCGGTCATCGGCGTCTCGCCTTCTTCCACGTGCCGCGCGATGTTTTCCAGCATCACGATGGCATCGTCGACCACGAAACCCGTGGCAATGGTGAGTGCCATCAGAGTGAGGTTGTTGAGCGAAAAGCCGGCCAGCAGCATCACCGCGAACGTCCCCACCAGCGACAGTGGCACCGCGACACTGGGAATCAGCGTGGCCGAGGCACTGCGCAGGAACACGAAGGTCACCAACACCACCAAGCCGATGGCGAGCACCAGCTCCTTCTGTACGCCGCGGACCGACGCGCGGATGGACTCGGTGCGATCACTGAGTACCTGCAGTTCCACGCCCTTGGGTAGCGCCGCCTGCAACTGCGGCAGCAGCTCGCGCACGTGCTCCACCACCGCGATGACATTGGCCCCCGGCTGGCGCTGGATGTTCACGAGCACCGCAGGCGTGGTGCCGGACCACGCTGCCAACTGCCGGTTCTCGGCACCGTCGCTGATGCTGGCCACGTCGCCCAGCCGCAGGGGCGCGCCGTCGCGCCACTTCAGTACCAGCGCGCGGTACTCCGCGACGCTGCGCATCTGGTCGTTCGCATCGAGCATCACCGCGCGGATCGGCCCGTCGAAACTGCCCTTGGGCAAGTTGACGTTGGCGGCGGCAATCGCCGTGCGGACATGGTCCATGCCCAAGCCGTTGGCGGCCAATGCGGCAGGGTTGACCTGGATGCGTACGGCAGGGCGTTGGCCGCCGGCCAAGCTGACCAGGCCGACGCCCGGCAACTGTGACAAACGCTGCGCCACGCGCGTATCGACCAGGTCGTGCACCTGCGGCAGGGCCATGCCCTGCGAGGTCACCGCCAGGGTAAGGATCGGGGTGTCGGCCGGATTGACCTTGCGGTAGACCGGCGGCACCGGCAGGTCGTCGGGCAGGAAACTGCCGGCGGTGTTGATCGCCGCCTGCACGTCCTGTTCGGCCACGCCCAGCGACACCTCCAGCCCGAACTGCAGCGTCACCACCGAAGCGCCACCGGAACTGGTGGAGGACATCTGCTTCAGTCCCGGGATCTGGCCCAGCTGCTTCTCCAAGGGGGCAGTGACCATCCGCGTGGTCAGCTCGGGGCTGGCACCGGGATACAGCGTGGTGACCTGGATGATCGGGTAATCGACCTGCGGCAGCGCCGCCACCGGCAGCAGCCGATACGACAGCACGCCGGCCAGCAGCAGCGCCACCATCAACAGGGTGGTGGCGACCGGGCGCAGGATGAAAGGCCGCGACAGATTCATGCGCCGTCCTGCGCAGCGTCCTCGCTGATGATGCGCACGGCGCTGCCGTCTTCCAGACCGTCGATGCCTTCCACCACCACCTTTTCGCCGGCCTTGAGCCCGCTGCGCACCGAGACGCGGCTGCCATCGGCCGGTCCCAGCACCACATCACGGCGTTGCGCCTTGTCATCCTGGTCGATCACATGCACGTAGTTGCCTTTGCTGCCGAACTGCACGGCGGCATCGGGAATCACCACGGCATCGTGCGCACCGAGCTGCAGGCGGATGTTCACGAACTGGTTGGGGAACAGCGCGTCATCGGCGTTGTCGAACTGCGCGCGCAGCTTCAAGGTGCCGGTGGCCGTGTCGATCACGTTGTCCACGCTGGACAGCACACCGTCGCCCAGCGCGGCGCGCTCTTCGCGGTCCCAGGCCTGCACCGCCAACGCCGGCGTGGCGCGCACGGCATCCAGCAGCGCCGGAAGTTCCGGTTCGGGTACGGTGAACAGCACGCTGATCGGCGCGGTCTGCGCCAGCGTGACCAGGCCATCGGCATCGCTGCTGCGGATCAGGTTGCCTACGTCCACCCGTCGCAGGCCGAGCCGACCGCTCACCGGTGCGGTGATACGGGTGTACCGCAACTGCAGGCGGGCTTCGTCCACCGTGGCCTGGTCGCTCAAGCGTCGCCCCTGCAGCTGCCGGACCTTGCTCTGCTGGTCACTGAGTTCCTGCCCGGACACATAGTTCTTTGCCTGCAGCTCGCGGAACCGCTGCAGCTGGCGCTCTGCATTTTCCAGTTCGGCCAGGTTCTGCTGCTGGGTGCCCTGTGCCTGGGCGAGACGCACCTCGTACGGGCGCGGATCGATCTGCGCGATCAGCTCGCCTGCACGGACGTCCTGGCCTTCGTCGACATGCAGCTTCAGCAGTTCACCATCGACGCGGCTGCGCACCACCACGCTGTGCAACGGGGTCACGGTGCCGATGGCTTTCAGCCGCAACTGCAGCGGTTCGGCGCTGGCGCGCGCCACGCGCACCGGAGTCGGCTTGCGGCCGCCTTCATCGGTTGCCGGAGCAGCGTGCGGCCACGCCCACCATGCGATCAGTGCAACAAGCGCGACGAGGGAAGCTGCCAGCAGCAGCATGCGGTTACGGCGAAGGCGCGACGGTTCGGCAACGGACATGGGGCATCCTGCACCCTGCGCTGGCGCAGGGTAGTACTGCGCCAGGGACACGACTGCATCGCCTGGCAACGGGGGGAAGGGTTGTCTGGCGGGGCCGCAGAGGCAGCGTGGCTGGATGCCGCCGCACGCAGCGACGGGGCCGCCATGGTAGCCAATCGCACGGCAGATTTCCGCATGACCAAGGTCATGGGGGTGGCATGCCGGCGCGTGACGCCCGTCAGCAGAACTTCGGTAGTGACGGCCGCTGGCCGTCAATCGAACTGACGGCCAGCGGCCGTCACTACCGGTTTTTCAGTGCACTTCGTCGTGGTACACGAACTTCGGCATTTCCCAGCGGTAGTGGATCGCCAGCAGGCGTAACGCGAACCCCCCGCCCAGGCAGCACAGGATGGCGATGTTGTCGGCCACGTTCCAGCGCAACAGCAGCAGGTACGCAGCACCGGTGAGCAACGAGATGATCGCGTAGAGCTCTTTCTGGAAGATCAGCGGCACCTCGTTGCACAGGATGTCGCGCAGCACGCCGCCGAACGCACCGGTCAGCATCCCGGCGATCAGCACGATCGGTGTGGCGTGTCCGGTCTCGCGGGCGATCGCGCAGCCGATCAGGGTGAAGGCGATCAGCCCCAGACCATCCAGCACCAGGAACGTGCGGCGGAAGTGGTGCATCCAGCGCGCCACCCAGGTGGCGATCAACGCAGCGCAGACGGTGAATCCGAGGTACTCCGGGTGCTTCACCCAGGCCAAGGGGTAATGGCCGAGGATGATGTCGCGCAGTGAGCCCCCGCCCAACGCGGTGACACAGGCGATCATGACCACGCCGAAAAGATCCATGCGGCGGCGTCCTGCGGACAGGGCGCCGGTCATGGCTTCGGCGGAAATAGCGATCAGGTAGATGATGGACAACAGCATGGGCAGGCTCCGGATGCGGTGGGACGCCGCTGACGGTAGAACCGACGTGAGTCGGCTGACGGACGGCCACGCAAGGCACGCACCGATGCGCGCGCATCAATGAATCAAGGTGACCGGTGCCGCTCCCGCTGTCCTTTTGCCTGAGAGTTCAGCGGATGAAACCGCGTGCCCCTTCGGCGGATCCTTGCGGACCTCTCTCCAGCTCGGCGAATCGGATACATGGTTGGTGGGATGCCATCCCACCGGCCTGAGCGATCATGGGAGCCTGCGCCTTCGGCGGGTGCCAGCGTGGCACCACTCTCCTGCATCCGGCGCGTAGTGTAGCTGCTGGCCGCCGTTGGGCGATAATCGCCGCATGCCCTGCCTGACTGCCCCGTGGTTTCTGTACCTGCTTGAATGCCGGGATGGCAGCTATTACGCGGGGATCAGCACCGACGTACAGGCACGCTTCGCCGCCCACCAGGCCGGCAAGGGGGCGCGTTACACCCGCGCGCGCCCACCCCTGCAGATCCTGGCCGTACGCCAGTATCCAGACCGCGCGGAAGCCTCGCGCGCCGAGTGGCAACTGAAGCAGCTGCCGCGCGCGAAGAAGCTCGCATGGCTCAGCGGCGCCATCGGCCAATGACGCACGACCGATAGAGCCGCTTGGTAGAGCCGCTTGGTAGAGCCGACTTCAGTCGGCTGCTCTTACCGCACCACCGCGCAAGCCGACTGAAGTCGGCTCTACCGGTAGGCCCCATCTGTCGGCCCCATCCGTAGATCCGATCCGTAGACCCGATCCGTAAGCCCCACCCGTAGGCCCATCCGTGGCCGCAACCCGTGGGCCCATCCGCAGACCCCACCCGTGAATCCCACCCGTCAGCGCAGCGGTCGCGCCGCTACACCGAAGGTGGCGGATCCTTCGGCGGCTTCACGTCACCGAAGATGATCCGTGCGCTGCGCTGGTAGCTCCAGTACGCCACGGCCCAGTTCAACAACACCACCATGCGGTTGCGGAAGCCGATCAGGAAGAACACGTGGGCGGCCAGCCAGAACCACCACGCCAGCACGCCGGAGAGCTGCAGCTTGCCCAGGTGCACGATCGCGGCCATGCGGCCGATGGTGGCCAGGTTGCCGTAGTCGGCGTATGTGAAAGCGCCCGGCTCCGGCTTGCCGTGCAGGCGCGCACGAACGGTGTCCGCTACGTGTTTGCCCATCTGCTTGGCCGCCGGTGCGACGCCTGGCACCGGTCGGCCATCGGCCTGGGTCAGCGCAGCCAGGTCGCCGGCCACGAACACTTCCGGGTGGCCGGGCAGGGTCAGGTCGGGCTGCACCTGCACGCGGCCAGCGCGGTCGAGCGGCACGTCCAGCGTGGCGCCCAACGGCGATGCGGCGACGCCAGCCGCCCACACCACCGTGCGTGCGGGAACGAACTGATCGCCCAGCTGGAAACCGAGGCTGTCGATCGACGTCACCGGGGTGCCGGTCAGTACTTCCACGCCCAGTTTTTCCAGCTGCCGACGTGCCTTCAGCGAGAGCACGTCCGGGAACGTGGACAGCACGCGCGGTCCGGCTTCCACCAGGCGCACCTTGGCCGACGCCGGGTCGATGTGGCGGAACTCGTTGCGCAGGGTATGCCGGGCAATTTCGGCCAGCGTGCCGGCCAGTTCCACGCCGGTCGGGCCACCGCCGACTACGGCGAAGCTGAGCCACGCCGCCTTCTTTTCCGGATCCGGCTCGGCCTCGGCACGCTCGAAGGCCAACAGCAGCTTGCGTCGCAAGGCAATCGCGTCATCCAGCGTCTTCAGGCCGGGCGCATCCTTGGCCCATTCGTCATGGCCGAAATAGGCATGCGTGGCGCCGCTGGCCAGCAGCAGGGAGTCGTACGTCATCGAGGTGCCATCGGCCAGATGCACGCTGCGCGTCACCTTGTCGATGCGGCTGACTTCGCCCAGGCGGACTTCCACGTTGCGCTGTTGGCCGAGGATATGCCGCAGCGGTGCGGCGATATCCGGTGCGGAAAGGCCTGCCGTCGCGACCTGGTACAGCAAGGGCTGGAACAGATGATGGTTGCGGCGGTCGATCAGGGTGATGCGGATGCGCTCGCTGGCCAGGGCGCGGGTCGCCCAGAGGCCGGCGAAACCGCCGCCGACGATGACCAGGTGGGGGGTGCGCTCGCGGGACATCGCGTGGCTCCAGTAGGGGGGCGTGGGGATGATCGCATGTCACGGCGGGGTACGCCGGGCTGGAACATACTGTCCTCTGCCCATCGTCAGCCTGGAGTCGGTATGTCAGAGTCTGAAAAGCGCATTGCCCTGTTGATCGACGCCGACAACGCGCCTGCCGCGAAGATCGAGGAAGTCCTGGCCGAGGTCGCCCGCCACGGCGTGGCGAACGTGCGCCGTGCCTACGGCAACTGGAAGAGCCCGAACCTGAAAAGCTGGGAAGCGGTGCTGCACGAGTACGCGATCCGCCCCATCCAGCAGTTCGCCTACAGCCGCGGCAAGAACGCGTCCGACATGGCGATGGTGATCGATGCGATGGACCTGCTGTACGCCGGCAACCTGGATGGCTTCGCGATCGTCTCCAGCGATGCCGACTTCACCCCGCTGGTGATGCGCCTGCTGACCGATGGGGTGAAGGTGTACGGCTTCGGTGAAAAGAAGACGCCGGAGCCCTTCGTCAACGCGTGTTCCAAGTTCACCTATGTCGAAGCGCTGGGCCAGGCGCATGTCAGCGCGCCGGAGATCGAAACGGGTGCGGTGTCCGCAGGTGAAACGAGCAGCGAGGCACGCCCCCGAAAGACCGGCGCGGAGATGCGCAGCGATACCAAACTGGTGAACCTGCTGCGCCGCGCGGTGGCATCGGCGGAGGGTGAGGACGGCTGGTCGCACCTGGGGCCGGTCGGTAGCCAGATCGGCAACCAAGCGTCGTTTGATCCGCGGAATTATGGCTACGGCAAGCTCAGTGACCTGCTGGCGGCGATCGGCCTGTTCGACATGAAGAAGGAAGGCAAATCGTCTTTCGTACGCGCGCTGGCGAAAAAGCCGGCTGCAAAACCTGCCGCAGGACAAGCGCCGAAACCCGTCGCCAAACAGGCGAGGAAGCAGGCAGCAAAAAGCGGCAAGCCAGATGTCGCGTGATGGGCGTATCGTAGCGGTCCCGCGCCTGCCGGGCGCCCGTTTGCCCGCAAGAGAACCAACATGCTTAAGATCTGGGGCCGTCGCAATTCGAGCAATGTGCGCAAGGTGCTGTGGTGTGCCGAAGAGATCGGCCTGACCTACGAGTCCATCGAAGTAGGCGGCAGTTTCGGCGGTACGCAAGCAGTGGAGTACCAGGCGATGAATCCCAACGGACTGGTGCCGGTGATTGAAGACCACGGCCTGCCGCTATGGGAATCCAATGCGATCGTGCGCTATCTGTCGGCGCGTTATGCGTTGGGCAGCTTGTACGACGAATCGCCGATCGTGCGGGCGCAGAGCGAGAAATGGATGGACTGGAGCACTTCCCGCATGGCGCCGCTGTACAGCGAGCTGATATGGGGGGTGATGCGCACCGCGCCGGCAGACCGCGACGAAGCGCGCATCAACGCGGCACTGGTGAAGGCGGGCGATCTGCTGGCGATGGCCGATGCGGAGCTTGCCAAGCAGCCCTGGCTGTCCGGCGACCACTTCGCGATGGGTGACATTCCGCTGGGGTCGCTGGTGTATGCGTGGTTTGAGATGCCGATCCAGCGCCCCGACCTGCCGCACCTTGCGGAGTGGTACGCGCGGTTGCGCGAGCGCCCTGCCTACCAGCGCGGTGTGATGACCGGCATGAGCTGAGACGGCCGCGCGCCGCAGTGCGTCGGGGGGGCGGCACCGGTAGAGCCGACTTCAGTCGGCTGCGGTAGATCTCGCGAAACGCAGCCGACTGAAGTCGGCTCTACCGGTCGGCTGCGGCGGGACCGGTCGGCGAAACCAGCGGGCGAAACCGGTCGGCGAAGCCAGTGGGCGATACCAGTCCGCCCCGTTCCCTGACGCGCTCAGTACAGGTCCATCGGATCCACATCCAGCGACCAGCGCACTTTGCGTGCTTCCGGCAGGCCGTGCAGCAACGGGGCGACGTGGTCCAGTACGGCGTGCAGCAGTGGCCGCTGCGCGCTGGACAGCAGCAATTGCGTGCGTTGGTATCCCGCACGCCGGGGCATGGGCGCGGGCATCGGGCCGAATGCTTCCAGGTGCGGTTGCTCGCCCAGCAGGCCGCGTGCAGCCAGCAGGAACGCGTTGGCCTGCTCGACCTGCTGGGCTTCGGCCCGTAGCAGGGCGAGATGGGCAAACGGGGGAAAGCCCGCCGCGTGGCGCTGGGTCAGTTCGGCCGCCGCGAACGGGTGGTAGCCGCCGTTCACCAGGGTTTCCAGCAGCGGATGGCCGGGATGGTGGGTCTGCAGCCAGACTTCACCGGGATCGCGCGCGCGGCCGGCGCGACCTGCCACCTGGATCAACTGCTGGGCCAGCTTCTCGTTGGCGCGGAAGTCCGACGAAAACAGGCCTTCATCGATGCCGACCACCACCACCAGGGTCAGCTTGGGCAGGTCGTGGCCCTTGGCCAGGATCTGCGTGCCGACCAGGATGCCGGGCTGGTCGCCCAGCGTGGCCAGTTGCTGCTCCAGCGCGTCGCGGCGCGAGGTGGTGCTGCGATCAATGCGCAGCACCGGCACGTCCGGGAACGCCTGCAGCAAATGCTCTTCCAGTCGTTCGGTACCGATGCCCTGTGGCTGGAGGGCCAGGCTGGCGCAGGCGGGGCAGGCCAGCGGCGCCGCTTGGCGGGCACCGCAGTGATGGCATTGCAGGCGGCGGCCGGCACCGTGCACGGTCATGGGCGCATCGCAGCGCTGGCAGGGTGCGGTCCACCCGCAGTCGTGGCACAGCAGCACCGGCGCGTAGCCACGGCGGTTCTTGAACACCAGCACCTGCTGGCCGTTGCGCAGGTGTTCGGCGATGCCCTCCAGCACCTGCGGCGACAGGCCATCGCGCAGCGGGCGCTTGCGCACATCCAGGATGCGCACGCGCGGCGGCCGCGCCTCGCCGGCGCGCTGCTTCAGCCGAAGATGCGTGAAGCGGCCAGCGTGTGCATTGTGCAGGGATTCCAGGGCCGGGGTCGCGCTGCCCAGCACGACCGGTACGGCCAGCGCCTTGCCGCGGACCAGGGCGAAATCACGCGCGTGGTAGCGGATGCCGTCCTGCTGCTTGTAGCTGTTGTCATGTTCTTCGTCGACGATCAGCAACCCCGCCTCGGGCAACGGCATGAAGATCGCCGAGCGCGTGCCGACGATCACCCGTGCTTCGCCGCGCGCTGCGGCCGCCCAGACGCGCGCGCGCTCGTTGTCGTTCAACCCCGAGTGATATGCGTGCACCGCGATGCCGAGGCGACCGCGGAAGCGCGCAAGGGTCTGTGGGGTGAGGCCGATCTCCGGCACCAGCACCAGCGCCTGCCGACCCTGTGCCAGACACTGGATGATGGCCTGCAGGTAGACCTCGGTCTTGCCGCTGCCGGTCACCCCGTCCAACAGGAAAGGCACGAATCCCGTTGAGGTGGTGATGGCCTCAACGGCCGCCGCTTGATCCGGATTCAGCGTCGGGCCGCCCAGCGGGCTGGCCTGCATCGGCGCCACGCTCAGCGCGACACGTTCGGCCAGGCCGCGCTTGCCCAGACTGCGTGCGGCGGGGCGCCAGTCCTCCATCCGCGCAGCGATCACGTCCTCGTCAACGACCGCGTCGGCCAGCAGTTCGGCCAGCTGCCGCGGCCGGCTGCCTGCGCGCAGACCATCACGCTGATCGCGCCCGGCCTGCGTGAGCTGCCAGCCCCAGTGATGGGTGTCCGGCATCGGCTCGCCGTGGCGCAGCGGCCCGGGCAGGGCCATCGACAGCACCTCGCCCAATGGGGCATGGGTGTAGCGGGCAAGCCATTGCAGGCTCGGCCACAGCTCGCCCTGCAGCACCGGCTGCGGGTCCAGCCACGCGATGGCCTGACGCAGGGAGGCGCCCTCCTCGGCCGTACCGTGTCCGGCCACGACCCCCACCAGTTCGCGGGGTCCGAACGGCACCTTTATGCGGCAACCCACGACGTCGCCCGCGGCCGCGCCATCGGGCGGCAGATAGTCGAACAACTGCGGCAGCGGGACGGGGAGGGCAACGCGCAGGGTGGGTGACAGAGCGACCATGCACTCAGTGTAGCGGCCCGTTCAGCCGACTCGCGACCCGGGTTCAGCGCTCTCACACTTCAGTGAAGACAGCCTAAACACGAGCTAAATATAAGACTCCATTGGATATTCAGGGTTATCCACATCTTCTGTGGATAAGTCTGTGTGTTAGCGGCGGTGTAACGCGCCAAGTCCCGATGCCGACAGCCGCATTGTTCTCTTGGTCAAAAAATAGCCACACAATATTTGTCTTTAAAATCAACGTGATGAATGTGAAATGCCGTGGAAACATGAGCCGGGCTGCGTTTTGGCATCAGCGAACATGACGGTCCATGACGCTGTGCACAACCTGCAGCACGATCCCCGCAAACGCGCAAGCCCTCGGCGGCACCAGTGACGACCCGTTATCATTCCGCGTGAATTCTTGGAGTACCCGATGACGGCTGCGTCCGCCCCTGTTTCCCCCACTGCGGCCGGTGCACTGTCGGCATTCCTTCGAGGCGTCGAGCGCCGGGCGCTGGTCGTCGCTGAGCTGCAGACCGGCGACCCCGCGCGGGCCGAGCAGGCCTTGGTAGCGGTCATGCGGGCCTTCGCCGCCGTGGCCAGCGACCTGCCCATGGCACAGTGGCCGCCGCGCTTCTGGGCGCTGCTGGCGGCCCGCCAGGCCCTGCGTGACACGCCCACCGGCCGCTGGGACGGCGGGGTGGCACATCTGGGTGAACTCGACCCGCTGGTCCGCTTGGCACTGCTGCTGCGCATCGGCGCAGGCCTGGATGAAGATACCGCCGCACGGCTGTTGGACACCGACGTGGATGGTTATCAGGAAGCGCTTGCCGCCGCCTGTCCCCGCGACGCGGGTGGGCAGCCCGACGCCCACGGCTGGCGGGTCCTGGCCGAAGAGGTGCAGCAGCGCATCCGGGAGTTGCCAGCGCAGCGCCTGAAAGAGCTGCAGCAACCGGTGGCGGCGGGCAAGAAGGAGGCATCGTCGAAGAGCTGGCGCGCGCCGGCCAACGAGCAGCGCAGCACGCCGGTGCCGCCGCGTCGTCGGCCCTCACAGCAGCGCCGCTGGCGTGGCCCGGCGATCCTGCTGGCCACTGTACTGGTGCTGCTGGTGGCCGGACTCGGCTGGCGCGCGTGGCAGGGCCGTACCCCGGACGCCCCCGCGATCGTGCCGGAGGGTGCCGTGGGCGACGCCGGGCCGGTGAAGGTGGAGGCGCTGGACACGGATGCGCCCAAGGTGGCTCCTGCCGGCACCGACCCGATGGCCACCGAAGATGCCGCGATGCTGGCCGACCCCGATTTCCCGCTGCTTGCCGACGCGGACCTGCATGCCTGGTCAGCCGCGGGTGGCCCGCTGCCGGTGGACGAGTCGCAGGCAAAACCGACCCGTCCGGAGCCGGTGGCTGCTGGGCTTGAAACGGCCGCGGCCGATGAATAAGTCGGTCGGGAGGCTGCTGCTGGTTGGGATGATGATGTCGACCGCAGCGCAGGCCGCGCCGGACCGCAATGTGCTGCCGCTTTCGTCATCGAGCGGCCCCGCCGGCGTCCCGGTCACGCCCGCGCCCGCGCTCCCGGCTTGGGATCAGCTCAGCCCCGAGCAGAAGCGTCAACGTCGCAGCGACTATGCCGCGTGGCGATCAATGAGCGAATCGGAACGGCAACGCGTACGGCAGGCGGCCGGCCAGTTCTCGGCGTTGCCGCCGGCGCGCCAGCAGGCTCTGCGGGACAGCTTCACTGCACAGGACCAGGCCTTCCGCGATGGGTGGCGGCTTGGCCCCTTGCTCGGTGAGCACTTCGGTCGGCTGCAGGGCATGTTCGGGTATGTGCCGGAAGACCAGCGCGACGCGACGCTGGCCATGCTGCAGCAGCTGACTCCCGCCCAGGTGTCGCAGTTGACGCTGGTGGCACAGCGCACGCCGCCACAACAGCGCGACGCCGTGCGCAGCGAAGTCCTGGCGGTCGCACCCGCACAGCGCGACGCCTGGCTGACCCGCCAGGTAGGCCGGTAAGCAGCGCCTTCATCGCGCGGCCGCTGCGCTACCGGTGGGTCGGCGTAAGCGGTCTGTCCGTTTTCTGGTAGAGCCGGCTTCAGCCGGCTGGCTCCAGCTCGCTGAAGAACAGGTAAGATGGCGCCCCGCAACCCGGTGCCTGTGCCCTTCGCGCGCAGCCGCAGTTGGCGACCTCCGCCGCATCCATGTCCATCGCATCCCCCGCCCCGCGCTTCAGCCAGGAAGTGCGCGCCACCGGCATCCTCGCGCTGCCGCTTGTCCTCGGCCACGTGTCCACCGGATTGATCTCGTTCGTCGACAACGTGATCGCCGGCCACCATGGCACCCATACGCTCGCTGCGGTCACGATCGGCACGGCCCTGCTGTGGCTGCCGATGCTGATCCCGATCGGAACCCTGATCTCGCTCACCGCGTCGGTTTCCCAGCTGCACGGGGCCGGCCGCGAGCGTGAGATCGGCCCGCTGTTCCGCCAGGCCCTGTGGCTGGCGCTCGGGCTGGGACTGATCATGTTCACGTTCCTCAGCCTGGTGCCACCGCTGCTGCCGGCATTCGGCATCGCGCCGGAGATCGTGCCAGGGGCCACCGCGTTCCTGCACGCGGTGCGCTGGGGTGGCCCGGCCCTGACGCTGTACTTCTGCATGCGCTATCTCAGCGAGGGCATGCATTGGACGCTGCCGACCATGCTGATCGGCTTCGGCGGGCTGCTGGTGCTGGCCCCGATGGGCTATGTGCTGGCCAACGGCAAGCTGGGCTTCCCGGAGCTGGGCGCGGAAGGGCTGGGCATCGCCTCGGCGGTGATGATGTGGCTGCAGGCGCTCTGCTTCGGCACCTACCTGTGGAAGACCAAGCGCTTCGAGCACCTGCAGCTTTTCAGCCATTTCGAGGGCCCACGCTGGCGCGCCATCTGGGAGCTGCTGCGTACCGGCCTGCCGATCGGTATCACCGTGCTGATGGAGGGTGGACTGTTCATCGTCACCGCGCTGCTGATCGGACGACTCGGCGCCAACGAAGCGGCAGCGCACCAGATCGCCATCAACGTGGCCCAGCTGTGCTTCATGATTCCGATGGGCGTGGCCGAAGCCACCACCGTACGTGTCGGCCATTCGGTCGGGCGCGGTGATGGCCACGGTGTGCGCCGCGCGGCCTGGGCGGGCTACGCGATCATCCTGGGCACGCAGACCGTGTCCGCGTTGGCCCTGTTGCTTGGCCATGACGCCATCGTCGGTGTGTACACCAATGACCTTGCCGTCGCCGGGCTGGCGTCGACGTTGCTGCTGTACGCCGCGGCCTTCCAGTTCCCGGATGGCATCCAGGTGATGTCCGCCGGTGCGCTGCGTGGCTTGAAAGACACGCGCGTGCCGATGTTCATTGCCATGTTCGCGTACTGGGGCCTGGGCATGCCGCTCGGCGCCGGGCTTGGGTTGTGGCTGGGCATGGGCCCGCAGGGCATGTGGATCGGCCTGATTGTCGGGCTGACGGCGGCGGCCATCCTGATGGGGTGGCGCCTGCACCGCAGTGGCGCCCGGGTGGGGCAGTCGCTGCCGGCCTGAACGCTCGCTGCGCCCACGTTCCTCACGCAGACCCCCTTACTTGTGTCCGATGCTGCGGACAACCACACCCGTTATGCTGATCCCGCAAATTCCTCGGCAAGATGCCAACCGGAGCACCCCATGAACCAAACCGTGCCACCGCTGCCCCCGGCGCGTCGCAATCCTATCGCCGCGTTCTTCGTCGGGCTGTGGGACGTGATGAACTTCACCCGCCGGCTGATCCTCAACGTGCTGTTCTTCGGCCTGTTGTTCTTCATTCTGGTCGCGCTGGTCGTGGCCGCCGGCATGGGGGCAGGCGCCAGCAAGTCGCTGCAGGACCGCACCACGCTGGTCATCGCGCCGGAAGGCCGGCTGGTGGAGCAGTTCAGTACCGACCCGGTCAGTCGTGCCTTCGCCAAGGCGATGGGCGATACCAATGCCGAGGAAATCCAGCTGCGCGACCTGATCCGCGCGATCGACGCGGCACGCGACGACAAAAAGATCGAGCGTGTCGTGCTGGAGCTGGACAAGCTGCAGCCGTCCGGCTTCGCGTCGCTGCGTGAAGTGGCCGCCTCGCTGCAGCAGCTGCGCGCGTCGGGCAAGCAGATCGTCGCTTACAGCGAGAGCATGGGCCAGTCGCAGTACCTGCTGGCCGCGCAGGCCGACGAGGTGTACCTGGATCCGATGGGCGCGGTGCTGCTGGAAGGCCTGGGTCGCTATCGCCAGTACTTCCGCACCGGCCTGCAGGACAAGCTGGGCGTGGATGTGCACCTGTTCAAGGTTGGCGAGTACAAGTCCGCCGCGGAGCCCTACGTGCTCGACGCCGCATCCCCGCAGGCCAAGGAAGCCGACCTGTACTGGATGAACGATGTGTGGCAGCGCTACCTCGGCGATATCGCCAAGGCCCGTCGCCTGGATCCGGCGCAGCTGGCCGCTGGCATCGATACGTTGCCGGAAGGCGTCGCCGCCGCCGGTGGTGATCTCGCCAAGTTCGCGCTCCAGCAGAAGCTGGTCACCGCGCTGAAGACCCGCGAAGAGTTCGAAGACCTGATGATCGAGCGCGGCGTTGCCGACGGCGATGCAGACGGCGGCTTCCGCAACGTCAACCTGGGCGCCTATCTGGGCCAGCTGGACGCACGCCGCAGCCCGGTGGATTCGCGTCCGCAGGTAGCGGTGGTGGTCGCGGCCGGTGAGATCAGCGGCGGCGATCTGCCGGCCGGTCGCATCGGCGGCGAATCGACCTCCGCGCTGCTGCGCGAAGCGCGCGACGACGACAACGTGAAGGCCGTGGTGCTGCGCGTGGATTCGCCGGGCGGCGAAGTGTTCGCGTCCGAGCAGATCCGTCGCGAAGTCGTCGCACTGCAGGCTGCCGGCAAGCCGGTGGTGGTGTCGATGGGCGACCTGGCGGCATCGGGCGGTTACTGGATCAGCATGAACGCTGACCGCATCTATGCCGATGCATCGACCATCACCGGCTCGATCGGCATCTTCGGCATGGTGCCGAACGTGGCCCGCGCGCTGGACAAGATCGGCGTGCACACCGATGGCGTGGGTACGACCCGCTTCGCCGGCGCGTTCGACATGACCAAGCCGCTGGATCCGGCCGTGGGCCAGGTGATCCAGTCGGTGATCAACAAGGGATATGCCGACTTCACCGGTCGTGTGGCCGATGCGCGCAAGAAGCCGGTGGAAGCCGTGGACGAAGTGGCGCGTGGCCGCGTCTGGTCCGGCGCGCAGGCCAAGGAACGCGGTCTGGTCGACGCGTTTGGTGGCTTGAAGGATGCAGTGGCCGATGCGGCGGGCCGGGCCAAGCTCGGCGCCGACGACAAGTACCGCGTGCGTTACATCGAAAAGGCGGCCACGCCGTTTGCGCAGTTCGTCAGTAGCTTCGCCGGCACCCATGCCGGTGGCTGGATGCTGGCCGAATCCGGCGTGGGCCGGATGGTGCTGGCGCGCACGATGCCGGAAGTGAATACCCAGCTGCGCTTCGTCGAAGACGCCGCGCGCGAGCAGGGCAAGGGCACCCCGGTGAAGGCGCTGGCGTACTGCTTCTGCGGCTTCTGAGACACCCGGCGGGGGTAGCGCCGATGGGGGGTAGAGCCGACTTCAGTCGGCTTCCCTCACCGCTCGCGGTACACCAGCCGACCAGGTAGAGCCGACTTCAGTCGGCTTTCCTCATCGCCCGCGACACACCAGCCGACTGAAGTCGGCTCTACCGTCTGATCATTGTTCGGCGCGCTCTTCCTGGGCGCGCCGTTCTTTTTCTGCGTCATCCACTGTCTGCTGCACGCCGCGCGCCTTCTCCAACGGGGCCTGCACGCTGCGTGTGAGTGCTTTCGGTTCCGGCGGTTTGTCCTGCGCTGGTACCGGCGGCCGTTGGCAGGCGGCGAGCATCAACATCGCCATGGCAGCGGCGGTGATCTTCAAGACAGGCATGCACGGATCTCCCGGACGGTGAAGTGCGGAGTGTGCCACGCGGAGGGCCGACTGCCGTGACGGGGGCAGCGGCGCTATGCTTGCGTCATCGTTACACGGGCATGGCTCGGCAGGAGATACAGACGTGACTGCGCAGCGTTGGCGGCTGGATGGACAGACCGCACTCATCACCGGTGCAAGTGCCGGCATCGGGCTGGCGATCGCCCGCGAACTGCTCGGCTTTGGTGCCGACGTGATGATCGTGGGGCGCGATCTCGACATGCTGGAAAGCGCGCGCGACGACCTGGCCGATGAATATCCCGCGCAGGCGATCCATGCGCTCGCTGCAGACGTATCCGATGACGAAGACCGACGCGAGATCCTCGACTGGGTGGAGGATCATGCAGACGGGTTGCATATCCTGGTCAACAACGCAGGCGGCAACATCACCCGTCCAGCGATCGACTACACCGAAGACGAGTGGCGCAACATCTTCGAGACCAATCTCTTTTCCGCGTTCGAACTGTCGCGCTACGCGCATCCGCTGCTGGCACGCCATGCCGCATCGGCCATCGTCAACGTGGGAAGCGTGTCCGGCCTGACCCATGTACGCAGTGGGGCGGTCTATGGCATGACGAAGGCGGCGATGCACCAGATGACCCGCAACCTGGCCGTGGAGTGGGCCGAAGATGGCATCCGGGTGAATGCCGTGGCGCCGTGGTACATCCGCACGCGACGCACGTCGGGTGCGCTGGCGGATCCGGATTACTACGAGCAGGTGATCGACCGCACGCCGATGCGGCGTATCGGCGAGCCGGAAGAGGTGGCGTCGGCTGTTGGATTCCTGTGCCTACCGGCAGCCAGCTATGTCACCGGCGAATGCATCGCAGTCGACGGCGGGTTCCTGCGTTACGGGTTCTGAGCGGCATCATCGCGGGGCAGTGGCGTCGCCGACCCGGGAGGGTCGATCCCTGATCTCAGGGCACCGCGCAATCGCTGGCTTCAAGTACAGCCTGCAGCCGTTCGCGTTCGGCGGTGGCGGCGGTTTGTCCTTCGGCCAGGACGAAGCGCTCGCGACCGCGCGCGTCGCGCAGGCGCTGTTGCCACGCGCCACAGCGCTGGTCTTCGACCAAGGCGGTGCAGGTATCCCGCTGCACCTCGCAGCTCTCGGCATTGCCCGGCGCGAGGCTGCCGCCCAGACCCGTCAGTGCCAGCGGCGCGCAGCGCGGAGGCGCAGGTTCAATCTCATGCAGGTACTGGTTGCCGTCCTTGCCCACGCACTGGTAGATCTCCGGCAACGGGGGTTTCGGCGGTTGGTCGGTGTTGGCCGCTGCCGCCGCTGCGCGCGCGCGGAACACATCGCTGTCCAGGATGGCGTCGTTGCCATTGCCTGTCGCGGGGGCGGCCTGCAGGGTGGGCAGCAGGTCGCTGTCGAGCACGCCGGCCGCCACGGGCGCCGGGTCGCCCAGCGCGGTGCTGGCGGTGGACGTGGCCGATGCCCCACGACGCTGGATGATCTGCGCGGTGCCAGCGGGGCAGGGGGTGTCCTGCACGTTCACTGCGCCCTCGGCGTCCGTGCAGCGGAACACCACGGCATCGTCGGCCGACGCGGTGAGCGACAGCGCCATCAACAGCACTACGGACATCAGGAGTTTCATCCGCTGATTGTAGCGGCGTGGCTCAGTAGCGACCGCAATCCTGGTCCAGACGTGCGTCGATGCCGCGCTGCTCGCGGCTGATGTCCTGGCGCTCGCTCTGCAGGGCGCTGTTATAGCGACGATCCAGGTCCCAGCGCTGGTCGCGCAGGCGGGAACAGACCTCGCGTGGTGGCAGCGCGTTGCAGGTGTCACGCACGAGGATGTTGCCGGCAGGGAAACTGACGCTGTGACCGATGCCGTGGGACGGCGGGTAATGACCACCGGCGATTCCCTGTCCTTCCGCACGTACGGGGGGCAGGCCGGGACCGCCCTGCCAGGGGCGGTGACCGCCGCCGCCCGGGATCCAGCCGGTGGTCCACAGCGGCACCCAGCGTGGATTGCCTTCGTTGTTGTCGCTGATGTAGCGCCGGCCTTCTTCAGTCACGCATTCGTACATGGGCTGTGGCGGCTGGATGTAGACATGGCGGATCTCCCGCGGCGCCTGGGTGGACGGTGCCGCCGGCGTGGCGACGTCGGCCGTACTGGCGCGACGGGGAGGCGGATCCTGCGGCCGCTGCATGTCCCGGACTTCCTGCCGACCGCTGGTACACGGGCTGTCCTGCAGGGTCACCGCGCCCGTGCTGCCGACACACCGGTAGATCCGCACGTTTTCAGCGGACGCAACAGGCACGGCGAAGGCCCATAGGGGCAGCAGGGACAACAACAGGGCAGGGGGCAGGCGCATGCCCACATCGTGCGGTATCACCGCACCCGGCGCCAGTAGTGACGGCCGCTGGCCGTCAACCGGAGCGGCCGTCGGCCGTCAACCGAAGCGGCCGTCGGCCGTCAACCGAAGCGGCCGTCGGCCCACATCATGAGCGCAGGACGTTGCCGCTCAATGCATCGCGGATGGGGGTGGGCTGCGCCAGTCCACCGGTATCCCCGTCCAGTACGCCGTCCAGCAGCGACAGCAGGCGCGGATCCAGTTCGTCGCGGGTGCGCGCCGGTGGCTCTCCGGCCAGATTGGCGCTGGTGGATACCAGCGGACCGCCCCAGGCGCGGCACAATGCGGCAACCAGCGGATGCGCGCTGATGCGCACCGCCAACCCGCTGTGATCACCGGTCACCCACTTGGGCGCACGCGGACCGGCAGGCAGTATCCAGGTATTCGCGCCCGGCCAGCTGGCCAGGACTTCGCGCTGTCGTTCATCGGGAAGCGCATCCAGGCGCGCCCATCCCTGCAGTTGATGCAGATCGGCGGCGACCAGGATCATCCCCTTTTCCACCGGGCGCTGTTTCAGCTTCAGCAGGGCATGCACAGCCATCTGGTGGCCCGGGTCGCAGCCCAGTCCCCACACGGCTTCAGTGGGATACGCGATCACGCCCCCGGCACGCAGGCGGGCAACGGCGGTCAGCAGGGTGAGTTCTTTCATACCGCCAGTATCCGCCTGTGCAGCACAAACGGATAGCGCCCGGCCCAGTTCGGCGAGTGCGCCACGCAGACGTCGATCTGCCGCGCAGTGCGCGGCGCCAACGCCCCCGTGTCAGCCCGCGGTCTTCTTCGCCGCAGCCTTTTTGGCAACCTTTTTCACCGCCTTCTTGGCGGTCTTCTTGGTGGCTTTCTTGGTGGTCTTCTTCACCGCGATCTTCTTGGCGGCCACCTTCTTGGGCGCGGCCTCCTTCTTCACGGTCTTCTTGGCCGCCTTCTTGCCGAAGCCCTTGCGCACCGGCTTGCCGGTCTCTTCCATGAACTGCTGTGCTTCGGCCAACGTCAGCGAGGCGGGCTCCCGATCCTTCGGGATCTTGCCGTTCATCTTGCCATCGCTCAGGTACGGGCCGAACCGGCCGTTCAGTACCTGGATTTCACTGCCATCGAATTCCTTGATGATCCGGTTGCGCGCGATCTCTTCCTTTTCTTCAATCAGGAAGACGGCCCGATCCAGGTCGATGGTGTACGGATCATCTTCTTTCTTCAGCGAGGCGTAGACGCTGCCGCGCTTGGCGAACGGACCGAAGCGGCCGATGCCCACGCTGACGTCCTCGCCCTTGTCCTGGCCCAGCGCACGCGGCATCAGGAACAGCTCCAGCGCGTCTTCCAGGCGGATGGTGTGCATCGACTGGCCGGGACGCAGCGAGGCGAACTTCGGCTTGTCTTCGGCGTCCTCGGCGGTGCTGCCGATTGCCGCGTAGGGCCCGAAACGGCCCAGCCGCACGCTGACCGGCTTGCCGGTCTTCGGATCCGTGCCGAGCTCGCGCGCGCCACTGGCCTCGGCGCGGTCCACCGATTCGTTCTTTTCCTGCACCAGCTTGTTGAACGGGTCCCAGAAGCGGGCCATCAACGGGATCCAGTCTTCCTCGCCACGCGACACGGCATCAAGCTCATCTTCAAGCTTGGCGGTGAAGTCGTAGTCCACGTACTGGGTGAAGTGGCTGGACAGGAACTTGGACACTGCACGCCCCACGTCGGACGGGCGGAAGCTGCGGCCTTCCATCTCCACGTACTTGCGGAACTGCAGGGTCTGGATGATCGAGGCGTAGGTCGACGGGCGACCGATGCCATATTCTTCCAGTGCCTTCACCAGCGCCGCTTCGGTGAAGCGCGGCGGCGGCTGGGTGAAGTGCTGGTCGGCGCTGATGCGGTCCAGTGGCACGCGGTCGCCGGGCTTCATCAACGGCAGCTTGCGGCCCTCGTCCTCGTCGTCGGCGCTCTTGGTGTCCTTGCCTTCTTCGTACACGGCCAGGAAGCCGGCCACCACGACGGTGGTGCCGCTGGCGCGGAACACATGCTCGCTGCCGGCCGACAGGTCCACGCTGACGGTGTTGAGCGTGGCCGGGATCATCTGGCACGCCACCGACCGCTTCCAGATCAGCTCGTACAGCTTGCGCTCGTCGTCGGTGAGGTAGCGCGCCACCTGTGCCGGCGTGCGCAGCGCGGAGGTCGGACGTACGGCCTCATGCGCTTCCTGGGCGTTCTTGGATTTGGTCTGGTAGGTATTGGGCTGGTCCGGCAGCGAGGCGATGCCGAAGTCGCGGGCGATCACGTCGCGGATTTCCGCCAGCGCGTCCTGCGACAGGTTCACCGAGTCGGTACGCATGTACGAGATCAGGCCGACCGTCCCTTCGTCACCAATCGCCACGCCTTCATACAGTTTCTGCGCGACCTGCATGGTCTTGCGCGTGGTGAAGCCCAGTTTGCGCGAGGCTTCCTGCTGCAGGGTGGAGGTGGTGAACGGCGGCGCCGGGCGGCGCTTGCGCTCTTTGCTGACCACGTCGGTGACATGCAGGCTGCCCTGTGCGGCCTGCTGGATACGCAGGCGCGCCGCCTCGGCGGTGTCGCCGTCGGTGACGGTGAACTGCTCGAACTTCTGCCCATCGAGCTTGATCAGCTTGGCGCTGAAGGGCTGCGACGGGTGCGCGCACGCGGCGGCGATGGACCAGTACTCGCGGGCGATGAAGGCTTCGATCTCTTCTTCGCGCTCCACGATCATGCGCAGCGCGGGGCTCTGCACGCGGCCGGCCGACAAGCCGCGCTGCACCTTGCGCCACAACACCGGCGACAGGTTGAAGCCCACCAGGTAATCCAGTGCGCGACGGGCCTGCTGCGCATCGACCAGGTCGGCAGCGATGGCGCGTGGGTGGTTCATCGCCTCCTTGATGGCGCGCGGGGTGATCTCGGTGAAGACCACGCGCTGCATCGGCTTGTCGCCGACCAGGCCGCGTTCGCGCAGGATCTCGGCGATGTGCCAGCTGATGGCTTCACCCTCGCGATCCGGATCGGTCGCCAGAAAGATGTCATCGGCGCCCTTTGCGGCTTTGGCGATGGCTTCGACATGCTTCTCGTTCTTCTCGATCACGTCGTAACGCATCGCGAAGTTGTTGTCCGGGTCGACCGCGCCTTCCTTCGGTATCAGGTCACGCACATGCCCATACGAGGCCAGGACGGTGAAGTCCTTGCCGAGGTATTTGTTGATCGTCTTGGCCTTGGCGGGCGATTCGACGATGAGCAGGTGCTTGGGCATGAGAGTCGGGTTCTGTGCGCACGGCAGGGGTAAGGGCCGCTAGGGTGGAGCAAATGGCCGCATTAGTGAAGCGGCGGTGTCGAGATACATAAACTGAACGCCCGGGGGTGAGCCGGGCGTTCAGCTTTCTCCTTATTAGAGGAATCATGCCGTGAGCGCTCTGTCAAGCGCCGGACACGTCCCGCCGCCGGCTCAACCGGCCATTTTGGCGATCGCGCCGATGGCCACCACCATGGCCACCATCACGCCAGCGGTCAGGATGCCGCCGATGATCAGGATGACGATGGTGACCGCGCCAAGCTCGTGGCGCTGGCGCTGCGGCTGGTCGGTGAAGGCCCATTTGTCGACGACTACGGTGTCGCAGATCATGTCGTGCAGGGCCTGCTTGCGCTCGGTGAACGCCGCCAGCAGGTAGCCGATCAGCAGGGTGAGGCTGCTCAGCAGGGTCGCGAAGTAGCGGCCGATCGAACGCGCCATGGTGATGCGGTCGCCGTCGCTGCGTACGACCTTGATGCCGATGGCCATCTTGCCCGGCGTGGCGCCGCCACTGGAGGCGTGGAACCACGCATAGTAGGCCAGGCTGATGCCGAAGCCGATCAGCGCGCCGATCACCTGGCTCATCACCCCGGCAGTGGTCGATCCGCCGCCCGCCAGGCTGGCCGCACCGCCGATGCCCAGGCCGACGATGGCGCCGATCGCCATGGAAGACGCGGTCAGGATCACATAGTCGATCAGGTAGGCCGCGAGGCGCTTCCAGAAGCCGGCGTAGACCACTTCGGCGCCGTGTACCGGCATCGCACCGGCAAAGGCTACGTCCGAAGCAGGGGCGCTGTAGGGCGAGGCGCTGAGCGGCCCGGTGCCCGGCAGCGGCGCGGTGCCGTTGTCGATGGCCGCGTAGTCGCTGCGCAGGTCGAAGCCGGTGGCAGGTTCGGCTGCAACGGCCGCCAGTGACTGCAGCTGCAGCTCATCGACCACGCTGCGCAGTTCCGCCCATTGGCCCATGCCTTCGCGCCAGACCAGCGTGTCCAGGGTGATCTGGCTGCGCTGGAACAGCTGGCGTATTTCGGTGTCCGGCACCGGACCCTGGCGCTGCTGGCCTTCGGCGTAATACCACTCGCTCATCGTTTTTCCCTGTCAAATCGTGTTGGTGAAAAGGGTTTTCCCCTGCGCCGGCATCAGCCGCGGCAGTTCACGGGAAGGTATTTATCAGTCGTGTCGCTGCTGCATTCCCAGGCGGAATCAGCCGGGCTGTATTCGAGCCACAGCAGGTCGCCGTCGAGTTGGGGCTTGCCCACGCCCAGCGTCGCTTCGATGCCGCAATGCGCGTTCTCGAACTGGCCCAGCTGCACGCTGGACAGCCCCTGTGCCGTGAACGCGTCGTGCGCCGGGAAGCCGGGGTCGCTGCTGCTCGGACAGCGGCTGTGAATCTGGTGGAACTCCTGTACCTGCGCCTTCAGCGGCTGCAACGTGGCAATCGACTGCGCCACCTTGGCGCGGATCGTGTAGTCGTTGTAGGCAGGCAGCGCGATGGCCGCGAGAATCGCACACACCGGCACCACCACCAGCAAGGCGGCGCCGCCGATGATGGCCGTCAAGGCGCAGCCGGACAGCCCTTTCTTCGCAGGCTGCATCGCCATGGGCGGTACGCGGCTGACGCCGGGCCCGGCGTACGGGCTGCTGTCAGGCACGATCGACGCCGGCGAGACCGGTGGCGGTATCGTGGGATCGGGCGCCGGTGGCACGGGAGGGGCCAGCGGAGCAGGTGGCACGGCCGTCAGGCCGAGTTCGGCCACGACGCTGCGCAGGGGCTGCCACGCAGGCAAGCCCTCGCGCCACACCAGCGTGTCCAGTCCAATACGGTTGTCTCTGAACAGCGACCCGATTTCCTCACTGGAAACCGGGCCGACCTGCCGACTGCCCTCGGCGTGGAACCACTCGCTCACGTGAACGCCCCCTGTATGCGCAAGGGGTGCAGTGTACGGTCAGTGAAGGGGTTCTGGCTCGTCCATGAACATCTGGGTTTCCATCCACGCATAAGCGGCTTCCGAGCCAGGCTGATTGAACAGCACCATCAACACGACCCACTTCAGGTCGTCCAGATCCAATTCGTCCTGGTCCAGCGCCATCGCCCGATCAAGCACCAGCTCGCGCTGGTCCGCATCGAGGATGCCGTGCTGTTCCAGATACAGGATGAAGCCCCGGCACTCCACGTCCAGCTTGTCGAGCTCTGGACCGTGATAGATGCGCACCGGGCCGTCGACGCGCGTATGCGAAACGGCGGGCCGCTGGGCGGCCAGGGCATCCAGCCAATCAAACGCCTTGGCTGTTTCGGCTGGGCTGAAGCCCGCCTGGATCAGGCCGTTCTGCAGGGAATCGCGGTCACGGATGAGGTCAGCGTCTTCGCTGAAGTAGTGTTCAAACAGGTACAGCAGTACATCGAGAATGCTCTCTTTCATTGCCCCTCGGCCTGCGTCATCGACGCTGTGGAGGTTGGGAAACCAGGGTTTCGACAGTAGCGGCCGTGTTCGCACACCACGATACCCGCCAGTTCCATGGCCAGCAGCATGGAGGACAGCCGAGCGGCCGTCAATCCGGACTGTGTGATCAATGAATCGGCAGGGGTTGGGTCGTGGTCGAGCAGTTTCCACAAGCACTGGTAGTCCGGGTCGGAGGCCAGTGTGGGCGGAAGGCGGGCTCGCCGTCCCTGTTCAGTGGGGGTGGCCAGATGCCTTTGCAAGTCAGGGACGGCGTCGGCCAAGGCGGGGGCGATCAGGGCCATGACCTCATCCGCCGACTCCACCAGGGCGGCACCCTCGCGGATCAGCCGATGGCAGCCGGCCGCGCGGGGATTGCGCACCGAGCCGGGCAGGGCGCAGACCTCGCGACCGGCTTCTGCCGCCAGGCGGGCGGTGATCAGCGCGCCGGAGCGGTTTGCTGCTTCGACGACCACCGTGGCCAGGCTGAGCCCGGCCACCAGCCGGTTGCGGGCCGGGAAGTAGGCGGGCCGCGCCGGGGTGCCGGGCAGGTACTCGCTGGCCACCGCACCGCGGCTGGCGACGGCAGCCTGCAGGCTGCGGTGATGCAGGGGGAAGACATGGTCCGGCCCGTTGCCCACCACCGCGACGGTGATGCCGTCATTATCCAGCGCGGCACGGTGCGCGGCGGCGTCGATGCCGGCCGCCAGGCCGCTGGTCACCGCCAGTCCCGCACGGGAGAACGCCGTGCTGAACTCTGCCGCAAGCGCCCGGCCGCTCGGCGTCGGCGAGCGGCTGCCGACCACGGCGATGGCCGGATGCCACAGGTGGCTGGGGTCGCCGTCCACGAACAGCGCCAAGGGCGGTTCCGGTGCTGCGCGCAGCAGTGGCGGGAATCCATCATCGTCGGCGGCGATCAAGTGGTGGCCCGGCTGCTGCAGCCATCGCAGGGCACGTTCGATGGCAGCGTGATCGGGGCTGGCCAAGTGTTGTTGCTGGGCGGCCGAACAGCCGGCCTGCCGCCAGGCGACGGGGCCCGCGTGCAATGCCGCAGCCACGGTCGGTCGGGCAGCGGCCAGGGCCCGCCGCGAGGCCAGACTGCCCCCGGCCAGGATCAAGGTGAGCAGGGCTGGGGTGTGTTCGTCCATGGCCGCAGCGTGGCGCGGAAACAACAACGGCGCCCTAGGGCGCCGTTGGCATCTGCTGTCGGACGAATCCGGCAGCGGTTACTGCGTGGCGTCCGGGTGGCGCGCGCTGTAGCCCAGCTGCACCGGCTTGATCCCTTCCATCACCAGCGCGTAGCTGACGTTGTCGAAGGTGCGGAACACCATCGCATGCGCGGCGTACTCGTCCGGCAGGCTGACGCGGTTGTTGCCGTCGGCACGTGCATCGTCCATCTGCGACGAGTTGGGCGCCTTCATCCGGTCCTTCACGTGGCTGCCGAAGCGCCACAGCGAGAACACGGTGCCGTTGTCCACGCCCTGCAGGCGGCCGGCAGACAGCGCGATCACGTCACGCGGGCCGCCGGACAGGAACATGTCCGTTACCGCCAGTACGCGCACGTCCAGCCCTTCGGTGCCGGCAGCCGGCACATGCGGGAAGAACTGCAGGTCGTACGGTGTGGCTTCCACCGGCACAATGCGGTCACCGGCACGTACTTCGCGGCCATCGCCACTGCCCTGCAGTGCCAGCGTCGCCACGTCCACGCGGCCGGAGGGCACCGCGGTGATGGTGCCGACGTTGACCTTGGCGAGCTCGTAGCCCAGCACCTGGTGCGGACGCTTGTTCGGGATGGTGAAGTCCTTCCACAGGTTCCCGCTGCCCGGCGTGACATGGCCATTGGCGGTCAGGTCCTCGGTCGCCTTCGGCAGCGCATAGCGGACGGTGGGACGCACCACCGCATAACGCTGGCCCACGGCGGCCTGGTCCAGTCCCTTCACATAGGCCACCTGGCCGGCCGTGGCCCGAAGACGGTTGTCTTCCAGTCCAGCGACGTGCGGCAGGTTGTCGATGCGATCGACGACGCTCAACTGCTTCAGGAACGGCTCGACTTCCGACAATGGAATGCCGGTGATCGGTGCCTCCTGGCGCGGCCCTGGCTGCTGGCTCGCGACGACGCGGTCCAGGTACGCCAGGCTGAGTACATCGCCCGGATAGATCAGGTGCGGGTTCGCCACCTGTGGGTTCGCCTGCCAGATTTCCGGCCAAAGCCAAGGCTTTTTCAGGAAACGCGCAGAGATATCCCACAACGTGTCGCCCTTCTGGACGACATAGGTGGTCGGGTGCCCGTTCATTTCAACGGCGGTAGCATAGGCGGCAACGGTCAACATCGCCGCGGCGACGACCGTGCGGATTCGTAGCAACATAAGAGTGGTCAGCCCTGATTCCCCAACAGGTTGCCGCACTATAGTCCAGAAACCGGGGCGCAGGGCAAGCGTTGGCGATAGAATTGCAACGCAGCCCGGCGTTGACCGGCCCCCACCAGACGATTACAGCCATGGCACTGCTTCCCATTCTCGAGTTCCCCGATCCGCGCCTGCGCACCAAGGCCGTGTTGATCGATGCCGCCGAGGTCACCACGCCGGCCTTCCAGACCCTGCTGTCGGACATGTTCGACACCATGTACGACGCCCCGGGCATCGGCCTTGCCGCCAGCCAGGTCGACGTGCACCAGCGCTTCATGGTGATCGACGTCAGCGAAGAGAAGAACCAGCCGATGGTCTTCATCAACCCGGAGATCGTCGCCCACGACGGTGGCCAGGTGTACCAGGAAGGCTGCCTGTCGGTGCCCGGCATCTTTGCCGACGTCACCCGCGCCAACCAGATCACCGTGCGCTTCCTGGATCGCCAGGGCCAGCCGCAGGAGCTGACCACCGAGGGTCTGCTGGCGGTCTGCGTGCAGCACGAAATGGATCACCTGGACGGCAAGCTGTTCATCGACTATCTGTCGCCGCTGAAGCGCGAGATGGTGCGCAAGAAGCTGGCCAAGCAGCGCCGGCACGTCGCCTGACCGTAACAACGGGGCGCCACCCGCGGTGGTGCCCACTGTCTGCCTGCCAGTGGCGTGCGCGGACGGACCCAAGGGCGCCGCACATCGGCGCCCATTTTCTGCCTGCAGGTTTCCACCTGCATAACGGGGTGACCATGAGGATTGTCTTTGCCGGTACGCCGGAGTTCGCGGTGTCGTCGCTGCGCGCGGCTGCACGCCATCACGAAGTGGTGGCCGTTTACACCCAGCCGGACCGTCCAGCCGGCCGTGGCCGTGGCCTGGCGCCTTCGCCGGTGAAGCTGGAAGCGGTGGCGCGTGGGATTCCGGTGTACCAGCCGGAATCGCTGAAGGACGAGGCGGCCCAGCAGCAGCTGCGTGACCTGCAGCCGGACCTGATGGTGGTGGTGGCTTACGGGTTGATCCTGCCGAAGGCCGTGCTGGCCATCCCGACCCATGGCGGTTGGAACGTGCATGCCTCGCTGCTGCCGCGCTGGCGCGGTGCCGCGCCGATCCAGCGTGCGATCCAGGCCGGCGATGCACAGACCGGCGTCTGCCTGATGCAGATGGAAGCGGGCCTGGATACCGGCCCGGTGTTGTTGCAGCAGGCGCTGCCGATCAGCTCCACCGACACGGGCGGACAGCTGCACGACAAGCTGGCCGCACTGGGCGAGCAGGTGCTGTCCGACGGCCTGGGCCTGCTGCGCGCCGGCCTGATCCCGGTCAAGCAGCCGCAACCGGCCGAAGGCGTGACCTATGCGCACAAGCTGGACAAGGCCGAAGCCCGGCTGGACTGGACGGCCGATGCCGACGTGTTGGCGCGCACGGTGCGTGCGTTCAATCCGTGGCCCATCGCTGAAGCGCAGCTGGCGGGTGAGCGCGTGCGCATCCACGGCGCGGTCGCACTGGAGGACAACGGCGGCCATGCCCCGGGTACGGTGATCGCCGCTGCACGCGAGGGCATCGACATCGCGTGCGGCCACGGCGCGCTGCGACTGCGTGTGCTGCAGCGCGAAGGCGGCAAGGCGATCACCGCCGCCGACTACCTCAACGCACGACGCGACCTGCGTGCGGGAGCCTGAGCCGGTGAGCAAGCAAGCTGATCTGTCTGTGTCCAACGCCGCGCCGGGCGCTGCCACGCGCATGCTCGCTGCGCGCGTGCTGGCCCAGGTCTTCACCCGCGGCCGTTCGCTGAAGGCCGAGCTCAACTGGGCGCTGCCCAAGCTGGCCGACACGCGCGACCGCGCGCTGCTGGAGGCGCTGTGCTTCGCCGTGCTGCGTCGTCGCAGCACCTACGATGCCGCCTTGGCGAGCTGGATGCAGAAGCCCCTGTCCGCACGCGATGCCGACCTGCGCACCCTGCTGATGGTGGGCTTCGCCCAGCTGGATGTGCTGGAGCTGCCCGCCCACGCGGCGCTGTCGGCCACGGTCGATGCGGCGCGTGCACTCGGCCGTGAGCGCCAGGCCGGCCTGGTCAACGCGATCCTGCGCCGTGCGCAGCGCGAAGGCTTTGCACCGCAGCCGCCGCGCGATGCGTTCCCCGCGTGGCTGGCCGACAGCATCGAAGCGGATTGGCCCGGCCAGGCCGATGCCATCTTCGCCGCCAGCCTGCAGCCGGCCCCCTTGTGGCTGCGCGTCAACCGGCAGCAGGGTGACCGTGCGCAGACGCTGGCCGCGCTGGCCGCCGTCGGCATCGAGGCCGAACCCAGTCCTGTCAGCGCCGATGCCGTGCGCCTGGCCGCGTCCACGCCGGTCAACCAGCTGCCCGGCTTTGCCGAAGGCGCGCTGTCGGTGCAGGACCTTTCGGCCCAGTGCGCGGCCGATGCGCTGGCCCCGCCCGCCGGCGCCCGGGTGTTGGATGCCTGTGCCGCGCCGGGTGGCAAGTCGGCGCACCTGCTTGAGCGCGATCCGTCGCTGCGCCTGTTGGCGCTGGATATCGACGCGCGTCGGCTGGCGCGGGTCAAGGACACATTCACCCGCACCGGCGTCGGCGCCGAGGCACAGGTGCGTGCCGCCGATGCCAGTGATCCGCGTTCGTGGTGGGACGGAACGCCGTTCGACGCGATCCTGTTGGATGCGCCCTGTTCGGCGACCGGCATCATCCGCCGCCAGCCGGATGTGATGTTCCACCGTCGTGCCGAAGACATCGACGTGCTGGTAGGCATCCAGGCCCGCCTGCTTGAAGCGTGCTGGACGATGCTGCGCCCGGGTGGCGTGCTGGTGTATGCCACGTGCTCGATCCTGCGCGCCGAAAACGTGGATCAGGTGCAGGCCTTCCTGAAGTGGCACGCAGACGCCACTGCAGACGCGCTCGATGACGGGTTCGGCATGGACTGCGCAGGGGTTGGTCGCCAGCGGCTGCCGGGTGATGATGGCGGCGACGGCTTTTTCTACGCGCGTCTGTTAAAAAACGCCTGACCCCTTCCTTATCACTGCCGTGCCCATGCTGAAGACACGCGCTTCCCGCGAATCCTGGTTGTTGATCGTCATGGCCCTGCTGGTGCTCGGTGCGGGGCTGGGCCTGCGCGACCCGTGGCCGTCGGACGAACCGCGTTTCGCGCTGGTGGCACGGCAGATGGTGGAAAGCGGCGACTGGCTGTTCCCGCATCGCGGCCTGGAGCTGTACTCCGACAAGCCGCCGATGCTGATGTGGTGGCAGGCCACGCTGTATTCGCTGATCGGCAACTGGCGCATCGCCTTCCTGCTGCCGTCCCTGCTGGCTGCGCTGGGCACGCTCTGGTGCGTGCATGACCTGGGGCGCCGACTGTGGACCCGCCGGGTCGGCCTGTATGCCGCGTGGACCCTGCTGTTCGCGTTGCACTTCACCTTCCAGGCGAAGAAGGCACAGATCGATCCGTTGATCGTGTTTTTCATCACCTTGGCCAACTATGGCCTCATCCGGCACCTGTTGCTGGGGCCGGCGTGGCGCTGGTGGTGGCTGGGCTGGTTCGCCGCCGGCCTGGGGGTGATCACCAAGGGCGTGGGCGTGGTCGCGTTGCTGATGATCGTGCCGGCCGCGCTGGCATCGGTGTGGGGCTGGCGTGGCGTGGGCCTGAGCGTGCGCCGCTGGCAGTTCTGGGTGGCACCGCTGGTGTTCCTGCTGGCGATCGCCCTGTGGCTGGTGCCGATGGTGGTCGCCGCGCTGTCCACCGGCTCGGCCGAGTACCGCGCCTACATGGACGACATCCTGTTCCGGCAGACGGCCAAGCGGTATTCGCAGTCGTGGGACCACCACCAGCCATGGTGGTACTTCCTCGCCACGATGCCGTCGATGTGGATTCCGGCGTTCCTGGCGGTGCCATGGGCGATCCCGGCCTGGTGGCGGCGCCTGCGTCGGCGCGACCCCCGTTATCTGGTGCTGCTGGGCTGGTGGGCGCTGATCGTGCTGTTCTTCTCCATTCCCGATGGCAAGCGCGATGTCTACATCCTGCCGTCGCTGCCGATGTTCTGCCTGGCCTTGGCACCGCTGGTGCCCGGCCTGCTGCGCAAGCGCAGCGTGCAGTGGATGCTGACCGGCTTCACCGCACTGCTTGCCGTGCTGACGCTGGGCGCGGGCATCGCCATGCTGACGGGCCAGCCGGGCTTTGAAACGAAGCTGATGGGGTCGCGCGGCATCGACAGTTCAGTGACCGCGTCGCTGGCCTGGGCGGCGGTAGCGATGGGCTGCTGGGCACTGGCCAGCCTGCTGGTATGGCGGCGGCCGCGCGCCCACATCGGCGTGGTATCGGCGCTGACGGTGATCTGGGTGCTGTACAGCCTGGTCGGCTACCCGCATCTGAACGATTCCAGTTCGGCACGCGGCCTCATGCACCGTGTCGGTGAGCGCATCGGTGTCGACGCCGAGCTGGGCCTGGTGGCGTGGAAAGAACAGAACCTGCTGATGGCCGACCGACCCGCCGCGACGTTCGGCTTCCAGAAAAAATGGGACCTGCAGTTGCGCGAAGGCGTGGCGTGGCAGGCGCAGGCACCGGCCACGCGCTGGCTGCTGGTGCAGGAAGATGCCCTGCTGGCCTGCGTGGACCGTAGTCGAGCCGAGCTGGCCGGTATCGCCAATCGGCGTCGTTGGTGGCTGGTGCGGGCCGAAGCGGTGACCGTGCCCTGCGAGGCGACCGCCGAGGAGCTGGTGCGCGAGCATGCCATGCAGTCGCGGCAGGCCAACGAGTGAAGGCGACCGCTGACGCCGCCGCGCTGACCGCTGGTACTGCTGGACAGCGCGTGTTGGGCGTTCACTGTGCAGTATCCCTTTCCGTTGCCGACCTGATCCGATGATCCTGCCGTGAGCCTGCCGCCCTACGATTCCTCCACCCCCCGTGCGCGGTTGCCGCAGCCACCGCGCGTGCGCTTCGCCCACGGGCTCGGCCACCTGGGGCTGTTGCTGCTGCCGGCCTTGGTGGTCTCCACTCCGGCCAACCTGCTGCCGTTCGGGTTGCTGCTGCTGGTCAGCACGGTGATGGTGCCTGACCTGTTGTGGCGCGCCCGCGCCGATGCGGGGCGCAGCATCCGCGTGCTGGCCTGGCTGATGCTGGCCGTGCTGGCGGCCGGTGTGCTGTCGGTCGTGCTGTTCGAGCATGGATTCCGCGACGTGGACAACCGCTCGCGTTTCTTCGTGATGCCGTGGATCGCGCTGTGGGTGTGCGCGCTGGAACTGCGCCTGCGCTGGCTGTGGCGCGGTGCCGTGGTGGGCCTGCTGCTCGTGTTCGGGCTGTCGCTGCGGCAGGTGCTGGGCGGTGCGCCGCGTGCTGACCTGTTCACCAATGCCATCGTGCTCGCCGACATGGTGGTGATGCTGCTGGTGCTGGCCTTGTTCTGTCGTCCGCACGGCGTGCGGGGCTGGGCGTGGGGCCTGCCAGCGGCGGCGCTGGGCTGCGCCACGCTGGTGCTCACCGGCAGCCGCGGGGCGCTGTTGGCACTGCTCGCAGTGTTCCTGGTGATGGCGCTGACCCTGCGCTGGGGATCGCTGCAGCGGCGCCTGCTGATCCTGGCGGCACTGCTGGGCCTGTCGGTCGTGGCAGTGGTGAGTGTGCCGGAGCTGCGCCACCAGGTGCGCCTGACCGAGCTGCACAGTGATGTGCAGCGGCTGGAACGCGGCGATGCGGATTCCTCCGCAGGGGCGCGCGTGGAGCGGTTGCAGGTGGCGTGGGACACGTTCCTGGACCACCCGCTGACCGGCGTCGGCGTTGGCCATTTCGACAACGCGATGCAGCGCCTGCCGGTGTGCCGTGACGATCCACTCGAGGCACGCTGCCACCTTGGGCACGCGCACAACGATCTGGCCGAGTGGGGCGCAACCCAGGGTGTCCTGGGCGCACTGCTGCTGCTGGCGGTCTATGGCGTGCCGCTGTGGCTGTTCCTGGGGCTGCATCGGCACAGCGGGCGGGCGACCTTCCGCGGCCCGGCGGCCGCAGGCGTGATGATCGTGGTCTGCTACGTGTTGTGCGGCCTGACCCAGTCGATGTTCGCGCACCAGATCACCGCCAGCTTCTATGCGTCCATCGTCGGCGTGCTGGCCGGCCTGTCACGCGTGGAAGGCCTGCGTCACCAGCGCAACCGGGTGTAACAGCGTCTCAACGGATCCGGTTGGCGATACCGTCGAGGTGGAAGGCAGCACATAGCCCGGCCAAGCCCCAGCCAAACCATTTGCTGGCGTGCTGGCGCTGCAGGATCAGCGCATACAGGACAGTGGCCGGCAGCCAGGCCACCAGCAGGCGCGCGCGATGCGCAAACGCTGCGCCGCCACTGACATAACGCTGCAGGGCGATCTGTCGTGAGCGGGCGTAGTGGAACTGCTTGATGAAGGTCGTGCGCACGCTGGGCGCGGACGAGGCGCCACCGGGATGCAAGGCACGTGCGGCCGGTTGCAGCAGGCAGCGCCACCCCGCCTGCTGCATGCGCAGGCACAGGTCATCGTCTTCGTAGTACAGGAAGAACGCAGGATCGAACCCGCCGACTGCGGCGAACGCACGCGTGCGCACCAACTGACAGCTGCCGTGCAGCCATTCGGCTGCCACCAGTTGATCCGGCACACAGTACTGACCGGGAGGCTGCGACCTGAAGAAGGCGGGCCGCCATGATTTCTGTGGCACGGTCAGGCTGCGCCAGCCCTGTGGAGCGACGATGCCTGCATCGGGATGTGCATCCAGAGTCTGCTGCAGCAGGTCCACGGCGTGCGGTTCGATCTGGCAATCCGGATTCAGCAGCAGCGCGTACTCGGTTTCAACCCGCTGCATCGCCTGGTTGTTGGCGACGCCGAAGCCGGCGTTGTCGGTGCGGGCGATCACCCGCGCATGCGGCACGTGGTCGCGCAACTGGTGCAACGTGTCGTCGCGGCTGCCGTTGTCGATGACCACCACGTTGCGGAAGCGCGCCAGGGTGACGGCCAGGGCGGGCAGGACCGGTGCGCTGTTGTAGGTGACACAGACAACGGTCACGCGCGCGAGCGTCGGGTCAGCCATGGCGGTCGGCCCGGGCGCTTCTTCGCGCCCACACGGCGACGGCGGGCATGCACGACAGCAGCAGCACGAACGTGTTGCGGTGGGTGTAGTCCGAAACCAGCCCATTGCCCAGCCCGGCGACCAGATACAGGATCAGCACACTGTTGAAGAAGTGACGCTGCGGTGCCGGCAGCCGCTGGATCACGCGGGCCAGCAGCACCAGCAGGATCAGCAAGGCAGCGAAACCCAGCGCGCCTTCTTCGGCCAGCACCAACAGGTATTCCTGATGCGGGTGGGCGACAATGAACGGCGCTGCACCTTGGATGTCGTCCATCCGCGTCTGGTATTGCGGCCGCCATTGGCCCAGCCCCCGCCCGAGCATCGGGGCCTCGCTGACCATGTCGACGGTGTGCTGCCATAACCAGAGCCGGGTGCCGCTGGACGTCGCATCCCCGTGCTGCGCGTAACGGCTCACTTCGGTGGATACCGAGCGCAGCAACCGCTCGCCGATGTCCGACACGGCAACGGCACTGCCGCCGACTACCAGGCACAGGCCGATGACCGGCAGGTGCATGCGCCACCGCCACGCGGTCGCACGACACACGACCCACAGCCAGTACAGCAGCAGGGGCACGGCCGCGAGGTAGCTGGTGCGACTGCCCAGCAGCAGAGCGACATTGAGCAGGGCGAGCACGGCGATGGCGATGGCCAGCCAGTGCCGCGGCCGGGTGGCGGCACGCGGCAGGCGCGAGAGCGCGAACGCGGCCAGCAACAGCGTGGCCAGGCCTTGCTGGGTGTATTCCTTGAACACGGTGTTGCGCATGCTGGCCATCTGTTCGGCAATGGCGCGCTGGGGCAGCAGCCCGGCAGCCATCAACCAGGACGCCAGCAACACCAGTGTCGTCCCTGCAGCGAAGCCGTACAGCGCGTGCCACCGCTGCTGCGATGTCTGCAGCAGGGAGGCGACCACCATCGGCAGCAGGAACGTCCACAGCGACGAGCCCCGCAGCGCGCTGCCACCATGGCCGGCCGCGAGCGCGTGCAGCGCACTGGCCAGCAGCACGGCGGCCCACACCAGCATCCCCTTGGCGATGGGGTCATGCCAAGCCTGTCGCCAGCGCGCGCGCGTTTCGGCGCCGGCCAGCGACGCCAAGCCGGCCAGGACGATGAAGCAGGAGGTCAGCGGCTTGTTGAGCGGGACGCAGAACAGTGCCAGTACCACGCAGCCACGGCCTGCAACGAGCAGCCGCGAACGCGCATCGCGGACGAGGGCAGTCGATGGGGTCATGGGGCGGGCATGCTATGGCCCGCTGCGATCCTCTTCTATGAGGAATGTTGCAAAAAGGCGGGGTGTTGCTGACAGTGGCGTGCGTATGGCGACGCGTTGCGGCAATGCGGCCAAGCGTCAGGCGTCCTGCGGAGTGGCGATCCGGCTACGGTGTCGGCGGGTCGGCCACCGGCTGGCCGTGCTGCAGCATCCACAGCATGATGGTCTTCTGCCGCACGTAGTTGGCGCGCACGTAGGCGTAGACCAGCCCGTGCCAGCCATCGCGGAAGCCCCCTCGAAACACAAAACCACGCCAGAAACGCCAAGCGGGTGCGAGCACCAGCTTGGGCAGGGTGGCCCGTTTGCCGCGCGCGAACTCATGCTCGGCCATCATCCGCGCGTACTTTTCTGTTTTCGCCAGTTGCTGCTGCAGGGAGCGATAGGGGTAGTGGATGAGGTCGCCACGCAGGGTGCCGACGCGGCCGTCCACGCTGGCGGCTTCGTGGATCTCGCGCTTGCCGCGCCAGCCGCCATGGCGCCGGTCGAACAGTCGCAACACGCGGTCGGGGTAGGCATTGCCATGCCGCAGGAAGCGGCCGAAGTACTCCGACAGGCGGGCGAAGCGGTAACCGTGGTGCTCCGCGAACCCGCCGTCGCGGGCCTGCTCGATGGCCGCGCGCAAGGCATCGCTGACCCGCTCGTCGGCATCCAGGCACAGCACCCAGTCATGGCGTGCCTGCTCTACGGCGAAGGCCTTCTGGCTGCGGAAACCCTGGAACGGGCGCTGCAGCACGCGGGCCCCGGCCGCCTCGGCAAGGGCCACCGTGTTGTCGGTGGACTGCGAGTCGACCACCACCACCTCATCGCAGAATGCCAGCGAGGCCAGGCAGTCGCCGATGCGCCCCGCCTCGTTGAACGCGATAATGCAGGCCGAAATGCGAGGCCGTTCGTTGTGGGCGGTCGTGGAGGACATATGGCCGGGTACCTGTTGTTTGCGACGGAGCGTTACGCGCTGCCTATTCTCGCCCCGTTGGCCGAGGCCTTGCACGCATCCGGGCATGAGGTTGCCGCCTGGTTCGAAGATGGCGCCGCCGGTAGCCGGCTGCCGGGGGTGGCCAGCGTCGGCCTGCGCGAGGCCTTGGCGATGCGCCCGCAGGCCGTGTTCAGTGCCGCCAACTGGGTGCCGACCTTCCTGTCCGGTGCCAAGGTGCAGCTGTTCCATGGCTTCAACGTGCAGAAGCGGGACAGTGCACGGGGGCACTTCCGGGTGCGCGGCATGTTCGATCTGTACTGCACACAGGGCCCGGCGACCACCGCGCCGTTCCAGGCGATGGCCGCGGAGCAGGGTCATTTCGCCGTGGTGGAAACCGGCTGGCCGAAGCTGGACCCCCTGTTCCGCGACGACGGTGGAGCCAGCGCCGCACTGCGTGCTCCGGCGGCCGGGCGACCGGTGGTGCTGTTCGGCTCCACCTTCACCGAGCGCCTGAGTGCAGCCCCGCATCTGTACCCGCAGATCGCCGCCGACATCGCGGCGGGCCAGCACTACTGGCTGCTGACCCTGCATCCCAAGTGCGCCCCGGAGCTGTTCGCGCAGTACCGCGCGCTGGCCGGCGCGAATGCCTGCTTCGTCGAGCCGGAGCAGGTGATGGCTGCGCAGCGTGCAGCCGACGTGCTGGTGTCTGATACCTCGTCGATCGTTTCGGAGTTCATCGTCCAGCACAAGCCGGTGGTGACCTTCCGCAACCGCGTGCCGCAGCCGCACATGATCGACTTCGATGATGCGGCGCAGTTGCCGGCCATGCTGGAGCAGGCGCTGCACCCCACGGCCGCGCTGCAGGCCGAGATCACGCGGTATGCCGATGCGATCCACCCGTGGCGGGACGGACGATCCAGCGAGCGGGTCATCGCAGCCACTGATGCGTTCGTGTCCGGCGCGTTGGGGACGCTGGCACGCAAGCCGCTGGGCAGCTGGCTGCGCAATCTGCAGATCCGCAAGGACCTGGGCTATTGGGGCCCGAAGGGCTGACGCCCAAGGCAGGGTAGAGCCGACTTCAGTCGGCTGCTCCGCACCCCGCGCGATCCCTGCAGTCCGCCAAGCACGGCTCGGCGCTACGGCGATCATCCCGGTAGCGCCGACCCATGGTCGGCGAGCGCAGCGGCCGGCGCGTTAACCGCTCCCTTACCAACGCAACTGCCGCCGCGCCAGCGCACGGCCCAACTGCTCCAATACGTCGGCGGCCTGCGCCTGCGGCAGGTAGCGCAGGCACAGCGCCACATCACCGCGCGCACCTGCGGTATCCAGCCAGACGCTGCTGGTCCCCAGCAGGCGATCCAACGGCGAGCGTGACAACCGCAGCGCCTGCAACTTGTCCAGTTCCGCCCAGCGCCACCAGCGCCGCCACCAGCCGCCGCGTAGCGCCACGTAGCGATCATCCAGATGCCAGCCGATGCGCGCCATCTGCAAGCGCGCTGTCCACAGCGCAACCGGCAACCAGGCCAACACCAGCAGGCCCATCCCGCCCCAGCGCCATGTCAGGCCCGCCGCCAGCAGCGGGGTCAGCCACAGGCTGGTCACGCACAGCCGCCAGCTGCCGCGCAGCGCCACCGGATGCCAGAGCGCTGGCGGCCACCGCACGGTGGGCAGCAGGTGCTGCACCAGCGCATCGCAGTCAGCCGGTGCGGCCAACGGAGCCAGCTCGCGCAGCCCGCGCTGCTGTTGCTCATCGTTGCCCTGGCTGGCCGCGCTGTCCACGCTGAGCTGGCGCCGCCCGGCCCAGCGCTGCAGCGTGGTCTCGCTCAGCGTCCAGGCTTGTATGCGGCGAAGCGCCACGCTGCTGCGCACCTTGCTCAGCAGGCCGGTACTGACCGTCAGCCGTCGTTGTTGTTCACTCAACTCGAAGCCGTAATAGCGCAGCAGCGCCAACAGTACCGAGAGCACGCGCAGTGCTACCCAGCCGGCGAGAAGCAGCACCGCCGCAATGACCAGCATGCCGGTGATGCCGGGCTGCAGACCGTTGGCATAGCCGAAGGCCTCGCGCCCGCCGTACTCCACGAACGTATCCATGCGGTCGCGCGGTACCACCTGCACCAGCGCGCCGAGCGCGGCGGCCACCATCACCCAGCCACGGTTGGACAGCATGCCCAGCTTGATGACTTCGATGCTGCTCATGCGCAGCAGCACGTGGCGCGTGTCGGTTTCCGGTAACGGCGGGGGCGTGCCCGGATCGCCGTCCGGTGTGGGGTGCGCCATCACCGGCCCGCGATGGCGCACGCGCTGTTCCAGCGCCAGGGCCTCGTCCATCCGCAGCACCCGCATTTCCGCTTCCGGACGATTGCCGCCGGCGGACTCCAGCCGCAGCTCGGCCACGCCGAACAGCCGGTGCAACGGGTTCTGGTGCACGACCACGTTGTGGATGCGCGCGAACGGGATTTCGCGCCGGTTGCGCGCGAACACGCCGCTGCGGATCGTGATGCCATCCTCGCCGATGCGGTAGCGGTAGCTCAGGTACTGCAGCACCGAGGCCAGTACCAGACAGGCGATGACGATCAGCGGGATCAGTTGCGCCCATAACGGATCGCGGTCACCGCGCTGGCCGAACACCAGCAGCGCCGCCAGCGGCAGCAGATACTGCCGGAGCTGCATGATCAGGACGAACAACCAGGACCACGGATGCAGGCGGCGCTCGGCATCGGTGGCCGGAATCGGCGGTGGCACGCTGCTCACAGGGCGTCGGCGTCCTGGTCGAGCTGGCGGGCAAGCGTATCGCGTAGCCGCTCGGCGTCATCCTCGTCCAATCCATCCAGCACCACCGCACTGAAGCGGCTGCCTGCGGTATGCACCACCAGCGTCGCCAGCCGCGCGCGTCGCTGCAGGGGGCCGCGGCGCACGTCGAGGTGCTGCACGCGCGATGTCGGCACGCGGGTGTCGCGCTGCCACCACAGGTCGCGGCGCAGGCCCAGCCCGCTGTCATCCAGCCGCCACCAGGTGCGCCGCACGCGGCGCCAGCTGATGCGCGCGCCGATCAGTGCGCCGACCAGCAGCCACGCTGCAGCGGCGGGCAGGCCGCCAGGCAGGTCCAGCAGCCACCATGCAGCAGCGAAAGGCAGGCCGGGGAAAAGGGCGCCCGCGGGCAGGCCGCCCAGTGCCGCGAGCCGCGCGGCGCGCACCGGCAACAGCTGCCAGCCGTCCGGCGTGGCGTCAGGGGAGGGCGATGAGGTCATGGGGGTGTCAGGCATGTGCAGAAGGTAGCAGGTGGCTTGTGTAGCGCAGAAGCCTGCCCCGGTGGGGTCGATCCGCGAAGGGCCCGCTGCGCTCGCCGAGCGTGGCTCGGCGCTACCGGTGGTACGCCGGTTACTGCGCGGCCTGGATCAGTGCGTCCACGTCCAGCAGGTGCCCGGCACGTTCGGCCTTGGTGCGCAAGTACTGTTCGTTCTCCACGGTGATGTCGCCGGTCACCGGGATGCAGTCGACCACATCCATCCCCGCATTGCGCAGGCGCTGGACCTTGGTCGGGTTGTTGCTCAGCAGGGCGATGCGGGCGATGCCCAGCCCTTTCAGCATCGCCACCGCGCTGCCGTAGCGGCGCTCGTCCGCGCCGAAGCCCAGCTGTGCATCGGCGTCGATGGTGTCCAGCCCATCGTGCTGGTAGCCATACGCGCGCATCTTCGCGGCGATGCCGGTGCCGCGGCCTTCCTGGTCCAGGTACAACAGCACCCCGCCACCGAGCTCTTTCAACTTGCGCAGACCACGGCGCAGCTGGTCGCCGCAATCACACTTCAACGAACCGAACAGATCGCCGGTCAGGCACGAAGAGTGCACCCGCACCGGCACCACCGATGCAAGGTCGGGCTCGCCCACGATGATCGCCACCTGATCGCGCTGGGCCACGCCGCCGCGGAACACCGCGAAGGTGGTCATCCCGACCTCGCGCAGCGGTACCGGTGAGCGTGCCACCAGCTCGTAATCGTGGGCGGCATGGGCGGCGCCTTCGGCCAGGTCGCACAGGGCGACCTGCGCGGCACCGTCGAAACGTGCATCGTCGCCGGCCAAGGGCAGGCCGACCATCGCAGGCAGCAACAGGCCCAAGCGGGCCAGCTCCACAGCGCCGGCATCGAGTGCATCGCCGGGGTTCCACTGCGGTGGCAACGGGCCAGGCTCACGCAGGTAGCCCAGCTGCGGCAGGGCATCGAAGGGGATGCCCGCCAACGGAATGCGGACGCCCTGGGCAGCTTCGATGCCCTCCACCCCCAGCACGCGGGCACGGGTTTCAGTCAGAAACAGGTAATGGCGGTCGTCCGCCAGCCCGGCGAAGGTCTCGAAACTGCGCGCGGTTGCACTGTCCAGCGCAATCACGGCCATGCGCTGGCCGGTGTCATCGGTGATCACGACCGGCCGCCCGGAACGCAGTTCGGCCACCGCACGCTCGCAGCGGATGGCCGCCGGATCACCGAACAGGGAGGAGGCAGCAACAGGCATGGCAGGACCGGGCAGGGGAGACATCGTGGTCAATCACATGGGGTTGAGTGCGACGGAATCAATGCGGATGGGTCGCGGTGGCGTACGGGTCGGCCTCGCCGCTGCCATCCGGACGCAGGGTGAAACGCTTGTAGGTCCACTGGTACTGCGCCGGGTCACGGCGCGCGATGCGCTCGATGCCGGCGTTCAATGCGGTGCCGGCGACCAGTGGATCCGGGTCGGCCAGGGCGGGCGCGGACGCTTCGATGTGCAGGGCGAACTGCATGCCCGGCCCGGTGCGCTCGCACCAGCCGTACAACACGGTCGCGCCGGTGCGCTCGGCCAGCCGGTTGACCAGGGTCATGGTCAGCGCCTGCATGCCGAAGAACGGCACGAACACCCCGTCGCCGGCCTTGGGCTGCTGGTCGGGCAGGATGCCGGTCGCACCGCCGTCCTTGAGCACTTTCAGCAACTGGCGCACTGCGGTGCCTTCGGCGCGCACCTGCTGCACGTTGTCACCGCCACGCACCAGCTGCAGGAACGCGTCGCCGGCGGCATCTTCCGGCGGCTTGTAGACGATCGCGATCTGGCCGCGGGACGCCAGCCACTGGTTCAACAGCTCCCAGTTGCCGAAATGCGGGGCCGCCACGATCACCCCTTTTCCCGAGGCCAGCGCGGCGTCGTACAACGCCTCGCCATGGCGCTCGCGCAGATGGTCGCGCAGGTTGTGGGCCGCCGGGCGGGTCCACAGGCGCAGCGTCTCCAGCGCCTGCAGGGCAGTGGAGCGCAGCACGTCACGTTGCAGGCGCGTGCGCTCGACGCTGTCCAGCGCGGGATAGGCAAGCTCCAGGTTGCGGCGGGTGACCCGGCTTTCGCGGGCATTGAAGGTCATCCACAGCCACGCCAGGCCGTTGGCGAGGGCGCGCAACACGGGCCAGGGCAGGCGGGTCAGCAGGGTGGCGGCACGGTAGGCCAGCCGGGCTTTGCGGTGCGGGTTCATCCCGGCAAGTCTAGCGTGGCCGCTGCTAAGGTGGCCCGTTGCTCCCCTGATCGAGGTCCCCATGCTTGTTCTTATCCAGCGCGTCAGCCAGGCCGCCGTGCACGTCGATGGCCAGCCCATCGGGCAGATCGGTGCCGGGTTGCTGGCCTTGGTGGGCATGGAGCCGGGCGATACCGACGCGCAGTTGCAGCGGATGGCCGATCGGCTGCTGGGTTACCGTGTGTTCGCCGATGACGACGGAAAAATGAACCGCTCGCTGCGCGACACCGGCGGCGGCCTGTTGCTGGTCAGCCAGTTCACCCTGGCTGCCGACACGCGATCAGGCATGCGGCCGAGCTTCACCAGCGCGGCCCCGCCGGCCGAGGCTGAACGCGGGTTCAATCGATTTGTCGAGATCTGTCGTGAAAAGCATGCAACAGGGGTGGAAACGGGGCGCTTTGGTGCCCATATGGTCGTCAGCCTGGTCAACGACGGTCCCGTGACCTTCCTGCTCAGGCCCTGACCCCCCGGGACCACCGCCCGGGCAGGCCGGGCGAGGGGCTGGTATAATGCTACGTTCCCTTTTCCTACTCCAGCCGGTGGCGCGAGCATCCATGGCCAACGAACGTCCTGCCCAATCCGAAATCAAGCAACTGATCAGCAAGGGCCTGGAACAGGGCTACCTGACCTATGCCGAAGTCAACGATCACCTGCCCGACGACATGGTCGATCCGGAGCAGATCGAAGACATCATCGGCATGATCAACGGCATGGGCATTGATGTCCATGAAGTGGCCCCTGATGCGGAAACCCTGCTGCTCAATGACGGCAACACCGGCAATCGCGAGGTGGATGACACCGCCGCTGAAGAAGCCGCTGCCGCACTGACCGCACTCGACACCGAAGGTGGCCGCACCACCGACCCGGTGCGCATGTACATGCGCGAAATGGGTACGGTGGAACTGCTGACCCGCGAAGGCGAAATCGCCATCGCCAAGCGCATCGAAGAAGGCCTCGGCCAGGTACAGGCCGCACTCGGCCTGTTCCCGGTGTCGGTCGAATCGCTGCTGTCCGATTACGAGGCCCACAAGGAAGGCAAGAAGCGCCTGGCCGAAGTGATCGTCGGGTTCAACGACCTGTCCGACGAAGTCCCGGCGCCGGCGGTGGTGGAAGACACCAGCGACGACGATGACGACGCCGATGAGGACGAAGAAGACGACGCCGACGACGCCGAGGAAGAAGCCGGCCCGACCGGTCCGGACCCGGAAGAAGTCGCCGCGCGCATGCAGGCGCTTGCTGATGCTTTCAACGCCTTCAAGAAAGCCGCCGCCAAGGGCGAAGGCAAGCACCTGCTGAAGCTCCGCGAGGAGATGTCGGCGGTGTTCGTCACCCTGAAGCTGCCGCTGCCGCTGACCGACGTGCTGACCCGCCAGCTGCGCGACACCATGGCCGGCATCAAGTCGCATGAGCGTCGCGTGCTGAACCTGGCTACGGTCACTGCCCGCATGCCGCGCAAGGATTTCATCCGCTCGTGGGAAGGCAACCAGACCAACCTGGAGTGGGTGGAAGACGCACTGAAGCGCAAGCAGAAGTGGTCCTCGGCCCTGCGTGACGTGAAGGACCAGATCATCTCCGAGCAGCAGGCTACGATCGATATCGAGAAGAGCACGCTGCTGAGCTTGGATGACCTGAAGGAAATCAGCCGCGCGATGGCCTACGGCGAAGCCCGGGCCCGCAAGGCGAAGAAGGAAATGGTCGAGGCCAACCTGCGCCTGGTCATCTCCATCGCCAAGAAGTACACCAACCGCGGTCTGCAGTTCCTCGATCTGATCCAGGAAGGCAACATCGGCCTGATGAAGGCCGTGGACAAGTTCGAATACCGTCGCGGTTACAAGTTCTCCACGTATGCGACCTGGTGGATCCGCCAGGCCATCACGCGTTCGATCGCCGACCAGGCACGCACCATCCGTATCCCGGTGCACATGATCGAAACGATCAACAAGTTGAACCGCATTTCCCGTCAGATGCTCCAGCAGTACGGCCGCGAGGCAACGCCGGAGGAGCTGGCGAAGGAAATGGACATGCCGGAAGACAAGATCCGCAAGGTGATGAAAATCGCCAAGGAGCCGATCTCGATGGAAACCCCGATCGGCGACGACGAGGATTCGCATCTGGGCGACTTCATCGAGGACACCAACGTGGAGTCCCCGATTGAGAACACCACCAACATCAACTTGTCGGAAACCGTGCGTGACGTGCTGGCTGGCCTCACCCCGAGGGAAGCCAAGGTGCTGCGCATGCGCTTCGGCATCGACATGAACACCGATCACACGCTGGAAGAAGTCGGCAAGCAGTTCGACGTCACCCGCGAGCGCATCCGCCAGATCGAAGCGAAGGCGCTGCGCAAGCTGCGTCATCCGAGCCGGTCCGAGCAGCTGCGCAGCTTCCTCGATATCGACTGATTCCGGTTGGTTCCTCGAGGATCTGAAAAACCCCGCCTCGGCGGGGTTTTTCTTTGTGCGGAATATGGATCTGCCGGCTGCGCCTGGTATGTCTGCGCTTGATGCCCCTGCGCTTGGTAATGCGGACTTCGGTCCGCACCGCCCTCCGGGGCAGCCGACTAAAGTCGGCTCTACCGTCCCGTGCCCGTGCCCGCGCCCGTGCCAGTGCCCCATAGCCGACATTACGTAACATTATTCGTAACCAAATTTCGAAAATGACAGGCGCCGCAATAGGCTGTCCCCACCAAGCCAAAATGTTACGTAACAAATCATGTAACACTGTGCGCATGTCCAAGCCAACCCCTCCCACCATCCAGACCCTCTTGGCCCAGCTGCCGCCCGGTGATCCCATCGCGGCCGGCGCCTTGGCTGAGCGCCTGGGTGTGAACCGGATGGCGTTGAGCCGCTTGGTCGCCAAGGCCGGTGACCAGGTCGTCCGTATCGGCCAGACCCGGCGCACGGCGTACGCGGCACGCCAGGTGACACCCGCTGGCAGCCAGTGGCCGCTTTATCGGCTTCGCGCCGATGCAACGCTTGAAGCGCTGGGAGAACTGCACGCGCTTACAGGCGATACCTTCCATTTCCAAGCCAATGCGGTGCGGCCCAACCTCACCCGCTCGCCTGACGGCGACGTGCCTGCGTTCTTCCCCGGTCTGCCGTGGTACCTCGACGAACTGCGGCCGCAGGGCTTTCTCGGGCGCACGTTCGCACACCGCGCGGCGCGCTCGCTGGGCGTGCCGAACGACCTCAACCGCTGGCAGCTGAGCGATACCTTGCTGGCCTTGGTCAATGCGGGGGGCACCCAATCGGGCGATCTGCTGCTCGGTGGAACGGCCGCGCAACAGGCCCTTCAGGTCCTTGAGTCGCCGCCTGACAGAATGGCGGTGAGTGAGCGCATCCGGGAGTACCCACGCCGCGCACTGGCTGCGCTGGAAGGCGAGGAAGTCGGGTCGTCACCGGGCGGTGAGCAACCCAAGTTCACCGCAACGCTGGAGCAGGACAGCGTGCGTCGCGCCGTGTTGGTGAAATTTGCCCAGCAGGGAGCCGGGGAGGCAGCGGAGCGCTGGGCAGATCTGCTGGTCTGCGAGCATCTGGCGTTGGATACGCTACGTGCGGCGGGGGTGGCTGCATCGGCCACTTCGCTGCTGACCACAGACACGCACACCTTCCTGGAAGTCGAGCGCTTCGACCGCACGCCCAACCTGCTCGGGCGACACGGATTCGTGTCGTTGTCGGCGCTGTCTTCGGCGTTTACGGGTGAGGCATCACAAGAGTGGACGGGTGCTGCCGGCCTGCTGCAGGCCCAAGGCTGGCTGACGGCCGACACCGTGGCGGACATTGGACGCCTGCAGGCATTCGGCCGCCTCATCGGCAACACCGACATGCATCAAGGAAACCTGGGTTTCCATCTGGTCGATAGCGGCACGCTGTTGCTGGCGCCAGCGTACGACATGCTGCCGATGTCGTTGGCGCCCTCGCGTACCGGCATCCTGCGTCCAGCGTCCGGGCTGCAACCGCCCGCGCCCACCAGCAGCCGGGATCTGGTGCACCTGCAGTGGGCGGCACCGCTGGCGCGACAGTTCTGGGAGCGCGTGGCAGCATCCAACTTGATACGCTCATCCACGGTGCGCGACCTGGCGGCGGAAAACGCCCGCCGGGTGGGCGTCTTGGGAAGGCAATTCGGAGGCTGAGCGCGTTCATCCTGTTCAGCAAGTGCCTATTAATTTGCCAAAAATGCGTGCTCCGCGTCACATATTTGGGGGTAATCTGCGCGTGACATCCATATCGGATGCAGTCCACAGGGGGACGTCAATGTTGGCTCGATTCACCGGCGACGAAGGTCGCCGCAACCTGCTGTATGCGCTGTCCGAACAGAAACTCGTTCGGGGTGACAGCGCACTTGCCGAGGCATTGGCCAGCAGTGTGACCTTGTTGGAGGCACAGGTCGGTGCCGCCGTCATCCATCAGGGTGGAGTGGACAATGACGTCTACCTCATCGTTACCGGTTCGTTCGATGTCTTCGTCAACGGCAAGCGCGTAGCGCACCGCAAAGCGGGCGAGCATGTGGGCGAAATGGCCGCCGTGCAGCCGACGCAGATCCGCTCGGCCACCGTGGTCGCGGCCGAACCCAGTGTGGTCGCACGTCTCAGTGCGGCCCGCCTGGACGACCTGGCGCAGCAGTTCCCGCTGATCCATCGTCATGTCGCGCAGGAGCTCGCGCGCCGCCTGTTCCAACGCAACGATTACGTTGGCAGCGCGCGCGAACGCACGAAGGTGCTTGTGCTTGCCTCGGCGCAGTCGGCCGATGCCGCACAGGTACTGCAGGAAACATTGGCCAGTGAAGGCTTCACCGTGCGCCTGTGGCAGGACGGCCTGGCGCGCAGTGGTGGGCTGGCGGTGCAGCGGCTGCAGGAAACCGCCGCCGGCGTGGACTTCGCGGTCGTGCTTGCGGGAACCGAAGATGCGCGCACCTCTGATGATGCGGCATGGCCCGCATCGCGCGATGAGGTGCTGCTGGAAGTGGGTGTGCTGCTGGGTGTGCTCGGCGGTGACCGAGTGGTGCTGCTGGAAAGCCACGGCGGCACGGCTGAGCTGGCGGGGGTGGTCAACCTGCGGTGGCAGCCGGATGCCAGCCGGGATCTGGGGACGGTGCTGACGCCAGCGTGCACGCGTTTGCGGCGTTACTTCGAGTCGCAGGGGCCGTACGCGGTCGCGTGATCGGGGTCTACTGTGCGCCGGTCTCTCAGGGGCCGGCGCGCCGTGGCAGCATCGCCTGCAGGGCAATGGCCGCGACTGAGGCAACAGACACCCCGTCAAAGGTGAGTGCTCCCAGTGACAGCGAGAAATGGCCAGCGCCCAGCATCAGCGGAACGAGCACGATGACTTGATTGCGTGGCTGGCGTAGATCGACGGCGTGGTCGTGCAGCATGCGAATACCGGCAATCGCAATCATCCCGAACATCACCAGTACGACGCCGCCGAGCACGGGCGCAGGTATCAGGCGCAGCACGGCCCCCAATTTGGGCGACAGACCGAGTACGACGGCGAGAATGCCCGCCACCACCAGTACCGCCGTGGAGTAGACACGGGTTGTCGCCATCAGTCCGACATTTTCGGCGTAGGACGTCATCGGCGGGCCACCACTGCTCCCGCTGAGCATGGTGCCCACACCGTCCGCCACGAGCGCATTTCCCATCTGCCCCTGAAGGTCGCGCCCGGTCATGTCGCCGACCGTTTTTACGTGGGCCAATGTCTCCACCGCGAGCACCAGCACCAATGGCAGCAGCGTCATGGACGTCGCCACGTCCAGGCGTGGAGCTTGGAACGCGGGTAAGCCGAACCACGCTGCCTGAGTCAACGGCTGCAGGGAGATCGGCGCTGCCAGCGACAGCGCGCTGCCGGAAAGGGCATGGACGAGCGTGCCGATGAGCAGAGCCGCAAGCAGCGCGATGCGCCGTACGAATTGATGACGCGATGTCAGCAGTACGGCGAGCAGGGCCGCCGTAGCAAGCAGGATCCCCGTGCCGAAGGGCGTGCCATCGTGCATGGTCGCCGGGATCGACGCCAAGCTGGTACCGACCAGCAGCAGTATGGTGCCGGTCACCACCGGTGGAAGCAGCGCCATGATCCAACGGGTGCCGAAACGGCGGACGGTGATGCCCAAGAGAAACGTGGCCGCGCCGCAGAAGAGGATGCCGCCCAGTACGGCTCCCAGGTGGGCGTTGCCACCCTGGCCGTCGTAGTCGGTAAGTGCGATCACCGCACCGACAAAGACGCCGCTTGTGCCCATGAAGCTTGGCACCCGGCCGGCCGTGACCACGTAGAACAGCAGCGTGGAAATCCCACACATCAGCAGAGAAAGGCTGGGATCGAACCCCATGAGCAGGGCGGCCACCATGGCACCCAGCATGACGGTGAAGTACTGCGTGCCCAGAATGAGGGTGTGGGGCCACGAGAGCCGCTGATCTATGTCAGCGATGGAGGATCCAGCAGGCAACCGTGTCCATCGGAACAGGGGCATGAACGAGGCCTGGAAGGTGGGCCTCCATGCTGGGTGACCCACGCGGGCGTGCGCTAGAGGAGCTGGCGACACACGTGGCGACGCATGGGTATCTGGAGCCCGACAGGGGCCTTGCATTACACTGACGCTCGTCAAGCGGGCCTATAGCTCAACGGTTAGAGCAGAGGACTCATAATCCTTTGGTTCCAGGTTCGAATCCTGGTGGGCCCACCACATTGACGTTTACAGGCGTCCAGCGAAGTCCACTTGCATCGTCCTACGGCAACCGGTCGGGGCTCCGGTACGACCTGACTCGCCCCGTCCGATATGGCGCTCCAACAAGGCGGTAGTCTGATGCCAGACAAGCTCTGCTTGACACGCGACGAGATCAAAGCGCTGGCGCGCAGCCCGCGGAGGGATGGCCAGCTGCGTTTCTTCCGGCAGAACGGCATCCGGCACTACATAGACGGCAAAGGTTGGCCCGTGGTGTTGCTTATAGCTGTTGCATTCGCCCTAGCTGGCTGTGAAGGCGAGCGAGGCGTCCCCGACGATAATGAGATCATGAGTCCAAGCGATGCGCACATGATTCCGGAGAAGGAGCGTGCATTGGTGGAGGCGGCCGCGAAGAAGGGCGATCTCGAATCCGTGAGGCGATTGATCGCGCACTATGAGGCGCTCTCGGGGAGCGACGAACTTGCCGAGAAGTGGAAGGCAACCGCTCGTGAGCTTGGTGATTCGAACGAGCTGTACTTCTACGCATCAAGTACTGTCTTGGCGGCAAGGCGGGAGAGCGATGCAGCGAAGCGACATGCAATGCTGCTTGATGCCTTGGAGGCGGCCAGGCGATCCGACGCAAGTAAAGCCAATGCAGCTGCACAGCAGCTCATTCGTCAGGTAAGGCGGCAAATGGAGGTCGAGCCGTAGATCCGCAATTGTCCGGCCGCGGCATGCAGAGTCTGCTGGTCAAAGGAACGATCGCGAGGCCTGACACAGAGAAGTCAGCTGTGATGGAAGCACAGGTGGAGCGCGGTGTTGGGGCTGTCCAGGGTCGAAGCGTCGGCGATGCCACGCGTTCCAGCGCAGCTTTCTGTCGCTAGCTTTGCCGCGATGGGTATGAAGGTTACCCCGGCGGGCATGCCTCGGCTCGGGTGCGCTTTGCCAATGAGCATGGACAGGACGTGCCATGGTGGTCGCTGGGCACTCCTCGCGTCCCTGACTTCGATGTAGGCTGTCATGCGGTTCTTGGCGCGCCGCGACCTCATCACCACGTCTTGGCAGACCGGAACACTATGACCACCAGAGTTATCCGAGTCCTGGGCATCGCCGCATTGCTGCTTTTGACCGGCTGCGCCTGGACCAGCAAGGAACCAGTGCTCTCCTCCGACACCTTGAAGGTCGTCGCGGTCACCGAGAGCAGATTGGACATCAACATCAGTGAGTACCGGCACTACACGACGTACGTGCTGTACCTCGATGGCGAAAAGCTGTCCGACAAGGCGTTCGCCTCGCTGCTGCAGGACCCGCAAGCCGCCAACGATACGTTCGTGCACAGCGATGTAGTCGTGCTCGCCGATGATGCGATATTGCTGGCCTCGCACAATCGCGATTCGACGCGCTGCTGGACGTCGCGACTGCTCGCGGGGAAGGGCAAGGCCAGGGTCGAGAGGATCAAGACAAGCTCGACGGACTGCTCCCCTAGTGAGACAGCGCCCGGCTGGCAGACACTCTATGACGAGGCAAGCAATGTGCTGCTGGTGCGCGAGCGGCCCTTCCATGTCTATCCGATAACGGGGTACTGGTGGGTGCTTTGGATAGAGGGCGACGTCGTCGCGCTCTACAACGACGACTCGGATCGAGAGCGGCTGATCGTCAGACTCGTGCGGGTATCCACCGATGAGCTGCTTGCCGAGCAACTGCTGCCCATGCAGACGTACGCCGAGGCCGACCTGCTTCATGCATCGCCCGACGTGCGGCGGAAGTGGCTGTTGGACAACTTCGCCGTCTCGATGAAGACCCCGGCGTCGCTCCAGCTACGCCCTGACAACCAGCTAGAGGTCCTGCCGCCTGGCCGCTGGGCGGAATACCAGGAAATTGCACGGCAGAACAGCGAAGCGGATGCCCGTGCACGCGCCGCCGGTGAGGCAAAGCTCGAGGCCTTGTACAGGGAAGTGCGGGAAGAAGAAGCCGCGCAGCAACCACCTGTGGAGTGAGTCCGGCAGGAAAAGGGGGACGGCAGCCGACTGAAGTCGGCTCTACCCTGACGCTGGATTCCGCGCCAACGCGTCGCCCACGCGAGTGGGCCTTCTGCAGAGGTCGCCGGCGCAGTTCGGGCATCGCTGCTTCAGCGTGGTGTCCACGCAACGGGTGCAGAACGTGCATTCGAACGAGCAGATCCAGGCATCTGTCGAGGTTGCAGGAAGATCAACATCGCAGCATTCGCAATGGGGGCGCATCTGCAGCATGAGGCGGCACTCCACATGGGGAAGGGGAGGCTCAGGCGAAATGCCAGAGCGTGGCAACGACGGTGCCCAGGATGCCCAGCACGATCAGAATGCCCATCAACAGCCAGCAAGCATGCAACAGGAACTGACCTGCGCGACCGATCACGTAGGTGCCTGCTGCTACGCCCAGTAGAGACAGGCTGAAGCGGATGGGTTTGGACCAGGCCGCGCCCGGCTCCACGGCGTAGTTGACCAGGGCCACGGCGAGCACGGAGATGAAGAATCCGATGACGGCCCAGAAAACGGAAAACTCGAACATCCCGGGCGCTGGTGGCACGTCGGCCAACATGGCTTCTTCGGAATCATAGTAGGCGACCGTGCCATCGCCCCGTTGCTTTGAATACCCTCTTGCCATCGCGGCGTCGCTCCTTGCATGCCCTGTTCCGATGCATGACGTTACCCAACGGCGAGCCGATTTTCCAGCGGTCCGGCTCGCAATTTCATGTTGGCTTCTCGCAGTGCTTACGGCATACGCTGCAGATTGGGCGGCTCGCGCTGCCGCCTCACTCCACATGCGGCGGGCGCCCTGACAGACGCACAAGGACCTTACGTTGCTCCAGACCCTGCTCCACTACGCACCCCTGATCACCGCCGTGATGGCAGGCGTCACGGCCCTTATCTGGATCGTCTACCTCAACGTCTTCCTGTCCAGCTACCGGCGGCAGCGGCGACCGTCGATCCTGATTACCTCCGGGGCAGGGCGGGGCATGAATGCGCACTGTTTCGTCACCAACCTTGGTCTGGAGCCGGTATTCCTGCTGGACATCATGTTCGACCTCACCCAGCCCGATGGCACCCGCATCCGCGCGATCATTCCCGAGCGTAACGAGCAGTGGGCCAGTGGTGACGAACCCGATTCGGGCGATGCGCGGCGGGCGACCAACGTGGGGCCGCTGAGCAGTGGTGAGGAGATCGATATCGGGCGATTCTCCACGATGATCAACCGGGCCTGCGCGGAGAATCCGGATATCACTGCGGACATGCCGCTGGCCTCACTGGAAATCACGGTGGTGGTGATTACCGCTGCGCGGGCGGAGCTCTGCGCGGCGTCACGCGGTTACCGCGTGGAGGAAACTGCCGGGAACGGAGTCCGTCTGCGCCCGACCACCATCAAGGCGCGGCAGTTGCAGGGTTTCTTCGCGCGCCGCCGGCTGACGCGCCATCTGGTGCAGCAGCTCAGCCAGGAAAGCTGAGCGCCGAAACGCATCAGGCCACCCGAAGGTGGCCTGATGCGATGCAGGTCTGCGATCTCAGAAGAAGATCGCGTACAGGATCAAGAGCGGAATCGGCACGCCCAGGAACCACAGCAGCAAGGTCTTCATGAAAGCTCTCCTTGGTGAGAAATGAAGTTAGAGGTCACGGCGACGGCCGCCCCACGTGGCGCTGAGGCTGGCGAAGAACGCGCCGATCAGCAGGGTGATGAACAGCCACAGTGCGGCATAGGCAGATGCCTTGCGGGCGTCATCGGCCGCCTTCATGGCGGTGGTCTTGGCTTCTTCCAGCGCTGCACGCATGCGGGTCTGCACGTCGGTGACGCGCGCCTGTGCTTCAGCCTGGCTCATGCCGGTCTCGCGGGCAATCAGCTGGGCCAGATACTGCGTGTCGGCCGGATTCAGGCCTTCCGAACGCAGGCTGGACACGATGATGCGGTTCACTTCGCTGCGGACTTCGCGGCGATCTGCACCACGCTCGTTGCCCGGCATCGGACGCGGCGGCGGCGGGACGTTACCCGGCGCAGCAGGGGCCCCAGCGGTCGGCGACGGCATGGCACCCGGTGCCAATGGTGCCGGCGGCGGCGGCGCTGCCGGATCGGTCGATGCGTTGCGGAACAGAGAGTCGACCCAATAATCCAGATCACCTTCCTGGGTGCCCATCGCGGCCGAGCCTGCACCTGCGGCGGCAACGCCGACGGTGGACGCTGCAGCGCCTGCAGTCGCACCGGCGACCTTCGCACCGGCACCGAGGATGCCGCCGATGGCGGAGGTCAGCAGCGCAGCGGTCAGCAGGGTGGCAACGGCCCACGACACGAAGCCGTGTGCGGTATCGCGGAAGTAGGTCTCGTCACCGTGCAGGCCCGCCCACTTGGTGCGCAGACGGCCGGCCAGATAGCCACCGAGTGCCGATGCCGCGATGGCGGTGAAGGTCAGCCACGCGACGCTGGTCCAGCCGAACGTTTCCTTCGACACGCCATCGAATGACCACGGGGAAACCGACGACAGACCGAGGCCGACGCCAAGGATCAGCAGGATCAGCGAGAGCGCGGCAGCACCGATAGCGCCGGCCAGGATGGCGCCCCAGGAGACGGCGCTTTCGTGCGTAGGGGCGACGATCGCCGGTGTGCTGACAACCGTTGCCACATCGGCACCGAGGGGTCTGCGATCTTCGTAATCGCTGCGGGTATTCATGGGATGACGCTCCGTATCTGTGCGCTGCCGATGCAGCGTGCGCCATGAGGCTGCGCGTTTGGTTGTGAAAGTTTTCGAAGGGCCGTTTCACGCTGGTTTCATGGAGTTAGCCGAGCGGTGCCGCCGCGCTTGGGACACTGGGTGGGTCAAGGGAACAACTTGTCTCCCGTCAATCAGGTGTATCCATAGTCGGCACTTACAAATTTCCTTCAGTTATTGGCGCGAGCGCGGGAGAAGCATGCGAGCCTCTTAGTCCTCTGTGGTCCCTGACCAGTAACTTGCAGGTGCGCTCTTTCCAATGTGCGCGTAGCATTCAGCTGCGCATGGAGCGCCTTTCAAATCAGGGGGAAAGATGAAGATCAAAATGACTGTGACGAGTTTTCTCGTCGCAACTACTGCGTGTGGATGTATGAATCTGGCGACGAAGCCTTCAGAAATTACCGGTTCATACACGTCTGACATGAAGTACGCGCGTAACAGCTGCGATGAGCTTGGTATTGAGATTAATTCACTAGCTCGTCGGGAAGACCAACTTACAACGGCTCAAGAGCAAAGAAGGAAGTCCAGCAAAGTTCAAGCTTTCTGGGTGGGATATGGTAATGGCGACGGCATCGAGGCTTCAGAGCTCGCTAATGTAAGGGGTGAGAAGGAGGCCGTGCGTCGCGCATTTGATAAGCAGCGCTGTGAGACTGGGCGTGAGGCTACGCGAGCAGTCGTCTCTTCCGGTGTGGTCGGCCGTACAGGGTCTGGCAATGTTGTCACCCAGACTCAGACAACGGGCGCGTCTTGGCGCGACTGGGCGGGGCAAAATGGGGAACCCAAGAAGGAGCCCCTCTATCTTTGCTCTAAAGGAGACGGTACGGAGGTAGTGAGCGCAGAGCCGGCCGTCGGCTGCAGGGTCATACCCGCGCATTAAGCCTTACGCACCGCGAGATTGCCGTTCGCGGACAGGATCATCGAGCAGGTGCCTTGCACCTGCTCGGCACTTCTAAAGCAAGCGCGGCTGCAAGTCTTCAGTTTTGCACTACGGAGATGATGAGTCTTCCACGTCGGCTGCACTGTCACAGCGCTTCTTCGGTGCACACAGCCGATCCAGCAGCGCCAGCGTCACGCCGTTGCTCCAGCCGAAGCCATCCTGCAGCGGGTATTCGCCGCCACCACCACCGCCGGCGGACCCATCCACGACATATTTTTCCACCAGTTTCTGTTCGCCGTCGTAGACCGATTGCACGGTCCGCAGGAAGCGCACACCGACCTGCCGCGCCAGCGTGTCCTGGCCATAGTGCTGAAGCCCGTCCACGGCGACCCACTGCAGCGGCGCCCAGCCGTTGGGCGCATCCCACTGTTGGCCGGTGGTGATGGTCGTGGTCAGCAGGCCGCCCTGTTTCACCAACTGCTGTTCGACCGCATCGGCCGTGCGGCGTGCCTGCGGCCGGGTTGCCACCTTCAGCCACAGCGGGAACAGTGCCGCCGCCGTGAGGGCCGGGCGCGTCTGCCCACTGCGCAGGTCACGGTCGACATACCAGCCCTGTTCCGCGTTCCACAGGGCGCTGTTGATGGCGCGGGCGCGGTCGTCGGCCTTCTGCTTGAAGGCGCGGCGGCCCGCACGGTCACCGGTTGCGCCACTGGCATGCGCGATCGTGACTTCCAGGTGGTACAGCAGACTGTTCAGATCCACTGGCACGATATCGGTGGTGCGGATGCTGGACAACGCCGACGGATCATCCAGCCAGCGCGAGCTGAAATCCCAGCCGGATTCAGCGCCGGCCCGCAGATCGCGGTAGACCTGTGACGGTGCACGCTGAGGCGCCTGCGCGGCCGTCGCCAAGTCATCCGTCCACGATTCGGTGCGTGGCACCGCGCGGGCATCGTAGTAGCGGTTCAGTACGCTGCCGTCGGCCAGTTTCACCACGCGGGTCTGTGCGGTGCCGGGCGCCAGCGCCTCAGCGCCGGTCATCCAGAAGGCATGCTCCGCGCGCAGCTGGGGCAGGTAGCGACGGTAGGCCTCGTCGCCTTCGTGTGTCGCCAGCAGATCCACCATCAGGCTGAAGAAAGGCGGTTGCGAGCGGCTGAGGTAGTAACTGCGGTTGCCGTTGGGAATGTGGCCGTAGGTATCGATCTGGTAGGCGAAGTTGTCCAACATGTCGCGTACCAACTGCCACTGCTGGCTGCTCGCCAACCCAAGCAGCGTGAAGTAGCTGTCCCAGTAATACACCTCGCGGAAGCGACCGCCGGGCACGACATACGGCTTGGGCAGGGGCAGCAGCGAGCCGTGCGGATCCACCGTGCCAGTCTGCCGGGTCAGCACCGGCCACAGACCGTCGATGTGCGCGCGCAGTGTCTCGCCCGCCGGCGGGGTGTATGCCTTGGCCTCGGCAGGCATCTCAAAGTTGTCGCTGACAAAGGTCTGCAGTGCGTAGCCCGGTTGGAGCTGCTCACGATGCCAGGCACCCAGCACGTCGGCAGGCGCACGGCGGGGTATCGCGTCAGCAAACGTCTTCTGGTCGGGAAACAGATGAGCGCCCTGGACCTGTTGAAACAGCGGCTGCAACTGTTGATCGGGTGGTACCGGATCGGCGGCAGCGGCGATGCCACTCCACAGCAGGGGGGACAGGAACAGGCCGGCCAGGCCGTGGGATGCGCGCATGGGCATGCCTCAGGATGAGCGTGGAATCCACTGTAATACGGGCTGCCGCCAGCGGCGGGTGATGACATGTCGCGCCTGCCGGGTAAAGTGGACAGGGATTGAATCAAGGACGACACATGCGCAGGGATCAACCGCCAAAGGGGCCGCTCAAACGCGCGCTCACCCTCGTTGGGCTTCTGCTGTGTGTGGTTGCCGCTGTCGTCTGGTGGTCAGGGCAGGGCACATCTTCCGTCGAACCCGCGAATGACGGGGACGTAGCGGTCACGAGATCGACTGGAGTGTCCGGGAGCCAGAGCGGTGCGGCGGAGACACCGCGCAGCAATCCAGCGACGGCGGCGTCGCGTGTGCTGGAACTTCGGCGCGACGCGGAAGCCGGCGACCCGGTTGCCATGCGCGAGCTTTCCGAGCTGATCCTGAATTGTAGTTTTGGACTCAACCGGGGAAGCGATTTCTGGAGCGGCGTTGAGTCCACGGCATCGCGGTTGAATCCTGTCGATCAGGCCGCGCTGCGCGCTGCCGCCACCCGCGTGGGATCGCAGTGCGAGAACCTCCGGCTTGGCAGCCAAAAGGAGCACGTGCTGCTGTACCGTCAGCTTCTTGCTGATGCTGCGGAAAGTGGTGATCTGCTGGCGCGCTTGCGTCAACGCGGCCGCGCGTTTACGCCGGAGACGCAGGCGGCATTGCCGGATGATGCGGACACCCTCATCGACGACGCACTGGCTTCCGACGATCCGCGCGCATTGTATGAGCTGTCGATGATCTACTTACCGACAGTGCAGAGGGCGCCTCCCCGCTTTGGTATTGGCAGCACCCCGTACGACCACACGGCGCTGATTCTCTTGGCCTGCGAACGTGGAATGGACTGCGGGATGGAATCGGTTCGCCACGATGAAACGTGCCTCATAGGTTTGATGTGCGGTGAGACGTTTGAAGGCATGGTGCGCAAGCAGGCCCAGGGGGAGGGTGAAATGGAGCGGGTGAATGAGCGCCTTGAGTGGTTGCGCAGACTGCTTGATGAGATGCATTCGGGGCACTGATGCGGAGCGCGCGCTGCCGCCGAGCATGGCTCGGCGCTACCGGTGTCGGTCCGTCTTGTGTTGGATCATCCATGGAATGTATGTGGGAAGGAGAAACTGTGAGCAAGGGAATGGGCCGTGTCGCTGACAATCGATGGATGATGCTCTGGGGAGCGATGGACCTTGCTGCTCTCCTTTTATATGCGGTGAGCAGCGTTTACCAGGGAGGGATCCCGGTGGCTCATGACATCGCGTCGGGCATGGCGATACAGCAGCGCCACGGCAGCATGCTGCCGTTACTTGTGTCGATTCTTGATGCCACCCTGCTGCTGTCGATGCTGCTATCTGGCATCTTGCTGGTGAAGCGTTACAGGCTGGGGCGTTACGTCGTCATTGCCCAACTGCCTTTCAGAATACTGCTCGTGATGCCGTCGGTATTTTTCCTGGCACACATGGGTTGGGCCGGTTTTTCGCCCGCATTGCTGATGGTCTTGATGGCCCTTGGCGAGCTTTTGAAGCTGTGGTCGCTATGGGGGAAACGCCGTCGAAGCGACGGATCAGGTCGGGATGGCGGGTCAGGGCAGTGAGATATCGGCGATCGATCTCAAGATTGCAGGAAGCCTGATAGCGAAAAGCCGCAGCGGCTGTGCACGATAACGGGGCTGGGGCCTTCGCTCCAGCCGGAATTGACGTTCCGAATCAAGTTGTTGTCGCTTACCTCTGTTGTGGCCCTCCGGGTACGGCGGAGAATGTACTGCCATGCCGGTTCTGCGGCAGGCGGTGCGCGGGGATCACCCGATCCGCCGGTTTTTCGGCGACAACTTGGCCGGTACGTCAACCCGCATCGCCTGCCACCCTGCGCTTCGGCGCGGGTGGCGCTTCCGTGCTGCGAGAGCCTGCCATGTCACGTCACTATCCGCCCGCCCACCGCCTGCATGCGCTGATCGGCGACGCCGTACTCGACCTGCCTGCGCGTGCCGTCGAAAAACTTGAGGCGCTGCTTGCCGATCACCCGGTGCTGGCGTGTCTGTGCGATCCGGCGGCGCGCGCTGCGTGGCTGCTTGCCGCATCAAACCGGCGTGCGAACTCGACAGTGGAACAGCGCCGGCTGCATGGGCTGTCGGCCATTCTCGAAATACTCCACGCCGAACACCTGAGTCTGCACGACGGCGGCAGTGAGCCGATTCTTGGGCAGGAACTGGTTGAGGGACTGCTGGTGGCGAGTCGCGAGCTGGTCAAGCCGGTCGATGGGCGGGCGGGTGCTTGAAGGCTGCCGCCGGTCGCGGATGGCGTCATGCAGAAACTGACGGCCAGCGGCCGTCACTACCCGATGCAGCTGTGCGGGCTCGTTCGGCGTTACAGCGGGTTGTCGTCAGTGGGCGTGCGCGGTGGCAACTGACTCACCGGCGAGCGCTTGTTCGAGATGCGCACGATGAACCAGACGACCAGCGCGATACCGACCGGGATCAAAAGCAGGCTCAACAGGATCAGGATGTGCCAGATGCTGAAACTTCCCATGGTGATCGTCCTTGAGGATGAGCGCCCGATGCTAGCATCCGGTGGTGAACGTACTTGATGACGGGCCGGATGTAGCAATGCGCAAACGAAGTGCGCGAAGAAGCAGCGTGATCGCCTGGTGTGCCGCCTTGGTAATCGTGATTCTGCTGATCATGGGGAGGCAGGAGCGGACAGTCATGGACGTGGTCGGCTCGCCGGAGACAAGTCGGCCGGACAGAACACCAATCCCTGCATCTGTGCCATCTGTGGACCCGGCTGTGCATCAGGTGCCGATGCCGGAAGCCCAGGCACAGGTTCACACGGTCAGCGCCCTGAAGCGCTCAGCGCAAGCCGGTGATGCTGCGGCCATGCGGCAGCTGGCGGGGATCGGTGCGCGCTGCGTGGGAATGGGCTACGCACGGTCAAGGTTCGACAGCACGGTGGATTCGGTGTCGGCGAACCTTGCACGTGGTGATCAGGTCACCGCAGCGCAGTACCGCGCCGCCGCCGGGCGTCTGAAGCTGCAGTGCGACGCGTTGCGGCTCGCCCCGGATCAGATGCAGGCCATCGCGCATCAGTGGCGTAGGCAGGCAGCAGAGGCCGGCGATCTCTCTGCACGCATCATCGAGCGGACTGCCACAGGGCGCGGTGAGGCGGTGACCGGGCTACTCGACGAGGCGCTGGCGGGTGGGGACGGTGAAGCCCTGAAGGAGATGGGGGTGCTGTTGTCCAGTCTGCTTGTGAAAGAGATTGATCCCGATGTGGGCATGAAACTGTCCGAGCAGGACGCCTATGCGGTCAGCTTGCTCGCCTGCGAGCGTGGGCTGGAGTGCGGGCCGGAATCTGCCATGGCGGATGAGATGTGTCTTTCCGGGCTGGTGTGCAACGGCAGGGGCTACGATGAAGAGGTGCGCGAGAACCTGCGGATGCGTGGCGAGATGCAGCGCACCGAGGTGCGCATGGATATGTTTCGAGGGCTGTGAGAAGAGCGCCGCCGAGCATGGCTCGGCGCTACCGCAGGCGCATGCCTTCGATGCCCGGAATGCTCTCGCGGATGGCATCCAGGAACAGTTGCAGGCGCGCCGGACGATGGCGACCCGCGGGAAACACCAGATGCACCGGCAGCGGTGCGGCTTCCCAGCCGGGCAGTAACTGCTGCAGGCGGCCGCTGCGCAGATCGTCGGCCATCAGCCAGGCCGAGCCGATGCCCACGCCCAGTCCTTCGCGAACGGCCTGGTGCAGGACGAACAGGTTGTCGGTCAGCAGGCGGGGCTGGATGGCGATGCGTTCGCTGGTCTTGCCGGTGCCTGCGCCCTGGCAGCGCTGCAGTTGCACGCTCTCGCGATAGAAACTGGTGAGTGATACCCACGGCAGGGCGGCAAGGGCGGCGGGGTGCGTTGGCAGCGGGTCCGGCATCTGCGATGCAGCGCAGACCACGATGCGCGGTACATCGGCCACATGGACGGCCACCACGTCCTGCTGCTCGAGGGGGCCTACGCGGATGGCGCAGTCCATGCCTTCGGCAACCAGATCGGACGGACCATCGTGCAGCCGCCATTCCAGGCTGATCTGCGGGTACCGGCGCAGGAACGCCAGCATCGGCGGCATCAACTGGGCCTGGCCGAATGCATGCGGGACCATCACCCGCAGGCGTCCACTGGGCTGCTGGGCCGCGCCACGCAGGTCCTGCTCGATGCCCTCCCAGCTGTCCAGCAACTGGCGCGCGTGCTGCAGGCAACGCTCGCCGTCATGGGTCAGTTGCATGCCATGGGTGGAACGCTGCAGCAGGCGCAGGCCGAAATGCCGCTCCAGTGCCTGCAGGCGGCGGCTGATGGTCGGCTGGGTGGTGCCGAGTTGGCTGGCCGCTGCGGAAAGGCTGCCGGCATCGACGATGCGCACGAAGGTGCGCAGCAGATCGATGCGGTCGGCGTTGAGGGTGGTTACCGGCTTGGTCATGCGTCTGGCGTATGGGGCTGATGCGGCAAAGCCTACTACACGTCGCATCGAGGCAGGAGGAGACTGCGCGGCATCCCCTCCAAGGCATCTTCCCATGTCCACTGCGCATGACATTCCTGCTCCCACCCTGGGCTCCGTTGCACCGGCTGCCTTGCCTGCCATGCTGGTCCCGGTGATGGCCGCCGGCGCCGGTTTCAGCGTGGCGTCGCTGTACTACGCGCAGCCGATGTTGGGCGCGATGGGGGCCTCCCTGGGCGCAGGAGATGCGGCCATCGGTCTGGTGCCGACGGTTACCCAGCTCGGCTACGCTGCAGGTATTGCGTTGCTGGCGCCACTGGGTGATCGCTTCGAACGGCGGCGGATCATCCTGGTGAAGTCGCTGCTGCTGGGTGCCGCGCTGCTGGCGGCGGGCCTGTCCGGCCACCTGCCGGGTGTGTTGATCGCCAGTCTGCTGGTCGGCTTGATGGCCACGGTGGCGCAGGACGTGGTGCCGGCAGCCGCTACGCTGGCCGCGCCGGAACATCGCGGCGCGCTGGTGGGCAAGGTGATGACCGGCCTGCTGCTGGGCATCCTGCTGTCGCGCGTGGTCAGCGGCGTAGTCGCCGAACAATGGGGCTGGCGGGTGATGTTCCTCGCTGCCGCCGGGTCAGTGGTGCTGATGGGGGTGCTGTTGCGCATCACCCTGCCACGTTTCGCGCCGACCACGACCTTGGGCTACGGCGCGCTGCTGCGATCGATGGGCGCACTGTGGATGCAGCTGCCGCCGCTGCGCCGTGCGGTCTTGGCGCAGGCGCTGCTGGCGATGGGCTTCAGTGCGTTCTGGTCCACCTTGGCGCTGATGCTGCATGCCCGGTTTGGTATCGGCAGTGCGGGGGCAGGGGCGTTCGGTATTGCCGGTGCGGCCGGTGCACTGGCGGCGCCGTTTGCAGGTCGCTTCGCTGATCGCCTGGGCACCCAGCGCGTGGCACGCTTGGCCATTGGCATCGCGTTGATCGGCTTTGCCAGCCTGCTGCTGGATGGCGTGCTGCCCACGTCGCTGCGCCTGGTGCTGCTGGCAGTGAGTGCGGTGATCTTCGACTTCGGCTTCCAGGCAGCGCTGGTTTCGCACCAGACGCTGGTCTACGGCCTGCAGCCGGAAGCGCGCAGCCGCTTGAACGCCCTGTTGTTCACCGGCGTGTTCGTGGGCATGGCGGCGGGGGGTGGCCTGGGCGCGGTGGCCTTGGCACAGGGCGGATGGCATGCGGTGGTGTTGCTGGCCTGCGGTACCAGCGCGCTGGCATTGTGGGTGCGGCGGTAAGCGGTCTCCGGCTGTTTCAGGTTGCCGTGTGGGGGTGCTTCATCAGCGGGCGAATTCGCCGCGTTGCAACTGCTCTGCACTGTTGCCGGCGGCATCCTTGAGATCCAGGTCGGCGCCGTGGGCAGCCAGCTGCTGCAGGATGTCGCGGCGCTGGAACAGGGCCGCATACATGGCGGCGGTCTGGCCGGCATGGTTGCGCTGGTCGGGTGAGCAGGCGGCACGCATCAGGCGCTGGGCGATGCGCAGCTCCCCTTTGAAGATGGCCCCCATCAGCGCAGTGTTGCCGCGTTTGTCCTGGGCGCAGGGATCCGCACCGGCGGCCAGCAATTGATCCACCGCTTCGGCATGACCGTGGTAGGCGGCGAGGATCAAGGCGGTATAGCCCTTTTCATCGCGGGTCTGCAGGTCGTAGCCGGCGCGGATGAACTCGGCCAGCATCGCTTGCTGTCCGCTGCGTGCGGCATCGAAGTAATAGGTGCGCAGTTGCGCCTGCGCGTCGGCGGCCGACGGTGGGGCCGTGGGTGGAACGGCCCAGGTGGGTGTTGCCAGCAGAAGGGTCAGCAGACCGGTCAGGTAGTAGCGCATTGTGGCTGTCCTTGGGGCCGGGCCCTTTGATGAAAGGGCCCGGCCTTGGCGTTGACGGTCAGTCCTGCAACTCGCTGGCGAGCTGCATCACGCGGTCCAGGTCACCGCCGGCCACGCGGGCTACCCGTGTGCCGTAATCCGGGTCTGCCTTGTACAGGAAGGACAGCATGATGTGCTTGCTTTCATTGTCCGCGCCGGCCAGCGACTGGCCAAAGCTGTGCACCAGGTCCAATTGCTCGCGTCGGCTGTAGGACCGGTACAGATCACCGGCCTGCTTGAAATTCTGCTCACGCGCGATGCCTTTCTGCTGGGTAGTGCCTGACAGCGGCAGGTTGCTGTACAGCGCATGCGCGCTCTGCGGACGCGGCTGCAGCCGGCTGGGCTCGTAGTTCACGCCGCTGTTGCTGTGGCCGGCATTCAGGGCGCCGTCCTGGTTGACGTCGTTGACGGCCACACGGGGCCGATTTACCGGCAACTGCAGGGCATTGGCGCCGATGCGGTACATCTGCGTATCGGCATAGGAAAACACGCGGCCCTGCAGCAGACGATCTTCAGACGGTTCGATGCCGGGCACCAGGTTCGACGGCGCCATGGCCACCTGTTCGGTTTCCTGGAAGACGTTGTCGACGTTCTGGTTCAGCACCATCTGGCCGATCTTCTGTTCCGGCACGTCAGGCCAGATCTTGGTGGCGTCCAGCGGATCGAAATCGAAGGTGGCCAGCTGTTCCGGTGCCAGCACCTGGATGTACAGGTCCCAGCGTGGGTAGTCGCCCCGCTTGATGGCGTCTACCAGATCACGGGTCATGTGGCTGTAGTCCTTGCCCTGCACCTCCTCTACCTGTGTCGGATCGAGGTTGCGGGTGCCTTGCAGGCTTTTCCAGTTGAACTTGACGTAGTGCACCACACCGGCAGCATTGACCAGCTTGTACGCATGCACGCCGTTGCCGTCCATGAAGCGGTAGCCCGCCGGTGTGCCCTCGTTGGAATACAACTGGGTCAGCGTGCGGGTGGCTTCAGGCACGTGCGAGAAGAAATCGAAACGACGGGCGTCGTCATCCAGGTTGGTACGCGGATCGGGTTTGAAGGAATGCACCATGTCCGGGAACTTGATGGCGTCGCGGATGAAGAAGGTCGGGAAGTTGTTGCCGACCAGGTCCCAGTTGCCTTCGCGGGTATAGAACTTGGTAGCGAAGCCGCGCGGGTCGCGCAGGGTTTCCGGCGAGTGATTGCCGTGCACCACCGAGGAAAAACGGACGAACACCGGGGTGGTTTCGCCCGGGGTGAACAGCAGGGCGCGGGTCAATGCGGAAACATCGGCACTGGCGGTGAACTCGCCGCGCACGCCCGTGCCGCGTGCATGCACCACGCGCTCCGGAATGCGCTCACGATCAAAGCGCTGCAGCTTCTGGATCAGCTGTACGTCCTGCAGCAATGCCGGGCCGGTGGCACCGGCGGTCTGGGAGTTCTGGTTGTCGCCCACCGGGGCGCCGTTGTCGCGGGTCAGCGTGGTCTGTGCAAGTAACGGGGCAGCGGGGATGAGCAGGGCAGCTACCAGCAGGCAGGCATGGCGCATAGGGAAAGACTCCGGGAAACGAGTCAGGATCATCCCTGTTGGAATGCGCCGAGGAACAATTGTTTTTTATAATTCAATCAATAGCTTGCTTTGATAATCTGACGCAGGCGTCGCGATTCATGTCGTAAGCGACAGCGGTTGTCAGGCTGAACAATCGGGCTGTCGCTTTTCTGAAAGCGAGGGTGTACAAATGTACACCATGGACCTCAACGACCTCCCTCCCCAACGTGCCGCCGTACTGGCCTGGTTGCGACAGGCGCTGGCTTCCGGCCAGTCGCCGTCATTGGCCGATATCGCCCATGCCTTCGGTTTTGCCTCGCGCAATGCCGCGCAGAAACACGTGCAGGCGCTGGTCGAGGCCGGGTTGCTGGCGCAGGCGGCGGGTCGCAAGCGTGGCCTGGCCTTGCCCGGCGAGCCGGCCGAGCTGCTTCCGCTGGCGGTGCTGGGGCGGGTGGCCGCGGGCCAACCCATCGGCGCGGATATCGGCCTGGACCAGCAGCTCTGGCTGGACCGGCGGATGTTCTCGCCGCGTCCGGACTACCTGCTGAAAGTGCAGGGCGATTCGATGATCGATGACGGCATCCTGGATGGCGACCTGGTCGGTGTACACCGCACGCCGAGCGCCCGCGATGGGCAGACGGTGGTCGCGCGCATCGATGGCGAGCTCACCATCAAGCGTCTGCAACAGGATGCAGATGGCGTGCGCCTGCTGCCGCGCAATCCTGCACATGCGCCGATCGTGATCGAAGCCGGGCAGGATTTCGCCGTGGAAGGCGTTTACTGCGGCCTGGTCCGGCAGGGCTGAGATGAACACCGCGCCCGACCTGCAGCAGATGCTGTCCAGCCAGACCCTGTGGCATGCAGGGCGAGGCAGTGCAAAGGAGGGCGTGGAAGGCGAGTCCACCGGGCATGCGGCACTGGATGCGTTGCTGCCGCAGCGCGGCTGGCCACGCCGCGCGCTGACTGAACTGCTGTTGCCGGCCGATGGGGTGGGGGAGCTGCAGTTGCTGCTGCCTACCTTGGCGCGGCTGAGCCAGACCGGCGCGGCGGTGGCGGTGATTGCACCGCCCTACCTGCCCTATGCCCCGGCGTGGCAGGCCGCAGGCGTTTCATTGCAGCACCTGCAGTTGATCGAGGCTTCGCCACGCGATGCCCTGTGGGCATTCGAACAATGCCTGCGCAGCGGTGCCTGCGGCGCGGTGCTGGGCTGGCCGAAGCAGGCCGATGCGCAGGCACTGCGCCGCCTGCAGGTGGCCGCCGATACCGGCCAGTGCCTGGGCTTCGCGCTGCGCGACCGCAAGCACGCAGCCAATCCATCGCCGGCGGCCTTGCGGCTGGAAGCGGTGCGCGAAGGCCACGCCACGCAGTGGCAGGTGCGTAAGTGCCGGGGTGGCCCTGCGCCATCGCAGGCCTTTGCCCTGAGGGCCGGGTGAGGTACGCCGATGCTCTGGGCCTGTATCGTGCTGCCGCAGCTGGCGCTGGATGCCGTCCTTCGCCGTCACCCTGATCCGGGCACGCCGCTGGCGTTGATCGGTGGATCGGCGCAGCTACGCACCCTGCACGCGGTCAACGTCGCCGCCGTCCAGGCCGGGCTGCAGGTCGGCATGCGGCTGACCGCCGCGTTGGCGTTGCTGCCGGATTTCCAGATGGTGGAGCACGATGCGCAGGCGGATGCGCGCTGGCAGCGCTTCCTCGCTGGCTGGGCGTATCGGCACAGTTCCCTGGTGAGTGCCCAGTGGCCGGGCTGCATCGTGCTGGAAGTGCGCGCCAGCTTCCAGCTGCTGGGGCCGTGGCCGGTATTGCAGGCGCGCCTGCGCGAGGAACTGCAGGCGCTGGGTTTCCAGCACCGCATCGCGATGGCGCCCACCGCACGGGCGGCGATGGTATTGGCTGGTATCCGCGATGGCATGGCCGTGGAAGACATCGCGGCCATGCATGCCCTGCTGGATCGCGTGCCGGTGCGCCGCGCGCGGCTGCCCGATGACCACGGTGCACGGCTGCAGCACATGGGCGTGACTACGTTGCGCGCCCTGCGTGCGCTGCCCCGCGATGGCCTGCGCCGGCGCTTCGGCCTGCCGCTGCTGGACCATCTGGACCGGCTGTACGGGCAGGCCGATGAAGCCCTGGCCTGGTATGCGCCGCCGGACCATTTCGATTCGCGCGTGGAGCTCGGCTATGAGGTGGAAAACCACATGGCGTTGCTGTTCCCGTTGCGGCGCTTGATCGGCGATCTGTGCACCAGCCTGTCCATCCGCGATGGGGGCGTGCAGCGCTTCGTGCTGCGGCTGGAGCATGAGGAGGGCCATACCGACGTGGAGGTTGGCCTGTTGGCTGCCGAGCGCGATGCGACCTTGTTGTTCGAGCTCACCCGCAACCGGCTGGAACGCGCCAGCATCGACCGGCCGGTGGTCGCGGTGCGCCTGTTGGCGCGTGAACTGCCGACTTTCGTACCGGCCAGCCGTGATCTGTTCGATACCCGCAACCAGCAGCAGTTGCCCTGGCCGCAGCTGCGCGAGCGCCTGCGTGCCCGGTTGGGCGATGCATCGGTCTTCCGCGTGGGCCCGGCCGGTGACCCGCGCCCGGAACGGGCCTGGCAGCGCGTGGAAGGGGATGGCATGGCCATCGCCCAAGCGCCTGTGCGGCCGCCACGTCCGTGTTGGCTGCTGCCCACGCCGGTGCCGCTGCGTGATGCGCGTGCGCGCATCGTGTCGGGACCGGAGCGGTTGGAGAGCGGCTGGTGGGATGGGCAGGAGGCACGCCGCGACTATTACGTGCTGGAGACCTCGCAGGGCCAGCAGGCCTGGGCCTTCGCCTTGCCGGGCCAGCAGGGTGACTGGATGCTGCACGGCTGGTTCGCATGAGCCGTATCGAACAACACGACGATGCGCCGTGCAAACGCATGCCGCGTGCGTGGGAAACCCGCGAGCGCCTGGCCGCGGCCAATGATGACCTGCCGCGCGAACAGGATCTGCCGGCCTATGCCGAGCTGCATTGCTTGTCCGATTTCTCGTTCCTGCGTGGCGCGGCCAGTGCCGAAGCCCTGTTCGTGCGCGCGAAGCAGTGTGGTTATGAAGCACTGGCCATCACCGACGAGTGCTCGCTGGCCGGCATCGTGCGCGGGCTGGAGGCCTCACGTGCCACCGGCGTGGCGTTGATCGTCGGTAGCGAGTTCGTGCTGGCGTGTGGGCTGAAGCTGGTGCTGCTGGTGGAAAATCAACGTGGCTATGTGCACCTGTGCGAGCTGATCACCGCCGGACGGCGTGCGGCAGGGAAGGGCAGTTATCGGTTGGCGCGGCAGGATGTGGAGCGGGTACTGGGCGGTGCAGCCGATGCCGAACTGGGGCTGTTCGCGCTGTGGGTGCCGGGCGCGCAGCCCGATGCCGAACAGGCACGATGGATGCAGCAGGTGTTCGTGCAGCGCACGTGGTTGGCCGTGCACCTGCACCGCGAACGCGACGATGCGGCGCGGCTTGCGCAGCTGCTGGCGGTTTCCGCGCAGCTCGGGATGGAGGCGCTGGCCTGCGGCGATGTGCACATGGACGTGCGGCGTCGCCGTGTACTGCAGGACACCATGACGGCGATCCGCCACGTGCTGCCGTTGTCCGAGTGCGGTGGTTTCCTGTTCCGTAATGGTGAACATCACCTGCGCACGCGGCGCGCGCTGGGCAACATCCATCCCCCTGCCTTGCTGCATGCGGCCGTAGCGCTGGCACGGCGCTGCCAGTTCCGCCTGGACGAGGTGCGCTACCAGTACCCCGCTGAACTGGTGCCTGCAGGCCATACGCCCAGCAGCTGGCTGCGCGCGCTGACGCTGCGTGGCATGCACGAGCGCTGGCCGGATGGCGTGCCCGCAGCGGTGGCCACGCAGATCGACAGCGAACTGCTGCTGATCGCCGACATGAAGTACGAGGCCTTCTTCCTCACCGTGGAAGACATCGTCCGTTTCGCCCGCTCCCGCGACATCCTGTGCCAGGGGCGCGGGTCGTCGGCGAATTCGGCGGTGTGCTTCGCACTGGGTATCACCGTGGTGAACCCGGCGGAGAGTCGCTTGTTGATGGCGCGTTTCCTGTCGCGCGAACGCGATGAGCCGCCGGATATCGATGTGGATTTCGAGCACGAGCGGCGCGAGGAAGTGCTGCAGTATGTGTACGGGAAATACGGGCGCGAACGCGCGGCACTTGCTGCGACCGTCATCCGTTACCGGGGCAAGAGTGCGGTGCGCGATGTGGCCAAGGCGTTTGGCCTGCCGCCGGACCAGGTGGCCCTGCTGGCGGAATGCTTCGGCTGGGGCAACGGCGAGACGCCGATGGAGCAGCGGCTGGCCGAGGCCGGTTTCGATGCGGCCAATCCGCTGCTGCAGCAGGTGATGGCGGTGACGGAACAGTTGCGCGACCATCCGCGGCATCTGTCGCAGCATGTGGGCGGGTTCGTCATCAGCGATGCGCCGTTGAGCACGGTAGTGCCTGTGGAAAATGCGGCGATGGCCGACCGCACCATCATCCAGTGGGACAAGGACGATCTGGAAACGATGAGGATGCTGAAGGTGGACTGCCTGGCGCTGGGCATGCTGACCTGCATCCGCAAGGCAGTGCAGCTGGTGGCGCAGCACCGGGGTCATCGCATCGACCTGGCCCGCCTGCCGGTGGATGACCCGCCCACGTTCGCGATGATCAAGGCTGCCGATACCGTCGGCGTGTTCCAGATCGAGTCGCGCGCGCAGATGAGCATGCTGCCGCGGCTGAAACCGCGGTGTTTCTACGACCTGGTGATCCAAGTCGCGATCGTGCGCCCGGGTCCGATCCAGGGCGGCATGGTGCATCCCTTCCTGCGCCGTCGGCAGGGCCATGAGGCGGTGACGTACCCGTCCGAAGGCATCGAAGAAATCCTGGGCATGACGCTGGGAATTCCATTGTTCCAGGAACAGGTGATGGAGCTGGTGATCCATGCCGGCTACAAGCCGCATGAGGCGGACCAGCTGCGCCGTTCCATGGCGGCATGGCGCAGTGGGGGCGACATGGATTCCCACCGGGAACGCATCCGCGGCCTGATGGAAAAGAAGAACTACAGTTCGGAATTCATCGACCAGATCTTCGAGCAGATCAAGGGCTTCGGTGCCTACGGATTCCCGCAGAGCCACGCCGCTTCGTTTGCCAAGCTGGTGTACATCAGCTGTTTCCTGAAACGGCACGAGCCGGCCGCGTTCGCCTGTGCCCTGCTCAACGCACAGCCGATGGGCTTCTATTCGGCCAGCCAGATCGTGCAGGACGCCCGCCGTGGCAGTGCCGAGCGGGCGGGCGTGCAGGTGCTGCCGGTGGACGTCTGCATCAGCGACTGGGACAACACCCTGGAGGGCGGTGATGCCTGCACGCAGCCGGCGATACGGCTGGGGCTGCGGCAGCTGACCGGTTGCAGCGAAGCGGCGGCGCAGGCGGTGATGGCGGCCCGTGCACAGGCCCCGTTCGCCGATGTGGCCGACCTGTGCCGCCGCGCGCGACTGGATGGCAAGGCGCGCCAGGTGCTGGCCGATGGCGGGGCGCTGGCCGCGCTGGCGGGCAACCGCAATGCCGCGCGCTGGGCCGTGGCCGGCATCGAGCGGGCCATGCCGCTGCTGCAGGGCAGCCCGGATGAGCAGGACATCGTGTTGCCGACCCCGAACGTGGCCGAAGAGATGCTGTCCGATTACCGCAGCAGCGGGCTGACCTTGGGCGAACATCCGCTGGCCTTGCTGCGTACCCGCCTGCAGCAGGAACGCGCGCTGGACTCGCGCCAGTTGCGCGGGCTGGCGCACGGGCGCGGCGTGCATACCATCGGGCTGGTCACCCAGCGGCAGAAGCCGGGCACGGCCAACGGCACGGTGTTCGTCACGCTGGAAGACGAGCACGGCATGGTCAACGTGGTGGTGTGGTCCCACCTGGCCCTGCGGCGCCGCAAGGCGTTGCTGGGATCACGGCTGCTGGGCGTGCGCGGACGCTGGGAATGCGTGGACGGTGTCCGCCATCTGATTGCCGGCGACCTGCGCGATTACAGCCATCTGCTGGCAGGGCTGAACGCCCCCTCGCGCGATTTCCGGTAATGCCGACCGCAGGTCAGGTAGTGACGGCCGCTGGCCGTCAGCTCGGTAGTGACGGCCAGCGGCCGTCACTACCGGGAAGCCGCCAATGACGGCCAGCGATCGTCATTACTCCCTACACACAGTTGACATGGTTTTAAGGTAGGGTGCGCAATCCGTCGGCCCAGCCCCCTCAGGCCAGGCCTGGCGGATTGTCCTTGGAGGGATGCATGAGCAAGTCCGCTACAGTGGAAACCACTCCCGGTCCGGTGCTGTTGTCCACCCCGGAAGTACAACAGGCACAACACCTGCTCGCCCGCCAGCAGATCGCGGTGGCGATGGAGCGTGCACGTCATGCCGCCGACGCCGATATCGCCCAGCGCGAAGGCGTACTGTCGCGCTGAGGCCGGGACGACCCTCGGGTCGTCGCCCCCACCCGCATGCCTTGCCCCGTCCGCGCACCATCGCGCGGCGAACGGATCTGCACACCTGGTTCCGCCTCACCCGGCGCATGAACCCGGCGTGTTGTACGCCGCATGCGTGCGCGGCGCCCCCTGCGGGAGTATCCTGAATGGGGGGAAACGCTACCGCCCCCCTTTCGCGCTCGACTTACACGCATCGTCCTAGACTGAGGTGCAATTTTTGAATCGACCGGGTGAGCGTTCGTGGGTTCCTGTAAAGAGAGCAAGCATCTGCGGGCCCTGGATAACGTCGTGCGCGACGCTGACGTGTACGGTGCTGCGCCCTGCGCTGACCGTGCACCTGGACTGCGCGTTGACGCGAGGTAACCTGGATGAGTGAGACCCTTGATAGCGTCAGGCTGGATGCAGGCCTGGCGACGCTGCCGGGTGGTTCGCCCTTGCCGATGCCTGAGCAGGAACTGCATCAGGGCGAGTTGAAGATCCGTCGTCACCGCACATCGCCCCGGCTGATCGGCCTGCGCCGTGCCTACCTGTTCGGTGGCACCGCGCTGATGACCTCAGCGGCCACGATCATGATGTGGCGAGTGCTCTCCCCGAACGGGGTGAGCGTGCTGGAGGCCTGCCTGCTGGTCCTGTTCGTCGGCTTGTTCGGTTGGATCGCGCTGGCCTTCGCCAGTGCCGTCGCCGGCTTCCTGACCGCCGTGTTCGATCGGGGCTACCGGCTTGGCATTGATCCGGACGAGCCGCTGCCTGAGCTGCACACGCGCACCGCGCTGCTGATGCCCACCTACAACGAAGATCCGCGCCGCCTGCTGGCTGGCCTGCGGGCGATCTACGAATCGGTGGAAGCGACCGGCCAGATCGCCAACTTCGATTTCTTCGTGCTCAGTGATACCCGTCGCGAAGACATTTCGCATGCCGAAGAGCAGGTGTTCGCTGAACTGCGGGAGACGCTGGGCGCGCACGACCACCTGTTCTACCGCCGTCGTGCCGACAACAGCGGACGCAAGGCCGGCAACATCGCCGACTGGGTACGCCGCTTCGGCGGCAACTATCCGCAGATGCTGATCCTGGATGCGGACAGTCTGATGACCGGCGACACCATCGTGCGCCTGGCCGCCGGCATGGAGCACAACCCGGACGTGGGCATCATCCAGACCCTGCCCGTGGTGGTCGGTGGGCGGACCCTGTTTTCGCGGATGCAGCAGTTCGGCGGCCGCGTGTACGGTCCCGTGATCGCGCGTGGCGTGGCATGGTGGCATGGCGCGGAAAGCAATTACTGGGGCCACAACGCGATCATCCGCACCGTGGCCTTCGCCGAGAACGCCGGCCTGCCCGCCCTGCCGGGTCACGAACCGTTTGGCGGCCACGTCCTCAGCCATGACTTCGTCGAGGCGGCGCTGATGCGCCGCGGTGGCTGGGCGGCGCACATGGTGCCGTATCTGAAAGGCAGCTACGAAGAAGGCCCGCCCACCCTGACCGACATGATGGTGCGCGACCGTCGCTGGTGCCAGGGCAACCTGCAGCACGGCAAGATCGTCGGCAGCCGCGGCCTGCACTGGATCAGCCGCGTGCACATGCTGATCGGCATCGGCCACTATTTCACCGCCCCGATGTGGGGGATGCTGATGCTGATCGGCATCGCCATCCCGCTGTTCCAGGAAGGCATCGATCTTAACGGGGTGCTGCATCTTTCCCCCAGCACCTACTGGCGCACGCAGGACGAGATCCATGTCGTGCGGCTGTTCGCCGCCACCATGGCGGTGCTGTTGATGCCCAAGGTGCTCGGCTACCTGGCCACCTTGTTGGAACCGGGCGATCGCCGTGGCTGCGGTGGCACGGTCCGCATGTTCATCGCGATGTTGCTGGAAACCGTGCTGGCCGCCCTGATGGCGCCGGTGGTGATGTACGTGCAGTCCCGCGGTGTCGCCGAAGTGCTGTCAGGCCGGGATTCCGGCTGGGACGCGCAACAGCGTGACGATGGCGGCGTGGACTGGTTCGCGCTGATCAAGGCCTACGGTGGTCTCAGCCTGTTTGGTGCGTTCATGGGCCTGCTGGCCTGGGCCGTGTCGCCGGCACTGGCCGCGTGGATGGCCCCCGTGGTGATCGGCATGATGCTGTCCATCCCGGTGGTGGCGTTGACGTCCTCCCGCGGGCCGGGCAGCTGGCTGCGCCGGCTGCGGCTGATGGACATCCCCGAAGAGCGCGATCCGCCGCAGGTGCTGGTGCGCGCCGCGCAGCTGCGTCGCGAGGCGATGGAAAAGCCGCGGCTGTACTGAGTCGCGCATAATGCGGCCTCGTATTGAAGGAGCCGCAACATGTTGCAGACGGTGGAACTGGAAACCGGCGCGTCACCCCAGTGGTCGATCATCTGGCTGCACGGGCTGGGCGCAGATGGCCATGATTTCGCGCCGATCGTGCCCGAGCTGGTACGTCCAGGCTGGCCCGCCCTGCGCTTCGTGTTCCCGCATGCCCCGGTGCGCCCGATCACCATCAACAACGGCGTGCCGATGCGCGGCTGGTATGACATCGTCGGCATGGATTTCCGCTCGCGGGCGGACATGGACGGCGTACGCGCATCGGTGGTTGAACTCGATGCGCTGATCGATCGGGAGATCGAGCGCGGCGTACCGGCCGAGCACATCTTCCTGGCGGGATTCTCGCAGGGCGGTGCCGTGATCCTGACCGCGGCCCTGCAGCGCACCGCGCCGCTGGCCGGCTTGATCGCGCTGTCGACGTACCTGCCTGAAGCCGAGACGGCCCGTCGTGCTGATAATGCGGTCCAGGTGCCGATATTCATGGCCCACGGCACGCAGGACCCGGTGATCCCCCTGCAGATCGCCGAACACAGCGCCGCCGCCGTGCGCGCGATGGGGCTGGAGCTGCAATGGCAGTCCTACGCGATGGCCCACCAGGTCTGCGCGGAAGAACTCACTGCCCTGGGCGACTGGCTGCAAGCACGGCTGCAGGCCGCCTGAGCCATGAATGCGCCCGCCGCCACGCCCTGGATGCCCGAGCTGTGCCGGCTGCCGCGGCTGGCGGCGATGTGTGGGCTGGCGCTGCTGGTGGTGGTCGTGTTGGCGCTGGCACCCGACGGCAGCCGCCACTGGAGCATGGGGCGGCTGGTGTCTGCCAGTGGTTTTGCGCTGTGGCTGGCATTGGCGGTCAGTGGCGCGTTGTGCGTGCTGCGCCGTGTGCTTTCGCGGTTGCCTCCCGTGGCCGGATCGTTGGCCGCCATCGGCCTGACGGCGGTGATTGCCGTGCTCGGCGCCGGCATCATCCATGCGTTGTACGCCGTACTCGGCGACAGCTTCACCCGGGGTATCGGGTTCTGGCGTTTCACCTTGGGCAGTGCGGCCACCACGGCGCTGATCAGCGCCGTGGCGCTGCGCTATTTCTACGTCAGTGACCGCTGGGCGGCGCAGGTGCAGGCCAAGGCCCGTGCCGAGGCCGATGCGTTGCAGGCACGGATCCGCCCGCATTTCCTGTTCAACAGCATGAACCTGATCGCCAGCCTGGTGCGCCGCGACCCGGTGGTCGCCGAGCGTGCGGTGCTTGATCTATCCGACCTGTTCCGCGCTGCACTGGGTGCCGGCGACGGCGATTCCACGCTGCAGGGCGAGTGCGAGCTGGCCGAACGCTACCTCTCCATCGAAACGCTGCGCCTGGGGGATCGGCTGCAGGTACGCTGGCAGCGTCCGGACGACCTGCCCTGGCAGCATCCGATGCCGCGCCTGGTGCTGCAGCCCCTGGTGGAAAACGCCGTATTGCACGGCATCTCGCGGCTGCCGGAAGGGGGCACGATTGAACTGGACATTGCCTGCGCGGAGGGGCTGCTGCAGATACTGATCCGCAACCCGGCGCCGGACCCGGAAGCGCCGTCGCTGGCACTGACCCAGGGCGCCGGCCATGCCCTGCACAACATCGCCCACCGGCTGGCCTGGCGCTTCGGTGCCGGGGCGCGGATGACGGCGGGTTGGAGCGGGGGCTACTATGAATGCCGCATCACCATGCCGGTCCGTTGATTCCGGTCCACCAGAGGGGAGCCACGTGAGGGTAGTGATCGCCGATGACGAGCCGCTGGCGCGCGAGCGCCTGCAGTCGCTGCTGGCCGAGCTTCCCGGTGTGTCGGTGGTGGCCGAGGCGGCCAACGGTGAGCAGGCCCTGCATGCCTGCGCGGAACTGCAGCCGGACCTGGTGCTGTTGGATATCGCCATGCCCGGCCTGGACGGGCTGGAGACGGCGCGCCACCTGGCCACCTTCGAGCCACGACCGGCCGTGGTGTTCTGTACGGCCTACGACGCGCATGCGCTGTCCGCCTTCGAGGCCGCGGCAATTGATTACCTGATGAAGCCGGTGCGGCCCGAACGGCTGGCGTCGGCGGTGGAGCGTGCGCGTGTCTTCCTGGCTGGCCGGGGCGAGTCGCAGGGCAACGGCGATGGCCGTGCCCGCACCGTGCTCTGTGCACGGCTGCGCGGCGGCCTGCGCTTGATCCCGGTGGAAGACATCCACTATCTGCAGGCGGAAGAAAAGTACGTCGTGGTGCATCACGCGCGGGGCGAAGACCTGATCGAGGAATCGCTCAAATCGCTGGAGGAAGAGTTCGCCAGCCGCTTCATCCGCATCCACCGCAACTGCCTGGTCGCCCGCCACGAGTTGATCGAGCTGCGCCGCGGCGTCGCCGGCCAAGTGCAGGCGGTGCTGCGGCATGGCAAGCAACCGCTGGAAGTCAGCCGACGCTGCGTGGCGACCCTGCGGCAGGATCTGCGTCACCTGTAAGAACGTCAACGTCAAAAGCCGCAGGGCTCCTTGCTGGCGGGGCGGGGTGGGTTGGCGGGGTACGGCAAAATCCGCATCCATGCGGGCCTCGTTTCGCGCCATCCATGGCGGGGTCCACGTCATCGCATTCGCGCTGCCGCTCCCACGCTTTGCTGCGCAAACCGTGGGCCCCGTCTCACCAGCACCCACACCCCGCCGCTTCGCGGCCGCCCCTGACTCAGGGGCTACCTCCACCAGACAGCCTGCTGTCATCGGTAGCGCCGAGCCGTGCTCAGCGGAATGTCCCCGCCAACGGCCCGCTGCGCTCGCCGACCATGGGTATGCCGGTCGTCCTGACCGGCACCCTACGGGCCGTCGCAAGCGACGTTGGCCGCGGCTCCTGCCGCTGCCTTCGGCGCTACCGCTTTTCTTCTTTTTTTTCATACGCGGCGGGCGGCCACGGAACCTGTCAGGGGGCCGGGCGGTGGGACTGGGCGGGGGCGTTGAGTGCCATGGATGGCGCGAAACGAGGCCCGCATGGATGCGGTTGTTGCCGTCCCCCGCCCAGTCCCACCGCCCGGCCCTCTCGCAGCAGCCTTGAAGCAGCCAGCCGCGAGGGGGTCACACCCGTTCGTCCCATTTCCCGATGCGCGATAATGACGGCATGGAAACCCTTCGCATCGCTACCCGCAAAAGCCCGCTCGCCCTGTGGCAGAGCGAACACGTCGCCGAGCGCCTGCAGGCCGCCCATCCCGGCCTGCACGTCGAACTGATACCCATGAGTACCCGCGGCGATGAAGTGCTGGATCGCTCGCTCGCGGCCATCGGCGGCAAGGGCCTGTTCCTGAAAGAACTGGAGTTGGCCATCCTGCGCGGTGAAGCCGACTGCGCGGTGCACTCGCTGAAGGATGTACCGATGGAACTTGATGCGCCGTTCGTGCTGCCGGCGATCCTGCCACGGCATGATCCCGCCGATGGCTTCGTCTCCAATCTGTACGCATCGCTGGATGCGCTGCCGCTGGGCGCACGCGTCGGCACGTCGTCGCTGCGCCGCCAGGCCCAGTTGCGCGCATTGCGCCCGGATCTGGAGCTGCTGGACCTGCGCGGCAACGTCAATACGCGGCTGGCCAAGCTCGACAACGGCGGCTACGACGCGATCGTGCTGGCGGTAGCGGGGCTGGAGCGCTTGGGGCTGGAGCAGCGCATCATGGCGCGCCTGACCGCACCGCAGTGGTTGCCGGCACCTGCGCAGGGCGCGGTGGCGGTGGAGTGTGATGGCGGCAAGCCGGCGGTGATGCAGCTGTTCGCAGCGCTGGACGATGCCACCACGCGCAGCTGCGTCGAGGCCGAGCGGGCGATGAATCGCGCGCTGCACGGCAGTTGCCATGTGCCGGTGGCGGCCATTGCCGTGTGGCAGGGCGACGATCTGCATCTGCAGGGGCTGGTCGGCGGTGTGGCCGATGGCCGCGCAGTGCGCGCCGAGGCCGTGGGCCCGGGCGCCGACCCCGAGGCGTTGGGACAGCAGGTAGCGCAGATGCTGCTCGATGGCGGCGCAGGCGAACTGCTCGCGGTGTGATGTCCCTCGTCGCGTGATGCCCCGGGACGCGCGATGCTCCGGTAGAGCCGACTTCAGTCGGCTGCTTCTGCCGCGCCGGAAATCTTGATCCGCACGCAGGCCGCGCTTCGCGCTCGCCGAGCATGGCTCGGCGCTACCCGAAATCGCAGGCGGGGCTTACTTGAACTTGTAGACCACGTTCATCGTGGTCAGCGTGTCGGTCTTCTGCTTGTCGATGCCGACGTCGCTGTTGTGGCGCGCCTGCCATGCCGCCTTCAGCGCCAGGTGTTCATTCATGCTGACCGATACGCCGAAATCGTTCTGCGCGAAGGTGTTGTACGAACCCGATTCCACCAGCAGCGTGTTGACCAGGTCGGTGTTGGGGGTCAGCGAATACTTGATGTCGAAGAAGCCACGGCCGATCAGGCCCGTGCGGGTTTCATCGTCTTCGGTGCTGTGGGTGCGACGCACACCGGGGCCGATCTGCGCATCCAGCGAGAAGCGGTCGTTGCCCCACAGCCGGGTGCCGTAACCCAGACCGAACGAGCTCTGCCGGTCGTAGGTGGCGAAGTCGTCGCGCTCGTAACGCACCGTCGCGGTGATCTGCCGGTGTTCGCCCAGCTGCAACGCGCTGCCGGCACTGCCGGTATAGCGGTTGGCGGTAGTGTTGCTGACCTTGGTTTCGGTGCCGTCGTCACTGGTCTGGATCGACTCGGAGCGCGAACGCAGGCCGAACAGGTCCATGCTGTGCACCCAGTCGTCGTCGGTGTAACGCAGGCGCAGCCGGCCATTGGCGCTTTCGGTGGTGCTGTTGCCACGTGCGGACGCGAAGCCCAGTTCGCCGCCACTGCCGCTCCACGGGGAGGTCATCGCCGCCAGTTCGGCGGGATCCTGGGCGAATGCCGCAGGGGCGACCAGCAACAGGGGAAACAGCAGGTAAACACGCAGGGACATCAGGATTCTCCGGGGGGGCGGGCGTGGAACGCAGGGCGTGATGATAACGTCAACCCGCGCGCGTCTCGACCGCAGTCCAACGCGTGCTTCAGTCAGCGTTTCTGCTGTCGCCCATTCAGTGCTTGCACCCACCCGGCGTCAGGGCAGGGGCACCTGCAGCGTGGAATCGTCCAGGCGCGAATAGCGCAGCGTGATCCGGTAGGGCTGGTCCTTGTTGAAACCATCGCGCTGCACCTGCCGCGGCAGGCCATCAGCGCCGATCCAGTACTGCAGGGTCTCGCCGCTACCCGTCGGCCCCTCCACCCGGTACAGGCGCGTGGCCGTGCCGTCGATATCGGCCGTACCGCCCGCTTCGACCGTCAGCCCCTGCAGGCCAGCCTCGGAAGGCAGCGGACTGCGCCACTGCTGCAATAGGCCGTCGGGTACCGGCACCTGTTCGATGCGGCCCTCGGACTGCAGGAAGAAGGTGTTGCCGATGATCGTCTGCACGCCGCCGGGCCCTTCCAGCCGATAGCGGTCCGGGGCGACGAAGTCCATGGTGGTATGCACCACCTGGCCGGCCTGCGCGCCGTGCAGGCGCATCTCAGCGTGGAAGCTGCGCAGCGCAGCAAACCGCTGGCTCGCCCGCAGCACGGCCTGTGCCGGATCCGCATCCGCCGTAGGCGCCTGGGCCGGCGCGGCGGGCACGGAGCCCGGGAGCGCTGCATCGGCAGGCGGCGAGCGCTGCTCACAGCCACTGAGCAGCAGCAGAGCGGCTGCCAAGGACGCGACGAGGGGGAGCGGAGCGCGCATACGGGGCCGACCGGGACGTGGGGGACCGACACGATAGCCGATCATCGCCGCCACAACGGCCGCGACTCGGACATAATCGGAGCCATGGACCGATACGAACGCATCACTGCCCTGCATCGTCTGCTGAAGTCTGCCCGCTACCCGGTGACGGTGGCCACGCTGCAGGACAAGCTTGGCTGCTCCCGCGCGACTGTTTACCGCGACCTGGCGTTCCTGCGCGACGCCTTGATGGCGCCGATCGAAGGTGACGGCGAAGCCGGCTTCCGCTACATGGCCGATGAGAGCGACCGGTTCGAGCTGCCGGGGTTGTGGCTCAGTTCGGAAGAACTGCACGCGCTGCTGGCCTCGCAGCACCTCCTGGCGCGCACCGGCGGCGGCGTCCTGTCGTCGGTGCTGGCCCCGCTGCAGCAGCGGATAGAGGGCCTGCTTGCCGCCCAGGCCGGCGTATCCACGTGGCCGGTGGACCGGGTGCGGGTGATTCCGCACCGGGTACGCAAGTTCGATGAAGGCAGCTTCCGCAGCGTGGCCTCGGCGGTACTGGAACGCCGGCAGCTGGCCTTTGAGTACCGCGCCCGCTCCACGGACCAGCCGACCCGCCGCATCGTATCGCCGCAGCGGTTGACCCACTATCGCGACAACTGGTACCTGGATGCCTGGGACCACGACCGCGAGGCGCTGCGCAGCTTCGCCGTGGACCGCATCAACAAGGCGCGGGTCGTGGATGCACCGGCCACCGATGTCGACGACGACGAGCTGGACGCCCAGCTGGGTGCCAGTTATGGCATCTTTTCCGGCGCGCCGAAGGGCTGGGCGACGATCCTTTTCAGCGCCAAGGCCGCCCGCTGGGTGGCCGACGAGCATTGGCACGCCAACCAGCAGGGCCGCTACCTGGCCGACGGACGCTATGAGCTGAAAGTGCCGTACAGCGTTTCCCGCGAATTGTTGATGGATGTGCTGCACTATGGGTCCGATGCCGAAATCATCGAACCGGTGATGCTGCGCGAACAGGCCAAGAGCCTGTTGGCGCTGGCACTCAGCAACTACGAATGACCCTCCCCCGAGATACCGCATACGATGAAGAAGACCCTGTTGTTGTCCCTTGTCGCCGCGTTGGCCCTGAGTGCCTGTGGCAAATCCGGCGATGCGTCGCAGAAGCTGGTGGTGGCCGCGACGGCCGTGCCGCACGCGGAAATCCTGGACGTGGTCAAGCCGATGCTGAAAGAGCAGGGCGTGGAGCTGGACGTGCGGGTGTTCAATGACTACGTGCAGCCGAACGACCAGCTGGTGCAGAAGCAGGTGGACGTCAATTACTTCCAGACCGAGCCCTACCTCGATGCCTACAACCGCGACCGCAAGACCGACCTGGTCACCGTGGTCGGCGTGCACATCGAGCCGTTCGGTGCCTATTCGCGCAAGGTGAAATCGCTGGACGAACTGCGTGATGGTGCCGACGTGGTGATTCCGAACGACCCCAGCAACAACAGCCGTGCGCTGATCCTGCTGCACAACGCCGGCGTGATCCAGTTGAAGGATCCGAAGAACGCGCTGGCGACCCAGCGTGACATCACCGCGAACCCGAAGCACCTCAAGTTCCGCGAGCTCGATTCGGCGATGTTGCCGCGGGTGCTGGACCAGGTGGATCTGGCGTTGATCAACACCAACTACGCGCTGGATGCGGGTCTGAACCCGACCCAGGATGCGTTGGCGATCGAGAGCAAGGATTCGCCCTACGTGAACTTCCTTGTCGCGCGCGCCGACAACAAGGACGACGCCCGCGTGCAGAAGCTGGCAGCGGCGCTGACCAGCCCGCAGGTGAAGGAATTCATCGCGCAGAAGTACAAGGGCGCCGTCCTGCCGGCGTTCTGACCGCACCATCGCCGCTGCATGCGTCGAGCAGGACTCGGCGCATGCGCGGCATCCGCCGTTACCAGGCCAAGGTCGCGTTGACGGCCCGCTGCCAACCGGCATACAGCGCTTCACGGTGCTGCGGATCCAGCGTCGGTTCGAAGCGCCGGTCTACGCCCCACAACGCGGCGATCTGCTCTCTGCTTTCCCAGAATCCGGTGGCAAGGCCCGCCAGGTAGGCCGCACCCAGTGCCGTCGTCTCTGCCACCTGGGGCCGCAGCACGGGCACACCGAGCATGTCGCTCTGGAACTGCGCCATGAAGTCATTGGCGATGGCACCGCCATCAGCGCGCAGCTCCTTCAGCTCGATGCCAGCATCGGCCTGCATCGCAGCCAGCACGTCACGTGTCTGGTAGGCCATCGATTCCACCGCAGCACGGATGAAATGTTCCTTGGTGGTGCCGCGGGTAACGCCGAACATGGCGCCGCGTACGTCGCTTCGCCAGTACGGTGCACCGAGGCCGACGAACGCGGGCACCAGATACACCCCGCCCGTGTCTGGCACACGTTCGGCATACGCCTGGCAATCACCGGACTTGCCGAACATGCGCAGCCCGTCGCGCAGCCACTGCACCACTGATCCGGCGACGAAGATCGACCCTTCGAGCGCGTATTCGACCTGGCCATCGACGTTCCAGGCAATGGTCGTCAGCAGGCCATTGCGTGATGCCACCGCCTTGTTGCCGGTGTGCATCAGCATGAAACAGCCGGTGCCGTAGGTGTTCTTGGCCATGCCCGGTTCGAAGCAGGCCTGGCCGAACAGTGCGGCCTGCTGGTCGCCCGCGATGCCGGCGATGGGGATCTGCCGATCAAAGAAGAACTGCGCACGGCTGTGGCCGTAGATTTCGCTGCTGCCGCGCACCTCCGGCAGCATGGCCCGCGGGATGTCCAGCAGCGCCAGTAGTTCGTCATCCCAGCACAGTGCGTGGATGTCGAACAGCAACGTGCGGGCGGCGTTGGTCATGTCGGTCACGTGCACCGCGCCGCCGGTGAGGTTCCAGATCAGCCAGCTGTCGATTGTGCCGAACAACAGTTCACCGCGTTCGGCACGTGCCTGGGCGCCCTCCACATAGTCCAGGATCCAGCGGATCTTGGTCGCTGAAAAGTAGGCATCCACCAGCAGCCCGGTCTTCGCGCGGATCATCGGCTCGTGGCCTTCGGCCTTCAGGCGCTCGCAGATCGCCTCACTCTGGCGCGACTGCCAGACCACCGCATTGTGGATCGGTTGCCCCGTTGCCTTGTCCCATACGACGGTGGTTTCGCGCTGGTTGGTGATGCCGATGCCGGCGATGCGGCGCGGGTCGATCTGCTGGCGATTGAGCAGCTCGGTGATGGTGGTATAGACACTGGTGAGGATCTCGCGCGGATCGTGTTCGACCCATCCCGGCTGCGGGAAAATCTGCGCGAATTCGCGCTGTGCCGAACCGGCGATGCGCCCTTGGCGGTCGAACAGAATGGCGCGCGAGCTGGTGGTGCCCTGATCGATGGCGAGGATGAAATCAGCTTCCATGGCAGGCTTCCTGGTCGAGGCGCGGGAATGGGTGAGGGTGTGCTGGTTTCATTGTGCGCTGCCGTCCGTGCCGACGCCGTGCGCGTCGCGGGCGCGCTGGCGCGCAGGCAGGAACGGCAGGATCAGGCACTGGTAAGCCGCACCACCGAGCGCGCCGCCGACCAGCGGGCCCAGGATCGGGATCCACCAGTAGTGATCTTCGGCAGGCAACGCGGCGGCGCCCCAGCCGTTCAACCACGCGAACACACGCGGGCCGAAATCGCGCGCGGGGTTGATGGCCCAGCCCTCCAGATAACCCATCGAGGCCCCGATGCAGGCGACCAGCAGGCCGATCATCAGGGCACCGCTGTTGGCGCCCGGAGCGGCCTCGTTGTATCGCTCGGTGATGGCGAATATGCCGAACACGAGCAGGGCGGTGAGGATGACCTGGTTGCTCAGCGCATGCAGGGGCGTGACGGCCAGGCCGGGTGCGGTGAAGAAGACGCTGGCCGCGCCCCCTTCCGCACGAGTGAGGCCGTGCAGCGCGTTGTAATGGTCGATCACCGGCGCGTACAGCAGGTAGACGATCGCCGCGCCGACCATCGCGCCCAGCACCTGTGCTGCCCAATACGGCAGCACGCGCGACCAGGGAAAACCGCGGTAGAGGGCCAATGCGAGGGTGACCGCGGGATTGGCGTGGGTACCGGAAATGGACGCGGTGGTGTAGATCGCCAGGCTCACGGCAAGCCCCCAGGTGATGCACAGCCCCCAGTAGGCGTTCTGATACGGGCTGGGATCGTACAGCAGGTACATCGCGGCGGCCGAACAGCCGATGCTGATGATGATCGCCACCGCAACGGCTTCGGAAATCAGTTCGCCGATCAGCGGTTGTCGGGTCATGGTGTGCTCCTTGTCGTCGGGCTGGGGACGTCGAAGCGAGGGGCGGGTGTGGGGTCGCGCGCCACGCGGGCGGCCAGCCACTGCGCCACGTCGTGCTGCTGCACGGCATCCAGCGACAGCCCGAGCAGCGTGCGTCGCCACAGCAGATCGTCCACGTGGCGGACCCACTCATGCAGGTACAGGTACTCGACCTCGGCTTCATGCAGATCCGCACCGAAGTGCATGCCGAGCGCTTCCAGCGATTCCGCGTTGCCGAGGATGCGCGCCGCGCGGCTGCCATAGCTGCGTGCCCAGCGTGCAGCCAACGGCGCTGGCAGCCACGGCCAGCGGGTGGCCAACCAGTGCCTCGCCTGGGACGGCGTGCCAAGGTCGCCGCCTGGCAGCACGGGCCCCTCTGCGGTCCATGCCGGCGCATTCGAACCGGCTTCGTGCACCAGCAGGTCCACCGCCTCTTCGGCCAAGCGACGGAACGTGGTCAGCTTGCCGCCCAGCACGTTGAGCAGGGGAGCGCCTTCGACATCCAGGTCCAGGCGATAGTCACGCGTCACTGCACTGGCAGCGGCATGCGCATCATCCAGCAGGGGCCGCACACCGCTGAAACTCCACAGGACATCATCTGCACCGATCTGCCGCCGGAAGCTGCGGTTGACCGCCGCGCACAGGTAGGCACGCTGCGCCGGGTCTATCCGCACACGCGCCGGGTCTTCGTCGAAATCGACGTCGGTGGTGCCGATCAGGCTGAAACGATCTTCGAACGGAACGACGAACACGATGCGCCCGTCCGGCTGCTGCAGCAGGTACGCATGGCCATGGTCATGCAGCGCAGGCACCACGATATGGCTGCCCTGCACCAGCCGTAGCGGCGTGCTGCGACTGAGGCTGATGTCCTCGGTGAAGCGCGAGGCCCAAGGGCCGGTGGCATTGACCAGCATGCGGGCCTGCACGCTATGCAGCTGACCGCGCTCGTCGCGAAGATCGACGCACCATCCACTGGGTTCGCGCCAGGCCTGCAGGCAGGTGGTGCGGGTCCAGATGCGCGCCCCGCGTTCGTGGGCATCCAGCGCGTTCAGTACGACAAGCCGTGCGTCGGCGACCTGCGCGTCGGCATACAGGAAGCCCTGGGTGACACTGTCGCGAAGCGGAGCGCCGAGGGCAGTGCCGCGCAGAGGGACGCGCCGCGACCGTGGCAACGTATCCCCGCGCGGAGCCAGACGGTCGTACACCATCAACCCCAGGCGGATCATCCACGCAGGACGCAGGTGCGGCTCGTGGGGCAGCACGAAGGGCAGGGGATGGACCAGATGCGGCGCGAGGCGCATCAGCACTTGGCGTTCGGCCAGCGCCTTGCGGACCATGCCGAATGCGCGGTGTTCGAGGTAACGCAGGCCGCCATGGATCAGCTTCGAGCTGGCACTGGAGGTGTGGGCCGCCAGATCGTGCTGTTCGCACAGCGCCACCTTCAGTCCGCGGCCGGCAGCGTCACGGGCAATGCCCACGCCATTTATGCCACCGCCCACCACCAGCACATCGAACATGATCGGGTGACCTTGCCTGCGCTCCGCCTTGGTGGTGCGAGCCTAACGCACCGGCGGTGGCAGAAACCTCCCATCCGATGGCCAAGGCCTGTACGCGGTGCGCATACGCGTGAGAGTGGCGCATGCGGTCCGGCCCCCTTGACGCGTCATGCCGCAGAAACGACAACGGGCCCCGAAAGGCCCGTTGCGTTGCGACGCTGTCTGGCAGGGAGGCTTAGAAGCGTGCGCCGATGCCGAAGCCGACGGTCCACGGATCCATCTTGGCCTTGCGGCCGCTGTCCACGCCGCTCTCGGTGACCTTCGAGCGGGCATTCAGGTAGCGCGCATCTGCGCGGGCGAACCAGGTGGAGTTGATGTTCATGTCGACGCCGACGGTGCCCATCGCACCCTTGGCGGTCTCCAGGCCGACGTGGCCGACAGCAGCCGGCACGGCGAGCTTTTCATTGCTGTAGTTCGATTCGAAGTAGCCCACGCCCACGAACGGACGGAACACGTTGTCGGCCTGACCGAAGTGGTACTGGCCGCTCAATGCGATCGGCTGCTGCTGCAGCGTACCGATGCGCGTGCCGGCCGGACCCTTCACGGTGTGGTCGAACTTGTCGGCAGCACCCCACAGTTCAACGGCCCAATTGTCATTGACGTAATAGCTGAGGCTGATGGTCGGCGCCGAGCCGCCATCCGTCTTCTGCGAAACGCCCTTGACGGCGTCATTCTTCGGCTGCAGCAGCGCAATGCCGCCGACGACGGCGAAGTGCTTGCCGGACGCGGTTTCATTGGCGGCGACAGCGTCGGTGCCGGCCGGGCGCTCGACCGTGGTCGACGGGCTCTGGGCAAACGCCGCAGGGGCCAGGGCGGCGCTGATCAGCAGGGACAGCGGCAGGGTGGTAATGGATCGCATGGGGTAGCTCCTGAATCTGGAAGTGGGTGAGCCCCCTTCTGCGGGGCGCGGCGAAAACGGTAAGCCGCGCAACATGAATCGATTCCAAGGAGGATTAAATTTTCGTTCCCCATACCGCATGCAGGGGTCAAAGCCCTTGCGCTGCAGGGTTTTTGATATATGACGTATATGGCTATGCGTCGCGGGTGACATGTCAGAAACGACAACGGACCCCGAAGGGTCCGTTGCGTTTTGACGCTTTACTACCGTGACGCTTAGAAGCGTGCGCCGATACCGAAGCCGACGGTCCACGGATCCAGCTTGGCATCCGCGCCGGTGCCCTGGCCACCCACCTTCACTTCCGGACGGGAGTGCATGTAACGCGCATCCGCACGGGCAAACCAGGTGGAATTGATGTTCATGTCAACGCCGACGGTGCCGATGGCGCCCTTGGCGGTTTCCAGCCCGATGTGCTGGGTGACGCCCGGTGCGACCAGGTCTTCATTGCTGAAGTTCGACTCGTAGTAGCCCACGCCCACGAACGGACGGAACACGTTGTCCGCCAGGCCGAAGTGGTACTGGCCGCTCAGCGCGATCGGCTGCTGTTCGACCGTGCCCAGGCGTTCGTTGCCGACGCCGCGCACGCGGTGGTTGAACTTGTCTGCTGCGCCCCACAGTTCAACGGCCCAGTTGTCGTTGATGTAGTAGCTCAGGCTCAGGGTGGGCGCCGGGCCACCATCGAACTTGCGGATGCCGTCGATCGGGTCATTCTTCGGCTGCAGCAGGGCGACACCGCCGACAACGGCGAAATGCTTGCCCGACGCAGTGTCGGTGCCCGTGGAGTAGCTGCTGTCTGCCGGTGCAGCCGTGGTGGTGTAGTCCTGCGCGAACGCGGCCGGTGCAAAAGCGGCGCTGGTCAGCAGGGACAGGGTCAGGATATTGATCTTACGCATGGGGGTATCTCCTTCGATTACTGTTACAAGGCCCCCGTGGCGGGGTGGGCATCAACGTATTCCTCCGCACATGAATCAATTCCTACGGACGTTAAAAAATAGTTGGATGCGTTCAGCCAAGTCGCGTACAGCCTTGCAATTCCGTGTTTTCGGCAGTCAAGTCAGTTCATGCAGATGGTGGAAATGTGATTGAAATCGACCTCTGTACCGGCCTGTCCGCGCAGATCGGGGCGGATTGCCGGGTGCTGGTGCTCGGTTCGATGCCCGGCGTAGCGTCCCTGCGCCAAGCGCAGTACTACGCCCATCCGCGCAACCGTTTCTGGCCCCTGATGGCGTTGTTGGCGGGTGTTGAGCTTTCCGCGCCCTACCCGCAGAGGCTGCAGCAGCTGCACAAAGCCGGCATCGGCGTGTGGGATGTGATCGGGGAGTGTCGACGCCGGGGCAGCCTGGATGCGGACATCGTGCGCGGCAGTGAAGTGCCCAACGCGCTGGGGCCGGCCGTGGCGGCGCTGCGCGATCTGCGGCTGATCGCGTGCAACGGCGCTGCGGCCCACCGCGCGTTCCTGCGCTTCATCGTTCCGGTCGGTGGGAATCCGCAGGTGCCGGTGTTGGCCTTGCCATCGACCAGTCCCGCCAATGCGGCCGCCTCGCTGGGCGCGTTGCAGCAGGCCTGGCAGCCCGTTGCCGACGCCCTGCGGTAGTGACGGCGGGCGACACGACCATCGAAAACGACGATGGCAGGGGTCTGACCCGCTGGTCCGACTCGGACAATACGCCACCGACTGGTGACACCGTGCAGCGTGTCGCCACAACGCAACGGCGTAGGCACAACAGCGTGTCCCGGGACAGTGTGGACTGAAAACGCCATCAACGGTTGGCGAGGGGGGCGTGCTGGCCGCACAATAGAGGATTCCCTACACCAGATTGCCGGAGTTATCCCCATGGCCGAAATCAAGGAAGCCCTCGTCCCCGATATCGGTGACTACAGCGATATCCCGGTAATCGAGGTGCTGGTCGCCGTCGGCGACACGGTCAAGAAGGACCAGGGACTGGTCACGCTCGAAAGTGACAAGGCCACGATGGAAGTCCCCTCGTCGGTGGCCGGTGTCGTCAAGGAAATCAAGGTGAAGGTCGGCGACAACCTGTCCGAGGGCAAGGTCGTGGCGCTGATCGAAGTGGCGGAAGGCGATACCGCCCCGCCTGCCAAGGCCGCCCCTGCACAGGCTGCTGCCGCGCCGGCGCCGGCCAAGAGCGCTGCCCCGGCCGCTGCTGAAAGCGCGCAGGCCGCTGCGCCCGCACCCGCTGCCGGCGGTGGTGCCGTTGAAGCGTTGGTGCCGGACATTGGTGATTATTCGGATATCCCGGTCATCGAGATCCTGGTGGCCGTGGGCGATACGGTAAAGAAGGACCAGGGCCTGGTGACGCTGGAAAGCGACAAGGCGACGATGGAAGTCCCGTCGTCGGTCGCCGGCGTGGTCAAGGAAATCAAGGTCAAGGTCGGCGACAACCTGTCGCAGGGCAAGGTCGTGGCGATCATTGAAGCCGAAGGCGCTGCCAGCGCTGCACCGGCTCCGACCCAGGCCAATGCCGCCACCAACGAAGCCGCCGAAACCGCCACCAAGGTGGAACCGGTGGCGGTGTCGGCTCAGCCGGACAAGCTGGCCCAGCGGGAAATGGCCAGCGCGCCGTCTGCCGGTGCGCCGACCAGCCCGCCGGTGCAGTTCAATGCAGACAGTGTGCTGCCGGCCAAGGTGCCCTATGCCACCCCGGCGGTACGCGTGTTCGCCCGTGAACTGGGTGTGGACCTGCTGCAGATCAGCGGCACCGAGAAGGGTGGGCGCATCACCAAGGGCGACGTGCAGAAGTTCGTAAAGGCCGCGTTGACCGGCGGTACTGCTGCCGGCGCTGCTGCACCGGCCGCCGCAGGTGGTGGACTGAATCTGCTGCCCTGGCCGAAGGTCGATTTCAGCAAGTTCGGCGAGGTTGAAGTCCAGCCGCTGTCGCGCATCAAGAAGATCTCCGGCGCGAACCTGGCCCGCAACTGGGCGATGATCCCGCATGTCACCCAGTTCGAGCAGGCCGACATCACCGATCTGGAAGCCCTGCGCGTGGCTTTGAACAAGGAAAACGAGAAGGCCGGCATCAAGCTGACCATGCTCGCCTTCCTGGTCAAGGCCAGTGCTGCGGCGTTGAAGAAATTCCCGGAGTTCAATGCCTCGCTGGATGCCAGTGGCGAGAACCTGACCCTGAAGAAGTACTTCAACATCGGTTTCGCCGCTGACACCCCGAACGGCCTGGTCGTGCCGGTGGTGCGTGACGTCGACAAGAAGGGCGTGGTGCAGATCGCGCAGGAAAGCGGCGAACTCGCCAAGAAGGCACGTGACGGCAAGTTGGGTCCGGCGGACATGAGTGGCGGCTGCTTCTCGATCAGCTCGCTGGGCGGCATCGGTGGCACGGCGTTCACCCCGATCGTCAACGCGCCGGAAGTGGCCATCCTCGGCGTGTCCAAGTCGTCGATCCAGCCGGTCTGGAACGGCAAGGAATTCGCGCCCAAGCTGATGCTGCCGCTGTCGCTGAGCTACGACCACCGCGTCATCGATGGCGCACTGGCCGCCCGCTTCACCACGTACCTGTCGCAGGTGCTGGCCGACATGCGCCGCGTGCTGCTCTGATCGAGCCCGCAAGCCCCCTCCGTGTGGCCGCCGCGATGCGCGCGGCCGCGTGACGAACTGCAGCAGACGCCCGCCGGCCTTCCCGCGCGGGCATGAAGGAAACCACCATGGCCACGATTGAAGTCAAGGTTCCCGACATCGGCGATTACAGCGATGTGCCGGTGATCGAAATACTGGTCGCCGTTGGCGACACGGTGAAGAAGGACCAGGGCCTGCTTACCCTGGAGTCGGACAAGGCGACGCTGGAAGTGCCGTCCTCGGCCGCTGGCGTGGTCAAGGAAATCAAGGTGAAGCTGGGCGACACGCTGTCTGAAGGCGCGGTCGTGGTCGTGCTGGACGCCGAAGGTGAGGGCGCAGCGCCCGTTGCACCGGCCAAGGCCGCCGCACCCGCCGCCGCACCGAACAGCAAGCCGCCGGTGACACCGTCGCATCGTGCGCCGGCCGAGCCGACTGCACCGAAGCCGGCCCTGTCCTCGGGCAAGGCCGCCGACATCGAATGCGCCATGGTCGTGCTGGGCTCCGGCCCCGGCGGCTACACGGCCGCCTTCCGCGCGGCCGATGTCGGCCTGGATACGGTGCTGGTCGAGCGGTACACCAGCCTGGGCGGTGTCTGCCTCAACGTGGGCTGCATTCCGTCGAAGGCGCTGCTGCACGCGGCTGCGGTGATCGATGAAGTCGCCCACGCCGGTGATTTCGGTGTCGAGTTCGGCGCCCCGAAGATCACCCTCGACAAGCTGCGCCAGTACAAGGAAAAGGTCGTCGGCCAGCTGACCAAGGGCCTGGCCGGCATGGCCAAGCAGCGCAAGGTGCGCACCGTGCAGGGCGTGGGCCGCTTCGTGTCGGCCAACGAGCTGCTGATCACTGCCGAAGACGGCAGCACGCAGTTGCTGCGTTTCCAGCAGTGCATCATCGCGGCCGGCTCGCAGGCAGTGAAGCTGCCGAACTTCCCGTGGGACGACCCGCGCGTGATGGACTCCACCGACGCGCTGGAACTGGCCGAGGTGCCGGGCTCGTTGCTGGTCGTGGGCGGGGGCATCATCGGCCTGGAAATGGCCACGGTGTATGCCGCACTGGGCAGCAACGTCACCGTGGTCGAGTTCATGGACCAGCTGATGCCGGGTGCCGACAAGGATCTGGTGAAGCCGCTGGCCGACCGCTTGAAGAAGCAGGGTGTCGAGGTCCATCTGAAGACCAAGGCGTCTGGCGTCAGCGCCGACAAGACGGGCATCACCGTGACCTTCGATGCGGCCGCAGAGGGTGAGACGCCCGCGCTGCAGAAGGGCACCTTCGACCGCGTACTGGTGGCCGTGGGCCGTTCGCCGAATGGTGGCAAGATCGATGCCGACAAGGCCGGTGTACAGGTGTCTGACCGGGGCTTCATTCCGGTGGACCGGCAGATGCGCACCAATGTGCCGCACATCTTCGCCATCGGCGACATCGTCGGCAACCCGATGCTGGCGCACAAGGCCACGCACGAAGGCAAGCTGGCGGCGGAAGTGGCTGCCGGCCACAAGAAGGAATGGGTCGCGCGGGTGATTCCGTCGGTGGCTTACACCAACCCGGAAATCGCGTGGGTGGGGGTGACCGAGACCGAAGCCAAGGCCAAGGGCCTGAAGGTCGGCGTAGCGAAATTCCCGTGGGCCGCCAGCGGGCGGGCCATCGGCATCGGCCGCACCGAGGGCTTCACCAAGCTGATCTTCGACGAAGAGACCCATCGGATCATCGGCGGCGCCATCGTCGGCGTGCATGCGGGCGACCTGCTGGCAGAAATCGGCCTGGCCATCGAGATGGGTGCGGAAGCCGAGGATATCGGCCACACCATCCATGCGCATCCGACGCTCAGCGAATCGGTCGCGATGGCATCGGAAATCTACGACGGCACGATCACCGATCTGTACATGCCGAAGAAGAAGTAGTCTCTCGTTTGATCTGCTCTTCATCAAGAGGCCCGGGCATTGCCTGGGCCTTTTCTTTGGGCGCGATCGCATTGGCGGATCGGCGGAGGTACTGCGAATTCACTCGCCGTAGTCCGCCCGGAGGGCCAAGGGCTTCGCGGGCCCACAGGGTGCAACGTAAGCCGATTGCAGGCACGGTCGTAGCGGTTTCCGGACTTCGCGCACAGTTGCATACAGACCGCTCATAGCCGTCAGCGTAAGTTGCCGTCCCCCCTTCCGCATTGCATCCGCGAACCTAGACTGCGAAGTTACGGAGTGCGAGCGCGCTCCGCCGCAGAGATCACACCTGCGTCCACTCCTGGAACATGCAGCGGAGCGATGCCATGACACAGCTGAAAGGAACCTCCTCACCCGGCCACTACCGTCGCGTCGCCTACGGCCTGCTGGTCGTGGCGCTAAGCGTCCTGCCAGCGCTCTCCGCGCCTGCGCAGGCGTCATTACCGCCCGCCTGGGCCAGCGCGCCCGATGGCGGCGCCAACATGCTCACCACTTTCTGGGCCTGCGTATACCGGGATATCAACCCACCGAACTGGGAATACGTGCGCTACATCGAAGCCGCAAGCAAGGGCGAAGCCGAGGCCAAAATGCGTGTCGAGCTACCGGACCATCAGATGCTGATCGGTTGCAACCCTACTGGATTGTGACTTCAACGTCCCCCGACGATCCCGCGTGGGGCACCTGATCTGATCGACTGGTAGCTGGATCAATAAGCCCGGTACTCAACATCGCAATGCGGGAGGGCGTTGGTGTTTTTGACTCTGACGCATCATCGCCGCTCGAAAAGGCGGGTGCCGTGATTCACGGAACATCACGAGGCAGTTCGCCTACGCGGAAAGCGGAGTGCCGAGTGCTCCCGGTTGGGCTCTTCCTTATTACATCATGAATCGACTCAAACGAAGATGGATTCGCTGTCATCGCATGGCAGCCATTCGTCAATTTGAGGAAAATGTCGTGAGCAGATCAATCACCGTCGCTACACTGCTGGCAGCTGCAATGGCGCTTTCCTGCGTGGCAGGTACAGCGGCTGCAGTCGGGGGCGGGAGCCAGAATCAGTATCCAGGCGACCAGAATCAGTACCCCCGAGATCAGAACCAGGTGCCAGGAGCCAAGCTTTGGGTATGCGTGGTATCAACCGTCAGCCATGTCCCGCCTTTCAATGTAGTTGTCTGGGCGCGCAATAAACAGGAGGCGATTGACCGTGCGAAAGCGCGAGCTGGGTTCGGTGCGCGTGTTCATTCATGCTTTGACACCAATCAGCGTACGCCCTGAGGACTTGGAAAGCGCTTTCGCCTGAGCGAAACAGCCATGCAACGGGTAGGGCTCCCCGCGGCCTTCCTGCGTGTTGAAGTCGACGGAAGGCGATCCTGTCGAAAGGGGCTGCCTGGCAGCTGCGACCGAGCGCCTGATATCCGATCACCACCGTGCACGCAGCATGCGGTAGCGTGCTCAAACGAAAAACCCCAGGCAGGCCTGGGGTTTTCTATTTCGCCAAACTCATGGATCAGAACGAAAGGCTGACGCCCGCCACCGGACCCTTGAACTCCTGCTTCAGACCGATCACGCCGTCGCTGCCGCGCTGATCGACGTCCAGCTTGAACCAGTCATAGCCAGCGAAGATGCCGAACGTATCGGTCAGGCGGTACTCGACGATCGCATTGGCGCGGCTCAGGTCGCCCTTGTAGTCATCGAAGTTGCCCCAGCTGGTGTTGAGGTACTGGCCCTGCAGATTGATCATCCAACGATCCGCCGGATTGAAGGTCATACGCGCGCCGACCACCGGGGCCACGCCGTTTTCCTTTTCATCCAGGAAGCGGCCGTTGTAGACGGTGCCCAGGTCCGCGAAGCCCTTGGCGCTGATCTGTGCCCACTCGGCACCGATCTGCAGGCCCAGGTCGAAGCGGTCGGTGTCGACGACGGAGTAGTCATACACCAGGGTGGCGACCTGATACTTCAGTTCGGCCTTGACGAAGCTGCCTTCCGGGACGTTGATGTCGCCGAAGGCGATGCCGTCGTTCAGGGTCTCGCGACGATCTTTGTCCCACTTGAAGTAGTCGAAGATCAGGCGCTGGCGGTCGCTGAAGCGGAACACGCCGTCGACGCGCGGCTCCCATTCCTTACCGCCCATGCTGAAATCTTCGTTCAGATTCACGTCCTGGCCGGCAATGGTGGTGCTGCCGCGGATCGTGTTGTCGGTATCGATGTTCATCGCACCCAGGCGCAGCGTGAAGCGGTCGTCGCCTTCAGCAGCGTGCGCGGTAGATGCGAAGCCGGCGCCGACGGCGACCAGCGAGAGAGCAAGCAGGGTGGGAGCGGAGCGCATCGGCGAAATCCTTGCAGTGGTTCAACGAAAGTTGCCCCACTATCGCTATCGCCGCGTCCACCATTCGTGAAGGTATGGTGGAGAACGCGTCAGAAAAGGCTTAATGCACAGCGCGCCAAGGGGCCCTGGCAGGCACCGATACAGAGAAAAAAAAGTCCCGCCAGGCAGTGGCGGGACTCGGTTACCGACCTGCAAACTGCGCCGACGAGGATGAGAGAGGGCAGGTCGAGGGGTTGGACCCCGCCCCGCGACCAAAGTTCAATGGTGCACTGCGACATGGCCACGACCCCCGCTGGGCCTGATTGTCCTGCCCCCGGATGGAAAAATCCCGGCCATCCCGTAACTTGCACCGATCCGGTATGAACACGCAGCGGTTGTCTCGCAAATTGTCCCATTGCTATAATTTGGCGGCTCGACGAGGCACCACGCTGCTGCCTCACGCCTTTCCACTCCAATGTGCGGGACGTCTCTGTGCTGAATTCCGTTGATCCGGGTCGGCGACTGATGCTGCGCGCCGCGGTCTATCCGCTGGCGGCAGTGATTGTCCTGGCCCTTGGCTTCCTGCTGGTGAGTCCGAAGCATGCGCTGGGCGCACTGCTGTCCGGGCTTGCGGTTTCAGCCGGTGGCTGGGTGGCGGCACGGATGGCGCTGGGGGGCGGTGTACAGGCGGCAGGCTCGGCAATGGCACGGCTGATCATCGCGGTGGTGGCCAAGTGGGCGGTGGTGTTTGGTGTGCTGATCGTTGGATTTCTGGTATTCAGGCTGCCCGCATTGGCACTCCTGGCCGGTATCGCGGTTGGCTTGATGTTTCAGGTCCTGGCTCTGGCCAGGCGTTGATCGAATTTCTAAATAACTAAGGTTCCGGACACATGGCAGGCGAGGCGTTGACACCCACCTCCTACATCCAGCATCACCTGCACAACCTCACCGTTGGGCAGGGCAGCCCGTGGGCGCTGCACCTGGATACCATCGCCACGTCGGTCCTGATGGGTCTGGTGATGGTTTTCGCTTTCTGGATGGCGACCCGCAATGCCACGGCCGGCGTGCCGGGCAAGTGGCAGGCCTTCGTGGAAATCTGCCTGGAGTTCGTTGACCGGCAGGCCAAGGACACCTACCACGGCACCAGCAAGCTGGTGACGCCGATCGCGATCACGATCTTCTTCTGGATCCTGTTGATGAATCTCATCAAGATGATCCCGGCCGATTTCATCGCCATGCCGCTGGAAGCCCTCGGTGTGCCGTACTGGAAGCCGGTCCCGACCGCTGACGTCAATGCCACCCTCGGCATGTCGATCAGCGTGTTCTTCCTGATGCTGTTCTTCGCACTGCGCTCCAAGGGCATTGGTGGATTCACCAAGGAGTTCCTGACCGCGCCGTTCGGCAAGTGGATGCTGCCGTTCAACCTGATCCTGAACATCGTCGAGTGGCTGAGCAAGCCGATTTCGCTGGCGATGCGACTGTTCGGCAACATGTTCGGCGGGGAAATCGTCTTCCTGCTGATCTGGGTGCTGGGCGGTGCAGGTATCGCCGGCATGTTCGCAGGCGCCTTCGCCGGCTTCGGCTGGATGCTGTTCCACCTGTTGGTGATTCCGCTGCAGGCTTTCATCTTCATGATGCTGTCCATCGTGTACCTGAGCCTGTCCGAAGACAGTCACTGAGTTTCGCTGCACCCTTCATCCGTTAGTTTCCATATCCCTTAGCAATCACGTTCCCGGAGAAAACCATGTACTTCGCCGTCCTGACCAATCTCGCCCAGGTCCAGAGCTCCACCGTCCTCGCCGTCGGCATCATGATCGGCCTGGCCGCGCTGGGCGCAGGCCTGGGTCTGGCCATCATGTCCGGTAAGTTCCTGGAATCGGCCGCGCGCCAGCCGGAACTGATCCCGGTGCTGCAGGTCCGTATGTTCATCACCGCCGGCCTGATCGACGCCGCGTTCATCATCTCGGTCGCCGTGGGCCTGCTGTTCGCCTTCGCCAACCCGCTGGTCGGCGAGTTCGTCTCGCGCCTGCCGGCAGTGGCTGGCTGATCCAGCCTCTGTGAAACGACCGGGCACCGCTGGTGCCTGGTATCGGATGAAGGTTCGGGGGTGCCGCCCACCGGGCGGCACTTCCACCCCGTCACCACCGACTGAGCGAATAAAATGGAAATCGGTTTTACACTCATCGCCCAGGCCCTGGCCTTTGCAGCCCTGATCTGGATCATCGCGACCAAGATCTGGCCGCCGCTGATGAATGCGATCGAAGAGCGCCAGCAGAAGATCGCTGAAGGTCTCGCCGCTGCCGATCGCAGCCAGAAAGATCTCGCCCAGGCCCAGGACAAGGTCAACGAAGCCCTGAAGGATGCACGCGGCAAGGCCAATGAAATCATTGACCAGGCCCACGCGCGCGCCAACCAGATCGTTGAAGCCGCCAAGAATGAAGCGATCGCCGAAGCCAACCGCCAGAAAGAACTGGCCCAGGCTGAAATCGACCTCGCCGCCAACCGTGCCCGCGAGGAGCTGCGCAAGCAGGTGTCCGCGCTGGCCGTAAGCGGTGCGGAGAAGCTGCTCAAGCGCGAAATCGATGCCAACGCCCACAAGGCGCTGCTCGACGAGCTGGCTTCGGAGATCTGATATGAGCCAGGCCCTCACGCTTGCCCGCCCTTACGCCCGCGCCGCCTTTGCGACCGCGCGTGACGAAGGTGCGTTCGCGCCGTGGACGGATGCGCTTGCGTTCTCCGCCCATGTCGCCGCCGACCCTCGCGTGTCGGCCCTGCTCGCCAACCCGGAGCTGGGCCGCGACGACGCCGTCGCGCTGCTCGCCCCGGACCAGCGCAGCGAGACCTTCTCGCGGTTCCTGTCCATCCTCGCTGATGCCCGCCGCTTGCCGCTGCTGCCGGAAATCGCCGGCATGTACGACCAGCTGCGCGCCGAAGCCGAACACGTGGTGAAGGCCACGGTGACCTCGGCCAACGAACTGTCGCCCGGTGAACTGGACGCGATCAAGGCTGCGCTGCGCAAGCGCTTCGGCCGCGAAGTGGATGTGTCCACCGCGGTGGATGCGTCGCTGATCGGCGGCGCCGTGATCGACGCCGGTGACGTGGTCATCGACGGTTCGCTGAAGGGCAAGCTTGCCCGTCTGCAGACCGCACTCGCTAACTGAATTCAATTAAACGTCCGGCGTTACCGCCGGCACTAGGACTCGACGATGGCAACCACGCTCAATCCCTCCGAAATCAGCGAACTGATCAAGAACCGCATCGAGAAGGTCAAGCTGGCCGCGGAATCGCGCAACGAAGGCACCGTGACCAGCGTGTCCGACGGCATCGTGCGCATCTTCGGCCTGGCCGACGTGATGCAGGGCGAAATGATCGAACTGCCCAACAACACCTTCGCCCTCGCCCTGAACCTGGAGCGCGACTCGGTCGGCGCCGTGGTGCTGGGTGATTACCAGAACCTTCGCGAAGGCGACGTGGCCAAGACCACCGGCCGCATCCTCGAAGTGCCGGTTGGTCCGGAGCTGCTCGGCCGCGTGGTGAACGCGCTGGGCGAGCCGATCGACGGCAAGGGCCCGCTGGGCACAGAACTGACCGCTCCGGTGGAGCGTGTGGCCCCGGGCGTGATCTGGCGCAAGTCGGTCGATCAGCCGGTGCAGACCGGTTACAAGTCGGTCGACTCCATGATCCCGATCGGCCGTGGCCAGCGCGAGCTGGTCATCGGTGACCGCCAGACCGGCAAGACCGCCCTGGCCATCGATGCGGTGATCAACCAGAAAGACACCGGCATCAAGTGCGTGTACGTCGCGATCGGCCAGAAGGCGTCGACCGTGGCCAACATCGTGCGCAAGCTGGAAGAGAACGGCGCGCTGGCCCACACCGTGGTCGTCGCCGCCACCGCCTCTGAATCGGCTGCGATGCAGTACATCAGCGCCTACTCGGGCTGCACCATGGGCGAGTACTTCATGGATCGCGGCGAAGACGCCCTGATCGTGTACGACGATCTGTCCAAGCAGGCTGTCGCCTACCGCCAGATCTCGCTGCTGCTGAAGCGTCCGCCGGGTCGCGAAGCCTATCCGGGCGACGTGTTCTACCTGCATTCCCGCCTGCTCGAGCGCGCCGCCCGCGTGTCCGAAGAGTATGTGGAAAAGTTCACCAACGGCGCCGTGACCGGCAAGACCGGTTCGCTGACCGCACTGCCGATCATCGAAACGCAGGCCGGCGACGTGTCCGCGTTCGTGCCGACCAACGTGATCTCGATCACCGACGGTCAGATCTTCCTGGAAACCGATCTGTTCAACGCCGGTATCCGTCCGGCCGTCAACGCCGGTATCTCGGTGTCGCGCGTGGGTGGTTCGGCCCAGACCAAGATCATCAAGAAGCTGTCCGGCGGCATCCGTATCTCGCTGGCCCAGTACCGTGAACTGGCTGCGTTCGCGCAGTTCGCCTCGGACCTGGACGAAGCCACCCGCAAGCAGCTGGAGCGCGGTCAGCGCGTCACCGAGCTGATGAAGCAGAAGCAGTACGCGCCGATGTCGATCGCCAACCAGGCGCTGTCGATCTACGCCGTCAACGAGGGTTACCTCGACGACGTGCCGGTCAACAAGCTGCTGGCGTTCGAGGAAGGCCTGCACGCCCATTTCGCCAACACCCAGGGCGAGCTGATCGGCAAGGTCAACGCCACCGGCGGTTGGGACAAGGACATCGAAGAGGCCTTCAAGAAGGGCATCACCGAGTTCAAGACCACCGGCAGCTGGTAACAGCGCACGTGGAGCGGGGCCAGTCCCCGTTCTACCGTTGAACATACGGGAATAAGAGATGGCAAGCGGACGCGAAATCAAAACCAAGATCAAGAGCGTGCAGAACACCCGCAAGGTGACGCGCGCGCTCGAGATGGTCTCGGCCTCCAAGATCCGCAAAGCGCAGGAGCGGATGAAGACCTCGCGTCCGTACGCGCAGGCGATGAAGCAGGTGATCGGTCACCTGGCGCAGGCCAGCACCGACTACCAGCACCCGTTCCTGGCCGAGCGCGAGCAGGTCAAGCGCGTGGGCTACATCGTGATCTCGTCTGATCGCGGGCTGGCGGGTGGCCTGAACAACAACCTGTTCCGCAAGACGCTGGGCGAAGCCCGTGCGTGGCAGGAAAAGGGCGCTGAAGTCGACATGGTGACCATCGGCCAGAAGGCGTCCACCTTCTTCCGCCGGATCAAGGTCAACATGGTCGGCAGCGTGACCCATCTGGGTGACGTGCCGCGGCTGGAATCGCTGATCGGCGTGATCAAGGTGATGCTTGATGCATTCACCGAGGGCAAGGTCGACCGCGTGTACCTGGTGTACAACCGCTTCGTCAACACCATGACCCAGACCGCCAGCTTCGACCAGCTTCTGCCGTTGCCGGCGGCTGAGAAGCAGGTCGCTCACCACGACTGGGACTACCTGTACGAACCCGATGCCGCGACCGTGCTGGAGCACGTGATGACGCGTTACATCGAGTCGCTGGTGTACCAGGCCGTGCTGGAAAACGTCGCCTCCGAGCATGCGGCACGCATGGTGGCGATGAAGGCGGCCAGCGACAACGCGAACAAGCTGATCGGAACCCTGCAGCTGGTCTACAACAAGGCCCGCCAGGCAGCGATCACCCAGGAAATCTCCGAAATCGTCGGCGGCGCAGCAGCAGTCTGACGCGCACGTCCAAAGCACACATTTAGAGGATGCAGCAATGAGTCAGGGCAAGATCGTTCAGATCATCGGCGCGGTCGTCGACGTCGAGTTCCCCCGTGAGTCGGTGCCGAAGGTGTATCACGCACTGAAGGTCGACAACACCGAAATCACCCTCGAAGTCCAGCAGCAGCTGGGCGACGGCGTGGTCCGCTGCATCGCCCTCGGTTCCACCGATGGCCTGAAGCGCAACCTGGTTGCCACCAACACCAACCGCGGCATCTCCGTGCCGGTCGGCGCGGGCACGCTGGGCCGCATCATGGACGTGCTGGGTCGCCCGATCGACGAAGCCGGTCCGGTCACCGCCAGCGACACGTGGGAAATCCATCGTGCCGCGCCGTCGTACGAAGACCAGTCCCCGGCCACCGAGCTGCTGGAAACCGGCATCAAGGTGATCGACCTGATGTGCCCGTTCGCCAAGGGCGGCAAGGTCGGCCTGTTCGGCGGCGCCGGCGTCGGCAAGACCGTCAACATGATGGAACTGATCAACAACATCGCCAAGGCGCACAGCGGTCTGTCCGTGTTCGCCGGCGTGGGTGAGCGTACCCGTGAGGGCAACGACTTCTACCACGAGATGAAGGACTCCAACGTCCTGGATAAGGTCGCGATGGTGTACGGCCAGATGAACGAGCCGCCGGGCAACCGTCTGCGCGTTGCGCTGACCGGCCTGACCATGGCCGAGTACTTCCGCGACGAGAAGGACGCGTCGGGCAAGGGCAAGGACGTGCTGCTGTTCGTCGACAACATCTACCGCTACACGCTGGCCGGTACCGAAGTGTCGGCACTGCTGGGCCGCATGCCGTCGGCCGTGGGCTACCAGCCCACCCTGGCCGAGGAAATGGGCGTCCTGCAGGAGCGCATCACCTCCACCAAGAACGGCTCGATCACCTCGATCCAGGCGGTCTACGTGCCGGCCGATGACTTGACCGATCCGTCGCCGGCGACCACCTTCGCCCATCTGGATTCGACCGTGACCCTGTCGCGTTCGATCGCCTCGCTGGGTATCTACCCGGCCGTGGATCCGCTGGATTCGACCAGCCGCCAGATGGACCCGCTGGTCATCGGCCACGAGCATTACGACACCGCCCAGCGCGTCCAGCAGACCTTGCAGAAGTACAAGGAACTGAAGGACATCATCGCGATCCTGGGCATGGACGAACTGTCGGAAGAAGACAAGCAGGCCGTGACCCGCGCCCGCAAGATCGAGCGCTTCTTCAGCCAGCCGTTCCACGTGGCCGAAGTGTTCACCGGCTCGCCGGGCAAGTACGTGTCGCTGAAGGACACCATCCGTGGCTTCAAGGCCATCGTCGATGGCGAGTTCGACCACCTGCCGGAGCAGGCGTTCTACATGGTCGGCAGCATCGAAGAAGCGGTCGAGAAGGCCAAGAAGATGGCCGAGAAGGCCTGATCCGGGACGGGCGGGAGCGATCCTGCCCGACCTGACACCGGCGCCGGGCACCCGCCCGCGCCGTGGCTCCTCCCCGGTGGCATCGTGCCGCCGCGAACAGTGAAGAGATTTGCATGAGCACGATCCGTTGCGACATCGTCAGCGCCGAGCAGGAAATCTTCCGGGGTGAAGCGACCCTGGTCGTGGCCACCGGTGAGCTGGGCGAGCTGGGCATTGCGCCCAAGCACGCACCGCTGATCACCCGCCTGAAGCCGGGCAAGGTCGTGGTCACCCAGGCCAATGGCGAGCAGCTGGACTTCTTCATCACCGGCGGCATCCTGGAAGTACAGCCGCAGGTGGTAACCGTGCTGGCCGATACGGCCATCCGCGCGCAGGACATCGATGAAGCCGCCGTACGCAAGGCCAAGGAAGAAGCCGAGCGCATGCTGGCCAATCGCGGCGAAGGCATGGAGATCGCCGAAGCCCAGCAGAAGCTGGCCGAAGTGACCGCCCAGCTGCAGGCGCTTGAACGCCTGCGCAAGAACTTGAAGCACTGACCGCTGCCGGGCGGCGGCGACCCGATTGGGCGCCGCGCTTGCACGCGACCGCTTCACCTGCGCCGGCCTTGTGCCGGCGTTTGTATTTTACGTGCATCGTCCAGGATGCCGGCGCGAACTGTGCGCCGGTTCCTCGTGCTGGCCACTCACCGGGCTCACCCTGTGTGCTTCTTCTTCTGGAAGGTGCGCCATGGCTATTCTCGATTGCTGTCGGACAGTGCTGCTTGCGACGTTGCTGCCTGCCGCCGCGCAGGCCACTCCGATGGATCGCTTCGTTGCCGTCGCCGCCGAGCGCAATGCCATCGCGCATGAGGTAGCCGCGTTCAAGTACCCCGCCGCGCGCCCGGTGGAAGATCCCATCCGCGAAGCACAGGTACTGGAGGGCAAGCGCGTCCGGGCGACCCAGCTGGGCCTGGACGCCGAGGCGGTCGTGCACTTCTACCGCCAGCTGATCGAGGCCAACAAGCTGATCCAGCATGTCGCCTTCCATCGCTATGCGGCAGGCGAGGTGCCACCGCCAGCGCCTTCGCTGGAGGCGTTGCGTCGCCTCATCGATGCGGCAGATGAAAAGCTGCTCGCGCTATGGCCCGACATTGCCCCGGAGCGCGGCCAGCCGGGCTGCACGAAGACGGTTGCCGAGGCAGTGGATCGCAGCATGCAGGAGCCCCTCGGGCATGTCGCGTTGGTGCGGGCTATGATTGATCTTTGTCGCCCCGAAACGGGCGGCGCGCGCTGACAAAGCAAGGAAAGCACGGGTGCAGCAGATGATCAGCACGACTGCGGCCACGAGCCGCTGGACCCGACTACGGCAGACGCCGGGATTCGCATGGAGCGCCCTTTGGCTGGTTCTCTGCCTGCCGTGGCTGCTTGGCATCTGGACGATTCCCTTCGATGCGGTCCAGCAGTTCTTTCCGGCAGTGAGCTTCACCGCGCAGCAGCTGCTGCAGCTCGACTTACCCTGGTGGAATCCTTACCTGCACGGTGGATACCCGCAGTTGGCCGATCCGCAGATGATGACCCTGCAGCCGACCGTGGTGCTGCCGATGCTGCTGGCACCGACGTCCCTGCACTGGTTCACGGTGGTGATCCTGCTGCATGTGCTGGTGGCGGGGATGGGGGCGTTGAAACTTGCGGCAACGCAGGGATTGCAGCGCTTGCCGCAGCTAATGTTCGCCCTGGTCTTCCTGTTCGGAGGGGTCGCGGCGGCGCGCCTGCAGCATACCCCGATGATCGTCAGTTACTGCATGCTGCCCTGGCTGTGGCTGGGTCTTTCGCGGCTGCGGCATACCGGGCGATGGCACTACGCACTGCTGGCCGGCATCGCGGGTGGGCTGTGTGCGCTGCAGTTGACCCAGGTCACGTATCTGATCGTGCTCGCGTGCGGGCTTTATTCGGTGGGCGCGCTCGTCGCCGCTGATCGCCAGCGCGTTCGCCTGTTCCTGCAGTTGGCCGTGGTGGGGGCAGTGGCTGCGCTGATCAGCGCACCGCAGTGGCTGTCGACATTCGCGTGGCTGGCGCAGACCAATCGCGATGGCGTCACGCTCGACACCGCGCTGCCCGGGGCCATCCAGTGGCAGTCCCTTGCCACCCTGCTTTCAGGCAACATCTTCTCGCAGGGCCGTGGTGACAGCTGGGCATTCGGCGATATCACGACCGACTATCTCTACGTGGGCGCGGTCCCGCTGGCGGTCTGGCTGGCGTGGGGCGGCGAGGTCATTCGTCGCACGCCCACGCAGGCGCGCGTCGCGTTGGCGGTCTTCGTTTTTGCGGTCCTGTTCGCCTTGGGGGGCGCGACGCCGGTGTTCCCGCTGCTGTTCGAGTGGCTGCCCGGGCTGGACCTGTTCCGTCGACCGTCCGATGCGCTGTTCCTCGCGGTGCCCGCAGCGGCATGGTTGGGTGCGTCCGCCTTGCAGGTTGCACTCGCCCAGCACGGGCTGCGACCGCATTGGCCATCAGTGCTGGTGACGGGCCTGCTGGCGGTGGCCAGCGGTTGGCTGATCGTCAGCACTGGCCGGTTGCCAGGGTTTGCCTGGATCGCGCTGAGTGCGGTGCTGGGGACGCTGGCCGTCCACCAGCTGCGTCGGCATCGTGCGCCCGCACGCTGGGTGCTCGGGTTGATTCTGATCGATCTGCTGGTGTTCAACGTCAGCACCTCATTCAACGCACGCAGTGCGACCCGTCCCGTCCTTACCGCCAGTCGCGCTGGCGCGGCGCAGAGTGCGTACCAGCTGTTGTCCGCGCAGCGCACCGCCTCCGGGCCGCAGCGTGCCTTGGTCTTCGGCATCGGTCCGTTGACGAACGGTGCGGCCGTGCACGCGCTGCCGTTGGCCAATGGCTATAACCCGCTGCTGGATGCCCGCTACCTGCGGATGGTCGGCATGCCCGGCGATCCGTTGGAGAACGTGCAGGACAAACCGGACACCCCGTGGACCGGGGACTTCAACGCGCCCTTGTATGACCTGCTGGGTGTGCGGTGGGTGCTCGCGCCGGGCGCCTTCCCCGGCTCGCGGGCCCACGATGATCAACTGCAGTATCTGCGTCGTGACAGCGTGTTGCCGCGCCTGCTCAACCCGCGCCAGGTGCGCTGGCATGAAGAGGACCTGCCGCCCGCCGCGGCCTTCAACGAGACCGACTTCGGCGCCGCGCTGTGGTTGCCGCAAGGTGCGCAGCGGGGCCTCTGCCCGGAGGCCGCAAGCGGTGTGCTGCAGGTGCTGCAACAGCACCATGCGGCGAGCACGATGACGGTGCGGGTGCACGCTGACGCGCCCGCGTGGCTGGTGGTGAACGATGTGATCGCCCCGGGCTGGAGGGCGGAGATCAACGGTGAGGCGACAGACGTACTGCGCGCCAATGGATTGTTCCGTGCCGTCTGCGTACCCGCGGGCACGCACGAGGTGACACTGCGATTCAGCCCCCTGCAGTTGTGGCGCGAGGGCCTGGCGGCGCGCCTGGGCCGGTAGCGGTCCCGTCTCGGCGTGCCGGGCGGGTCTGGACGTTGGCCCCGCCGTGGTAGCGCCCAGCCATGCTCGGCGGCTGTTGCACGCGGAGCCGGAAGCACGCTTGCTTCAGCGAAACACCAGCCAACGCATCAACAGGAACGACAGCGCGGCCAGCACGCCTTCCACCAGCGGCTTGGCCAACCAGGCGTACTGCAGTCCCAATGCGTCGTGGGCGGCGGCGACCAGCACCGTGCTCACTGCAGTGACCGCCGCCCACAGGCCGATGAAGCGCGCGAAGCGCCGCCATCCCAGCCGCTGCCTGCCCTGATCGGCGAACGTATAACGCCCGTTGAGCCAGAAGCCCAGCAGCATGCCGCTGGCGCGCCCGATGACATTGCCCGGCACCACCGGCATGCCCATCGCGGTCACCGCCACGAACACACACCAGTCCAGCAGAAGCTGGACCAGGCCGACGATGAGGTAGGAACCACCTTGGCGGAGCAGGGACATGGACACGGGATGCAGGGCGCGTGACGCATGTTAACGGGCTGCGTTCTAGAATGTCGGCACACCATTGCGGACACCGTTATTCCATGAGCCAAGCCCTGCACGTGATCATCCTGGCCGCCGGCGCGGGCAAGCGCATGAGGTCAGTATTGCCGAAGGTGCTGCAGCCGGTCGCGGGCCAGCCCATGCTGGCGCACGTGATCGCAACGGCACGCGAACTGCAGCCCGCTGCGATCCACATCGTCTACGGTCATGGCGGGGACGCCGTGCGTGCGCGGTTCGCCGACCAGCCCGACCTGTTGTGGGCGGAGCAGGTGCAGCAGCTCGGGACCGGCCATGCGGTCGCGCAGGCCATGCCGGACGTGCCTGACGCCGCGCAGGTGCTGGTGCTGTACGGCGACGTGCCGCTGATCCGTGCGCAGACCCTGCGCGACCTGCTGGCGCAGCCAGGCCGGCTGGCCGTGCTGGCAGCGGAGATGGAGAATCCCACTGGCTACGGTCGCATCGTGCGCGACGCGGAGGGCAAGGTCGGCTCCATCGTGGAGCAGAAAGATGCGAGCGAGGAGCAGCGCCGGATCCGTACGATCAACACCGGCATCATCACCGCCGAATCCACCGCCCTGCGGCGCTGGCTTTCACAGTTGTCCAACGCCAATGCGCAGGGTGAGTACTACCTCACCGACGTGTTCGCGTTCGCTGCCAATGAATACACCGCGGCCGACATGTCCCTGGTGGCTGATCCGCAGGATGCCGAAGGCGCCAATGATCCGTGGCAGCTGTCCCAGCTTGAGCGCGCCTGGCAGCAGCGTGCGGTGCGTGCGCTGTGCGAGCAGGGTGCCCGCGTGTTGGACCCGGCAAGGCTGGACATCCGCGGCGATGTGACAGTCGGCCGTGATGTGCAGATCGACGTCAACGTGATCCTCGAAGGACGCGTCGAGCTGGCCGATGGCGTGGTCATCGGACCGTTCACGCGGTTGAAGAACGTCAAGTTGGGCCCGGGTACCGAAGTGCGCGCGCACTGTGACATCGAAGGCGTGGTGACCGAGGGCGCGGCGCAGATCGGACCCTTCGCGCGGCTGCGGCCGGGCACCGTGCTGGCCGACGGGGCACACGTGGGGAACTTCGTGGAAACCAAGAACGTCCGCATGGGCGTAGGCAGCAAGGCCAACCATCTGACCTATCTGGGCGATGCGGTGATCGGCAGCAAGGTGAACATCGGCGCGGGAACCATCACGTGCAACTACGATGGGGTGAACAAGTCACAGACGACCATCGGTGACAACGCCTTCATCGGATCCAACAGTTCGTTGGTGGCGCCCGTGCTCGTCGGCGAGGGCGCGACCATTGCCGCTGGATCGGTGATTACGCGCACCGCGCCGGACGGCCAGTTGACCGTCGCGCGCGTGCGCCAGCAGGTGGTTGAAGGCTGGCAGCGCCCGCAGAAGAAGTAGGCAGGTAGAGCCAACTTCAGTCGGTTGCAGGGTATCCCCGGTAGAGCCGACTTCAGTCGGCTGCAGGGCACCCCCGGTAGAGCCGACTTCAGTCGGCTGCAGGCGCAAGGCAGCCGACTGAAGTCGGCTCTACCAAGCGTGACGCCCCACGTCCATGGCCCACGGTTCACGCCCGACGCCCGACGCCCACATCTACGTCCACGCCCCACGTCCACGCCCCACCTCCCAGGCTCCCCCACGCCCGCAACCGCTTGCCGTCAGTTCACCGGCAACAGCAGCGACACGCACAGGCCGCCGTCCGTGCGGTTTTGCAGCGCGATACGCCCACCGTGCGCTTCGATGATCTCCCGCGTGAGCGCCAGGCCCAGCCCGGTACCGTTGCGCTTGGTCGAATAGAAGGGCATCAATGCGTTCTGCAGGACGGCCTCGTTCATGCCCTTGCCGCGGTCCAGCACATCCAGCCGAATCCACTGCGGCAGGCGGGTCAGCTGCACACGCACGTCGTCGTTGGGGGGATCAGACTCGGCACACGCCTCGTGCGCGTTCTTCACCAGGTTCAACAACGCCTGCCCCAGCTGGGCGATGTCCACACGGCTGTGCAGGTCGTCGGCAATCTCATCCATCTGGAAGGAGATCTGCTGCTGCAGGCTGGCCAGGAACGGCGCCCAGTGCACCGTCTGGAGCTGCGGGTGTGGCAGCTTGGCAAAGCGCGCATAGCCCCGGATGAAGCCTTCCAGATGACGCGCCCGATCTTCGATGGTCGAGAAGATCTCCGGCAGGCGGTCGAAGCGTTCGCGCCTGACCAGTTCACCGCCGGAGTGCGCCAGCGAGGCAATGGGGGCCAATGAATTGTTGAGCTCATGGCTTATCACCCGGATCACTTTCTTCCAGGTCTGTACTTCCTGCCGCCGCAGTTCGGCCGTCAGCAGGCGGATCAGCAGCAGGTCGTGCGGCCGGCCATTGAGGTGGAACGCGCGCCGCGACAGATGGTAGATCTGCTCGTCATCTTCGTCATCACTCTCTTCCTCGCGCACGGCGAACAGGCTGTCGCCGCCGCGCGAGATGGCGTCGCGCAGCGCCAGCGGCATCTGCTCCAACAATTCCAGAAGGCGTTGGCCTTCCAGCTTGTACCCGCCGTGCAGCAGCTTGCGTGCGGCCAGGTTGGAGAACACCACACGCTGCACGCCGTCACCGCCTGCGGCAAGCAACAGCATCGCCACCGGCGTGTTCTGCACCATGGTGTCGAGCAGCAGTTCGCGCTGCACGAGTGACTGCCGCTGCTCGCGCAGTACATCCCCGAGCTCGCGGTGCGCCTGCACCAGATGGCCCAGCTCATCCTGTGCCGGCCAGTGCACGCTGAAATTGAACTCGCCGTCCTTGTAGCTGCTCACCACGCCGGACAACGCGCGCATCACCGAACGTATCGGCGCGATGGCGCGGCTGAGGCTGATCCACATCAACGACAGCAGGACGATGCCGGAGAGCAGCGCGACGGCCCAGCCGTGGTCCATCCAGTAGGCCAGCAGCCACGGCAGCGCCGCCGCCAGGGCGAGCACAGGCAGCAGGCGCAGGAACAGGCGAACGGTGAGGGAGCGGGGCTTCATTCGCGGGGGATGTCGTATCGATCCATCCGACGGTACAACGCTTGTCGGCTCAGCCCGAGCTCCGCCGCGGCCTTCGCGATGATGCCGTGGTTGCTGGCGAGCGCGCTTTCGATGCGCTTGCGGTCCGGGTCAAGGGCGGCGCTGTTGCTGCGTGCGTTGGCCGGTGCGCGTGGCAGATTGAGGTCGGCCACCTCGATGCGCGGACCGGTCGCCAGCAGCTCGGCACGCTGGATCACGTTGCGCAGCTCGCGCACGTTGCCAGGCCATGCATGGCGCTGCAGGGCGCTGAGGGCCGCAGGTGAGAGCGGCTTGTCATCGCTCAGGAAGTGCTCGGCAAGCGGTGCGATGTCGCCGGTCCGCTCAGCCAGCGGCGGCAACGCCAGCTCGACCGTATTGAGGCGGTAGTACAGATCTTCGCGGAAGGTGCCGTCGCGGATCATCGCGGCAAGATCCGCGTTTGTCGCACTGACCACGCGCACTCTGACCTGCCGTTCGCGGTTCGAACCCAACCGCTCGAAGCGGCCGGTTTCCAGTACGCGCAGCAGCTTCATCTGGCCACCCAATGGCAGGTTGCCGATCTCATCGAGGAACAACGTGCCCCCATCGGCGGCTTCGAACTTGCCTTCGCGCGCCTTGTTGGCGCCGGTGTACGCGCCGGCGTCGGCGCCGAACAGCTCTGCTTCGATCAGATCGGCGGGCAGCGCGCCGCAGTTGACGGTGACGAAGGGGCCCTTGGCCACCGGCGAATTGGCCTGGATGATCTGCGCGATCTTCTCCTTGCCTGCGCCATTGGGACCGGTGATCAGTACCGGCAACGTCGAGCGCGCCACCTGGCAGGCCAGCGCGATGACGCGCTCGCTGGCGGCATCGGCGAACACTGCGTCGCACAGCTGGTAGCGGGCCTGCAGATCGGTGCGCTGGCGCTGCTCGCGCTGGCGGCGCTGGTCCAGCTCGCGGCGTGCCTCGGACAGCTCCAGCAGGTTGTTTACCGTGGTCAGCAGTTTGCGGTCATCCCAGGGCTTGGCCAGGTAGTCGGCGGCCCCTGCCTTCACCAGATCCACCGCGCTGCCCAGATGGGTCCACGCGGTCAACAGGATCACCGGCATGTCAGGGTGCGCCTGACGGATGCGCGCGAACAGGGCTTCCCCTTCTTCGCCCGAGGTCGTGTCCTCGGTGAAGTTCATGTCCTGGATGACCAGGTCCACCGGATGCTCGCGCAGCAGCGCCAGCCCCTGTTCGGGCGAGGTGGCTTGGAGGGTATCGATGTCATGCAGGGAAAACAGCACGTCCAGCGCGGTGGCCACGCTGGTGTTGTCGTCGATGATCAGGATCGCAGGCATTGAGCAGCTTCTGGTAGCGCCGAGCCGTGCTCGGCGGAACGTAGGCGCCGGCCGGGGCGCGGTGCTACGGACATCATGGCAGCAGGATATACAAGCCGCGCCAGCCGTGCCTCAGCTGCCGCGGGTGGCCACCGCCGGCGGTACCGCAGCGGCCCGCCGCGCCGGCCCGAACACCGCGATCTGTCCCAGCAGCCACAGCAGCACGGCGCCGATGGGCAGGTAGATCAGCGGCATGCGGGGCAGCTCATAGGTATTCATCAAGGCCAGGTTGATGGCATACGCCGCCAGCATGCCGAGCACGATGCCGACCGTGGCCAGCAGGAAGTTCTCGGTCTGGAAGTAGCGCAGGATCTGCCCGCGGGTCGCTCCCAGCGCACGGCGGATGCCGATCTGCTTGCTGCGCTGCTGCACCCAGAAGCTGGCCAGGCCGACGATGCCCAATGCGGTCACCACCAGCAGGGCAACGCAGACGGTGATCAACAAGCCGACCATGGCGCGATCGTTCTTGAAGAAGTCGTTGCGCTGGTCCTCATAGGTCAGTTTCTCGCGGACCAAGCGGTTGGGATCATTGCGTTCCAACGCGGCCAGCGCGCCTTTCAGCACCTCATCGCGACGCTCCGGGGCGGACCGCAGCAGATAGACGCCTTCGGTGAAGTCGGTCCGCAGCGGCATGATGAGCGACATCGTCGTGTTGTCGCCCCAGCCGGTGGGCGTGGCCAGGTGCTGCACGATGCCGATCACGTTGAGTGGCTGGTCGCCGGAATAGAACGTCTTGCCCAGTGCCGTCTGTCCCGGCGACAGGCCGTCAGCGGCCGCCTGGGTGATGATCACCGGCACGGCCTTACCCGCGCCTTCGCCGCTCTGCGCTTTCTCGCGGTCCACGTACTCACTGGGCAGGAAGTCGCGTCCGGCAATCAGGTTCAGTCCGAGCGTGGACAGGGCCCCTTCGTTGAAGCTGTACATGGCAGCGTGGATCGTGGGGCGCTCCTGTTCGGGTGTACGCGCGATGCCGCTGTTGGAGGAGTTGTTGCGGAACGGCAACTGGTTGGCGCGCGACACCTGGGTGACCCCGGGGACGGCGCGCAGGGCAGCGATGTCCTCGCGCGTGCGGGCCATGGCATCGGTCTGTTTGCCGATGCCGCTGACCCGCACCACGATCAGCTCTTTTTCGGCCACGCCGCTGGGTTGGCTGATCTTGTCGATGCGCTGGCTGACCAGGAACAGCGCGTTGCAGACGATGGCGCAGGTCAGGGCGACTTCGAGCACGATCAGCGAGGCGGCCGTCTTGTGCCGGCGCAGGGTGCTGAGGATGGGGCGGATGTCCATGCAGGTTCCTTGGTCTCGTGCTTACTGCGATTTAAGCTGGATGGCGGGGGTGACCTGCATGGCGCGCCACGCCGGCAACAGGCCGGCGGCGAGGCTGGCGAACAGGGTCAGGCCGAGTGCAAGCAGCAGCATGGTGCCGTCCAGATGAGCGAGCTTTGCGTACTCCACGGGTTGCTGGCGCACGGCATACAGCCCGGCCAACGCAAGCAGGATGCCGAGCAGGCCACCGGCCACGCCCACCGCGCCCGCCTCCACCACGCACTGCAGGAAGATCTGCCCGCGGCTGGCGCCAAGCGCGCGGCGCACGCCGATTTCACCGCTACGGCGCAGGAACTTGGCCAGCAGCAGGCCGACCGTGTTGATCAGGCACACCACCAGGAAGCCCAGCGCCAGCCACAGCTGCAGCCGTACGTCACTGGGAACGGCCTTCTTGAAATCCAGCCATTCCATCACCGAGGAAAGCTTGACGTTGGCCGGGCGCTGGAAGCGGCCGGCGGCGCGCTGCTGGTCCGAATAGTTCAACAGATACTGCCGGTAGTCATCGACCTTGGCCGGATCCAGTTCCACCCAGTACTGCAGCCACGTACACGGTGCATTGAGGTCCGAGCTGCTGCCATTGGGCGCTCCTTCGCCGAAGCAGTTCATGTTGCCGCTGCTGCCCAGCTTCAACTCGACGGAGGTGGAGAACGGCAGCAGCACGTCTTCTTCGTTGCCGTAGGCGCCGGTGGACAGATCGAAGAACCGCGGCTCGGGCTGCCATTCTTTCAGTACGCCGACCACGCGCATCGAATGCCCGCTGACGTTTACTTCGCGGCCCACGCTGTTGGCCCCGTTGAACAGCTTGTCGTTGAGCGTCTTGGACAGAACCGCGACGCGGCTGCGGCCTTCATCGTCGGTGGCCGTCCACCCATTGCCATACTGGAAGGGCACATCGAACATCGGGAAGAAATCGGCCGAGGTGTAACGCGAGTCCAGCGAGAACGGCTTCAGCGTACTGTTCTGCGGCACGATGGTCGCGCCGCCGGCGGTCATCACCGCCTGATGGATCCCTTTCTTGTCGCGCAACAGCGCTTCGGCATCGAACCGGGTCATCTGCTCTTCGGGCTCTTCACCGGGCACGAAGCCGGCACGCGGACGCGGGTCGACCTGCACGTAGAACAGACGGTCGCTCTTGCCGGGAATGGGATCGCCGGACAGCACATGGAATACGGTGAGGGTGGTCATCGAGGCGCCGATGCCGAGCGCGATGGCGACCACCATCAGGGCGGTCAGCACCCTGTTACGACGGAAGCTGCGCAGGGCCAGCCGGGTGTAGTAAGCAAACATGGCGGACCTCACTCGTTGACCGCGGCCACGCGCCGGGCGGTGGCCAGGACCGGTTCGCGCAGCAGGTCGGTGACCTGGCCGTCGACGATATGCACGTTGCGCTGCGCGCGCGCAGCCAGCTCTGGATCATGGGTGACCATGACGATGGTGGTGCCGGCGGCGTTGATTTCCTCCAGCAGTTCCATCACCCCACGGGCCATCTGGCTGTCCAGGTTGCCGGTGGGTTCGTCAGCCAGCAGCAGGCGCGGGCTGCCCGCCAGGGCGCGGGCAATGGCGGCGCGTTGCTGCTGGCCACCGGACAATTCGTTGGGATAGTGCTTCATGCGCGAACCCAGGCCGACCTGGCCGAGTGCTTTCTCGATGCGCTCGCGGCGCTCGGCCGAGGACATGCCGCGGTAACGCAGTGGTACGTCCACGTTGTCGAACAGGTTGAGGTCGGGGATCAGGTTGAACCCCTGGAAGATGAAGCCGATCTTCTGGTTGCGCAGGCGGCTGCGTGCATCGTCACCCAGCTGGCTGACGTCCTGGCCGTCCAGCAGATAGGTGCCGCTGGTGAAGGTCTCCAGCAGGCCGGCGATGTTGAGGAAGGTCGTCTTGCCTGACCCCGACGGACCGGTGACGGCGACGAACTCCCCCTCGTTGACCTTCAGATCCAGCGAACGCAGGGCATGGGTTTCCACCTGTTCGGTACGGAACACTTTGGCGACAGCGCGCATCTCAAGCATGGTTCTCTCCAGGATTCGTAGGGGATGGATCAGTTGATGGAAACGCGCTCGGCGTCCTTGAACAGGTCGCTGCCGGCGACCACGATGCGATCACCCGGCTGCACGCCGGACAGGATCTCCACTTCGCCCAGGCTGCTGACGCCCAGTTCGACGGGGCGGCGCACGGCGGTGCTGCCCTCCATCACGTAGGCGTGTCCGCTGCTTTGCTCGACGAAGGGGCCGCGCTCTACTTTCAGTACGTTTTTGCGGGTATCCAGCAGAACCCGCACCGACATCCGCTGGCTCTGGCGCAGGCCGGCCGGTTGCTTGTCGGCAAAACGCACGCGCGCGTTGACCTCACCGCTGACCACTTCGGGCGAGACGGCGGAAATTTCGCCGGGGAAGGGTTCGCCGCTGCCGCTGGTCAACTGGGCGGGCATGCCGATCGCCAGGTCGCGTGCGAAGCTCTCCGGCACCTTGATCTCGATCTCGAAGTTTGACAGATCGACCACGCCCAGCACCGGTGCGTTGGCGATCAGGTTGGTGTGCTGCACGGCCTGCACCTGGCCGACCTGGCCATCGAAGGGCGCCCGCAGGGTCAGCGCATCCACCTGCCGTTTCACTTCCGATACCACCGCACGCTGGCGGTCGGCCAGCAGGCGTTTGTTGCGTGCGTCCAGGTCCGCGCCCTGGCCCTGCAGGCTGGCGTCGGTCTGCGCGTTGAGCAGGCTGATATCGGCCTTCTTCAGGCTGTCCTGCGCACGTGCCAGATCGATCTGCGGCACCGCGCCGCCATCGAAGCCGCGCTGGTAGCGCTGCAGGTCGCGCTCTGCAGCGACCTTTTCGATACCCGCCTGGTCGGTGTCCTTGCGCGACTTGGCCCGGGTCAGCGTGGCATCCAGCGCGGCACGGCTGGACTCCGCTTCCAGCCCAGCCAGCGCGGCCTCTTCCTGGGCAAGCTTGCTGCGCAGTTCCGGGCTGTCGATCACGGCCAGCTCCTGGCCCTGCTTGACCACGTCGCCGGCCACCACTTTCAGGTTCACCGTGCCGGCGGAGATGGCGTACAGGATCGGGCTGTTGGCCGCGATCACCCGACCTTCGGCAGCGATGTCGCGCACCAGGTCGCCCCGCTGTACTTCCGCCACGCGCACCCGGCTGCTGTCGAAGGAACGGCTGGCGTTGAGCCATCCGTGCACCGCGAAACCGATCCCGGCCAGCACCAGGACGGCGGCCAGTGCCGGCCAGCGGTAGCGGCGCACCAGCGCGGCGCGGCCGCTTGTCGCACGGGTGGAAACAATCTGGTCCTGGGCGGAAGTGTCGCGGATCATCGAAGGGCCTGGGTGGTCGGTCTGCCTTCAGGGAAGCAGAGAGCGTGCCAACTGTTCAGGCCTTTTGGATCAGGGAGTTACGCTTCCTGCCGCGGTGTCCGCCTGTCCGCGGACACCGGGCCGGACACTTTCGTTAAGCGGACACACAGAGGCGCAGGGAGAGCCACGCTAGAATGCGGAGCTCAACACCAAAGGATGTGTGTCTATGTGCGGGATCGTGGGTGCGATTGCGGGTCGCGATGTGGTGCCTGTCCTCATCGAAGGACTGAAGCGACTGGAATACCGCGGCTACGATTCATCCGGCATCGCGGTGCTGCAGCAGGGTGAGCAGCCGGATATCCGCCGCGTGCGCCGGACCGGTCGCGTTTCGGAGATGGCCACCGCTGCCGATGCAGAGGGCTTCAGCAGCGTGCTGGGCATCGGCCATACCCGTTGGGCCACCCACGGCGGCGTGACCGAAGCCAATGCACATCCACATATCAGCGAGGGCGTGGCGCTGGTGCACAACGGCATCATCGAAAACCACGAAGAGCAGCGTGAAAAGCTGCGTGCGCTCGGCTATGTATTCGAGTCGCAGACCGATACCGAAGTCATCGCCCACCTGATGCACCACCACCTGAAGGGCGGCGACAGCCTGCTGTCCGCGCTGCAGCGCACGGTGAAGGAACTGACCGGTGCCTATGCGCTGGCAGTGATGAGCCGTGCCGAGCCCGATCACTTCGTCTGCGCACGCATGGGCTGCCCCCTGCTGGTCGGCATCGGCGACGGCGAGAACTTCGTGGCCTCGGACGTGTCGGCGATCATCTCGTCCACGCGGCGGGTGATCTTCCTGGAAGAGGGCGACACCGCCGACGTACGACGCGACGGCGTGCAGGTGTATGGCCACGACGATGCCCCCGTGCAGCGCGATGTCCACCTGTCTGATGTGTCGCTGGCCTCGCTGGAACTCGGCCCGTACCGTCACTTCATGCAGAAGGAAATCCACGAGCAACCGCGCGCGCTGGGTGACACCATCGAAGCGGCGATCGACGCCGGTGGCTTCCCGGTGGAACTGTTCGGAAAGAACGCGCAGGCGGTGCTGTCGGGCATCACCGGCGTGCAGATCCTGGCATGTGGCACCAGCTATTACGCCGGCCTGACCGCGCGCTACTGGATCGAATCCATCTCCGGCCTGCCGTGCAGCGTGGAGATTGCCAGCGAGTACCGCTACCGCGCGGCGTATGCCAATCCCAAGCACCTGATCGTGACGATTTCGCAGTCCGGCGAAACGCTGGATACGATGGAAGCGTTGAAGTACGCCAAGTCGCTTGGCCACCTGCATACGCTGTCGATCTGCAATGTCCCGGAAAGCGCGATCCCGCGCGCCAGCGAACTGGTCTGCTACACCCGCGCCGGTGCGGAAATCGGCGTGGCGTCGACCAAAGCGTTTACGACCCAGCTGGCAGCGCTGTTCCAGCTGACCGTAGTGCTGGGCAAGCTGCAGGGTCGCGTGGATGCGGCGCAGGAATCGGAGTATCTCGAGCAGCTGCGCTTCCTGCCCGGCAGCGTGCAGCATGCGCTGAACATGGAGCCGCAGATCGCTGCATGGGCCGAACGCTTCGCGCGCAAGAGCAGTGCGCTGTTCCTGGGCCGTGGGTTGCATTACCCGATCGCGCTGGAAGGCGCGCTCAAGCTGAAGGAAATCACGTACATCCACGCCGAGGCCTACCCGGCCGGCGAGCTCAAGCACGGTCCGTTGGCACTGGTGGACGAAGACATGCCGGTGGTGGTGATCGCACCCAACGACAGCCTGCTGGAGAAGGTCAAATCCAACATGCAGGAAGTGCGTGCGCGCGGCGGTGAGCTGTTCGTGTTCGCCGACCAGGACAGCAATTTCGTCGAATCCGAAGGCGTGCACGTGATCCGCACGCCGCGCCATGCCGGCGTGCTCAGCCCGATCGTGCACACGATCCCGGTGCAGCTGCTGGCCTACCACACCGCCCTGGCCCGCGGCACCGACGTGGACAAGCCGCGCAACCTGGCCAAGAGCGTGACCGTCGAATAAAAAAGGGGACGGAGGGGATTAAGTCGTTTTCGGCCTCTAGGCCCAAAACGACTTAATCCCCTCCGTCCCCTTTTTGTCGTTCGCTTACTGGGCCGAGGCGCGGCCTGGGCCGCGGTAGCGCGCCAGCCAATGGGCGTACGGGGCGGGCAGGGTGGTCCAGGCGGGGTTGTCGACGCCCAGCTCCTGCGCCAGCTGGTACGGGTAGTGCGGGTTGGCCAGGTGCGCGCGACCGATCATCACCAGGTCGCTCTGCTGCTTCTGCACGATGTCTTCGGCCGCTTCGGCGCCATCCACGCACCAGCCTACGGCCACTGGGATGCCGGCTTCATCGCGCACGCGTTGGGCAATCGGCGCCAGGAAGGACGGCGTGCCCCACGGCACCACGCCGGTCGGGATGACGAAGTTGATGCTGACGTTCAGCAGGTCCAGCCCGCGTTCGCGCATCTGCCGTACCAGTTCGATGGATTCAGCGACGGTCTCTTCATCGCGGCAGTCATACTCGATGACGCCCAGGCGTGCGGTCAGCGGCAGATCGGCCGGCCACACCGCGCGTACGGCAGCGACCGTTTCCAGCAGGAAGCGGGCCCGGTTGTCGAAGTTGCCACCGTACTGGTCATCGCGCTGGTTGCTGTAGGCGGAGAAGAAACTCTGCGCCAGGTAGCCGTGCGCGAAATGCAGTTCCAGCCATTTGAAGCCCGCATCGCGTGCCCGTTCGGCGGCCGATACGAAGTCCGCCTGCACGCGCTTGATGTCGTCCAGGGTCATTTCCTGCGGCAGCTTGGACAGGCCGCCACCGAAAGCGGTTGCCGACGGCGCCAGGGTCGGCCAGCCGCGCGCATCGTCTTCGGCCATATGGTCGTCACCTTCCCAGGGCAGGTTGGCGCTGGCCTTGCGTCCGGCATGGCCGATCTGGATGCCCGGTACCGCGCCGGTCTCGGCGATGGCGGCGGCGATCGGGGCCAGTGCGTCAGCTTGGGCGTCATTCCACAGGCCAAGGCAGCCGGGGGTGATGCGACCTTCTGCGGACACGCCGGTCGCTTCCACGATGACCAGGCCGGCGCCGCCACGGGCCAACCCCGTGTAATGCGCCAAGTGCCATGCGTTGGGCACGCCATCGACGGCGGAGTACTGGCACATCGGCGGTACCGCGATGCGATTGCGCAGGGTCACGCCTTTCAGCTGGAACGGAGAGAACAGTCGGGACATGGAAAAAATCCGGGGGAGGAGGGGGAGCAACGGCATCACGTACCGTGCGCTGCCCAGACAATGGGGGCCGGCGGAGGTGTAATCCATGGCGCTGCAGCAGGCGGAGGCAGGACGCTGCATGTCATCGGTGCAGGCATCAGCCGCGTCGAGCCAGACGCGTCACGCGGTCCACTGCGCGCGAACTGGGACAGAACAGCACCGTTCTGTCCGCATGGCGGCAGCGGACGACCAATCTTGAGTGCACGTCACCGCCGATATTCAGCGGCGGTTTCATCCGCGGTGCCATTCTCTGGATTGTTGGCAAGTCTCCACGACATACCGTCCTATCCAAGCCGATAGTGACCGATGGTCGCAGTCGTAGAATCGAGCTGGCCGGGGTGTGGGTCGCGTCGTTGAACCTGCCTCGTTCGCGTTGCACCAGACGTGCGCTGCAAGGTCCGGTCCCGCGGTGGGGGCGCACCGGCAGAGCCCATTTTTTGAATCAGTGAACTGCAACAGGAAACAAGAATGAACGTTCGCGAGCTACTGCAATCCAAGAAAGAAACGGTCATCACCATCGATATGGAAGACACCATCGGTGCAGCCGCGCACAAGATGAGTGCGAACAAGATCGCTGCCCTGGTGGTGATGAAGGACGGTGTACCGGTCGGCATCATTTCCGAGAAGGACATCGTGCGCTGCGTTGCCGATGATGGTCCGCAGGCCGGCCGCCGGGTGATCTCGAGCGTGCCCTCCACCGGCCTGGAAGGCATCGCCCCCGAAGCGACCCTGAAGCAGGCCATGTCGCTGATGACGTACTCGCGTCGTCGCCACCTGATGGTCACTGATGGCACGACGCTGGTAGGCATCCTCAGCCTGGGTGACATCGTCAAGAATCTGCTGGGTGAGCTGGAGCTCGAGAAAGCCGTACTGCAGGACATCTACCTGGCGGCGCACTGACGCCAACAAAAAAAGGGGACGGAGGGGATTAAGTCGTTTCTGGCACCGCTATGCCAGAAACGACTTAATCCCCTCCGTCCCCTTTTTCGGGGTCAGGCGTTGGAGATGATTTCGACCCAGTAGCCGTCAGGGTCCTTGATGAACGCCAGGTGCTTCATGCGGCCATCTTCCAGACGCTTCTGGTAGGGCACCTGCAGGTCGTCGAAGCGCTGGCAGGCCGCCTGGATGTCCGGCACTGATACGCAGATGTGACCGAAGCCACGTGGGTCGCTGTTGCCATCGTGGTAGACCGGGCCGGATTGGGTCTCGGTACCGTGGTTATGGGTCAGCTCCAGTACGCCGGACAGGCCAGCCATCCACAGGCGGCGGGCCGCGTCGTTTTCCGGAACCGCCGTGCCGGCGGGCAGCAGGGCCAGGAAGTATAGGCTGAACTGCGCTTCGGCGAAGTCGCGCTTGTCGAGCAGTTGGTAGCCCAGTACACGGGTATAGAAATCCAACGATGCCGTGGCGTCCTTCACCCGCAGCATCGTGTGGTTGAAGACGAAGCCGGCTGTTTCTGCCGGAGACTGGGCGGCGACGCCGGGAACAGTGCGCAGGGTAGTGAGGGTCATGGGGACTCCTTATCAAGACGGGCCGGTCAGGGCCGAAACGCCCATTCTACCGGCGGGCGGATGACGACGGCCCGGCGTAGAATGTCGGTTCCGCACCGCTCCACTACGGACATCAGACCCCGCCATGTCGCAGCGTGAATGGGTGGCAGCCGCCATCCGCAAGATCGAGGCCGATTTCAATCGTTCGGCCGATACGCATCTGATCCCGATGGATCTGCCCGGTTTTCCCGGCATCGATGTCTATTTCAAGGACGAGTCCAGCCATCCCACAGGCAGCTTGAAGCATCGGCTAGCGCGCTCGCTGTTCCTGTACGCGTTGACCAATGGCTGGCTGCGCGAGGGCCGACCGGTGATCGAGGCGTCCAGTGGCTCCACCGCGGTATCCGAAGCGTACTTCGCGCGCTTGCTGGGGTTGCCGTTCATTGCGGTCATGCCGGCCACCACCTCGCCGGAAAAGATCGCGGCGATCGAGTTCCACGGTGGCCGCTGCCATCTGGTGCAGAGCGCCTGCGGCCTGAATGCCGCGTCGGAGCAGCTGGCGCGCGAGACCGGTGGGCACTTCATGGACCAGTTCACGTTCGCCGAGCGCGCCACCGACTGGCGCGCCAACAACAACATTGCCGAATCCATCTTCAAGCAGATGGCCGAAGAGCCGCATCCCATCCCGGAATGGATCGTCTGCAGCCCGGGCACCGGCGGCACCGCGGCCACGCTGGGTCGCTACGTCAGCTACCGTCGGCACGACACGCGCATCCTCTGCGCCGATCCGGAAGTGTCCGTGTTCTACGACGGTTACCGCGCCGCGCTGTCGGGTGAGCCGTGGAAGCACCTGACCTGCGAGGGCGGCTCCCGGGTGGAAGGCATTGGCCGACCACGGGTAGAGCCCAGTTTCATTCCGACCAGCGTGGATGCGATGGTCAAAGTGCCCGATGCCCTGGCGCTGGCGGCGATGCGTCAGGTCAGCCGCAGCCTGGGACGCCGTGTCGGCGGGTCCACGGGCACCAATTTCATCGGCGTACTGCAGGCCGCGCAGTGGATGCGCGGTGCGGGGCGCGGCGGCAGCATCGTCACCATCCTCTGCGACAGTGGCGAGCGCTACGCGCACAGCTACTACGATCGGGCGTGGTACGAGCGCATGGGTATCGACGTGGTGGGTGCAGATGCCGTGCTGGAAGGCGTCATGGCCGGTGGATCGCTGCCGGTGCTGCCGGTCAGTCACCTGGAATAGCGGCGAAGGCCTGTAGCACCCAGCCCGTCGGCAGAATGCCGGCGGCGCTCGCCGTGCTCTTGCCATCGGCCCACGGCGATGCCATATGGGAGGGGATGCCACGCTGCGTGGCGCCCGTACCTGGAGTCGTTGATGACCACCACCAACCCATTGCTCGATCTTTCCGGCCTGCCCCGTTTCGACGCCATCCGCCCGGAACACGTCGGTCCGGCGCTGGACGTGCTGCTGGCCGAGGCGGAGGCCGCCGTCACCGCGGCAGAGAACGTGCATCCGGTGACCTGGGCGTCGTTCGTGGTGCCGCTGGACGATGCCACCGAGAAACTCTGGCGTGCCTGGGGCCAGGTGGGACACCTGCAGGCGGTGATGAACACGCCGGCGCTGCGCGAAGCCTACAACGAGAACCTGCCACGGGTGACGCGCTTCGGCAGTGCACTCGGCCAGAACCTCAAGCTGTTCCAGCAGTATCAGGCGTTGGCCGTGCCGGCAGTGGCGCAGGGTCTCGATGAAGCGCAGCGCAAGGTGCTGGACAACGCACTGCGAGACTTCCGGCTGGGCGGGGCTGAACTGGATGCGCCATCGCAGCAGCGCTTCAGCGCGATCAAGGAAGAACTGTCTTCGCTGTCGGCCAGGTTCTCGCAGAATGTCCTCGATGCCACCGATGCGTGGTCGCTGCACGTTGAAGATGCTGCGCGATTGGCCGGGTTGCCGGACGATGTACGTGCGGCCGCGCGTGCAGCGGCAGAGAAAGAGGGCCTCGCCGGTTGGAAGCTGACCCTGCAGATGCCGTGTTACCTGCCGGTGCAGACCTACGCCGACGACCGTACGCTTCGCGAAACGCTGTACCGCGCCAGTGCGCAGCGCGCCTCCGAATTCGGCGATGCGGGGTGGGACAACAGTGCAAACATCGAGCGCATTCTCGCTCTGCGCACCGAGCTGGCGGCGCTGCTGGGGTTCGACTCCTATGCCGATTACTCCATCGCCACCAAGATGGCGCAGGCGCCCGCCGATGTACTGGGATTCCTGCGTGACCTCGCGGCGCGTGCGAAGCCGCATGCGGCCAAGGATCGTGCCGAGCTGGAGCGTTTTGCCCGTGAAGAGCTGGGCATCGACTCCCTGCAGGCCTGGGACCTTGCGTACGCTGCCGACAAGCTGAAGCAGGCACGCTACAGCTATGCCGAGCAGGAGGTAAAACAGTACTTCACCGAACCGAAGGTGTTGGCTGGCCTGTTCGCGGTGATCGAACAACTGTACGGCCTGCGCGTGGAAGCGGACGTCGCGCCGGTCTGGCAGGCGGATGTGCGGTTCTATCGGCTGCTGGATGCGCAGGGTGCCCTGGTCGGACAGTTCTACCTTGATCTGTACGCCCGCGAAGGCAAGCGCGGGGGCGCGTGGATGGATGATTGCCGCAACCGCCGCGTGCGTGCCGATGGCAGCGTGCAGACCCCGCTGGTCTACCTGGTGTGCAACTTCGGCCGTGGTACGGCCGGCAAGCCGGCTACCTTCAGCCACAACGAGGTCACCACGCTGTTCCACGAAATGGGCCATGGCCTGCACCAGCTGCTGACCCGCATCGGCGAGCTGGGCGTAGCTGGCATCAACGGCGTGGAGTGGGACGCGGTCGAGCTGCCGAGTCAGTTCATGGAGAACTTCTGCTGGGAATGGTCACACCTGCAGGCCATGACCGCGCACGTGGACAGCGCTGAGCCGTTACCGCGCGCGCTGTATGAAAAGATGCTGGCGGCGCGCAATTTCCAGAGCGGTATGACCACGGTGCGGCAGCTGGAATTCGGCCTGTTCGACATGCTGCTGCACAGCCAGTTCGCACCTGCACAGGACACGGTGCTGAGCCTGCTCGATCGCGTGCGCGCGGAAGTCGCGGTGAACCATCCGCCCGCGTGGAATCGCTTCCCGCATCAGTTCAGCCATATCTTCGCCGGTGGTTATGCGGCCGGCTACTACAGTTACAAATGGGCCGAAGTGCTGAGTGCCGATGCGTATGCGGCGTTCGAAGAGGCGCCAGACGCCTTGGCGGCGACTGGCGCACGTTTCCGCGACGAAGTGCTGGGTCGCGGCGGCAGCCGCAGTGCGGCGGAGAACTTCCACGCGTTCCGTGGCCGCGCGCCGAGTATCGATGCGCTGCTGCGGCATTCAGGCATGGCGTGAGTCCAAGGTGGGCTTGTCAGCCGTTGCCTGCCTGTAGCTTTCCGGCCATCTCCAACATCAGGCGGATCGCGGGACTGGTGCTGACGCTCAGTGCGGTGCTGCCGTTGCTGGTGGCGACAAGCGGGTCTGCACCGGCGTTGAGGAGCAGTGCGACATTGTCCGCATGCGAGGCTTCCGCCGCTGCGATCAGCGCAGTGGCGCCGTTTCGTGGTTGGGCGGCATTGATGTCGACACCGGCTGCAATCATGGCCTTCAGCATGGCTGGGTCGGCGAGGGTTGCTGCCGCGACCACTGGGCTCAAATCCTCGCTATTGGGTGCCGTCGCAGAGGCGCCGTCGCGCAGCATCTGTTCCACGTGCTCCACCTGACCGTAGGCCACCGCGATGAACATCAGGTCGCACGGCGCCGGCACTGGGAATGCTGTGTTGAAGTTGCACGGCAGGGCGTCCATGTCTTCAGCAGACAAGCGCATTCCGCTGGCCATCTTGAAGTTGGCGGTGTTCCAGGCGGATGCAGCCTTCTCGGACATGGGCTGCGGAGCGGCGTTGCTGATCTGGGCAGGGACCGGCATGGCGGTATCCACTGACGGTGCTGGTGTGGCACCGGCCGCACTTTTATCGGGTTGCTGCAACGCGGGCGTTGGCATGCGGGCGACGAATGAGTTGATCGTGTGAGGCATGAAGATGATGCTCTGAGCGGCGGCGGTCTGCGCCGAAGCATATGGTGCAACCGACCAGAGCTGGCGGCTTTCAAGAAAACGCACACCGACCGTCTTCAGTCGACGTAGATCATTTTGCGGGTCATGCCGCCATCGACGATATGGTCCTGTCCGGTGATGAACCCGGCCATGTCTGAAAGCAGGTAGACGGCAAGGGCACCGATGTCTTCCGGTTGGCCGACGCGGCCCACCGCGTGCTGCGCGTGGTCGGCCTTGGAGAGCTTGGCCGTGCGTCGCCGCGCGGGCGCCTGCCAGGCGCCCGTGCTGATCCAGCCAGGGCTGATGCTGTTGACCCGCACGGCCGGCCCTGCACTGATCGCCAGGGCGTGGGTGAAGGCCAGCAGCCCGCCCTTTGCCGCGGCGTAGGCTTCGCTGTGCGGTTCGGACTGCTGCGCACGGGTAGAGGCGATGTTGAGGATGGCGCCACCGCCATCGGCTGCCAAGGCGGGCAGCGCGTGTCTGCTGCACAGGAACGCGCCGTGCAGCGAGGACAGACGCTGCTGCCATTCGCTCCACGTCATGTCGGCCAGCGGCGTGCCGTGCGCGCTGGCGATACCGGCGTTGTTGACCAGGCCATCGATCCGTCCGAAACGCTTCAGCGCCGCTTCGATGAAGCCGCGCACGCTCGATTCGCTGGTGATGTCCAGCTTGCGGAACGCGGCGTCGGCGGGGCGATTCCATTCCGCCAGACACGCCTTGCCGGCGTCCACATCCAGGTCCCCGATCATCACCTGACCCCCGGCACCGAGTACCGCTTGGGCGATCCCGCGGCCGATGCCATTGGCGCCGCCGGTGACCAACACCACCTTGCCCGCGAGCGGGGCGGTCGGCCACGGCGCAACGGCGGGCACGATGCTCACGACAGGTCTTCGCCGCGCAGGCGCCGCCACCAGCCCTGCACGCCGATCCGATCCAGTGTCTGGATGTTGCGCTCCACGATCACGTCCGGATCGGGGAAGGCATCGACCGCGCGCGCCACGCTGTCTTCGCGCAGCAGGTGCAGGATGGGGTAGGGCGCGCGGTTGGTGTAGTTGCTGGCATCGTCGGCGGCAACGCCCTCGAACTGGTACTGCGGATGGAAGCTGGCCACCTGCAGGATGCCCTGCAGGTCGAGCGCTTCGATCGCTGCGTCGGCGTTGTCGAGGAAATCGTTGTAGTCCAGGAAGTCGGTCAGCACGTCCGGGTGGATGATCAGCGTGGTGTCGATCTGCTCCGGCGAGGCATCGCGCAGCAGCACCAGTTCTTCGGCCAACTGCTCCACCAGCGCCTCAGGCGTGGTCGCATCACTGAGCACGTAGCGGACCTGCTCCTTCACGTACACCGCCTTGGCAAACGGGCACAGGTTCAGACCGATCACGATCCGTTCCAGCCACAGCCGCGTGGCCGCGATGGGATCTTCGGAAGGCTGGCCTTCGGCCGGAAACGCGTACTCGGTCATGGCGGGCTCGACAAGCTGGCGGGAGACGTCATTGTTGCGGAAAAAAAGGGGACGGAGGGGATTAAGTCGTTTTCGGCCAGCGTTGTTGGTCGAAAGCGACTTAATCCCCTCCGTCCCCTTTTTTATGCGTCAGTCGCGGAAGTTGTCGAACTGCAGGGGCAGGTCGAAGTCGGTCTTCTTCAGCAGGGCCATCGCATCCTGCAGATCGTCGCGCTTCTTGCCGGTCACGCGCAGCTTGTCGCCGTTGATCTGGCTTTCCACTTTCAGCTTGGCTTCCTTGAGCGTGGCAGCGATCTTCTTGGCGATCTTCTGTTCGATGCCCTGCTTGACGGTGATTTTCTGCCGTGCACCGGCCACGTTGGTTTCCACGTCGCCGAACTCCAGGCTCTTTGTGTCGATTTTGCGGGCTGACAGGCGGGCACGCAGGATGTCGGTCATCTGCTGCAGCTGGAAATCGCTGGGAGCGGACTGCGAGATCACCTCGTCTTCCAGGATGTACTTGGCATCCACGCCCTTGAAGTCGAATCGGGTGGTCAGCTCGCGGTTGGCCTGGTCCACCGCATTGGTCAGCTCGTGTGTGTCAACTTCGGAAACAACGTCGAATGAAGGCATGGGGTGCTCCTGTAGTCAGTCCCCCCATTCTACCTACCGGCCTTGGAAGCCTGCCGGAACAGGCGCGATAATGGGCGATGAACCTGCAACGCTCTCCTTCGCGTGCCGTGGCCTGGATGATCGGCGCGGTCGCCTGTTTCTCACTGATGGACGCTGGCATGAAGCAGCTCTCCACCGGCTATCCGTCGCTGCAGGTGACCTTCCTGCGCGGTGCCGCCTCGCTGCCTTTCGTGCTGGTCTGGGTGCTGGCCAGCGCCGGCCCGCGTTCGCTGATCCCGCGCCGCTGGGGCCTGCACCTGCTGCGCGGCGTGCTGGGCATGGTAATGATCGGGTGCTTCGTGTTCGCCCTGCGCGATCTGCCGCTTTCCACCGCTTACAGCATCTACTTCGTCGCGCCTCTGATCATCGCCGCCTTGTCGGTGCCGCTGCTGGGCGAGCGGGTGGGCCCGCGGCGGTGGGTGGCCATCGGCATCGGCCTGCTGGGTGTCGTGGTGGTGCTGCGGCCGGGCGTGGACGGATTCATCTCCATCCCGGGCCTGATGGTGCTGGTCGCTGCGACGGCCTACGCCATTGCCGCGATCACCGTCAGCCTGTTGACCCGTACCGATACGTCCCAGTCCATGGTGGTGTGGTTTCTGGTCATCATGGCCCTCGGTGCCGGTTTGCTGGCCTGGTCGGACTGGGTGCCGATGCGCCTGGCCGATGCGCCGCTGGTGGCGGGGATGGGGCTGGCAGGGGCGCTCGGGCAGATCGCCCTGACCCGGGCATTCCAGCTGGGCGAGGCATCGATGATCGCCCCGCTGGAGTACACCGGGCTGGTCTGGGTGATCGGCTGGGATCTGCTGTTCTGGCAGCAGTTACCTGACGCATGGACGTGGAGTGGGGCGGCGATCATTGTTGCCTCCGGGCTTTACCTGCTGCACCGGGAGCGGGTGAACCGGCAGGCCCCGCCGATGCCGCTGGACCACCCCTGAGGCGGCCACGCAGGCAGCGTGAGCGGGGTGGATCGGGCCAACCCAACCGATCAGCGGGATCAGCCCATCGCCGCGAGGATCCGTTGGTTGACCATGTGCAGCGTGGCGACCGTCATCGTCGACAGTCGTTCGACCCGCTTGATCAGCCGGTCAAGTGCCGCGATACGCGGGATATCGATGCCCGTGGGTGTTGGATCGCGCTGGGCAATGGTCTGCCTGAGCGCTTGCAGTCGCGATTGCATGGTGTTGAGGTTTTTGCGCACTTCAGCAAGGCATCTGCCCAGCGCGCGTAATGGGCGGTCGCGCAGTACGGCGATGTCGTCGGGCCGGGCAACGGATGCCAACGCGTTTTCCACATGGGGCAGCGCTTGCTGCAATGGGCGGATCGTCCCGCACTGGTCGATCAGGGGGCCGACACGTCGGCTGCGCGGGCGCATCGGATGCTGTGGTCCGGACACGCTGCGCTCCTGCCGGATGCTTCGTAGCGCTGTCGGGACAGGCCCGGGTTGCTGCGCGCCGCCCAGTTCCAGTTCGGCCAGCGCACCCAGCCACGGACCGGGATAGAGACGGGCACCGACCAAAGTGGCCAGCGGGGCGCTCTCCACCGCACTGATGGCTTCGGAGGCAGTCGACGTGGCGTGGTCGTCCCCCAGGCCATGCCACAGCAGACTGTCCAGCAGCGGCTCGCCGTCTGCGCGTTGATGGCTTTCCAGATAGTCCAGGGTAGCCGCGACCGCTTGCGGGTCGGCGACGCGCGGCTGCATGGGGGGAAGGGGTTCATCTCCCTCCGGTGCCATCCGCCACTGCGTGGTGGCCGCGAGCAAGGCGGTACCGGACAGGGCGAGCGCACCGCCGATCATGGCCAGCGCCGGCCGCCCGCAGGCCATGGCCGACCCTGACGCCGACGAGGCTGCCTGCACGGCCATCAGGCCGGCCTCCTCCGGTACAGCGGCCGCCGGTGCGACCCGGCTGGCCATCAGCAGGCCGGTGGCCACCGCCAACGGTGATCCCAGACGAAGCATGTTGCTGCGGAGGGGAGCGGGCGCGGCATCCGGCAGCGTCGGCAGGCCCTCCGGCTTCGTATCTTCGCCGCCAAGGGCGCGCGCGTCGGCCCGGCATACGCTGCGATCAAACGAACGCTGGTCGTGACGCGTCAGAAAGCCGGCGAAGACGTCCTGCGTGGCCTGATAGGAAGGGGCCTGGAGCAGCCGACCCTGCAGCATTGCCAACCCGGCGGCACCGAGGGTGCCGAGCCGCTCGTCCACCTGCCTAATGAGCTCGGCGTGCGCAATGAGTAGGTTGATCAGCGTGGAAGGTGGGCTGTCAGGCCCACTATCACGCGCCAGTCCGGCCAGAAACAGCTCCGCTGCGTGCGGATAGCGGTCCATCACTTGGCATGCAGTGGGTGGGCGGGTCGAGGGGGGCGCGATGGCCCCGGCGTCGTCGCGGTTGCCTGCCGGCAGGGCCCCATTGAGCAGCCGGACACCGCTGTGAGGGTGCGTCGGCAGCAGGACGGGGCGCACCGAACGCTCACGGATCGGTGACGCCGGGGAGTTGGGGGCAACGCTCATCATCGGAGCACTCTTTGCGGGACTTGAAGGGGCGCTCACTCTGCGGGAGCGGGTTGCGGCAGCACCATGGCGGTGATCGATTTCCGCAACGACCGGCGAGCGACGTCCAACGCATATCTGCATTGCGGGCGGGTCGCCACCGGCCGTTGACGCACCCGGCAGCGCCGTAAACGACGGTCGATCACGGCTGCTTAGAAGCAGACGGAATATCATTCGATCTGCCGGTACGGGCGCTGCTGCGCCCGTGCTGATAGGCTGCACGCCCCCTGTTCGCCCCCTTGGTGAGTCGACCCCGTGATCGAGTTCCAGCGCCTGCACAAATCCTATGCCGTGGCCGGCCGCGCCGTCAGTGCGCTGCAGCCGCTGGACCTGACCATCCAGGCAGGCGAGGTGTTCGGCATCATCGGCCACTCCGGTGCCGGCAAGTCGACCTTGATCCGTTTGATCAACCGCCTGGAAGAGCCTTCCGGTGGGCGCCTGCTGATCGACGGCGAGGACGTCACCGCGCTGGATGCGCAGGGGCTGCGCACGCTGCGGCGGCGCGTCGGCATGATCTTCCAGCACTTCAACCTGCTGTCCTCACGCACCGTGACCGGCAATGTCGCCTTTCCCTTGGAACTGGCCGGCACGCCTCGCGCGGAAATCGATGCGCGCGTCGCCGAGCTGCTGCAGACCGTGGGCTTGCAGGATCACGCCGACAAGTATCCCGCGCAGCTGTCCGGCGGACAGAAGCAGCGTGTTGGTATCGCCCGTGCGTTGTCCACCCGGCCCCAGATCCTGTTGTGCGACGAGGCCACCAGCGCGCTGGATCCACAGACCACGGCCTCGGTGCTGGCATTGCTGGCGAAGATCAATCGCGAGCTCGGCCTGACCATCGTGCTGATCACCCACGAGATGGATGTGATCCGCCGCGTCTGTGACCGGGTGGCGGTGCTGGATGCGGGGCACATGGTGGAGACCGGTCCAGTCACCGACGTGTTCCTGCATCCGCAGCACGCGACGACGCGTCGGTTCGTCAGCGAATCCGAGCACGTGGACGAGGGCATCCTGCACCGTGATTTCGATACCGTGGGCGGCACCATCGTGCGGCTGACCTTTCTTGGCGGGGACACCTACCAGCCCCTGCTGGGCAGTGTCGCCCGGCAGACGGGGGTGGACTACAACATCCTGTCCGGTCGCATCGACCGCATCAAGGACACCCCGTATGGCCAGCTGATCGTATCGCTGGTCGGCGGTGACCAAGCGGCTGCGCAACAAGCATTCAGTGCGGCGGGCGTGCACGTGGAGGAACTGCGTCGATGATCATCGCAAGCAACGGCGGGTTCTTCCGCCATCTCGATGCGGGCAAGTGGGCCGACATCGGCCAGGCCACGCTGGATACGCTGCTGATGCTGGCGGGTTCGTTGCCGCTGACGTTGGTCATCGGCCTGCCGTTGGGGGTGCTGTTGTATCTGTTTGGCGCGCCCCGGATGCGCCGGCGCCCCTTTGCCTATGGTGGCCTGGCACTGGTGGTGAATCTGCTGCGGTCGGTGCCCTTCATCATCCTGATGATCGTGCTGATCCCGGTCACGCTGGCGCTGATGGGCACCTCGCTCGGCGTGCGCGGCGCGATCGTGCCACTGGTGATCGGCGCGGCCCCGTTCTACGCGCGCTTGGTGGAAACCGCGCTGCGTGAGGTGGATCGTGGCGTCATCGAAGCGACCCAGGCGATGGGGGCGACGACCTGGCAGCTGGTGACGCGCGTACTGCTGCCGGAAGCCCGCCCAGGCCTGATCGCCGGGGCAACGGTGACCACCGTGGCGCTGATCGGCTTTACTGCGATGGGCGGTGCGATCGGCTCCGGTGGCTTGGGTGACCTGGCCTTCCGCGACGGCTACCAGCGCTCGCACACCGATGTGGCGCTGGTCACCGTGGTGCTGCTGCTGGTGCTGGTGCAGTTGCTGCAGATGGTGGGCGACCGGTTGGTCGCCCATTACAGCCGCAGGTAAGCCTGCGTGCCAGCGTGTCCCGGCGGACATCTTCAGGCCGCTTGCGACTGCAGAAGTGGAGCCTGCGTTCAGCGGTGCAATGACTGGCGCAGCACGACCAGGTCCCATCGTTCTTGTACCAACGGCGGGCCCAGGCGTTTCGTTTCGTCTGATATCGGCTGATTGGCACCGATGTCGCCCAATTTCGGGATGAAGTCGGCGCTCCCCGGCGCTCTTGGGTAACTTGACCACGGCTTGAGCAATGCATGGTAGGAGTTGAATGGAATGGGCTGGTACTCCGGCTTGCCGGTCGTGCGCACGCCGACGATGTCGCCTGGCCCGACGAACATGCGCCATTCCGTTTGACCATCCCCGTGCTTGGTATAGATGCGGTCGGTCTGCCATTCCCATTGCTGGTCGAGGTTGACCGAACAGGGCTGCGTCACGATCTCCCCGGTTCCGCCGGGCGCCGAGCCCGAGGTGAGGATACGCATGCACTTGCGCGAGCCCCGATTGAAGTAGCGGCCAAGGGTATCCAGCTGCCACTGTGCATGCAGGTCTTCGATCCAGTTGCTCTGCGCAACATCCGGACACTGGCGCAGGACCACAACGCCGTGTTCATCACGCAGGCAGCCGCCATTGCCCGCTTTGGACTGGATGAAGACGGTCACTTCGCGTGTGAGGTAAGGCGAGTCCGCACGTATGCTCACCGAGGCAGTGGGCTGATGGTATGGATCGGGCTTGTGATCTATGGCATGGCCGTCGAACCCAAGGTTGTCGATTTTTCCGCCGGCGGACAGGCTCATCGTGCCGGTGTACGTGCCGGGGATGAACCAGACGGCGCTCCCCTCGGCGGTCACCTGCCGCATTGACGGCGTCATTTTGCTTTCACTCGGCGACCTGCCGAAGTAATCCGCCTTGGAGGCGATCGCTGAGGCCAATGGCATCTGCCAGTAGACGCGCGAGGTCTGGGCTGGAGTCTGCACCGCATTGGCGCCGATCGAGTAGTCCTTTACCGTGAAGGACAATGCATTGGTCGTGCTGTAAGAGCGCGAAAAGTCAAAGCTGAAGGCCGCTTTCGCCCCCACGGAGGGACCCTCTTTGCCCAAGCCTGCGCTCACCTCAGGCTTCAGTCCGAAACCGTAACTGGTCGTGGTGGTGTGCGACTCGCTGATGTTCAGGTCGGTTGATGGTGAGCTGGCCGGCCGTGATTCACTGAGCTTGGGCAGCGTCCCGCTGCTGTCCGGGGTGAACAGGCGGAGAAAGTATTCGTACTTGCCTGGAACGACGAGGCTTGAGCCGGACTTCCCGTTGTCATGGGGCTTCAGGTTGTGGGTCGATTTTGCGCTCATTACAAGGGTATCGTAGGTGCGGCTGCTACTACGCACGACCTCACCGCGCACTGTGACGAAGGCGCCATTACCCGATGACGCGTACTGTGTTTCGGTGAAGACCATGATGGGCAGGGCGACGAGTTCTGCGTCGTCGGTGGACGTAGCCGGCGTCGACTGCCCAGGTCCGCGCAGCGCTCTGGACGCGGTGTGGATGCCTTCGATGAGGGTGCGTGCAAGCTGCTGACGTTCGCCAATCGACTCCGGGAGCTCGGCCACCGTATGCAGGTGGGGAGAACCGTCTGGATCTCGCACGTAGATCGTCAGTGCGGCCGAAGATGAGAGGCCAAAGATACCTTGCAGCACGGTATCCACTGCGGCGTCCTTATCCTGCCGCAGCACAGCGACCGAGCGGCCGCGTCGGTAGGCGTCCACTGCCGTGGCACGGCGGTTGGCGTCGGCCAATGCGCCGTCGGTGAACCAGACGATCGATTGGTCCGTGCTGGAGCCCGCGGTCGGGTGCGGATTCTCCAGGCCCAGCAGGACCTGTAACTGCGCCAGGTCAAGCAGACCGTGGTGGGCAGCGACGGGCTCCGTCGCATGGACGGAGTTCGTGGAAAGGACAGCGACGATTGCAGCGGCGAGTAGTAGATGCTTCACGATGGTCTCCAAGAGAAGAGTTTTGTCGGGCAGCGTCACCGCTCGACAGTCGGATCCTCGCGTTCTGCGTCTAATGGTGTCGCGCACGGCGGCACTTATTGCGACAGCGGAGTAGTATTCCTATGCTTCGCCGCGGCAGTGCGGAGGGCATCGCGCTCGCAACGCTCAGCGTTGCCGGGTGCCCTTCTTCTTTCTCGTGATCGTGCCGATTCCGCCGATCTTGGCGCTGGTGGGTACCTCGCTGAATCCCGGCCGGATCGACGTCTTTAGGGAAGGCGCACTTGCGCCCGTTGCACATGCCAGCGCCAGTCCGGGTAGCGCTCGGGTAGAGCCGACTTCAGTCGGCTGGTGTCAACGCAGGGCAGCCGACTGAAGTCGGCTATACCTCGCGCCTGGTGCGGGGCAGCCGACTGAAGTCGGCTCTACCTCGGGCTGGTGCAGGGCAGCCGACTGAGGTCGGCTCTACCTCGTGCTTGGTGCAGGGCAGCCGACTGAAGTCCGCTCTACCTCGGGCCTGGTGCAGGGAAGCCTACTGAAGTCGGCTCTACCGTCGGCTCTACCGTGGATCCTGCCGGGGCGGTCAGCGCTTGTTGGGGACCTCGTAACCCAGACGGTCGACCTGGCTGCGCTGCTGCGGCACGCGCTTGAGCTTGTCGGTGTTCACCCCGTATTCGTCGCGCAGGCGCTCGGCCAACTGCTTGTACAGGGCGTTTTCCATTTCCGGCTTGCGCGCGAAGATCCACGCCATTTCGCGGCCCGGATACCCGACCAGCGCCCAGGAGTAGTCCGGCGCGACTTCCAGCACCCGCGAATGCGTGGGGACCACGCGATAGAACCAGGTGCGCCAGTTGTGGTTGCCGCTGTCTTCATCGACAGAGGCCCGCGCCTGGATCTCCTGCACGGGTTCGCCGAAGCCATCGCGGTAGCGGTAGGTGATGCCTATCTTCTGCGGCTCGCGCAGGGTGTACTCATTGACGCTGGCCACATGCCCGCGCTCGATGAAATTGGGCACGCGCCCGATCACATACCAGGTGCCCATGAAGCGCTTCAGGTTGATCGGCGCTCCCAACGCGCTGGCGTCAACGGTTTCAGTGGGCTCCGGGGCGCTGGACGCGCTCGAACGGAACATGGCACAACCCGGCCCGACGATCAGGGTGGTGAGCAGGACGATACAAAGCGGGCGGATCGACGGCATGAGGCAGCGGGCTCCAAGAGGGCTTGCGCAAGCATGGTCGAATGCGCGCGAGGGATTCGTCAATGGTGTCTGACCGATGGATGTCGCAGCCAGTGAGAAACGACACGGGCACAGTCGGCGCCTGGACACCACCCTATGCCGGAGAACGCCATGTCGAAGATGAATCCCGCTCCCGCCCGCCGGAAGGCCGAAGCGGTCGATCCCCGCCTGCTGCGCTGCGTCAGGCATGTGGCTCTGGCCGGTCTGGCGCTGGTGGTCGCCTGTCCCGCAGCGCGCAGCAGCAGCGCGTGGCTGGGTTGGCTGCCGCTCTGGCTGCTGGCCATGCCGCTGACCGCGTGGTGGGCGCTGCTGCGCTTCCCGCTGCCCCGTTGGACGTCGCGCCATCGCCCGCAGGCCCGGCGACGTGGTCACCGCCAGCCGCGGGTGGCCTGACCTTCGACACAGGAGCGGTGGCGCGACGCTGTGCTAGCGTTCTGCAGCTTATGACTGTCTGGAACCGCAATGTCACGACTCGCTTCCGCCTGCCTGCTGGCCGGCATGATGACCACCGCCTCGGCGGGGACCGCCATGGCCGCTGAACCGGCTTCCGACGACCGCTACGCCTGGCTGGAAGACGTCGCCGGCGACAAGCCGCTGGCCTGGGTGAAGGAACAGAACGCGAAATCCGAAGGGCGCCTTGCGCAGACCCCCGCCTTCCGGCAGATGGAAGCCAGCATCCGCGAAGTACTCGATTCGGACGCCAAGATCCCCGGCGTGGAAAAGATCGGCGACTACTACTACAACTTCTGGAAGGACGCCCAGCACGAGCGGGGCCTGTGGCGCCGTACCACCCTGGCCGAGTACCGCAAGGCGTCGCCGAAGTGGGAAACCGTGCTCGACCTGGACGCGCTGAACAAGGCCGAGGGCGAAAACTGGGTGTGGCATGGCGTCGAATGCCTGCGTCCTGAGTACAACCGCTGCCTGATCGCGCTGTCGCGCGGCGGTGCCGATGCCGATGTCACCCGCGAGTTCGACCTGGGTAACCGCAGCTGGATCAAGGACGGCTTCTTCCGCCCGGAATCCAAGGGCGGGCTGGGCTGGATCGACCGCGACAACGTGTTCGTCTACACCGATTTCGGCGATGGTTCGATGACCAGCTCCGGCTATCCGCGAGTGGCGAAGTTGTGGAAGCGCGGTACGCCGCTGTCCGCTGCGCAGGTGGTGTACGAGGGCAAGCCGGATGACATGTACATCGCGGCCCTCCATGACGATACGCCCGGCTTCGAGCGTAACCTGGTCAGCCGCACGCTCGCCTTCTACAACAACGAGCTGTACCTGCGGGGCGACGATGGCATGCTGACCAAGATCGATGCGCCGAACTCGGCTGAAAAGGGTCTGCACAAGCAGTGGCTGAGCCTGGAGCTGCGCGAGCCGTGGACGGTGGGGGGCAGGACCTATGCGGCGGGCTCGCTGCTGGCCACCCGCCTGGATGGCTTCCTGGCTGGCAAGCGTGACTTCGACGTGCTGTTCGAGCCGACCGACACCACCTCGCTGGCCGGTGCGGTGTGGACGAAGAACCACGTGGTGCTGAACGTGCTGGACGACGTCAAGAACCGCCTGAGCGTGCTGACGCCGGGCACCGGTGGCTGGAAGACCAGCCCGTTCGTCGGCGCGCCGACCTTCGGCACGCTGGGCGTGGGTGCAGTGGACAGCAACGACAGCGATGCGGTGTGGGTGACCGCCACCGACTACCTGACACCGACCACGCTGGCGCTGGCCGAGATCGGTCAGAAGCCGGAGGTCCTGAAGACGATGCCGGCCTTCTTCAATGCCGAAGGCAAGGTGATCGAACAGCACTTCGCCACCAGCAAGGACGGCACCCGCGTGCCGTACTTCGTGGTGCACGCCAAGGACATGAAGCTCGACGGCTCGAATCCGACCCTGCTGTACGGCTACGGTGGTTTCGAGATCTCGCTGACCCCGAACTACTCCGGTGGCATGGGGCGGGCGTGGCTGGAAAAGGGCGGCGTGTACGTGGTCGCCAACATCCGTGGTGGTGGTGAGTACGGTCCGCGCTGGCATCAGGCGGCGCTGAAGCAGAACCGTCACAAGGCTTACGAAGACATGGCCGCGGTGGCGCAGGACCTGGTCAGCCGCAAGATCACGTCGGCACCGCACCTGGGCGTGCAGGGTGGCAGCAACGGCGGTCTGCTGACCGGCAACATGCTGACCCAGTACCCGGAGCTGTTCGGTGCGGTGGTGGTGCAGGTGCCGCTGCTGGACATGAAGCGCTACAGCCACCTGCTGGCGGGCGCCTCGTGGATGGCCGAATACGGCAATCCGGACACGGCCGACTGGGAGTACATCAAGACGTTCTCGCCGTATCACCTGTTCGATGCGAAGAAGACGTACCCGCCGGTGTTGTTCACCACCTCCACGCGCGATGACCGCGTGCATCCGGGCCACGCGCGCAAGATGGCGGCGAAGATGATCGATGCGGGCAAGGACGTGACCTACTACGAGAACATCGAAGGCGGTCATGGCGGCGCAGCGAACAACGCGCAGGCCGCGCACATGCAGGCGCTGGCTTACAGCTTCCTGTGGGAGCGACTGGGCGGCAAATGATCCCTTGCTGGGGCACTGACTGAAACAACAACGCCGCCGAAAGGCGGCGTTGTTGCAAGTGCGATCACTCCGACGGAGGAGGGCTGGCGGCGCCACCGCCGCCATTGCCGCGGCCGCGGCCGCGACGCCGGCGGGGTCCCCGCGTGCGGGTCTCACCGGCGACGGGCTGCCCCTGCGCGGCGGCTTCGCCTTCCTGCGGCTCCTGACGTGCCTGCAACGGCGGCCTCGGCTTGGGCTTGGGCGCACGCGGTGGCCGTGCGCCGGCTACGGGCGCGGGCACGTCGCGGCCCGGCACCTGCACCACGCGCAGTTCGTCGGTATCCAGCTGGAGCGCGGTCAACTTGCCGCCCCAGACCGCGCCGGTATCGATGGCGTGCACGCCCTGGGTGATGGTAAGGCCTAACGCGGACCAGTGACCACAGACGACCTTGAGGTCGCGCTCCACCCGTCCGGGTACTTCGAACCAGGGGTACAGCCCCTGCTCCTGGGTGCCGGGCGTGCCTTTGTCTTCGATGCCGATGCGTGCCCGCGGTGTGCAGTACCGCATGCGGGTAAAGAAGTTGATGATCGCGCGGGAGCGATCATAGCCGGCCAGGTTGGGTGCCCAGATCGGCTTGTCGCCATACATGTTGCGCAGCAGTTTGCGATAGCCGTTGCCGTGCAGCTGCTGCTCCACCTCGCGCGCATGCTTCTCCGCCATCTGCGTGGTCCACTTCGGCGCGAGGCCGGCGTGCACCATCATCCAGCCCAGCTCGCGGTCGGTATGCACCAGTTTCTGCATGCGCAGCCATTCCAGCAGCACGTCGCGGTCTTCGGCGGTGACCACGCGCAGCAGGTCCGGGTTGACCTTGCGCTGTTCCTCTTCGGAACGCGCGCCAACGGCCAGCAGCGACAGGTCGTGGTTGCCCAGCACCACGACGCTGTGTTCGCGCAGGGAATGCACCAGGCGCAGCGTTTCCAGTGACTGGCCGCCCCGGTTCACCAGGTCACCGGCGAACCACAGGGTGTCCTGCGATGGATCGAAGTTGATCTTCTCCAGCAGTCGCTGGGTGACGTCGTAGCAACCCTGCAGGTCGCCGATAGCCCACACACTCATGGCCTGGCCTCCGTGTCAGTGCAGGGTTCGGGGAATGGTCAATACGAAGGGCGCGATGTCGGCGGCGAACTCGGTGCCATCGTCGGCCACCATGTCGTAGTGCCCCTGCATCGTGCCGTGCTCCGTACCGAGCATGACACCTGAGGTGTAACGGAAGTCTTCACCCGGCCGCAGCCGGGGCTGCTCACCGACTACGCCATCGCCGTCCACGTGTTCGACGTGGCCATTGGCATCGGTGATGCGCCAGTGGCGTGCCACCAGACGCACGGCGATGCCGCCGCGATTGTGGATGCGGATGGTATAGGCGAACGCGAAGCGTCCATCTTCGGGGGCGGACTGGTCATCGAGGAAGCGGGGGGCCACTTCCACGTCCATTGCATAGGGTTCGTCGTGCATCGTGGCAGTGTAATCAGCTTGCATTGGCCAAGGCGACGAATTCCGCCACCTCCAGCTGTTCGGCGCGGGCATCGGGGCGAACGCCGGCCGCAATGAACTGCTCGGCCGTGACCACGTTGTTGAGGGCGTTGCGCAGCGTCTTGCGGCGCTGGCCGAACGCGGCCTTGACCACCTCGGCGAAGCGCTTGCGGTCGTTGATGCCGATCGTGGCCGGATCACGTGGCACCAGCCGCACCACGGCCGAGTCCACCTTCGGTGGCGGGCGGAACGCGCCCGGCGGCACGTCGAACAGCGAGGTGACTTCGCAGTACGCCTGCAGCATCACGCTCAAGCGCCCGAACACCTTGCTGCCCGGGCCGGCGGCCATGCGGTCGACCACTTCCTTCTGCAGCATGAAGTGCATGTCGCGCACCACGCCGGCATGGTCCAGCGCATGGAACAGGATCGGCGAGGAAATGTTGTACGGCAGGTTGCCCACCAGGCGGATCTGCCCACTGCCCCCTTCGGCCTGCGCGAGCGCGGTGAAGTCCACCCGCAGCACGTCGCTCTGGATGATGGTCAACTCGCCCAGCGGTTCGGCGGCGGCGGTGAGCGGTGCGATCAGATCGCGGTCGAACTCGATGACGGTCAGCTTTGGATGCTGGCGCAGCAGCGGCAGGGTGATCGCACCCTGGCCGGGCCCGATCTCCACCAGACGATCGCCGTCCTTGGGATTGACCGCGCGCACGATGCTGTCGATGTAGTGACGGTCGGCCAGGAAGTGCTGGCCAAGCTGCTTCTTGGCCGGGGCGGTGAACGCCGGGCCAGTGGGGGAATGCGGATTCATGTCGTAAGTCTACGTTGCCGGGCGAGCTGCGCACACAGGGTGGTGGCCGCCTGCAGGCTGGAGGGGTCGGCGATGCCGCGACCGGCCAGGTCCAGCGCCGTGCCATGGTCGACCGCGACACGGGGGTAGGGCAGTCCAAGGGTCAGGTTCACGGCCTGCTCGAACCCGGAATATTTGAGCACCGGCAGCCCCTGGTCGTGATACATCGCCAGGACGCTGTCGAACCCGGCCAGCTTGGCCGGAAGGAAGGCTGTGTCTGCCGGAAGCGGTCCGATCAGTTCCATGCCTTCGCCGCGCAGGCGCTGCAGCAGCGGAATCATCAGGTCCAGCTCTTCCCGGCCCAGATGCCCGTCTTCGCCCGCATGCGGGTTCAGCCCCAGCACGGCAATGCGCGGCCGTGCGATGCCGAACTCGAGCAGCAAGGCAGCGTGCAGCGTGCGCAGGGCATGTTCGAGGGTGTCGGCGGTGATCGCATCGGCGACCGCGCGCAGGGGCAGGTGGGTCGTGGCAAGGGCCACCCGGACGATGGGGTTGGCCAGCATCATCACCACGCGTACGCCGGCCTGGTCGGCCAGCAGTTCGGTCGTGCCGCTGTAGGCGATACCGCCCTCGTTGATCACGGCCTTGTGCACCGGGCCGGTCACTACGCCCTCCAGGCTGCCGTCAAGGCAGGCCTGGCCCGCGCCCAGCAGGGCGTCGATCACCGCCGATGCATTGCGGGGGTCGGCCATGCCGAACTGACTGGTCGTGGCGTTGGGGATCGCGCGAAGTCGCAGGTCACCGGGCCGGCAGGCGTGCGCCTCTTCAGGCAGCAGCTGCAACGGAAGGGACAGGGCGGTTGCCGCGGCACGCAGGGTGACGGGGTCGGCAAACGCCAGCAGCCGGCAATCAGTGCGCGGCTGCTGGATCAGACGGATGCAGAGCTCCGGCCCGATCCCGGCGGGCTCGCCCGGTACCAGAGCGAGCTCGGGGAGCATGGCTCAGGACTGGGGCGGCGTGGCGGTGCTTTCCGCCCGGTCGCCACTGCGGAAACTCACGTAGGCTTCGCCACGCAGCTCGGACAGGAAGCGGTTGTACTCTTCTTCCAGCTTGCGGCGGCCAATGGTTTCGCGGATCTGCGCACGCTGGTTGTCAACGCCGACATCGGTCTGCCGGGTGCCGACGCGCTGCACGATGTGCCAGCCGGCGTCGGTGCGGAATGCCGCACTGATGCCACCGTCGGCCACGCCTTCGACCTGGCGGCCGAAGTCGGGACCGAAGGCATCGACCGGGAACCAGCCCAGGTCACCGCCCTGGCCGCGGCTGTTGTTGTCTTCGGACGATTCCCGTGCCACGGCCTGGAAATCGGCACCGCCGACGATGCGCGCGCGCAGCGTATCGATCTTCGCCTTGGCGGCGGCATCGTTCTGCTGATCGGTCACCCGCACCAGGATGTGACGCGCCTGATATTCGGTCACGGTCTGGCCGGTAGCGCCGCCAGCGTTGGCATCACGCACTTCCACCAGCTTCAGCAGCTGGAAGCCGCTCGGGCCGCGCAGGGGACCGACCACGTCGCCGGCCTTCATGCCCTGCATCACCTGCAGGAAGGCCTGCGGAATTTCGTCCATCGAGCGCCAGCCGAGGTCGCCGCCCTCCAGCGCATTGGGGCTGTCCGAATACCGGACGGCCGCCGCGTTGAAGTCCAGCTCACCCTTGTCGAGCAGCGACTTCACGCCATCGGCCTTCTGCTGGCCGGTGGCGATCTGGTTGGCATCGGCACCGTCAGGGGTCGCGATGAGGATGTGCGCCAGGTGGTACTGGGTACCGGCCACGGCCTGCTGCTTGAGCGCTGCGTCCACTTCACCTTCGCTGACGCTGATGCGGCTCTGGGCATAGCTCTGGCGCAGGCGCTGGACGATGATCTCGTCACGCACCGAACGGCGGAACTCGTCGTAATCGATGTTGTCAGCAGCCAGGCGCGAGCGCAGCTGCTCGACCGTGCCACCGTTCTGCTGGGCGATCGAGTCGACGGCCTGGTTGAGTTCCTGGTCCGATACCCGGATGCCGCTGCCTTCAGCGCGCGTCACCTGCAGCTTGACCAGCACCAGCCGCTCCAGTACCTGCCGGCTCAGCACATCGTCCGGCGGCAGCTGGTTCTCGCGACCGGCGTACTGGGTCTTGATGTTGGCCAGTGCGCGGTCCAGTTCGCTCTGCAGGATGACGTCTTCATCGACGACGGCGGCGATGCGATCCAGTGCCTGGGTCTGCTGGGCCAGTACCTGGAAAGGCACAGACGCAGTGGACACCGCCAGCAGGGAGGCGAGTAGGACGGGAAGGGTCTTGGTCATGGGATCAGATTCGGATCGTAGTCGTCGCGGGTCGCGCCGGTGGTGCTGGGGGGCACGAGATAGAGGTCGTCGCGGTTATAGCCGAGGATAGCACGGCGCAAGGTGCGGTCCGTGTTCTGGCCCAGCGAGCTCAGGCCCTTCAGCACGAACTCGAGCTGGAAGGAGGTATTGAGTTCGCCTTCGCGATTGCGGACGTAGCGACGGGCCAGTGCACGCACGGCCAGGCAGCAGCTGTCCCACTGCACGCCACCGATGATTTCCAGTGGCTTGCTGTCTTCGATGGAGTAGTAATACCGGCCCACCACGCTCCAGCGCGGATTGATCGGGTACAGGAACGACAGATCGCCCTGCTTGAGCAGGTTGCTGCCATCGGGGTTGATGCGATGACGGTAGGTCAGGTTGACGATGCCGTCGTTGGACATCAGGTAGCGCGCACGCACGCTGGCCAGATCTTCGCGCTTGTTCTTGGGATCCCACTGGTAGGTGGCGCCCAGGTTCCAGCGGTCGTTGATCATGTAGTTGGTGTCGGCGATCCATGCGGACTTGCCCTGCTCCACCGGCGTGGGGCTGCTGGGCAGGGTGACGCGCGAATCGTCGAAGTACAGGATCTGGCCGATGCTGGCCGAGAAGCGCTCGCGGCCGCTGGTCTGGTCGATGAAGCGCGTGCTCAGGGCCATGGTCAGCTGGTTGGCATCGTTCTGGCGGTCGGCGCCGGTATAGCGCGAATCGCGGAACAACTGGCCCCAGCTGAAGGTGAAGTCACGGGTATCGAAGACCGGCAGCTCGCTCTGGTCGCGGTAGGGCGTGCGCAGATAGAACAGGCGCGGCTCCAGCGTATGCAGGTACGGCTTGTCGCCGATCGTCGTCTCGCGGTCGAAGAACATGCCCGCGTCCAGGCTGGCGATCGGCACGCTGCGGTTCGGCGAGGTGTTGCCACGCAGCTGATCCGGCGTCGGATTGGTGATGCCCGCATCGGCCAGGTTGGTGGCCCGGATCTGGTCGGCCAGGCCCTGCTCCAAGTCATAGCCGGTATAGCGCCATGCCAGGGTGGGGGTGACATACCAGGCCGCGCCGCTGATCGGCATGGTGACATACGGCTTGATGTCCAACCGCGAGCCGCCGAATGACTGCTTGCTCAGGCCGTTTCGCTCGTATTCCTGCTCCGGGCCGAACTTGTAGTTGATGTCATCGCGGTCGAAGCGCACGGCTTCGGCGTACACACCCACTTCCAGCCACGGCAGGATCGGCTGGTCCCAGGTACCGAACAGGCGCGGCTGCCGGTTGTAGGGCAGCGACTCTTCGGTCAGCGTGTAATCGGTCAACTGCCAGTAGTCGGCCATCAGGCCGGCGGTCCAGTTTTCACCGGTGCCGTAGATGCCGGCCTGGCTCTGCAGGTTGGACGCGGTCACGCCCAGCAGCTTGTTGGCGAAGTCTTCCAGGTAGCGTTCGTCGCTGACCCAGGCCAGCCCGGCGCGTGCCTGCCAGTTGGCGTTGAAGTTGTGGTAACCGGAATACTCGACCCGGCCCCGGTCCTTGTCGCGCAGCTTGTCGTTGGGCAGGTAGGCCGTCCGCAGCTCGCCGCGGCCACCTTCGTAGAGGTAGCGGAACTCGTTGTCCACCATCAGGCCGCGCTTGCTCATGTAGCGCGGGGTCAGGGTGTCGTCGTAGTTCGGCGCCAGATTGAAGTAGATCGGCTGCGCATAGTCGAAGCCGTTGCGCCCGGACAGGCCGAGCTCCGGGTACAGCAGGCCGGTCTGTCGACGGTCATCGATGGGGAACTTGAAGTACGGTGCCCACAGCACCGGCACCTTGCCGATGCGCAGCACGGCATTGCGCGCGGTACCGAAGCCCGCATCGTTGTCCACTTCGATCTGCGGCGCCGACAGCTTCCAGATGGGCTGGGAGGGATCGCAGGTGGTGTAGGTGGAGCGATGCATCTGCCCGACCGCACCCTGCAGGTCCACCGATTCAGCGCCACCATTGCCACGGCGTGATACCAGCTGGTACTGGATATCGGAAATCTTGTGGGTGTCGGCTTCCTGGTTGCCTTCGGCGCGCTTGGCGACCATCCGGATCGAGGAATCCTGGTAGCGCACGTTGCCTTCGGCGACGTAGTTGCCGGTTTCGGTATCGAAGCTCAGGTGGTCGGTGCCGAGGAACTGGTCGCCGCGCTTCAGCGCGACGTTGCCCTCGTACTGCGGCACCGTCGAGGTGCCGGACAGCTCGTCACCTTCGATGTCGGTGGGCTGTTCGGTACGGGTTTCGGAGGCAGCCTTGTCCGCCGGCGGCGCGTCGCCAAAGGCGGGCAGCACGTCGGACGCAGGGCAAAGCCCCCAGTTCGGTGGCTTGTCATCGGCAAATGCCGGCAGGCACAAGGCGATGCCGAGAGGGAGAGGCAGCAGGCGGAGAGCTTTGCGCACGCGTGATGGTTCAGGCGAAAACGATCCGTAGCTTGCCCCATCCCTTGCATAGGGGCAATGAAGGCGACTCATGGGCGGCGGCTCGGGTTCATCGGCCGGCCGCTTCGGCACCGTCCAACAGGCTGCCGACATGGGCCACGCTTGACTCGGCCAGGGCCTGCAGGTCGTAGCCGCCTTCCAACATCGACACCAGGCGGCCGGCCGCATGGCGGCGCGCCAGCGCATGAAGCTCGGTGGTGATCCAGGCAAAATCCTCGGCTTCCAGCATCAGGTCGGCCTGTGGATCACGCAGGTGGGCATCGAAACCGGCCGAGACCAGGACCAGCTGTGGGCGGAAATCGTCAATGGCCGGCAGCATCTCTTCGACCCAGACATTGCGGAAGCGCAGGCTGCCGCTACCCGGGGGCAGCAGGATGTTCAACAGGTTGCCGGCGCCACGGTCGCGGCGCAGGCCGGATTCCGGGAACAGGCCGGCCTGGTGGGTGCTGTAGTAAGCCACCCGCGGATCAAGCTGGAAGATGTCCTGGGTGCCGTTGCCGTGGTGCACGTCGAAATCGACGACTGCGATGCGTTCCAGGCCATGGCGGTCACGCGCATGGGCCGCGGCGACGGCAATGTTGTTGAGCAGGCAGAAGCCCATCGCCGTCGTGGCGGTAGCGTGGTGGCCCGGCGGGCGTACCGCGCAGAAGGCCAGCGTGTCTTCGCCGCGCATCACCGCATCCACCGCCGCTACGCCGGCCCCGGCGGCATGCAGCGCGGCAGCGGCCGAGCCGGGCGAGGTGCGCGTATCCAGGTCGATCTGGCGCAGGTCGGCGGTCTGTGGCTGCAGCACCAGATCGATCAGGCTGCTGTCATGTACCCGGGCAAGATCGCCGCGCTTGGCCGTCGGCGCTTCTCGCCAATCGAGCTGGTCGGGGAACGCGCTGCGCAGGGCGTCCAGCACCACGCGCAGTCGCTGGGGGGATTCGGGATGGTCCGCACCGGGGTCGTGCTGCAGGCAGGAAGGGTGGGTGAAAACCAGCATGGGCGAAGGGGTCCGGTGGAGTCAGGCGTGGCGACGCGCGTGCTGCCAGAGCACTTCGCCGTGGCCATCGGCACGGGCCAGTACACGAGCCATCACGAACAGCAGGTCGGAGAGCCGGTTGAGATACTGCAGCGCCTGGGGTCTGACGGTCTCGTGGCGGGACAAGGCCACGGTCTCGCGCTCGGCCCGGCGCACGATGGTGCGTGCCAGGTGGCAGCGTGCGGCCGCTTCCCCGCCGGCCGGCAGGATGAACTCTTTCAGCACCGGCAGGTCGGCGTTGAAGTGATCCAACTGCTGCTCGAGCGCGGTGACGTCGTCGTCGGTGATCGCGGCATGACCTGGGATGCAGAGCTCGCCGCCGAGGTCGAACAACTGGTGCTGCAGGCGGACCAGAAGCGACTGCACATCGGTCGGCAGCGGCACGGCCAGCAGGACGCCCAGCGCGGAATTGGCTTCGTCGACCGTGCCGAAGGCGGCAACCCGCGCAACGTCCTTGCCGACCCGGCTGCCATCGCCGAGCCCGGTGCTGCCGTCATCGCCGGTGCGGGTATAGATGCGGGACAGACGATTGCCCATCGCCGCCTCAGCCCTGCACGTCGCGCTGGGTCTGGCGCAGCTTGCCAACCTGTTCCAGCGCAAGCTGCAGGGCGGCAGCCAGGCCGACATACAGGGCGGTGGTACCCAGGTAGGGGCCGAACCAGTCAGCGTAGTTCTTCATCCAGCCGCCCAGCGTCGGCTCGGCCACGTTGCGGGTGGTCCAGTAGAAGCCGCCCTGCGCGAACAGGTGGCAGACCGCGACAGCGGCGACCACCAGCAGCATCGTCTTGGCCAGCGCCGGCCAGGTGGCGCCCTGGTAACCCCGTTCCAGCAGCATGCCGCCGGCCCATAGGGCGAAGTACGCCGGCAGCAGCATCCAGTAACCGGGCGATACGCAGTAGTGCTGCCAGAAATCCAGCCCGAGGCGGCGGATCACCAGCCAGTCCACCACCACCGCCAAGCCCATCAAAAGGGGGAAGGCCCAGCGCGTCCAGCTGCGCAGGTAAAAGCCTCCGATGAAGAAGACCGCCCACGACGCATCGGGGATGGCGGCAAAATGGTTCACCCGGGTGGCGGCCATCAGCAGCACGAGGCAGGTCAGCGCAAGAGCGCGGTGCACGGTGGGGGTCATGGCAGGGCACGCACGGAAAGGTGAACGAGGCCCATTCTAGACCGCATGGGCACCCCGGCGCTCGGGCCGGCCAGCGGCCGGCGGCACCACCCGAACGCGTATCATTGACCCATGAGCGAACGTGTTGATGTCCTGATCGTCGGCGGCGGCCTGGTGGGTGCCAGCCTGGCCATTGCCCTGCAGCGGATCGGCCGCAGTGCCTGCCTGCTGGAAGCCAGTGCGGGAGCGGCAGTGCCGGCGGTATTCGACCAGCGCAACCTGAGCTTCGCCGCCGCCACGGTCAATGCGCTGACCGCGCTGGGCGTCATGCAGAAGCTGGGCAGCGCACCGGGCCCGATCACCCGCATCCATGTCAGCCGCGCCGGGGACTTCGGCCGCGTGCAGCTGGCGGCGGCCGACTATGGCCGGCCGTGGTTCGGCCAGGTCGTGGTCGCGCGTGATTTCGGCAACGCGCTGGAGGCCCGGCTGCAGGAGCTGCCCGGGCTCGTGCGCAGGCGTCCGGCGCGTTTCCTTGGGCTGGGCGAGGTGGTCGATGGCCATCGCCAGGTGCGGGTACAGGATGACGACGGCGAACACACACTGCTGGCGCGGCTTGTCGTGGGTGCGGACGGCACCGCCAGCGGTGTCCGCGCCGCGTTGGGCATCGGCACGGAAGACCATGATTTCCAGCAGACGCTGTTTGTTGCACGCGTGCGCAGCCAGCGCGCGCCGGACGGCACGGCGTGGGAGCGGCTGACCGATACCGGCCCGACCGCGCTGTTGCCGCGCGGTGACCGCCATTTCGGCGTGGTCCATGGCGTGGCCCGCGACGATGCGGATGCGGTCATGGCACTGGACGATGCGGCCTGGCTGGCACGGCTGCAGGCGGCGGTGGGCTGGCGTGCCGGGCGTCTGCTGGAGTCCGGTCCGCGGGCGGCCTATCCGCTGCGGCAGGTCCTGTCCGCCGCGCTGGTGGGGGAACGCGCCGTGCTGCTCGGTAACGCTGCGCAGACCATCCACCCGCTCGGCGCGCAGGGCTTCAACCTGGGCCTGCGCGATGCGCTGACCCTGGCGGAGGTGCTTGAAGACGGCGGCGATGCCGGCAGTGACGCGCTGTTGCAGTCCTATGCGCAGCGTCGCGCGGAAGACCGCGCGCAGACCATTGCGTTTTCCGGCGGGCTGGCCCGTCTGACCAGCAACGACGCACCGCTGATGCGGCCATTGCGCAGCCTGGGCCTGCTGGCCACGCAGGCGACCTCGTTGCAGTCGCTGTTGGTGGGGGGGGCGATGGGCTTCCGTGGAGATGTGCCCCGGCTGTGCCGCGGGGAGGCCGCATGAGCCGCCGCCCCCGCACCGATGTGGTGATCGTCGGCGGTGGCGTCGTAGGGGCCGCCTGCGCGCTGGCGTTGGCCGACGTCGGCATGTCGGTGGCCGTGATCGAGGGGCGTGAGCCGCCCCCCTGGCAGGCGACCGAACCGGATCTGCGCGTGTTTGCCTTCGCCGCGGACAACGTGCAGTTGCTGCAGCGTCTGGGCGTATGGGAGTCGGTCATCCGTGGGCGCGCACATCCGTACCGGCGCATGCAGGTGTGGGATGCCGCTGGCGGCGACGACCTGCTGTTCGACGCGGACCGCTTTGGCCGCAGCGAACTGGGCTGGATTGTCGAGAACGGATTGCTGGTGGACCGCCTGTGGTCGGCGCTTCCTGCTGCGGGGGTGGAGGTGCATTGCCCTGCGCGCGTGGAAGGCATGGAGCAGGACGAGCAGGGCGTGCGGCTTCGGCTGCACGATGGGCGCCGGATCGAGGCGTCGCTGGCGGTGGCGGCAGATGGAGCGGAATCCACGCTGCGGCAGCTGGCCGGCATCACGGTGGACCAGCACGATTACCACCAGCGCGGTGTCGTCGCGTACGTCGACAGCGAACTGCCGAACCAAGCCACCGCATGGCAACGCTTCCAGCCGGGGGGGCCATTGGCCCTGCTACCGGTGGCGGCACACCGCAGTTCGATCGTGTGGACCTTGCCGGATGCAGACGCCGAGCGCGTGCTGCAGCTGGACGAGGCCGTGTTCAACCGCGAGCTGACGCGTGCCTTCGGCGGGCGCCTGGGTAAGCTGAGGCTGGTGTCAGCGCGCGCTGCATTCCCGCTGCGTCGCCAGCTTGCCCGTCACTACGTGGCGGGTCGCGTGGTGGCACTGGGCGACGCCGCGCACGTCGTGCATCCACTGGCCGGGCAAGGCGTCAACCTGGGGCTGCGGGACGTCGCCGCCCTGCAGCGATGGCTTGCGCCCTCGGTGCAGCGTCGGGGGCAGCCGCAGCTGTCGCCGCAACGGCTGCAGCGCTGGGCGCGTGAGCGTCGCAGCGACAATACGGTGGCGGCTTACAGCTTCGATGGCATCAACCGCATGTTTTCCAACGATGAGCTGCACCTGACCCTGGCGCGTGGCCGCGTGCTGGGCTGCACGGGCAAGCTGTCGCCGCTGTTGCAGCTGTTCTGGAAGCGCGCCGCGGGTGTGTGAGGGTGGGGCGTCAGGGATGGTCTGATCAGATCACCCGCACCGCTGGATTCGTCAGTCGAGCGGGGGCGTGCGGCGGCATTGCGGGAATACCTCGTGGATGCGCCGTTTTTGACTGCGCAGGCATCACGTCTGCGGAGAATGGCGGACATCATCACCCCCCCGTACTGCTCATGCCCCACCTTGATAGGGTCGCGTACCGTGTTGGCCTACCTGCTGCTGACCCGCCCACGTTCCAGTCCCGATGGCGAACCCGGGAAAACATCGCATTCACCGAGGCGTTGCGTGGAATGGAGAATACGTGCAGCCGTATCGACGCGCTCGTTTCAGAAGAATGTGAAAAGCGTTTGAAGCCCGCGCTGACGCTGCTGGATGACGATCTCAAGAACGGTGGGACAGATCGGCCTGCCAATCAGGTGTTACGTATCAAGCCCGACGGGCGCGTCGTACCGCTGCAGTCCAGCAGCTGCTTCAAGCGACTGACTGGAATTGGCACCGCGTCCAGAAAGGCCGAAGCGATGGCGCTGATGGCGCGTCACGGGGCCGATAGGTCGCCCGTCACGCGTCAGGTGCTGGGCCAGCGGCGTTCCAATATCCTGGCGAAAATGTGGAAAGTGCGGAACGAGAAAGCAGTCGAGTCCAAGGAGCAGCTGCGGAACGATCTGCTGGGCGCGATGAAGGCGACAAAGTGTAACTGGATGCAGGAGGCCGACATGCAGCAGTTTGCAGATCGTGCCCTCAACCGGCTGTACCACCCGCATTTCGCTGTATCTGATGGGCTGGGGGTGGAGCAGGACTATCTGACCGACCAGTGTGCCCAACCTAACGCCGCAGTTGTCGAGCCGCCGCTGTTGCCACGGCCCGGTGCGCCGTCCCATGCTACGACGGCCACCCCCTGAGCTCGGCTACAGAAGACGAGATCTGAGGGCAAGGTGAGTTCCAGATAGCAATCCGCTGCCAGCGCGACTGACTTCTGCAAGCGGGTAGCGGCGCAATCGGGGACGATTCACGGCTCCCTCGGCCCACTTTCCATGACAACTACATCAAGCAGCCCCTTCATTGCTTTGCAGGCCCAGCGAACCCAGCATGCAACGCAGCTGAGCGAACGTACGAAGACTTGCGAGGCCTTCTCGACGGGGCTTTCGAAAACGCTGAACAGTCTGCGTAACCAATGCGTGGAGTTGGACAAGAGCATTGCGGCCGAACTTGAAAAAGCGGGCCTCGTCGAGCAAGAGGCAGCGTTGAGAAAAGATCTCAAGCAGACGCGCTCATTGAAGAGCGGCCAAGCGCTACGGCTGAAGGAACATGCGCGGATCGTGCCGATGCAAAGTCGCAGCTTCATCAAGCAGTTGTTGGGTATCGGCCAAGCCAAGCGCGACGCGCAGGCGGCTGCGCTTGGGGAGCGCCATGGTTTACCCGCTCACGCCGTTACCCGCAAGCTCTTGAAAGACACTCTTTCTGGCATCCAGGCAAAGAAGGACGCGATAAGAGACGACGTCCTGCAGTCGCATTCCGACGAACTGCATGCCACGTTCCTTACAGCAGCCAAGCTCGCCACATTGGAAATCAGGGATCTGGATAGCCTGCACACATATGCCACGCGCGCCGTTGGCCGCCTGCAGCTACAGTCGACCTTTGTTGATTCGTTCAAGTGTGAGCGAGACGATCTGCATGCCACCCAGAGAAAGGCCAGCGACCAATGGCTCAGGCCACTACAGGAACGCCAGCAGACTCTTGACGTTCAGCTGCGCACGCTGGCCCAGCAGGAAAAACGGGCCGCGCGGAGCGCCCTGCTGGCGTCAGCCGGTGTGAACGACGTAGGCGCGACGCATCAGTTGCAGCAGAAGCTGAAAGAACTGCAGGATAAGTGCGAGTTCAATGCTGTTTACCATACCAATGCAGGGTGCAACGCGATCCAGGAGCTGGTTGAAGGACGCCGGGTTACTGTATCTCCATCGGCGATCATTGACGAAATTCAACGCATGCATGGGGATGACACCTTCGGACGCGGTGCAGCGAAGGGTAAAGCCGCACTGAAGGCAGGAGCCGCTCAGCTTACCGAATCCGTGGTAAACCAGATCAACGACACCTGCCATGCGCTCGCCCTGGCCGAGTTCCGGGACGGAACGCGCGATATCGTCACGACCTACCGACAGGCCCCACTCAGTGAGAGCAGGGTGGCTGACCTGCGGGATATGGCCGGCACGAACGGGTTGCTTCGGCCTACCCGTTTTCTTTCCACGTCCGATAACAAAAAAGAAATCCTTGCCTATCCTGTTGACCGTGATGAGCGCCTGCACTGCGTGCGGGTCACCATCGTTGGCTTCAGTGCCATGAAGACGGGCAGTCCGTGGCAGGTGTCGGGGGAGGGGCAGGTGCGTCTGTACTCGACCCACAGCTGCTTCCGTGTTGAGTCTGTCCGCAAGGAAGCTGAGGGAATCTGGCAGGTCAAGCTGCGGGAGCAGCCGGTGAATGCAGACCATCGCCTCGCTAGCCTGCTGCGCCTCTGACGCCACACGGGCGCGCGGAGCGTCAGTCCAGCAGCCAACCGGCCAGATCGTCCCGGTCCAGCTTCCCGCGCCGATGCCTGTCGAGGGAGATGAACTCATCGACCAATGAAGGATTGGCCTGTGCCTCTTCGCGGCTGATGAAGCCGTCGCCATCCACATCCAGCTGTGCGAAATGGATGCGGTACTGGCCGGCTGCACTGGACGGTGCCACCGAGCGTACCGTCACCGGCGTTTCGCCGAGCGGAACCGCGATGTCCACGCTGCCGGTCACGCGTCCGGCGGCGAGCGGCTGCGCGCGTACCACGCCGCTGTCATCGCGCAACGGGTGGCTTTCGGCCGGAGGCGGGCGGTTGGATTGAGCAAGCGCGGGATGGGCAGTCAGCAGGGAAAGCAGAATGAGAGTGCGGGAGTTCATGGAGGTCTTCTCTGCGGCGGAAGCGACGCGCGCGGCGATTGTGCAAGCGGCCGATGCGCGTGCTTGGCATAGTGGCATGACTCTCCCTTTCCAAGGTGCACTCCCGCATGCGCACCAGCAGCGTGCATCTGCAGACGTTTTGACCGGTCAGCTACATGAAAAAGAGCTGGCCGAAGCGGTTATCGCCGCCCCCGCAACGAAGCGAGCGGCTGAGGCAAGGAGCATCGATGCACATCGGGCAGTGGACCTGAGCCCTGCAGTCGCTGTGCTGCACGACCTCTATCAACCCTGCTTGAAGTAAACATTGTCTACCCCAACCAGACCTTGATGAAATGAAGATCGCCTCGTCCATCGCCTTTCCCACTGGCTTGCGGAAGCGAAGCCGTTCAGTGCCTGCGCAGCGCCCGCGCGAGGAAAATCAATGCACCCGGTTCATCGATGCGCTTTTGTCGTGTGTCGGCCTGCGCCCGAGATCGCCGCCCGTGCCGGAATCGACCGCCCTGGTCGGCGGCCTGCGCGACGTACTGCGACAGGTAAAAGACGCTCGGCAACGTGAGATATGGCCATCGATCGCGGCAGAACAGGCATGTAGGCGAATCGAGGGCTGGCTGGTCGATGACGCGCGATGCGATTGCACGAGGTCGGATCTGAGATCGAGCCTCAATGTCATCGAGAATGCATACGCCGCGCAGGAACATGAGCTGAGCCAAGCCTGGCGCAACAGCTGGCTGTCGGGTACGGAAGAGTACAGCGGGTCGGACGAGCTCCTGGTCGATGTCCGCAGTGAAGCTGCGCGCATGGTGATCCGGTCCTTGGTCGCAGTGCGCAGTGAAATCCTCAACGCGCAGCGGATGGCGCCGTACCTTTCTTGACCCGGATACTTGCCAACCTCGATCCTTGGCACGAAGCGCCGAGCATGGCTCGGCGCTACCGGGAGTGCCGGGAGTGCCGGCAAGAGCGGAGGGATCAGCGCAGTGGCGAGGCCAGCACGGTGATCTCTTCGCGGTCGTGATAGAGCTGCTTGGCGCGCACGACCAGTGACTTGCCCGCTTGTTGTTCGAACAGGTCCAGGCACAGCCGGGTTTCGTCCCAGCGCTTCTTCATCGGCAGCTTGAGGTTGAAGATCGCATGCTTGCACCAGCCTTCGCGGAACCAGGTGGCCATGCGCTCGGCCACGCGCCGCGGCTGTTCGACCATGTCGCAGACCATCCAGTCCAGCGACTGTTCGGGCTGCCAATGGAAACCGTCGGCACGCAGGTGCTCGACCAGGCCGGTATCCAGTACATGCTGGCGCAGTGGCCCGTTGTCGATGCTCAGCACCTTCAGGTGTTGGCGGGTGAGCACCCACGTCCAGCCGCCCGGCGCGGCGCCCAGGTCGGCGGCACGCATGCCTGGCTTCATCAGCGCCTCGCGTTCTTCGGGCGTCAGGAGGGTGAGCAGGGCTTCTTCCAGCTTCAGCGCAGAACGCGACGGCGCGTCGGGCAGCAGCTTCAGGCGGGGAATGCCCAGCGCCCACGGTGCGCTGTCGGCGGGTGACGCCGTGCACACGAAGGCATGGGTGCCATCGACGAAGACCACGTGCAGGCGTGGCAGTTTCTCGTTGGGTTTGTCGGTCAGCTTGCCGGCCTTGCGCAGGGCGGGGCGCAGCGCGTTGGCGAACGCGCGCGACAGGCCCGACAGCGGCTTGCCCGCATCCGAATCCGGATGCTCCACCCACAGGTCGCCAAAGCGAGGTGCATCGCCCAGCACCGCCAGCATCGGCGTGATGCGGTCGGCTGCATCCAACTGCGGCAGCTCGGCCAAAACGACCAGCTTCTGCCGCGCGAAAATCAACTCGCGCCAGGACAGCATCCGACTGAGTGCGGCGGCTTCGTCGCACATGAAAAGGACATAGCCATCATTGCGCTGGGTACGGGCATAACCGGCGAAGCCGAATTCCCCTGCGCGTGCGGACAGTTCGGCCGCCAGCTCGGGCTCGAAGCCCTGCCGGCACAGGCACAGCAGGCCGACGCCTGGTGCGGTATTGCCTGCTTCAGTAGCGTGCGCCATCGGCTTCTCCGTAAGCGCGCAGCACGTCGCGCGCGTCGTCGCGGTTGAGGCCCTGCACCACCTCGATACCGCGCTTGTTGAGTTCGCCCACCCAGTCGGCCGGCAGCGGGCCTTCGTCGAAGGGCGTCAGTTCTTCCACGTCGGCCGCGCTGGCGCCGATCAGCAGGCGATCGATGCCGGCCCACACCGTAGCGCCGTAACACTGGCAGCAGGGTTGCGAGGACGTAGCGAGCATGATCGGCGACAGCACATCGTTCAGGCGCGGCGTCTGCAGGCGCTGCTGGGCCAGCATGTAGGCCATGTTTTCGGCGTGCGCCAGCGACGTGTTGTGCGGCATCACGCGGTTCACCCCGGCGGCGATCACCTTGTCATCCGGGCCAAACACCACCGCACCGAAGGGGCCGCCGCTGGCATGATCGACATTCAACCGGGACAGTGTGATGGCCAGTGCGACCTTGGCTTCGTCGCCCGGATAGCGCTGATCCAGGTCGATCTGGTCATGGATCCAGGCGGGAAGGGTCAGGTGGACTTGCGCATACAGCATCGCGGGGTGCCTCTCATCGGGTTACGGGGGTGGAACACAACAACAGCCGCGCGCAGTGTAGCCCGCGTCCGATGAAGCGGGCGGGCAGGGGCGGCGGCAAGGGCGCGCGGTGGTGGCCGCGCGCACGGACGTCGGTGGTGTCAGGCCGACCAGGTGTCGCGCAGGGTCACGCTGCGGTTGAACACCGGCTTGGCCGCTGTGTGGTCACGCCGGTCAGCGACGAAGTAGCCGGTGCGCTCGAACTGGAACGACTGTTCCGGCGTGGCGCTGGCAGCGGCGGGTTCGACATAGCCGGTGACGGTGCGACGCGATTCGGGGTTCAGGTAGTCACGGTACGTCTTGCCCTCCGACTCGTCATCGGGGTTGGCTACCGAGAACAACCGATCGTACAGGCGGACTTCGGCCGCCACCGCATGCGCTGCGCTGACCCAGTGGATGGTGCCCTTGACCTTGCGATTGGCGCCTTCCATGCCGGGGCGCGACTCCGGATCCAGCCAGCCGCGCAGCTCGGTGATGGTGCCGTCGGCGTCCTTGATCACTTCATCGCAGCGGATGATGCCAGCGCCGCGCAGGCGCACTTCGCCACCCGGCAGCAGGCGCTTGAAGCCCTTCGGCGGCACTTCGGCGAAGTCGTCGCGCTCGATCCACAGCTCACGGGCAAACGGCACCTCGCGGCTGCCGAAGGACTCATCCTTCGGGTGGTTGCTGAAGGTCAGCGTCTCTTCGTGCCCGTCGGGCAGGTTGGTCAACACCAGCTTGATCGGATCGATCACCGCCATGCGGCGAGCGGCCGCGCTGTCCAGGTCCTCGCGCAGGGCACCTTCCAGCACGCTGAAATCGATCAGCGAGTTCTGCTTGCTGATGCCCACGCGCTCGGCGAACAGGCGCATCGCCGCCGGGGTATAGCCACGGCGACGCAGGCCCTGCAGGGTCGGCATGCGCGGATCGTCCCAGCCATCCACCAGCTGCTCGGTGACCAGCGCCATCAGCTTGCGCTTGCTCATCACGGTGTAGTTGATGTTGAGGCGGGAGAACTCGATCTGACGGGGCTTGGCGGCTTCGCGTGGCAGCCCGGCCGCAGCCAGCGGGGCGGTCAGCGCATCGTCATGGGCGAAGTCCACATGATCCACGCACCAGTCGTACAGCGGGCGGTGGTCTTCGAATTCCAGCGTGCACAGCGAATGGGTGATGCCTTCCAGCGAATCGCCCAGCGCATGTGCGAAGTCGTACATGGGGTAGATCGGCCAGGCATTGCCGGTGTTCTGGTGTTCGACGTGCTTGATGCGGTACAGGGCCGGATCGCGCAGGTTGATGTTGCCACTGGCCATGTCGATCTTCGCGCGCACGGTGCGGGCCCCATCCGGGAACTCGCCGGCGCGCATGCGGGCAAACAGATCCAGGTTTTCTTCCACGCTACGATCCCGGAAAGGCGACGGGCGGCCCGGCTCGGTCAGGGTGCCGCGGTAGGCGCGCACTTCCTCGGCCGACAGGTCGCAGACATAGGCCTTGCCGTCGCGGATCAGCTTCTGCGCCGCCAGGTAGTAGGCCTCGAAGTAGTCCGAGGCGTGGCGCAGCTCGTTCCACTCGAATCCAAGCCAGCGCACGTCGTCCTGGATCGCGGCCACGTACTCCGGGTCTTCCTTGGCCGGGTTGGTGTCGTCGAAACGCAGGTTGCACACACCGCCGAACTCGCCGGCGATGCCGAAGTTCAGGCAGATCGACTTGGCATGGCCGATGTGCAGGTAGCCATTGGGTTCCGGCGGGAAGCGGGTCTTGATTGCCTGGTGCTTGCCGCTGGCCAGGTCCTCGCGCACGATCTGGCGGATGAAATCGCGCTTCTCGGTGCCGTCGGTGGGGGTTTCGGGGCTGGCAGGGGTGTGCTCGGACATGATGCGGCAATCAAGGGCAGAAAGACCGCCAGTCTAGCGTGTCAGCGCTCCAGCTGCCCGCGGGGTGTCCGTCCTGGGGCTGCTGGACAGGACCACAGGCCCGTTCATGCCGCAAGCGTATGCTCGATGACAGTCATCCAAGGATATGTCCATGCACATCGTGTACAAGGCCGACAACCTGTTTGATGCCCACCTGGCCAAGCATGCGCTGGAGGACGCCGGTATCCCCGCGTTCGTCTTCGGCGAGTCGTTGTTGGGCGGCATGGGCGAGCTGCCGTTGTTCGGCGTGCTGCGCGTCGCCATCCCCGACGCCGCCCGTGCGGAGGCAGAAGCCGTGATGGCCGGGCTGGACTTGGGCCACGGCCCGGACGACCCCACTTCAGACACAGACGATCTTGCCGGGCAGCCGGCCTAGGAGCACAGCATGTTGGGACTTGGCAACGGGATTCTCGGTATCGGCGCCTTCAAGCAGCGTCTGCCGCGTGCGGAAGAGGCGCTGCCCGGGCGCGATCAGCCCTTGGCGCTGCAGAACAACCAGCACTTCGTGAACAGTCATCCGCTGAAGGATCGCTTCGCGGGATACGAGCGGATCCGCTTTGCCATGGGCTGCTTCTGGGGTGCCGAGCGGAAGTTCTGGACCCTGCCCGGGGTGTACAGCACCTCGGTGGGCTACGCCGGCGGGGTGACGCCGAACCCTACCTATGAGGAGGTCTGTTCGGGTCTGACCGGCCATACCGAGATCGTCGAGGTGGTGTACGACCCGAAACTGATCACCGTGGAGCAGCTGCTGCAGGTGTTCTGGGAAAGCCACGACCCCACCCAGGGCATGCGTCAGGGCAACGACACCGGCACCCAGTACCGGTCGGCCATCCACTGCCTGACCGAGGGCGAGTACGCGGCGGCGCTGGCCAGCGAAGAGGTCTATGGCGTGCATCTGCAGGAGGCCGGCTACGGCCCCATCACCACCGAGATCGTGTATCCGGCACCGGAGTACTACTACGCCGAGGACTACCACCAGCAGTACCTGGCGAAGAACCCGAACGGCTACTGCGGCATCGGCGGTACCGGGGTGAGCTGCCCGATCGGTACCGGCATCGCGGCACCCTGACGCTTTTCAAGCCAGGGCAGCGTCAACGGCTGCAGGGCTGTGGCGTCGGCGGGTCCAGGGCGGTGCCCTGGTAGCGCCGACCCATGGTCGGCGAGCGCAGCGGGCCGTCGGCGGAAACATTTCGCCGAGCACGGCTCGACGCTACCGATGGCAGTAACCCGTCGGGTGGAGGGAGCCCCTGAGTCAGGGGCGGCCGCGAAGCGGCGGGGTGTGGGTGCTGGTGAGACGGGGCCCACGGTTTGCGCAGCAAAGCGTGGGAGCGGCAGCGCGAATGCGATGACGTGTACCCGCGCCATGGATGGCGCGAAACGAGGCACGCATGGATGCAGTTCTTGCCGTCCCCCGACCAGCCCCACCGCCCGGCCTCAAGCAAGCAGTCTGCTGTCAGAGCCCACCGCGAGGGGGGCTTGCCCGTTCGACCAGCCCGACACAATTACAGCTCCGCGCGGATCCGCGCCCGCAGGCTTTCCAGATCCTTGGCGAACGCGTCGATGCCGGTGGCAAGCTTCTCGGTTGCCATCGGGTCGGCGGCCAGATCAGCGGCAAAGCGCGCGCTGTCGATCGGCGTGGAGGTCACCGATTCGGTCGCACCAGCGACCAGCTTGCGCTCCAGCGCACCCTGGTCAGCATCCAGCTTTTCCAACAGGTCCGGCGAGATCGTGAGGCGATCGCAGCCCGCCAGTGCTTCGATCTGCGCGGTCGAGCGGAACGAGGCGCCCATCACCACGGTCGACGAGCCACGGCGCTTGAACTCGGCATACACGCCGCGTACGAACACCACGCCCGGGTCTTCGTCGATGGTGGCCGGTGCCTGCCCATTGGCCACGTACCAGTCCAGGATGCGGCCGACGAAGGGCGAAATCAGGAACGCGCCCGCTTCGCTGCAGGCCAGCGCCTGGGTCGGGTTGAAGATCAGGGTCAGGTTGCAGTCGATGCCTTCGGCCTGCAGCACGCGGGCGGCTTCGATGCCTTCCCAGGTGGCGGCGATCTTGATCAGGATCTTCTCGCGCGGCACGCCGGCGTCTGCGTACATCTGCACGAACCGACGCGCCTTGGCGATGGTCGCCTCGGTGTCATGCGACTTGTCGGCGTCCACTTCGGTGGACACGCGGCCGGGCACCAGAGTGCTCAACAGCGTACCCACGCCCACCGTCAGCCGATCAGCGACGGCGTCGACGACCGCATCGCGTTCGCCGCTCTGCTGCCGACCCCAGTTGAGCGCATCTTCGATCAACGTCGCATAGACCGGCAGGTCCAGCGCCTTCTTCACCAGGGTGGGATTGGTCGTGCAATCCACTGGCCGCAGCTTCTTGATGGCCTCGTAGTCGCCGGTGTCGGCCACCACCACAGACAGTTCGCGCAGCTGGGAAAGTTTGGACGGGGGGGTGCTCATTGCAGCTCCATCGTTGCGGGCGCGCGTGGGGCGCGGCCAAAGGGTCTGGGATTCTTCAGGGCTTGTCGTTGTGGACAGCGGTGACACGCAGCTTCAACTTGCGACCACCGGGGGCATCCCACTCGATGCGCTGGCCGATCGCCAGTCCCAGCAGCGCCGTGCCAACGGGCGCCAGCACGGAGACCTTGTGCTCATCGACATTGGCTTCGCGGGGGTACACCAGGGTCAGTACGTGGGTATCGCCGGAGGTTTCATCTTCGCACTCTACCCGCGAATGCATCATGACGATGCCTTCCGGCATTTCCGCCGTCGGCAGCACGTTGGCGCGGGTGAGCTCTTCTGAAAGCGCTGCGGCAGTGGGCAGTGCACTCGCCGCAGGCGAGTCCAGCAAGGCCTCCAGCCGGGCAAGATCGTGGGAAGAAACGGTGATGGATGGCGGCAGGCCGCTGGCGGTGGTCATGCAGTACTCCTGGAAAGGGACCATACAAAAGGCGGCACCGGATGGCGCCGCCTCGTTCTATTGTGGGGACAAACGGGGCGGGAATCGACCCGTTGACCGCTTCCAGGGATTTCGCTGTTCCGCTGCGGCTCAGACCAGCCGCGCGGGCGCGGTGCGATCGACGCCGCGTGGTGGAGGCGGCGCCCCGTCCTCCAGCGCGAACAGCGATGCGGGCAGGTGTTTGAACTGATCCGCCAACTGCAGCAGGAACCCACTCATCGCCGAGCTGCGCCGCCATGCCATGGCAATGCGGCGGCTGGGCGGATTGTCACCGATCAGGTCCAGCAGGCGGATGTTGTCTGATCGCGGTACCGGTGGCTTGACCGACAGCGTCGGCAGCAGTGTGATGCCCACATCCGCGGCGACCATCTGCCGCAGCGTCTCCAGGCTGGTGGCGCGGAACTCCGATTTTTCGTTTGCGCCGAACAGCCGGCAGACTTCCAGTGCCTGATCGCGCAGGCAGTGCCCGTCTTCAAGCAGCAGCAGGCGCTGGGCCGACAGTTCCTGCACGTCCAGCCGCTTGCGCCCCGCCAGTGGATGCTGGGCGGACACCGCCAGCAGGAACGGTTCTTCGAACAGGAACTCGGTATGCAACTGATCGTCCAGCACCGGCAACGCCAGCAGTGCTGCATCCAGTTTGCCTTCGCGCAGTCGGGCCAGCAGGACATCGCTTTTTTCTTCCACCAGCAACAGCTCAAGCTGTGGGAAGCGCTCGCGGATGCGAGGGATGACATGCGGCAGCAGGTACGGACCGAGCGTAGGGAAGATGCCCAGCCGCACTGCACCGGCTTCCGGGTCGCGGCTGCGGCGCGCGGCCTCCTTCATCTGCTCTACTTCGGCCACGATCACGCGTGCGCGCGCTGCCGCGTCGTGGCCGGCGGGTGTCAGCATCACTTTGCGGGGAGCGCGCTCCACCAGCGACACCCCGAGCTCGTCTTCCAGCTTGCGTATCTGGGTGGACAGCGTGGGCTGGCTGACGAAGCAGGCCGCCGCGGCCTTGCCGAAGTGACGATGCTCCGCCAGCGCCACCAGGTATTTCAGATCACGTAGGTTCATCCTGAGACCTCATTGGATAGATACCGGGTGATGGCGTGGTTGACCCAGTGGACACGTACGGTCCCGGTGGTCCGGGATCTTTTGTCAGGCAGCTTCTGCAACGGTGCTGCTGCTCTTGCTCACGGACGAGCGGATCAGATGGTCGAAGGCACTGAGTGCGGCCGTCGATCCGGCGCCCATGGCGATGATGATCTGCTTGTAAGGTACGGTAGTGCAGTCTCCCGCAGCAAACACACCGGGCAAACTCGTCTGGCCCCGATCATCGATGACGATTTCGCCACGCGGTGACAAGGTGATGGCGTCGGCCAACCACTCCGTATTGGGCAGTAGTCCGATCTGCACGAAGATGCCTTCCAGGTCGACCCGGTGCGAATCGTTGCCGATGCGGTCCTTGTAGACAAGGCCGGTCACTTTCTGCCCATCACCCAGCACTTCGGTGGTCTGCGCGCTGGTCAGCACGGTCACGTTGCCCAGGCTGCGCAGCTTGCGCTGCAGCACCTCGTCAGCACGCAAGGTGGTGTCGAACTCCAGCAGGGTCACGTGGGCGACCAGGCCCGCCAGATCGATCGCCGCTTCGACCCCGGAATTGCCACCGCCGACCACCGCCACACGCTTGCCCTTGAACAGCGGGCCATCGCAGTGCGGGCAGTAGGCAACCCCCTTGTTGCGGTACTGGTCCTCGCCAGGGACGTTCATCTGCCGCCAGCGCGCGCCGGTGGACAGGATCACCGACTTCGACTTCAGCACGGCGCCATTTTCCAGCTGCACCTGCACCAGCCCGTCGTCGCCGGCGGCCACCAGCCCCGTCGCGCGCTGCAGGTCCATGATGTCCACGTCGTATTCGCGCACGTGCTGTTCCAGGGCCATGGCCAGCTTGGGGCCCTCGGTCTCCTTGACCGAAATGAAGTTCTCGATCGCCATGGTGTCCAGCACCTGGCCGCCGAAACGCTCAGCGGCCACGCCGGTGCGGATGCCCTTGCGCGCGGCATAGATCGCCGCTGCAGCACCGGCCGGCCCGCCGCCGACAACCAGCACATCAAACGCTTCCTTGGCGGCGATCTTCTGCGCATCGCGCTTGGCAGCACCGGTATCCAGGCGCGCCACGATCTGCTCCAGCGTCATGCGGCCCTGGTCGAACAGCTCACCGTTGAGATACACGGTGGGCACGGACATGATCTGTCGCTGCTCCACTTCGTCCTGGAACAGCGCACCGTCGATGGCCACGTGCTGCACGCGCGGATTGAGCACTGCGGCAAGATTCAGCGCCTGCACCACATCGGGGCAGTTCTGGCAGGAGAGCGAAAAATACGTTTCGAACCTGTACTCGCCTTCCAGGTTGCGCACCGCCTCGATGACCTCGGCCGTCGCCTTGGACGGGTGACCGCCCACCTGCAGCAGTGCCAGCACCAGCGAGGTGAACTCGTGGCCCATCGGCAGGCCGGCGAAGGTCACATGGATGTCTTCGCCCGGGCTGCCCAGGTCGAACGAGGGCACGCGGCCCTGGCCGTCGCGCAGGACGTCCAGCGAGATATTGTCGGACAGGCTGTCCAGCGTGGTCAGCAGTTCCAGCATTTCCTGTGCCTTGGCACCGTGATCCACGCGCGCGGTGATCTGGATCGGGCGGGTGACGCGCTCCAGGTAAGTCTTCAGCTGCGACTGCAGGTTGGCATCCAACATGGTTTTCTCCTGGCTTCAGGCAAACAGGGGGCGTGGCGCCGCTGCACAAGGTAGCGGACCAGCGAGGGGTAGGGGTGAACCCAAGACGCCTGTGGAAGGGGCTGGCGGTGGCTGGCGCCGGCGTCTTGGGTTCACCCCCACGCCCGCACGGGGCGGGCATGGGAGCGAGGGGGCAGCTTAGATCTTGCCGACAAGGTCAAGCGACGGGGTCAGGGTCTTCTCGCCTTCCTTCCACTTGGCCGGGCAGACCTGGTTCGGGTTGGCGGCGGTGAACTGGGCAGCCTTCAGCTTGCGCAGGGTCTCGGACACGTCACGGGCGATCTCGTTGGAGTGGATCTCCATGGTCTTGATCACGCCTTCCGGATTGATCACGAACGTGCCACGCAGGGCCATGCCGTCTTCCGGGATGTGCACGCCAAAGGCGTTGGTCAACTGGTGGGTCGGGTCGCCAACCAGCGGGAACTGGGCCTTGCCAACGGCCGGCGAGGTTTCGTGCCAGATCTTGTGGGCGAAGTGCGAGTCGGTGGTGACGATGTAGACCTCGGCACCGGCCTTCTGGAACTCGGCGTAATGATCCGCCGCGTCTTCGATCTCGGTCGGGCAGTTGAACGTGAAAGCAGCCGGCATGAAGATCAGGACGGACCACTGGCCCTTCAGCGTGCTGTCGGAAACCTTGATGAACTCGCCATTCAAGTAAGCGTTGGCTTCGAACGGCTGGATCTGGGTGTTGATCAGGGACATGGATATTCCTCTTGGGTGAAGGGGACTGGGTGAAATCGACAGGGACTACATTACCGGCTCCAATTCAATAAGGACAATCCATTGATCGCATCTATTCAATAGGCATTGGCTATCTAAATAGCCCGTCGTGACGAGGTTCACCCCACCGGAGCGTCGGGAAAGCCTTGTCGCACGGCGCTCTTGAGGTCCCATGGCTGCTTCGGTCGATAGGTCGCGCTTATTTCAGACCCCCACCTGCAGCTGAACGCGGTGGCCCGTCACTCAGGCGATGCAGGACGGGGTGGCGCTGGGTGAGCTGATTGCGTCGCAGCCGCTGGGCTAAGCTGCGCGCCCCTGCAGGTTGAGTCCGATGAACGCGTTTTCCCCGGTTTCAGTACGTGATGTCCTTGCCGATGCCACCGCTAGGCTGTCCGGGCCGGATGCCCGGCACGAGGCGGAGCTGTTGTTGCTGCATACGCTGCAGTGCGCCCGCTCCTGGCTGTTCGCGCACGCAGCCGATCCGTTGGGTGATGCTGACCGCGCGCGGTTCAGCGCGCTGGTGGCGCGCCGCGCGGAGGGTGAGCCGGTGGCGTACCTGACCGGACGCCGTGGCTTCTGGACCCTGGATCTGGACGTTGACGGGGCGACCCTCATACCGCGTCCGGAAACCGAGCTGCTGGTCGAGTTGGCACTGGCGCGCTTGCCGTTGGACAGGCCATTGGAGGTGGCCGATCTGGGAACGGGAAGTGGCGCCATCGCCCTGGCCGTGGCCAGCGAGCGGCCGAACGCACGGGTGCTGGCGACCGACTTCAGTGAGGCGGCGTTGGCGGTGGCCGCCCGTAATGCCCAACGCCATGCGTTGACCACGGTGCGCTTTGCCCACGGATCCTGGCTGGTACCGCTGCAGGGCCAGCGCTTCGACCTGATCGCCAGCAACCCGCCTTACATCCGCAGCGACGATCCCCACCTGCAGCAGGGTGATCTGCGCTTCGAACCCGCCACCGCGCTGGCCTCCGGTGAAGATGGCCTGGCTGATATCCGGCTCCTCGTCGCCGGTGCCATGCAGCACCTGCACGCAGGTGGCTGGCTGCTGCTGGAACACGGCTGGAACCAGGGCGCGGCCATCTGCTTGCTGCTTCAGCAGGCAGGGTGGGACGCGGTGGAGACCGTGCAGGACCTGGAGCAGCGCGACCGGGTCACGCTGGGTCGACGGCCGGCCTAGAATGGAGGCTCTCCTGCCGCGCGCAGGGCACCACCATGGAGTTGCACACATGCGTACGCTGTACCCCGACATCGCCCCGTACGACCAGGGCACGCTGAAGGTCGATGACCGCCACACGCTGTATTTCGAACAGTGCGGCAACCCGGACGGCAAGCCGGTGGTACTGCTGCATGGCGGCCCCGGTGGCGGCTGCAGCGACAAGATGCGCCGTTTCCACGATCCGGCGAAGTACCGCATCATCCTGTTCGACCAGCGCGGCTCGGGCCGGTCCACGCCGCACGCCGATCTGGTGGACAACACCACCTGGGACCTGGTGGCGGACATCGAAAAACTGCGCGAGCACCTGTCCGTCGAGAAGTGGCAGGTGTTCGGCGGCAGCTGGGGTTCCACCCTGGCGCTGGCCTATGCGCAGACCCATCCGGACAAGGTAAGCGAGCTGGTGCTGCGCGGCATCTTCATGCTGCGTCGTTGGGAGCTGGAATGGTTCTATCAGGAAGGCGCGAACCGGCTGTTCCCGGATGCATGGGAGCACTACCTCAAGCCCATCCCCGCCGTTGAACGGCATGACCTGATCTCGGCGTTCCACCGCCGCCTGACCAGTGACGACGAAGCCACCCGGTTGGCGGCGGCCAAGGCGTGGAGCGTGTGGGAGGGTGCGACCAGCTTCCTCCACGTGGACGACGACTTCGTCAACAGCCATGAAGATCCGCAGTTCGCGCTGGCCTTCGCGCGCATCGAAAACCACTACTTCGTCAACGGTGGCTTCTTCGAGGTGGAAGACCAGCTGCTGCGCGATGCGCATCGCATTGCCGACATCCCGGGCGTGATCGTGCATGGCCGCTATGACGTGGTGTGCCCGCTGGCCAATGCCTGGGACCTGACCAAGGTGTGGCCGAAAGCCAAGCTGGACATCACCCCGGCATCGGGGCACTCGGCGTTCGAAGCCGAGAACGTGGACGCGCTGGTGCGGGCGACGGATTCGTTCGCCTGAGCCAGCCGCGGTAGTGACGGCCGCTGGCCGTCAACGGATGCGGGTGAACCTGCATCCGGTCGGGTGACGGCACCTCGTCGTCACCCACCGGCCGTTCCCGTGTCACCACTCTCCGGCCAACAACGCATCAGCCAGCACCTTCAGCTTCGGTGACGCCTGCCGCGACGGCGGGTAGACCAGCGACAGCGCACGACTGCGTCCTTCAAAGGGTTGCAGCACGCGCTGCAGCGTGCCGGCCGCCAAGGCATCGGCCACCGCGAAATCCATCACCTGCACGATACCCACACCGGCCACTGCCGCTTCCACCAGCGGGTCGCCGCTGTCGAACACCATCCGAGCCGGGGCGGTGAACTCGCGCAGCCGGCCGTCTTCGCGGAATTGCCAGTCGACCAGCCGTCCGCTGCGCAGGTTGCGCACGGCCAGGCACACGTGGTCATGCAGCGCATCGACGGTGGCGGGTGCGCCGTGCCGGGCCAGGTAACCGGGCGCGGCCACCGTGACCCAGTGCAGTGGACGCAGGGGGCGAGCGACCATGCGCACATCGCTGATCGGCCCGGTGCGCACTGCGGCATCGAAGCCCTCGTCCACCAGATCGACCAGCCGATCGTTGAGCACCAGCTCGAACTGCAGCAGCGGATGCTCGGCCATCAGCCTGCCGGCCAGTGGCACCAGCACCTTGCGACCGAACATCGACGGCGCGGTGAGCTTGAGGATGCCGGAGGGCGTGCAGGGGCGGTCCCCCAAACGCCGCTCAGCGTCTTCCAGACCGGACAACAACGGCGTGCAATGGTCGACAAACTGACGGCCATCCGGGGTCAGGCTGACATTGCGCGTGTTGCGGTTGAGCAGGCGCACGCCAAGCTCCGTTTCCAGCCGCCCGATCGCACGCGACAGCCCGGACTGACTGATGCCCAGCTGACCCGCCGCCACGGTGAAGCTGCGGGCGTCGGCGACCTGCACCAGCATGCGCACGGCATTGAGATCCATTGCTGACCTTTGATTGATGCCTGTATGCATTACAGAAATCGAAGTATCGGGGTTTCTTTGTCGAGCGTCATCAATGAGACTGCGCACCTCCCCGCAGTCCCCATCGGCATGAACCCACGTATCCCGTTGTTTCCGGCCCGTCTCGCGCTGACCCTGCTGGCCATGGCCCAGCTGATCATCGCGCTGGATGCCACGATCATCTTCGTCGCGTTGCATGAGATGGGCATCCAGCTGGACATCAATGCGCAGCAGTTGCAGTGGATCGTCAGTGCCTACACCGTGGCGTTTGGCGGCTGCCTGTTGCTGGGAGGGCGGGCGGCGGATCTCCTGGGGCGTCGCCGCCTGTATCGCATCGGCATGGCGCTGTTCGCACTGGCCTCACTGGTCGGTGGGCTGAGCAGCAGCGCAGGCATGTTGATCGCGGCCCGCGCGGTGCAGGGCATCGGTGCGGCCCTGCTGTTCCCGGCCACGCTCTCACTGATCAACACGATCTACGCCGAGGGCGCGGCGCGCAACCGGGCGCTGGCGATCTGGAGCATGGCCAGCGCGGCGGGGCTGGCCCTGGGCACGTTGCTCGGAGGGGTGCTGACGCAGTTCTTTGGCTGGTCATCGGTGCTGCTGGTGATCGTGCCCGTCGCCGCGGCGTGCGCCGGGTTGGCGGGACGCTGGTTGCCGCAGGATGCGGCGGTGCCCTCGGGTCGCTCCTTCGACCTGGCCGGCTGCGCGACGGTGACCTTGGGCGGCAGCCTGCTGGTGACCACGCTGGTGCAGGGGCCCGAGTGGGGCTGGACGGCGCCGCTGACGCTTGCGTGCCTGCTGCTGTCGGTCGCCCTGCTGTGGGTCTTCGTGCAGATTGAAAAGCGCAGCCGCGATCCGTTGATGCAGTTCGCGCTGCTGCGGCTGCGCAGCCTGCGTGCGGCCATGCTGCTCACGATGTTGTTCATGAGCAGCTTCGGCGTGCAGTACTACTTCCTTGCGTTGTACTTCCAGGATGGCTACGGCTGGTCACCGCTGCAGGCCGGGTTGGCGTTCCTGCTGCCCACGCTGGTATGCACCTACGGCATCAGCGTGGCCGAACGCATGCTCAGCCGACGCTCACCGCGGCAGGTGCTCGCGCTTGGCATGGGCGCTGGCGCGCTCGGCATCGCCGGCGTGGCGCTGGCCTTGCCGCATGGCCAGACCTACTGGGCACTGCTGCCGGGCATCGTCGTGCTCAGCCTGGGCCAAGGCATGACCTGGACGGCGATGTGGATTGTCGCGGGGCAGGGTGTGCCGGCGGCGCAGCAGGGCGTTGCCTCGGGCATGGCGGCCACGGCCCAGCAGATCGGGGGGGCGCTGGGGCTGGCGGTGCTGGTGATGGCGGCCAACGCCGGGCGCACCGCTGGTGCCGCCGGTTCAAGTGTGGAGGCGCTGCAGGGCTTGATCTCTGCGCAGTACGGTGCAGCGCTGTTCGCGCTGCTGGGCGTGGCGGTGGCGTTGTGGCTGCGTCCGTCGCGATGACGGGATGATGGACGTGGGCCGTCATGGGACCCGCGGCTGACGGCCAGCGGCCGTCACTACCAAGGCCCGTGGCCGTCGTTGCCGAGGCATTGGATCAGCCGAGCAGTACCGGCTGCAGCGCGGTGAAAATGCGCGCCAGCCTGTCCGCCCATGCCTGCTGGCCGGCGGTATCGGCGATCAGGTCCTGGCGGATTTCCAGTTCCACGTGCAGCAGGCCCCGTCCTTCGCCATGCACAGGCACGGCGTAGTCGCTGGTGCTGCTCACTGCGTACGGCTGGTTGTCACCGACCACCAGGTCGTCCTCGTCGCGCAGCGCGTGCAACAGCGCATCGGCCATGCGCGTATCGCGGTGGTACAGCACGCCGGCATGCCACGGCCGCTCCACGCCGTTCATCCTGGGGGTGAAGCTGTGCATCATCACCAGCAGGGTCGGACGCGATGCGGCATGCCGCGCGTCCAGCTCGTCGTCGATGCGCGCATGGTATGGCGCGTGGATGGCATCGATGCGTTGTTGCCGCTCGGCGGCGTACAGGGCCGCATTCCCCGGAACCACCGTGTGGTCGCTGGTTTCAGGCATCAGCGTGGGGGACGTCAGCGGGCGGTTGCAGTCGATCACCAGCCGCGAATACGTCTGTTCGATGGCCCACGCATCCAGCCGTTCGGACAGTGCACGGGTGGTGCCGGCGATGCCGATGTCCCAGCCGATGTGCCGGTCCAGCTCGGCCTGCGGCAGGCCCAGTGCACGCAATGCATGCGGCACGCACTGGCCGGCGTGGTCGGCCAGCAGCACATACGGCGAGGTGCCCTGCGGGCGGTGGATGGCGAACACCGGCGGGTCGTCCGCGCCCAGCAGGGACGGCGCTTGGCGCAGATCGGCATCAGCCACGCGGGGTGCCATCCAGATGATGGTCGATCATCCACAGGCCCGCCCACAGCTTGGCATCCAGCTCGTAGCCTTCGCCGATCTTCTGCACCAGCCAGGCAGCGGCGTTGGCGCGTGGGATCTCATGCACGGTGATGTCCTCGCTGTCATCGCCGCCGCCGACACCCACCCGGCTCAGGCCGGTAGCGCGTACGAAGGCGATCTTCTCGCTGCTCGCGCCGGACGACGTCGGCCCGATCATCAGCACCTCGGCATGCTCGGCCGTCCAGCCGGTTTCTTCTTCCAGCTCGCGCACGGCGGACAGTTCAATGGACTCACCTGCGTCGATGTCACCGACCAGGCCGGCCGGCATTTCGATCGTCCTGGCTTGCAGGGGCACGCGGAACTGCTCGACGAACAGCACCGTGTCCTGCGGGGTGACCGCGATGATGATCGCAGCCAGACCACCGGCGTGGGTACGCTCGCTGTATTCCCAGGTGCCGCGCACGACCATGCGCTGGTACTTGCCTTCGAAGACGACGCGAGGGGCTTCGGTGTTGCGCTGGCTCATGCGAACTCGCTCGATGTGGGGTAAGGGGCTGGCGCGCTGGTGTCCCCGAGGCCGGCCACGGCGAACAGCCGCCGGCGGGTCAAGGGGCCGAAGCGCAGCGTGCTGCACAGGCCGTCAAGCAGCTGTGGATCCACCTCGTCGCGCAACAGGCCGCTGACCGTGCCGTCCAGTGGTGCATCCAGTGCGATGGTGGTCAGCTGCCGCCACAGCAGGGCGTGCTCGCGCTGCTCGCGCAGTCGCACCGCCATCTGGGCCGCGCCACGCAGGCGCAGGAATGGCACTTCGTCCAGTCGCTCGTACAAGGCGTCCAGGCTGCCGAAGTGGGCCAGCAGCACGGCGGCGGACTTGCTGCCCACGCCGGTGATGCCGGGAATGTTGTCGACCGCATCACCGCACAGCGCAAGGTAATCGGCGACCTGGTGCGCATGCACGCCCAGTCGGCCTTTGACGCCGTGCATGTCCCAGCGGACGTTGCGGGCGAAATCCCATTGCTCGTCCTGCTCCAGCAACAGCTGCGACAGGTCTTTGTCTGCGGAGATGATCAACCCGTGGTGGGTGCTGCGATGGGCGTGCAGGGCGCTGCCGATCAGGTCGTCGGCTTCGTAATCATGGTGCGCCATCACCGGCAGGCCGAGGGCCGCGCACAGGGCCTTGCAGTGGACGAACTGCCGGCGCAGGGCTTCCGGGGCCGGATCGCGGTTGGCCTTGTAGGCGGGATACAGCCGGTTGCGGTAGCCGTTGTCCAGCGCTTCGTCGAAGGCGATGGCGATGTGCTTGGGGCGCTGCCGCTCCAGCAGGTCCAGCAGGAAGCGCGCAAAACCGTGCACGGCGTTGGTGGGCCAGCCCTGCGCATCCTGGAACTCGTCCGGCATCGAATGCCAGGCGCGGAAGACGTAGATGCTGGCATCCACCAGATACAACGGCGCGCGCGGCCGCTGAGCCGTTGGCGTGCTCGACGGCAGCGGGTCATCGACCCGCTCGACAGCGCTCACGCCGTGCCCGTCCACAGCTGCAGCAGGGCCTGCGGATCGGGCCGGTCGCGTTCGGGGATCTCGGTTTTCGGGGTGCCGATATGGATGAAACCGGCGATCCCTTCTTCCTCGGTCAGTCCGAGATGGGCGTGCACGGCTGCGTCGAAGGCCATCCAGCCGGTCAGCCACTGGGCGCCGAAGCCCAGTGCCTGTGCGGCCTGCAGCAGGGCGAAGCAGACACAGCCGACCGTCATCAGCTGCTCCTCGGCGGGCACCTTTGCATCCGGGCGGATACGGCTGACGACGGTGATGACCAGCGGGGCATGGTTGAACCGTTGGCGGTCCTTCTCCAGCTGCGCGGACGACACCTGCGGGTCACGTTGCTGCGCACGTTCTACAAGGAATTCGCCCAGCGCCGCGCGTGCGTCGCCGTCGATCTGCAGGAAGCGGAAGGGCACGCGCTTGCCGTGGTCGGGCACACGGACGGCCGATTCGAGCATGCGCAGCACCGTGGCGGCGTCCGGGCCAGGCTCGCCCAGCTGGCGCGAAGGCACCGAACGGCGTGCATCGAGGGCGGTCAGGGCAGCAGGATCGGACATGCGGGAGCCAGTCAGTAAAGCGGAACCCTGAGTATAGCGACGTCACCTGGCGGGGCCGGGAAGGCAGTCAGCTACGGGCAAGGGTGGGGGGCGCCACCCCCGTGTGAACGGAGCCCGGAACCTGCGCTCCCAGTGCCTCGCGGCTTAATCATTCATCACAGGTCGCCGGGTATAGTGGCCTGCGTCAGCCGGCCCGTGCCGGCCTCCCCTTCCCAGTGACAGAATGTGATGTCCATCAGGCTCCATTTTACCCGTGCCTGCGCCATGGCGCTCGCGCTGCAGCCCCTGCACCGCTTACGATACGTATGTTGTGAGTTGCCCGGTCGCGGGGTTTGGAAGTGAGGACTGATTCACTGTCTGCGGCGGGGCGGACGACGTACCATCGAGCAGTTGACGCCGGGGAGGCGTCAGCTGTCATGTCATCGCTGCAGCATCCAGTTTCGCCGAAGGTGGGGAGCCTTCACGCATGGTGACGCCCAGTCCGATGGGAACGCCGGGACGCGACGTGACCCAGCTCATGCTGGTGCGCGAAGCGACCCTGCCCGCGCTATCGCTTGCATTCACGACCGTGCTCGCACGGTTCGACGACGTGCTGTTCGACCGTGCCGCAACGGCCGGCTCCTCGCAGCTGTTGTTCCTGGATGGCATGCGCGAGCTGCGCCGACGGCGCGACGATATCGGCAATGGCTTCATCGCCCATCTGGAACGCAGCTGGGATGCCTTTGCTGCCGGTACACCGTTGTCGGCCGAGGTGACCTTGTCCGGGCAAGGCGACGAAGTGCTGAGCCTGGTGGGTGAGCATGAACTGGAATCGCGCCTGGCGGCGCGGCAGTTCGCCACCATCCTGTTGCGCGATTTCAAATCCGTGCTGGGCCGCCTGGATCGGCGGCTGGGTTTCATCGGCGGCGGTCTCGAGCTGGATGCGGATACCAATCCGATCAGCCCCGAACATCTGGGCGTGGCGGTGCACGAGGCGTTCGCCGATTGCGAGCTGGCTCCGGAAGTCCGCCTGGTCCTGATCAAGTTGTGCGAGCGCGATCTGCACGGCCCGGTGGGCAAGATCTACGAAAAGGTGGACGACCATCTGGTCAAGGCGGGGGTGATGCCGAACATGGCAACGCCACGCCGGCAGCCACCGCCGCCACCGCGCCCGCAGCATGCCGCTGCCGCGCAAGGCATGCTGGATGACTTGGTGGAACACCGCCAGGCACCGGGCGCGGACGCCTATGAAGGGCAGGATGATGGCCAGGCCGCACCGGCGTGGGCGCAACGGTTCACGGACCGCTGGGCGCAGCAGCGCGGTTCGCTGCAGGGCATGCCGGATGACGGTGAAAGTGGACCCTCGGGGCAGGGCGGCGAACAAGGCATGCTGCTGGATGCGTTGCATGAGTTGCTGCGCCAGACCCGCCACGTACGCGAGGACGCTACGTCCGCCGCACAGGTAGCGGTGGGGCAGCAGCGTCCGTTGAGCCAGCGCGAAATGATGTCGGTGCTCTCGCTGCTGCAGGCCACGCCCAGCGCCACCTTGCGCGCAGCCATCGGCGAAGACGGCGAGTCACTGGCGCAACGGTTGAAGAGCGAAGTGCTGTCCAACGCGACCCAGCTGGGCATGGACCCCAGCCAGGCCCGGTTGGACCCGCAGGACGAAGACGCGATCGATCTGGTCGGCATGCTGTTCGACGTCATGCTGGACGAACGTGAGTTGGAAGGCCGCTCGCGCGAGCTGATCGGTCGCCTGGTGGTGCCGTTCGTGAAGGTCGCGATGCTGGACAGGCGCATGTTCGTGCAGAAGACCCACCCCGCGCGCAAGCTGCTCAACTCGCTGGCCGAGGCCTGCGAAGGCAATACCGGCGAAAGCCAGGCCGAGCGCGTGTTGATGGGCAAGGTCGAAGAAATCATTGAACGACTGGTCGCCGAGTTCAACGAGAACTTGGCGATCTTCCTCACCCTGGAAGAAGAATTCCGCGACTTCCTGGCCCAGCACCGTCGGCGGATCGAGATCGCCGAGCGTCGTGCAGCGGAGACGCAGCGTGGCCAGGAGAAACTCGAACTGGCCCGTGCACGCTCCAGCGCCGAGCTGGATCGGCGCATCGCCGACGCGACGCTGCCGCAGGCGATCGCCGAGTTCCTGCGCCAGCCGTGGCAGCATCATCTGACCTTGGCGCTGCTGCGCGAGGGCGACGATGGGGCATCGGTGGCCGAAGCCCTGGCGCTGGCCGATGGGTTGCTGGATGAAGTCGCCGAGGCGCGGCGCAAGATCGTCGGCAAGCCGTGGTTGCAGGCATGGCAGCCGGCACTGGGGCGGGTGTTCACCAGTGTCGGCGTGCACGGTGACGGCGCGGCACGCGCGATCGATGCGCTGCACGACACGCTGCAGAGCATCGCCGAGTCGCGTCCCGAGCTGGAGCGCGCGCTGCCGGATTTGCCGCAGGGCATGCTGCCGCCGCCGCCGCCCACCGACCCCACCTCTGCGGAAGTGACCGCATCGGTGGATGACGACAACTTCGATAATGCCGACGCCGATCGTTTCCGTCGCATGGAGATCGGTATCTGGCTGGACTTCATCGACAAGGACGGCAAGCTGCAGGCCGGCAAGCTGTCGTGGATCAGCCCGATCTCCCAGCGGCTGCTGTTCGTCAACCGCCGCGGCGTCCGCTTCTGCGTCGCCTCCCCGGAAGAACTGGCCGTCATGGTGCGCCTCGGCCGCCTGCGCCCGCACGTAGACCACGGCGCGTTCGACAGCGCCATGCAAGGCGTGATCGACCGCCTGGATCCTCAGGCCAACCGCACCGTGCATTGAAAAAAAGGGGACGGAGGGGATTAAGTCGTAATCGGCCAAGCCGATTACGACTTAATCCCCTCCGTCCCCTTTTTCGTTCTTTGGACTGAGGTATGGTTCACGGACGTTCACGGTTTGGGTATGGCTTGATGCGAAGCAAGGCGGGTGGCTGCTTGCTGTAGGTTTACTCAATGGAGGGAGGACAAGGATGCTGTTGGAGTCCGTTGTGGGGATGGATCGTTGCTGAGCTCGCTAAAAGGGTGCGTCAATTCAATGCGTAGTTGCCCAGCTGGACATGATCCAAGTTCGGAAGTCGGTAGGTTGTCATGCCGATGAGGACGCGGGCCGCCTTCGCTCTCATGGTGATTCCTCTAACTGCCGTCGCTGTCATTGGATTCTGGCTGTGGCAGCAGCTCAGGGTTGATGAATGCCACGACCAGGGTGGGCGTTGGGTGTACGCAGAATCCAGGTGTGATCTCAGATGACGGCCTGCGATTTTTCATGTCGAGGTGCAGGCTCGCTTACGAGCAGCGCTCTTTGGTTTTTAGCGGGCGACTATAGCGGGAGCAACACGTTCGAAGCTTTCTTTGCGATTCTAAGTCCGGGCAGGTGCGGGCTCGGCACTTACCCGTGGGAAACCTCGTCCGAGTCGCTGAAGAGTGCGAAATGAATTTATTCATTTATCTTGCGGGTTGGGTAGGCCTGTTTGCGGTAGGGGCGATTCCGCCCAGGTCGTGGTCAGTTATGAGGAAGGTGGTTAATGAGAAGAGGGGCGCTAGCTTCTTCTTGATGGTGGTAATTGTCAGCGCGGCTGTGGCGATGGATGTTGTCATCGTCTCTCGCATTTTCACCTGCCTTACTCAGCCATATTGCGGGCCTGGTGTGGCAAGTGGATGGATATATCTGGCAACTCTGGGTTCGGCGTATGTGTTGTTTGAGGTCGCAATATTGGCTTTAAGAACGGCGTTGCCGCCAAAGTCGCGTGGCCGCCTACGTAGGGAGGTTGAATAAAATCTTCAAGACGTCGTGGCCTGGGATCAAGATATGAAACTGGCGATGTCGGGCTTGGCTCTAGCTACCTCCACCTTTGCCGTAGGCTTCCATTTCATGTATAGCCACGCGGGGGTCGATGATAAATCCATCTACGCAGATATTCAGTCTGCGGAGGTCGATGGGCGGGGGATGGTTGGCACGTTTCTGTACCGCACCTCCAATGGACGTCGGGTTGTTGGCGTTGAGACTCGTGAAGGGGGCAGGGTGTGGGTATACCTTGGCGGAGTCGATGCGCGGGGGGGCATCTATTCAGTCCCGGGCATGGAGCAAGTCGGCGTGGAGTGCAGGCTCATTCGGAAGTTGATGCTCAGCCATCCTGTGCATCCCACTGTCGCGTCAGCCCTCAAGAATTCATGCGTCGAATAAGTGGGGCGGCGTAGCAGCGGAGATGCTGGGCGAAAGCCTTGGACTTGTGCTGATTCAAGGAGGATGGTGTAGATGTGCAACTTACAGGAGCAGGGAATGCGGAAGGCACAGGAATGCCTCAAGTCGGATCGTACTTGCAGAAGAAAGGCGGGCGCGCGATGAAGTCGATGCTCAGCTCTCTCTTCTCGCGTCTGACTCCTCTATCCGATCTGGAGCGTTTGATCCTCGAAGAGGCGAAAGCGTGCCTGAGTCCCGAAACCGCTGTGCTGTGGCAGCGTCAGGTTGATGAAATAAACGATGTCCAGCGTGCAGTAGGGGGTGGCGGTATCGCGCTCCGACGAACACTGCGTGGAAAGCCGGTATTCAATGAATCCATCGCATTCCCCAATAAAGCCGTCGCCCTGCATGTGGCAACGGTAGTGGTTCAGGTGGACGGCGGTTTTGCGCCCGTGAATGCCTTCGTAAGCAGCTCCGAGGGGTTTCTTTCTTCGATCGTCTACGAGGGAAACGCGGCGTATCTCGAACAATTGTCCAAGGCGAAGCAGGCGTTTGAGATCAGCGTTGAAGCGCACTGCATCAACGATCCAAGCGTTGTCTGAGGCAGAGGCACGGGGTGGCGGGGGATAGAAGAGTGGTTGAAGCCGCTGGGGCCTTGTGTTTTTGCCGCTTTGCTCGCCGAGCGTGGCTCGGCGCTACCCCCACCCCGATGCGCGCGCTACCATCGGGATTCATTCTTCGGCGGGGAATCGCATGTCCGTAGCGTTGCTGGGCGTCAAGGAAACCGCAGCAGGCGAGCGGCGGGTCGCGCTCACGCCGGAGACAACCAAGAAACTCGTGGCCCGGGGCGCAACCGTCTGGTTCGAACCGGGTACGGGGGTGGCGGCGGGATTCACCGATCAGGCGTATCTGGATGCGGGCGCGCTCAGCGTGGACGACAGCCGGTGGGCGGAGATCGATGTGCTGCTGTGCGTGCAGGCGCCGGACGCGACCAGGCTGCAGCGCCTCAAGTCCGGAGCCAGCGTGGTCGGTCTGTTGAATCCGGCGCGCGATGCAGGTCTGGCGGATCTGGTGGCACATCCCGGTCTGCACCTCTTCCCGCTGCAGCAGTTGCCACGCACGTCGCGCGCGCAATCGATGGATGTGTTGAGTTCGCAGGCGGGCATGGCCGGCTACAAGGCGGCGCTGATCGCGGCACAGCGTGCGCCGCGCTTCTTCCCGATGCTGACCACGGCCGCCGGCACGGTGCGCCCGGCGAAGGTGCTGGTGGTGGGGGCGGGCGTGGCGGGTCTGCAGGCGATTGCCACCGCGCGTCGGCTGGGCGCGCAGGTTGAAGGCTTCGACGTGCGGCCGGAGACGCGTGAGCAGATCCAGTCGCTGGGTGCACGTTTTCTGGATCTCGGGGTCAGTGCGGCGGGCGAGGGCGGTTACGCGCGTGCGCTGACCGATGAAGAACGCGCGCTGCAGCAGCAGCGCTTGGCCGACCATCTGCGTGGCGTGGATGTGGTGATCTGCACGGCGGCGGTGCCGGGACGGACGGCGCCGGTGATCCTGAGCCAGGCGATGGTGGAAGGGATGGCCCCTGGCAGTGTGATCGTGGACCTGGCAGCGGAGAGCGGTGGCAACTGCGCGCTGACGGTGCCGGGCGAGTGCATCGAGCACGGCGGGGTGATGGTGGATGGGCCGCTGAACCTGGCCAGCCTCGGCGCCACGCACGCTAGTGAGATGTACGCGCGGAATGTGCTGAACTTCGTCAGCCTGTTCGTGCAGGAGGGTGAGGTCCGGTTTGATTGGGACGATGAGCTGCTGGCAAAGACGCGCTGGGTGGCGGCTGGCTGACGGCGCGGTGCCCGGGAGAGCAGCCGACTGAAGTCGGCTCTACCGAGCAGAGGCGAGCAGAGCCGAGCAGAGAAGAGAAGAGCAGAGCAGAGCAGAGAAGAGCAGAGCCGAGCCGAGCAGGGCCGGGCCGGGCCGGGCCGGGCAGATCAGAGCCGTGCGAGCCAAGCCAAGCCAAGCCAGGACACGTCAGGTCAGTCGCGGTTGCGCGGGGGCGGCGGGTTGTCCCGCACCCACTGCTGGCGCTGGTCCTGGGTCATGCTGCCCCAACGGGTGCGCAGCTCGGCGCGCTGCTCGGGCGTCATGCCGCGCATCTTGCCGAACAGGGCGCGGGCCTGCTCCCGTTGCTGCGGACTCATGCCGTCGAAGCGACGCATGCCTTTGCGGGCCTGATCGCGCTGTTCGGGCGTCATCGCCTGCCAGCGTTGGCCGTGGTTGAGCATGCGTTGGCGCTGGTCGGGCGGAGCGCTGTTCCAGCGATCACGTAGCGGCGCCACCAGCGCATCGCGCTGGGCAGGGGGCAGCTGTTCCCATGCAGGCGGCGCAGTCTGCGCCGATACCGTCGCGCTGGCCGTCATCAGCAGCAGGGCGGCGAGCAGGAAAGAAGGGGAGGGCATCTTCATCGGTTCACTCCATCGCCAGGTCGGTGTTGCCCAGCCACAGGTAGAGGTCGGGGTTTTCATCCAGTGCGCCGCCATCGCTTTCCAGCGCCGCCACCATCGGCGCGACCGTAGAGGAGGGCGCCTCACGCATCTGCAGGCTGAGGCCGATACCCAGCGCGGCGACCCCGGCGAATGCGGTGGCCATCCACCACGCGGGGCTGCGCCGCGACGGGGCCGTGGCGTGCCGTGCGCTGCGAAGGCGGGCCAACGTGGCAGGCGACAGCGCCTGCACGGCCTGCTGGTGCAGCGCGTGCAACTGGTCGTCGGGGGGCAGGGTGCGGCTCACGTCGGGTTCTCCATCAGGGTTCTCAGCGCGTCGCGGGCGCGCGCCAAGTGGGTTTTTACGGCGCCTTCGCTGCAGCCCATGGCGCGCGCGGTGGTCGCGCCGTCCAGATCCTGCAGCACGCGCAGCGTAAAGGCTTCACGCTGGCGGGCCGGCAGCAGGCGCAGCGCCTGCACCAGCGCTTCGTACTGCGCGCGCTGCGCATGCACTTCGGCGGGACCGGGCCCTTCGTCGGCCCAATCCACCGGCTCGCCTTGGCTATCCACGTTGTCGCGCCAGAACGGCAGGCGGAAGCGGCGCCGGCGCTGCATGTCGATCACGCGGCGACGCAGGATGCTCCAGAAGAGCGGTGGCCATTCGGCGGCCGGCCTGTCGCGGTAGTCCAGCATGCGCATCAGGCTGTCCTGCACCGCGTCCAAGGCATCTTCGCGCTGGCGCAGGCCGGCCTCGGCGAAGCGGAACGCACGCGGCCCCACGCTGGCCAGGAAAGCGTCCAGCGAAGCAGGTGGTGCAGCAGCGGTGGCAGCAAGCGGACTCACCAGCACAGGGTACGGGTCCTTCATGGGGCGTACCAAGAACAACGCGCGGGCAGCGGCAAGGTTGACCGCGGGGCGCACGCGGTTCAGCGCGTGGTTATGATGGGGCTACATCACAGAGCGGGAGCGTTGCCGGTGAGTGACGGATTCGTAGCGCTGTACATCTTCATGCTGGCGGCCATCGCCGGCCACGTCATCATCTCGCGGGTGCCGGTGATCCTGCATACGCCGTTGATGTCCGGGTCGAACTTCATCCACGGCATCGTGCTGATCGGTGCGATGGTGGTGCTGGGGCATGCCCAGACGCCGCTGGAGAAGATCCTCGGTTTCTTGGCGGTCGTGCTGGGTGCCGGCAATGCGGCCGGCGGCTATGTGGTCACCGCGCGCATGCTGGAAATGTTCAAGCCGAGCGTCAAGCCGGCCGACACCGACGCCAGTAAGGAGTCGCAGTCGTGAACATCAGCACCCCTGAGCTGCTCGACTGGCTGGTCAAGGCCAGCTACCTCGTCGCTGCCACCCTGTTCCTGCTCGGCCTGCAGCGCATGGCATCGCCGGTGACCGCGCGCAGCGGTATCCGCTGGGCGGGCGTGGGCATGCTGCTGGCCACGGTGGCGACGTTCTTCCTGCCTGAGTTGCACAACATCCCGCTGATCCTGGTTGCGCTGGCGTTGGGGGGCGGGCTGGCGTGGTGGTCGGCTGGCAAGGTCGCCATCACCGACATGCCGCAGATGGTGGCTTTGTACAACGGCATGGGCGGTGGCTCGGCTGCGGCCATCGGCGCAGTGGAGCTGTTGCGCTGGTCAGCGCTGGCCAACCGCGATACCACGCACTGGAGCGCGCAGGCGCTGGCCGATCTGGCCGCGCGCCAGCCGTCGGCAATGGTCATCGCCTTGGCGGTGACCGGTGCGGCGATCGGCGCGGTGTCGCTGTCCGGTTCGGTGATTGCCTGGGCGAAGCTGGACGGTCGCTTGGACAAGCGGGTCACCTGGCCGGGGCAGCAGGCGCTGAACCTGATCGTGGCGCTGGCCGTGGTGATCCTGGGCATCGTGGCAGCGACCACGCTGAGCAGCTGGGCGATCGTGGCCTTCTTCGTGCTGGCGCTCGCACTGGGCGTTCTGATGACGCTGCCGATCGGCGGCGCGGACATGCCGGTGGTGATCTCGCTGTACAACGCGTTCACCGGCCTGGCGGTGTCCTTTGAAGGGTATGTGCTGGGCAACGAAGCCCTGATCATCGCGGGCATGATGGTCGGCGCGGCCGGGATCCTGCTGACGCGGTTGATGGCCAAGGCCATGAACCGGCCGATCAGCAACGTGCTGTTCTCCAACTTCGGCGGCAACGCCGGGGGCGAGGCGCAGGAAATCACCGGCGCGCAGAAGCCGATCGATGCGTCGGACGTGGCGGCGATGATGGCCTATGCCGAACGGGTGGTGGTGGTGCCGGGGTATGGCATGGCGGTGGCGCAGGCCCAGCACAAGATCTGGGAACTGGCGCAGCGGCTGATCGCACGCGGCGTGAAAGTGAAATTCGCCATCCATCCGGTCGCTGGCCGCATGCCTGGCCACATGAACGTGCTGCTGGCCGAAGCCGGTGTGCCGTACGACCTGATCGCGGACATGGATGACATCAATCCGGAGTTCCCCAACACCGATGTGGTGCTGGTGATCGGCGCCAACGACGTGGTGAACCCGGTGGCGCGCACCGATCCGGCAAGCCCGATCTACGGCATGCCGATCCTGGACGTGGTGAACGCGCGCAACGTGGTGGTGATCAAGCGCGGCCGCGGGACGGGGTTTGCGGGGATCGAGAATGCGCTGTTCTATGCGGACAACACGCGGATGCTGTACGGCGATGGCGCAGCGGCGGCGAGCAGCCTGGTCAGCGAATTGAAGGCGCTGGATGGCGGGCACTAGGGTCCCGGAACCGCCCGGCGGACAGCAAGTCCGGTAGCGCCGAGCCGTGCTCGGCGGAACGTGTCCGGTAGCCGTGATGAAGAGCCGCCGAGCGTGGCTCGGCGCTACGGAAGCGCACCGCACGCAGATGCTGTCCGGCGGTCACCAAGTCCGGTAGCGCCGAGCCGTGCTCGGCGGAACGTGTCCGGTAGCCGGGGACACCCGCCCCCGCGTCAGCGGCGGCCGCGCGCGCCCAGCCAGGCGCCGAGCAGCATCGCGACCGGCAGCCACGCCCAGTCCATCACCTCATTGGCCAGGGTGATCAGGGTCCAGGCCAGATGAGGTCCCATCCGCAGGGCGGACGCTACCGGTGCCAGGCCCATCGAGCCGCCCAGCCAGGCGCTGGCGATGCACCACCACGCCAATGCAGTCACCAGCAGCGTGCCGACGGTCACCAGGACGGCGCGCAACGCGCCGCCGCGCAGCGTGCCCAGCTGCAGCATGAACACCAGGTCCAAGGCGACCAGCACGGCCATCCAGCCCATCTGGCGGCCGGTCAACAGGGCCAGGAACACCCAGGCCAGCAGGGCGGTGCCGGCCCCGAGCAGATACATCAGGGGCCAGAGCCAGGTTACGGTCCTGGTGCGTACAGCAGCAGAGTGCATGCGGATTTCCCGTTGGTAGCCAACAGGATACTGGGTTTGCCGCAGTGCACGGGCGGGCGCCGGGCCGCTGGGCTAAAATGTCGGCTTGCGCGGCACGTCCGCAGCCCCCACATCGAGCCTCATGTACTCCCGCAGCAGTGAACCAGTCCACTTCGAACGCGACTGCGAGGCCGTCATGGTCCCGCAGGGCGAAACGGTGACCCTGCCCGCCGGCAGCTATGGCTACATCACCCAGGCCCTGGGTGGCAGCTATACGGTGTTCGTCGAAGGCAATCTTTTCCGCATCGCCGGCAAGGATGGCGATGCCATCGGCAAGGAAGCCCCCGCTCCGCTGGAGCTGCCTGACGACGCCAGCGATGAACAGGTCGAACAGCTGGTGTGGCAGCAGCTGCGCACCTGCTTCGATCCGGAGATCCCGTTCAACATCGTGGATCTGGGTCTGGTCTACGAAGTGGACCTGAAGCATCTGGACGACGGCCGCCGCGAGGTGGACGTCAAGATGACCCTGACCGCACCCGGCTGCGGCATGGGCGACATCCTGGTCGATGACGTGCGCAGCAAGCTGGAAATCATTCCGACCGTGGCGCAGGCCGACGTGGAGCTGGTGTTCGACCCGCCATGGGGCCGCCACATGATGTCCGAGTCGGCGCGTCTGGAAACCGGCATGCTCTGACCCGACCGTACCCCGCCCGCGTGGTGGAATCCCGGCAACAACCGCAACCAGAACAGGAAACATCCGGTGTCCCAGTCCAACCTCAGCTTCGACGTCACCCGCTCGGCCCACCCGCGCAGCGCCGATGAGCGCGCCGCCATCCTGGAAAAGCCGGGTTTCGGCCTGCACTTCACCGACCATATGGTGGAAGTGCGCTGGGACAAGGACACCGGCTGGCACAACGCCAATGTGCGCCCGTACGGTCCGCTGCTGCTGGATCCGGCTGCCGCCGTGCTGCATTACGGCCAGGAAATCTTCGAGGGCATCAAGGCATACCGCCATGCCGACGGCTCGGTGTGGACCTTCCGTCCCGACGCCAATGGTCGCCGCCTGCAGCGCTCGGCGCAGCGCCTGGCGCTGCCGGAGCTGCCGGTCGACATCTTCGTTGAATCATTGAAACAGCTGGTGGCGCTGGACAAGGACTGGGTGCCGTCGGCCGACGAATCCAGCCTGTACTTCCGTCCGTTCATGATCGGCGACGAGGCCTTCCTTGGCGTGCGCGGTGCACACAAGGCCGGCTACTACGTGATTGCCAGCCCGGCCGGTCCCTACTTCGCCAAGGGCGTGGCGCCGGTCGCCATCTGGTTGTCCACCGAGTACGCGCGTGCGGCCAAGGGCGGCACCGGCGCCGCCAAGTGCGGCGGCAACTACGCCGCTTCGCTGTTGCCGCAGCAGAAGGCGCAGGCACAGGGCTGTTCTCAGGTGCTGTTCCTGGACCCGACCGAAGGCAAGTACCTGGAAGAGCTGGGCGGCATGAATGTCTTCCTGGTCTACAAGGACGGCACCCTGGTGACCCCGCAGCTGTCGGGCAGCATTCTGGAAGGCATCACCCGCGAAAGCATCCTGCAGTTGGCGCGCGACCGTGGCATGAAGGTCGAGGAGCGCAAGGTCAGCATCGACGAGTGGAAGCAGGGCGTGGCCTCCGGTGAGATCACCGAGGTGTTCGCCTGCGGTACCGCTGCGGTGGTGACGCCGATCGGCCAGTTGAAGGGCGAAGGTTTCGAAGTGGGTGACATCACCGCACCGGCCGGTGAAGTGACGCTGTCACTTCGTAAAGAGCTGACCGACATCCAGTACGGTCGCTTGCCGGACCGCCATGGCTGGCTGGTCAAGCTGGCCTGATGGACTGACGGGACCCGTTCGCCGAGCATGACTCGGCGCTACCGGTACCGCGCGCCGCCACGGTAGCGCCGAGCCACGCTCGGCGGCCTGCATCCGAAAGCCCGTTCACGCAACGGGCTTTTTGTTGTCCGCAAGGTCACTGCGGGGCAGGCCAAGGACAGTCCGTGACCGTTAACTCCAGGTGAAAGTTCCTTCACCTTCACAAATTTTACACACCAAAAGTCTCATTTCAGACATTTCATGTCCCTGAAGTGGGGCTGAAACATTGTCGTGAATGGCTCGAAACGACTAGCTTCGAGACGTGGGCAGTGCACGGGGGGCTGCCCGCCCCGGTCATCGGTTCCCGCCATTGTGGTACAGCCTGCGGACCTGACCGGCCATCGCCGAATCCGGCATCCATGCCAGAACAGAAAAGGAAATCCGATGTCCCAGGTTTCGCAACCGCGTTTGCGTCAGCGTGCATTGGTCGTGATGGGAGTGTCCGTGCTTGGCTCCCTGCTCCTCGTCACCCCGGCCTTCGCCGGCGATGTCCATCTCAGCGGGCTGGCCTCCGCCCCCAGCCATAAGCAGTTCATCGTGAAATATCGCGAGGGCAGCGCGCCGCTGGCTACGCGCACCGCGCTGGCCACCTCGCTCAAGGCGGCGGCCACTGGCCTGAATGTCAGCCAGGGCCGGGCGCTGGGGCTGCAGGAAGTGCGTCGATTGGCCATCGGCCCAACCGTCGTGCGTGCCGACCAGGCACTGGATGCCGCGCAGGCTGAGCTGCTGATGCGCAAGCTTGCCGCCGACCCCAACGTGGAATACGTGGAAGTCGACCAGATCATGCGCCCGACACTGGTGCCCAACGATGCGCGGCTCGGCGAGCAGTGGGGCTTCGGCACCTCCAATGCCTCCATCAACGTGCGCCCAGCCTGGGACAAGGCCACCGGCACCGGGGTGGTCGTGGCGGTGATCGATACCGGCATCACCAACCATCCGGACCTCAATGCCAACATCCTGCCCGGCTATGACTTCATCAGCGATGCGGCGATGGCGCGCGACGGCGGCGGCCGCGACAGCAACGCCAACGACGAGGGTGACTGGTACGCGGCCAATGAGTGCGGCGCGGGCTACCCGGCCTCCAATTCAAGCTGGCATGGCACCCACGTGGCCGGCACCGTTGCGGCGGTGACCAACAACAGCACCGGGGTGGCAGGCACGGCCTTCAATGCGAAGGTGGTTCCGGTGCGTGTGCTGGGCAAGTGCGGCGGCTACACCTCCGATATCGCCGATGCCATTGTCTGGGCCTCGGGCGGTACCGTCAGCGGGGTGCCGGCCAACGCCAACCCGGCAGAAGTGATCAACATGTCACTCGGCGGGGGCGGCAGCTGCTCTACCACCTACCAGAACGCGATCAACGGCGCGGTCGGTCGGGGCACCACGGTGGTGGTTGCTGCAGGCAACGACGCCGTCAACGTCTCTTCGGCGGTGCCGGCGAACTGCGCCAACGTGATCGCGGTGGCCGCGACCACCAGCACCGGCGCGAAGGCCAGCTTCTCCAACTTTGGTGCCGGCATCGATGTTTCCGCGCCGGGCCAAGGCATCCTGTCCACGCTCAATACCGGCACCACCGTGCCGGCCAGCCCCACCTACGCCTCGTACAACGGTACGTCGATGGCGGCCCCGCACGTGGCCGGCGTGGTCGCGCTGATGCAGTCGGTCGCCCCGACGCCGCTGTCGCCGGCGCAGGTGGAAACCATCATCAAAAACACCGCGCGTGCGTTGCCAGGCGCCTGCTCCGGCGGCTGCGGCGCAGGCATCATCAACGCCGATGCGGCGGTCACCGCTGCACTGGGTGGCGGTGGCGGCAATCCGAATCCGGGCACCGGCACCGTGCTGCAGAACAACGTGGCGGTGAGCGGTCTGTCGGCCGCATCGGGCGCGGCATTGAGCTACACCGTGACCGTGCCCAGCGGTGCCACGCAATTGCGGGTGGCGATCAGTGGCGGCAGTGGCGATGCGGATCTGTACGTCCGCCAAGGCAGTGCGCCGACCGACACCGTGTACACCTGCCGGCCCTACCTGAGCGGCAACAATGAAACCTGCACCATCAACAGCCCCGCAGCCGGAACCTGGCATGTGCGGATCAAGGCCTACAGCACCTTCTCCGGGCTGACGGTGCGCGCGCAGTACTGATGGCGTAGCTTCCCTGGCACAGACGACGCCCCGGCATCCCGGGGCGTTTTTTGTGGAGAGCGTTGGACCGCGTCAGATGCGAGGACAAAGCGACGGCATGTTTCGGGGTTTGCCCGATAGGTCATCATCTTGTACGGCGGAAGCATGGACCGGTCACTTCCCTTGCTCTCCTACGAATTGCCGCCATGTCCCAATCACTCCATCCTCCGTTGCTCGCGCTCGCCACCGCTCTGGCGGCCGTCATCGGCAGCGCGGTGCCGTCCGCGTCCGCCGGTGAGGTGTACCTGCAGGGCCTGGTTTCCAGTCCAGGCAACCAGCGCCTCATTGTGGGCTATCGCGCCGGTAGTCCCCTCGCGCGCTCAAATGACGTGTCGCTGGCGGAATTGCGTGCGGACCGCGGGCCACTCCAGCAAGGTCGGTCCGGACCGCTGCAGCTTCGCGCACTGCGGCCGCTTGCGATCGGTGGCCATGTCGTGCAGCTCACCGGGGGGCCCGACAGAGTGCAGGCTGAGCAGGTGATGCGGCAGATAGCCGCCCACCCTGACGTGGCCTATGTGCAGGTCGATGCACTGCTGCAGCCCACCCTGCGGCCGGATGATCCCCGATTCACTGAACAGTGGGGCTTTGCCGACAGCGCTGCATCGATCAATGTGCAGCCGGCGTGGGATATCGCCACGGGTAAGGGGGCGGTGGTAGCGGTGGTCGACACTGGTATCACCGCCCATCCAGATCTTGATGCCAACATGTTGCCTGGCTACGACTTCATCAGTGACGCCTCCAAAGCCGGCGATGGCGATGGACGCGACGACAATCCGCGCGATGAAGGCGACTGGAACACGACCAACGAATGCCGCGGGTCCAGTTCCAGCTGGCACGGAACCCACGTGGCCGGCACAGTGGCGACGCTGACCAACAACCGCATCGGCGCGGCCGGAACCGCCTTCAACGCGAAAGTGCTGCCCGTGCGCGTGCTCGGCAGGTGCGGAGGTTACAACTCCGACATCGTCGATGGGTTGGCGTGGGCGGTGGGGGCAAAGGTCAGCGGTGTGCCGGACAACCTGACGCCGGCACAGGTGATCAATCTTTCGCTGGGTGGATTTGGTACCTGTGATCCTGCGACGCGTGATGTGATCAAGATGGCCAACGCCAATGGTGCTGTCGTCGTCGTAGCAGCAGGAAACGAGAACATCGATGTCTCCGGTTTCCGGCCAGCAAACTGCCCGGGCGCTATCGCCGTGGCAGCTACCACCAGCGTGGGTGACAGATGGTTGTCATCCAATCATGGCCCGGGCATCAGCTTGGCTGCACCGGGTCGGGCGATTCTTTCGACGCTGAACACCGGCACGACCGTACCCGAACTGCCGGGTTATGCCCGCTACAACGGGACATCGATGGCGGCACCGCACGTCGCAGGGGTCATTGCACTGATGCAGTCCGCAGCCCTCAGAACGCTGTCGCCCGATGCGATCAAACAGATTCTGACCACTACAGCCCGCGCGTTGCCAGGCACCTGTGCTGAAGGCTGTGGTGCAGGCATCGTCGATGCGCATGCGGCAGTGCTGAAGGTACAGGAGGGCGGCACGCCGGGTCCCGATCCGGATCCGCAAGAGCTGCACAACGGCGTAGCGGTGACCGGACTCGCCGGCAAGGCCGGCAGCGAATACCGGTACACCATCCGTGTTCCCGCCGGCAGTGAGCAGCTTTCTGTCTCCATCAACTCAGGACAAGGCAACGCAGATCTTTACGTGCGCTATGGCAGCCCGCCGACCGATACCGAGTACAACTGCCTACCGCAGAGCGGTGGCAATGAAGAGAGCTGCCTGCGCATTCTCCCGGGGTTGGGGCTGTGGCACGTCCGTATCAAGGCAGTGAGTGATTTCAGCGGCGTTTCGTTGATCGCCCGCTATCGATAAGACGACACCTGCCGGCGTATTTCACCGGGGGCGTAATCGGCTGAATCCCGATGGCTGCCGATGGTCGGAACGCCGAAAGTGAGGTCGTCCACCAACCGAAGGACCGCACGAATGAAAACGGCAAACACCCCGAACCTTCTCTCAACGCTCATCACCTGCGTGCTGACGGCCGCAGCCACTGCTCCGGCGTATGCAGGGGACGTAGACCCGGCTGGTCTGATGGAGTCCGAAACCCATCAACAGTTCATCGTGCACCTGCGTGAAGGCAGCGCGCTGCTGGGCAGCGAACGCGCGATGCAGGCGGCGCTGGGTCGTACCGAATCCCGCCTGCGCACGGGTGGTGGGTCCATGCGCGTGCTGCGCCAGTTGGCCATCGGGCCCATGGTGGTGCGTGCCGAACGGGCAATGGATCGTGCCGAGGCCGGCGCCTGGATGGCAGCGATCGCGCGTGAGCCAGAAGTGGAGCACGTCGAGATTGATCGCATCATGACGGTGGCGCTGGACCCCAATGATGCTCGACTACGCGAACAGTGGGGCTTCTCCACCAGCAATGTGGGAATCAACGTGCGTCCAGCCTGGGATAAGGCCACCGGCACGGGACAGGTGGTCGCGATCATCGACACCGGACGCACCCGTCATCCGGAGCTGGATGCCAATACCCTCCCGGGATATGACTTCATGAGCAACAGTGGCATGGCCGGCGATGGCAACGGACGGGATAACAATCCCGATGACGCCGGCGACGGCAGCTGGATTCGGTCATCCAGCTGGCATGGTACCCATGTGGCGGGCACGGTCGCTGCCGCCACCAACAACGGACTGGGCGTTGCCGGAACGGCATTCAATGCCAAGCTAGTACATGTGCGTGTGCTGGGAAAAGGCGGCGGCTACGCTTCCGACATCGCCGATGGCATGGTGTGGGCCGCAGGCGGTGCCGTACAGGGCGCACCGGCGAATGCAAATCCCGCCAAAGTGCTGAATCTTTCGCTTGGCGCATCGGGACCATGCGGTCGCACGTACCAAGCGGCCGTGGACAGCGCGCGCAGCAAGGGGGCAACGCTGATTGTCGCAGCCGGAAACAGCAACAGGGACGTAGCGGGATTCAACCCGGCCAACTGCCGCGGCGTGGTGGCGGTGGCAGCCACGACATCACGTGGCGCGCGCTGGAGTTCTTCCAATTATGGCCAAGGAATCACCTTGGCGGCGCCCGGTGACAACATCCTCTCCACGCTGAATAGTGGCCGCAGCGGGCCGGGTCAACCGAGCTATGCGGCTTACAGCGGCACCTCGATGGCAGCGCCGCATGTCGCAGGGGTCGTCGCCTTGATGCAGTCGGCGGTCGGCGGGTCGCTCACCCCGGACGAGGTTGCCGATATTCTCAAGAAGACCACACGGCCACTGGCGTTCCCCTGCCGTGAAGGATGTGGGGCAGGAATCACCAACGCAGAAGCTGCAGTGGACAAGGCATTGGAGAAAGCCCGCCGATAAGGTGTCGCCGCGCCCAGCGCGCATTGATGGGGGAGGCAGTGCGGCCTCCCCTGCCGGAGCCAACCGGAGAGATCAGGCTGCCTCGAATCGGTTTTCGGCCACGTTCTTGCGCACGCTCTGCGGGTCCCAGATGCGGCCGTTCATCGCGATGTAGACGCCATGCGGCATGGACTGCACCGCACCGATCGCGCATCCGATGTTGAACTCTGCGTCCGACCCACGGAAGCGGGCCGGGCTCAGCGCGCCAGTCATCACGATGGTCTTGTCGGCGATGGTGGCCAGGACCTTGCCGGTCTGCACCATGGAATCGGTGCCGTGGGTGACCAGCACGTGCCGGGTAGGCTGCGCGGCGATGGTCGCGCGGATCAGCTCGCGGTCGTCGTCGCTGATGTGCAGCGAGTCCTTGCGCAGGATCGGGATGACATTGAAGCGGAACGTCACGCCCAGCTCGCGCAGGATCATGCCGATCTGCGGATCGCCGATCTGGTAATCCGACTTGTCATCGAAATAGATCTTGTCGATCGTGCCACCGGTGGTGACGATCAGGAGGTCTTCCATCATGGGTAGGTCTTCGGCGCCTGGAACGGCAGTGCGGGAACAGGAAACAGGATGATACCGGGCGCGAAGGGGCGCGTCAGGGACGACGCCGACTGAACCGGGCACGCAGCCCCGGCAGGCTGGCGGCGAAGATGACCAGCAGTGAAAGCAGGATCGCGACCAGCGCCAGCACCCGGATTTCGGGGTGGCTCCAGGCACTCATCACCCCATGGCTGAACCAGCCCAGGGCGAGTACGGACGACCAGAAGCCGGCCTTGCGCCACCCCAGGCGCAGGGCGATGGCCAATGCCAGCGGCGGGGCGGTGAACACCAATTGCGCCGCCAGCCAATGACGGTCGTTGATGAACCAGCTGGCATACAGGGCGGCAAGGCCCATCAGCGCCAGCAGCAGGACGATGCGGGCCATCGAGGCGCCCATCAGGCCAGCCGCCGCGCGATATCGGCGACACGGCGCCCGAGCGCCCTGGCCAGGATCGCTTCATCCTCGCTGGGCTGCGGATCATCATTGCTGCCGGCCACATGGCTTGCACCGTAGGGCGTGCCGCCGGACGTGGTGTGGCTGAGTGCCGCCTCGGTGAAGGGTATGCCGACGATCAGGCAGCCATGGTGCAGCAGCGGCAACTGCATCGACAGCAGGGTGGATTCCTGCCCCCCGTGCATCGATGCTGTGGACGTGAACACACCGGCCGGCTTGCCGGCCAACGTCCCGTTGACCCACTCCGCGCCCAGCGTATCCAGGAAGTACTTCACTGGGGCGGCCATGTTGCCGAAGCGGGTAGGGCTGCCGAGCAGCAGGCCGTCGCATTCGACGAGGTCAGCGATGCTCACATAAGGGGCGCCCTCTTCGGGCACCGGCGGGCGCGCGGTCTCGGTCACCGGTGCCACGGCCGGTACCGTGCGCAGCCGCGCGCTCATGCCGGCGACCTCGCCGATGCCCCGCGCTATCTGCCGCGCCAGCCGTGCCACCGAACCGCCTCGGCTGTAGTAGAGCACCAGGATCTCGCCCATCATCGACCCGCTTTTTCGTTCAGGAGACATCAGTATGGCTATCCTGCGCCCATCCTGCATCGGGTACCCTTGCGCCGATGGAACCCTTGAATACGCTCAACCTGTGGATGGAACGCGTTCGCGACCGTCCGCGTGCTGCAAGCTTCGGTCGCTTCCTGTGGCGTCGCTTCCTCGATGACCGCCTGTTCCAGGCCGCCGCTGCGCTGGCCTACACGACGGTGTTCGCGCTGGTGCCCTTGGCCATCGTCGTGTTCGGCGTGCTGTCGGCGTTCCCGGTCTTTGACCGCTGGAGCGATCAGCTCAGTGACTATGTGTTTTCCAACTTCGTGCCCAGCGCGGCGCGTGCGGCAGAGGGCTACCTGCGCCAATTCAGCGCCAGTGCCGGACAGCTGACCGCGGCCGGCTTCATCGCGTTGGTCATTTCACTGTTGATCACCCTCAACAGTGTGGAAGAAACCTTCAACCAGATCTGGCGGGTGGGCTCAACGCGGCCGAAGCTGACGCGGTTCCTCGTCTATTGGACCGTGCTGACCCTGGGCGCCATGCTGGCCGCCGCATCGCTGGCGGTCTCGGCGCGGGTGTTCGCACTGCCCCTGTTCGGCACGCAGGAGGGGCGTTGGCTGGCCGATCTCTCGCTGACCCTGGCCCCGGTGTTGATCGAATTCGTCTGTATCACGCTGGTCTACCGGGTCGTGCCGCACCACACGGTCAAATGGCGCCATGCCGTGCCCGGTGCGATCCTCGCGGCGGTGCTGCTGGAAATAGTGAAGTGGGGCATTGGCGCCTATCTCGGCAGTTTCCAGTCCTATCAGAAGCTGTATGGCACCGTGGCCTTCGTGCCCATCCTGTTGTTGTGGATCTACCTGTGCTGGGTCGCCGTGCTGCTGGGTGCGTCGCTGGCCTCGTCGATGGCCGCCTTCCGCTACCAGCCAGCCGAGATGCGCTTGCCGCAGGGTTACGAGTTCTATGCGTTGCTGCGCCTGTTGGGCCGCTTCCAGCAGGCGCGTTCGCACGGGCGCGGGTTGGCCGACGATGACATCCTGCAGCACGAGCCGATGATGACTGACTCGCTGCTGCACCAGCTGTTGTGCGACATGGAGCGCATCGAGCTGGTCACCCGCGCCGAGAACGGAAACTGGATGCTGGCCCGCGACCTTGATCAGTTGACCCTTTCTGATCTGTACGAATCCACCCAGCTGCGCATTCCCGTGTCCGAGCAGCTGCTGCCCTACCGCCAGGACAGCCTGGGCAAGGCGGCGATGGCCGCGTTGGACGAACTGCGACTGCCGCTGCGTGAGAAACTCAAGCGCCGCGTCAGCGACATCTATCCCCCCGGAGAGACCCGATGAAAGTAAACGTACTGGTCGTGGCCTGCGCCGCGCTGCTGCTGGGCGCTTGCAAGCCCGCCGCCGAGCCGGCATCCGATGCAGCGCCTGCCGCGTCTGCGCCGACCGCGCAGGAAACACCCGCGACGCCGCCCGATCCGGACGCGGTGCTGGGTGAAGGGGACGGGGCTGCGCCAGCCGAACGGGTCACCGCCGAGTTCCCCACGTTGAAGGTAAAGACCATCGACGGAGCGGACTACGACCTGGCCGCGCACCGCGGCAAGTGGGTGGTCGTCAACTTCTGGGCGACCTGGTGCGCGCCCTGCCGCAAGGAAATGCCGGAGCTGTCCGCGCTGCATGCGATGCGCAGCCAGATCGAGGTCGTGGGCCTGGCGTACGAAGAGATCGAGCCGGCCGATATGCAGGCCTTCCTGAAGACACGACCGGTGACCTATCCGATCGCCATTGTCGATCCGTACGCCCCGCCGGCCGATTTCGCCACGCCGCGTGGCCTGCCGCTGACCCACCTCATCGATCCGCAGGGCAAGCTGGCGCACTCCTTCGTGGGCCCGGTCACCGCCGCGGACATCGAAGCGCGCATCGCCGGCAAGTCCTGACGTCCGGGACGCCCGGGGTCAGGTCCCTTCACGTGGAAGGGCCCTGACCGCATCGCGGTTCAGACCACCGGCGGGATCGGCTTCAACTCGCCGTAGTGCTCGCGATGCAGTTTGCCGTGCAAGGCTGGCAGGTCGGGCAGGGCCTCATCGAGGTGGGTATCGGGCAGGCGGTCCAGCAGGTCGCGCACCAGGGTCAGCCGACCCGCGCGCTGGTCGTTGAAATCCACCAGTGTCCAGGGCGCGTGTGTGCGATGGGTGGCCTGCAGCATAGCCTCACGGGCTTGGGTATAAGCCTCGTACTTGTCGCGTGATTGCAGGTCCACCGGCGACAGTTTCCAGCCCTTCAGGGGATCGAGGTGACGCTCGGCGAAGCGCTCCTCCTGCTGTGTCTGGTCGACGGCCAGCCAGTACTTGAACAGTACGATGCCATCGTCCACCAGCAGTTGCTCGAACACCGGTGCCTGTTGCAGAAACTGCCGGTATTGCGCGTCGCTGCAGTAGCCCATCACGTGCTCGACGCCAGCGCGGTTGTACCAGCTGCGGTCCATCAGCACGATCTCGCCCGCCGCGGGCAGATGGCTGGTGTAGCGCTGGAAATACCACTGCGTGGCTTCGCGGTCGGTTGGCTTCGGCAAGGCAACGACCCGGCATTGGCGCGGGTTGAGATGTTCGCTGATCGCCTGGATGGCGCCGCCCTTGCCCGCAGTATCGCGGCCTTCGAACAGCACCAGGACGCGCTGCCCGGTCAACTGGACCCAGCGGGCCATCGTCGCCAGTTCCAGTTGCATCGGTTCCAGCAGGGCGTTGTACGCCTTGCGCTTGAGCTTGCCCATCGGCGGCTCCGCAGTAGAGGGAAACCGCATTCTGCGCGCGTGCCGGTTCAGGCCGCGTGCGGACCCTGCCAGCCGTGTTCGGTGGCGAGCCCGCGGATGAAGATCGCGAAGTCTGCAGCGAACCCGGCCATGTCGAACAGGCCGCTGGACGCACGGGCGGCCGCAAGTTCCGCGCGCACCGCAGCCAAGGCCGTGGGATCGTTGCCGAGGTGGCTTGCCACGCGGATGAAGGCATCATCGTCCGCCACGTTCATGCCGGGCAGTCCAAGGTGGTGGTTGAGGCTGCCGGCCACACGTGCGGCGAACGTATCGCCGGGGCAGGTCAGCACCGGGCAACCCGCCCACAGCGCATCGGAGGCGGTGGTGTGCGCGTTGTACGGGTGAGTGTCCAGGAACAGGTCGGCCAGTGCGAATCGGGCCAGGTACTGCGCGTGCGGCAGCTTGGGCATGAACACCAGGCGCGCCGGATCCAGTCCCTCCGCATGGGCTGCCGCACGCAGCCGCGCGTCGGCGTTGCCGGGCCCGGACAGCAGCCACAGCACGCTGTCCCGCACCGCATGCAGTATGCGGAAGGCACGCGCCATGCTGCGTGGATTGAGCTTGTAACTGTTGTTGAAACAGCAGAACACCACGCCGTCCGGCGGCAGGCCACACGCACTGCGCGAGGGCGGCGGCGCCAGCGCGCGGGTCGTGTCCGATGGCTGGAACGCCCGTGGCAGGCGCAGCACGCGCTCGCTGAAGTCGGCTTCCATCGTCGCTGGCAGCACGAATTCGTCGGCCAGCACCACGTCCATCCAAGGGGCGCCGGACGTGCCCGGGAACGCCAGCCAGTTCACCTGCAGGGGCGCAGGGCGCATCGCCAGCACTTCCGGCGTGCCGCCGCCGCCCCAGCCGCGCAGGTCGAACAGCATGTCGATGCCCGCTGCCCGGATGCGCGCGGCGATATCGGCATGGCGCATGCCCGCAACGTCGTGCAGTTCACTCGCCGTCGCCAGGCGACGACGGATCGGGCTGCCATCGTCGCGGTTGAGGGCGAACAGATGCACCTGCAGCGACGGATCGACGCGCAACTGCTCGAACAGCGCCACCGTCAGCAGGCCGGTCGGGTGCGCACCGAACCCATTGGACAGAAAGCCTACCTGCAACGGGCCCTGCCGCCTCGGCACAGCCGGCGCCATCGGTCGCACGGCAGCGCCGACATGCGCCGCGCGCAGGCGCGCGCAGGCCAACTGCTCGGTCGCGCTGGCGTCTTCGCTCAGGAAGGCAAAGGGTTCGACCGCGCCGTGCCCGCGCGCCACCGCCTCGCGCACCTGGCGCGACAACACGTCGAGGTCCTGCCAGTCACACAGGCGGCGCTGCCAGGCCAGCCGCTGCGCGGCGATGTACGGTTCGTCCGGTTGCAGGGCGTGGGCGCGGCGATACGCGGCGGCAGCGCCTTCGGCATCATCCGCATCTTCAAGGGCGTGGCCGAGCCACAGGGCAATACCGGGGTGCTGCGGCGCACGGGCCGACGCTTCGCCCAGCAGGCGCGCGGCATCGGCATGTGCGCCGGCCATCCACGCCACGCGTCCCAGCCGTGCCAGCGCTTCGGGATGACCCGGACGCAGCTGCAGGCCCTGCCGTGCAGCGCGCTCGCCTGCCGCCAGGTCGCCGGCTTCCAGCTCGGCATCGGCCAGCATCACCCAGGCGATGAAATCGGTCGGTTGGCGGCGCACCGCCTGCTGCAACTGCTGCCGCTGGCTGCCTGCCTGCATCGGTCAGACCGTCGCGGACAACTGGGCCAGCGCGTCGGCCTGGTGTTCCTGCGCCAGACGTTGCAGCAACGCATCCATGTCGCCGGTCATCACATTGGGCAGGTCATACAGGGTCAGCCCTTCGACCCGGTGGTCGGTGATGCGTCCCTGCGGGAAGTTGTAGGTACGGATGCGCTGGCTGCGGTCGCCGCTGCCCACCTGCAACCGACGCGATTCGGCCTGCGCGGCGTCCTGGCGCGATCGCTCGGCGTCGAGCAGCTGCGCCTTCAGGCGCTTCATCGCCTTGTCCCGGTTCGCGTGCTGGCTGCGCTCGGTCTGGCATTCCACCACCACGCCGGTTGGCATGTGGGTGATGCGGATGGCCGACTCGGTCTTGTTGACGTGCTGGCCGCCTGCGCCGGACGAGCGGTACGTATCTACCCGCAGGTCGGCAGGATTGATCTGCACCTCGTCAATCTCGTCGGCCTCGGGAATGATCGCGACGGTCGCCGCCGAGGTATGGATGCGGCCCTGCGATTCGGTCGCGGGCACGCGCTGCACGCGGTGGGTGCCCGACTCGAACTTCAAGCGCGAGAACGCGCCCCGGCCGACCACGCGCGCCACGACTTCCTTGTAGCCGCCGTGCTCGCCGGGACTGTCCGATTCCACCTCGACCTTCCAGCCTTGGCGCTCGGCGTAGCGTGCATACATGCGGAACAGATCACCGGCGAAGATCGCCGCTTCGTCGCCACCGGTGCCGGCACGCACTTCCAGGAACAGGTTGCCATCGTCGCGCACGTCGCGCGGCACGAGCAGCAGGGCCAGTTCCTGTTCCAGCTGCAGCAGGCGGGCCTGCGCGGCGTCGACTTCCTCATCCGCCAGCTCACGCAGATCCGGATCCGCGCGCATGGCCTCGGCCGTCGCGAGATCGGCCTTGGCGCGGTTCTCATCGGCCAAGGCCAGTGCGACCGGCTCCAGCTGGGAGAACTCGCGGGAAAGATCGCGGAAGCGCTTGTTGTCGGCGACCACCGCAGGATCGGACAGCAGGCGTTCGAGTTCTTCGCGGCGCTCGGCCAGCGCTTCCAGCTTACGGCGCAGGGTCGGCGTCATCAGGTCTCACAGTCGGGTGGTGGTATCCCGGCACGGCCGGGAACAGGCGCTCGGCAGCGCGGGTGAGTTCGGCATCACCGCTCAGCGCAGCAGCGCGCAGCGCCGCCGTAGGTGGATGCAGCAGGCGGTTGGTCAGGCCATGCGCCAACAATTCCAGCACTTCGTCGGCCGGCTTGCCGTGCGCCAGCTGCTGGCGTGCGCGCTCCAGCAACTCGGCGCGGGTGGCTTCGCCGAAGGCCCGCAGCTGCTTCAGCGGCGCGTGGTGGGCACCGGCCTGCTGGGTTTCGATGAAGCGGGCCACCTGCAGGTCGATGATCGCCTCGGCCTCCGCAGCGGCTTCACGACGGCCGCGGCGGTTGTCTTCCACCGCCCGCTCCAGATCGTCGACGGTGTACAGAAAGGCATCGTCCAGGGTGGCGACCGACGCTTCGATATCGCGCGGCACGGCCAGGTCGAACAACAGCATCGGCTTGTGCCGGCGCGCGCGCAGCGCAGCCGCCACGGTGGCGCGATGGATCACCGGCTCACGTGCGGCGGTGGCGGAGAACACGATGTCGGCCTCGGCCAGGTGCCGGTCCAGTTCGGCCAGCGGCAGCGCGACACCGCCGTGGCGGGTCGCCAGATCCTGCGCATGGGCCAGCGTGCGGTTGGCGATCAGCAGCCGCCGCACTTTGCCGTCACTGAGGTGGCGCGCCGCCAGTTCGATGGTTTCGCCGGCGCCGACCAGCAGCACGGTGGAGTCGTCCAGCCGGGCGAACGAGTTCTGTGCCAGGCGCACTGCCGCCGATGCCACAGACACCGGGTTGGCGCCCACCTGGGTATCGGTGCGCGCACGCTTGGCGACCGAGAAGGTCTGCTGGAACAGCCGGTCCAGGCGCTGGCCGAGCAGGCCATGCTCGCGCGCCACGGTCCACGCCTCTTTCACCTGGCCGAGGATCTGCGGCTCCCCCAGCACCATCGAGTCGAGCCCGGTGGCGACACGGAACAGATGGCGTACGGCCTCCGCGTCGGCGTGCTGGTACAGATAGCCCTGCAGATCGCCGGCCTGGTCGTGCAGCCACTGGTTCAGCGCGGTTTCCGATTCGGCGACGGCGTACAGTTCGGTGCGGTTGCAGGTGGACAGCAGCACCGCTTCGGCGATCTGCGGGGTGGCGCGGAGGGAAAGCAACGCGCGCGGCAGCGCCTCACCGGCGAAGGCTGCGCGTTCGCGCAGATCCACCGGTGCGGTCTGGTGATTCAGTCCGAGCACCCACAGGGTCATTGTTCAGTTGCTTGCGATAAGCTGCTGGCCATAGGCACACATTTTAAGGCCCCAATGCCATCGATGCCCGCATTGATTCGCATCTCCAGTGTTCTGCTGCTCAGCCTGATGGCTGGACCGACCCTGGCAGCCCCTTCCACCTCACGTGTGCTGGACCGGGCCGAGGCGGCCCAGGAGCCGTCGCTGGAGCCCGCACTGGTGGGCGAATTCGCCCTGCAGGCAGGCAAACTGAGTGATTCCGCCGCCCAGTACCTGCAGGCCGCGCAGGCCAGCGAGGGCGATGCCGGGTTGGCCGAGCGGGCCACGCGCATTGCCATGCTGGCCAACGACGACACACGCGCCGGACAGGCACTGGCCTTGTGGCAGCAGCGTGCGCCGACTTCCTTGACCATGCGCAGCGCTGCGGCGGCGTTGGCCATGCGGCAGAACCGGCCGGAGCAGGCGGTGACCGAACTCAAGGCGCTGCTGGCCACGCCGGGCGACGAAGGCTGGCGCCTGACACTGGCCGCGCTGGTTGGCGGTGGGCGCGAGCCGACCGTGCCGGCGCAGGTACTGGAAGCGCTGGTTGCCGCCGATGCGATCCCCAACCGGATCGAGGTCTGGCAGGAGTTCGGGCGGGTGGCCATGCGCATGGAAAAACCGGACCTGGCCCAACGCATGGTCGATCAGGTCGTGCGGCGCTTCCCCGATGATCCCCGCGTGGCGCTGCTGCGCGTCAGCCAGCTGCAGCAGGCCGGCAAGACCGCCGAAGCAATGAGTGTGCTGCAGGCGCTGGAACCGGCTGCCCGCGCCACCCCGGACCTGCGCAATGCGGTGGCCATCGCCTACGACGCGATGAATCAGCCGATGGCCGCCGAACGGGTGCTGTCCGCAGGGCCGCAGGACACGCAGACCTATGGCATGCGCGCCTCGCTGCTGGCCAAGCAGGAGGATGCCACCGCGCTTGCCGCGCTGTATGCCGAGCTGTCACGCGCGGCCAGCAAGCCGGATCCCGCGCAGCGTCTGCTGCTGGGCAAGATCGCCGAGTACCTCAAGCGTTACCAGGAAGCCGTTGACTGGTACCACAGCGTGCCGGGTGGCGACGAGTTGAGCGAGGCACGCCTGCGTGCCGCCAATGCGCAGGGGCTGCTGGGCAACCAGGCCAAGGCACTGGAAGAAGTGCGCGCGGTGCAGTCCGATGCCGTGCTCGCCGAAGAGGCCCGACGTGACGCGTACCTGCTGGAGGCCGAGCTGCGCCTGCGTGCGGGTGATGAGGCCGGTGAGCTGGACGCGCTGGGCCGCGGGCTGGCCGCCTACCCGGACGAAAACGCACTGTTGTATGCGCGCGCCCTGGCTTGGGAGCGTCGCGATGACATCCCGCGCGCCGAGGCCGACCTGCGCAAGGTGCTGGTCACCGAGCCGGAAAACGTGGCTGCCCTGAACGCACTGGGCTACACCCTCGCCGACCGCACCCACCGCTATCAGGAGGCGCTTGAACTGATCGACCGGGCGCGCGTCGCCGATCCGGACAATCCGGCCATCGTCGACAGTCATGGCTGGGTGCTGTATCGCCTGGGTCGCAACGAAGAGGCCGCCGTCCAGCTGCGCCGCGCCTACGCCTTGGCCAAGGACGCGGAAATTGCCGCACACCTGGGTGAAGTGCTGTGGGTGCTGGGTCGCCAGGACGAGGCAAGGCGTTACTTCGATGAAGCCGCCAAGCTGGACCCCGACAACCGCGCGCTGCAGCGCGCCCGCGAGAAGTTCAGCCCATGAAGCCTGCTTTTTTGCGTCCGCTGTTGCTGGCCGCGCTGCCGCTCGCGCTGGCAGCCTGCACCTCGGTGGGCAACCAGAAGACGCCTGTCCCGGATGTGGCCTACACCGTCCCGCCCGCTGCCGAGCGGGCCGAAGCCGCACGGGTGCAGGCGCTGCGCGCGCAGCCGGACTGGACCTTCCAGGGCCGTGTAGCGGTCAGCAAGGGCAAGAACGGCGGCAGCGGGCGGATCGACTGGTCGCAGCAGGGTGCGGACTACCAGGTGCAGCTCAGCGCGCCGGTGACCCGCCAGAGCTGGCGGCTGCAGGGCAATACGCTGCAGGGCGGTGGGCGGCTCGAGGGGCTCGATGGCGGTCCCCGTGAAGGAGCTGACGCCGCGCAGGTAGTGCAGGACGCTACCGGCTGGGAGATTCCGGTCAACCAGTTGCCGGACTGGACGCGTGGCCTGGTACTGCAGGGCACCGATGAAAACGGGCTGCAGCGCGATGCCGAGGGTCGTCCGCGCCGGCTGCAGCAGGCGGGGTGGGTCGTGGAGTATCTCGACTGGCACGCAGGCGAAGGCGATCAGCAGGTGCTGCCACGCCGGATCGAGGCCACCAATGGGGATGCCAAAGTCAAACTGGTGATCGATCAGTGGGGCACGCCGGGACCATGATGGCGCACCATGTTGACGCGGCTGGCTGGTCCTGGTGGCCCGCGCCGGCGAAGCTGAATCTGTTCCTGAACATCGTCGGCCGTCGTCCTGATGGCTACCACGCGCTGCAGACGGTGTTCCGCCTGCTGGACTGGGGTGACCGGATCGGCATACGGCTGCGGGACGACGGGGTCATCCGGCGTGAAGGCGACTCGCTGCCCGGCGTAGCCGAGGCGGATGACCTCGCGGTACGTGCGGCCATGCTGCTTCAAAAGGAAACGAACAGCGCCCAAGGTGCGGACATCGTCGTTGAAAAGTCGATACCGGCGGGTGGTGGTTTCGGCGGCGGGTCATCTGATGCCGCCACGGTGTTGAAGGTGCTCAACGTTCTATGGCGTACCGGCCTGGATGACGATGCGCTGGCCGCTCTGGGGCTGCGTCTTGGCGCAGATGTTCCGGTATTCGTGCGCGGCCACACAGCATGGGCCGAAGGAATCGGCGAGCTCCTGCGGCCGCTGGACCTTGCTCCTGCGTGGTATGTGATCGTTGATCCGGGCGTGCACGTGCCGACGCCGGCACTTTTCGCTGATCCGGATTTGACGCGGGACAGCGCAATAGCGAAAATAGAGGACTTCGTTTCCGGATCCCTGTCCGGCAATGCGTTTGAACCGGTGCTGCGCCGCCGTGAGCCTGCCGTAGAGGCCGCGCTTGCTGCGTTGAGCGACATTGGTCTGGCGCGTCTTACAGGGTCGGGGGGCGGGTGCTTCGTCGAGTTTCCATCGCAGCCTGCTGCGATGGCTGCAAAGACGGAGCTGCCTGAGGAGTTGCGGGCGTGGGTGGTGGAAGGGGTAGCCCGTTCACCGCTGCTGGATGCACTCGAGCGTAACTGATTCATTTGATGCAGGGGCGTCGCCAAGAGGCCCAAGGCACCAGGTTTTGATCCTGGCATTCGGAGGTTCGAATCCTCCCGCCCCTGCCACTTGCGGCTGTGTCCGCGCCAACCAGCGCATGCGTCTGCGCGGGACGTGGAAACCGTCGCGGTGATATCAGCTGCAGGGGCCTCCGGGTGCCTGCAGTCACCCGATCTCCGTCACTCGCCCCCGCTCGAGACAATCATGATGCAAGCGTCGCCCAACCTGCTGGTCTTCTCCGGCAACGCCAACAAACCCCTCGCGCAGAGCATCTGCAAGGAGCTGGGGGTACGTCCCGGCAAGGCACTGGTCTCGCATTTCTCCGACGGTGAAGTCCAGGTCGAGATCGAGGAAAACGTCCGCAAGCAGGACGTGTTCGTGATCCAGCCGACCAGCGCGCCCAGTGCTGAGAACCTGATGGAGCTGCTGGTGCTGATCGACGCGCTGAAGCGTGCATCGGTGGCCAGCGTCACCGCCGTGGTGCCGTATTTCGGTTACTCGCGGCAGGATCGCCGCATGCGCTCGTCGCGCGTGCCGATCACCGCCAAGCTGGCGGCAAAGATGTTCAGTACGGCCGGTGCGGATCGTGTGTTGACCGTGGATCTCCACGCCGACCAGATCCAGGGTTTCTTCGACATCCCGGTGGACAATGTGTATGCCTCGCCGCTGCTGCTCGCCGATATCTGGCGCGCGTACGGCACCGAGAACCTTATCGTGGTGTCTCCGGACGTGGGCGGTGTGGTGCGCGCGCGCGCCGTGGCCAAGCGCCTGGATGATGCCGACCTGGCGATCATCGACAAGCGCCGGCCGCGTGCCAACGTGTCCACCGTGATGAACATCATCGGTGACGTCGAAGGCAAGACCTGCGTGATGGTCGATGACATCGTCGATACCGCCGGCACGTTGTGCGCCGCTGCCGCTGCCCTGAAGGCGCGCGGTGCGCTCAAGGTCGCCGCGTACTGCACCCACGCGGTGCTGTCCGGCCCGGCGGTCGACAACATCAACAACTCCCAGCTCGATGAGCTGGTGGTGACCGACACCATTCCGCTGAAGGACGCCGCGCGGGTGTGCAGCAAGATCCGCCAGCTGAGCGTGGCGGAAATGCTGGCCGAAACGATGCGTCGCATCGCCTTCGGTGAGTCGGTCAGCTCGTTGTACGTGGACTGATTTTTTTTGTCCCTGCCGGCGACGGCGGGGACCTCCAAGGGTACTTCTGGTCGCGGAAGTACCTTCATCCGCCCCGCCACCCGGCAGGGCATCCAACAGGTAGTAGAAAATGTCGAAGACCCATGAAATCAAGGTCACCAAGCGTGAACTGCAGCGCAAGGGTGCGAGCCGCCGCCTGCGTCACGCTGGCGTGATCCCGGCGATCGTGTACGGGGGCAGCGCCGATCCGGTCGCCATCAGCCTTGACCACAACGAAATCTGGCTGGCCCAGTACAACGATTGGTTCTACTCGTCCATCCTGGACCTGAACCTCGATGGCAAGGTCGAGCGCGTGCTGCTGCGTGACATGCAGCGCCATCCCTTCAAGCAGCTGATCCTGCATCTCGATTTCCTGCGCGTGAACGAGAATGAAGTGCTGACCGCTGCCGTGCCGCTGCACTTCATCAACGAAGACACCTCGCCGGCTGGCAAGGCGTCGGACATCGTGGTCACCCACGAAGTGAAGGAAGTGACCGTCAGCTGCCTGCCGAAGGACCTGCCGGAGTCGATCGAAGTCGACCTGGGCGCCCTGGAAGCCGGTGGCGTGATCCACCTGTCCGACCTCAAGCTGCCGAAGGGCGTTGAGCTGCCGGCGCTGGCGCTGGGCAAGGATCACGACGATGCCGTGGTCACCGCCAAGCACGGCAAGGAAGACGCTGCCGACGCCGCCGAAGAAGCACCGGCTGCCGAGTAATGCCTTCGCGGCGCCTGTCCCTGCGGGGGCGGGCGCCGTACCTGCCGGTGCGTGAGGCACGGGCAGCATCTGGAAGAAACAATGGCAGGATTGCGACTGATCGTTGGTCTCGGCAACCCCGGACCAGAGCACGCCCGGACCCGGCACAATGCTGGGTTTCATTTTGTTGAGGCCCTTGCGGAAAAAGCAGGTGCGCGCTGGAGCGTGGACAGCAAGCTGTTCGGCGAGACCGCCAAGGTGGATATAGCGGGCCAGCCGGTCTGGCTGCTGAAGCCGGCCACCTTCATGAACCTCAGTGGCAAATCGGTGACCGCAGCGCAGCGGTTCTGGAAAATCGAGCCGGAAGAAACCCTGTTGGCGCACGACGAGCTGGACCTGCCGCCGGGTGCGGCACGGCTGAAGTTCGACGGCGGCCACGGCGGGCAGAACGGCCTGCGCGATACCATCCGCCTGCTCGGCCACGGCCAGTTCCACCGGCTGCGTGTGGGTATTGGCCATCCAGGCCACAAGGATCGGGTCGTGCCGTGGGTGCTGGGACGGGCGTCGAAGGATGACGACATCCTGATCGCGCGTGCCATCGACGATGCGATCGATGTGCTGCCGCTGGCGGTGCAGGGCGATTTCAGCGAAGCGATGAAGCGTCTGCACACCCCGAAGTAATCCGCGGACCCTCGCGGCAGCGGTAGGTAGCGCCGGGCCATGCTCGGCAGATGTTGGTAGCGCCGAGCCATGCTCGGCGGCCGTACGAAGAGAATGATTAGCCAAACAGCGCGTGCGCTCTTTCGCCAATCACTTTCACCCCAAAGGTTGTCGAACATGGGTATCAAATGCGGAATCGTCGGCCTGCCCAATGTGGGCAAGTCGACGCTGTTCAATGCGCTCACCAAGGCAGGTATCGCCGCGGCCAATTTCCCGTTCTGCACGATCGAGCCGAACGTGGGCATCGTGCCGGTGCCGGATCCGCGCTTGAACGAACTGGCGGCCATCATCAACCCGCAGAAGGTCATCCCGACCGCGGTCGAGTTTGTCGACATCGCCGGCCTGGTTGCCGGTGCGGCCAGTGGCGAAGGCCTGGGCAACAAGTTCCTGGCGCATATCCGCGAAGTGGATGCGATCACCCACGTGGTGCGCTGCTTCGAAAACGCTGACGTGATCCACGTCAACAACAAGGTGGATCCGCTTTCGGATATCGACACCATCGATACCGAGCTGGCTCTCGCCGATCTGGACAGCGTTGAAAAGGCGCTGAACCGGGCCGAGCGTTCGGCCAAGGGCGGCGACAAGGAAGCGGCGGCACGCAAGCCGGTGCTGGCCAAGCTGCAGGCGGCGCTGGCCGACGGCAAGGCCGGCCGTGCGGCGGGCCTGGACGAGGAAGAGAAGGCGCTGGTGCGCGATCTGTTCCTGCTGACCCTCAAGCCGGTGATGTACATCGCGAACGTGCTTGAAGACGGGTTCGAGAACAACCCGCACCTGGATGCCGTGCGCGCGCGCGCGGCCGAAGAGGGTGCGAAGGTGGTGCCGGTGTCGGCGGCCATCGAAGAAGAACTGTCGCAGCTCGACGATGACGATCGCGATACCTTCCTGGCCGACCTGGGCCTGAGCGAGCCGGGCCTGAATCGCGTGATCAACGCGGCCTACCAGCTGCTCGGCCTGCAGACCTACTTCACCGCAGGCGTCAAGGAAGTGCGTGCCTGGACCGTACGCAAGGGCGCGACCGCGCCGCAGGCGGCCGCCGTGATCCATACCGACTTCGAGAAGGGCTTCATCCGCGCTGAAACCATCGCCTATGACGACTTCATCAAGTACAAGGGTGAAGCGGGTTCGAAGGAAGCCGGTCGTCTGCGTCTGGAAGGCAAGGAATACCGTGTGCAGGAAGGCGACATCCTGCATTTCCGCTTCAACGTCTGATCGCGAGCGTTGACGACCGAGGGTCGTCACCGCATCGAACCTGCAACGCCCCGTCCTGCGGGGCGTTGCTGTATCTGGACAAAAAATCACCATGCCCGGAGATGCCTGCGGTGACAGGCTTACGGTGAGTTGTCCACACGTAACCCCCATCGCTTTCCACGCGGCATGTGGAAAACCGCAGCGTGCAGCCCATCATCAGTGGCGAAAAAACAGCCAGTGCTGGAAACGCTTGCCACGCCGCGCTCACACCTACTTGTCCACATCTAACCCCCACGGGTTTCCCGCGTGGGTGTGGAGAACATGCGGGCTGTCAGAATCCATACCGGATGCCGATCAGTGCCCCGTACTGGCGGAAGTTCGATGCGCCGCGCGCGACGTCGAGTTCGCCCCATGCGGCTACCCGTTCGCTCAGCTGCGCCTGCACGCCGGCACGCACCTGGTACACCGTGCGTGGATTGCCGCCGGACACCCTCGCATCGTCGAAGCGCATTGCGTTGCCTGCGCCGTGACGCGTGATCCAGTCGACGGTGAGGAACGGCTGCACCCCTGCGCTGGCATCAGGCAGCGGACGGCCATGCAGGCGCAGGCCGACCCGCGTCTGCAGGCCGCCGGCGTCGGCGACACTGACCCGGGTGCCGTTCTGCTCGATGTGCATGCCGCCGGTCATGGCCCAGCTGTTCCACGTCACCTGCACCTGCGGCTGCAGATAAAGCGCGTGCGCGCCGGACTGGAACACCGCCAGGCTTTGGCCCACTTCCACTGACGCGCTGGTACTGCGGGCGCGGTAATGCTCGCGTGCCAGTGCCTCGCCCTGCACACTGCCGCGGAAGTCAGCGTGTTGCAGCCAGCTGTCGATGTAGCGCGCTTCCTGCAGCCAGCTGGCATACACGCCCACGCTTCGGCCATCGATCCGTCCGTCCGCGCTGTAGCTGGTGCGCGTGGACATCACCTGCTGATCGACACGCCCGCTGCCGGCCATCACCCCGGCCACGCCGTGGCTGCCGTGGCCCCAGCGCAGCAGGTCCGCACCTGCCTGCACCACGTGCTGCTGGCGTCGACCCTGCAACTGATCGGTGACGTCCATGCGCGCGTTTTCGCTGGGCATGCGCAACCACGCCGTGATGCCGTCCTGCGCTGCGGGTAGCGAGGGGTCGCCGCTGCGCTGGTGCAGGGTCATGTCGAACAGATGCAGCGCCGCCGCCTGGTTGGCCAACCAGGCGCCCACCTCCGGCCGCTGTACGAGCGGGGAGACCGTCGGCGGAATCACCGGCGGCGTGATCGGTGTCACGGGCGGGTCGATCACCGGCGGCGTGATCGGTGGCGTCACCGGCGTACATCCCGGCGCAGCAGGATCCTGCTCGCAGGGATTCACCGGGTCCGACGGCAGCTGCGAGCGCAGGTACCAGTCGCCGTCGCCCGGTGCGGCGGCGCTGCCCTGGTGCAGGAAGTACTCGTACGCACCAGCCACCGCGCGTCCTTCCAGTGCGAAGGCTGCGCCCGATGTGCCGTCCACCTGCACCACGCGCAGGCCCTCAACCGTCGCCGCGCCGCCGCCGCCGGCATTCTCCACCTGCAGGCGGGTACTGCCGCTGCTGTCGCCTTCGATGTGCAGAAGATTGCTGGGGGCATCGTCACCTTCCAGCCGCGTGTTGAGCACGAGCAGTCCGCCGTGCCCCGCGTAGTCGCCATGCACGGTCAGCTGCGCAAACGGCTGCGCGGCGGGCGCGATGAAGGCGATCGTGCCCGCATGGTCCAGCGTCTCCACGGCCGAGTCTCCCGTGACGGTCCAGTGGCTGCCCGCCGCTACGTGCATCGAGCGCGCATGCAGTCCATCGACCTCGCGCAAGGCGCCGCGCCACAGGCTTGCACCGGCCAGGCTGATATCCACGGCGGCCGTGGGGCTTTCCACGGTGATATCACCGCTCAGGACGCTGTCGAGGGCCGCGACCTGCACCGTGCCTGCCGCGATGCGTGAGCCATCGTTGAACACGGTGTCGCCGACATGCAGCAGCGCGCCCGCCGGGGCCGCTTCATTCACCTGCATGCCGTGCAGTTGCAGCTCGTGATTTCCGCCCTGCAGCCAGAAGGCGGTGCCGGCCGGTGTGCGCAACATGCCGTCCTGCAGCAGGGCGCGATTCCAGTAGTCGCCGTCGGCCGTCAGGTACGAGCGCCAGCCGATGGACTGCGCGCCACGCAGGTCGATGTGCAGGCCTTTCGCCAGGTCCAGGGTGGCGGTGTTCACCTGCACCACGCCGGAAACCCGCAGCCCATCGCTGTCGATGCGCACGTCCTGCAGGGATGCGCGCGTGGCGCCGCCGCCAACGAACACCCCGGTGGCGTCGTTGCCCAGCAGCTCGATGCGGCTGCCGCTGGCCTGCAGGCGCGTACGGGTGCTGCCGGTGGAGCCGGTCGCGCGCAGTCCCTGGCCGCGATCACCGTGGACGTTGATCACGTCGTCAATCAGCAGCGCGTTGCCGCCGAACAGCTCCACGGCGTACCGGCCCTCGCCGAAGACGTCGAGCTGGCTGCCACGCAACTGCAGGTCGGAACTGTCGCTGGAGAGCCAGATGGCCGCGCTGCCCGTGCCCGGGGCGCTGCGGATGCGGGTGCCTTCGGCCAGCAGGCGGCCGCCACTGTTGATGTTGAAGCCGATATCTCCGCTGGAGTCGTACAGGCCACCCACCATGTGCAACGTCGCGTAGTCGCCGGTCGCCGCATTTCCCAGCAGGCGCGCGCTGCCGATGGTGCCGGTAAGGGTGACGTTGTCGGCCTCGACCTGCGCGCCGCTGGCTACGTCCAGAAAGCCGTTGAGGTAGTCCACGTTCCGCAGCAGCACCTGGGCACCCGTCGTCGCACGTAGCCCGCCGATGCGCGGATTGCTGTCGCTGGCGTCGAACCGGCTGTCGACCAGCGTCAGCACGGCGTTGTCGTGCGCTTCCAGGCGTCCGCCACCGTGCAGCTGCAGGTCACTGCCGTCGATCCGGCTGCCGGTACCGGTGGCCAGCAGCGCAGCGGCGGTGCTGCCGGGGGAGAGTTCCAGGATGCTGCGGCCCAGGCTGGCGCGGCCGCCGGCGCTGGCCTGCACGGCTTGCGCGGTGGTCGCGGCGTCGCCCAGCGCGATGGTGGAATCGACCACGCTGACCTCGCTGCCCGTACCGCGCACGCTCAACGCCGTACCGGCGCGGTCCTGCACGATACGGTCGTCTTCGAAGTGCCGTGCCTGTCCGCCATCCACGGTGATCGGGCCGCTGTAGTCCGCCGCAGCGGCGGGCAGCGCGGCGGCCATCGCCAGGTTGAGCAGGGTAGGGCAGAGAGGGCGGCGCGCACGCGCCGGGGTGGGAAGATTCATGGGGTCTCGCTTGCGGGGTGGCGCAGGGGTGGGGTGCGGCGGCGCGTGATCGGCCGCAGCGCCCGACGCTAGGGCAGCGTTCCGGTGGGCTCCATCGACTCCGGCTGAAAAGCGCGGCGCTTGCCAAGCGAGCCGCACGCGCGCAGCGTGGTCGTTTACCGACCTGTGGGAGATGCCTGGATGACGTTGCGCCTGTGCTGTGCCGCTGTGCTGTTGTCGCTGAGCCTTGCTGCCGTTGCGGCCGCCGCCACGCCCGGCGAACCGGGGGTTGCGCCGGCTGTGATGGGCGACTCGTTGCTGGTGATCCACGGCGGGGCCGGGGTGCAGCGCAAGGATCTGTCCGCAGCAGAAGAGCGTGCCGCCCGCCAGGCGCTGACGGCCGCCTTGCGCGCGGGGCATGCCGAGCTCGCTGCCGGACGCCCGGCACTGGCCGCGGTCACCCGCGCCATCACCGTGCTCGAGGACGACCCCACCTTCAATGCGGGGCGTGGCGCGGTCTTTACCCATGACGGCCGCAACGAGCTGGATGCATCGTTGATGGACGGCGCGACCCAGCGTGCCGGTGCCGTAGCCGGCGTGCAGCGGGTGCGCAATCCGATCCTGCTGGCGCAGGCGGTGATGGAGCACTCTGCGCACGTGATGATGGTAGGTCAGGGCGCTGAAGCCTTTGCTGCCGAGCAGGGTGTCACGCTGGTCGATCCGTCGTACTTCCGCACGGACAAGCGCTGGCAGCAGCTGCAGCGGGCCTTGCAGGAAGAGCGAGCGGGCACGGCGCATGCCGATCTGGAGACCGCCCGGCATTTCGGCACGGTCGGCGCGCTCGCGCTGGATGCGCAGGGCAGGCTGGCGGCAGGCACGTCGACGGGCGGTATGACCAACAAGCGCTACGGGCGCGTGGGCGATTCGCCGGTCATCGGTGCTGGCACCTGGGCCGATGCGCGCTGTGCGGTATCCAGCACCGGCTGGGGTGAGTTCTACCTGCGCACCGCGGCAGCGCATGAAATCTGCGCACGCGTGCGTCTGTCTGGCACCCCGGCCGCCCAGGCCGGGCGCGAGGTCATCAATGAAATGATCCCTGCCATGGGCGGTGACGGGGGCGCCATCGTCCTGACCGCAGACGGGCAGATCGGGCTGCCCTTCAACACCCAGGGCATGTATCGGGGCTGGATAGGCGCCGACGGTGTGCCGCATGTTGCGATCTTCGCCGACGAGCCACTCGAGGTCCCCGGCCGATAACCTTGCGTATCAACGGGTTTGCGACAGCATGTGAAAAAAAAGAAAAAACGTGTTGACAGACCTGCGGCGGATCAGCAGAATTGCGGGCTCACCACCACACACCGCAACGCTTCGGCGCCACGGCATGGGGTGGTAAGGAGGGATACCCAAGCGGCCAACGGGGGCAGACTGTAAATCTGCTGGCTTACGCCTTCGGTGGTTCGAATCCACCTCCCTCCACCAGTTTCACGTAGTTTCACGTTGTGGCAATTCCCGGTGCGGGAGTAGTTCAATGGTAGAACTTCAGCCTTCCAAGCTGATTGTGCGGGTTCGATTCCCGTCTCCCGCTCCATTGAATGTTTAGAACTTTGAAGATATTTCGGTTCATGCCATAATGCAAAACTCGCTCACGTAGCTCAGTCGGTAGAGCACTTCCTTGGTAAGGAAGAGGTCGAAGGTTCGATTCCTTTCGTGAGCACCATCTTAAGCATCACCCCAAGACGAATTCGAGATAAGCAGCCATGGCCAAGGGTAAGTTCGAGCGCACCAAGCCGCACGTCAACGTCGGCACCATCGGTCACGTCGACCACGGCAAGACCACGCTGACCGCCGCACTGACCAAGATCGGTGCCGAGCGCTTCGGTGGCGAGTTCAAGGATTATTCCTCGATCGACGCCGCGCCGGAAGAAAAGGCACGTGGCATCACGATTTCGACTGCACACGTCGAATATGAATCCCCGAACCGTCACTACGCCCACGTCGATTGCCCGGGCCATGCTGACTACGTCAAGAACATGATCACCGGTGCAGCGCAGATGGACGGCGCGATCCTGGTCTGTTCCGCTGCTGACGGCCCGATGCCGCAGACCCGTGAGCACATCCTGCTGTCGCGTCAGGTCGGCGTGCCGTACATCGTCGTCTTCCTGAACAAGGCAGACATGGTCGATGACGCCGAGCTGCTTGAGCTGGTGGAAATGGAAGTGCGCGAGCTGCTGAGCAAGTACGACTTCCCGGGCGACGACACCCCGATCATCGCCGGTTCGGCGCGTCTGGCGCTGGAAGGCGATCAGAGCGACATCGGTGTGCCGGCTGTCATCAAGCTGGTCGAGGCGCTGGACAGCTGGATCCCGATGCCGGAGCGCGCTGTCGACAAGCCGTTCCTGATGCCGGTGGAAGACGTGTTCTCGATCTCGGGCCGCGGCACCGTGGTGACCGGTCGTATCGAGCGTGGCGTGATCAAGGTCGGCGAAGAAATCGAAATCGTCGGTATCCGCGACACCGTCAAGACCACCGTGACCGGCGTGGAAATGTTCCGCAAGCTGCTCGACCAGGGTCAGGCAGGCGACAACGCCGGTCTGCTGCTGCGCGGCACCAAGCGTGACGACGTCGAGCGTGGCCAGGTCCTCTGCAAGCCGGGTTCGATCAAGCCGCACACCGAGTTCGAAGGCGAAGTGTACGTGCTGTCGAAGGATGAGGGTGGCCGTCATACCCCGTTCTTCAACGGCTACCGCCCGCAGTTCTACTTCCGTACCACTGACATCACCGGTGCTGCCAAGCTGCCGGAAGGTGTCGAGATGGTGATGCCGGGCGACAACGTGAAGATGGTTGTCACCCTGATCAACCCGGTGGCAATGGACGAAGGCCTGCGTTTCGCGATCCGCGAAGGCGGCCGTACCGTCGGCGCCGGCGTGGTGTCGAAGATCGTCAAGTAATCCCGCAGTTCCGGCAGTTTGTGCAAGACTGCCGGTCGCGCGATTGGCGGGCCGGGAACCTCGGTCCGCCTTCGCCGTCTAAGGCAAGGCAAAGTTTACCTACGTACGCCAGTAGCTCAATTGGCAGAGCAGCGGTCTCCAAAACCGCAGGTTGGGGGTTCGAGTCCCTCCTGGCGTGCCATCTGCCTTCCTAACCAGCGGTCCGCCGCTAAAGCAGCCCGAGCCGGATGAACAGCAAGATCGAACACTCCAAGGATACGTCCACCTCTGGTGGAGACCTCGTCAAGTACGTCGCCGCATCGTTGCTGGTGCTGGCAGGACTGTTCGTCTGGTTCTGGTTCTCTGCAGACTCCGGTCGCGCCGCCCAGCTGGGTGCGTGGGCTGGCCAGATCCGCGCGCTTGCCGTGATTGTCGGCCTGGCGGGCGGTATTGCCGTTTTCATGCTGACCGGAAAGGGTCGCGATACCCGCGACTTCCTGTCCGAGTCACGCTTCGAGCTGCGCAAGGTGGTCTGGCCGACGCGCCAGGAAGCCATCCGGATGACCTGGGTCGTTATCGTGGTTGTGATCATCCTCAGCCTGCTGCTGGGTGGATTCGACTTCGTCATTCAGAAACTGACCCAGTGGTTCCTGGGCCGGTAAGGAGTAACCCATGAAGCGCTGGTACGTTGTTCACGCCTATTCAGGCTTCGAGAAGTCGGTTGCGCAGGCCCTGCGCGATCGCATCGTCCGTGACGCCAAGGAAGAGCTGTTTGGTGATGTGCTGGTTCCGACCGAAGAAGTGGTCGAAATGCGCGCAGGCCAGAAGCGTCGTTCCGAGCGCAAGTTCTTCCCCGGCTACGTGCTGGTGCAGATCGAGACCCACGAAGAAGGCGGCATCCCGCGCATCGATAGCGAAAGCTGGCATCTGGTGAAGGATACGTCCCGCGTGCTGGGCTTCATCGGTGGCACCGCGGATCGCCCGCTGCCGATCGCCGATTCCGAAGCCGAAGCCATCCTGAACCGCGTTCAGGACGGTATCGAGAAGCCGCGTCCGAAGGTGCTGTTCGAGCCGGGCCAGATGGTCCGCGTCACCGACGGGCCGTTCAACGACTTCAACGGTGTGGTGGAAGAAGTCAACTACGAGAAGAGCCGCCTGCGCGTCTCGGTGTTGATTTTCGGTCGCGCCACCCCGGTGGAGCTCGAGTTCGGCCAGGTCGAAAAAGCCAACGGCTGATCCACGGCGCCGGGCGAAGCCCGGCGGTCAGGATCCCTGGTGTGGACGTTACGTCAAAGCACTGGTATAGTGCCCGGCTTCCTGCCAGGAACCTGGCAAAAGTGAAGGCCGCCGCAAGGTGGCCTTCGGCATGTATTCAAAAACGCGATGCCGGGACGCGAGATTCCCGGTCCGATGGGGAGCCTGTAGTCGTAAGGCGCTAGCACCCGGAGAGCATAGTCATGGCAAAGAAAGTTGTCGGTTACATCAAGCTGCAGGTGAAGGCCGGTCAGGCCAATCCCTCGCCGCCGGTCGGTCCTGCGCTGGGTCAGCGTGGTCTGAACATCATGGAATTCTGCAAGGCCTTCAATGCCGCCACGCAGAAGCTCGAGCCGGGTCTGCCGGTTCCGGTGATCATCACGGCCTATTCGGACCGTACGTTCACCTTCATCACCAAGAGCACCCCGGCGACCACCCTGCTGAAGAAGGCTGCTGGCATCTCGTCGGGCTCCAAGCGCCCGAACACCGAGAAGGTCGGCAAGGTCACCCGCAAGCAGCTGGAAGAGATCGCCAAGGCGAAGGAACCGGATCTGACTGCCGCCGATCTGGACGCCGCCGTGCGTACGATCGCCGGTTCTGCGCGTTCGATCGGCATCGTGGTGGAGGGTTAATAAGATGGCACAGACCAAGCGTGAGAAGGCCTCCAAGGCCGCAGTCGTCGCCGGCAAGTCGTACGGCTTCGAAGAAGCAATCAAGATCCTGAAGACCACCGCCACCGCCAAGTTCGTCGAGTCGATCGACGTGGCCGTGCGCCTGGGCGTGGATGCCAAGAAGTCCGACCAGCAGGTGCGCGGTTCCACCGTGCTGCCGGCCGGTACCGGCAAGTCGGTCCGCGTCGCGGTGTTCGCTCCGGCCGGTGCCAAGGCTGACGAAGCCCTGGCCGCAGGTGCGGAAGCGGTCGGTATGGACGATCTGGCCGAGAAGATGCAGGCCGGTGATCTGAACTATGACGTCGTGATCGCGACCCCGGACGCCATGCGCGTCGTGGGTAAGCTGGGCACCGTGCTCGGCCCGCGCGGCCTGATGCCGAACCCGAAGGTCGGCACCGTCTCGGCCAACCCGGGCGAAGCCGTCAAGAACGCAAAGTCGGGTCAGGTGCGTTACCGCACTGACAAGGCCGGCATCATCCACTGCACCATCGGCAAGGCCAGCTTCGAAGACGAAGCGCTGAAGTCGAACCTGCAGGCGCTGCTGCTCGACCTGATCAAGGCCAAGCCGGCCACCTCGAAGGGCCTGTACCTGCAGAAGGTGTCGGTCAGCTCGACGATGGGCCCGGGCGTCACGGTCGACCAGTCGACGCTGACCCTGAAGTAAGTGATTCAAGCGGGCAGGGCGCCTTCGGGTTCCTTGTCCGTCTCTTTTGAAGGCGTCCGCCGGCATCCATCGCCGGTGGCAGCCGTCAAAGACCGCAGGTGCGGTCGTGGTATGCCGGCGACGGGCACGGAAGCTCGATTTGGCAAGGAGTCGCCGCCGGAGCAGTCACGAACGCTTAATCGATCCTTCGTGGATCACCCTGCGTAGATGGTGCCCTTCTGGAGTTTTTTCTGGTCATGCAAGTCTGGGGTAACCCAGGTTGGATCCAGGTCTGGAACGGCCCACCCCCCGGAACATCAGCCTGATGTTCCCGGTGTCCAGGACGGACGCCGCCCAGGACCGCACACGGCAGGAGCCGTAAGCGGAGTTCAATCGGAGGAGTGCAATGGCTCTCAATCTGTCCCAGAAGCAAGAAGTAGTCGCGGAGCTGGCAGACATCGCCGCCAAGGCCCACTCCTTGATCGCAGCCGAATATGCTGGCACCACGGTCTCCCAGATGACCGCGATGCGCAAGCAGGCTCGTGAAACCGGCGTTTTCTTGAAAGTTGTCAAGAACACCCTGGCTTCGCGCGCCGTTGAAGGCACCGAATTCGCATGTGCACAGGACAAGCTGGTCGGTCCGCTGCTGTACGCGTTTTCGCTCGAGGAGCCCGGCGCAGCCGGTCGCCTGATCAAGGAATTCGCCAAGGGCAACGATAAGCTGCAGCCCAAGGTTGTCGCCATCGGCGGCGAAGTGTTCCCGGCAAGCCACGTTGATGTGCTGGCCTCGTTGCCGACCCTCAACCAGGCGCTGGCAATGCTGGCACGCGTCCTGACCGAGCCGGTCACGATGTTCGCGCGCGCCAACAAGGCCCTGGCCGATCAGCTGGGTGGCGGTGAAGCCGCTGCTGCTGACGAGCCGGTCGCCGAGACCGCCTGAGTTTCGACCTACCGTGGTTCCTGACGGAACCTACATCCAGAATATTATTGAAAGGTATCAATCATGTCCCTTACCAACGAACAGATCGTCGACGCAATCGCCTCGAAGTCCCTGATGGAAGTGATGGAGCTGGTCAAGGCCATCGAAGAGAAGTTCGGCGTCTCCGCCGCTGCTCCGGTTGCTGCAGCTGCCGCTGCTGGCCCGGCTGCTGCTGTTGAAGAGCAGACCGAGTTCACCGTGACCCTGAAGTCGCCGGGCGACAAGAAGGTCGAAGTGATCAAGGCCGTCCGCGCCATCACCGGCCTGGGCCTGAAGGAAGCGAAGGACCTGACCGAAGCCGGCGGCGTCGTGAAGGATGGCGCGTCGAAGGACGAAGCCGAGAAGATCAAGAAGGACCTGGAAGCTGCTGGCGCGACTGTCGAAGTCAAGTAAGCAGATCCCTTGCGTCGCCATCGATTTCGGGCGATGCAGCCAAGGCTGGGGGCGTAAGCCCCCGGCCTTTGGTCGTTTCACCACGCGCGGTAGAGCCGATTTCAGTCGGCTGCAAGACAAGCGGTAGAGCCGACTTCAGTCGGCTGCAGGACAAGCGAAAAAAAGCCCAACACGGGCTGCGGTCAAAAGGCCCGTCCAGCCAGCGCGCAGCGCGGCGGCGGTCAACAGATGCAGTCAAGTTGGCAGTTGGAAGTAGCAAGAGAAGGCGTGCTGGTGCCGGCAATACCAGCGACTTCCAACTGACAATTTCAAGTTTCCTTTTGGGTCGTGGACGCACGCCCCTCACAACAAGGTGGAAGACATCATGACGTCCTATTCGTTCACCGAGAAGAAGCGCATCCGCAAGGATTTCGCCAAGTCGCGCGCGATTCTCGAAGTGCCGTTCCTGCTCGCCATCCAGGTGGACTCGTATCGCGAGTTCCTGCAGGAAAACGTGGATCCGGCCAAGCGCACGGACCACGGCCTGCACGCCGCCCTGAAGTCCGTCTTCCCGATCTCCAGCTACAGCGGCAACGCGGCGCTGGAATACGTCGGCTACAAGCTGGGCGATCCGGTGTTCGACGAGCGCGAGTGCCGCCAGCGTGGCATGAGCTACGGCGCCCCGCTGCGCGTGACCGTGCGCCTGGTGATCTACGACCGTGAGTCGTCGACCAAGGCCATCAAGTACGTGAAGGAGCAGGAGGTCTATCTGGGTGAAATCCCGCTGATGACCGACAACGGTACCTTCATCGTCAACGGCACCGAGCGCGTCATCGTCTCGCAGCTGCACCGTTCGCCGGGTGTGTTCTTCGACCACGACCGTGGCAAGACCCACAGCTCGGGCAAGCTGCTGTACAGCGCCCGCATCATCCCGTACCGCGGTTCCTGGCTGGACTTCGAGTTCGACCCGAAGGACGCGCTGTTCACCCGTATCGACCGCCGCCGCAAGCTGCCGGTGTCGATCCTGCTGCGCGCACTGGGCTACAGCAACGAAGAAATGCTGGCCGAGTTCTTCGAGATCAACACGTTCCACATCAATCCCGACGAAGGTGTCCAGCTGGAGCTGGTGCCCGAGCGTCTGCGTGGTGAAACCCTGGGCTTCGACCTGGCCGACGGTGACAAGGTCATCGTGGAAGCAGGCAAGCGCATCACCGCGCGCCATGTCAAGCAGCTGGAAGCCTCGGGCATCGCCGCCCTGGCCGTGCCGGATGATTACATCGTCGGCCGCATCCTGTCGCACGACGTGGTCGATTCGTCCACCGGCGAACTGCTGGCGCAGGCCAACGACGAGATCAGCGACGACCAGCTGCAGGCCTTCCGCAAGGCCGGCGTGGACGCCGTGGGCACCCTGTGGGTGAACGATCTGGATCGTGGCCCGTACCTGTCCAACACGCTGCGCATCGATCCGACCAAGACCCAGCTGGAAGCCCTGGTCGAGATCTACCGCATGATGCGTCCGGGCGAGCCGCCGACCAAGGACGCCGCACAGAACCTGTTCCACAACCTGTTCTTCACCTTCGAGCGCTACGACCTGTCCACGGTCGGCCGGATGAAGTTCAACCGTCGCGTGGGCCGCAAGGAAACCACCGGCGAAGCCGTGCTCTACGACCGCAAGTACTACGGCGAGCGTAATGACGAAGAGTCCAAGCGCCTGGTCGCCGCGCATGGCGAGTCGTCCGACATCCTGGACGTGATCAAGGTCCTGACCGAGATCCGCAACGGCCGTGGCGTCGTCGATGACATCGACCACCTGGGCAACCGTCGTGTGCGTTCGGTCGGCGAAATGGCCGAGAACGTGTTCCGCGTGGGCCTGGTCCGCGTCGAGCGCGCGGTCAAGGAGCGCCTGTCGATGGCCGAGTCCGAAGGCCTGACCCCGCAGGAGCTGATCAACGCCAAGCCGGTCGCTGCCGCGATCAAGGAATTCTTCGGCTCCTCGCAGCTGTCGCAGTTCATGGATCAGAACAACCCGCTGTCGGAAGTCACGCACAAGCGTCGCGTCTCGGCCCTGGGCCCGGGCGGCCTGACCCGCGAACGCGCCGGCTTCGAAGTGCGCGACGTGCATCCGACCCATTACGGCCGCGTCTGCACCATCGAAACGCCGGAAGGCCCGAACATCGGCCTGATCAACTCGCTGGCCGTGTATGCCCGCACCAATGAGTACGGTTTCCTTGAAACCCCGTACCGCAAGGTCGTCGACGGCAAGGTCTTCGACGAAGTCGAGTTCCTGTCGGCCATCGAAGAAAACGAGTACGTCATTGCCCAGGCCAACGCGCTGACCAATGCCGACAGCGTGCTGACCGAGCAGTTCGTACCGTGCCGCTTCCAGGGCGAATCGCTGCTGAAGCCGCCGGCGGAAGTCCACTTCATGGACGTCTCGCCGATGCAGACCGTGTCGGTCGCTGCCGCGCTGGTTCCGTTCCTGGAGCACGATGACGCAAACCGTGCACTGATGGGCGCCAACATGCAGCGCCAGGCCGTGCCGACCCTGCGTGCGCAGAAGCCGCTGGTGGGTACCGGTATCGAACGCGCCGTGGCCCGCGACTCCGGCGTCACCGTCAACGCCCGTCGTGGTGGTGAAGTGGTGCAGGTCGACGCCGCGCGCATCGTGGTCAAGATCGTCGAAGAAGAGATCATCGGTGCAACCGACGCCGGCGTGGACATCTACAACCTGGTCAAGTACACCCGCTCCAACCAGAACACCTGCATCAACCAGCGTCCGCTGGTGAACGTGGGTGACGTGGTGGCGCGTGGCGACGTGCTGGCCGACGGTCCGTCCACCGACATCGGCGAGCTGGCCCTGGGCCAGAACATGCTGATCGCGTTCATGCCGTGGAACGGCTACAACTTCGAAGACTCCATCCTGCTCTCCGAGCGCGTGGTGGAAGAAGATCGTTACACCACGATCCACATCGAAGAGCTGACCTGCGTTGCCCGTGACACGAAGCTGGGGCCGGAGGAAATCTCCGCCGACATCCCGAACGTGTCCGAGCAGGCGCTGAACCGCCTGGACGAATCCGGCGTGGTGTACATCGGTGCGGAAGTGCGCGCCGGTGACATCCTGGTCGGCAAGGTGACGCCGAAGGGCGAAAGCCAGCTGACCCCGGAAGAGAAGCTGCTCCGCGCGATCTTCGGCGAGAAGGCGTCGGACGTGAAGGACAGCTCGCTGCGCGTGCCGCCGGGCATGGACGGCACCGTCATCGACGTGCAGGTCTTCACCCGCGACGGCATCGAGAAGGACAAGCGTGCGCGCCAGATCGAAGAATCCGAAATCAAGCGCGTCAAGAAGGACTTCGACGACCAGTACCGCATCCTGGAAGGTGCCATCTACGCCCGTCTGCGTTCGCAGATCGTCGGCAAGGTGGTCAACGGTGGCGCCAACCTGAAGAAGGGTGACGTCATCACCGACGCCTACCTGGACGGCCTGAAGAAGGCTGACTGGTTCGTGCTGCGGATGAAGGACGAAGACGCTTCGGAATCCATCGAGCGCGCGCAGAAGCAGATCCAGGCGCACGAGAAGGAATTCGAGCGTCGCTTCGCCGACAAGCGCGGCAAGATCACCGCGGGCGATGACCTCGCTCCGGGCGTGCTGAAGATGGTCAAGGTCTTCATGGCCGTGAAGCGCCGCATCCAGCCGGGCGACAAGATGGCAGGCCGCCACGGCAACAAGGGTGTGGTCTCCAACGTGGTGCCGGTCGAGGACATGCCGTACATGTCGTCGGGCGAAACCGTGGACATCGTGCTGAACCCGCTGGGCGTGCCGTCGCGCATGAACATCGGGCAGATCCTGGAAGTGCATCTGGGCTGGGCCGCCAAGGGCCTGGGTCGCAAGATCCAGGGCATGCTGGAAGCCCAGGCCGCGGTGTCGCAGCTGCGGATCTTCCTGGACGAGGTGTACAACCACGACAGCACCAACGTGGCCACCCACGTCGACCTGACCCAGTTCAGCGATGCGGAACTGCTGCGCCTGGCCGGCAACCTGACCGACGGCGTGCCGATGGCAACGCCGGTCTTCGACGGTGCCACCGAGGCGGAGATCAAGCGCATGCTGGAACTGGCAGACCTGCCGACCAGCGGCCAGACCCAGCTGTATGACGGCCGTACCGGCGAGGCGTTCGATCGCCAGACCACCGTCGGCTACATGCACTACCTGAAGCTGAACCACCTGGTCGACGACAAGATGCATGCCCGTTCGACCGGTCCGTACTCGCTCGTCACCCAGCAGCCGCTGGGCGGCAAGGCGCAGTTCGGCGGGCAGCGCTTCGGTGAGATGGAAGTCTGGGCGCTGGAAGCCTACGGCGCGGCCTACACCCTGCAGGAAATGCTGACGGTGAAGTCCGATGACGTGCAGGGCCGCAACCAGATGTACAAGAACATCGTCGATGGCGAGCACGAGATGGTGGCCGGCATGCCGGAATCCTTCAACGTGCTGGTGAAGGAAATCCGTTCGCTGGCCATCAACATGGAACTGGAAGACAGCTGATCGCGCAGGCGCTGCTGCCCCGGCAGCAGCGCCGCCGCTTCGCTCCTGACAGCCCATCGACACAGCATTCCTCCTTCTGGAGAACACCATGAAAGACCTGCTCAACCTCTTCAACCAGCAGCGCCAGACGCTGGACTTCGACGCGATCAAGATCGCGCTGGCTTCGCCCGACCTGATCCGTTCGTGGTCGTTCGGCGAAGTGAAGAAGCCGGAAACGATCAACTACCGTACCTTCAAGCCGGAGCGTGACGGCCTGTTCTGCGCCGCCATCTTCGGACCGGTCAAGGACTACGAGTGCCTGTGCGGCAAGTACAAGCGCATGAAGCACCGTGGTGTGGTCTGCGAGAAGTGCGGCACCGAAGTGACCCTGGCCAAGGTGCGCCGCGAGCGCATGGGCCACATCGACCTGGCGTCGCCGGTCGCGCACATCTGGTTCCTCAAGTCGCTGCCGTCGCGCATCGGCCTGATGCTGGACATGACCCTGCGTGACATCGAGCGCGTGCTGTACTTCGAAGCCTACGTGGTGACCGAGCCGGGCCTGACCGCCCTGGAGCGCCGCCAGCTGCTGACCGAAGAGCAGTACCTGACCGCGCGTCAGGAGCACGGTGATGACTTCGACGCCGCCATGGGCGCCGAGGCCGTCTACGAGCTGCTGCGCACGATCGACCTGCAGTCGGAAATGACCCGCCTGCGCGAAGAGATCGCCAGCACCGGTTCGGAAACCAAGCTCAAGCGCCTCACCAAGCGCATCAAGCTGATCGAAGCCTTCCTGGAATCGGGCAACCGTCCGGAGTGGATGGTGATGACCGTGCTGCCGGTGCTGCCGCCGGACCTGCGTCCGCTGGTGCCGCTGGACGGTGGCCGCTTCGCGACCTCCGACCTGAACGACCTGTACCGCCGCGTCATCAACCGCAACAACCGCCTGCGTCGCCTGCTGGAACTGAGCGCGCCGGACATCATCGTGCGCAATGAAAAGCGCATGCTGCAGGAATCGGTCGATGCGCTGCTGGACAACGGCCGTCGCGGCCGCGCCATCACTGGCACCAACAAGCGCCCGCTGAAGTCGCTGGCCGACATGATCAAGGGCAAGCAGGGTCGCTTCCGCCAGAACCTGCTGGGCAAGCGCGTCGACTACTCGGGCCGTTCGGTCATCGTGGTCGGCCCGTACCTGCGCCTGCACCAGTGCGGCCTGCCGAAGAAGATGGCGCTCGAGCTGTTCAAGCCGTTCGTCTTCGCCAAGCTGCAGCGTCGTGGCCTGGCCACCACCATCAAAGCCGCCAAGAAGCTGGTCGAGCGCGAAGAAGCCGAAGTCTGGGACATCCTGGAAGAGGTCATCCGCGAACATCCGGTGATGCTGAACCGTGCGCCGACCCTGCATCGTCTGGGCATCCAGGCGTTCGAGCCAGTGCTGATCGAAGGCAAGGCCATCCAGCTGCATCCGCTGGTCTGCACCGCGTTCAACGCCGACTTCGACGGTGACCAGATGGCCGTCCACGTGCCGCTCTCGCTGGAAGCCCAGCTGGAAGCGCGTGCGCTGATGATGTCCACCAACAACATCCTGTCGCCGGCCAACGGCGAGCCGATCATCGTGCCGTCGCAGGACGTCGTGCTGGGTCTGTATTACATGACCCGCTCGCTGGTGAACAAGAAGGGCGAGGGCATGGCCTTCGCCAACATCGCCGAAGTCAAGCGTGCCTACGACAACCGCGTGGTGGAACTGCATGCGCGCGTCAAGGTCCGCATCACTGAAGTGGTGACCGACGAGGAAGGCAACAAGCAGAACAAGACCTCGATCGTGGAAACCACGATCGGTCGCGCCCTGCTGGCTGAAATCCTGCCGGAAGGCCTGCCGTTCGCGCTGGCCAACACCGAGCTGACCAAGAAGAACATCAGCCGCCTGATCAACTCCAGCTACCGTCAGCTGGGCTTGAAGGACACGGTCGTGTTCGCCGACAAGCTGATGTACACCGGCTTTGCCTACGCAACCCGTGCGGGTGTGTCGATCGGTATCGACGACATGCTGATCCCGGACGAGAAGCGCGGCATCCTCACCGAGGCCGAAGCCGAAGTGCTGGAAATCCAGGAGCAGTACCAGTCGGGCCTGGTCACCGCCGGTGAGCGCTACAACAAGGTGGTCGACATCTGGTCGCGCACCAACGAACGCATCGCCAAGGCGATGATGGACACCATCGGTACCGAGAAGGTCACCGATTCCAACGGTGACATCATCGACCAGAAGTCGATGAACTCGCTGTACATCATGGCCGACTCCGGTGCACGTGGTTCGCAGGCGCAGATCCGCCAGCTGGCCGGTATGCGTGGCCTGATGGCGCGTCCGGATGGCTCGATCATCGAAACGCCCATCAAGGCGAACTTCCGTGAAGGCCTGAACGTGCAGGAGTACTTCAACTCCACCCACGGTGCCCGTAAGGGTCTGGCCGATACCGCGCTGAAGACCGCCAACTCGGGTTACCTGACCCGTCGTCTGGTGGACGTCGCGCAGGACGTGGTGATCACCGAGGTGGATTGCGGTACCACTGAAGGCCTGACCATGACGCCGATCGTGGAAGGCGGCGATGTCGTGGAGCCGTTGAAGGACCGCGTGCTGGGTCGTGTCGTCGCCGAGGACGTGTTCCTGCCGGGCAACGACGAAGATCCGATCGTCACCCGCAACACGCTGCTCGACGAAGCCTGGGTGGCCAAGCTGGAAGATGCCGGCGTGCAGAGCATCAAGGTGCGCTCGACGATCTCGTGCGCCTCGCCGTTCGGTGTCTGCGGCCGTTGCTACGGTCGTGACCTGGCGCGTGGCCACATCGTCAACATCGGTGAAGCGGTCGGCGTCATCGCCGCGCAGTCGATCGGTGAGCCGGGCACCCAGCTGACCATGCGTACGTTCCACATCGGTGGTGCGGCATCGCGTGCGGCAGCAGTGGACAACATCACGGTGAAGACCACCGGTTCGGTGAAGTTCAACAACCTGAAGTCGGTGTCGCATGCCAACGGTTCGCTGGTGGCGGTGTCCCGCTCGGGCGAAATCTCGGTGCTCGATGCCCATGGCCGCGAGCGCGAGCGTTACAAGCTGCCCTACGGCTCGATGATCGCCTCCAAGGATGGCGACTCGGTCAAGGCTGGCCAGACCGTGGCGAACTGGGATCCGCATAACCACCCGATCGTTTCGGAAGTGGCCGGTTTCCTGCGCTTCATCGACTTTGTCGATGGCATCACCGTCATCGAAAAGACCGACGAACTGACCGGCCTTGCCTCGCGCGAGATCACCGATCCGAAGCGTCGCGGTTCGATGGGCAAGGATCTGCGTCCGCTGATCCGCATCGTCGACGCCAAGGGCGCCGACCTGCTGATCCCGGGCACCGACATGCCGGCCCAGTACCTGCTGCCGCCGCGCTCCATCGTCAACCTGCAGGACGGCGCCGCCGTCGGCGTGGGCGACGTGGTCGCCAAGATCCCGCAGGAAGCGTCCAAGACCCGCGACATCACCGGTGGTCTGCCGCGCGTGGCCGATCTGTTCGAAGCCCGCAAGCCGAAGGATCCGGCCGTGCTGGCCGAGCGTTCGGGCATCATCAGCTTCGGCAAGGACACCAAGGGCAAGCAGCGTCTGATCATCAAGGACACTGACGGGACGGAACACGAAGAGCTGATTCCGAAGTACCGCCAGGTGATCGTGTTCGAAGGCGAGCACGTGACCAAGGGCGAAACCATCGTGGACGGCGAGCCGAGCCCGCAGGACATCCTGCGTCTGCTGGGTGTCGAACCGCTGGCTGCCTACCTGGTCAAGGAAATCCAGGACGTGTACCGCCTGCAGGGCGTGAAGATCAACGACAAGCACATCGAGGTGATCACCCGCCAGATGCTGCGCAAGGTCGAGATCACCGACCAGGGCAACAGCAAGTTCCTGAATGGCGAACAGGTGGAACGTCAGCGCGTTATCGAGGAGAATGCACGCCTCGGTGCCCGTACCGAACTGCCGGCCCAGTACGATCCGGTCCTGCTGGGCATCACCAAGGCTTCGCTGGCAACCGAATCGTTCATCTCGGCGGCGTCCTTCCAGGAAACCACCCGCGTGTTGACCGAAGCCGCTGTTCGCGGCACCAAGGACAACCTGCGCGGCCTGAAGGAAAACGTCATCGTCGGTCGCCTGATTCCGGCCGGTACCGGCCTGTCCTATCACGCCAACCGCCGTCGCGGCGCTACCGGCCTGACCGATTCGGAGATGCTGACGCTGACCGGTACGCCGGCCGCTGCAGCCGCAGAACCGGCTGCTCCGGCGCCGGCTCCGGTGGCCGCCGTCGAAGCTGAACAGGCTTCGGGGGAAGAGTAAGAAACACGGTCCGCCCCCTCGGGGGTGGGCACGGAAAAGGGCAGGCGAGGCCTTCGGGTTTCGCCTGCCAGTCTGAACGGGGTACATGGAGGCCCCCCGGTAACTTCCCTGGATCAGGGAGGGCTTGACAGGAGCGCGTTTGACTGCGTTTCTGACAGGTTGCTACAATCGTCTGTCTCAGCAGGCCCGTTTTCAGGCCTGCTTTAACATTTCCGCATCTCTGGTCAGTTTTTACTGGCCCCAATCAGAAGAACCTACTGATGGCGACGATCAACCAGCTGGTCCGCAAGCCGCGGCAAGCTACCACCTACAAGAGTGCCTCGCCGGCGCTCGAGAAGTGCCCGCAGCGCCGTGGCGTCTGCACGCGCGTCTATACCACCACCCCGAAGAAGCCGAACTCGGCCCTCCGCAAGGTTGCCAAGGTCCGCCTGACCAACCAGGAAGAGGTCATCAGCTACATCGGTGGTGAAGGCCACAACCTGCAGGAGCACTCCGTGGTCCTGATCCGCGGCGGTCGCGTCAAGGATCTGCCGGGTGTGCGTTACCACACTGTTCGCGGTTCGCTCGATGCCTCCGGTGTCGCCAAGCGTCGCCAGGCCCGTTCGAAGTACGGCGCCAAGCGTCCGAAGGCATAAGGAGAGAGCACATGTCGCGTAAAGGTAATACTCCGCAGCGTTCCGTCCTGCCCGATCCCAAGCACGGAAGTGAAACCATCGCCCGCTTCATCAACATGGTGATGTTGAGCGGCAAGAAGTCCGTAGCCGAGAAGATCGTCTACGGCGCGATGGACGTCATCAGCGAAAAGAACGCCGCCGCCAATACGGTGGAACTGGTGCAGAAGGCGCTGGAAAACGTCGCTCCGTCGGTCGAGGTCAAGTCCCGCCGTGTCGGTGGTGCCACCTACCAGGTGCCGGTCGAAGTGCGTTCGTCGCGCAAGATGGCACTGGCCATGCGTTGGCTGATCGACTCCGCGCGCAAGCGTGGTGAGAACACCATGCCGAAGAAGCTGGCGGCCGAGCTGCTGGATGCCTCGGAAAACCGTGGCGGCGCGATCAAGAAGCGCGAAGAAACCCACCGTATGGCCGAAGCCAACAAGGCGTTCGCGCACTACCGCTGGTGAGTTTGACGGCCTTGTAAAACAGGCAGGGCAGCACCATCTGAGTGCTGCCCCGCGACCCCGGAAGGGTCGCGCCAATCCGAAGGCCGCCGAAAGGCGGCGTTCGGCCATCCGAAATCCAAGAAATCGAGAGGCTCCCCGTGGCCCGCAACACTCCCATCGAGCGTTACCGTAACTTCGGCATCATGGCTCACATCGATGCCGGCAAGACCACCACGTCCGAGCGCATCCTGTTCTACACCGGCAAGAGCCACAAGATCGGTGAAGTGCATGACGGCGCTGCCACCATGGACTGGATGGAGCAGGAGCAGGAGCGTGGCATCACGATCCAGTCCGCTGCTACCACTGCGTTCTGGAAGGGCATGGACAAGTCCCTGCCGGAGCATCGTTTCAACATCATCGATACCCCCGGACACGTTGACTTCACCATCGAAGTCGAGCGCTCGCTGCGCGTGCTCGATGGTGCAGTGTTCGTGCTGTGTGCCGTTGGTGGCGTACAGCCGCAGTCCGAAACCGTGTGGCGTCAGGCCAACCGGTACAAGGTGCCGCGCATTGCGTTCGTCAACAAGATGGACCGCACCGGCGCGAACTTCACCAAGGTCGTTGGCCAGCTGAAGGCGAAGCTGGGTGCGGTTGCCGTGCCGATGCAGCTGCCGATCGGCGCTGAAGAAAACTTCAAGGGCGTGGTCGACCTCATCAAGATGAAGGCCATCCATTGGGATGAAGCGTCCCAGGGTATGAAGTTCGAGTACCTGGAAATCCCGGCCGACATGCAGGCAGAGGCTGATGAAGCCCGCGTCTTCATGATCGAAGCTGCGGCTGAAGCCAGCGAAGAGCTGATGGAAAAGTACCTGGGCGGCGAAGAGCTGACCGAGGCCGAGATCGTGGAGGCCCTGCGCGTGCGCACCCTGGCCACCGACATCGTGCCGATGTACTGCGGTTCGGCCTTCAAGAACAAGGGCGTGCAGGCCATGCTGGACGGCGTGGTGCAGCTGCTGCCGTCGCCGATCGACGTGCCGGACGTGACCGGTACCGACGTGGACGACGAAACCGTCGCACTGAGCCGCAAGTCCGATGACAAGGCGCCCTTCTCGGCGCTGGCCTTCAAGATCATCACCGATCCGTTCGTCGGCGCGCTGACCTTCTTCCGTGTCTACTCGGGCACGCTGAATGCTGGCGACCAGCTGCTGAACTCGGTGAAGGGCAAGAAGGAGCGCATCGGCCGCATCCTGCAGATGCATTCCAACGATCGCGAAGAGATCAAGGAAGTGCTGGCCGGTGACATCGCCGCTGCCGTGGGTCTGAAGGACACCACGACCGGTGACACGCTGTGCTCGCAGGAGCATCCGATCATCCTGGAGCGCATGGTGTTCCCGGAGCCGGTCATCTCGATGGCCGTCGAACCGAAGACCAAGTCCGACCAGGAAAAGATGGGTCTCGCCCTCGGCCGTCTGGCCCAGGAAGATCCGTCGTTCCGCGTCAAGACCGACCAGGAATCCGGCCAGACGATCATCTCGGGCATGGGTGAGCTGCACCTGGACATCATCGTTGACCGCATGAAGCGCGAGTTCAACGTTGAAGCCAACGTCGGCAAGCCGCAGGTGGCTTACCGCGAAACGATCACCCTGGCCGACGTCAAGTCGGACTACAAGCACGCCAAGCAGTCCGGTGGTAAGGGTCAGTACGGTCACGTCGTGATCGAGCTGTCGCCGATCACCGCTGCCGATCGTGCCGATCCGAAGCTGTCCGCTGCGATCAAGGATGATTTCCTCTTCATCAATGACATCGCCGGCGGCGTGATCCCGAAGGAATTCATTCCGTCGGTAGAAAAGGGCCTGCGCGAAACCATCACCAGCGGTCCGCTGGCTGGCTTCCCGGTCGTGGATGTCAAGGTCAAGCTGGTGTTCGGCTCGTACCATGACGTCGACTCCTCGGAAATGGCGTTCAAGCTGGCTTCCTCGATGGCGTTCAAGGAAGGTTTCCGCAAGGCCAAGCCGGTCCTGCTGGAGCCGATCATGAAGGTCGAGATCGTGACCCCGAGCGATTACCAGGGTGACGTGATGGGCGACGTCAGCCGTCGTCGTGGCATGCTGCAGGGTTCGAGCATGACCGGTGACGGTTCGGCCGAAATCATCAATGCGATGATTCCGCTGGGCGAGATGTTTGGCTACGCCACCTCGCTGCGTTCGCAGACCCAGGGCCGCGCCACGTTCACGATGGAATTCGATCACTACGAGCCGGCGCCGACCAACATCGCCGACGAAGTCATGAAGAAGGCCTGAGCGTAAGCTCAGGTCCTCCCAACCACTTTAGAAACTAAAAGGTAGATAGAAATGGCAAAGGGTAAGTTCGAGCGCACCAAGCCGCACGTCAACGTCGGCACCATCGGTCACGTCGATCACGGCAAGACCACGCTGACCGCTGCACTGACCAAGATCGGTGCCGAGCGCTTCGGTGGCGAGTTCAAGGATTACTCCTCGATCGACGCCGCGCCGGAAGAAAAGGCACGTGGCATCACGATCTCGACCGCACACGTCGAATACGAATCCACCGAGCGTCACTACGCCCACGTTGATTGCCCGGGCCATGCTGACTACGTCAAGAACATGATCACCGGTGCAGCGCAGATGGACGGCGCGATCCTGGTCTGTTCCGCTGCTGACGGCCCGATGCCGCAGACCCGCGAGCACATCCTGCTGTCGCGTCAGGTTGGCGTGCCGTACATCGTCGTCTTCCTGAACAAGGCAGACATGGTCGATGACGCCGAGCTGCTTGAGCTGGTGGAAATGGAAGTGCGCGAGCTGCTGAGCAAGTACGACTTCCCGGGCGACGACACCCCGATCATCGCCGGTTCGGCGCGTCTGGCGCTGGAAGGCGACCAGAGCGACATCGGTGTGCCGGCTGTCATCAAGCTGGTCGAGGCGCTGGACACCTGGATCCCGATGCCGGAGCGCGCTGTCGACAAGCCGTTCCTGATGCCGGTGGAAGACGTGTTCTCGATCTCGGGCCGCGGCACCGTGGTGACCGGTCGTATCGAGCGTGGCGTGATCAAGGTCGGCGAAGAAATCGAAATCGTCGGTATCCGCGACACCGTCAAGACCACCGTGACCGGCGTGGAAATGTTCCGCAAGCTGCTCGACCAGGGTCAGGCAGGCGACAACGCCGGTCTGCTGCTGCGCGGCACCAAGCGTGACGACGTCGAGCGTGGCCAGGTCCTCTGCAAGCCGGGTTCGATCAAGCCGCACACCGAGTTCGAAGGCGAAGTGTACGTGCTGTCGAAGGATGAGGGCGGCCGTCACACCCCGTTCTTCAACGGCTACCGTCCGCAGTTCTACTTCCGTACCACGGACATCACCGGTGCTGCCAAGCTGCCGGAAGGTGTCGAGATGGTGATGCCGGGCGACAACGTGAAGATGGTTGTCACCCTGATCAACCCGGTGGCAATGGACGAAGGCCTGCGTTTCGCGATCCGCGAAGGCGGCCGTACCGTCGGCGCCGGCGTGGTGTCGAAGATCATCAAGTAATCTGTTAGACTTTGCGCCCCGATGTTGCCTGGGTAGGGCATCGGGGCGCTTTTAAAAGGGAAAAGAAACACAGGACGTGTTTCGTGTTCCCCGGACCAGGATCGGTCGCGCCATTCAGGCTTTGTCAACACACTGTGTTGACAGGCTTTTTGTATGTGCGCTATGCTTCTACGTCTGGGCAGGCCGGGAAACCGACCTGCCTACGTTTTTGAGGTTAATGGATTGACCTTGTCGGCCTGCAGGAGTGCGGGCCGTCTGTATTCAGGATATTCACGGGGCTAGGCAACCCAGAGGCCTGGCTCGTCGCTCTTTTAACGAAGGAACCACCGTCATGGCGGACCAAAAGATCCGTATCCGGCTGAAGGCGTTCGATCATCGTTTGATCGACCGTTCGGCCAGCGAGATCGTAGAAACGGCAAAGCGGACCGGCGCGCAAGTGCGTGGCCCGATCCCGCTGCCGACCAAGATTGAACGCTACACCATCCTCGTCTCCCCGCACGTCGACAAAGACGCGCGTGACCAGTACGAGACCCGCACGCACAAGCGCGTGCTCGATATCGTTGATCCGAACGACAAGACCGTGGACGCGCTGATGAAGCTCGAACTGGCTGCCGGCGTCGACGTTCAGATCAAGCTGACCTGAGGACTACGACCATGACGAAGAAATATTCGTTGGGCTTCGTGGGCCGCAAGGCTGGCATGAGCCGCGTTTTCACTGAAGATGGCCAGTCCATCCCGGTGACCCTGATTGAAGCCTCCCCGAACCGCATCGCGCAGATCAAGACCGTCGAAGCTGACGGCTACAGCGCCGTGCAGGTGACCGTCGGCGCGCGTCGCGCTGCCCTGGTCAACAAGCCGGAAGCCGGCCACTTCGCCAAGGCGAAAGTGGAAGCGGGCCGTGGCCTGTGGGAATTCCGCGTTGAAGACGCGCAGCTCGGCGATTTCGCCGTTGGCGGCGAAGTCAAGGCGGACATCTTTGAAGTCGGCCAGATCGTCGACGTCCAGGGTGTCACCAAGGGCAAGGGCTTCCAGGGCACCATCAAGCGCTACAACTTCCGCATGGGTGACGCTACCCACGGTAACTCGCTGTCGCATCGCGCGCCGGGTTCACTGGGCCAGCGCCAGACGCCGGGTCGCGTGTTTCCGGGCAAGAAGATGTCCGGTCACATGGGTTCCGTGCAGCAGAGCACCCTGAATCTGGAAGTTGTCAAGGTCGACGTCGAGCGCGGTCTGATCGCGGTTCGCGGCGCCGTTCCTGGCGCGGCGGGTGGCGACGTGATCGTCCGTCCGGCGAGCAAGGCATAAGGAGAGATGACGATGGAACTCGTTATCACGGGTAGCAATAACAAGGTCTCGGTCTCCGATGCCGTGTTCGGTCGCGATTTCTGCGGTGATCTGGTCCACCAGGTTGTCGTCGCTTATCGCAACGCCGGTCGCGCAGGTACCAAGGCGCAGAAAACGCGTTCTGAAGTGGCTGGTACCACGAAGAAGTCGAAGAAGCAGAAGGGCGGCGGTGCGCGTCATGGCGCGCTGACGGCTCCGATCTTCATCGGCGGTGGTGTCACCTTCGCGGCCAAGCCGCGTAGCTTCGAGCAGAAGGTCAACCGTAAGCAGTACCGTGCCGCCATGTGCGCGATCCTGTCCGAGCTGAACCGTCAGGGCCGTTTGACGATCGTGGAGGCCTTCGATGTCGAAGCGACCAACACGAAGTCGTTGATCGCCAAGCTGGCCGGCCTGGAAGTGGGCAAGCGCCCGCTGATCGTCACTGAAGAAGCCTCCGAGCACCTGTACCTGTCGGCGCGCAACATTCCCTACGTGGAAGTGCGTGACGTGCAGGGTCTGGACCCGGTGTCGCTGGTCGGTGCCGATACGGTCATCATTACCGCTGATGCGGTCAAGAAGGTCGAGGAGTGGCTGGCATGAGCAGCAACGAGAAAATCTTCAGCGTGCTGCGCGCTCCGCGAGTCTCTGAAAAGACCGCGCGCCTGCAGGAACTTTCCAACCAGTATGTCTTCGAGATTTCGAACGAAGCCACCAAGGCCGATGTAAAGGCCGCGGTAGAGCAGCTGTTCGACGTCAAGGTCGAGGCCGTCAACGTGCTGAACGTCAAGGGCAAGAACAAGTCCTTCCGTAACCGCGCTGGCCGCCGTGGCGATTGGCGCAAGGCGTACGTGCGCCTGGCCGATGGCCAGTCCATCGATGTAACGGCCAAGGCCTGAGGTCCATCCCATGCCATTGATGAAATTCAAACCCACTTCCCCCGGCCGTCGTTCGGCCGTGCGCGTGGTTACTCCCGATCTGCACAAGGGCGCACCGCACGCACCGTTGCTGGAGCCGTTGAGCAAGTCGGGTGGTCGTAACCACCACGGCCGCATCACGGTCCGCCACGTTGGTGGTGGTCACAAGCAGCACTACCGCGTCATCGACTTCAAGCGCAACAAGGAAGGCATTCCGGCACGCGTGGAACGCATCGAATACGATCCGAACCGCACTGCCCATATCGCCCTGCTGTGCTACGTCGACGGTGAGCGTCGCTACATCATCGCACCGAAGGGCCTGAAGGCCGGTGACCAGGTGATTGCAGGCTCGGATGCGCCGATCAAGGCAGGCAACACGCTGCCGCTGCGCAACATCCCGGTCGGTACCACCATTCACGGCATCGAGCTGAAGCCGGGCAAAGGTGCACAGATCGCTCGTGCCGCCGGCGCCGCCGTGCAGCTCGTCGCTCGTGAAGGCATCTACGCCACCCTGCGCCTGCGCTCGGGTGAAATGCGCAAGGTGCCGGTCGAGTGCCGCGCCACCATCGGTGAAGTCGGTAACGACGAGCACAACCTGGAAAAGCTGGGCAAGGCTGGCGCCAAGCGCTGGCGCGGTGTCCGCCCGACCGTTCGTGGTGCAGCCATGAACCCGGTTGACCATCCGCACGGCGGTGGTGAGGCGAAGGCCGGCCAGGGTAATCCGCATCCGGTCACCCCGTGGGGTGTTCCGACCAAGGGTTACAAGACGCGCCATAACAAGCGCACTCAGCAGTTCATCGTCCGCGATCGTAGGGGCTAATCGACCATGGCACGTTCACTCAAGAAGGGCCCGTTTGTCGATCACCACCTTGTTGTCAAGGTGGCAGCCGCTGCGGGTAGCAAGCGTCCGATCAAGACCTGGTCGCGTCGTTCGATGATCCTGCCTGACATGGTAGGCGTCACCATTGCCGTGCATAACGGCAAAAACCACATCCCGGTTCTCATCAACGAGAACATGGTCGGCCACAAGCTTGGCGAATTTGCCATCACCCGGACCTTCAAGGGTCACGGTGGTGACAAGAAGTCCGGCAAGTAAGGAGAGATGACAATGGAAGCGAAAGCCATTTTGCGCTCCGCGCGCATCTCTGCGCAGAAAGCCCGCCTGGTCGCTGACCAGGTGCGCGGCCTGCCGGCCGAGCGTGCGGTCAACCTGCTGAAGTTCTCGGACAAGAAGGCTGCACACCTGATCAAGAAGGTGGTGGAGTCGGCTATTGCAAATGCCGAGAACAACCAGGGCGCTGACGTCGACGAGCTGAAGGTCCAGACCATCATGGTAGATGAAGGTCCGACCCTGAAGCGTTTCATGGCGCGGGCGAAAGGCCGCGGTACCCGCATCCTCAAGCGCACCAGCCACATCACTGTGGTTGTGGGCGCCGGCAAGTAAGCGGAAAGGAAAAGACCATGGGTCATAAAGTTCATCCGATTGGTATCCGCCTCGGTATTTCCAAGGATTGGAACTCCAAGTGGTACGCCAACAAGGGCGAGTTCGCTGGTTATCTGGCGGCCGACCTGAAGGTGCGGGAAATGCTGCGCAAGAAGCTTGCGCAGGCCGGCATCAGCAAGATCCTCATCGAGCGTCCGGCCAAGACCGCCCGCGTGACGATCCACACCGCCCGTCCGGGCGTGGTGATCGGCAAGCGTGGTGAGGACATCGAGAAGCTGCGCAAGGAAGTGAGCGAGATGATGGGCGTCCCGGCGCACATCAACGTCACTGAAGTGCGCAAGCCCGAGCTGGACGCACAGCTGGTTGCCGAGTCCATCGCGCAGCAGCTTGAGCGTCGCATCATGTTCCGCCGTGCAATGAAGCGCTCGGTCGGCAACGCGATGCGCCTCGGTGCCCTGGGCATCAAGGTCAACGTCGGTGGCCGCTTGAACGGTGCAGAAATCGCCCGTTCGGAGTGGTACCGCGAAGGCCGCGTGCCGCTGCACACGCTGCGTGCCGACATCGACTACGGCTTCGCTGAAGCCAAGACGACGTACGGCATCATCGGCATCAAGGTCTGGATCTACAAGGGCGAGGTCTTCGATTTCTCCCAGGTTGGCCAGGAAAAGCAGGACGACTCCCCGCGCAACGATCGTAACGATCGCGGCGACCGCGGTGACCGTCAGCGCCCGGCTCGTGAAGCGAGGTAACGACAATGTTGCAACCCAAGCGAACCAAATACCGCAAGGTACACAAGGGGCGTAACGACGGCCTGAGCTGGAGCGCAAACGCTGTCAGCTTCGGCGAGTACGGCCTGAAGGCAACCGCCCACGGTCAGCTGACCGCGCGTCAGATCGAAGCGGCCCGCCGCTCGATCAGCCGCTACGTCAAGCGCGGTGGCAAGATGTGGATCCGTGTGTTCCCCGACAAGCCCATCACCAAGAAGCCCATCGAAGTTCGAATGGGTTCGGGTAAGGGCAACGTGGAATACTGGGTGGCCCAGATCCAGCCCGGCCGCATGATCTATGAAATCGAGGGTGTTACCGAAGACGTGGCACGCGAGGCATTCCGCCTGGCCGCCGCCAAGCTCTCGGTCACCACCACTTTCGTAACCCGGACGGTGCGCTGATGGACCTCAAACAACTCCGTGAAAAGTCGGCTGACGAACTGAAGGCCCACCTGATCGACCTGCGTAAGGAACAGTTCTCTGTCCGTATGCAGCAGGTCACCGGCCAGCTGCCGAAGACTCACGATATCCGCCGGGTCCGTCGCGAGATTGCTCGCACGAAGACCCTGCTCGGCAGCACCAAGTAAGGATGGCCGCTATGAGCGACAACACTGAAAACAAAGCGCTGCGCACGGTCGAAGGCCGTGTCGTCAGCAACAAGATGGACAAGACGGTCACCATTCTGGTGGAACGCCAGGTCAAGCACCCGCTGTACGGTAAGTACATCAAGCGCTCGTCCAAGCTGCACGCCCATGATGCCGACAATGCCTGCAATGAAGGCGATGTCGTGCGCGTGACCGAAATTGCTCCGATGTCCAAGACCAAGAACTGGCGCGTGGTGGAAGTCATCACGCGTGCGGCTGAATAAGGAGATCTGACTCATGATCCAGATGCAGAGCTACCTTGACGCCGCGGACAATTCCGGTGCCAAGGAACTGATGTGCATCAAGGTGCTTGGTGGTTCCAAGCGCCGTTATGCGCACATTGGTGACATCATCAAGGTCACCGTCAAAGACGCGATTCCGCGCGGCAAGGTCAAGAAGGGCGAAGTTTACGACGCCGTTGTTGTCCGTACCCGCAAGGGTGTTCGTCGTCCGGACGGTTCGTTGATCCGCTTCGACGGCAATGCTGCCGTACTGCTGAACAACAAGCAGGAGCCGATCGGCACCCGTATCTTCGGACCGGTGACGCGTGAACTTCGTTCGGAGAAGTTCATGAAGATCGTCTCGCTCGCTCCCGAAGTGCTGTGAGCGACAGGAGATAATCATGGCTAACCGTATCAAGAAGGGCGACCAGGTTGTCGTCACCGCTGGCAAGGACAAGGGTAAGCAGGGCGAAATCGTCCGCGTGGACGGCGACCGTGTGGTCGTCGCCAACGTGAACATCGTCAAGCGCCACACCAAGCCGAATCCGCAGGCAGGCGTTGCCGGCGGCGTGGTCGAGCGTGAAGCGTCGATCCATATCTCCAACGTAAACGTCGTCAACCCGGCAACGGGCAAGGGCGAGCGCGTTGGCTTCAAGGTGCTGGAGGATGGACGCAAACTGCGTGTGTTCCGCTCCAGCGGTGAGGCGCTCGACGCCTGAGGATGCGCTGATGAATACCCGTCTCGAAAAGTTTTACAAGGAAGAAGTAGTCCCGGCGCTGATGAAGCAGTTCGGCTACAAGAATCCGATGGAAGTGCCGAAGCTGGTCAAAGTCACCCTGAACATGGGTGTCGGTGAAGCAGCGACCAACAAGAAGATCCTGGAAAACGCCGTCGGCGACATGACCAAGATTGCCGGCCAGAAGCCGGTCATCACCAAGTCGCGTGTGTCGGTTGCGTCGTTCAAGATCCGCGATGGTTGGCCGATCGGCTGCAAGACCACGCTGCGCCGTGAAAAGATGTACGAGTTCATGGACCGCCTGATCAACATCTCGCTGCCGCGCGTGCGCGACTTCCGTGGTGTGTCCGGTCGTTCCTTTGACGGTCGCGGCAACTTCAACATGGGTGTGAAGGAACAGATCATCTTCCCGGAAATCGATTTCGACGCTGTCGATGCGATCCGCGGTATGGATATCGCCATCACCACCACGGCGAAGACCGATGCGGAAGCGAAGGCGCTGCTGGCAGCGTTCAAGTTCCCGTTCCGTAACTGATACGTCGAGGAATATCCGAAAATGGCAAAGACCTCCATGGTCAACCGCGACATCAAGCGGAAGAAGCTGGCTGAGAAGTTCGCTGACAAGCGCGCTGCTCTGAAGAAGATCGTGTCCTCGCCGACCGCGTCTTACGAAGAGAAGATCGAAGCCTCCACCAAGTTGTCGAAGCTGCCGCGCGATTCGTCGCCGAGCCGCCATCGCAACCGTTGCGAACTGTCTGGCCGCCCGCGTGGCGTGTACAGCAAGTTCGGCCTGGGCCGTAACAAGCTCCGCGAAGCCACCATGCGTGGCGACGTGCCGGGCCTGCGCAAGGCCAGCTGGTAATCAGCCGGTCCTGCGACTGCCCTCCCTGAACGGGGAGGGCAGGTCCAGCCGAGGCGGGTTCGCCCGTCTGCAGAAAAAACCAGAGAGCCCGACGCAAGTCGGGCTCTTTTGGCGTATAATCCCGCGTCTTGCCTTGCGCTGGTTGCGGGGGAGGGGGCCTGGCCCATCCCAGGACTACAAAAACAGAATTCGCGAAAGCGGATATCGGTGCACTCAAAGGTACTCATATGAGCATGACTGATCCCATCGCCGACCTGCTGGTCCGCATCAAGAATGCGGCAGCGGTTGGCAAGCAGACGGTGAAAGCACCGTCGTCCAAGATCAAGGTTGCGATCGCCCAGGTCCTGAAGGACGAGGGTTACATCACCGACCTGCGCGTTACCGCGCTCGAGAACAACAAGTCCGAGCTCGAAATCGTGCTGAAGTATTTCGAAGGCAAGCCGGTCATCGCGACCCTGAAGCGTTTCTCGCGTTCGGGTCTGCGTCAGTACCGTGGCAAGAGCGAGCTGCCGAAGGTCATGAACGGCCTGGGTATTTCCATCATTTCCACCTCCAAGGGCATCATGACTGATGCGCAGGCGCGCCAGTTGGGCGTCGGCGGCGAAGTCCTGTGCTTCGTGGCCTAAGGCGAAAGGAGTAGACCATGTCCCGTGTAGCCAAGAAGCCGATCGACCTGGGTAAGGTTGAGTTGAACGTCCAGTCCGACAGTGTCACCGCCAAGGGCCCGAAGGGCACCCTGTCGCTGGCCAAGCCGGCTGGCATTGCCATCAATGTCGAGAACGGCGTTGCCACCCTGAGCACCGAAGACGCAGCCCTCGTGCCGCTGACCGGTACCGTCCGCGCGATCCTGGCCAATATGGTCAAGGGCGTCACCGATGGCTTCGAGCGCAAGCTTGAGCTGGTCGGCGTCGGTTACCGTGCTTCCATGCAGGGCAAGGACCTGAGCCTGGCGCTCGGTTACTCGCATCCGATCCTGTATGTGGCGCCGGAAGGCATCACCATCACCACCCCGACGCAGACCGAAATTCTGGTGCAGGGTGCTGACAAGCAGATCGTCGGTGAAGTTGCCGCCAAGATCCGTGCGTACCGCAAGCCGGAACCGTACAAGGGCAAGGGCGTGAAGTACTCCGACGAAGTCATCATTCGCAAGGAAGCCAAGAAGGCGTAAGCGCGAGTTCCTTGCAGGAGCCCGCACCTCCGTGTGCGGACTCCCCGGGGAAAAGCCCAACCTTCAGCTTTCCAGGACAAAAAATCATGAACAAGAACATCGCCCGCCTGCGCCGCGCCAAGTCGACCCGTGCCCACATCCGTGTGCTCGGCGTCGCCCGTCTGTCGGTGCTGCGCACCGGTCAGCATCTGTACGCACAGGTCTTCACCGCCGACGGCTCCACGGTGCTGGCTGCTGCCAACACCACCCAGGCCGACGTCAAGGAAGGCCTGAAGAGCGGCAAGAACGCCGAAGCTGCTGCCAAGGTCGGCCGTATCGTTGCAGAGCGCGCCAAGGCCGCCGGCATCGAGAAGGTTGCCTTCGATCGTTCGGGCTACCGTTACCATGGCCGCATCAAGGCCCTGGCTGACGCTGCTCGCGAAGCTGGCCTGCAGTTCTAAGGGATAAGGAAAGGAGCCCATGGGCTCCTTTCCGCCTGCTCGCCGGCCAGAGGGTGGCCGGACGGTCCCGTTCTTATGCAACGGCGTACCGGAACAACGCACCACTCCACAACCATAAGCGGCCTCGAGCCGTACATACCTAAACAACCAAGGAATCAAGATGGCAGAAGAACGTCCGCAGCGGGGTCGCGATCGCGACCGTAACCGCGAAGAAAAAGTCGACGATGGCATGATCGAGAAGCTGGTCGCGGTCAATCGCGTCAGCAAGACCGTCAAGGGCGGTCGTCAGTTCACCTTCACCGCACTGACCGTGGTCGGCGATGGCGAAGGCAAGGTCGGTTTCGGCTATGGCAAGGCACGCGAAGTGCCGGTCGCCATCCAGAAGTCGATGGAGCAGGCGCGCAAGAACCAGGTCAGCGTTGATCTGAACAACGGCACCTTGTGGCACACCATCAAGGACGGTCACGGTGCAGCACGCGTTTTCATGCAGCCCGCGTCTGAAGGTACCGGCGTCATCGCCGGTGGCGCCATGCGCGCCGTGTTGGAAGCCGTTGGCGTGAAGAACGTGCTGGCCAAGGCTGTTGGTTCGCGCAACCCGATCAACCTGGTGCGTGCCACCGTGAAGGGCCTGGCTGCTGTGCAGTCGCCGGCTCGCATCGCGGCCAAGCGCGGCAAGAAGGTAGAGGATCTGAATCATGGCTGATTCGACCAGCAAGACTGTCAAGGTGCGCCTGGTGCGCGGCCTTCGTGGTGCCCAGTCCCGTCACCGCCTGTCGGTGCGTGCCCTGGGTCTGAGCAAGCTCAACGATGTGCGTGAACTGAAGGACAGCCCGCAGGTTCGCGGCCTGATCAACAAGGTTCACTACCTCGTCAAGGTTGAGGAATAATCCAATGACCATGCATCTGAATGAACTGAACCCGGCACCGGGCGCGCGTACCCCGCGTACCCGTGTCGGTCGTGGCATCGGCTCCGGCCTGGGCAAGACCTGCGGCCGCGGCCACAAGGGTTCGTTCGCCCGTAAGGGTGGCGGCAAGATCAAGGCTGGCTTCGAAGGCGGCCAGACCCCCATGCAGCGTCGTCTGCCGAAGATCGGCTTCAACTCGCCGATCGCCAAGGACACCGCTGAAGTGCTGCTGTATCAGCTGGACAAGCTGCCGGCTGGCGAAATCACTTTCGCCATCCTGCGTGAAGCCAAGCTGGTTCCGAGCATCGCGAAGAAGGCCAAGATCGTCGTCAAGGGCGAGCTGACCAAGGCGTACACCCTGAAGGGCATCGCTGCCACGGCTGGTGCCAAGGCTGCGATCGAAGCTGCCGGCGGCAGCGTAACGGAGTAATAGCATCATGGCGCAAGCTGGCATCGGTAACCTCGCAGGTGGAATGGGCAAGTTCACTGAACTTCGCCAGCGTCTGCTGTTTGTCGTCGGGGCGTTGATCGTCTATCGGATCGGGTGCTATGTGCCGGTTCCGGGCGTGAACCCCGATGCCATGCTTGCCATGATGGAACAGCAGGGCGGCGGCATCGTGGACATGTTCAACATGTTCTCGGGCGGCGCCCTGCACCGTTTTTCGATCTTCGCGCTGAACGTCATGCCGTACATCTCGGCATCGATCGTGATGCAGCTGGCGGTCCACATCTTCCCGGCGCTGAAGGCGCTGCAGAAGGAAGGTGAGTCTGGACGCCGCAAGATCACCCAGTATTCCCGCATCGGCGCCGTGTTGTTGGCGGTGGTGCAGGGCGGCAGCATCGCGCTGGCACTGCAGAACCAGGTGTCGCCGGGTGGCACGGCCGTGGTGTATGCGCCGGGCATGGGCTTCGTGCTCACTGCCGTGATCGCATTGACCGCAGGCACCATCTTCCTGATGTGGGTCGGTGAGCAGGTGACCGAGCGCGGCATCGGCAACGGTGTGTCGCTGATCATCTTCGCCGGTATCGTCGCCGGTCTGCCGGGCGCGATCATCCATACGTTCGATGCGTACCGCGACGGCAACATCCAGTTCATCCAGCTGCTGCTGATCGCGCTGGTGGTACTGGCCTTCACCTTCTTCGTGGTGTTCGTCGAACGCGGCCAGCGCCGCATCACGGTGAACTACGCACGTCGCCAGGGTGGCCGCAACGCGTACATGAACCAGACCTCGTTCCTGCCGCTGAAGCTCAACATGGCCGGCGTGATCCCCGCGATCTTCGCCTCCAGCCTGTTGGCCTTCCCGGCGACGCTGGCGATGTGGTCAGGCCAGGCGGCCAACCAGAGCGCCACCGGTCAGTGGCTGCAGAAGATCGCCAATGCCCTCGGGCCGGGTGAGCCGCTGCACATGATCGTGTTCGCAGGGCTGATCACCGGTTTCGCGTTCTTCTATACCGCGCTGGTGTTCAACTCGCAGGAAACCGCGGACAACCTGAAGAAGTCGGGCGCGCTGATTCCGGGCATCCGTCCGGGCAAGGCGACCGCTGACTACATCGATGGCGTGCTGACGCGGTTGACCGCGGCGGGTTCGGCCTATCTGGTGATCGTCTGCCTGCTGCCGGAACTGATGCGCACCCAGTTGAACGCGTCGTTCTACTTCGGCGGCACCTCGCTGCTGATCGTGGTGGTGGTGGTGATGGACTTCATCGCCCAGGTTCAGGCGCACCTGATGTCGCACCAGTACGAAAGCCTGTTGAAGAAGGCAAACCTGAAGGGTGGCAATCGCGGCGGTTTTGCACGCGGCTGATCTGCCTGTTACACTATCGTCTTCCTGATGTGATGGTCCTCCGCTTCGCGGACTCGGCTATCCAAAGAAGGGCGGCCCCCGCAGCGGTTCCGGGTGGGGGTGAGATCTGGTGGTCCTGCGCAGGAGTAGCGCGGGCGGCCACGGCGGCATGTCTTCGGATATGGCGCCGCGACCAACCTGATCCGGCGCCGGAGCCTGGGCACACTCCCCGGGCCGGGTTTTTGAAACCTCACGGTCTCAGAAACTTCCAGTACACCGGAACCTTGTAAGATTCGCTAGTTCACTTTATTGATCTATCCTGCCGGATTGGCGCGCCTTCATGGTGCGCTGTCGGCCATCACTCAGCTGGAGAACCGCGTCATGGCGCGTATTGCAGGCGTCAACCTGCCAGCCCAGAAGCACGTCTGGGTCGGGTTGCAAAGCATTTACGGCATCGGCCGTACCCGTTCGAAGAAGGTCTGCGACTCCGCAGGCGTTACTTCGACCACCAAGATCCGCGATCTGTCCGAGCCGGAAATCGAGCGCCTCCGCGCCGAAGTCGGCAAGTTCATCGTGGAAGGCGATCTGCGCCGTGAAATCGGTATCGCAATCAAGCGTCTGATGGATCTGGGCTGCTATCGCGGTCTGCGTCACCGTCGCGGTCTTCCGCTGCGTGGCCAGCGTACCCGTACCAACGCCCGCACCCGCAAGGGTCCGCGCAAGGCGATCAGGAAGTAAGGGACAAAAATGGCTAAGCCCGCTGCTAAGACCAAGAAGAAGATCAAGCGCGTCATCACTGATGGCGTCGCCCACGTCCACGCTTCTTTCAACAACACCATCGTGACCATCACCGACCGTCAGGGTAATGCCCTGTCGTGGGCGACCTCCGGTGGCGCCGGCTTCCGCGGTTCGCGCAAGTCGACCCCGTTCGCTGCCCAGGTCGCCGCCGAAAAGGCCGGCCGTGCTGCGCTCGACTACGGCGTGAAGTCGCTGGAAGTCCGCATCAAGGGCCCGGGTCCGGGTCGTGAGTCCGCCGTTCGTTCGCTGAACAACGTCGGTTACAAGATCACCAACATCATCGACGTGACGCCAATCCCGCACAACGGGTGCCGTCCGCCGAAGAAGCGTCGCGTCTAAGGGAGCGATAAGAAATGGCTCGTTATATCGGTCCTACCTGTAAGCTCGCCCGTCGCGAAGGCGCCGACCTCTCCCTCAAGAGCCCGGCGCGCGCGCTGGACTCCAAGTGCAAGCTGGAGCAGAAGCCCGGCCAGCACGGCGCTACCGCCCGTAAGGGCAAGCTGTCCGACTACGCTACCCAGCTGCGTGAAAAGCAGAAGGTCAAGCGTATCTACGGTCTGCTGGAGCGTCAGTTCCGCAACTACTACAAGAAGGCCTCGACCAAGAAGGGCAACACCGGCGAGAACCTGCTGCAGTTGTTGGAAACCCGTCTGGACAACGTCGTCTATCGCATGGGCTTCGCTGTGACCCGTCCGGCTGCTCGTCAGCTGGTCTCGCACCGCGGTGTCACCGTGAACGGCAAGTCGGTCAACCTGGCTTCGTACCAGATCAAGGCTGGCGACGCAGTTGCGCTGTCCGAAAAGGCTGCCAAGCAGCTGCGCGTTCAGGAAGCCCTGACCGTTTCGGCCACGCACGACATGCGTCCGTCGTGGATTGAAGTGGATTCCGGCAAGTTCGCCGGCGTCTTCAAGGCGGTTCCGGATCGTTCGGACCTGCCTGCAGACATCAATGAAGCGCTGATCGTCGAGCTGTATTCGAAGTAATTCACATTGGAGAGCCCCCGGCGACGGCCGGGGGTTCACTAGGAGAACCCGCAACATGACGGTTACCGCCAACCAGGTTCTGCGTCCTCGTGGCCCGCAGATCGAACGCCTTACCGACACACGCGCCAAGGTCGTTATCGAACCCTTGGAGCGTGGTTATGGGCATACGCTGGGCAATGCCCTGCGTCGCGTCCTGTTGTCGTCCATCCCGGGCTTCGCGATCACGGAAGTCGAAATCGACGGCGTGTTGCATGAGTACACCACGGTCGAAGGTCTGCAGGAAGACGTGCTTGAAGTCCTGCTCAACCTGAAGGATGTGGCCATCCGTATGCATTCCGGCGACAACGCCACCCTGTCCCTGTCCAAGCAGGGTCCGGGCGTCGTCACGGCTGCCGATATCAAGGTTGATCATAACGTGGAGGTCCTCAACGGCGACCACGTGATCTGCAACCTGACCAAGGATACGGCAATCAACATGCGTCTGAAGATCGAGCGTGGTTTCGGCTATCAGCCGGCTGCCGCGCGTCGTCGTCCGGACGAAGAAACCCGTGCCATCGGCCGTCTGGTCCTGGATGCCTCGTTCTCGCCGGTCCGCCGTGTCGCCTATGCCGTGGAAGCGGCACGTGTCGAGCAGCGTACCGATCTGGACAAGCTGGTCATCGATATCGAGACCAACGGCACCATCGACGCCGAGGAAGCCGTGCGCACCGCCGCCGACATCCTCAGCGACCAGCTGTCGGTGTTCGGTGACTTCACCCACCGCGACCGCGGTGCGGCCAAGCCGGCCAACAACGGCGTGGATCCGGTGCTGCTGCGCCCGATCGACGACCTGGAACTGACCGTGCGTTCGGCCAACTGCCTCAAGGCGGAAAGCATCTATTACATCGGCGATCTGATCCAGAAGACCGAAGTGGAGCTGCTGAAGACCCCGAACCTGGGCAAGAAGTCGCTCACCGAGATCAAGGAAGTGCTGGCCCAGCGTGGCCTGTCGCTTGGCATGAAGCTGGAGAACTGGCCGCCGGCCGGCGTCGCCAGCCACGGCATGCTGGGCTGATAAGCCCCCTGCAGTACTGCAAAGGCCTCACCGGTAACGGTGGGGCCTTCGCACCGTAGAGCCGAGCTTGCGCGATTGCAGCCCCTGCAGTCGATCAAGCTCGGCTCTACAACAACCGACGGACGATCAGTCCGCGGACAGGCCGACCAGGAGGGGCGGCCAGGACCATCCGCAGTCCGAATACAGCGCCAGGATGGCGACAACGATCCCCAAAGTCTCAATCTTGCAAAGGAATCATCACCATGCGTCATCAGAAATCCGGTCGTAAGTTCAGCCGTACCAGCGCTCACCGCGAAGCAATGTTCAAGAACATGGCCGCGTCGCTGTTCAAGCACGAGCTGATCAAGACCACCCTGCCGAAGGCCAAGGAACTGCGCCGCGTTGCCGAGCCGCTGATCACCCTGGCCAAGGTCGACTCCGTCGCCAACCGTCGCCTGGCGTTCGCCCGCCTGCGTGACAACGAAGCGGTCGGCAACCTGTTCACCATCCTGGGCCCGCGTTACGCGTCGCGTCCGGGTGGTTACCTGCGTCTGCTGAAGTGCGGCTTCCGCGCTGGCGACAATGCACCGATGGCCTACGTCGAGCTGGTCGACCGTCCGGCCGCTGTTGCCGAGGAAGTGGCCGAGTAATCGGACCGTTCCCTGCAGCACCGTCAGAAGCCCGGCCTTGTGCCGGGCTTCTGCGTTACAGCACCCGTGCGTAGGGCATCGCGCCCGCCGTCGCATGGGTTACGCTTTGCATCTGCCTGCACTGAGTCCTGCTGATGAACCCGTTCCGTTGGCCGTTCCGCGCCCAGTTCCTGCTGGGGTTCCTGATCTGCGCGGGGCTGCTTGGCTTCGCGATCTACCTGCAGTTGAAGATGGGCCTCGAGCCATGCCCGCTGTGCATTTTCCAGCGACTGGCGTTTGCCGCGCTGGGCCTTGTGTTCCTGATCGGTGCGCTGCACGGTCCCTCCAATCGACCGGGGCGCATCACCTACGGCGTGTTGGCCTTCATCGCGGCGGCCGTGGGCGTGGGCATCGCCGCGCGCCACGTGTATGTGCAGATGATTCCGCCGGAGTTCGGATCGACCTGCGGCCCGCCACTCAGCTTCCTCAGTGAAACCATGGGCCCGTTCGAGGTGTTCCGCACCGTGCTGACCGGTACCGGCAACTGCGGCGACATCGACTGGGCCTTCCTGGGCCTGAGCATGCCGATGTGGTCGCTGGTGTGGTTCGTGTTGCTGGCGGGCTGGGCGTTGTGGGTGTCCGTGCGCCGTATTCGCTGATGTTGAACGTTGTACTTGATGCGCCGGGCATGGCTCGGCGCGCCCCCGAAGGTCCTGGAGTCCGCCATGTCGTCCGTTGATTCATTGTCGCCCGCTGACTGGTCGCCGGAGAGCTGGCGGGCAAAGCCTGCCCTCCAGTTGCCGACCTATCCGGATCCGGTTGCCTTGGACGCGGCGTTGCACGAGTTGAAGCGGCTGCCGCCGTTGGTCACCTCGTGGGAAATCCTGTCACTGAAGCAGCAGTTGGCGGATGCGCAGGAAGGTAAGCGTTTCCTGCTGCAGGGCGGCGATTGCGCAGAGAACTTCAGCGACTGTGAGTCCGGGATGATCTCCAACCGGCTCAAGGTGCTGCTGCAGATGAGCCTGGTGCTGGTGCATGGCATGCGCAAGCCGGTGATCCGCGTCGGACGCTTCGCCGGGCAGTACGCGAAGCCGCGTTCGGCAGACACCGAGACACGCGATGGGGTCACGCTGCCCAGCTACCGCGGCGATGTGATCAATGCGCCGGCCTTCACCGAAGCGGCACGCCTGCCGGATCCCAAGCGGATGCTGCAGGCACACGCGCATTCGGCGATGACGATGAACTTCGTTCGGGCGCTGATCGACGGGGGATTCGCCGATCTGCATCACCCGGAGTACTGGAACCTCGAGTGGGTGCGGCATTCCCCGCTGGCGGTGGAGTACCAGAAGATGGTGACGTCCATAGAGGATGCCATCGGCTTCATGGAGACCATCTCCGGCGCGCGCGTGCACAACCTCAAGCGGGTGGATTTCTATACGTCGCACGAGGCGTTGCTGCTGCCGTATGAGCAGGGACTGACACGCCAGGTGCCGCGTCAGCAGGGCTGGCTGAACCTGAGCACGCACTATCCGTGGATCGGCATGCGCACCGCTGCACTCGATGGCGCGCACGTGGAGTATCTGCGCGGCGTGCGCAATCCGATCGCGATCAAGGTGGGGCCGTCGGTGCAGCCGGACCAGCTGCTGCGCTTGATCGATGTGCTGAATCCAGACGACGAACCCGGCCGGCTGAGCTTCATCCATCGCATGGGCGCGGCGCAGATCGCCGACAAGCTGCCGCCGCTGCTGGATGCGGTGAAGCGCGACGGTCGCCGGGTGCTGTGGGTATGCGATGCGATGCATGGCAATACGGAGAGCACGGGCAACGGCTACAAGACGCGCCGCTTCGACAACATACGCGGTGAAGTCGAGTTGTCGTTCGATCTGCACGCGGCCGCGGGTACGCGCCTGGGTGGCGTGCACCTGGAGATGACCGGCGAAGACGTGACCGAATGCACCGGTGGCGCGCGTGAGCTCACCGAGCGCGATCTGGAACGTGCCTACCGCTCCAGCGTGGATCCGCGACTCAACTACGAACAGTCGCTGGAAATCGCCATGGCGATCGTGCGCAAGCAGAACGGCTGATCCGATCGCTGCTGAGGGGGTTGGATCCCGCGCGCACAGCGAGCGGGATCTGACCCCTTTTTTACGAACGCCTGACATGACGCTCATGGCTTCTGCGACACGCTGGTTCTTTCGCGTGGTCGTGGAGGTGCAGCAGTGTCGAGGTGGGAACAAGCGCAGGCGTACGTGGTGCCGTTGGGCATCGCGCTGGCAGTGGGGGCGCTCGGCGCCTGGGTGATCCTCGCGCTGTATCGGCGACTGGAAGGTCGCGACCGGCGGCGCGCGCGCATCGGGCGCATGCTCGGCCCGCCGCTTGCACTGGCGTTCCCGCTGCTCCTGCTGGTGCCTGCGCTGCAGGCAACGCCACTGCACGACCGCTGGTTGGACCAGGCGCAGCGGCTGGTGCACATCGGGTTGACCGCCTGCTTCATCTGGCTGCTGGTACGGGCCGTCGCCGCCGGCGAGAAGGCGATCCTGCGCAACCATCCCATCGAAGTGGCCGACAATCTGGAAGCGCGCCGCGTGCAGACCCAGACCCGTGTCCTCAGCCGCGTGCTGATGGGCGCGATCATCGTATTGGGGATATCGCTGGTGCTGCTGCAGTTCGACATGGTGGCCAAGATCGGCTCCGCCCTGCTGGCCTCGGCCGGCCTGATCGGCCTGGTGGCCGGTATCGCCGCCAAGCCCGTGTTCGGCAACCTGATCGCCGGCCTGCAGATCGCCGTGACACAGCCGATCCGGCTGGATGACGTGGTGATCGTGGAAGGCGAGTGGGGGCGCATTGAAGAGATCGGCAGCAGCTACGTGGTGGTGCGCATCTGGGACGAACGCCGGATGGTCGTGCCGCTGACATGGTTCATCGAAAACCCGTTCCAGAACTGGACCCGGCGCAGTGCGGACCTGTTGGGCACCGCCTTCCTGTGGCTGGATTACCGTGCGCCGATTCCCGCCATCCGCGCCGAGCTGGAGCGCATCTGCAAGGACGCCCCGCTGTGGGATGGCCGTGTCTGCGTGACCCAGGTCACCGAGACCACCGAACACACGCTGCAGGTCCGCCTGCTGGTCAGTGCACGCAACTCGGGCGATGCGTTCGACCTGCGTTGCCTGGTGCGCGAGCGGATGCTGGACTTCCTCGCGCGTGAACATCCACAGGCGTTGCCGCGCCTGCGTGCGCAGCTGGAGGAAAGTGCCGATACGCCAAAGCGGCGCGTCGCGCCGGCACCGGAGCAGGAGGTGCGCTCACCCGGTGCCGAGGATGGCGAACCGGCCGTCCAGCCCACGGCAGGGTAGCGCCGCGTCATGCGCGACGGCCCTGCCTGACGCCTCGCAGCTACTCCCGCCTGGGGTGACGCGGTCGTTACAGGGGGGGCGGTCGCCGCGCCATGGTGCGCTGCTCATAGGCATAGGCCAGCTCGATCAGGCGCGGCTCGGCCCAGGCCGTGCCCACGAACAGCAGTCCCACGGGCAAGCCATCGACGTGGCCCATCGGTACGCTCAGGCTGGGATAGCCGGCCACCGCGGCGGCGCTGTAGTTGCCCCCCGGGAACGCATCGCCGCCAGGGCTGTTGATCGGCCATGCAGTGCCCGTGGTGGGGGCCACCAGGGCGTCCAGCTGATAGGCGCGAAGCAGGGCATCGATGCCTTGTTCGCCGGCCATGCGACGTGCCTGGCTGCGCGCCTGGATGTAGGCAGGGTCGCCCAGCGATCCCGCGTGTGCCGATGCGACCAGCAGCTCTTGGCCGAACAGCGGCAGTTCCTGCGCGGTATGTTTTTCGTTGAAGGCGACCAACTGCGGCAGCGTGCGCCACGGGGCCTTCCACTGCTGGAGGTAGCGCTCCATGCCGGCCTTGAACTCATGCCGCAGCACGATCTGTTCGGCATCCGACCAGCCACTCTCGTCCGGCGCTGGCACCGTCACGACAGTGGCCCCGGCGCGCAGCAGGGTCTCGATGGCGTGCTGCATCAACGCGCCGATGCCGGGACGTTGGGACAGCGGATTGTCCATCACCCCGATGCGCGCGCCGCGCAGCCCGTTGGGATTCAAGCGCGCGGTGTAGTCATAGACCGCGCGGCCCGGCATCGCGGCGGTGGCAGGGTCGGCTGCATCGCGGCCCGCAATGGCCGTCAGTACCGCCGCCGCATCGGAGACCGTGCGGGCGATCGGGCCTGCCGTGTCCTGGCTGAACGAGATCGGGATGATGCCATCGCGACTGACCAGGCCCACGGTCGGTTTCAGGCCGACCACGCCGTTGACGGCAGCGGGGCAGACGATGCTGCCATCTGTCTCGGTGCCGATGGAGACGGTCACCAGGTTGGCTGCGACGGCGACGGCGCTGCCGCTGCTCGATCCACAGGGGCTGTGGCTGAGGCGGTAGGGATTGCGTGTCTGGCCGCCGCGCGCACTCCATCCGGAGGTGGATCCAAGTCCGCGATAGTTCGCCCACTCGCTCAGGTTGCTCTTGCCCAGGATCACCGCGCCGGCAGCGCGCAGGCGCGTCACCAGGAACGCGTCGCCGGGGCGGAAGCCGGCCAGAGCCAGCGAGCCGGCCGTGGTGCTCATCGGCAAGGCGTTGATGTTGTCCTTGAGCAGCACCGGGATGCCGTGCAGCGGACCGCGCAGGTGACCACGGCGGCGCTCCTCGTCGCGCTGTGCGGCCTCCTTCAGGGCATTCGGGTTGAGCTCGATCACCGCACGCAATCGCGGCCCTTCGCGGTCCAGCGCGGCTATGCGCTCCAGATAGGCCCGGGTCAGCGTCCCGCTGTCCAGTTCGCCGGCCGCCATACGGGCCTGCAGGTCGCTTATCTCGGCCTCGGCGTAGGGAAACGGCGCCGCCGCAGGAGGTGCGTCATCGGCCGCACGCACAGGTGACGCACAGCCGACCAGCGCCGTGGCGAGCATGACGGACAGGAAGAGAAGGCGCGTTGGTGATAGAGCGTTGCGCATGGTGGGCGGCTTGGGCACCTAACCAGTGTATCGCGACGCCTTCAGGGTTTCCGCTTCAGGATGTCGCGCGCCAGCACGTAGACCACCAGCAGGTTCAACACCAGCACGGTCCAGGAGGCCCAGCCCGGATGGCGGGAAATGGCGTAGACATCGAAGGGCAGGTAGATGCCGGCAGACACGCAGCCCAGCCACGAGGCCCAGGCCTTGGCCCGCCATAAACCCCAGGCTTCCACCAGGTGGAGCAGGGCATAGCCCAGCATCGCGGCCGCCGCAAGGTGGACGACATCGGGACTGATCATGTTCAACAGGGAGGGCAGGGTGCCGTGATCCGGGTCCAGGCTGAAACGCCGGATCAGGGCATTGATCCCATCACGCAGTGGCTGCGGACCGAGCATTTCCAGCCCGGTCGCGGCCAACAGTGCAAGCACCGCTTTGCCCGTTTCGAGCAGAGCGATGACATGCAGGCCCGGATGCCGTTGCGGATCCGGGTTGTAAGCAGGATGGCTCACGAGTCGGCTCAGCCGCCGCGCGATGCCTTCTTGCGGTCGCTTTCGGTCAGCCCCTTCTTGCGCAGGCGGATTTCCTTCGGCGTGATTTCAACCAGCTCGTCGTCTTCGATGAAGTCCAGTGCCTGTTCCAGCGAGTACTTGATCGCCGGGGTCAGCTGGATCGCATCGTCCTTGCCCGAAGCGCGCATGTTGGTCAGCGGCTTGGTCTTGATGGCATTGACGGTGAGGTCGTTGTCCTTGGAGTGGATGCCGATCAACTGACCTTCATACACGTTGTCGCCTTCAGCAGCGAACAGCTTGCCGCGTTCCTGCAGCGGCCCCAGGGAATACGCCGGGGTGGCACCCGGTGCGTTGGCGATCATGACGCCGTTCTGGCGCTTGGCGATCGAACCCTGTTCCTTCGGACCGTAGTGGTCGAACACGTGGAACAGCAGGCCCGAACCCTGGGTCAGGGTCTTGAACTCGTTCTGGAAGCCGATCAGGCCACGAGCCGGGATCTGGTACTCCAGGCGCACACGGCCCTTGCCGTCCGGTTCCATGTTCTTCAGCTGGCCCTTGCGGGTACCCAGCTTTTCCATGACGCCGCCCTGATGCTGTTCTTCGATGTCCACCACCAGCTGCTCGATCGGCTCCATGGCCTGGCCGTCGATCTGCTTGATGATGACTTCCGGGCGCGACACGGCCAGCTCATAGCCTTCACGACGCATGTTCTCGATCAGCACCGACAGGTGCAGCTCGCCACGGCCGGAGACCAGGAACTTGTCGGCGTCTTCCAGCTGTTCCACCTTCAGGGCCACGTTGTGCACCTGCTCGCGGTCCAGGCGGTCCTTGATCTGGCGGCTGGTCAGGAACTTGCCACCGGACAGGTCCTTGTTGCCGGCGAACGGCGAGTTGTTGACCTGGAAGGTCATCGAGATCGTCGGCTCGTCGACGGTCAGCGCCGGCAGCGCTTCCGGGGTGTCCGGATGGCACAGCGTGTCGGAAATGGTCAGTTCCTGGATGCCGGAGATGGCGACGATGTCACCGGCCTCGGCAGTGTCCTGCTCGATGCGCTCCAGGCCGAGGAAGCCCAGTACCTGCGCCACCTTGCCGTTGCGCTTCTTGCCTTCACGGTCGATCACCGCGACCTGCATGTTCTTCTTCAGGGTGCCGCGCTGGATGCGGCCGATGCCGATCACGCCCACGAAGTTGTTGTAGTCCAGCTGGCTGATGCGCATCTGGAACGGACCGTCCGGATCGACTTCCGGCATCGGCGCGTGCTGCATGATCGCTTCGTACAGCGGGGTCATGTCGCCGTCGCGCACGGTGTCTTCCAGGCCGGCGTAGCCGTTCAGGGCCGACGCGTAGACGATCGGGAAGTCCAGCTGCTCATTGGTCGCGCCGAGCTTGTCGAACAGGTCGAACACCTGGTCGATCACCCACTCCGGACGCGAGCCCGGGCGGTCGACCTTGTTGACCACGACGATCGGCTTGAAGCCCATCGCGAAGGCCTTCTGGGTGACGAAGCGGGTCTGCGGCATCGGGCCGTCCATCGCGTCGACGAGGATCAGCACGGTGTCGACCATCGACAGCACGCGCTCCACTTCGCCGCCGAAGTCGGCATGTCCGGGGGTATCGACGATGTTGATCCGGTTCTTGACGCCGGTCTTTTTGTCTTCCCAGGTGATGGCCGTGTTCTTGGCCAGGATGGTGATGCCGCGTTCCTTTTCCTGATCGTTGCTGTCCATCACGCGCTCGGCGAGGACGGTGCGTTCGGACAGGGTGCCGGACTGCTTCAGCAGCTGATCGACCAGGGTGGTCTTACCATGGTCGACGTGCGCGACGATGGCGATGTTGCGAAGATTTTCGATGGACATGCGAAAGGGGGCCAGTCGGCGCCGGATTTGGAAAAAGAAGTCCATCATCATACCTCGAACTGACCGTTTCGCGAAAAACCCGTTTCAGTCTTCCCCAGATGCCCATTCAGCCAAGGCCACCGGCCACCCCAGGACAGGCTCCGCAGCCGTGGCCTTCGCCCTTGCCTTCGCCCTTGCCCTTGCCCTTGCTTCCGCTTTCGCCCTGGCTTTTTCCTCCCCACCGCAGCGGCCATCTGTCTGGCGGGGTGGGAGGGGGCGGTGCGGGGCCGTTAGAGCCGCATGGATGCGGCGACGAGCCTACAGGGAGGTATTCACGGCGTGCCCCGCACCGGCCCCTCCCACCTCGCCCTCCAAGAAGACAGAACCGCTGCAAAACCTTCAACGATCGTCGTACCCGCGAGCGAAACGGGACGGGTGTAAACTTGGGAGCTGGACCTTTCCCACCCGAATTCCAAGGATCTTCATGTCCCTCATCGCTACGTTCGACACCACCCAGGGCCCGATCAAGGTCGAGCTGTTCGCCGACAAGGCGCCGCTGACCGTCGCCAACTTCGTGAACCTGGTAAAGCACGGCTTCTACGACGGCCTGGTCTTCCACCGCGTCATCGCCGACTTCATGATCCAGGGCGGCTGCCCGCGCGGCCAGGGCACCGGCGACGCAGGCTACAAGTTCGAAGATGAAAAGAACGGCGTGAAGCACCAGGTGGGTTCGCTGTCCATGGCCAATGCCGGCCCGAACACCAACGGCAGCCAGTTCTTCATCACCCACATCAAGACCGACTGGCTGGACGGCAAGCACACCGTGTTCGGCCAGGTGCTGGAAGGCCAGGCCATCGTGGATTCGGTCAAGCAGGGCGACGTCATCCATTCGATCACCCTGGAAGGCGATACCGATGCCGTGCTGGCCGCCAAGGCCGACCGCGTCGCCGAGTGGAACAAGTCGATTCCCTCGCGCGCCTGATCCCCTTTTGAAACGGCCACCCCTGCGGCGGCCGTTTTCATGATCCCCGCCGCCTGCCAGGCCGCCCGGCCACGCCCGCGGTTCATCTCCAACGCTCGCAAGCTAGAGGAAACCCCCCATGAAAGCACCTGTTCGTGTTGCCGTGACCGGCGCTGCCGGCCAGATCGGCTATGCCCTGCTGTTCCGCATCGCCTCCGGCGAAATGCTCGGCAAGGACCAGCCGGTCATCCTGCAGCTGCTGGAACTGCCCGTTGAAAAGGCCCAGGCCGCGCTGAAGGGCGTGATCATGGAGCTGGAAGACTGCGCGTTCCCGCTGCTGGCTGGCATCGTCGGTACCGATGACGCCGAAGTGGCGTTCAAGGACATCGACGTGGCCCTGCTGGTCGGTGCCCGTCCGCGTGGCCCGGGCATGGAGCGCGCTGACCTGCTGCTGGAAAACGCGAAGATCTTCACCGCACAGGGCGCTGCGCTGAACAAGGTCGCCAAGCGCGACGTGAAGGTGCTGGTGGTCGGCAATCCGGCGAACACCAACGCCTACATCGCGATGAAGTCGGCGCCGGACCTCAACCCGCGCAACTTCACCGCCATGCTGCGCCTGGACCACAACCGTGCCCTGAGCCAGCTGTCGACCAAGATCGGCAAGCCGGTCGGCGGCATGGAAAAGCTGGTGGTATGGGGCAACCACAGCCCGACCATGTACCCGGACTACCGCTTCGCCACTGCCGATGGCGCGTCCATCGGCGAAGCGATCAATGACCAGGACTGGAACGCCAGCACCTTCATCCCGACCGTGGGCAAGCGCGGCGCGGCGATCATCGAAGCGCGTGGCTCGTCCTCGGCCGCGTCGGCAGCCAACGCGGCCATCGACCACGTGCGCGACTGGGTGCTGGGCAGCAACGGCAAGTGGGTCACCATGGGAGTGCCGTCCGACGGCTCCTACGGGATCCCGGAAGGCGTGATCTTCGGCTTCCCGGTGACCACCGAGAACGGCGAATACACCCTGGTCAAGGATCTGCCGATCGACGACTTCAGCAAGAAGTACATCGACAAGACCCTGGCCGAGCTGGAAGAAGAGCGTTCGGCCGTGGCCCACCTGCTGGGCTGAGCCATCGCTGCGTAATGAGAAGACGCCGGGCCTGTCCCGGCGTTTTTTTTTGCGCGTCGTCGGGTGTAGGCGAACGGGTGGGACCCCCTCGCGGCGGGCTCTGACAGCAGGCTGCTTGCTTGGGGCCGGGCGGTGGGGCTGGGACGGGGGACGGCAAGAGCCGCATCCATGCGGGCCTCGTTTCGCGCCATCCATGGCGGGGTCCACGTCATCGCATTCGCGCTGCCGCTCCCACGCTTTGCTGCGCAAACCGTGGGCCCCGTCTCACCAGCACCCATACCCCGCCGCTTCGCGGCCGCCCCTGACTCAGGGGCTCCCTCCACCAGACGTTTCAACGAGATCTGCGGTAGCGCCGACCCATGGTCGGCGGAATGTTCCCGCCAACGGCCCGCTGCGCTCGCCGACCACGGGTCGGCGCTACCGATGTCCGCAGGTCCCATGGCCGCCATGGACCTGTCGAAGGTGGGGCGGGGTGGGGTGGCGGGGGTGTTGAGCGCCATGGATGGCGCGAAACAAGGCACGCATGGATGCAGCCCTTGCCGTCCCCCGCCATCCCACCCCGCCCCGCCAACAAGCAGCCATGCAGCTTTTGACGTTGCCGTTGCCGTCGCCTTTGCCGTTGCCTTTGACGTTGCCTCTGCGGGTGCCGGGCGCAGCCCGGCAAACACACCCCCTACGACCAAGGTCGGGGCGTTCGCGCCGCGGCTGGCGCACTATGCTCGATCCCATGACTTCGTCTGGGAGGGCTGTGTCATGGACTACGAAGAAACCTACCGCCGTTCGATCGACGAACCGGAGGAATTCTGGGGCGAGGAAGCCAATCGCATCTATTGGCACAAGAAACCGCAACAGGTGCTCGACTACAGCAACCCCCCATTCCGGCGCTGGTATGTCGGCGGTGAAACCAACCTCTGTTACAACGCCGTCGATCGCCATCTCGACGAGCGCGCCGAGCAGCTCGCGTTGGTGGCGGTGTCCACCGAAACCGGGGTGACCCGCGAGATCACCTACCGGCAGCTCTATCGCGAGGTCAACGACTTCGCTGCCGTGCTGAAGCATCTCGGCGTGGGCCACGGTGACCGTGTGGTGATCTACATGCCCAACATGGCCGAAGCCGTATTCGCCATGCTCGCGTGCGCCCGCATCGGGGCGGTGCACTCGGTGGTGTTCGGTGGCTTCGCCGCCCATAATCTGGCGCTGCGCATCGACGACGCCGCACCCAAGCTGCTGATCGCCGCCGATGCCGGTATGCGCGGTGGCAAGGTGATTCCGTATAAAGCGCTGGTCGATGCCGCCTGCGCGGAGGCACACAATCCACCGCCGCACGTACTGATCGTATCGCGGGGTCTGGACCCGGCAGAGCCGCGCATACCAGGCCGCGACGTCGACTACGCCAGCCTGCGCGCCGAGCACGGTGGGACAGAGGTGCCCGTGCAGTGGCTGGAATCCAGCGAGCCGAGCTATCTGCTGTATACCTCCGGTACCACCGGCAAGCCCAAGGGCGTGCAGCGGGACGTGGGCGGCTATGCGGTCGCCATGGCGCAGTCGATGCAGACCGTGTTCGATTGCCAGCCCGGCCAGGTGATGTTCTCCACCTCCGATGTCGGCTGGGCGGTGGGGCATTCCTACAACGTGTACGGGCCGCTCATCGGCGGCTGCACGTCGCTGTTGTACGAAGGCCTGCCGACCCGTCCGGATCCGGGCATCTGGTGGGCGCTCTGCGAGCAGTACAACGTGCGCACGCTGTTCTCCTCGCCGACGGCCATCCGCGTGCTGAAGAAGCACGATGTCGATTTCATCCGTCGCCATGACCTGCAGGCGCTCAAGTACATCTTCCTCGCCGGCGAGCCGCTGGACGAGCCCACCGCGCACTGGGCCAACGATGCGCTGGGCAAGCCGATCATCGACAACTACTGGCAGACCGAAACCGGTTGGCCGGCCTTGACCCTGCTGCCGGGGCTGGACATGAAGCCGGTGCGGTTCGGCTCGCCCGGTTTCCCCAACCTGGGCTACCGGATGAAGGTCATCGATGAAAACACCGGGGCCGAAGTAGCGGCGGGGCAGAAGGGCGTGCTGGTGATGTCGCCGCCGTTGCCACCGGGGTGCATGACCACGGTGTGGAACGACGACGCCCGATTCCTGCAAAGCTATTTCAGCCACTTCAAGGAACTGCTGTACAGCTCGTTGGATTGGGCGATCCGCGACGAGGACGGCTACACCTTCATCCTCGGCCGCACCGACGATGTGATCAACGTGGCCGGGCACCGGTTGGGCACGCGCGAGATCGAAGAGGCCATCTCGGGTCACCCGCGCGTGGCCGAAGCGGCGGTCATCGGCGTCAAGGATGAGCTCAAGGGACAGGTGCCGCTGGTGTTCGTCACCCTGAAGCAAGGACTGGCAGGCGAGGACCCGGCGCAGGTCATCAGTGAAATGATGGCCGCCGTGACGGCGTCGCTCGGCGCCATCGCACGGCCCGCGCACATCCACCTGGTCAATGCATTGCCGAAGACACGATCCGGCAAACTGCTGCGACGCTCGCTGCAGGCCTTGGCAGAGGAACGTGACCCGGGCGATCTGTCCACCTTGGACGACCCTGCCGCGCTGGATGAGATCAGGCGCGTGCTGCGCACCTGATGCGCAGGAGACCGGTCATTCGTGGCCGGTTCCTCGCATGGTGTAAATCGTGCTGGCACGACATGCGGTATTGTTGAATCGACATGAGCCAGTTCCGACATGGAAAAGCGGCGCGCGTGAGCTAAAGTGGGCGCACCCAGCGGCACAGGTTGATCCGTGAAGACCCTTTCCTCTTGCGAAGTGGTTACGACAATGCCGGTGGACGACGCGACGCCCGGTTGGGACGCCATCAACGGTGCGCTCGGCTCCCTTTACGCTGACCAACAGGCGCGGCACTTTGGTGCCGCATTGGCATGGACATTGGGCGGGAAGGACCCGCTTGATGGGATCAGTGTCTATTGGAGCGAGGCCGGGCGACCGCATTGGCATTACATCAGCTACGGGCTGTCGGAGTTGTTCGACAAGCAGAGTGAGGATCCGGACGTCAGTGGCTTCGGCTTCGAGTTGACCTTCCGGCTCGCCGCGCCTGCCGGTGCCGGCCCGGCCGATCCGCCGCCCACGTGGCCGATGAACCTGCTGCAGAATCTTGCCCGCTATGTGTTCCAGACCGGCAACACCTTCGAGGCGGGCCATCATCTTGATGCGCACGGACCGATCGCCGCAGATCGGGCCACCCTGCTGCACCATGTTGCCTTCATCGAAGACCCGCAGTTGCCTGCCCGCGACACGGTCAATGGTCGCCTGGCGTTCCTGCAGGTGGTGGGGCTGACGGCGGACGAGGTCGAGGCCATGCGGCGCTGGAACAGCGAGGCGATGCTGCACGCCATGGCAGCGGCCATGCCGTTGTGGATCACCGACATCGCGCGTTCTTCATTGCTGGATGATCCGGCGCTGTCGGCCGTGGCCGCGCAGGGGAGCGAGCAGCACGGGTCCAGCACCGGCCTGCTGCTGCTGGAGACGCTGGACTGGCGCGTCGACGGCGATACGACGACGCTGGTGCTCGGTGTCGGCCAAGTGGCCAGTGTGCGCGAGTTGCTGGGACTGCGCCTGGGGCATGGCAGGCCACTGGTGCTGGCCAGCGGCGCACGCCAGTGGGAGTTCCTGGCCAGCGCGCAGGAAGCGCTGGAGCCCGGCGATGACAGTGCGCGCTGCACGCTGGATGCGGCGGGCCTGCGCGCGCTGCTGGCGTGCCTGGAGCAGCCCTGCGGACGCTATCCCGTTCCGGGTACCCAGGTGGTGCTGGAGATCGTGCCGACGCTGTTGCGCGACGCGCAGGGCCGGGTCGTCCGCGAAATCGGGTGATCGGCCGGACCCGCTGTCGCGGGCCCGGCGCGGTGCCTTACGCCAGGCCTTCGGCCTTCAGCGCGGACTGCACGCCGCTGTCGGCTTCCATGCGGGTGGTGTACGCCGCCAGGTTGTCCAGGCCGGACAGATCCACCTTCAGGCCGGCAGCCCAGCGCAGGGTGATGTAGAAGTAGGGGTCAGCGTAGCTGCGGAAGCCGGCCAGCCAGGGCTTGTCGGCCAACTGTCGGTCGGCCTGTTCGAACAGGCTGCGCAGGCGCTTGTGCGCGGCATCGGCCAGCGCGCCTTTCTGCCCTTCGTCGGCGATGAAGGCGGCAGGCGCGAACAGCGGCTTGAACGCCGGATGCAGATCCGAGTTGACGAATGCCAGCCAGCGTGTGGCTTCCGCGCGCTGGCGCGGGCTGCCATCGCCCGCCAGACCTGCCTGCGGATGCGTATCGGCGATGTATCCCAGGATGGCCGCATTCTGGGTCAGCACGAAATCACCATCGACCAGCGCGGGCACGGAGCCGGCGGGATTGATCTTCAGGAACTCCGCGCCCTTCAGGGTTTCCCGCGTCAGCAGCTCGACCTCGAACGGCTGGCCGGTCCAGCGCAGCGCGATGTGGTCAGCGGTGGAACAGGCGCCTGGCTTGCTGTACAGCTTCATGGAAGGTCTCCGCACGGGGGTGATGGCTCTGGGGCCGTCACTATCGCGGAGCCCGGCGCGCGGAGCAATGGCGCGCGGGGGCAACAGTCTGTTACGACGAGCGCGGCTTCAGACTCTGCACCTTATAGAAGGTGTGGTCGCCGATCGTTGCTACCTGGTAGGCGTTGCGCCAGCTCGGGCTGGCGATGGACAGCGCCGCGAAATGGCTCGCACCGGGCACGATTTCCTTGCGCTGGTTCAGCGGCAGGGCCCAGTTGCGTTCAGCATCGAAGGCGACCGTCATGGCTTCCCGCCATGCCGCGTCGTTGGCCAACTGCGTGCCGGGCGCGACGATGGTCGGGGCGAACTGCTTGCGCGCGGTCACCACCTGGCACATCGAATCACCCCACAGCCCGCTGTCACGGCGCCGTAGGGCAACCTCGGCAACGGCCTGCTGTCCGCGAACGGTCTGGTCGCGTGCTTCCAGGTACACCGTCGTGCTCAGGCACAACGAATCGGCGGCCGGCTGCGGCAACAACTGCGACAGCCAGAGAATCCAGGCCAGTTTCATATCACTCCTTGCTCCGTGTGGGCCGCACCTGCCATGTCCGCCGGCATGGGGGCCGGGGGAGGGGCGAAGGCGCGACTTGGCGTCATGGGGAGGCAACCATCGGGGTCGCCCCGTGGGCAGCCCCAAGCGAGAAGATCGATGAATCGATCCGGGGGGCCGCACCTGCTCACCGGAACTGGGTGGTGAGCGGGAAAGTTGGCGCAAGGTAAGGGGGTATTTCCCAACGCGTCCTGAACCGCGCCGGTTGACATTCAGGTTCGGGGCAGTGCCGGAATAGCTTCACGGATGCCCCTATTCAGTTTTTCTATAGTGCCGCTGCGACGCGACTGCCCTGATCTATCGCACGCTTGGCATCCAGCTCCGCCGCCACATCCGCACCGCCGATGACGTGTGTGCGGATGCCCGCGGCCGTCAAGGAATCCAGCAGGGTGCGGTTCGATTCCTGGCCAGCACAGATGACCACATGGTCGACGTCCAGCCGCTGTTCCACGCCCTCGAAGCGGATGTTCAATCCTGCATCGTCGACGCCCAGATATTCGACGCCGCCCAGCATCGTCACGCCCTTGGCCTTCAACGTGGCGCGATGGATCCAGCCGGTGGTCTTGCCCAGCCGCGCACCCGGTCGGCCTGGGCTGCGCTGCAGCAGCCACAGCTTGCGCGGCGACGGTTCGGGATGCGGGCGGGACAGCGCACCACGGGATTCGTACGTCGCATCCACCCCCCATTCGGTCATCCAGCGCTCGACGTCCAGCGCCGGCGACGGGCCGGCATGGCTGAGGAACTCGCCCACGTCGAAGCCGATGCCACCGGCGCCGATGATCGCCGCGCGCGGGCCCACCGTGACGCGGCCGAGCACCACGTCCAGGTAGTCCACCACCTTGGCGTGGTCGGCCCCCGGGAAGTCGACCCGGCGCGGGGTGATGCCGGTGGCCAGCACGATCTCGTCGAAGCCGGCCAGTTGGTCGGCATCGGCCCGGGTGCCCAGACGCACCTCGACGCCGGTTTCGTCCAGCCGGTTGCGGAAGTAGCGCAGGGTCTCGTGGAACTCTTCCTTGCCCGGGATGCGCTTGGCGACGTTGAACTGGCCGCCGATCTCGTCGCCCGCATCGAACAGCGTGACACGGTGGCCGCGCTCGGCCGCCACCGTGGCGCAGGCCAGGCCGGCGGGGCCGGCACCGACCACGGCCACCTTCTTCGGGCTCGTGGTGGGGCGATAGACCAGTTCGGTTTCATGCGCGGCGCGAGGGTTCACCAGGCAGCTGGCCAGCTTGTTCTCGAAGACATGGTCCAGGCACGCCTGGTTGCAGGCGATGCAGGTGTTGATGCGATCCGGACGTCCGGCGCGGGCCTTGTTCGCCCACTGCGGATCGGCCAACAGCGGCCGCGCCAGCGACACCAGGTCGGCCCCACCGCCGGCGAGGATGCGCTCGGCCACGTCGGGCATGTTGATGCGGTTGCTGGCGACCACCGGAACGCCTACGTGCGGCTTCAGCTTGGCGGTCACCCCGGCAAACGCGCCGCGCGGTACCGATGTCGCGATGGTGGGGATGCGCGCCTCATGCCAGCCGATGCCCGAATTGATGATCGTCGCGCCCGCCGCCTCGATGGCTTTTGCCTGCAGGACGATCTCCTCCCAGTCGCTGCCGTCGGTCACCAGATCAACCAACGACAAACGATAGATGATGATGAAGTCGGGCCCACAGGCTTCGCGGATGCGGCGCACGATTTCCACGGCGAAGCGCATGCGCTGGCGGGCGTCGCCGCCCCATTGATCGGTACGCGCATTGGTGCGCGGGGCGATGAATTCGTTGATGAGGTAGCCCTCCGACCCCATCACTTCCACGCCGTCATAGCCGGCCTCACGTGCCAGCCGCGCGCTGTTCGCGTAGTCGCCGATATGGCGCTCCACGCCACGCGCAGACAGGGCACGCGGGGTGAACGGATTGATCGGTGCCTTGAGCTTCGACGGTGCAACCGAGAGCGGGTGATAGGCATAGCGACCCGCATGCAACAACTGCAGGCAGATCTTCGCACCATGCTGGTGGGCGGCCGCCGTGAGCTGGCGATGCGGGCGCACTTCCCATGGCCAGGACAGTTTGCCGCCGAACGGCTTCAACCAACCGACCACGTTCGGCGCAAAGCCGCCGGTGACGATCAGGCCCACACCGCCTTCGGCCCGCTCGGCGAAATAGGCGGCCAGGCGCGGGAAATCGCGCGCACGGTCTTCGAGCCCGGTATGCATGGATCCCATCAAGACCCGGTTGCGCAGCTGGGTGAAGCCCAGGTCGAGCGGGGTGAACAGGTGGGGATAGGCGCTGTCGCTGGCTGGCGTCATCGTGGATACGCTTGCGTACGGAAGCAGTCAGCGTGCCGGGAAACGCCGCAGGTAGCAAGATGCGACGCCGCATCGCCTGCGCGGAGGAGGGGTGCCCCCGCGACGCCGCATCACGTGCGGGTGGGTGGGGCTATGTCATCCGTTGCCGCATCACGTGCGGGTGGAGGGCAGGGTAGAGCCGACTTCAGTCGGCTGCCGTTCAAACCGCAGCCGACTGAAGTCGGCTCTACCGTGATGCGGCGGCGGCGGGCAGCGGTCGGCCGATGCCGAACCATCGCAGGGTTACGCCACACAGGGGGCCGATCAGCAGCGCGAACGCCAGTGTGCCCACCCCGACATCGCCGCCCAGCAGCCATCCCAACAACAGGGCGCTGCCTTCAATCAGGCTGCGCACCTGCCAGATTGGCCAGCCGGTACGCGTGTGGAGTCCTGTCATCAGGCCATCGCGAGGGCCGGGCCCCAGCCGCGCGCCGATGTAGAAACCAGTGGCGATGGCTACGAGCAGCAGACCGGACAAGAAAAGAGGCAGCTGCAGCCACAGCGTGTCCACCGGGGGCAGGAGCCACAGGCCCACCTGTGCGGAAGGGCCGATCAGCAGCACGTTGAGGACCGTGCCCACTCCGGGCTTCTGCCTGAGCGGCCACCACAGCACCAGCACCACGGCACCGATCACATTGGTCGCCAAGCCAAACGACAGCGGTGAATGTGCGGCGATGCCTTGTGAGAGGACATCCCACGGCGCGACCCCGATGCCGGCACGCACCATCAGTGCGATGCCGATGCCATACAGAAACAGGCCGAGCACGAGTTGGATCAAGCGCATCAGAAGAGAGGAGGGCATGGGGCCGTATCCGGAAAGCTGTAGCGACAATAGGCGCTGCCCTCATGCAGCAACAGATACAGACAGTGACGAATATGACGAGACAGCGTCCAACCGGCCGCAGCCGTATCGGCAGGAGCGGTCTGCGCATGCATGCCGCGGAAATCCAAGCAAAACGCATCACAGAACGGGACGCAGCGCGCCTGACAAATGTGAACTGGCGCGTCGATTGGACGTGATCAGCACCGCAACACGGTTCAGCTGCAAGCGCGCGATAAAGTTCCTCACCGCACCGCCTGCGCGCTGAACGCTTGACATCCTGGGAAGGCAGAATCCCCCGCTGCAACCCTGAAGCTCGGGAAAACCCTTGCCCTGCCTGCCTGTTGCGGTTTTTCATGATCCTGTATAGGGTGCAACCGCCGGTCCGGTAGAGGCCCGGCACCCGGTTTCACATGTTACGGGACTGTTAACATGACCTTCACTCGCCTGAGCATAATGTTCGCGGCGGTGGCGTGCTGAATCGGCTGTCGTAGTGCTGGCCCATGCCTCTACCGGTTTCATACCCCCGATATAGGAGCTGTACTCAATGAACAAGAAGATTCTTACCGCCGCGCTGCTGGGCGGCCTGGCTTTCGCCCAGGCTGCATCCGCACAGTCCGGCCAGGAATTTGACGACCGCTGGTACCTGACCGGTTCGGCTGGCTTCAACTTCCAGGACAGCGACCGCACCACCAACGATGCTCCGTTCGTGACCCTGGGCCTGGGCAAGTTCATCAGCCCGAACTGGTCGCTCGACGGTGAGCTGAACTACCAGAACCCGAACTTCGATGCCAACCAGGACCTGAACTGGTCGCAGTACGGCGCGTCCGTCGACCTGCGTCGCCACTTCATCCAGGAAGGCCGTGGCTGGAACCCGTACCTGCTGTTCGGCCTGGGTTACCAGAAGTCGGAAGAAGAGTCGGCTGCCACCAGCGTGAACGGTCCGAACGAGCGTAAGGACGGCAACTTCGCCGCCAAGGCCGGTGTCGGCCTGCAGACCACCTTCGACAAGCGCGTTGCCGTGCGTGCCGAAGTGGCTTACCGCGCTGACTTCGACGACAAGAGCACCGCTGCTCCGTCGGAAGACTGGTTCGGCGACGTGCTGGCTTCGGTCGGCGTCGTGATTCCGCTGGGACCGGCTCCGGTCGCTGCAGTCGTGGCTCCGGCCCCGGTTGCTCCGAGCTGCGCCGACCTGGATGACGACGGTGACGGCGTCAACAACTGCGACGACAAGTGCCCGGATTCGCAGCCTGGCCAGACCATCGGTCCGGACGGTTGCCCGGTGCCGGTCTCCATCGATCTCAAGGGCGTGAACTTCGACTTCGATAAGGCCAACCTGCGTCCTGACGCGGTTGCGATCCTGAGCGAAGCCTCGCAGATCCTGACCCGTTACCCGGATCTGCGTGTTGAAGTCGCTGGTCACACCGACTCCAAGGGTACCGACGCGTACAACCAGAAGCTGTCCGAGCGTCGTGCTACCGCTGTGTACAACTACCTGACCTCGAACGGCGTCTCGGCGTCGCGTCTGACCGGCCCGATCGGTTATGGCGAGAGCCGCCCGATTGCTCCGAACACCAATGCTGATGGTTCGGACAACCCGGAAGGCCGTGCGAAGAACCGTCGTACCGAGCTGAACGTCCAGAACTAAGTTCTGACGCTTCACCGGCAAGACACAGCAGGACCCGGCTTCGGCCGGGTCTTGTTGTTTGTGGGGTCCGTAACTCGACGTCGGTTCGCCTGCGCTGGCTCCTGCACCACCATTCGTCAGAAAACCGCAAAAAAACCAACAAGTTGCCGTATTCATTGAATGTAGGATCTTGAAAGCCGTTGTGTCGCTGTTAAACTCGGCGCACTTACCTCCTTTCTGGATGCTCCTCATGCTGCGCACTGCATCGGCCGCCGTCCTGGCGCTGGCCCTGGTTCCCGCTGCCCATGCCGCCGTCGATTGCTCGATCGGTGCCAGCGCGGCGCCCCTGCCGCTGCCTGCCACGGCCATCGCGCCGGTAGCCAGCGAGCTGTTTACCCGTAGTTCGCAGCTGGGCATGCCCGCTGGCGTGCTGACCAGCACCTACGAACAGACCCAGTCGCTGGACAGTGTGCTGCAGCGACTGCGCATCGAAGGCTGCCAGAACGTCGCCAATGCCATGCCGAGCGCGCCGGCAGTGAAGCCGAACGATCCGGCGGCTTACAAGCCGCAGACCGCGTTCGACAACACGCCCTGGCGCTTTGACATGAGCCAGAACGGCAAGCGGATGACCGCCGATGAGTTCGACGCCTGGATGAAGTCGCGCGGTGTGCGCGTGGTCAAGCCGCGTGCGGCTGCTGCCACGGCCGTTGCCCCGGTTGCTCCGGTGGAAGCGGCTGCCGAGACCAAGCCGGTCGACAAGAAGTAAGCACGGAGGGGAGCAGGACATGCGGCCACGACGCCCGCCTGCCACCCCCGCTGCCCGCACCCACGCACCGCGTGGGCGTGCGACATCCGCTGCCACTACAGGCGGCGTGCGCCATGGGTTGGCGCGTGTGCTGTCCAAGGCCGGTGTGTGCTCACGCACCGAGGCCGCGCGCTGGATCGCCGCCGGACGCGTGAGCGTGGATGGGCGCGTGGTCCATGACCCGGAGTTTCCGATCCTTGCCGGCCGCCACCACATCAAGGTGGACGGCCAGCCGCTGGATGCCGCGCCGCGCATCTACCTCATGCTCAACAAGCCGCGTGGGCTGGTCACGACTGCCCAGGACGAGCAGGGGCGCGACACGGTGTATCGCTGCTTCGATGGCGCCGGCCTGCCGTGGCTGGCCCCGGTCGGACGGCTGGACAAGGCCAGCGAGGGCCTGCTGCTTTTCAGCAATGACCCGCAGTGGGCTGCGGCCCTGATGGATCCGGCCACCGGCCCCGAGAAGACCTATCACGTGCAGGTCGATGGCATTCCCGATGCGTCGATGCTGGCGGCGTTCTGTGCAGGCATCGACGACGACGGCGAGTTCCTGGCCGCGCGCGCGGTGCAGGTGCTGCGCACGGGAGAGAAGACGGCCTGGCTGGAAGTGGTGCTCGAAGAAGGGCGCAATCGGCATATCCGTCGCCTGCTGGCGGCGTTTGACCTGCAGGTGCTGCGGCTGGTGCGGACCGGCATCGGCGGGCTGGTGCTCGGCGACCTGCCCAAAGGCCAGTGGCGACAACTGCAGCAAGAAGATCGGCGGCAACTGGAGGCCGTCGTGGTTCCGGGCTGAGACCCGCGGCCGGCGCGCGACGTCGGCCCCGTATCGGGCGCAGGGGGGCGCCCGGCTATTCGCATACCCTGCAACAGGAGTCACCGCATGAACCGCCACCGCACCCCGCTGATTCGAACCGCCGCGCTGCTGCTGCCCCTGGGCCTGCTGGCCGCGTGCAGCAGCAAGAAAGAGCTGGTCAAAGCGCCGGACCTGACGACTGACGACGTGGTGACCATCACCGTGCCCGACCTGGACGCCCGCGGCAGCTACCGTTTCACCATGACCGACGGCGAAAAGACCCTGTCCGCCGACGACTTCGACGCCTGGATGAAAGCCAACGGCATCCGGATCTCCAGGTAAAAAAAGGGGACGGAGGGGATTAAGTCGTTTTCGGCTGCAACGCAGGCCGAAAACGACTTAATCCCCTCCGTCCCCTTTTTGTCGGGTCAGATCACGCCGAGTTCGCGGCCGATGCGGGTGAAGGCGTCGATGGCACGATCAAGGTGTGCGCGGGTGTGGGCGGCACTGATCTGCGTGCGGATGCGCGCTTGGCCTTTGGGCACCACCGGGAAGAAGAATCCGATCGCGTAGATGCCTTCTTCCAGCAGGCGCTCGGCGAATTTCTGCGCAAGCGGTGCGTCGTACAGCATCACCGGACTGATCGGATGCACGCCCGGCTTCACGTCGAATCCGGCAGCGACCATCTGCTCGCGGAAATAGGTGGTGTTGCTCACCAAGGTCTCGCGCAGGTCATCGGCGGCGGCCAGCATGTCGAAGGCTTTGATGCCGGCGGCCACCACGTGCGGTGGCAGCGAGTTGGAGAACAGATACGGGCGCGAGCGCTGGCGCAGCAGTTCAATCACTTCGGCCCGGGCGGTGGTGAAACCACCCAGTGCGCCGCCCATGGCCTTGCCCAGCGTGCCGGTGATGATGTCGATCTTGTCCAGCACGCCCTTGACCTCGGCCGAGCCGCGGCCGGTCTTGCCCAGGAAACCGGTCGCATGGCATTCGTCGATGTGCACCAGCGCGCCGTACTTCTGTGCCAGTGCAGTGATCTCGTCGAGCGGCGCGATGAAGCCGTCCATCGAGAACACGCCATCGGTGGTGATCAACTTGGTCCGGCAGCCCGCAGCGTCAGCGGCCTGCAACTGGGCTTCCAGGTCGGCCATGTCGCAGTTGGCATAGCGGAAGCGCTTGGCCTTGCACAGGCGCACGCCATCGATGATCGAAGCGTGGTTCAGGCTGTCGGAGATGATCGCGTCATGTTCGCCGAGCAGTGGCTCGAACAGGCCGCCGTTGGCGTCGAAGCACGCGGCATACAGGATCGTGTCCTGCTTGCCGAAGAAACCGGCGATCTGCGCTTCCAGCTGCTTGTGCAGATCCTGGGTGCCGCAGATGAAACGCACCGAGGCCATGCCAAACCCGTGGCTGTCCAGCGCGTCTTTCGCGGCCTGGATCAGGTCGGGGTGGTCGGCCAGGCCCAGATAATTGTTCGCGCAGAAGTTCAGCACCGTGCGGCCGTCGGCCAGGGTGATCTCCGCCGACTGCGGACTGGTGATGATGCGCTCGGACTTGAACAGGCCCTGCGCGCGGATGGCATCCAGTTCGTCGGTGTAGTGGCGGGTCAGGTCGGACGAAGATTCAGTCATGGCAGCGGCGCGGCTCAACACAGGAAAACCGGGATTTTACCTGCCTCGCCCCGGTAGCGGCGGTCGGGGCTGGATCACGCACGTGTTGCGTTGCAATATCAAACAGGTTAAAAAACCGTGAACCGGTTGTTTTCCCACCACTGGTCCGCGCCACGCCCCATGTCCCTCCTCCCGCCATCGCCCCCCCCGGAGACGCCCATGAAGCACGCCGTTCGTTGTCTTGCCGCTGCTGCCGCCCTGTCCCTCGCCTCATTCGCCGCCAGCGCCCAGGAAGCTGAATCGCCCTACAGCTGGAACGTCACCGCCGTGTCCGATTACGTCTTCCGTGGCGTTTCGCAGACGGATGAAGACCCGACGCTGCAGGCAGGTTTCACCTACACCAGCCCGGTCGGTCTCTATGCCGGTGTGTGGGGGTCGGGTGTGGACTTCGGGCCGGGCGACCCGAGCACCGAGGTCGACTTCCTGATTGGGTATGGTCTGGATGTATCGGACAACGTCAATTTCGATGTGCTGTTCAACCGCTACACCTATCCCGGTGCCAGCGAGCTCAACTACAACGAGCTGATCACCACCACCACCTTCGCCGAGCAGTATAAGCTCACCGTGGCCTATACCAACGACCTGTCGGGTTCGGACACCAAGAGCTGGTACTACGCCGTGGGCGGTGAGTGGGCGCTGCCGCAGGACGTCACCCTGGCCGCCAATGTCGGCCGCACCTCGCTTGAAACCAATTACGGCAAGGACTACACCGATTTCAACATCGGCGTCAGCCGCCAGTTCGGCCTGTTCAACCTGGGCCTGGGGTATCACGGCACCGACGGTGCAGGCCGCGACAACAACGGCGACCTGGCCGACAACCGCGTGGTGTTCACGGTCGCCATCGGGAAGTAAGCACGCGGCGCCTGCGGGCGCAGCTGCAGCGAACGTCATGCACAACGAAAAAGGCGCCCTTGCGGGCGCCTTTTTTCATGCGGCTGGAGTGATCGGCGCGCTTCGCGCGTCCGATCAGTTCCAGCTGAGCACGACCTTGCCGGCCTTGCCTTCTTCCATCAGGTCGAAGCCCTTCTGGAAGTCATCGATCGGCAGCTGGTGGGTCAGCACCTTGCCCAGCGGGAAGCCGGACAGCACCAGCTGGGTCATCTTGTACCAGGTCTCATACATCTTGCGGCCGTAGATGCCCTGCACGGTCAGGCCCTTGAAGATGATCTTGTCCCAGTCGCAGCCTGCGCCGCGCGGCATGATGCCCAGCATGGCGATCTTGCCGCCGTGGTACATGCAGTCCAGCATGTCGTTGAACGCGCGCGGGTTGCCGCTCATTTCCAGGCCGACATCGAAGCCCTCCATGTGCAGGTCCTTCATCACGTCCTTCAGCGACTGGTTGGCCACGTTCACCACGCGCGTAGCGCCCATGTCGGCGGCCAGTTTCAGGCGGAAATCGTTGACGTCGGTCACCACCACGTTGCGTGCGCCGATGTGCTTGCAGATACCGGCGGCGATGATGCCGATCGGGCCGGCGCCGGTGATCAGCACGTCCTCGCCGATCACGTTGAATTCCAGCGCGCAGTGCGCCGCGTTGCCGTAGGGATCGAAGAACGCCGCCAGTTCGGACGGAATCTGGTCCGGAATCGGCCACAGGTTGCTGGCCGGCATCACCATGTACTCGGCGAACGCGCCATTGACGTTGACGCCGATGCCGACGGTGTTGGGGCACAGGTGCGGGCGGCCACCACGGCAGTTACGGCAATGGCCGCAGACGATGTGGCCTTCGGCCGATACCCGCTGGCCGATCTCATAGCCGGTCACCGCACTGCCGAGCGCGGCGACGCGACCGACGAATTCGTGGCCGATGGTCAGGCCGGGCTTGATGGTGCGCTGGCTCCATTCGTCCCACAGGTAGATGTGCAGATCGGTACCGCAGATCGCGGTCTTCTCCAGCTTGATCAGCACCTCGTTCGGACCCGGCACCGGCACCGGCACTTCTTCCAGCCAGATGCCCTTGGCGGCTTCGCGCTTGACCAGCGCCTTCATCATTTGTGCCATGGCGGCGGAACTCACAGGGGGAAAGATGGCGCGGATTATAAAGCGGTCGCGCGCTGCGCCATGTTGCAGCGCGGGCTGGCTGGCGGGCGTCCGCGGGGTGGCACCCATGACCTCCGGGCGTCTTCGCCGGGCAGGTTGGCGGCTAGAATCGACGGTTCAATCCTCCAAGGGCCGCTGCATGCGCTCGAATCTGCTCGCTTTCTCCATCGTCGCCAGTCTTGGCCTGGTCCAGGTCGCCCATGCCGCCGAAGGCATGTGGGTGCCGCAGCAGCTGCCGGAAATCGCCGGCCCCCTGCAGAAGGCGGGGCTGAAGCTGTCGGCCGAGCAGTTGGCCGACCTGACCGGCGACCCGATGGGCGCAGTCGTGGCGCTGGGGGGCTGCACGGCCAGCTTCGTCTCCCCGCAGGGCCTGGTGGTCACCAACCACCACTGTGCCTATGGCGCCATCCAGCTGAACTCCACGGCCGAAAAGAACCTCATCAAGGACGGCTTCAATGCGCCGACGACCCGCGATGAGCTGAGCGCGGGCCCGAACGCCCGCGTGTATGTGCTGGACCAGATCACCGACGTCACCGCGCAGGCCAAAGCCGCCATCGCCGCCGCCGGTAAGGACCCCCTGGCGCGCACCCGCGCGCTGGAGGCCTTCGACAAGTCCCAGGTTGCCGCGTGCGAGGCCGACGACGGCTTCCGCTGCCGCCTGTACAGCTTCTCCGGCGGCAACACCTACCAGCTGTTCCGCAACCTGGAAATCAAGGATGTACGCCTGGTCTACGCGCCCCCGGGCAGCGTCGGCAAGTTCGGCGGCGACATCGACAATTGGATGTGGCCGCGCCACACCGGTGACTTCTCGTTCTACCGCGCTTATGTCGGCAAGGACGGCAAGCCGGCAGCCTTCGCGGCCGACAACGTGCCCTACCAGCCCAAGCACTTCCTGAAGTTCGCCGACCAGCCGCTGGGCGCCGATGACTTCGTGATGGTGGCCGGGTATCCGGGCCGCACCAACCGCTATGCGCTGGCCGGCGAGTTCAACGAAACCGCCGACTGGACCTACCCGACCATCGCCCGGCACTACAACGCGGTGCTGAAGCTGATCGAAGACGCCGGCAAGGCCGACGCCGACGTCAAGGTGAAGTACGCCGCCACCGCCGCCAGCATGAACAACGTAGCGAAGAACTACGCCGGCCAGCTGGAGGGCTTCAAGCGCATCGACGCGGCCGGCCAGAAACAGGCCGAAGAGGCGGAGGTGCTGGCGTGGCTGAAGAAGCAGGGCACCGCAGGCAAGCCGGCACTGGCCGCGCATGCGCAGCTGATCAAGCACCTGGAAGCCGGCCGCAGTACCCGCGAGCGTGACCTGTTCGTCAACCAGTTCAACAGCACCTCCGCCGTCGGATCGGCCATCACCCTGTACCGCACCGCCATCGAGCGCAGCAAGCCGGATGCCGAGCGCGAAGTGGGTTACCAGCAGCGCGACCTGCCGACCATCGAAGGCGGCGTGCGCCAGATGGACCGTCGTTACGTCGCCAAGATGGACCAGCAGCTGCAGCAGTACTGGCTGAGCCAGTACGTGGCCCTGCCGGCGGCGCAGCGCGACAACGAGGTGTTGAACCAGTGGCTGGCCGGCAGCGATGCCAGCGCGGTCAATGCGCTGGTCGGCAAGCTGGGCGGCACCCGCCTGGGCAGCCTGGATGAGCGCCTGAAGTGGCTGAAGGCCGACCGCGCCGCGTTCGAGTCCAGCACCGATCCGGCCATCCAGTACGCCGTGGCAGTGATGCCCGCGCTGCTCAAGCAGGAAGAACAGAAAAAGACCCGTGAAGGCGAATCGCTGAGCGCGCGTCCGCTGTACCTGCAGGCCGTGGCGGACTATAAAAAGAGCCAGGGCGAGTTCGTCTATCCCGATGCCAACCTGTCGCTGCGCATCACCTTCGGCAACGTGATGGGCTACGGGAAGGACGGTGTGAACTACACCCCGTTCACCACCCTGGAAGGCGTAGCCGCCAAGGAAACCGGCGAAGACCCGTTCGACTCGCCCAAGGCCCTGCTGGACGCGGTCAAGGCCAAGCGCTACGGCGGCCTGGAAGACAAGCGGCTGGGTTCGGTACCGGTCAACTTCCTGTCCAACCTGGACATCACCGGCGGCAACTCCGGTTCGCCGGTGCTGGACGCGCACGGCAAGCTGGTCGGGCTGGCCTTCGATGGCAACTGGGAGTCGGTCAGCTCGAACTGGGTGTTCGATCCGATCATGACCCGCATGATCGCCGTGGACAGCCGCTATATGCAGTGGATCATGCAGGAAGTGGCGCCAGCGCCGCAGTTGCTGAAAGAACTGAACCTGGCGCAGTAACCGGGAAGGGCGCGGCGGATCCTGGTGATCCGCCCGCCTGTCGCGCGCGGCCTGCATTCAAGCAGAGCAGGTATCATGGCGCTCCGGCGTGCTTTCACAGGACGTGAACGAACGTCGGACCTCCTCCCCCCAAGGACGTCAAATCCGCATGCGCATCCTGCTTGCCCGTCATGGCGAAACGCCGTGGAACGCCGAAGGCCGTTACCAGGGCCAGATCGATATCCCGTTGTCGCCGATCGGTGAGGCCCAGGCACAAGCCCTTGGTGAACGCCTGAAGTCGATCGACATCACCCGCGCGGTGGCCTCGCCGCTGTCGCGTGCGCAGCACACCGCACAGCTTGCCCTCGGTGCCCGTGCCGACATGCTGCTGACCGAGCCGGACCTGCAGGAAATCGCCCACGGTGAGTGGGAAGGCCTGTTGGCCAGCGAAATCCATGAGAAAGATCCGTCACGCCTGCGCGCCTGGCGCGAAGAGCCGGACACCGTGCTGATGCCCGGCGGCGAGTCGCTGCGCCTGGTGCTGGACCGCAGCTGGCGTGGCCTGGCCCGCGCCACCGAAGGCCTTGGCGACGAAGACACCCTGCTGGTGGTCGCGCACGACGCGGTGAACCGGGTGATCCTGTGCCGCATCCTCGGGCTGCCGATCAGCCGTCTGTGGAGCTTCCGTCAGGCACCGACCACGTTGAACCTGCTCGAAGGGCCGGACATCGAACAGCTGGAGGTGGTCCGCATGAACGATTGCGCCCACCACACGCCGTTCTTCGGCGAAGCCAAGCACCGCGCGCTCTGATACCTGCACTGAACTGGACGTCCCACCGTGACCGCACTGCCCACTACGCTCGCCGACTGGCTGACCTACATTGAACGCCAGCATCCGGCCACCATCGACATGGGGCTGGAGCGCGTTCGCAGCGTCGCCACGGCGATGCAGCTGGGCGCACCTGCCACGCGCACGATCACCGTGGGCGGCACCAACGGCAAGGGCTCCACGGTCGCTTTCATCGAGGCCATCGCGCGTGCCGCAGGCTGGAAGACCGGGGCCTACACCTCGCCGCACCTGCTGCGCTACAACGAGCGCGTGCGCATCGACGGCGAAGAGGTCAGCGATGACGCGCTGGTGGCGGCCTTCGCAGCCGTCGAGGCAGCCCGTGGCGCGACCACCCTGACGTACTTCGAATACGGCACGCTGGCCGCGCTGCACCTGTTCGCGCAGGCCGGGCTGGACCTGGCGGTGCTGGAGGTCGGGCTCGGCGGGCGGCTGGACGCGGTCAACCTCATCGACGCCGATGTGGCCGTCATCACCACGGTGGACATCGACCATGCCGAATGGCTGGGCAGCGAGCGCGAGGCGATCGGCAGCGAAAAAGCCGGCATCCTGCGGGCCTGGAAGCCGGCCGTGCTGGGCGAGATCGATCCCCCGTCCAGCGTGCTGCGGCGGGCTTACCTGATCGGCGCCAATGCGATCCGCGCCGGCAGCGACTATTTCAGCGAAGTGTTGGAAGACGGCCAGTGGGCATGGCGCGACGTCGCGGTACGTCTGCAGCTGCCAATGCCGGCGCTGGCCGGCCCCGTGCAACTGGCCAATGCCAGTGCCGCCATCGCCGCCCTGCGTTCGCTGGATCGCCCGGACGGCCTGCCGTTGCCGCGCAGTGCGTACGCTGAAGGCGTTGCAGCAGCGCGCATCCGTGGCCGCCTGCAGGCAGTCGAACACAACGGCGCCACGGTGCTGGTGGATGTGGGCCACAACCCGCAGGCCGCCGCCGCACTGGCCCGCGCGCTGACGTCCATGCCCGTTGCCGGACAGACGTTTGCCGTCTATGCAGCGCTGCAGGACAAAGATGCAGTCGGCGTCGTGCAGGCGCTGAGCGAGGTGGTGACGTACTGGACCTTGGCCGGGCTGGACGGCGCACGCGGACAATCGGCCGGCGCCTTGGCCGGCCGCTTGGCCGACACCGCTGCCGCCAATGCCGCGCAGGCGCCCCGCGTGGCCGATGCGCTGCAGCAGGTGACCGCGCTGGCGGGTGCGCAGGATCGCATCCTGGTGTTCGGTTCGTTCCACACCGCCGCCGAGGCGCTGCAGTGGTTTGAGCACGCCGAACGCGCTCATTCAGCCATCTGAGACGCCGCGTCACCGCGCGGCCGTATAATCATCGGCAGTTCCCACCTGTTGCCTGCCATCCGTGGATACGTCCCTGAAACAGCGTTTGATCGGTGCCATCGTCCTGGTGGCCCTCGCCGTGATTTTCCTGCCGATGCTGGTGACCGGCCCTGCCCGCAACAGCACCGCTGACAGCGTGCCGCTGGAGGTGCCCGGTGCGCCTGCCAATGCGCAGTTTGAAACGCGCGAGCTGCCCCTGGCCGCCCCCACCGGTGGCAACAGTGGCCTGGGCGGCGCTGCGCCGTTGCAGGAAGCGGCCACGGGTGCGCCGCCTGTCGTCGATACCAGCCCGGCCGTTGCCGCGGGCGATTTTGCCGTCAGTTTTGGCGCCTATGCGAGCAAGGCCGATGCCGATGCGGTGATCGCGCACCTGAAGGGCGCGAAGCTGCCGGGTTTCAGTGAACAGACCACCATCAGTGGCAAGCAGGCCTGGCGGGTCCGTGTCGGCCCGTTCGCCGACCGCGCCCAGGCCGAGTCGGCGCGCCTGCAGGCAGTGAAGATCCGCAGCGATGTTCGCGCTGAGGTGGTCACGCTGGATGCAGCGTCTGACAGCCCGGCAGCCGCCACGGCGGCAGCGAGGGCGCCGGCTGCCGCAGCGACCACCGCACCGTTGGCGGGCAATCCGGTACAGACGCAGGCCTTGCCGGAAACGGTCCCTTCCGCTGCGCCGCCGCCCACGCCCAAGCCGGCGCCGGCGCCTGCCGCAGAGACCAAGGCCGTCGCCGCGAAGGTCGAGCCGAAGCCGGCTGCCAAGCCGGCGGCAACCCCGGCCGCTACGCCGGAAGTGAAAGCGCCCGCCGCACCGGCCGCCAGCGGCGTGGGCTTCGCGGTGCAGTTGGGTGCCTTTGCCCAGACGGCCGACGCCAATGCGCTGCGCGACAAAGCGCGCGCTGCAGGTTTCAGCGCCATCGTCGACCAGGTGCGCACCGACAAGGGCACCCTCAGCCGGGTACGTGTCGGTCCGGTCGCCAGCCGTGCCGAGGCCGATCAGTTGAAGGCCCAGGTGGCTTCCCGCATCGGTGTGGCCGGCATGGTCAGACCGCACCCCTGATGACGGACCGTCAGCGCCCCGCCTGCAGGAACCCGATCGCATGATCGACATCGTGCTGGCTGCGCTGATCGCCATCTCCACCTTGCTCGGGTTCGTGCGCGGCTTCGTCGGCATCGTCGTGGGCACGCTGTCCTGGCTGCTGGCCGGGTGGGCTGCCTTCCAGTTCGGCAATCCGGTCGCCCATCTCTGGTCGGCCCCGGCGGCACCCGGTAACGGCCATCTCGTCGGGGGCTACGTCACCGTTTTCGTGGCCGTGCTGGTGGTGGTGACGGTACTCGGCATGCTGCTGCGCACCGGCCTGCGGATGGCCCTGCTGGGCGGCGCCGACCGCATGCTGGGCGGCGCGCTGGGCCTGGTACGCGGTGGGTTCATCAGTGCCGTACTGCTGCTGATGGCCACATTCACCCCACTCACGGCTGAACCGGTATGGCAGCAGTCCTACCTGCGTGGCGCACTGCAGCCCGTGGTGGGCTGGATGGACGCGCAGCTGCCGGACGTATCGCGACCGATGCAGAACCTCGAGCGCATGGTGCCCAAGGGCATGCCGTCGTCGCTGGATGGGCTGGTGCCATCCGGGCTGCCTTCGCTGCCGAAGGACGGTTTGTCACCTTCTGTGCAGAGCCTGTTGGGAAAGCCGACCGCGACAGGCGATAATGGCGTCCTCGGCGAGGTGGTGGCGGGACGCGGATGGCCGCGTAACGTGGACCCGGCCAGGGGCGCGGCGAGCGAGTCCGCGAACGCCCCGGCACTGCCCGCGAACATCGAGTCGGCGCCTGAGCGTCCAGATCCTGCCGCTGTCCCGTGAGGCGGCTCCCCGGCCAGGCACGGCCAACATCCCTGTAGATGGGCAACGCCCAGCGGAGATAACGCAACATGTGTGGCATCGTCGGAATCGTCGGCAACCAGAACGTCGCCGGGCAGCTCTATGACGGCCTGACCGTCCTCCAGCATCGTGGCCAGGACGCGGCAGGCATCGCCACCGTCGATGGCACCCGCCTGCGTGTGCAGAAGGCCAATGGCCTGGTCCGCGACGTGTTCGACGCGCGCACCATGTCCACGCTGGAAGGGCGCGTCGGCATTGCCCACGTGCGGTACCCGACCGCCGGGTCGGAGGGCATGGACGAAGCGCAGCCGTTCTACGTCAACTCGCCGTATGGCATCGCATTGGCCCACAACGGCAACCTGATCAATACCGAAGACCTGCGTCGCCAGGTGTTCGAGCAGGACCGCCGCAACGTCAATACCGATTCGGACAGCGAAGTGCTGCTGAATGTGTTCGCCTACGAACTGGATGCACAGCGCCAGCTGACGCCGGAAGCCGCGATCCGTGCCGTGTCCCACGTGCACCGTCGCTGCAAGGGCGGCTACGCCGTGGTCAGCGTGGTGCTGGGGCTGGGCCTGGTGGCCTTCCGCGATCCGCATGGCATCCGTCCGCTGGTGCTGGGCAAGCGCAGCCATGCCGAAGGCGATGAATACATCGTGGCCTCCGAATCCGCCGCGCTGGACGTGCTGGGTTTCCAGCGCATCCGCGATGTGCAGCCGGGCGAAGCGCTGGTGATCACCGCGCGCGGCGAGCTGTTCTCCGAGATATGTTCCGAGCCGGCCGAGCACACCCCGTGCATCTTCGAGTACGTGTACTTCGCTCGTCCCGATTCGATGATCGACAACGTGTCGGTGCACAAGGCGCGCATGCGCATGGGCATCAAGCTGGGCGAGAAGATCCTGCGCCTGCGCCCGGATCACGACATCGACACCATCATTCCGATTCCCGATACCTCACGCGATGCCGCGCTGGAAATTTCCAACACGCTCGGCGTGAAGTACCGCGAAGGCTTCATCAAGAACCGCTACATCGGCCGCACCTTCATCATGCCGGGGCAGGGCGAGCGCGTGAAGTCCGTGCGCCGCAAGCTCAACCCGATCCACCTGGAGTTCCGCAACCGCGTGGTGCTGCTGGTCGATGACTCGATCGTGCGCGGCACCACCAGCCAGCAGATCGTGCAGATGGCGCGCGATGCCGGCGCGCGCAAGGTCTACCTGGCCAGCGCGGCACCGCCGGTGCGCTACCCGAACATCTACGGCATCGACATGCCGGCCGCCGAAGAACTGGTCGCGCACAACCGCAGCGTGGCGGAAATCGAAGCGCACCTGGGCTGCGACTGGCTGATCTACCAGGACATCGAAGACATGGAAGCGGCAGTGCGCGAGGGCAACCCGGCGCTGCAGAACTTCGATTCCTCGTGCTTCAACGGGCATTACCCGACCGGTATCGAGCCAGGCTACTTCGAACGCATCCAGCAGTTGCGCTCGGACGACGCCAAGCACATGCGCCGCGCCTGAACGTGACGGCGGAGGATCTGCAGGGCACCGGTGTGCCTGACGTCGGCGGTGACCTGCTGCGCGCTGCGCAGCAGTGCCTGGCCGAGTCCGATCCGCTGCGCAAGGTCGCGCTGACCCAAGCGTACGCCGCCGCGTTTCGTCGGGGTGCGTTGAAGGTCCCTGCCGATGCGGCACCGCCGGCGCCGATCCGCATGCCGGGTCGGCCGGCGCACCTGCAGCTGGTGCTGCCGCGTGAGGTGCCGCGTCGGCGCCTCGGCAGCAGCACGGGGCGCGCGGCGTTCATCCATGCCATCGCGCATATCGAGCTCAATGCGATCGATCTGGCCTGGGACGCGGTGTATCGCTTCCGGGGCCTGCCTGCTGCGTTCCATGCCGACTGGGTCAGCTGCGCCGACGACGAATCGCGGCATTTCATGCTGCTGCGTGAGCGGCTGTTGGCCAATGGCCACGACTATGCGGATTTCCCCGCGCACAACGGCCTGTGGCAGATGTGCGAAAAGACTGCCCACGACGGATTGGCGCGCATGGCCTTGGTGCCGCGCGTGCTCGAAGCGCGCGGCCTGGATGTCACGCCGCTGATGATGGAAAAACTGCGTGCGGCCGGTGACGATGAGACCGCCGACGTGCTGGAGATCATCCTGCGCGAGGAAGTGGCGCATGTTGCCGCGGGATCGCGCTGGTACCGCTGGTACTGCGACAAGGAAGGCGTCGAGCCGCGTTCGCGCTTCAAGGAACTGCTGCAGGAATATGCCGGAGGCTACCTGCATGGCCCGTTCAACATCGAAGCGCGCCTGTTGGCGGGCTTCGATGCGGATGAGCTGGCGAACCTGATCGAGCAGGCCGACCACGTCGGGCAGGCCGCGAAGCCCGCTGCGCTCGCCGAGCATGGCTCGGCGCTACCTGGCCTGCCATCCCCGTAGCGCCGGGCACGCAGCAGCTACAGCGTTGCCAGCGCCATTGGCCAGACCTCCGCCAGATGCTTACGCACGGGCTCGCTCAGCGTTTGCGACGCCTCCATTTCCTGTAATTGGAAACCGAACACGCATCCGGAAAGCACGCCGCCATAGCCTGCCGCGGTCCCAAATCCCATCACGCTGGAGAGGCGGTGCCCGTCGAAAGTATGGAGAGTCGACCCATCACTCGGGCGGCCTCCGCCGATCCAGGGTGACTGGGTCCCGTCACCGAAGGTCAGCCTGATCCGGTTCACCGCAAAGCCGCTACCTACTTCGACGGCCACGATATGTTTGCGGGCGATCACATCGTTGATGTCGGTCCACGTACCGCCATTTCCGCCGATAACGGTGGACGTAGCGCCATCCGGACCCTGTCCGCGGGCGTAATGCAGCTTGATGCCATCCACGTAGTTGTGGCCCCCCATCTGCACCGATGTGATGAGCCCTGTCGGCGCCCCCTGCGACGGCAGCGTGCTGGGGAACGGCAACGTGCAGTCATGATACGAACCGAACAGCGGCGTGAGGAGCTCACGGTCGAGGCGGGGCCTCACTCTCTCCGGGTACTTCCGCTCGCTGAAGTAAGGCCAGCAGGTGTGGAGATCGCCATGGCGCATCTGATCGTTCGATTTGAGCGCAAGCGCGGCAGCCCATGGTTGGCTGCGCTGCTTGTTGTGATCGTGCGGATGGCTGTCGATCACTTTCTTCAGTTGGCCGGCCATGACGTCGTCGTAATGCCGCGTATAGATGTCGATGTAATCGTCAAGCTGCTGCGAGAAATCGTCCGCGACGGCGCCCTCGCCTTCGAGGCGGGCACGTTGCGCGGCCTGGCGGAGAAGGCCCAGGTGGATGTTGGCGGCAGGCACGAACAGCGGGAGCAGGCGATACAGTGGGCCCTGTTTCGTGAACTGCGGCATCACGCCCTGCATGTGCACGTTCATGGAGATTTCGGTGGACCGCAGATGTTTCCCATCACCCGTCTCGAGCGCTCCCTTGTAAGTACGCAACAGGTTGGTGATGCCGGTCAGGTGTGCCCTGACCGAATCATAGATGGCGTTATCGATTTTCTCGTCGACGATTTTGTTGATTGCCTCGACGTAACTCTTCCAGCGTGAATCCGCCGGATCGCCGATTGACGTAGGAAGCAGGAAAGCGGCAAACCCTGCCAATATGCCTCCCGCTCCCGGCACGAAAATGAGACTGGTCAGCGTCGTTTGTCGGAATGCGCGGTACCAGAAGTTCGGATCATCAGGAGTTTCGATTGCTTGTGTAGCACCAGGCGGTAAGGCGAGAGCGGCAGATGATGGCAGCGCCGTGGCGGCGGCCACCAGCACGGAACGGCTAAGCAGCGTGCGCCTCGAACAGATGATGGTCACGTCGGTATTCCTTGGCAGGTGGGCGGGTGGTCAGTCGATCACGCACGGTTTGCCAAGGCCAATGCAACTGGCTGATCGATCTGGTCGCTTTTGCCAAGAACGTATCCATGGATGTGCTGATGACGACAGTTAATTACGCAAGAAAGCGCTCGTCGTCGCGTGGATGAGGTAAGTGAACGGAGAAGCGGGACACGCGTTCTTCCTGATCCCTTACCCCTCCCAGGAAGCTGCCCGCCCGGCCTAACAAACGGTGACGCTGGCTGTCTGGCCGTGCAGGCCCTCGTCTGCCATCTCAATCGCTCAACAGCGTCTCTTCGGGATCGCGACCCAGCTCCAGCTCGTTCTCCCACTCTTTTTTCAGATATCTGTCGGCATAGGCCACGTGCTGACTGTCCGGCATGCCAGGGGCAAAATCACAGTCCGACGTTGGCCATATCGAGCCGGGACTGCATACGGCGATCCTGAGCAGGGCGCCCTCGACTATCGGCGAGCGCGCAGCGTCGACCACCCGCTCCAGCCAGTCTTCCAGCCGCATGGGGCCGTCTTCGCCGAGCGCGGCATCGAGTACCCAGACCTGCTCTCCGATCCGTGTCACCGGCGTGATGTGGAACCACCAGCGCACCAAGCCCTGCTTCGCATGGGGCGTTTTGGCAGCCATCTTGCCAAACACATGGACTGTCTGCAGCTTGGGGTGCAGATGGCCGTCGACAAGATTGCGGTTGAATGCCTCGGTCCGCCAGTAGCTGCCGTCATGCGGATAGCGCCAGGATACCCTGCGCAGAACGTCGGGCGAACTGTCGTACGGCTCGGGTAGGAACCGATCTCTGGATGTGTTGGAGACATCGCGCTGCAATGCCGTCAGGTCACCACCGTGCCACTCAACGACTTCACTGGCTGCACGTTGAATGCCGACTTCATCCGCCAGATAGGCGATGTCCTGAGATGAACCACCTGCCTGCCAGTTACGCAGCACACCTGTCACGCGTCGCTTTGCCTGCTCAAAACTTTCATGCTCTTGGCGATGCGCCGATATTTCCTGTGCGTCGGTTAGCGGCGTGGTGGCGGCCGTGGCCGAGCCTGTGGCGGCAATGGAAATCATGACAGCGCAGCGCAACGCGTAGTGGGTGGGGCGACTCATGCGGGTGCTCCAGTCAGGGGTCTCCGCTTCAGAAGAGCATGTCAGCGGCAATGCCCAAGGCCGATTCGCCGGCAGTGCGGCATGCGCCCGCAGCGGAATACGGAGTACCCTGAAAACGGGGTGCCACAACGCGCTGGGAATGTCAGTACCGGCAGCGTCACATCCACGGCGCAGGAGACGACCACGTCAGTGACCTGTGCCCTCCGGCAGAACGCGGCAGGCGGCGTGCCGTGCGGCTGATCGTCGTCAGCCGTTGCCCAGCACGACCCGCTTGCCATCGTCGGTTGGCCGGTTGATGTAGAACAAGCCGGGGCCCGGGCGGTACGGCAATTCGCTCACCCCCGTATCGGCGGCGTAGGTCAGCGCGGTGTCTCCCAGCGCATCGAAGTTCCAGTGCGCGGACTGCATCACGTAGCGCTGTTTCAGCAGCGTTTCCTGCGCTGCATCCAACTGTCCGCCACGCAGCAACGTCGCGGCGATGCCGTCCAGTTCCGCCGGCAGCGCCCACGCCGCTACGTCCTCCGGCGAACGCGCCCAGCGGACGCCCGCCGCCGCCGCGCGGGCATGCATCACGCGCAGTGCCACCAGTTGGTAGCGCCAGTCGATGGGACGTTTGAGCACAACGGCCGAGTACACATACAGGGTTGGCGTGGGCAGGGCGCTGCGACTGCCCGCTTGGCGCTGGCGCAGCCACTGGTGCCAGGTATCCACCCAGATCGTGCATGCATCCAGCTGCAGCTGGTGCCGCCACCGCGCAGCCGCCTGCTCGGCGCGCTGGTGGCTGGCGGTGGCCTGCAGCCACGCCAGATCCGGCGTGGCGAACTCGGCAAATGGATGCCGTCGCACCTGTTCGCTGCGCGGCCGCGTCAGCAGCTTCGGCCCCTCTTCGGTCTGGTCGTAACCGCCGCCGATGTTGGCATGCACGCCAGGCAACAGCCGCTCTTCGTGCTCCGGCGCCACCGTGGTCAAGGCGAAATGGTGGCGATGCTCATCGCGTGCGACGAGCTGCAGCACCTTGCCGGCGATGCCGGTGGGCAGGGACAGGCGCGGCGGCTCCTCCGTACGCCGCCCGCGGATGGCAGCCACGGTGTCGAACAGGCCGATGAAGCCGATCACCGGACGCGGCAGGGCGAACGCAGGATCCACCCGCAGCCCGGTTTCGCGCAGCAGGCCCAGCCAGTGCGCGGCGTCCCAGGCCGCGATCTGGTTGGCGACATCGCGGGCAGCGGCGGCGCCGCGCGAATACCCGAACAGGTCCACCCGGATGGCCTGTACCGGTGCGGTCCAGCGCCGGGCGAGTTGCGCCAGCGCCGTTGGCAGCTGCGTCTCCAGCGCGCGGCGGACCTTGGCTTTCACCCCCGTCGCGCCAACCCCGAACGCCAGGCCGATCAGATCATCGGGTTGGCCATCACGGGTACCGGTGCCTTCGGTGTACAGCGCGAGGCTGGGTGTGATGGCATCGGCGTGCCGTCCATCGGGATACAGCCCATGCAGCCGCGCGATGTTGGTCAGGCCGCTGTCGAAGCTGCTGGTGAGGCGGCTGTTGTAAGGCGAAGCGTCATCGGCGCGCCCCACCGGTGGCAAGGCCTGCACCGGGCTGCCGCCTGCGCCGCCGGTACTGCGCCCACGCGCCAGATTCAGTGCGTTGTTGCGCGTCCCGTCGAAGAACAGGCCGATCCGCAGCAGGCCCGTATCAGCTGTGCTGTCGTCCTCTCGCACTGTGCCCATGGGTGTCCTCCCGTGCAAGGACAGTAGCGCGGTGCTGTGCCCAAGGGAACCCTCGCCGGTGGCAGTACGCAGGCGCAGCCTGCAGTCCGCATGCTTGCCGATGTAGACCAGTCGCCAGTCCGTTTTAACCGGTGGGCCGGGTGCGGCGTTTTCTGATGGAAGCGCACCGGCGACCAGCTCGTAATGACTGCATGCGCGACGAAGCGCGCCGTGCCCGGTGTTGGGCACTGCTTCGCCGGACTGCATCAAGGAGGTCACCATGTTCTGCCACCGCTTTCTTCCCGCCCTGCTGCTGGCTGGCACCTCGACAGCGGTTGCCGCCACGCCTGCCGTGCAGCTTCAGGACGCCGTTGTCCAGGCGCTGCAGGTCGAGACATCGGAGTTGATGATCCAGATCGAAGGACGGCCGGTCGCCGTTCGACGTGAGCAATCCCGCCGGCTGCCGACGGGCGATGTGGTGTGGACAGGCGCCTGGGGCGTTGCCGGCAAGCGTGAAGCCGGCGAGCTCAATCTGGTGCGATCTGCTGCAGGAATCACGGGCGTTGTGCGCATGGGCACGCAATCACTGCGTATCGTGCCGGTCGGCGGGGGCCGCCATCTGACCATGCCGCTGACTGCCCATCGGCTGCCGATGCATCCTCCGGGAGACGTGCCGCTGGGACGCGCACAGGGGGCAGCCGCGCAACTCGCAGCCCCTGCGTCGACCAGCACGATCCGGTTGCTCGTGGTGGCCACGAAGGATGCGGTGGATGGCTACGCGGGCGACCTGCGGGCATTGGCGGAACTGTCAATCGCAGAATCCAACCTCACGTATCAGCGCAGCAATCTGGACATGCGGTTGGAGCTGGCAGGATATGCCGTCACTCCCTACCAGGAGACAGGCAACATGGAAAAGTCCTTGCGTCATCTGCGTGCGCGCGATGATAGCTACATGGACGAGGTTCACGGCCTTCGTGACCGCCATGGGGCGGATGTCGTGGTGCTGTTGATGAACCGGGCTTTTGCCTGCGGACAGGCCGCGGAGATCGGCGCGGATGCCGACGGTGCGTTCATTGCCGTGCTGGAGCAATGCGCCACGGGAGACTACGTACTTGCGCACGAAATCGGCCATATCGCCGGCGCCCGTCACGACATCAAACGTGACCCCGGAACGGTTCCGTTCGCCTTCGGCCACGGTTATTGGTACCAGCCACCACGTGCATCGGGATGGAGGTCGGTCATGTCCTACGACTGTCCCACCGGGTGCCGGCGCATTGCGTATTGGTCCAGCCCTGAACTGCTGTACGAGGGTCAACCTACCGGTCTCGCGAACGAAGCGGATAACCGCCGTGTATTGGAACTCACCCGCGGAAAGATCGCCGCCTTTCGCTGAGCAGAGGCATTACAGCGCCTGGAGCGCCATCGCATCGGGCGTGACCCGCAGCACCGAACCCTGCTCGTACCAGTCCCCCAGCACGACGCGGGTACGTGCCTTCCCGGCTGCCAGCAGCGGATGGACGGCCGGTCGATGGGTATGGCCGTGGATCATCGTATCCACGCCGAAGCGGGAAAATGTTGCTTCGACTTCAGCTGGCGACACGTCAGTCACGGTCTCGAACTGCGTGCGGTCACCTTGCTTCATTTCCGACTGGCGGCTCTGGCTGGCATCGCGCGCCTTCTGCGCGAAGGCGATGCGCGCGGCCAGGGGCTGGGCAAGGAACTGGGCCTGGAATGCCGGGTCCCGGGTCTGCGCGCGGAACTGCTGGTAGGGCAGGTCATCGGTACAGAGCAGATCACCGTGTTGCAGCAGCACCGGTGCGCCGTACAGGTCGATCACACAGGGATCGGGCAGGATCCGCATGCCCGCCCGGGCTGCGTACTGTTCTCCCAGCAGGAAGTCGCGATTGCCGCGGATGAAATACACCGGCACACCGGAATCGGTCACCTCTTTCAGCGCAACGGCAACGGCATCCGCGGCAGGCGAGGGCGTGTCATCCCCTATCCACGCTTCGAACAGGTCGCCGAGGATGTACAGCGCCTCGGCCCGCAGCGCCTCATGGCGAAGGAAGCCGAGAAAGAGGTCGGTGATGGCCGGACGGCTGGCGTCCAGATGAAGGTCGGAAATGAACAGCGTCGTCATGTGCTCATTCTAGGACGCGGCAGGTGACTGATGCGATAGCGTGCCACCGCGCCAGGGAAACGAGGCGCCGCATGCGGCCGCTTGGTTGCGGCAGAGGGCAGGCCGCACGCCCAGCATTCCGTCGGCGCATGCCCGTGCGTGGCGGGTGCGTGGCGCATCCATGTGCACAACCTCGTACGGGTCTTGATTCCGGCATCAACTGGACATGCGCGGGGGCTCCCCCTGCGCAACCTTCCTTGATTCGAGGTGATGCGATGAACGCGCTTCGTTGTTATACGCCCATGCTGTCCGGGCTCGGCCTGCTGCTGGCAGCATCTGCTGATGCGGCCACCCTTTTCTCACCGGCCAACGCACCCGATACCCTGCCTGCTCGCGCCGCGCTGGCGTTGAAGCTGGCCAACCAGGCATCGACGTCCAGCGCGCCGTTGTGGGTCGACCTCGTCGATTCGGCGGTGAGGGCGGACGCCACGACGCTGGAGTTCGAGCTTCAGGGCCACCGCCTGCAGGCAACACGGGTGCAGGGACAACGGCTGGCGGACGGAACGGTCACGTGGTCGGGAACGATCCCTGCGGATCTACAGGAAGGCGAGGGCAGCGTAGACCTGGTCCGCACGCCGGAAGGGGTGACCGGGGTGATAAAGCGCGGTGAACTGTATCGCATCGAGCCTGCCGGTGGCCGGCTTCACCTGCTCAGCCGGGACACTCTGTTGCCCACACTTCCGCGCCATGCGGACGACTACCCCGCGACGTCGCTGATGCCGTCCAAGGATGACATGGCCGCAGTGGGGAAGAGCGCACCGGCCGCGAACGGGACCAGCGTGATCCGCGTGCTTGCGGTGACCACCCGCGCCATCGACCAGTCACAGGGCGCGCGGGTCAAGTCACTGATCCAGCTCGGGATCACCGAGGGCAACCGGACCTACGTGGACAGCAAGATCGACGCGAAGATGGAGTTGGCCGGGTACCAGGCCATCGTCTACGGGAGCACGTCCATGGGGCAGGCCCTGCAGTACTTCCGCGATCCACGCACGGCGGGCTCGAAGGCTGTGCGCGCGCTGCGCGACCAGGCCCAGGCCCAGGCTGACGTGGTGATGCTGGTGATGGGCAATGACCGTTACTGCGGCGTCGCACCGGTCGGTGCTCGCTCAGAGGATGCGTTCATGGTCGTACGCACGGAGTGCCTTGCAGGGAACGACACCGTGCCGCATGAGCTGGGCCACATCATCGGGTCAAGCCACAATCCCGAGAACGGCAGTGGCGCGCTCTACCCGTACGCGTACGGGCGCCAGGTCTGCAATCTGGGACGGAAGAACTGGCACTCGGTGATGGGTTACCCGTGCCCGAATCGTTCGGCACGCGCACAGAAGTGGACCAGCCCGATCGTGCTGCACGGTGGCCGGCCGACCGGAGATGCGAGGCGCTTCGACAATCGGCGGGTGATGGAAGAAAACCGCGAGCGCGTGGCCGGCTTCCGCTGAGCGGACCGTGTTAGCAGCAGCACGGGAACAGGGGAGTGTTCCTTCTCTGTTTCCTAAAGCGACAGCGGCAACCAGGCCAGGCTGGCCCACGCCAGCAGCCCGGCGATGCCGGTCGCCGCCAACACGTCGCTTGGATAGTGCAGTCCCAGCACCACGCGTGATGCCGCCACGCACAGGGTGAACGGCACCAGCAGCGGTGCCAGCCACGGGTAGTACGCCAGCGCCACGATGGTGAAAGACACCGCGTGCAGCGTGTGCCCGGACGGAAAACTGAACTCGTCCAGCGGCGCCACCCATGCGCGGATGCGCAGGTCGGCCTTGTACGGACGCGGACGCCGGGTCCAGCGCTTCAGGCCTTTATAGAGCAGCAGGGCGGCCAGCCCGGTCGCCGCCATGTGGGTACTGGCGCGCAGTCCGTCCATGCCGTCCACCAGCACCAGCGCGCCCATCAGCACATACCAGAACACGCCATCGCCCAGCCGGCTGATCGACGCGAACACGGAGCGGATGCGGCGACGGCGGCAGTAAAGATTGGCCCGCCGGCACCAGCGGGTCTCGCGGCCAAGCAACAGGTCAAGCGGCGTGGTGCGCATGGAGCCTCCGGGCGTGGGCAAGTTCGGCGAGCAGGGCATCGAACTCAGCGACAACATGCTGGGGATGCAGGCGTTTCATGTCTCGTGCGGCCTGGCCGCCCAACGTCCGGCGCAGTGCATCGTCGCCTGCCAGTCGCAGCGTCGCCTCGATGAACTGCTCGTCGGTGTCCACCGAGGCCCCGTTCTCGCCATTGCGCAGGTACTCGCGGGCCGCACCGTAGTCGAACGCGACCGTGGCGACGCCGCTGGCCATGGCTTCCAGCGTCACGTTGCCGAAGGTTTCGCTGCGGCTGGGAAACAAAAACAGATCACCGCTGGCGAAGTGACGCGACAGCGCTTCGCCGCGCTGCACGCCGCAGAACAGGAAATCTGGATTTTCATGGGCCAGCTTGGCACGCGCCGGCCCATCGCCGACGAACACGAAGCGCGCTTTCGGACGCAGCTGCTGCAGGCGCCGGAACGCCTTCACCGCCAGGCCGAGGTTCTTTTCCGCGGCGATGCGCCCCACGTAGATGGCGGCGAATCCCGTACCGTCGATGCCCCAGTCTTCGCGCAGCGCCGGGTCGCGCTTGGCCGGATCGAACTGCTGGCTGTCCACCGCCCGGGCCAGCAGGCGAACCCGCTCGAAGCCTTCGCCCGTGAGGAACTCCTGCAGCTCGCGGGTGGGCACCAGGGTGGCGTCTGCTTGGTTATGGAATCGCCGCATCCAGCGCAGCGCGGCAGCCTGCAACCAGGCCACGCCGTAGTCGGGCAGGTATTCGTCGAAGCGCGTATGGAAGCCGGTGGCGACCGGGATGCCCAGCCGCCGAGCGCAGCGCAGCGCTGACCAGCCCAGTGGGCCTTCGGTGGCGATGTAGATCGCATCGGGGCGCTGTGCCTGCCAATGGCGTCCCAGCCGGAGCGGTGCAGGCAGACCGAAGCGCAGGCCGGGGTAACGCGGCAGGGCTGCACCGGGCACCAGGAACGTCCCGTCCAGCGGCGCGCTGTCGGCCACCTGGCGAGGCCGGATCAGGTCCACCTCATGGCCGGCCTGGCGCAGGCCCAGTTCCAGCCCCTGTACGGTCAGGGCCACGCCGTTGACTTCCGGAGGATAGGTCTCGGTGACGATCGCGTAGCGCATGGGGCTCTCCCGTTTGTGGGCATGCTGTGCGCTGGCCATGTCCCTGCCGTGACCGCATTGCGACCGTCGCATGACGGGTGGTGGGTCGAACGGGTTGGACCCCCTCGCGGCGGGCTGTTTCAAGGCTACTGCGGGAGGGCCGGGCGGTGGGGCTGGGCGGGGCACGGCAAAAGCCGCTCCTGCGTGCCTCGTTTCGTGCCATCCATGGCACTCAACGCCCCCGCCCAGCCCCACCGCCCGGCCCCTGACAGGTTGCGTGGCCGCCCGCCGCGTATAAAAAAAGAAGAAAAGCGGTAGCGCCGACCCATGGTCGGCGGAATGTTTCCGGCAACGGCCCGCTGCGCTCGCCGACCATGGGTCGGCGCTACCGGCTCAGGCCGCAGCGGATCAATCGACGTGGTAGCGCCGAGCCGTGCTCGGCGGAATGTTTCCGTCAACGGCCCGCTGCGCTCGCCGACCATGGGTCGGCGCTACCGGCTCAGGCCGCAGCGGATCAATCGACGTGGTAGCGCCGAGCCGTGCTCGGCGGAATGTTTCCGGCAACGGCCCGCTGCGCTCGCCGACCATGGGTCGGCGCTACCGGCTCAGGCCGCAGCGGATCAATCGACGTGGTAGCGCCGAGCCCGCCAACGGCCCGCTGCGCTCGCCGACCATGGGTCGGCGCTACCGGCTCAGGCCACGAACGGCTTGAACTGGATTCCCAGTCCGGCCATGCCGTCGACTTCGCCGATCAGGTCGGCGCGCAGCAGGGGCCGCGGATCAATGAAGGCCTGCGGGACGATCAGTGACAGCCGATCTTCTTCCGCGGTGAGCTCCAGCGCCGGCAACGGCGTGGACTCATGCGCGCGGTTGACCAGCACCGCCAGCCGCAGCAGGGCGGCCAGCCGGCGCGCCGGCACCACCAGGCGCTCGGGCAGTGCCTCGAAGGCACTCTTGGGCACATTGCGCCGATGCGTGCGCACCAGCGCCGCCAGCATGTGCTGCTCCTGGCGCGAGAACCCGGCGATATCCGAGTTTTCCAGCAGATAGCTGCCGTGGGTGTGGTAACCGCTGTGCGCGATCATCAGGCCCATCTCGTGCAGGCGTGCCGCCCAGGACAGCATGCGTGCGTCATCCGCTTCCAGCTTCCAGGTGTCCTGCACCTGGTCGAACAACGCCAACGCCGTGGCCTGTACGCGGTCCGCCTGCGCGACGTCGATGTCATAGCGCACGGTCAATGCGTCGATCGACACATCGCGCGGATCGTTCTCGCCGGCGCGGCCGACGATGTCGTACAGAATGCCTTCGCGCATCGCCGCCTTGCTGACCAGCAGCTTCTGCAGGCCCAGGGCCTGGAACGCCGCCTCCAGCACCAGCACGCCACCGGCAATGATCGGCCGACGATCGCCACCCAGTCCGGGCAGCACGATGTCCTCGATCTTCTTCGCCTTCAGCAGTTCGTCGCGCAACTGCGGCAGGGCCTCGGCCGTGATCGCGCCCTTGCTCAGTTTCATCGTCGCGCAGATTTCACTGATCGCCTTGTGCGTACCCGACGATCCCAGTGCCTCGTCCCAGCCCAGCGCCCGGTACTTGCTGGCAAAGGGCTGGAACTCGCGGCCGATCTCGGCCAGCGCGTCTTTCCAGCGCTTGCGGCTGAGCTTGCCACCGGGGAAGAAACGCCGCGTACTGGCAATGCAGCCCGCCTGCAGGCTTTCGCGCTCCAGGGTCTGCATGCCGGATCCGATGATGAACTCGGTGGAGCCGCCGCCGATGTCGATCACCAGGCGGCGCTGGCCTTCTTTCGGCGGCTGTGCGTGGGCCACGCCCAGGTAGATCAGGCGCGCTTCTTCGCGGCCGCTGACTACCTCGATGGAATGGCCCAGCGCGGTCTCGGCCGGCATCAGGAACGCCTGCGGCGAGCGCAGTTGGCGCACGGTGTTGGTGGCCAGTGCGCGCACGCGGTGCGGTGGTACATCGCGGATGCGCTGGCCGAAGCGGGCCAGGCATTCCAGCGCGCGCTGGCGCGCCTCACTGGACAGCCCGCCCTTTCCGTCCAGGCCATCGGCCATGCGCACGGTCTCGCGCAGGCGATCCACTACACGCAGTTGCCCCAGCGTGTAACGGGCGATGACCATGTGGAAACTGTTGGAGCCAAGGTCGATGGCGGCCAGCAGGTCACCATCATTGAGCGCGGGGGAAGTCGTGGTATGCGGCATGCGCAGATAGTAGCCGAAGGCGGGTGCTGCTCGTCACCGCACCGCCTTCACGTCATTGCAGTGCAGCGGCCGTCAAAGCCCCTGCATCAGCCCCATCTGTGCCGAATGCGGTGCCTCATCGTGCGCCGGTGCCAGCTTCACGTAGCGCCCGTCGGCCTGCAGTTCCCAAGCATTGAGGTTGTCATCCAGGTAGTTCTGCAGCACCTCGCGGTACACGCGGCGGGCCAGCGCCGGATCCAGGATCGGGAAGCCGGTTTCCACCCGCCGCAGCAGGTTGCGTTCCAGCCAGTCCGCACTGGCGCAGTACAGTTCCGGCGCGCCGTCGTTGCCGAACCAGTACACCCGGCTGTGTTCCAGGAAACGGCCGACGATCGAGCGCACGCGGATGGTGTCGGACACCCCCGGCACGCCTGGCCGCAGCGTGCACGCACCGCGGATGATCAGGTCGATCTGCACGCCCGCCTGCGAGGCGGCATACAGCGCACGCACCACCTGCGGTTCGTTGAGGGCATTCATCTTGGCGATGATGCGTGCGGGATGCCCGGCCTTGGCGATGGCGGTCTCGCGTTCGATGCGCTTGAGCACGCCGGTATGCAGGGTGAAGGGCGACTGCAGCAGGTGCTTCAGCTTGGCCTTGGAGGCCAGTCCGGACAGCTGCTGGAACAACAGGTGCACGTCGTTGCCGATGTCCGCATCGGCGGTGATCAGGCTGATGTCGGTATAGGCGCGTGCGGTGCCACTGTGATAATTGCCGGTGCCCAGATGTACGTAGCGGCGCAGCTTGCGGCCTTCGCGACGTACGATCAGCAGCATTTTGGCGTGGGTCTTGAAGCCGACCACGCCGTATACCACCTGCACGCCGGCTTCCTGCAGGCGATCGGCCAGGCCCAGGTTGGCCTCTTCGTCGAAGCGCGCACGCAGTTCCACCACCACGGTGACGTCCTTGCCGTTGTGCGCGGCCTGGATGAGCGCCTCCACGATCAGCGAGTCCTTGCCGGTGCGGTACAGCGTCTGCTTGATCGCCAGGACGTTCGGATCCACCGCGGCCTGCTTGATCAGGTCCAGCACCGTGCCGAACGAGTCGAACGGGTGGTGCAGCAGCACATCCTGGCGGGCCACGGTTTCGAAGATGCCATCCCCTTCGCGGGTGGTGCGCGGGGACATCGGCGGGTACTTCAGGTCCGGGCGTGCCAGCACGTCATACAACTGGATGACGCGGTTGAGGTTGACCGGGCCATCGATGTAATAGACCGCGTTCTCGGTCAGGCCGAAGTTCTGCAGCAGGGTGCGCACGATGTCACGTGGCGTGTCCTGGGCGATCTCCAGGCGCACCGCCGGCCGGTAGCCGCGGTCGACCAGCTCATCGCGCAGTGCCAGTGCCAGGTTTTCGACTTCTTCTTCGTCTACCACCAGCTCGGAATTGCGGGTGACGCGGAACTGGTACGCGCCCTCGACCTCCATCCCCGGGAACAGCTCATCGACGAACGCCGACAGCATCGAGGACAGGAACACGAAGTTCTGCCCACCGCCCAGCCGCTCCGGCAGCTGGATGATGCGCGGCAGCGAGCGCGGAGCGCGCACGATGGCCAGGTGGCCACTGCGGCCGAACGCATCCACGCCCTTCAGCACCACCACGATGTTCAGCGACTTGTTGAGGATCTTCGGGAACGGATGTACCGGATCCAGGCCGAGCGGCGACAGCACCGGCATGATCTCGTTGCGGAAATAGGCGCGCAGCCAGCGTTTCTGCCGGTGCGTCCACGAATGGCGGCCCAGTACGCCGATGCCGGCGTCCTGCAGGGCAGGGCGCAGCACGTCGTTCCAGCAACGGTACTGCTGGTCCACCAGCTCGGCGGCGCGGTCATGGATGGCGTTGAGAATCGCCTGTGGGCTCATGCCGTCCGGTGCCGGCGGCAGACCGAATTCCTGCGCGTGGCGCACGGCGGCAGCACGGATCTCGAAGAACTCGTCCAGGTTCGTGCAGGAAATGCACATGAAGCGCAGACGCTCCAGCAGCGGCACCTGGGCGTCCAGCGCCTGCGCCAGCACACGGAAGTTGAAGTCCAGCTGGGACAGCTCACGGTTGATGTAAAGCGCCGGATCCCGCAGTGGATCGGCTTCCGGATTCAGGGGAACGGGGAGGGATCCAAGGCTGCTCATGATGTCAATCTTCGGCGTGGTGATGGGGAGCCGTCTCACGCACGCGTACGTGCTCGGCGTCGAAATGGCAGGAAAACGTCGAGCCCTTGCCGACCTCGCTCTGGATTTCCAGGCGGGCGTGGTGCAGGCCGAGGATGTGCTTGACGATGGACAGGCCCAGGCCGGTGCCGCCGCTTTCGCGCGAACGGCTGCTGGACACGCGGTAGAACCGCTCGGTCAGGCGGGGCAGGTGGTTGGCCGGGATGCCGTAGCCGGTGTCACGCACCGCCAGCATCACCCCGTCGCCTTCGCGGCTGAAGGTCACCCGCACCTGGCCGTCCACAGGGGTGTAGCGCACGGCATTGGTGACCAGGTTGGAGAACGCACTGTGCAGTTCCTTGATGGATCCGCTCAGGTCCACGCCGGCCAGATCTTCCACGGTGATCCTGTGCCGGCCCTGGCTGTGCGCTTCGGCCTCGCGTCGCAGGGTGGCCAGCATCGGCAGCATGGCTACGGTCTCGGCCTCGCCGGTTTCCTGCGATTCCAGCCGCGACAGGGTCAGCAGGTCTTCCACCAGCTGGGCCATGCGCTGGCTCTGCTTGCGCATTTCTTCCAGCATCGGCCCGGTGCCCGGGAAATCTTCCGGGTCCATCATGTCCAGGTAACCGTGCACCACGGTCAGGGGGGTGCGCAGCTCGTGCGACACGTTGGCCACGAAGTCACGACGTACCTGTTCCAGCCGCAGCAGCTTGCTGACATCGCGGGCGATCAGCAGCCAGTGGTCGGACGAATACGGAATCAGGCGCAGGTTGAGGCGTATCGCCGGATCGACCGGCGAAGCGACGTCCAGAATCGGTTCGGCATTGCGGCCACCGGCCAGCCAATGTGCCAGCGGCATCGGTTGCAGGCGCTGCACCAGCGCCTGGCCCAGATCGCCCGGATGGTGCAGGCCGAGCAGCGTGGTGGCGGCTTCGTTGAACCACTGCACGCGCTGGCTGTTGCGGTCCAGCACCACCACTGCATCGGGCAGGGCGGCGGCGGCGGCACGGTAGCTGCGCAGCATGTCCAGCAGGCGGCGCTTGCGCACGCGCATTTCGTGCTGGTTGCGCGATACCACGCGGTCCAGCTCGTTCCACACGCCGGCACCCTCGGCGATCTCCCAGCGCTGCCGCGCGGTCAACCGGCCCAGCACCCGGCGCAGACGCCAGTAATGCCAGCCCAGTGCGCCGATCGCCGCCACGGCGAGCCCCATCCAGACATCGCCCAGCAACGCACCCACCACGCCGGCCAACACCAGCACCGTGGCCAGGGTGGCCAGGGTCTTCAACCAGGCAGAACGGATGTGACGCGGCATTGCAGGTACCAGTGAAAGTGAATGAAGAAGGTCGCCCAGCCCCGCACTGTAGCGGGGTGGCGCGACAGGCGATCAGGTAGAGGTGGAAAAACGATAACCGGCGCCGCGCACGGTCTGCACCATGTTCTCCGCGTTGAACGGTTCCAGCGTCTTGCGCAGGCGGCGGATGTGCACGTCGATGGTGCGCTCCTCCACATACACGCTGCCGCCCCACACATGGTCCAGCAGCTGGGTGCGGGTATACACGCGCTCAGGGTGGGTCATGAAGAAGTGCAGCAGGCGGTATTCGGTCGGGCCGATCGGCACCGGCTGGTCGTTGGCGAACACACGGTGCGCGGCGCCGTCGATACGGATCACCCCGACCGCCACGCTGCCGTCTTCGTCATCGTCGCGGGCCCGGCGCATCACGGCCCGGATACGCGCCAGCAGCTCGCGCGCGGAGAACGGCTTGACCACATAGTCATCGACGCCGGCTTCCAGCCCACCCACCCGATCATTTTCCTCACCGCGCGCGGTCAGCATGATGATCGGTACTTCGCGGGTCAGCGCTTCTTTGCGCCAGCGGCGGGCAAGGTCCAGGCCGCTGGTGCCGGGCAGCATCCAGTCCAGCAGGATCAGGTCCGGCACACGGTCGGCAATGGCCGTCTGTGCTTCGCGGGCATCGCCCGCATGGATCGGCTCGTAATCCCCTTTGCGCAGCGCAAAGGCGACCATTTCGCGGATCGCGGGTTCGTCGTCGACGATCAGGATGCGTTTCTGCACAAGGCCACCGTAATGCTCATCAGATCGGGAATGACGTCAGTAGACTACGATTTGATGACAGGTTTGTGACCCATGGCGCGCAGATGTCATACAAAACCCCCTGCGAGGTAGAGCCGAACGGTAGAGCCGACTTCAGTCGGCTACCCAAATCCCCGCCCCAATCTCCGCCCCAATCCACCTACTCAGCGCCGTTCCAGCTCCGGGTCATTCACCCCCTGCCGCCGCATCTCCAGCACCGTGGGGGTGATCGTCTCGATACGCGCATCCACCCGCGCCCGGCTGACATAGTCCAGCTCGGGCTGCCGCTTCAGTGCCTGCAGTTGCATCAGCGCCTGCTCCGGACGGCCATTGAGATAGGCCGCCTCCGCATACGCCTCACTGGCCCGGTGGCCATCGCCCGCCAATTCACTGGCCCGCGCGAAACGCTGCTGGAAGACCGGATCGTTGCCGCTTTGTGACAGCAGCGGCCGCAGCATCGCCTGTGCACGCTGGCCCGCGACCTGGCCGCCCTGTTCATTGAGGATCTGCGCGAAGGTCAGGGCGACCGGACGGCTGCCCGGATGCTGCCGCAGCAACTGTTCGAACCGCTCGTTGGCCTGGGCCGGGTGCCCCGAACGCGATTCGGCTTCGCCCAGCGCCAGGCTCACCCACAGATTGGCCGGGTCGGCATCGTGCAGCTCCGCCAGGGCGCGCGCTGCACCGGCCGCCCCGCCGGTCCCGGTGGTCAGCTGGGCCAGCGCCTGCCCATACCGCTGCGCCGGGGTCAGGCCGCCTTTCTGGCTGCGTGACAGCGATTCGTATTCCCGCGTCAGCTCGGAAGGCGTGGGCGCACTGAGTACCCGCAGGCGCTCGCGGGCCCAGTCGAACTGGCCGCTGGCACCGCGGCTGAGCGAGCCGACCGCTACCTGCATGCCTGGCGGCAGCAGCAGGTTCTGCCGGCGCGAGATCGGATCAGACAGCCCCGGGTCGCTGGGATTCACCCGTTCCTGGCGCACGCCACCGGGGACTTCGGTGGTCAGCACCACCGTGTCCTTCTTCATCTGCTCGGCGCGCAGCTTGGCCTCGCTGATGCGGGTGGTGTTGACCGGGTGGGTGCGCAGGAAGTCCGGCACGGTGTAGCCGCCGTCGTTGCCGCGCATCGAAGCGCTCATGCGCTCGAAGAAGCCGGCCATGGCATCCACGTCGTAGCCACTGCGGGCCAGGGTACGGATGCCCAAGCGATCGGCTTCGGATTCATTGGAGCGCGTGTAGTCGATCTGCCGCTGCTGCATCAGGCCCATGCCCGAGGCGATACTGGCCATGGTCGCGTTGCCGGCCGAATTGCCGCCGGCCTGTTGCGCGGCCACCACGGCGGCCAGCATGCCCAGCAGGATCGGGATCTGGTCGCGCTGGGCGCGCTCGACACCGCGCAGCACGTGCTGCTGGGTCACATGGGCGATTTCGTGGGACAGCACGGCCGCCACTTCATCCTCGCGCTCGGCGGTCAGCACCAGGCCCGCGTTGACCCCGATATAGCCGCCCAGCGTGGCGAAGGCATTGATCTGCCGGTCCTTCATCATGAAGAACGTGTAGGACTGCCGCGGCTGCGCGCTGTTGGAGCCCAGCCGGGTGCCCATGGTCTGCAGCCACTCGGTGACCAGCGGGTCGTCCAGCAGGTAGCCGTAGTTGCGCAGCTCCCGCAGCATCATCCCGCCGTACTCGGCCTGCCGTGCAGGGGTCAGCAGTTCACCCGCCGACGAGCCGATGTCGGGCAGCGATTCCTGCGCCTGCGCCAGCGGCACGGCCAGCGCGAGGGTCAGGGCGGCGGAAAGCAGCAACAGTCGCAAGCGGTCAGTCCTCGGGCAGCGTCCCACAGCGTGGCAGGCCGGGGGGAAACCTATCGTTAATCCACAGTGTTGCGGCCGTGGCGTGGATTTTCCATCAGGCCGCTACCATATACAGACAGTCGAACCGTCGTGGAGTTTCCCGTGAGCCAAGTTGAACAGCCTACCGGTGGCGCGCCCACCATCACCATTTATTCCACCGCCGTGTGCCCGTACTGCGTGGCCGCCAAGAACTTCCTCAAGAGCAAGGGCGCGCAGTGGACCGAGGTGCGCATCGACCTCGATTCAGTCGAGCGCGAGAAGATGATGGCCAAGACCCGCCGCACCAGCGTGCCGCAGATCTTCGTCGGCGACGTCCACGTGGGCGGCTACGACGACATGATGGCCCTGCACCGTGCAGGCAAGCTGGAACCGCTGCTGGCCGGGCAGGCGCAGGCATGAGCACGGCCGACGACAGCGCAGACAAGCTGGCCGAGTTCACCGCCTACCGCAAGAAGATGAACGAGCGCATCCTGGCCGAACCCAACCAGGTGGTGCGCCGCTTCTTCGCGCTGGACACGCAGACCTACCAGGCCGGCGCGCTGGATGTGAAGACCAAGGAACTGCTGGGTCTGGTGGCCTCGATGGTGCTGCGATGCGATGACTGCATCAGCTACCACGTCGCCCAGTGCAAGGAAGCCGGTGTCAGTCGCGAAGAGTTTTTCGAGACCTTCTCGGTGGGCCTGGTGGTGGGTGGATCGATCGTGATCCCGCACCTGCGTCGCGCGGTGGACTTCCTGGACCAGCTGGAAGCCGGCGCCGACGCCCCCGCCGCGCACGAGCACTGAGCCACGCTCGGCGGCGTTCCGCTGTGCTCGCCGATCATGGATCGGCGCTACCAAGGCCGCGTCATTCCGTTCGATCCGGTAGCGCCGAGCCATGCTCGGCGGCTTTCCGCTGCGCTCGCCGATCACGGATCGGCGCTACCCGGGGCAGCTCACACTTTGGTCTATTTGGGGCCTTCGACCCGGCTGAGGCATAATTGCGGGTGAAACTTACCTGCGCCGGTGCACCGGGCACCCCCGGACGGCGTTTTTCCCCCAGTTCGGAATATCGATCAATGACGCAGAAAATCACGGTCATCCGCGGCGATGGCATCGGCCCGGAGATCATGGACGCTACGCTGTACGTCCTGGACAAGCTCAACGCCGGCCTGGAATACGAAGACGCCGACGCAGGCCTGGTCGCGCTGGAGAAGCACGGCGACCTGATGCCGGCGTCCACGCTGGAGTCGATCGCGCGCAACAAGATCGCCCTGAAGAGCCCGCTCAGCACGCCGATCGGTGGTGGCTTCACCTCGATCAATGTCAGCCTGCGCCGCCACTTCGACCTGTACGCGAACGTCCGCCCGGCGCATACCTTCCCGAACACCAAGTCGCGTTTCGAGAACGTCAACCTGGTGACCGTCCGCGAGAACACCGAAGGCGCCTACCTGGCCGAAGGCCAGGAAGTGTCGGCCGATGGCGAGACCGCGTTCTCGGGCACCCGCATTACCCGCAAGGGCTCCGAGCGCATCGTGCGCTACGCCTTCGAGCTGGCCCGCGCGACCGGCCGCAAGAAGGTCACCGCGGTGCACAAGGCCAACATCATCAAGTCGACCTCGGGCCTGTTCCTGGCCGTGGCGCGCGAAGTGGCGGCCAAGTACCCGGACATCGAGTTCCAGGAAATGATCGTCGACAACTGCTGCATGCAGTTGGTGATGCGTCCGGAACAGTTCGATGTGATCGTCACCACCAACCTGTTCGGCGACATCATTTCCGACCTGTGCGCCGGTCTGGTCGGCGGCCTGGGCCTGGCCCCGGGAGCCAACATCGGTGAGAACGCGGCCATCTTCGAAGCCGTGCACGGCACCGCGCCGGACATCGCCGGCCAGGGCAAGGCCAATCCCTGCGCCCTGCTGCTGGCAGCGGCTCAGATGCTCGACCATATCGGCCAGCCCGAAAATGCCGAGCGCCTGCGCAAGGCCATCGTCGCCACGATGGAAGCCAAGGATTCGCTGACCGGCGACCTCGGCGGCACCGGCAACACCATGGGCTTCGCCCAGGCCATCGCCAGCCGCCTGTAAGCGGCCTGCGTCATCGGCTCGAGCGGGATCAGCGGGGCGCCTTCGGGCGCCTCGCTGCGTTTGCAGGGCAGGGCGCTCATCTGTGCGCATCACGCACAGATGGGGTGCGTCCAAGGGACTGGTTGGTGCGTGGCCGCAGGGTCACCATGGCCGCACTTCCTCCCCATCCAGGTACACCCTCATGAACATTGCAGCATTCGGCCTGGCCAGCCTGATCGGCATGGCCGCCGTCGCCCCGGTCGCCGCCGCCGAGCCGGCCCACCCCACCATCCGCCAGATGGCCGGTGCCACCGCCATTGATGCCCTGCAGGCTGACAAGACGGCCATCATCGTCATCGATTTCCAGAACGAATATTTCCCGGGCGGCCGCATGGTCATCCCGGATGGCACCACGGCCCTGAAGAACACCCGCCGCCTGATCGACGCCGCCGATGCCAAAGGCATCCGGGTGATCCACGTACAGCATGTGTTGCCGGCCGGTGCGCCGTTGTTCGCTGAAGGCGGCAAGACCGTGCAGTTCCACCCCGACATGCAGCCGCGCGCGGGCGAAACGGTCGTGCAGAAGGACAACGTCAGCGTGTTCGCCGGCCATTCGGCCGCGGTGATGGACAAGACCCTGAAGGATGCAGGCATCGACACCCTGATCATCACCGGCCTGATGACCCACGCCTGTGTGTCTGGCGCTGCCCGTGATGCCGCGGCCGCCCCGCGCGGTTACCGCGTGATCGTGTCGTCCGACGCCACGGCCACCCGTGACCTGGACCTGGCCACCGGCGCCAAGGTGGACCACAAGACCCTGCACGCAGCCAGTCTGGCCACGCTGGAAGATACCTATGGCGACGTCATGACCACCGACGCCATCATCGGTCTGGTCAACAAGGCCAGCGCCGTCGCGCGCTGATAAGCTGGCCGCGCCCGCAGCACGCGGGCGCTGGCCGGAGCTTGGCTGAGATGGACCATTTCGCTGCCCTGCGCGCGCTGCGTTCGATCGTGGAAGCGGGCAGCTTCACTGCCGCCGCCGAGCGCCTGGGCACCACCCACTCGGCGATGTCACGGCAGCTGCGGCAGTTGGAAGAGCACCTGCAGGCCCGCCTGCTGGATCGCAACAGCCGCCGTTTCTCGTTGACCGAGGCCGGCCGGCAGTATTACGCCGAGGCGGTCGAGCTGCTTGATCGACTGGAACTTGCCGACAATCGGGCGCGGGCCGGCCAGGTACAGCCCAGTGGGCGCCTGCGCATCAGCGTGCCCCAGGTGGTGGCCAGCCAGGAATTGCCGCACTGGCTGCCCGCGTTCCTGACCCGCTATCCGGATGTCGCGCTGGACCTGTGCGCCGATGACCAACTGGTGGATGTGGTGGGCGGTGGCTTCGATCTTGCCCTGCGCATTGCCCACGAACTGCCCGACAGCCAAATGGTGGCGCGCGAGCTGGCGCGGTGCGATCTCGTGCTGGTCGCCGCACCGGCGTACATCGCACGGCACGGACTGCCGCGGCAGGCTGCCGAACTGCACCAGCATGCCCTGTTGGCGTTCAGCCCGACCGCGGCGCGTGCGGCGTGGCACCTGCACGGACCGCGCGGCGTGTCGCTGACGGTCGAACCCGGCCAACGGCTGTGCGTGGATGCCACCCCGGCCCTGTATGCCGCCACGCTGGCGGGTATGGGCATCACCCTGCTCACGGCCCTGACCGTGCAGGAAGACCTGCGCGCCGGACGGCTGATCCGCATCCTGCCCGCCTGGAACGGCGGCCGCCGCCACTACTTCGCACTGTATCCCCATGCACGCGCCATGGCCGCCAAAGTGCGCGTCCTGGTAGAGCACCTGCAGACCCACTACGCCGCACTGCAGGCCTCCCTCGACGCCCGTTGACGAATGGGCGCGGGACGCCCCCGGCGAATGGGTGGGTAGCGCCGAGCCACGCTCGGCGAGCGCGCAGCGCGGCGCCTTTGCCTTTCCGCCGAGCAGGGCTCGGCGCCACCAAAGCAGCATCACGAACACCCGAAGCCGGGTACCGCCGAGCCATGCTCGGCGAGCGCGCAGCGCGGCGCCTTTGCCTTTCCGCCGAGCACGGCTCGGCGCTACCAAAGCAGCATCACGCAGACCCGAAGCCGGGTAGCGCCGAGCCGCGCTCGGCGAGCGCGCAGCGCGGCGCCTTTGCCTTTCCGCCGAGCACGGCTCGGCGCTACCAAAGCAGCATCACGAACACCCGAAGCCGGGTAGCGCCGAGCCACGCTCGGCGAGCGCGCAGCGCGGCGCCTCTGCCTTTCCGCCGAGCACGGCTCGGCGTTACAAAAGCAGCATCACGAACACCCGAAACCGGGTAGCGCCGAGCCGCGCTCGGCGAGCGCGCAGCGCGGCGCCTTCGCCTTTCCGCCGAGCACGGCTCGGCGCTACCAAAGCAGCATCACGAACACCTGAAACCGGGTAGCGCCGAGCCACGCTCGGCGAGCGCACAGCGCGGCGCCTCTGCCTTTCCGCCAAGCACGCCTCGGCGTTACCAAAGCAGCATCACGAACACACGAAGCCAGGTAGCGCCGAGCCATGCTCGGCGAGCGCGCAGCGCGGCGCCTTTGCCGTTCCGCCGAGCACAGCTCGGCGTTACAAAAGCAGCATCACGCAGAACCCAACGCGCGCGATCAGCGCTGCTGGATCTTCGACAGCAGGCGCAGGAATTCCACGTACAGCCACACCAGCGTCACCATCAGGCCAAACGCGCCGTACCACTCCATGAACTTCGGTGCGCCCTGCTCAACACCGCTTTCAATGAAGTCGAAATCCAGCACCAGGTTCAACGCCGCCACGATCACCACGAACACGCTGAACGCGATGCCCAGGCCGCTGGCTTCATGAATCACCGGCACGTTGATGCCGAACAGGCCCAGCACGATCGACGCCAGATACAGCAGCGCGATACCGCCGGTTGCGGCCACCACGCCCAGCTTGAAGTTCTCGGTGGCCTTGATCAGCCCACTGCGATACGCGACCAGCAGCGCAACCAGCGTGCCGAACGTCGCCAGCACAGCCTGGAACACGATGCCCGGGAAGCGCTGCTCGAACACAGCGGAGATGGCACCCAGGAACAGGCCCTCCACCAGCGCATACATCGGCGCGGTCACCGGCGCCCAGGTCTTCTTGAACACGGTGATCAGGGCCAGGATCAGGCCACCGACCGCGCCGCCGATGGCGTAGCCCATGCCCGCCGACGACAGCGTGCCGGCCATCTCGCCGCTGGTGACCAGCGCCTGGCTCCACGCAAACGACGCGGTCAGCACGGTCAGCAGCAGCAGCACGCCGGTCTTGTTGACCGTGCCATTGAGGGTCATCACCTGATCGCCGCGCGCCGAAACGGTGCCGCTGCCAAGGTCGAGGAAGGTGGACTCGGAAAGAGCCGGGTTGCCGCTGCGCATGTGCGTTCTCCGTGCGTGAAGGGGGTAGGGGGCCATCCGGCCGCTGCGCACGATCATAACGGACACGCTGCGCCCACGGCGTTGAGGGGCCCCGGCGCCTTGCAGATAAAGGGCTGAACCGACCGTTCCGTTTGACAGATCAACGCACGGTTGTTCACAATCCCCGTCTGCTCGTGGGCCCGGCCCCAGGCAGGATGCATCGCCGGGGTATAGCGCAGTCTGGTAGCGCGCCTGCTTTGGGAGCAGGATGTCGGGGGTTCGAATCCCTCTACCCCGACCAACCCATCGCCCTCGATAGAGCGGGTTGGTTAACCGGTTCGGGCGCCCGTAGCTCAACTGGATAGAGCACCGGCCTTCTAAGCCGGCGGTTACAGGTTCGATTCCTGTCGGGCGCACCATTTATCTCACCCTGCGTCTCCAGCATGTCCGTGCGTTGGCCCTGATGAAGGGGGAGCAAGTGACGAAGTTCCGCGCGTTCGCATTCGCAGTGGCCATGGCGCTGACGACCTCCAGCGTAGCCGCAGCCGCACCACGCGCGAACGCAAAGGCACAGCAGCGCCTGTGGGATCTTGTAGAGCGGCTCGCCGAGACGCTGCCTGATCGCGATGATGATCGTCCGCAACAGGCGATGGAGTCATTGGCTTCTGGTTTCAGGGCCTTGATTTCGGCTGCATGCGCAGAGTCGACATCACCCCGCCGATGCCACCCTCTCCAGGCTCAACCTGGACTGATGGCACGTCCCGGCAGCACTTTCTCCATCCGCACGTCACCGTCGGCCAGTTCTGCAACCTGGACCCAGCCGCGTCTCTCATAGAATTCCCGCGCTCGGCTCGCGTAGGCGGTCTCCAGCCAGATCCGCTCGTGGTGCTGGAACAGGAACGCCTCTGCGGCGGCCATCAACACGCTGCCTAGTCCGCGTCCCTCATGATCGGGACGCACGAAGGCGGCGAACACGCAGGCGTCCTCGGCGTCCGCCATGGAAAAGCCGACGACCTCGCTGTCGAACTCGACCACCCACACGCAGGACGCTTCTCCGATCATCGCGAGCACCGCGTCGCGGGTGATGCCTCGCTCGGTGAGCTCGGCACGCGTCAGTATGTTCTCGCGCACACCCACTCTCACGTCGAAGATCGCGTCGACATCGTGCGCCGTTGCCAGTCGAACAGCACCCGTTCCGTCAGTCATTGAAAATTACCTCTCCCTGTTGCAAGCAGCCAAGCATAGCGAATGACGCATTGTCGCTTTGCAACTTCCCTGATGGATGTCGCTGAGCCGCCACTGCCACGATAACGGTGCTGATCCGCAACGATCAGCCGGGATTGCAGTCCTGATTTCAGAATGGCCGATCAAGCTCTGTTGTCGCCCTCGGGCACGGCGGAGAATGCATCACCCTGCCAGTTCCATGGCGGGCGATGCGCGGGGATGTCTCTCGATCCGCCGGTTTGTTCGGTCATTCTTGCCGGTACTGCAACCCGCATCGCCCGCCACCTCGTGCCTCGGTACAGGTGGCTTCATGCCATGCGAGGTCATCATGCCAGCGAAGATCGATGCGTTTGATCGCGTGTCCACGTTGATGGACGTCGCAGCGCGGCACCCCGGCATCGCGCCGACGCCGCAGATGCTGCTCTCCTGTCCCCGGTGCGCCACCCTGGCGCTCAGTCACGCGCGCTGGTCCGAAGCGCGCATTGCGCACGCCTGTGGCTGCTCGCAATCCACCGTGCACCGTTTCAAGTGCGGCGTGCAGGCGACCGTGACCTACGAAGTCGGTGCTGCACTGGTCATGACAGCCCACCACCTGGGCCTGCAGGTGCCCACGTCTGGTTGCTGCGGCGGGCACCTGTGCGCACCTCGCAACGCCGCGAAGGGGTCACACACTCCGCAGCAATTGCCATGATCGCGACGGCACCGGAGTGGCCATGCACTCACAGACCGCCCGCGCCCCGGCGATCGATCACGCGTCCAACGATCACCACTTTCTCCAAGTCCTCCGCATCCAGCAGGTCATCTGGATAGCGCGACGCATCCGGGTTGTCGCACACCACACGCACCTTGCCGTCCGGGGTCTTGAACAGGCGCCGGACCATCAGCTCCGGTTCGCCGCCGCCGCTGATCAGCAGATGCACGCGCCCGTCATGGATGCGCGTATCCGCCAGGTTGACCGCGATCTGATCGCCTTCGAACAGCGTCGGCGTCATCGCTGCGCCGGATATCGACAGCACGCGCACATTCACCGGCGCGGCGTTCTGCTGGGTGAACCAGTCGGCAGGATAGGGGTGATGCCTGCCCGTAGCGGCCAGCTCCACCGCAGGCCGATTGCCCTCGGTTGTGACGCGTCCGACCACTTCAATCACCGCGACATCCGGTTCGCGGTCGCGCAGCATCAGCGAGGCTTTGGCCGGCCGGATGCGATACAGCCCGCCATCCTTGCTTGGGATTTCCATCTCCGGCAGATCGGTGCGCAGCTGTTCAACGGACACGCCGAACCAGGTGGCCAGCGGTCGCAGCGTCTTGTCCCGTGGGTCGGCAACCCCTCCTGCCAGCACGCGGTGGACGGTGGGTTGCGGCACCTCCACGTGGCGCGCAAGGGCGTTTTCGCTCAGTCCGTGGGCCTTCATCAGTTGGCGAAGGTTGATGGCCACTTTATGCATATATGAATTGTTTCGATGGCCCTGTAATTGAGATAGTTCGTTTATGTATTGAAAATGATATTCCCCAACGAATAGCATCCCCTGATGGTTATTCATTCCCCCCGCCACGCCGCCGTTGCGTTAGGCAACGCCTTGTGGAGCGAGGCTCGCATCGCCGCCGCGTGCGGCACATCACAGTCGACGATCCATCGCATCAAGCGCGGAACCCAGAAAACCGTCTCGTTCGAAGTCGGCACGGCACTGGTCTTTCTGGCGCAGCAGCAGGGCATCACCGTGGCGACTACGACACTCGATGTGCCGCTGTCGCTGCTGCCGCGTTCGCTCGCCGTCATTTCTCACGCGACGCCGAATCGCTAGGCGACGATGATCGATGTCACCGCAGACGGCACCGGCCCGCCGTTTGCCAAGGCGTTCATCAGCGGCAGGTAAGTGCGCCCCAGCTCGGCGCGCCGGGCACTCAGTGTCTGGATCAACGCGTCGTATTCGCTCCGCATCAGTCGCGGCGACAGCGAGGCTTCAAGCCAGCAGGGAGGACGCAGTGGCGGTCGGGATCTGTCGAGGGTGAGCATTCGCTGCTGGATGCGAAGGTCGGATATCAGCCCGTCCAGTTCCCGCGATTGCATCAGCATGCGGGTCAGCCACCAGCCTGCGGCCGCTGCATGGAAGCCCTCCGTCAGGTCGGACCGTGACCGCCGGGCAGGCGCGTCGAAGCGTGAAGTCAGGGGCAGGGGAGGGGCGTGCTGCGATCGAATGCGGATTGGACGGAACGTGTTCATGCGTGGCTAAGTCAGATCATGGAAGTTCCACGCTGACACGGTCCACGGCGATGCTCCAGCCATGTACGGTGCCAAGACGCTAGAACGTCATTTCTGCTGCTGACAGCACCGGCGGGGCACGCGCGGGGAAGAGATGCGAAGCCTTGGGAGCCCTTGATCGTGTAGCCGGGCGGGCGGGGACATGGACAAGCGCGTCAACGCAGTCGATGCCCGGCGATGACCGGCAGCCAAGGGCGGATGGCGACAAGTGCCGGTGGGCGTGGTTGACGCCGCCTGGAGGTCGTCCTGCAACCGGGGATGCGCACGCGTAAATTGCCATCAAGAAAAGCTTGCAATTCCCCGGCGACTTCGTAAAAATAGCGGACTTGCTTCAGCACTCGTCGCTTTCGGGCACAGTCTGCAGCAGAGTTTCTGGTCCGGTGGCACGCATCAGCGCAACCGGATCAAACGTTTCAGTGGTGGCTGTAGCTCAGTTGGTTAGAGTTCCGGATTGTGATTCCGGTGGTCGGGGGTTCGAATCCCCTCAGCCACCCCACTGTTACAGGATCGTCCCTGCCGAAAGCAGGTCGATCGTTGCAGTAAGACGGGATGCAGGGTAAAGTATCCGTCTAGTTTTTCGGGCCGTTAGCTCAGTTGGTAGAGCAGTTGACTCTTAATCAATAGGTCCAAGGTTCGAATCCTTGACGGCCCACCAGACAGAAGCCACCAAGTTCGCTTGGTGGCTTTTTTCTTGGCTACCGAAATTAGTACTTGCAGGCTGTGTAGCGAACGCGTCATAATTCGCCTCCCGATTTTCGGGCCGTTAGCTCAGTTGGTAGAGCAGTTGACTCTTAATCAATAGGTCCAAGGTTCGAATCCTTGACGGCCCACCAGACGAAAGCCACCAGGTCATCCTGGTGGCTTTTTTCTTGCGCGGCGTTCAGTGGCCGTCGTCAGGCGGGGAGGGCAAGCGTCTCGTGCGCCAGCGCCGGCATCTGGAACGTGAATCGGGTGCCGTGCTCGGCATCGGACTTCACCGAAAGCGTTCCGCCGTGCGCCTTGGCGATCTCTGCGGCGATGTACAGCCCCAGGCCAAGGCCGGGGCGCGGCTCCGTCCCGATCTCTCGCGAGAACGGGGTAAACAGCTTGTCCACCTTGTCCGCGGCGATCACCCCGCCGTTGTGAACCTGCAGAACGAACTCCTCATCATCCGCATCGATGCTCAGCGTGATGGGTTCGTCGGCGGCGCCGTGCAGGGCCGCATTGGTCAGCAGGTTGGCCAGTAGTTGCGCCAGGCGGTTGGCATCGCACAGCAGCGGACCGCCGAGCACGATGTTCGTCTGGATGTCGGTACGCCCGGTGGCGGCTGCGACTTCCTGCACCACCTGCATCAGCTGCGCGACGAGATCGGCGTTGGACGACAGCGTGACCGGAATGCCGCCGCCCAGTCGGCCGCGGGCAAAATCCAGCACGTCGTTCACCAAACCATCGATGCGCCCAAGGCTGCCGCGAATGCGTGCGAGAAACCGTTGCGCGCGCTCGGACAAGGGTTCCAGCTCCAGCAGCTCGGTGGCGACACTGGCCGCCTGCAGGGGGCTGCGCAGGTCGTGGCCGAGCACGGCGATGAACTGGTCGCGCAGCCCGGCGATGTCCTGCGCAGCGGACAGATCGGCAACGGCCTGCTGCAGTTTCAGCTCGTTGTGCAGGTAATTGCCGATCATCTCTGCGAACAGTTCCAGCGACCGGACCACATGCGCCTCATCGAAGGTGGCGGGCACCGAGTCGATGGCGCACAAGGTGCCGAAGAAGCTGCCGTCCGGCCGGTAGATAGGCACCGAGACGTAGCTTTCCAGCCCGTACATGCGCGGGGTGTGGTGCGTGGAAAAACGCGGATGTGCGCTCGCGTGCCCGAAGATCACCGGCTGCGGCACTTGGCGGATCTCGTTGCAGATCGTAGTTTCCAGCACCAGCTGCCCGCCGACGTCCAGGCCGAAACCGAGCGTGTCGTACGTCGCGCAGGCGATCCACTTGCTGTCGGTGACGCGGGCCACGGCCGCGAAGCGCGAACCGGTGATATGCGCCACGGTTTCAAGGATGCGGGGCACGGCGGCGATCGCGCCGATCTGCGCAATGTCCTTGAGGATGTCCTCGCCCAGCGATGATGCGTCCAGCTGCTGCATGGGAACGCTCGCCTCCTCGGCGGGCAGGTAGGGCTACGGAGAAGTGGGGGTGGCGGGATGTGGTCTGCGACTACTGGCCCATTCTAGAGCATGCCGTGCACGGCGCCGGTGTGCCGGCCCCGGCGTGTCGCGGAAAGCCGGGCCCGCACAGGCTCTACCCAACAAGGCCCTCGGGCTGCGACAATATCCGGCTGGACATTGCGAAAGTGGCGGAATTGGTAGACGCCCTGGATTTAGGTTCCAGTGCCGCAAGGCGTGGGGGTTCGAGTCCCCCCTTTCGCACCACCGTACTGCTGGCCCCGCACGGGGGCCGGCGCGGCGCCTGTCAGGGCTGGCCGCCTCCCTGACTGGCCCCCGCTGGCAGTGCCGCCCGATATCGTCCAAACTAAAGGGCTGCGGCGGACGAGCGCCTTCAAACGCCGCGTCCGAACAACCCGTATTCGTCCATCACATCGAACCGGGGGCCAGAAGGGCCACCGGTGGCAGGAGTCAACATGCAAGCTTCGATCGAATCCACCGGCAACCTGGAACGCCGCCTGAGCTTCTCGCTGCCGGAAGATCGCCTGAACACCCACGTCAGTGGTCGTCTGGGCGAAATCGCGCGCACCACCCGCATCAAGGGCTTCCGCCCGGGCAAGGTGCCGGCCAAGGTGATCGAGCAGCGCTTCGGCGCGCAGGTCCGTGGCGAAGCCGTTGACGGCCTGCTGCGCGAAACCTTCGACGCGGCCATCCGCGAGCACGACCTGCGGGTCGTCGGCAGCCCGCGCATCGACAAGGGTGAGCAGGGCGAACTGTCGTTCGTGGCCACCGTCGAGCTGCTGCCGGAGTTCGGCGAAATCGACGTGACCAAGCTGAGCGTGGTCCGCCACGTGGCCGAGATCGGCGATGCCGACATCGACCAGATGATCGAAAACCTGCGCCAGCAGCGCCGTACCTGGGCCCCGGTCAGCCGTGGCGCACAGGAAGGCGACCTGGTCGCGCTGGAGACCTTCTCGCAGGCGGGCGACGAGCGCCTGCCGGCCGAAGGCACCGAGAAGGGCACCATCATCATCGGCCAGAACATGATGTTCGAGGCCATCGAGAAGGGCCTGGTCGGCCTGGCCAAGGGCGAAGAGAAGACCCTGGACGTCGATTTCCCGGCTGACTGGCGCGTCGAGGCCCTGGCGGGCAAGACCGTGCAGGTCACCGTGAAGGTCACCGAGGTGTCCGAAGAGTCGCTGCCGGTGGTGGACGATGCGTTCATCAAGAGCTTCGGCGTGAAGGCGGGTGATGTGGAGCAGTTCCGCAGCGACATCCGCGCCAACCTGGAGCGCGAGCTCAAGGGCGCGCTGATGAACCGCCTGCGTCGCGAAGTCGGTGAGCAACTGATCGCCGCCTACAGCTCGGTTGAAATGCCGCCGCGCCTGGTCGAGAACGAAGCCCGCGCCATGCTGGCCCAGCAGGTGGACCAGATCCGCCGCAGCGGTCGCGATCCGGGCGAGGTGCCGGCCGATGCGCACGAAAACTTCAAGGACGCTGCTGGCAAGCGCGTGCTGGTCGGCCTGCTGGTCGGCGAAGTGGCCCGCATCAACGACCTGAAGCTGGAGCCGAAGCGTCTGAATGAAACCATGCGCCTGATCGCTTCGACCTACGAAGAGCCGGAGCAGGTCATTGAGATGTACCGCAACGACCCCCAGCTCATGTCGGGTCTGCAGAACCGCGTGATGGAGGAGCAGGTGATCGATTGGATCGCCGAGCGCGCCCAGCACACCGAGGAAACGCTGTCCTTCCAGGACGCGATCCGCGGCTGAGTTCTGCGCAAGCCAGGCCCCGCGCTGCAAGGCGCGGGGTAGTTCCCCCTAACACAGGTGCCTCACGATATGGACAACCGAACCAAAGCCCTCAATCTGGTTCCGATGGTGGTCGAGCAGACCGCCCGCGGCGAGCGCGCCTATGACATCTACTCGCGCCTGTTGAAAGAGCGCCTGATCTTCCTCGTGGGCCCGATCGACGATCACATGGCCAACGTGGTGGTGGCGCAGCTGCTGTTCCTGGAAGCGGAAAACCCGGAAAAGGACATCAGCATCTACATCAACTCGCCCGGTGGCGTGGTAACGGCCGGCATGGCGATCTACGACACCATGCAGTACATCAAGCCGGATGTGGCGACCATCTGCGTCGGTCAGGCTGCCTCGATGGGGGCCTTGCTGCTTGCATCGGGCGCCCCGGGCAAGCGGTATGCGCTGCCGAATTCGCGTGTGATGATCCATCAGCCGCTGGGCGGCTACCAGGGTCAGGCCACGGACATCGACATCCACGCCCGCGAAATCCTGACCCTGCGCGCCCGCCTGAATGAGATCCTGGCCAAGCACACCGGCCAGTCGCTGGAGACCATCGCGCGCGACACCGAGCGCGACAACTTCAAGAGCGCGGTCGAGGCAGCGGCGTACGGTCTGGTGGATCAGGTGCTGGAACGTCGTCCGGAAGACTCGATCCAGGCTGGTTGATTACAGCGCAACGGTCGGTTTTCCGACTGGACATGCAGGGTCGGGCAGGGCTGGTGCCCTCTCGACCCTGTGTTATTCTCGAATTGAACCCCCGTCGCACGGGTGGGGTAACTGGGTAAGCGAAGCATGAGCGAAGACCGCCAAGGTCGTTCCACGGACAGCGGCAAGATTCTTTACTGCTCGTTCTGCGGCAAGAGCCAGCACGAGGTGCGTAAGCTCATTGCCGGCCCGAGCGTGTTCATCTGCGATGAATGCGTAGAGCTGTGCAACGACATCATCCGTGAAGAACTCGAAGAGAAAGCGCAGTCGGCCCGCAGTTCGCTGCCCAAGCCGCGCGAGATCCTCGAGGTCCTGGACCAGTACGTGATCGGCCAGAAGCGCGCCAAGCGCACGCTTGCCGTGGCCGTGTACAACCACTACAAGCGCATCGAGAGCCGGCAGAAGAACGATGAGGTCGAACTGGCCAAGTCGAACATCCTGCTGGTCGGCCCGACCGGTTCGGGCAAGACGCTGCTGGCGGAAACGCTGGCCCGGCTGTTGAATGTGCCGTTCACCATGGCCGACGCCACCACGCTGACCGAAGCCGGTTACGTGGGCGAGGATGTGGAGAACATCATCCAGAAGCTGCTGCAGAAGTGCGACTACGACGTCGAGAAGGCGCAGCAGGGCATCGTCTATATCGATGAAATCGACAAGATCTCGCGTAAGAGCGAGAACCCGTCGATCACCCGCGATGTGTCCGGCGAAGGCGTGCAACAGGCCCTGCTGAAGCTGATCGAAGGCACCGTGGCCAGTGTGCCGCCGCAGGGTGGACGCAAGCATCCGCAGCAGGAATTCCTGCAGGTCGACACCAAGAACATCCTGTTCATCTGTGGCGGCGCGTTTGCCGGCCTGGACAAGGTGATCCAGCAGCGTTCCACCGAAGCGGGCGGCATCGGCTTCGGGGCGAAGGTGAAGAGCAGCGAGCGCAAGCAGGAAATCGGCAAGCTGCTGGCTGAAGTCGAGCCCGAAGATCTGATCAAGTTCGGCCTCATTCCGGAGTTCGTCGGCCGCCTGCCGGTGGTTGCTACCCTGGAAGAGCTGGACGAGACGGCGCTGATCACCATCCTGACCGAGCCGAAGAACGCCATCACCAAGCAGTTCAAGAAGCTGTTCGAGATGGAGAACGTCGAGCTGGAGTTCCGCCCCGATGCACTGGCAGCGATCGCCCGCAAGGCGCTCAAGCGCAAGACCGGTGCCCGCGGCCTGCGCACCATCGTCGAATCGGTCCTGCTGGACACCATGTACGAACTCCCTTCGCAGGAGAACGTGACCAAGGTGGTGGTGGACGAGTCGGTGATCGAGCACAAGTCCGAGCCGTACCTGATCTATCAGACGCCGCCTGCACCTGAACAGAAGGCAGCGGGCGCTGAGTGATTCTTTCAATCGATTGATTTGAAAGTTGTTTTTCGGAGCATCTTGCATCCGCACGCCGATGGCCCCATAACGGGGCCATCGGCTTTTTTGTCTCTGGCCCCGTGTGGACCGGAGATGGCATTCCCCCCTTCCTGGAGCCCCCATGGCCCGTTCCCCAACTGAGACTCTCGACCTGCCGGTACTGCCGCTGCGTGACGTGGTGGTGTTCCCGCACATGGTCATCCCGCTGTTCGTCGGCCGTGACAAGTCCATGCACGCGCTGGAAAAGGCGATGGAAGCGGACAAGCGCATCCTGCTGCTGGCGCAGAAGTCGGCCGAGACCGACGATCCGCAGGAATCGGATCTGTACCAGGTAGGCACGCTGGCGCAGGTGCTGCAGCTGCTGAAGCTGCCCGACGGCACCATCAAGGTGCTGGTCGAAGGGTTGTCGCGCGTGCAGGTCAGCCACGTGGGCGAGCTGGACGGCGCGCTGCAGGGCCAGGCTGTGGAGATCCAGGCCGAGGACCCGCGCGAGGCACGTGAGATCGAAGCGATCGCACGCTCGCTGATGTCGTTGTTCGAGCAGTACGTGAAGACCAACCGCAAGCTGCCGCCGGAGCTGCTGCAGACGCTGGCGGGCATCGAAGAGCCGGCACGTCTGGCCGACACCATCGCCGCGCACATCAGCGTGCGCCTGGCCGACAAGCAGCGTCTGCTGGAAGTGCTGCCGGTGGGCGAGCGCCTGGAAATGCTGGTTGGTCTGGTCGATGGCGAAATCGACGTGCAGCAGATGGAAAAGCGCATCCGCGGCCGTGTGAAGTCGCAGATGGAAAAGAGCCAGCGCGAGTACTACCTCAACGAGCAGATGAAGGCCATCCAGAAAGAACTGGGTGACCTGGATGATGCGCCGGGCGAGCTGGAAGAGCTGGCCCGCAAGATCGCCGAAGCCGGCATGCCCAAGCCGGTGGAGACCAAGGCCAAGGCCGAGCTGACCAAGCTCAAGCAGATGTCGCCGATGTCCGCCGAAGCGGCCGTGGTGCGCAACTACCTGGATTGGATCCTGGGCGTGCCGTGGAAGAAGCGCACCAAGGTGCGCAAGGACCTCAAGGCCGCGCAGGACACGCTCGATGCCGACCATTACGGCTTGGAGAAGGTCAAGGACCGCATCCTGGAGTATCTGGCGGTGCAGTCGCGGGTCAAGCAGATGCGCGGCCCCATCCTGTGCCTGGTGGGACCGCCCGGTGTGGGCAAGACCTCGCTCGGCCAGTCCATCGCCAAGGCGACCAACCGCAAGTTCGTGCGCATGAGCCTGGGTGGCGTACGTGACGAGGCCGAGATCCGTGGCCACCGTCGCACCTATGTCGGCTCCATGCCGGGCCGCATCGTGCAGAACCTCAACAAGTGCGGCAGCAAGAACCCGCTGTTCGTGCTCGACGAGATCGACAAGATGTCGATGGATTTCCGCGGCGATCCGTCGTCCGCGCTGCTGGAAGTGCTTGATCCCGAGCAGAACAATGCGTTCAACGACCACTACCTCGAAGTGGACCTGGACCTGTCCGAAGTGATGTTCGTGGCGACCTCCAATTCGCTGAACATTCCGGGCCCGCTGCTGGACCGCATGGAGGTGATCCGCATCCCCGGCTACACCGAGGAAGAAAAGCTCAACATCGCCATGCGCTACCTGGTGCCCAAGCAGATCAAGGCCAATGGCCTGAAGGCTGAGGAACTGGAGATCGATGCAGCCGCCATCCAGGACATCGTGCGCTACTACACGCGCGAATCCGGCGTGCGCAGCCTTGAGCGCGAGATCGCCAAGATCTGTCGCAAGGTGGTCAAGGAGATCGCGCTGGCCGGTCCGGGCGGCATGCCGAAGCCGGCCAAGCTGGCCAAGGGCAAGAAGTCGAAGAAGACCGCGCTGGTCAACGTCGACGGCAGCAACGTGGATACCTATCTGGGCGTGCGTCGCTTCGACTTCGGCCGTGCCGAAGAAGAGAACGAGATCGGCCTGGTGACGGGTCTGGCATGGACGGAAGTGGGCGGTGATCTGCTGCAGATCGAATCCACGCTGGTCCCGGGCAAGGGTCAGTTGATCTTGACCGGCCAGCTCGGCAACGTGATGAAGGAGTCCGCATCGGCTGCGTTGTCGGTGGTGCGCTCGCGTGCCGTGCAGCTGGGCATCGATGCCGGCTTCCTGCAGAAGCAGGACGTCCACGTGCACGTGCCGGATGGCGCGACGCCGAAGGATGGCCCCAGTGCCGGCGCTGCGATGGTGACCTCGCTGGTGTCCATCCTGACCAAGGTGCCGGTGCGCGCCGATGTGGCGATGACGGGTGAAATCACCCTGCGTGGCCGTGTCACTGCGATCGGTGGGCTGAAAGAGAAGCTGCTGGCCGCGCTGCGCGGTGGCATCCGGACGGTCATCATCCCGGAAGAGAATCGCAAAGACCTGGCGGATATCCCGGCCAACGTGACCCGCGACATCAAGATCATCCCGGTGAAGTACATCGAGGAAGTGCTGGAGCTGGCGCTGGCGCGTCCTCTCGCACCGAAGAAGGCACGCAAGACCGCGCAGCGTGTCACGGTTCGCAGCAAGGGCAAGACAGCTTCCACCACGCGAGTCAAGCACTGATTGGTGCATTGTAATCGGCCGAAACCCGCGTCATTGCTGGGTTTCGGCTTGCGTGGGTGTAGGGCCACTGGTATAAAAGCAACACTCGCGAATCAGCTTGACCGAATTGAGCGAACCGATCCAACGCCCGCGTTCCAGTTGCATCGAACGTTGGCTTCCCTGGCTAATCCGCGGACCCCCGCATAAGGAGTTGTAGAGAATGAACAAGACCGAATTGATCGACGCCGTTGCCGAGACCGCCGACCTGACCAAGGCCGAGTCCGCCCGCGCCGTCGACGCCGTCGTTGCTGCCGTCACCAAGGCACTGAAGAGCGGTGATGCTGTGACGCTGGTCGGCTTTGGCACCTTCCAGGTCCGTGACCGCGCTGCGCGCACCGGCCGCAACCCGAAGACCGGCGACACCATCGCCATCGCGGCTTCGAAGAATCCGTCGTTCAAGGCTGGTAAGGCCCTGAAGGATGCTGTAAACTAAGCGGCTCGCTGGGGTGCTTAGCTCAGTGGTAGAGCGTCTCCTTTACACGGAGAGGGTCGGGGGTTCGAAACCCTCAGCACCCACCACAGCACCGCAGTAAAAGTTTGAAATGTGGAGCGGTAGTTCAGCTGGTTAGAATGCTGGCCTGTCACGCCGGAGGTCGCGGGTTCGAGTCCCGTCCGCTCCGCCAGTTTCAACGAGGCCTCCGGGTTCATCCTGGGGGCTTTGTTTTCTCACCGGCCTGGCCGATGCGGAAACACGGTTTTGCAGTATGGAGCGGTAGTTCAGCTGGTTAGAATGCTGGCCTGTCACGCCGGAGGTCGCGGGTTCGAGTCCCGTCCGCTCCGCCACTGCATCGAAGTAAGGCCTTGTGAAAAACTTCTGAAAAAAGTGTTCATCGGGCTGGGCAATCAGATTATCTTCGGATAGAATGAGCGCCTGCAAAGTTTCAACGCGGAGCGGTAGTTCAGCTGGTTAGAATGCTGGCCTGTCACGCCGGAGGTCGCGGGTTCGAGTCCCGTCCGCTCCGCCACGAATGGAAAGCCCCTGGTGAAAGCCAGGGGCTTTTTTTATGCTTTTTGCGATGGGAGCCGATCCCTTTCGCCCGACATGACGGATCTGGCCCCATGCCGTGTGCGCGCCTCTTTTGGAGCCTGCCCTGAAGCGGGTTACACTGCCCGGCTCGCCACTCAGGCCATGATTTTTCCCATGCTGCAGAAACTTCGCGACAAGACCTCGGGCTGGATCGTCACCGTGATCCTGGGGCTGCTGATGATCCCGTTCCTGTTCGTCATCGACTCCAGCTATCTGGGTGGTGTCGGCGCACAGAACGTGGCCAAGGTATCCGCGCCGCCATCCTGGTGGTCATCCGCTCCGTCCTGGTGGCCGGCCCGCCTGTTCTGGAAGCACAACGAAATCACCTCGCAGGAATTCCGCGAACGCTTTGAACAAGAGCGTGCCCGTGTGCGCCAGCAGCAGGGGGATGATTTCGATCCGCGTGCGTTCGAAAGCGTGGAGAACAAGCTCGCCGTGCTCGACCAGCTGGTCGACGAACAAGTCGTCCGTCTGGCGGGTGAGCAGGCTGGCGTGGTGATCGGTGACGTGGCCGTGCGCGAGTACATCGCAACGATCCCGGCCTTCCTGGGCGCCGATGGCAAGTTCAATGGCGACCAGTACCGCATCGCCCTGGCCAGCGGCAACCCGCCGCGCACGCCGGCGATGTTCGAGCAGCTGGTGCGCACCAGCCTGCAGCAGTCGATCATTCCGAGCGCGCTGCAGAACTCGGGCTTCGTCACCGAAGCAGAGACCGAGCGTCTGCTGAAGCTGCTGGGCGAGACGCGTGACGTGGAGATCGCCATGCTGCCAGAGCAGCCGGCCGACACCGCACCGGTCACCGATGCGCAGATCAAGCAGTGGTACGACACGCATACCAAGGATTTCCGCCAGGCCGAGTCGGTCAAGCTGGAGTACGTGGAGATCAACGGGGCCACGTTGCCGCCGCCGGCAGCGCCCGATGAGGCCAGCCTGCGCAAGCGCTACAACGATGAGAAGGCGCGCTTCGCCACACCCGAACAGCGTCTGACCTCGCACATCCTGATCAGCACCGCCGACGGTGCCGAAGCCAAGGCGGCCAAGCTGGCGACCGAGGCCAAGGCAGCGGGTGCGGACTTCGCGGCGCTTGCCAAGGCCAACTCCGATGACACCGGCTCCAAGGAGCAGGGCGGTGATCTGGGCTGGGTGGATCGCGGCGCGATGGTGAAGCCGTTCGAAGATGCGGTGTTCGCGGCGAAGGCCGGCGACATCATCGGCCCGGTGAAGACCGACTTCGGTTATCACGTGATTCAGGTGCGCGAAGTGCGCGGTGGCGAAGGCAAGCCGTTCGAGGAAGTGCGCGACCAGTTGCTGGCCGAGCAGATCAAGGCCGACGGCGAGCGCGGTTACACCGAGCTGGCCGGCCGCGTGGTCGATGCCACCAACAAGAGCCCGAGCGATCTGGCGTCGGCGGCGAAGACCGTGGGTCTGCCGCTGCAGACCGTGGGCCCGTTCACCCGCCAGGACGCGAGCGGCATTGCCGCCAATCCGGCCGTACTGCGTGCCGCGTTCTCGGACGTCCTGGTACAGGACGGTACCGCGAGCGACCCCATTGCGCTGGACGAGAGCGGCAACCACAGCGTGGTGATCCGCGTGTCAGAGCACACCCCGGAGCAGGCGATCCCGCTGGACAAGGCGCGTGAGCAGGTGACCGCCGCGATCCGCGCAGACCGCACCCGCCAGGCGGCAGAAAAGGCAGCCGATGCGCTGCTGGCCAAGCTGAAGGGCGGTCAGACCCTGCAGGGCCTGGCAGAGAGTGAAAAGCTGCAGGTCAGCCCGATGCCCGGCCTGCCGCGCACCCAGCCGGTGCCCACGCCCGAGATCAACCGTGCGGTGTTCAGCGCCGCGCTGCCGGCCGAAGGCAAGCCGAGCTACGGCAAGATCGACGTGCAGGGCCGCGCCGTGGTGTTCGCGGTGACCAAGGTGACCCCCGGCGACCTGAAGGACGTGACGGCCGAGCAGCGCCAGCAGCTCAAGCAGCAGCTGAGCCAGCTCGATGGCATGGCCGCAGCGGATGCGTTCATCAAGTCCACCCGCAAGCGCTTCCTGGTGCAGACCACCGAAGCCAACCTGTAACGGGACGGGCGACATCGCAATGAAAAGGCCCGGCAACGCCGGGCCTTTTTTTGTGTGCCCGCGCATCCTGTCGCCGCGCCACGCCCGGCACACGCAACGATCCGGAAACGCCGACCCACGCTCGGCGGAGGCTTGCACACGGAGCGATCCGGTAGCGCCGAGCCACGCTCGGCGGGTGCCTGCACACGGATACATTCCGCCGAGCACGGCTCGGCGCTACCAGGGAGTCGGCTATGCGCTCGGCGGGACCCTGCACAGGGATCCATTCCGCCGAGCGTGGCTCGGCGCTACCAAAGAATCGCGGCGACCTTCAGTCTTCGACGCGCAGCTGTGCGCCAGGCTTCAACACGCTCTGGCCGCTCAATCCGTTCAAGCTCAGCAGTGCCTTCACCGGCATGCCGTAGCGGCGCGCGATGGTCCATGCGGACTCACCGTTGCGCACCGTGTGACGGCGGGTGCGTGGCCGATCGGCGGCACTGGCCACCGTGCGTGCCACCACCGGTGCGGGCGACACGGCCGCCACAGCAGCAGTTGCGGTCTGGTCGGTCACGCTGCCCGTCGAAGCAATCGCCGCCACCGACGCCGTCTCCGGCGCGCTTACCGGCGCCAACAGGCGCACCGGCGCATTCTGCGGGCGCCCACGGCCATCCGCTGCGGGATTCAGCCGCGCGATGCGTGCCGGGTCCAGCGCACGCTGAGCGGCCCACTGCTGCACGCTGGTGCCGGCCGGCAGGGTGTGGCTTTTCAATACGGGCACCGTCCGGTCCAGCGACGCCATCACCGCCGGCTGCTCCTCGGCATTCTCCAGGACGCAGGCCAGCGCATGCAGCTTCTCCACATACGCATGGGTGATCGGTGACATGCCAGGCAGATCGGCCGGCACGGCGTTGGTGGAGTTCATGCCGGCCTTGCGCAGGCCCTGCAGCACCCGGTATTCGCCGGCGTTATAGGCCATCGTGGCCAAGCGCCAGTCGCCGCCGAACATGCCGTGCAGCGTCTTGAGATAGCGCACGGCCGCCTGGGTGGAATCAACCGCCGACAGGCGGCCATCGTAGCCCTCGCTCATCGGAACCCGATGGTTGCGGGCGGTGCTGGCGATGAACTGCCACAGCCCCGCGGGGCCAGCGCCGCTGCGCGCATTGGGTCGGTAGCCGCTTTCCACGAACGGGATCAGCGCGAACTCGGTGGGCAGGCTGGCTTTGCGCAGCTCTTCCACCACGTAGCCGAACAGCACCAGCGCATCGTCGTTCTGGTTCGCCAGCCGCGCAGGCGCATGGGCGAATTGCTTCTGCCAGCGCGGGCTGGTCGCCTCGGCGTCGCAGGTCGGCTCAGCCAGGCCCTCGCGGAAGCTGGCGAAGATGTCCTGGCCATTGCGCACGCTGGGCGGCGGCAACGTCGCAGGATCCAGCGGAAGGGCGCCGAGACCGGCCATGTTCTGGCTGATGCCAGCACCGAGTGACTGCGCGTTTGCGGTCGCGGCCAGCCCCAGCAGAATCCCCAGGGCTAGCGGTAGACTTCGGCGCATCATGCGCGAAAGCCGTCTTTCCAGTGCCGAAGTCCGGCCATTACGTCGACATCGTCGTTGACCTCCCGCCCCAGGAAAGCCGCCACCGCAGCGCGTACGGGCGCGGTGTGGGTACGCAGGAACGGGTTGCACTGTATTTCTGTTGCCAGGGAAACCGGCAGGGTAGGGCGATCATCGCGGCGCATGGCCAGGGCCTCCTCTTGGCGTTGCCGCAGGGCAACGTTGGCGGGGTCGACATGCCGCGCGAAGACGGCATTTGACACGGTGTATTCGTGGCCGCAGCACAGGAGCAGCTGCGACGGCAGGGACGCCAACCTGCTCAGGGAACCGAGCAATTGGGATGGCGTACCTTCGAACAGGCGCCCACAGCCCAGGCTGAACAAGGCATCGCCACTGAAAAGATGTTCATCAGTGTGAAACGCGACATGGCTGAGAGTGTGCCCGGGCACGGATACTACGTGGAACATCCGCCCCGCTGCCTGAACGTGTTCACCATCGGCCACGCGCTCGGTAGCCAGCGGAATGCGCGATTCCTCTGGCGCGATTACCCGGATACCGGGAAATCTGGCCTGCAGCGCGGCCACACCCCCGATGTGGTCATCGTGATGATGGGTGAGCAGGATGGCCTGCGGGTGCAGCCCATCGTCGGCTGCCGCCAGCACAGGGCCGGCATCGCCGGGATCGACGACCACGGCGGTGCCGTCATCGCCGACCAGGCACCAGATGTAGTTGTCCGCGAATGCGGGCAGGGTCATGAGTCGCATAGAATCGGACCATGCCCGTCCTGCCGAGTCTCCGTCAAGCAACGCCCGCCTCGTGGTTCGACAGTGAACCTGCGCAGCTTCTCTATGAACTGGAACAACAGCTGCTGTTGCCGCAGCTCGCCAGCCGGCCCAGCCAGCCTTGGTTGTGGGTTGCCCCCAGCCCGCGGTGGCTGGAGGGGGCGGCCCTGACCGGGCGTGGGTTGCGCCTGCACCCGGAAGGCGGAGGTTACGCAGGTGAAGCGCGCTGCGCGTTGCCGCTGCCGCTGCCCAACGAGAGCGTGTACACCATCGTCCTGCAGCATGTGACGGCCAGTAATGCGGCCCAACTGCTGGCCGAGTGCGAGCGTGTGTTGATGCCGGGCGGCCGGCTCTTCCTGAGCAGCCTCAACCCGTTCAGCCCCTACCGCACCCAGTGGCGCCGTCACGGGATGGTGGTGCGCACGCCGCAGCGCCTGCGGCAGCTGATCGACCGGGTGGGACTGGCATGTGGCGACACCCGTTACATCGGCCCGATGTGGCCCGCCGGCAGCGCGCGCTCCGGCAGCCTGGCGCCGCTGCGAGCGGCCTGTCTGTTCAGTGCGGAAAAACGCACCTTTGCCTTGCCGGGGCCGACGCCCCTGAAGGTACGCTGGGCCGGCCCGATGGCTACGCCCGGCATGACCCGATCGATTCTGGAACCGAATGAAGACCATTGAAGTACACACCGACGGCTCGTGCCTCGGTAACCCCGGCCCGGGCGGCTGGGCAGCCTTGCTGCGTTACAAGACGCATGAGCGCGAACTGAGCGGCGGCGAGCCGGATACCACCAACAACCGCATGGAGCTGATGGCGGCCATCTCCGGCCTGGAGGCGCTGAGCGAACCCTGCCAGATCGTGCTGTACACCGATTCGCAGTACGTGCGCCAAGGCCTGACCGAGTGGATGCCGGGCTGGATCCGCAAGAACTGGAAGACTGCGGGTGGCTCGCCGGTGAAGAACCGCGAGCTATGGGAGCGCCTGCACGCGGCCACGCTGCGCCACCAGATCGACTGGCGCTGGGTGAAGGGACATTCCGGTGACCCCGACAACGAGCGCGTGGACGTGCTCGCGCGCGAGGCGGCCACCCAGGTGCGCGCAACCGGCAAGGCGGTAAACTGAGCCCATGCGTCAGATCATCCTTGATACCGAAACCACCGGTCTTGCCTGGCAGAAGGGCAACCGCGTCGTCGAAATCGGCTGCGTGGAGCTGTTCAAGCGCCGGCCCAGTGGCAACCACTACCACCAGTACCTGAAACCGGACGTGGACTTCGAGCCCGGCGCGCAGGAAGTCACCGGGCTTACCCTGGATTTCCTGGCCGACAAGCCGGATTTCGCCCAGGTGGCCGAGGCCTTCCTGGCCTTCATCGACGGCGCCGAGCTGATCATCCACAACGCCGCGTTCGACGTGGGCTTCCTCGACAACGAACTGTCCCGCCTGGGACCCCAGTTCGGCAAGATCACCGACCGCTGCACCGTGGTCGATACCTTGGCCCTGGCGCGCGAGCGCTTCCCTGGCCAGCGCAATTCGCTGGACGCGCTGTGCAAGCGCCTGGGCGTGGACAACGCGCACCGCCAGCTGCACGGCGCGCTGCTCGATGCGCAGATCCTTGGCGAGGTCTACATCGCGCTGACCTCGGGCCAGGATGATCTTGGCTTTGACATGGACGAAGACGGCGCCAAGCGCGTGGCCACCATGCAGGGCTTCGACCCGGCCAAGCTGCTGCCGCGCCCGCGCGTGCAGGCCACCGCCTCGGAACTGGAGGCCCATGCCGCCCGCCTGGAGCGCCTGCGCAAGAAAGCCGGCCACGCCATCTGGGACGGCCCGAAGATCGAAGAAGCCGCCGTCGCCTGAAAGCGCCCGGACGGTAGAGCCGGCTTCAGCCGGCTGCTTTCAGGCCCAGCCGACTGAAGTCGGCTCTACCAGGCAACAAGGCAGCGCTGCCTGGGCTGGCGGTTGCTCAGTGGCAGCGCACCAGCACGACGGTGATGTTGTCCGATCCGCCGCCGTCCAGCGCCGCCGCCACCAGCGTATCCACGCACTCCTGCGCGCTCGCATCGTCGAAGGCCAGCGTGCGCGCGATGCCGCTGTCATCCAGCTCTTCGGTGAGACCGTCACTGCACAGCAGCAGCTGCATGCCCGGCCGCAGCTCCCCGGCCGTGGTCGCCACATTCAGATGCGCCGGGTCGGTCACACCCAGTGCCTGGGTCACTACGTTGCGATGCGGATGCGCCCGCGCCTGTTCTGGCGTCAGGTTGCCCTGGGTCATCATCTCCTGCACCACACTGTGGTCCTGGCTCAGCTGCGCCAGCTGGCCGTCTCGCCACAGGTAGGCACGGCTGTCGCCCACCCACGCCACTTCGTAGCGGTTGCCCTGCACGCGGGCAGCCACCACGGTGGTGCCCATGGGCAGCGTGTCGTTGCGGCGACGCGACGCGCGGATGATCTCTTCATCGGCGGTGCGGATGGCCTGGGCCAGCGGCGCCCCCCGGCGGATCTCGCGCACGATGGTTTCCCGCGCCAAGGCACTGGCCACCTCGCCACAGGCATGGCCGCCCATGCCGTCGGCCACCAGCCACAGCGCCAGTTCGCCATCACCGTAATAGGTGTCCTCGTTGAGGGCACGGCGCAGGCCAGGGTGGGTCAGGTGTCCGAATTCGATCATGAGTGGGGGGCAGCGAAAGGGGGGTCTACCAGGCAGTACGCCATCATCGCGGCGGGCAGGACATCCGACAAGCGCGGTAGTCAGGGAAGTTTCACTTTCCTGCGCGTGATGACTTGTGAATATCCGCGCATCCTCGTATCATGCGCGTCCCCGGTACGCCGGGGAAACGGAGAGGTGGCAGAGCGGTTGAATGTACCTGACTCGAAATCAGGCAGGCGTTTATAGCGCCTCGGGGGTTCGAATCCCCCCCTCTCCGCCAGATAAAAAAGAAAAGGGCTGCCCATCGGGTGGCCCTTTTCTTTTCCGCCCACCGGGGACACATGCACCACGCGTTATCATCCCCCTCTGCTTCCAGAGAGTGCCTCCATGACTGCTGAAATCCTCGTTCCCGTCGCCTTCGGCGAGCTGCTCGACAAGATCTCGATCCTGCAGATCAAGTCCGAGCGCATCAGCGACGAAGGCAAGCTGGCCAACGTGCGTGCAGAGCTTTCCGCGCTGGAGAGCACCTGGATGTCCCATCCCGCAGGGGGCAAGGACGTTGCGCAGCTGCGCGCAGACCTCAAGGCCGTCAACGAGGAGCTGTGGGACATCGAAGACACCATCCGCCTGCAGGACAAAGCCGGCGACTTCGGTCCGACCTTCGTGGAGCTGGCGCGCAGCGTCTACCTGCGCAACGACGAACGCGCGCGGATCAAGAAGGCCATCAACCTGGCGCTGGGCTCGGTGTACGTGGAAGAGAAGTCGTACAAGGATTACCGCGCCAGCTGACCCGTCACGGTACGCCCGGTAGTGACGGCCGCTGGCCGTCAAACCGGAAAACCTGACGGCCAGCGGCCGTTACTACCGGGATGGCCGGTCTGCCACGTAGCGCTCGAAGGCGGCGATCCCGTCCTCCACCGTGATCAGTTGCATCACGTCATCGAACTCGATCTTCGTGCCCCATTTCAGCGCGCTTGCGGGCTTGCCGAGGAACCTCCGCGCGGCATCGTCATAGCGGTCCACGCAGTAGCGGCGATCCGAATACGGGCCGCTGCGGTGCGGATTGCTGGCCGCGTGCAGGCCCAGCACTTTCGCGCCGACGGCGTTGGCGATGTGCATGGGGCCCGAATCCGGGGTCATCACCAACTCAGCCCGCGCCAGCAGGGCCGGCAGTTGTTTCAGTGTGTCCTTACCCACCAGGTCCAGCGCCGGCTGCTGCAACTGCGCCTGGATGGCGTCGGCGGTGTTGCGCTCCAACTCGCTGCGTCCACCGCACAGCACCACCCGCCAGCCGCGCGACGCCGCATGGTTGGCAACGGCCGCATAGCGGTCGGCATACCAGTTGCGGCGCTCATGGCTGGAGCACGGCGAGATCATCAGCACCGGGCGGCCGTCATCCTGCCACTGGGCCTGCGCCCATTCGTGCGCCGCGGGCGGCACCGCCAAGTCTCCCCAGCTGACCTCCGTCTGCTTGATCCCCAGGGGCTCGCGGAAGCTGCCGATCGCATCCAGTACGTGGATGCCCGGACGGTCCGGGATGCGCTCGTTGATGAACAGGCCATGCAGGTCCTTGGAGCGGCTGCGGTCATAGCCGATCCGGCGACGGGCGGGAATGAAGGCCGACAGCACGTTGGCGCGAAAAGCGACCTGCATCTGCAGGAGCGCCTCGAATCGGCCCTCGGGCAGCTGCGCGCGCAGGGCCTTCATGCCGGCCAGCCCCGTCTTCTTGTCATACGCATGGAAGGTGACGCCTGGCAGGCCTTCGAGCAGTTTCAGCCCGATTTTGTCGATCACCCAATGGATCGGCGTGCCCGGACGCGCGGCCTGCAGGGTCCGCACCAGCGGCACCACGTGGGTCACATCACCCAGCGCGGACAAACGCAAAAGGCACAGGGAAGAGGACGTTGATGCCATGGTGTTGTTAGACTCGAAGGAATGGTCGCATTCGACGCCAATGAAGCGATGACGCCTTGCCGCGAAGGACGCGGCATGGGTGCCATTCTGTTCGACCGCGAACGGCTGCGGCAAGCCGACGCCAGCCTGTTCTCGCCGCAGCACTGGGGCGAGCGGGCGCGGCCGGTAGGCGAGGGCGGTCGCGGCAGCGCGTGGTTCGTGGATGCGCCCTTCGGGGCCAGTGTGCTGCGGCACTACCGGCGCGGCGGGCTGGTGGCCAAGCTGAGCCATGACCGTTACCTGTGGCGTGGCTCCCAGCGCACCCGCAGCTTTGCCGAATTCCGCCTGATGCGCGCACTGCGCGAGCTCAAGCTGCCCGTGCCCCGGCCCATCGCGGCGTATTACATGCGCGAAGGCCTGCGTTACCGCTGCGCGATCCTGATGGAGCGCATCGAGGGCGTACGTTCGCTGGCCGACCGCGCGCTGGTCGCCGGCCGCGGCGCACCCTGGGAAGAAACCGGGCGGCTGATCGCCCGTTTCCATCGCGCCGGGCTGGACCATGCCGACCTCAATGCCCACAACATCCTGTTCGATGGCAACGGCCATGGCTGGCTGATCGACTTCGACCGCTGCGTGCAACGTATCCCGGCCACCGCGTGGCGGGAGCGCAACCTCAAGCGCCTGCTGCGCTCGCTGCTGAAGCTGCGCGGCGAACGCAGCACCGATGAAGTGGAAAAGGACTTCGCGCGGCTGCGCCGTGCCTACGACCTGGCCTGGAACCGGGGCACCTGATGGACTGGTCGCTGCGTTTCCTGGGCGTCGGCAATGCGTCGGCGGTGGAGCTCGGTTCGCCGATGTCGGTGATCGAGCGCGACGGACAGCCCTGGCTGACCATCGATTGCGGCGGTGAAGGCCTGACCGCGTTCCAGGCACACTACGGCCACCTGCCGCAGGCGCTGTTCGTCACGCATGTGCACCTGGACCACGTGGCCGGCTTCGAGCGCTTGTTCGTGGATACCTTCTTCAACGCCCAGCGTCGCGGCAAAGTGCGGCTGTACGTGCCCGCGCCGGTGGTGCCGCTGCTGCACAGGCGCATTGGGGATTACCCCAACGTGCTGGCCGAAGGCGGCGCCAACTTCTGGGATGCCTTCCAGCTGATCGTGGTGGGCGATGCGTTCTGGCACGAGGGCGTGCGCTTGGAGGTATTCCCCGCACGCCATCACTGGCCGGAGACCGCCTATGGCCTGCGGCTGAAAGGGTCACTGACCTGGAGTGGCGATACGCGGCCCATTCCCGAAATGCTGGCGCGCTTTGCCGATGACAACGAACTGATTGCCCACGATTGCGGGTTGCACGGCAACCCATCGCACACCGGCGTGGATGACCTCGAGCGCGAATACAGCGCTGAACAGCAGGCGCGGATGATGCTGTATCACTACGCCAGCGCAGCGGATGGCGATGCGTTGCGCGCGCGCGGCCATCGCGTGGCGATGCCGGGTGAGTGCGTGCCGCTGGCCACCCCGACCGCCATGCAGGTCGCCTGACCCCGACCGGTTTTTCCGTGCGTAGTCCTGAGTCGCGCGATGCGCGCATCGGTAGCGCCGAGCCACGCTCGGCGGAATGTTTCCGTGTGCAGTCCCCGCCGAGCGTGGCTCGGCGCTACCAAGGGCAGGTAGCCGCACGGCATCGCGTTTCAGTGGCCCAAAAAGGTGGCGCCCCCGCCGGCTGACCTCGGCGCCCGCGTCGATCGATACCGTTGCTGCCTTCCGGCCCTGGCGGGATTTTCGATCTAGCGTCGCGAGGGGCCGACGGGGCCGCCATAGAGACGTGGACAGCGGGAGTAGTGGCGCCGTGCGCCGAACCTCACCGGTCCTGGCTGCACATCGCATAGCGACGGCAGGCGCGCATTCTAGCGCATGCGCCTACGCGTTAGCCAGAACAATGCAGTGAACCGCCTGTAACCCTTCAGTATGCAGCGGCGTCGCGAATTGCCTGCCGTTGCTAGAATCATCGGCGGAGGAACGGCCTCCCCCGCACCGGGTTGAAATGTCCAGGACGGCCTGGCCCCTGCAAAGGAGGCCGCCATGGCCTGGATCTATCTTCTGTTCGCTGGTCTTCTCGAAATCGTCTGGGCCGTTTCGATGAAACAGTCCGAAGGCTTCAGCAAGCTCACCCCGACGCTCATCACCCTGGTCGGCATGATCGCCAGCTTCTGGTTGCTGGCCGTGGCCATGCGTACGTTGCCGCTGGGTACCGCGTACACGATCTGGACCGGCATCGGCGCTGTCGGTGCGTTCGTGATCGGTATCGTGTTTCTGGGCGAGCAGGTGAGCGCGATGCGCATCGGCGCCACCGTGCTGATCGTCTGCGGGCTCGTGCTGATGAAACTGTCGAGCAGCTGACAAGGCCGGGGTCAGGTCCGTTTCGCGTAACCAGAGGGATCTGACCCCGACAGGCGTAGTGCGATCACGCGCTGCGCTTCACCACCGACAGGATCACCGACCGCAGCTCGTCTTTCGCCTGCGCCTCGCTGATGTCGCCATCCACCGCGGCCTGCGACAGCGTATCGGCCGCCCCGAGCACGGCCCACATGCCCGCAGAGGGCACGCCATCCCTTCCAGCGAAGGGGGCGAAGATGCCTTCGCACTTCTCGATGAAGGCCTGCTGGTACCGGCGTTTCACCTCCAGCAGTTCCGCGGATCCGCCCAACGCGGCCACCACGGCGGATATTTCGCGCCCTTGGGTGAGTACGCAGGCGACATAGCTGTCTGCCACCACGCGGGCCTTGTCCTGCAGCGTCGCACGCGCGGCATCGACCGCTGCATCGAAGACCATCGTCTGTCGCACGTCGTAGTCCTCGTACAGCGCCGCCAACAGACCGTTCCGCGTACCGAAGTGGTCGTACGCCACGGGCTTGGTCACGCCCGCAGCGTCGGCCAGGCGCCCCAGCGACAGGGCGTCGCTGCCTTCGTCGCTGATCAGCGCCCATGCAACGTCCAGCAGCTGCCGCGTGCGCTGCCCGCGTGGCAGGCGCTGGCGCGCAGGTGCTGCGGGTGCTGGATTCAACGGGGCAGGGTGCTTGGGCAATGCGTCAATCCTTGGGTGAAACGATGCGGCGCCCAATGTCGAAGGCGGTATCCAGATGCGCAGCGGGAAAGCCGGGATCCGACGCGAGCAGCCGGGTGGAGCTGATAACAGGGGCACCACAATAGTCGAAGATGCCGTGGTCGATCTGGGTCGTCATGGCGGTTGCGTAGCCATGGCGATCGATCATGCCCTGGTCCGCGCCGCCGTTGGCTACCAGATGCACCTGCAATCGCTGCAGCTTCTTGATGACCTTTCCTTCCGGGTTCTCTTCGTAGGCCCAGCCGTTGGAGAACACGCGATCGATCCAGCCCTTCAGCAAACCCGGGAACGACCACCAGTAGATCGGGTAGACGATCACCAGCCTGTCCGCCCGGTCCAGGCGCGCGTGCTCATGGGCGATCTCCGGCGGGGCCGGGGCGCGCTTCTCGAAATAGGCGAGGTCGGCAGGCGAGAAGGCCGGATCGAATCCTTCGGCGGCCAGGTCGGCGATTTCGAAGGTGTTTGAAGCGTCTGCGCTGGCGATGCCTTCCGCCACGCGCTCGGCGATGGCATGGGTGAGGGAGTCGGGATTGGGGTGCGAGATTACGATGAGGGTATGCATGGACATCCTTGGTGGTGAGTTACCATTAGTAACCTACTATCCGTAGGTATTCGCCCGGGCGCAACTGCATGGATGGAACGCTGGCACCTCATGCCATGCTGGATCGTCGCCCGATGGGCCGGTAGCCCTGCCACTCCGGCTTCGGTGCCGTGCCAGACGGATTGGGCGTGAGGTGCACCTGTCTGCCGTTGAAATCGCTGAGCGCCAAGCAGTTGTCCACCTCCCGCAGATCATCCTTGTGCAGTTGATCCGCGCCCTGCAGCAACTGCCTGCGCGCCTTCGCCTTGGCGCCGGCGGCATCCGCTGCGACAAACAGGCCGAACTCGTGCAGCTCCGCCAGCGTGTCCTTGCGGTAACCGCCCATGTTGACGAAGAAGAGGGTGAGGCCGGACGGATCCGGGCCATCGGCCATGCGCACGTCGAATCCGTCGGCCCAGGTGATGTCCACGTAGCCATCCAGATGCAGGCTGGAGGGGTCGCCGAACCATGCCTCGCGCAGCGCGGGATAGGCGTCCTGCACGCGGGCGACTGCCGCGAACTGCACATCGTGCAGCTCGATGTTGGCGCGGCCGGCCGTACCGCCGATGTAGAACTGGTACAAGCGCGGCGGAAAGAGCGAGGCAGTCGGCATGGCAGGCAGTTGATGCGGGAGCGAGCAGCCAGCGTAGCAGTGCCATGGTGCGTCGACGCCTTCGCGTTCGCGTGATGCACATGCCGTGGGTCTTACCGTGGAAACACGAACTTCATCGACGAGGAGTACCCGATGCGAACTTCTGCAACTGCGTCCGTGCACGGCGGTGGCGCCCGCCTGGTCATCTGGTGTGGTGGTCTGGCCGTGGCGTCGGCGCTGAGCGCCTGCGGTGCGGGCGCACCGCCAGACAATGGCGCGGCTTCATCGCCAGCGGAGTCCGTGACGCCGGACGCAGATCAGCCCGCGCACGCCGCCACGCCTGCAGCACAGCGACCGATGGACGAAGTGCCCAAGCAGAAAACCAATGCCGCAGGTGAGCGCGAATATCAGTTCAACAACGGCTGTGTGGTGGTCATCGAACCCAAGCGGGCCGTGGTGAAGAGCGAAGGTCCAGGGTGCGCATCGCATCACCGTGACATCGCCCTGCTGTACGCCGCCGGCGACTGACCCTGGGTGGTCCCGACCCAGGGTCGGCGAGCGCAGCGGCAGCCCGTGCGCGTGCGCCAAAAGCGTTGCCGACTGAAGTCGGCACTACCAAAGCGGGCACCACGCAACGCGGGTGCCGCGCACGCGATCGTGCCTGATCGGTAGCGCCGATCCATGGTCGGCGAGCGCAGCGGCCGCCCGTGCGCGCAAAGTGGCAGCGCGGGACAAATAAAAAGGGCCGCCCGATGGGCAGCCCTTTTCATTTGTCTGGCGGAGAGAGGGGGATTCGAACCCCCGAAGCGCGGTTTAGACGCTTACACACTTTCCAGGCGTGCTCCTTCAACCGCTCGGACACCTCTCCGGATTCCCCTGCGGAACGACAATGCCGTTGCAGGGGCCGCAGATTCTAGCTGGCTGCGCGGCCGGACACAAGCACCTTCGGCGGCAGGCGGGGGGACTGGACAGGCGTGGCACAATGGACGTCCTGATGAAGACGGTGGCCTGATGTCCTATCTCGTCCTTGCCCGCAAGTGGCGTCCGAAGCGGTTTGCCGAGCTGGTGGGCCAGGAACACGTGGTCCGCGCGCTGACCAATGCGCTGGACAGCGGCCGCGTGCACCATGCTTTCCTGTTTACCGGTACCCGCGGCGTGGGCAAGACCACCATCGCGCGTATTTTTGCCAAGTCGCTGAACTGCGAACAGGGCACCAGCGCGGATCCGTGTGGTCAGTGCCCGTCGTGCCTGGATATCGATTCGGGCCGTTACATCGACCTGCTGGAAATCGATGCGGCGTCCAACACCGGCGTGGACGATGTCCGCGAGGTTATCGAGAACGCGCAGTACATGCCGTCGCGCGGCAAGTACAAGGTCTACCTGATCGACGAAGTGCACATGCTGTCCAAGGCGGCCTTCAATGCGCTGCTGAAGACGCTGGAAGAACCGCCGGAGCACGTGAAGTTCCTGCTGGCCACCACCGATCCGCAGAAGCTGCCGGTGACCGTGCTCAGCCGCTGCCTGCAGTTCAACCTCAAGCGCCTGGACGAAGATCAGATCCAGGGGCAGATGACCCGCATCCTGGCGGCCGAGGACATCGAAGCCGACGAGAGCGCGCTGGTGCAACTGTCCAAGGCCGCCGATGGCAGCCTGCGTGACGGCCTGTCCCTGCTCGACCAGGCCATTGCCTACGCCGGCGGTGCACTGCGCGAAGACGTGGTGCGCACCATGCTGGGGACGGTTGATCGGACCCAGGTCGCGGCCATGCTGGAAGCGCTGGCCGACGGTGATGGTCAGCGCCTGCTCAAGGTAGTGGCGGCGCTGGCGGAGTTTTCGCCGGACTGGAGTGGCGTGCTGGAAGCGCTGGCCGAGGCGCTGCATCGCATCCAGGTGCAGCAGTTGGTGCCTGGCGCGATCGCCGCCGACGGTCTGGACCTTGCCCGTTTCGCGGACAGTGTGCGGCCGGAAGTGGTGCAGCTCTGGTACCAGATGGCGCTCAATGGCCGCCGTGACCTGTCGCTGGCGCCGAGCCCGCGCGCGGGCTTTGAAATGGCCGTGCTGCGCATGCTGGCCTTCCGTCCGGCCGCTGCGGTGCCGCCGGTGCCGCGTGCGCCGGAAGGAGGCGAGGGCGCGCAGCCGGGTGGCTCGTCAGGGTCGGGGGTGAATCCGGGGCCGACGGGTATCGCGGCCGCGTCCGCCGAGCAGGACGCGCCACAACCGAAGCAAGCGGCCCCCGCGGCCGTGAAGCAGGCAGCGCCGGACCCCAAACCGGTGCAGGAACCACCGCCTGTGGAAGATCCGCCGCCGGCACCGCCCGTGCCGGTGGAAGAGCCGCCGCCATCGTCCCCGGATGATGCCGATCTGCCGCCGTGGCAGGTGCAGGCAGCCGAGGGTGATGATGAGCGTGATGCCGCCCTGGCGGCTGAAATGGCCGGCCCGGACGCCGCCATGGTGGCGCCGTGGCAGCCGCCGGCAGAGCCGGCACCCGCGCCGGTCACGCCGTTCCAGGCCGAAGGCATCGCCATCGCGCCGGTCGCGACCAAGAAGGCGGACGCGTCGTCTGCAGCCGGCGAACTGTCAGCGCTGGCGTGCGCCGAAGACTGGCTGGAGCTGGTGGCTAGCAGCGGCCTGAGTGGTCCCTCGCGGCAGCTCGCCGCAAATGCGGCCTTCATCAGTTTCCAGCATGGGGTCTTGAAACTGGGCTTGTCGCCCGGATTTGAATACCTGAGCTCCGAGCGCGCCTTGGGTGCGCTGTCGGAGATGCTGGGCAAGGCGCTGGGTTCGCCGCCGAAGATCGTGGTCGATACCACGCAGGCGTCGGCCGAGACCCTGCACCAGCGCTCGGACCGTCAGCGTGGCGAACGCCAGCAGGCGGCCGAGGCGTTTTTCATGGCCGATCCGGAAGTACAGGTGCTGATCCAACAGCACGGTGCGCGGCTCGTGTCCGAATCCATCCGTCCCTTTGAAGAGTAAAGAACCATGCGCGGCAATATCGCCCAGATGATGCAGCAGGCCCAGAAGATGCAGGAGAACCTGCAGAAGGCCCAGGAAGAAATCGCGAAGCTTGAAGTCACCGGTGCGGCCGGTGGCGGCATGGTCAGCGTCACCCTGACCGGTGCCAAGGAGTGCCGCAAGGTGCGTATCGATCCGTCGCTGCTGGGCGACCAGGAAATGCTGGAAGACCTGGTGGCGGCTGCATTCAACGACGCCTCCAACAAGGTCGATGCGGAGTCCAAGACGCGCATGGGTTCGGCCACCGCCGGCATGCAGTTGCCGCCGGGCATGAAGCTGCCGTTCTGAGCAGCGGCTCCATCACCTGCAGCGGGCCGTCGGCCCGCTCCATCGAAGCGCGACCATGACCGCCCCCCTGCTTGAACAGTTGATCGATGCACTGCGTGTGCTGCCGGGCGTGGGCCAGAAGACGGCCCAGCGCATGGCGTACCACCTGCTGGAGCGTGAGCGCGAGGGCGGCGAGAAGCTGTCGGCGATCCTGGCCCAGGCGATGGAGCGCATCGGCCACTGTGCGCAGTGCCGGGACTTCAGCGAAACCGAACTGTGCGCGACCTGCGCCAACGGCAGCCGCGATCGTGGCCAGTTGTGCGTGGTGGAGTCACCCGCCGATCGCCTGGCCATCGAGACCGCAACCGGTTTCCGTGGCGTGTACTACGTGCTGCAGGGGCGCTTGTCGCCGCTTGATGGCATCGGCCCGCGCGAGCTGGGGCTGGAGCAGTTGGACCAGCGCCTGGCGCAGGGCGAAATCAGCGAGATGATCATCGCCACCAGTGCCACCGTGGAAGGCGAAGCGACCGCGCATTATCTCGCGCAGCTGGCGCGTGCACGCACCGTGCGCCCCAGCCGCTTGGCGCAGGGCCTGCCACTGGGCGGTGAGCTGGAGTTCGTTGATCGCGGCACGTTGTCGCATGCGTTCGGTACGCGCAGTGAAGTGCGGGAATAACCATCATCGAGGCAGCCATGAGCAACGAAACGCTTTTCAGCAAGATCATCCGCCGGGAAATCCCTGCCACCATCGTCTATGAAGACGACGAGGTCCTGGGCTTCAACGACATCGCCCCGCAGGCGCCGGTGCATGTGCTCTTCATTCCCAAGCAGCACATCATCCCCACCCTGGATGACCTTCAGCCTGAGCAGGCCCACCTGATCGGCAAGCTGGCGTTGGCGGCCGCCTCGTATGCGCGTGACCAGGGGCTGGCGCAGGATGGCTACCGTATCGTCATGAACTGCCGCGAGAATGCGGGCCAGACCGTCTTCCACATCCACCTGCACCTGCTGGCCGGTGCGCCGCTGGGTCACTTCGGCGCGCCGGGCAAGTAAGTACGCCGTGCACGAAAAAGCCGCCCGAAGGCGGCTTTCTGGTCAGCAACGAAACGGCAGGTGGCTTACCACCAGCCGTAACGGCCATAGCCCCACGGGCCCCATGCCGGACCCGGACCCCACGGGCCATACGGGTAGGGCACCACGTCCACCTGACGCTGCACCGGCCACAGATAGATCACGTCGGCGGCGAGTTTGGGCAGGCGGTAGTCGTACTCTCCGATCTTGACGCTCTCGAAGCCGTCCACGCGGCCGATGAAGGTCACATCGCGGCCCTCTTCGAACACGGCCGGATCGTAGAAGCCGGCGCGACAGGCCACGAACCGGCCATCGCTGGCGTCGGTCGAGGTGGAGGTCGGGCGGCCACTGGCGGTCAGCGGGCGCGAGATGATCTGGAAGCAGGTCTGGCCCTGCACCGGCATCGTCTCGATGATGCGGCCACCCCAGCGCACCGGCGCACCGACCTGCTGGGTCGATACCGAGTCACGGGGCGTGACGGGGTTGAACTGGCCCTGCAGCGGCTTGGGCGCCGTTGCGCAGGCGGCCAGTACAAGCGAAGCCGCCAAGGGAAGCAGAAGTTTCAGGTTCATGGTGTGGCTCCGGAAGTCGGACGATGCCTGCGCAGGTCGACCAATAATGAGGCGTGGTCGACGTGAGTGCCAGCGTAGCGCGCGTCGACGAAACGCTGGCTGAGCGCCAGCAATGCAGGGTCGCTCCGTTGGGCGTGAACGCGGCGTGCCCAGTCCATGGCAGGCTCGGCCGATTCGCGTCCCAGACCGCGCCGCGCGTACCGCCGCCCAAGGCGATGCCACGCGCGCAGAAGGGGGTCGCGCTCGCGTTCGCCGCGTGCCAGCACCCACGCCATGGCACCGACGGCGAGCAACGCGATGACCACGAAGCCGATGATCAGTTGCCCCGGCTTCAGGTCCGGCATGCCGAAGGTGCGCAGTAGGTGCTGCTGGCGGTTGGCATCGAAGGACAGCACCAGGTCGTTCCAGCCACGCCGCAGCCAGTCCAGGGCTTGTCCGGTCTGCAACCACGCCCCCTGCACGCCGCCCGGATTGGCGCCCAGGCGATCGTCGAGGGTGTCGTAGATGCGCTCTGGTGCCACCGCAGCGGTGGGGTCCACGCGAACCCAGCCGCGCCCCGCCAGCCACACTTCGGCCCACGCGTGAGCGTCCATGCGGCGCACCACCCAGTAGTCGCCGATGGGATTGCGCACGCCGCCGGCAAAGCCGGTCACCACGCGTGCCGGCACCCCCGCATTGCGCATCAGCACCACGAAGGCAGAGCTGAAGTGTTCACAAAATCCCACCTTCTGGTCGAACAGGAATTCGTCCACGGCGTTGCGGCCCGGCAGCGGGGTTTCCAGCGAGTACGCAAACTCGGCGCGTATCCACTCCAGGCTGCGGCGTACCAGCGCGGCGTCATCGGTGCCGGCCTGCGCGCGCCATTGCCTTGCCAGCGCGGCGGTGCGCGGGTTGAAGTCGGCAGGCAACTGCAGGGCCAGTTCGCGCTGGATCGGTGACAGGTCGCCGGCAAATACCTGCGGGGGGGCGGACTGCAGCGTCCATCGGGTCAGTGCGCTCAGCGGGCGGTCGCTGACCAGGCTGTAGTCCGCTGTCAGCCGGCTGCCTTCGGGCGCTGCGCCGGGCAGATCCAGCGCGACCAGCTGCCGGCGGTCGGTGGGTTCGTAATCGATGGTGTAGTCCCAGCGCTGCGCACCGGGCTGTACCGCTGCCGGCGGGGCCTGTTCCAGGCCGCGATCGCGCTGCCAGCGGCGCCCGTCGAAACGGCTCAGCACGGGGCCGCGCCAGTAGCGCTGTTCGGCCGCCGGCACCGGCCCGCGGAACTGCGCGCGCAGGGCGGGGGTGTCGTCTGCCATCAGATCCAGCCATTGCCCGGGTTCCATGCTGTCGGACAGGCCGGGTCGGGCGACCGCGCGCTCGGGCAGACCCCACAACGGTTGCGACAGCCGCGGGAACAGCCAGAACGTGGCCATCGCCAGCGGCAGGCCGATCAGCAACAGGCGCATCACGCCGCGTAGCTGCGTGCGCAGGGCCGGTGGCGGTGCATGTCCTTCAGCCTGCGCCAAGCGCTGCAAGGCGAGCAGAGCGCAGGTGCCGGCCAGTACCGCCAGCATGGTGGTGATCGGTCCCTGGTCCAGCAGGAAGGCGGCGAACGGCGCGAACAAAGCAAAGCCGAGCAGGCTGCGGGCATCACGCAGCGTGCGCAGTTCGCTGGATTTGATCGCCAGCATGGCCGCCAGCAGGGCGCAGCCGGTATCGCGTCCAGGCCGCATGCCCATCTGCGCATAGATCAACGCCAGCATCGCCACCACCAGCAGCAATCGCACGGGCACCGGTAGCAGGCCACGACGCGATACCAGCGCGGTCAGCACGGCCGTGCCGGCAATGGCCGACGCCAACAGCGTGGGCAACTGCAGCAACAGCGGAAGCAGGGCCAGCGCAGTGCTGGCCAATGCCCAACCGCGTGCGTGGCGATCCAGCAAAGCGGCAGGTTCAGTCATGAGGCAGCAGCGCCAGCGCGCGCAGGCAGAGGTGATGATGGGGCGCGCCCTGGGCCGGCCCCAGCGGTGGCTGCCCCGGCAGCTTCAAGGTGTAGCGCCGCCCCTGGCGTTCGGCCAGGTCGACCCAGCGCGCCAGACGGGCCACGCGTTGTTCCGTGCCCAGTCCCTGCAGGTGGCGCCAGTCCAGTACGGCATCGATCCCTACCGGTTTTTCGTACTCGCGCACCAGCAGCGTGTCGCGGCGCGCGGAATGCTTCCAGGAAATGCTGCGGCGAGGATCCCCTGCGCGATACGGACGCAACTGATGCAGCTCTTCGCCGGCAGCGTCCATGCGGCTGTGCAGCGGGTCGCTGCCCTGTTCGGGTAGTCCCGGTCCCTGCGTTTCCGCTTGTGGATACACCAGCAATGGCTGGTCCGGCCAGAACCATGCCCATGCGCGTACCAGGCCGAGCGGCTGCGTGGTGGACAGGCGGATGCGCTCCAGGTCCAGCCAACCGCGCTGTTCCGTAGGCAGGTCGAGCGTGGCTTCCACGCGGCCGCTGGCCGGCAGCGTGACCCAGCTGCGGGCATCACCATGATCCAGTTGCAGGCCAGGGCGGTTGCGCTGTTCGCGCTGCGACAACGCCAGCCGCAGCCGCAGGGGCTGGCCGGCCGGCACCGGCTCGGCGGCCACCGCATCAAGGCTTACCCCGGAGAGCGCGAGGTGGGCGCTGATCGTGCTGGCCACTGCCGCGCCAGACAACAGCAGGGCCAGCAGCAATGCGGGATTGTTGTTGTAGTTCAGCGCCCCCAGCAGCATCGCCAACAGCAGTGCCGCGACGAACAGCCCGAACCGCGTGGGCAGCACGTAGATGCGCCGCCGATGCAGTCGCTGTGGCAGGGTTTCAGTTTGACGCGGCTGGGCAAGCGCCAGCAGACGCTGCCGACGCGAAGGCGCAGGCGCGTTCAATCCACCGGCACCGTCTGCAGGATGGCGCGTGCGAGCGCAGGACCGGCGGAGGATTCCGCCTCGCCCACCAGGCGATGGCCGGCGACCCCAATGAACAGCGTCTGCACGTCTTCGGGCACCACGTGCGCACGTCCCAGCAGCAAGGCATGGGCCTTGGCCGCTCGCAGCAGGGCCAGCCCGGCACGCGGCGACAGGCCCACGCGCACGCCGGCATGCTGGCGGCTGCGGGTCAGCAGGGCCTGCACGTAGTCCACCAGCGCATCGCTGACGTGTACCTGCAGCACGGCATCGCGCAACTGCCGTACCTGGTTGTCGTCCAGCTTCGGGGTGGCACGCGCGATCAACTCGCGGCGGTCCACGCCACGCAGCAGCTCGCGTTCGGCATCCACGTTCGGATAGCCCATCGCCAGCCGCAGCAGGAAACGGTCCAGCTGCGAATCCGGCAGCGGGAAGGTGCCCGAGAGGTCCACCGGGTTCTGCGTGGCGATAACGAAGAACGGGTCCGGCAGGGCATGGGTCTGCCCGTCCAGCGTCACCTGCTGCTCGGCCATCGCTTCCAGCAGGGCGCTCTGCGTACGGGGCGGGGCGCGGTTGATTTCATCGGCCAGCAGCACGTGGGTGAACACCGGCCCGGGATGGAAGGCGAACTCGCGGCTTCCGGGATCGAGGATCGACACGCCCAGCACATCGGCAGGCAGCAGGTCGGAAGTGAACTGCACGCGCTGGAAGCCGAGCCCCAGGCTGGATGCCAGCGCGTGGGCGAGGGTGGTCTTGCCCAGGCCGGGCAGGTCCTCGATCAGCAGGTGCCCGCCGGACAGCAGCGCCACGAAGGCCAGCCGCACCTCATGGGCCTTGCCCAGCACCAGCGAATTGACCTGCTCTTGCGCAGCATGCAGGGCCTGAAGCAGTTCATCGGTTAGCATGCGGGACACGCGGGGCGAAGATTCCATCGTCGTCTCTGGCTCGGTCTTCCTTCGATTCTATAGAGCAATGCAGGGCGAACAACGCGCACGCACGATATTTCTGTGGTTATGGACGCTGATCACGGCTGTGAAGCTGGTCGTGGCGGCGCGTCTGCCGTTGTTCGTGGACGAAGCGTTTTATTGGCAGGAAGGTCAGCATCTGGCCGCTGCGTATTCCGATCTGCCCGGGCTCACCGCATGGTTGGCGCGGGTAGGCGTGGAGATCGGTGGCCATCACGTGCTGGCGTTGCGGCTGCCGTTCCTGGCCATCGGCGCCTGGCTGCCGTGGGCGGTGTCGCGCATTGCCACGCGCTGGTTCGGCAATGTCGCCGGCTGGCAGGCAGGCAGCCTCACGCTGCTGATGCCGCTGTCGGCCACCTTGGGCATGCTGGCGGTGCCGGACGTGCCCATGGCGATGGCGGCGGTGTTGTGCCTGGGTGCCGGTGCGCGCCTGCTGCGCCAGGTTGACGCCGGCGCGGCGGTACGGCTGGCGCTCGGCCTGCTGATCGGTGCATTGAGTCATTACCGTTTCATCGGCGTGATCGCGGTGGGCTTCGTTGCGCTGTTGTTGATGCCGCAGGGCCGCCGCATGCTGCGCGATCCGCGCATCTGGGTGGCACTGGCGGTGGGCGTGCTCGCATGGCTGCCGTTGCTGGCGTGGAATGCAGACAACCACGAGGCCGGCCTGAAATTCCAGATGGTGGATCGCCATCCCTGGGATTTCCAGTGGTCGGGGCTGTGGTTCCTGTTGATCCAGCCCATGCTGGTCACCCCGTTGCTGTGCATCGCGATGTGGAAAGTGGCCGTGGCCGGCACCCGTGCAGGCGACGGCGCGCGCGCGCAGTGGCGCTATTTCGGCCTGGTGGGTGGGGTGTCCACGCTGGCGATCTTCGTGTTGGGCTTCTTCACCGACGTGGAGCGCATCAGCTTCCACTGGCCGCTGCCGGGGTACCTGGCGCTGCTGGTGGCCGTGCCGGTCGTACTCAACGGTTGGCCGCGCTGGCTGCGCCGTACCGCCTGGTGGACCGCAGGCGTCGGTCTGGCATTGGCCTTCAGTTACTACCTGATGGTGTCCTCACCGGCGCTGCGCGAGCAGCTTGCCGGCTACAAGTATTACCCGCGCAACTTCGCCGGCTGGGAGCCGCTGGCCGCGGCAGTGCGCGATGAACTGAAACAGATGCCGCCGGAAACCAAGGTGCTGGCCGGTAACTTCAAGGTCGGCGCGGAGCTGGGTTTCCAGCTGGGCAATGCGGAGATCGAGGTGCTGCCGCACCCGTTGAACGACAAGCACGGCCGGAGTGTGCAGCTGGGGCTGTGGGGGCTGTTGCATGAGGGTCAGCGCGATGGACCGCGCTTGCTGGTGCTGTCGCCCAGCGACCAGCGTTACCGCGAGCTGTTGGACCGCTACCACGCCATCTGCACGCAGGTCGGCCCCTTGCCGCCGCCTCGCGTGGTCAGCAACGATCACGGTTTCCAGCGTTTCCTGCTGTTCCGCTTGCCGCCGCAGCGCGACGAGCGGCCGTGCGTGACCCCGGCGATGGCGTGGTTCGATACGCCGTCCTCGGGCGACCGCGTGGATGCACAGATGCCGGTGAAGGGATGGGCATTCAAGGACGGGGTGGGGCTGTCGCGCGTGGAAGTGCTGGTGGATGGCCGCTACGTCACGGACGCGGTGTACGGGCGCACGTTCGATATCCGCCCGGCCTGGCCGCAGTCGACCGATCCGCAGCATCCGCAGGTGGGCTTCGACGCGCGCATCGACACCACCACCCTGGCACCCGGCCGGCACTGGCTGGGCCTGCGGCTGCACGGTCACGACGGCAGCGTGGAAACATGGCAGGAACAGCCGTTCGTGGTGCCTGCGCGGTAGGGCGATAGCTGCCGGGATTCCGGTTGGTGAGGCCGGGCCTGGGCGCTCAGGGAACGGCGAAGCCGGCCTGCCGCAGCAGCCCGCACAGTGCGATCAGCGGCAGCCCGACCAACGCGGTGGGATCGCGGTTGTCGATTGCGTCGAACAGGGCAATCCCCAGGCCCTCGCATTTGAAGCTGCCGGCGCAGTCGAGTGGCTGTTCGGCGTCCACGTAGCGCGCGATCTCCGCCGCCTGCAGATCGCGGAAGCGCACGCTGGTGGTGTCCACTGCGTGCAATTGCTCCGTATCACGCATCAGGCAGATCGCGGTGTGGAAGTGCACCATCTTGCCGGACATGGCCGCCAACTGCGCCTGCGCGGCCGGCACACTGCCGGGCTTGCCCAATGGATGGCCGTCCAGATCGGCGACCTGGTCCGATCCGATCACCCAGGCGCCCGGGTACCGCTTGGCGACCTCCGCTGCCTTGGCTGCCGCCAGCCGCACCGCCAGCGCACGCGGTGGCTCGCCAGCCAGCGGCGATTCATCCACGTCGGGCCGTACGCAGTCGAAGGGCAGGGCCAGCCGTTGCAGCAGCGCGCGGCGGTAGGGGGACGTAGAGGCCAGCAGCAGGGTGCTCATGCGGCATGATGACAGTCTGGGCGGGCCAGTCTGGCCCCTGCGCGGCCCCTGCGACAACCCTGAAGTCATCGGCATTTGACAGGGGCGGCGGCGATCCTTAACATTCAGCGGCTTATGTCCGCGAACGTGCCCGAAACGCTGGATGCTTGGCGGATGGTCGCAGCGCGAAGGCGCTTCGACGGCCAAGTCGATCTGGCTCAATTCACCCGCCTGCAAGGCCTCGTTGCCGATGCGGAAGGTCAGTGCACGTTTGCGCTGGAATTCTCGCACGACGACATCCTGCGGGTATCCTATGTGGAATTGACCATCGATACCGAGCTGCCGCTGATCTGTCAGCGCAGCCTGCAGCGTTTCCTGCTGCCGGTGAAGCTGGTGCAGAAGATCGGCCTGATCCGCGAGGAAGACGAGGAATCGTCGCTTCCGGAAGACTTCGAGGCTTTGCTGGTGCCGGTAGATGGCCAGTTGGCACCGTTGGAGCTGGTCGAGGATGAGTTGGTGTTGGCGGTTCCGGTCGTAGCCCTCTCGCCCGATGGCGAAGCAGTCGAGCGCGAATGGGCACCGACGAAGGAAGAAACGGACAAGGTCAACCCGTTCGCGGCGCTGGCCTCTCTGAAGAAAAAAGATCCGTGATGTCGAGTTCGCTCGACTGACGAATTTGCAGCCGGGTATCGTCGGCGGCTGCGGCGAAAGCGAAAAGTGTGCTGGACGCTGGCGTCCTGTGCGACGAAACGACGAAGAAAATCGAACCGAGTTTGGAGCAATCCCATGGCTGTGCAGAAATCCCGTGTTACCCCGTCCCGCCGCGGCATGCGCCGTGCGCATGACGCCCTGAGCGCAAAGCAGCTGTCGACCGACCCGACCACGGGTGAAGTGCATCTGCGTCACCACATCACTGCCGATGGTTTCTACCGCGGCAAGAAGGTCATCCAGACCAAGACTTCTTCCGTCGAAGAAGATTGATGTGAGTGAAGGCCGCTGCCGTCCAGGCAGCGGCCTTTGCCGTATCTTCCCGGGTTACCGTCTGCGGTTACCCGCGCAACAGGAATGTCGATGAGCAAGCGGATCTACTCGAGGATCGCGGGCACCGGTAGCTATTTGCCGGAGAAAGTGCTGACCAACGCCGACCTGGAACGCATGGTCGAGACGTCGGACGAGTGGATCGTTTCGCGCACCGGCATCAAAGAGCGGCACATCGCCGCTGATGAAGAAACCACCAGTGACCTCGGCTACCACGCTGCGGTAAATGCACTGGAAGCGGCCGGCATCGATGCCAGCCAGCTGGACATGATCGTGGTCGGTACCACCACGCCCGATCTGATTTTCCCGTCCACTGCGTGCCTGATCCAGGCCAAGCTCGGTGCGAGCGGTTGCCCCGCTTTCGACGTCAATGCCGCCTGTTCCGGCTTTGTGTTCGCGTTGAGCGTGGCCGACAAATTCATTCGTTCCGGTGATGCACGCTACGTGCTGGTCATCGGTGCGGAAACCCTCACCCGTATCGTCGACTGGAAAGACCGCACGACCTGCGTGCTGTTCGGTGACGGTGCCGGTGCGGTGGTGCTGAAGGCCGATGAAGAGACCGGCATCCTCAGCACCCACCTGCATTCGGATGGCAGCAAGAAAGAACTGCTGTGGAATCCGGTCGGCATCTCGGTCGGGTTCGGCAAGGGCGAAGAAGCCCGCGGCGCGATCCTGATGAAGGGCAACGACGTCTTCAAGTACGCAGTGAAAGCACTGGACTCGGTCGTCGATGAAACCCTGGCAGCCAATGCGCTGACCAAGGACGACCTGGACTGGCTGATCCCGCATCAGGCCAACCTGCGCATCATCGAAGCGACCGCCAAGCGCCTGGACCTGTCGATGGACCAGGTAGTGGTGACGGTCGACCAGCACGGCAACACCTCATCGGCTTCGGTGCCGATGGCGCTGGATCACGCGGTGCGTTCGGGCCGTGTGGAGCGTGGTCAACTGCTGCTGTTGGAAGCCTTCGGTGGCGGCTTCACGTGGGGTTCGGCGCTGCTGCGTTATTGATAACCCTCTGTTACGACATCGTTATATCGTCGTTGCGGCCCTTCGGGGCCGTAGTGCGTTATGGAGAAACCCCATGGTCGAACCCATCACCCTCGAAGGCCAGCGCGCTTGGCTGAAACAGTACGGGGAAGGCAGTCGCGCCGTTGCGCTGGGCCTGCTCAATTTCATCGCCAATCGCTTCCATCTGGATGCACTGCGCCCGCCGCCGCACCGCGGGGGTGATGCCGCTGCGCGTACCGAGGCGCGTCGGTTGGGTGAGTTGCAGGCGCAAGGGGTGAACGTACCCGCTGTGCTGGGCACCGGCCACGCCGCGCTGGTGCTGGGCGATAACGGCAGCTCGTTCAATACCTGTCTGCGAGAAGCCAATGACGCCGGTCGTGATCGGCTGGTGGCTGCTGCGATGCAGGCCATGGCGGACGCGCATGCGCAGGGTGCCTACTTCGGTCAGCCGCTGCCGCGCAATCTCACGTGGGATGGCGAGCGTGTCGGCTTCATTGATTTCGAAGAAGATCCGCTGGAAGTGATGGACCTGGCGCAGGCGCAGGCCCGTGACTGGCTGATGTTCGGCTACGGCGTGGCCAAGTATTACGCTGACCGGCCGCAGCAGTTGCAGGCGTTGATGGCCGCAGCGATGGACGGCGCGAACGAACCCGTGCGTGAGCATGCGCATGCGGTGACCGGCCGCCTGCAGCACGTCGCCAAGGCCAGCAAGAAGCTGGGTCGCTCGGCGCGTGCGCTGGCCAACGCCATCCTGATCGTGCACGGGGCCACCACGCTGGGCGTGCTGATGGTGCTGATGGTGTGCGTGGACTGGTTGGCCGACGGCCACCTGGACCTGCTTGAACTGCTGACCTGATCGACCGGGCTGGCGGCCTACGGCCGTCACTACCCCCCGCCGCACACATTCCGCCCAGCCGACCTCCCGGCAGAGCCGAGGGTAGAGCCGACTTCAGTCGGCTGCCTTACCTTCCGCGCGACTCACACATTCCGCCGAGCACGGCTCGGCGCTACCACCTGCGAGCTCCCGCCCGTGCCCCGGCGCGCCCCCTGCATACGCGCACGTACAGACGGCCGACGGCAATCGCCTTTATCATGGCCTGCTTCGATTAAACCAAGCGGATGACCGCGTGACCGATTCCACTCTTGCGTTCGTGTTCCCCGGCCAGGGCTCCCAGTCTGTGGGCATGCTGGCCGAGTTGGCTGAGCTGCACCCGCAGGTGCGTGAGGCGTTCAGCGAAGCATCCGATGGCGCCGGTGTCGACCTGTGGGCGCTGTCCCAGGGTGGCCCGGAGGAAATGCTCAACCGCACCGAGTACACCCAGCCGGCCCTGTTGGCGGGCAGCATCGGGGTGTGGCGCACATGGCAGGCCCTCGGCGGGGCACAGCCTGCCGTGCTGGCCGGCCACAGCTTGGGTGAGTACACCGCGCTGGTTGCCGCTGGGGCGCTGAGCCTGCACGACGGTGCCCATCTGGTACGCCTGCGTGGCCAACTGATGCAGGAAGCCGCGCCGGCCGGCGTGGGCGCCATGGCCGCCGTGCTCGGCGCCGAAGACGCCCTGGTGCTGGAGGTCTGCGCCGAAGCCGCAGGCAGCCAGGTGCTGGTGCCGGCCAACTACAATTCGCCCGGCCAGATCGTGATCGGGGGCGACGCCGCTGCAGTGGATCGCGCGCTGGCGCTGCTCGCTGAAAAGGGCGTGCGCAAGGCGGTCAAGCTGGCCGTCAGCGTGCCCTCGCATACCCCGTTGATGCGCGAAGCTGCCAACCGCCTGGCCGAAACCATGCGCGGCCTGGCCTGGCAGGCGCCGCGCTTGCCGGTGGTGCAGAACGTGGATGCCAAGGTGCATGACGGCGTGGAAGCCATCGCCCAAGCGCTGGTGCAGCAGTTGTACCAGCCGGTGCAGTGGACGGGCTGCGTGCAGGCGCTGGCTGCACGCGGTGTCACCCGCATCGCCGAATGTGGCCCGGGCAAGGTGCTGACCGGCCTGATCAAGCGTATCGACAAGACCATCGACGGCCGTTCGCTGGCTACCCCGGGCGACGTTGAAGCCGCCCGTGAGGCATGGTCGGCCTGACCCCTTCCCGTTACCCGCCGCGCCGTGCCGTTCTGGCAGGGCCGTGCGCGGGTTACCGAACTGTTTCGAGGACTCCATCATGAGCAAGCCCCTGCAGGGTGAAATCGCACTGGTCACCGGCGCAAGCCGCGGTATCGGTGCCGCCATCGCCGATCTGCTGGCCGCCCAGGGCGCCACGGTGATCGGCACGGCCACCACCGATTCCGGCGCTGCCGCCATCGGCGAGCGTCTGGCGGCACAGGGTGGCCATGGCCGCGCGCTGAACGTCACCGACGCCGCTGCGCTGGACGCCGTGCTGGCCGACATCGCCAAGGAATTCGGTGCGATCAGCATCCTGGTCAACAACGCCGGCATCACCCGCGACAACCTGCTGATGCGGATGAAGGAAGAGGACTGGGCGTCGATCATCGACACCAACCTGACCAGCGTGTTCCGCACCAGCAAGGCCGTCATGCGCGGCATGATGAAGGCACGCAAGGGCCGCATCATCAACATCGCCTCGGTGGTGGGTGTGACCGGCAATGCCGGCCAAGCCAACTACGCCGCGGCGAAGGCCGGCATCATCGGCTTCTCCAAGTCGCTGGCCAAGGAGATCGGCTCGCGCGGGGTGACCGTCAATGTCGTCGCGCCGGGCTTCATCGACACCGATATGACCAAGGCATTGCCGGACGAAGCGCGCGCTGCGCTGGTGGGCAACATCGCCCTGGAACGCCTGGGTTCGCCGGAGGATATCGCCCATGCGGTGGCCTTCCTGGCCAGCCCGGCGGCAAACTACATCACCGGAGAAACCCTCCATGTGAACGGCGGCATGTACATGCCGTAAGCACCGGGCGCACGGACCGCGCCGCAAGTGGTTGATCTGGATCGCATTTTGCAAGCATGCAAGGCGCTGCCGGTTTCCACTACACTATCCCACGGCCATCGCCACCGATGGCGTCTTTTTTGAACCACTACTCCATCTGGAGCGATACCCCATGAGCACCATCGAAGAACGCGTCAAGAAAATCGTCGTCGAACAGCTTGGCGTCAAGGAAGAAGAAGTCGTCACCACCGCATCGTTCGTCGATGACCTGGGTGCCGATTCGCTGGACACCGTTGAACTGGTGATGGCGCTGGAAGAAGAGTTCGAGTGCGAAATCCCGGACGAAGAAGCGGAGAAGATCACCACCGTCCAGGCGGCGATCGACTACGTCAAGGCACACATCAAGAACTGATGTACGGCCGCTGGTGCGCGGAGACGGCCTGCCCGTACCCGCGCACGGCACCCCATGGGGCCGCGCATGCGGCCCTGTGTGTTTGCATGGTTCCACAAACTGAGCACCACCCCGCGTCATACCCGCACCACCTTCGGGTCAGGAGAGAGCAATGAAGCGTCGCGTCGTCGTTACCGGCATGGGCATGGTTTCGCCACTGGGCAATGACCTGGCCAGCAGCTGGCAAGGTATCACCGAGGGCCGTTCGGGCATCGGCCCGCTGACCCACGTTGCAGACTCCTACCTGGACCGTTTCACCACCAAGATTGCAGGTGAGGTCAAGGATTTCGACATCACCGCCGACAACGAACTGTTCGGCAAGTACCGCGTGTCCGGCAAGGACGCGAAGAAGATGGATCCCTTCATCCACTACGGCCTCGGCGCATCGTTCATGGCGCTGGCCGATTCGGGTCTTGAGATCAACGAAGGCAATGCCGAGCGCATTGGCGCCATCGTCGGCGCCGGCATCGGCGGCCTGCTGGGCATTGAAGAACAGACCATCGACTTCCACGAAGGCAAGAAGATCTCGCCCTTCTACGTGCCGAAGACGATCATCAACATGCTGCCGGGCCAGCTGAGCATCATTGCCGGCCTGAAGGGCCCGTCGTTCTCGGCGGTGTCGGCGTGCGCCACGTCGAACCATTCCATCGGCACCGCGATGCGCATGATCCAGTACGGCGATGCCGACGTGATGGTCGCCGGTGGCGCCGAGCGTGGCTCTTCGCCGACCGCACTGGGCGGCTTCTGCGCGATGAAGGCCATGTCCACCCGCAACGATGCCCCGACCGAAGCGTCGCGCCCGTGGGACAAGGACCGCGATGGCTTCGTGCTGGGCGATGGCGCCGGCATCCTGATCCTGGAAGAGTACGAGCACGCCAAGGCACGCGGCGCGAAGATCTACTGCGAACTGGCCGGCTTCGGTGCCAGCTCTGATGCGTACCACATGACCGCCCCGGCAGAGAGCGGCGAAGGCGCCGCGCGCTGCATGGTCGCGGCCATGAAGGACGCGGGCGTCAACCCGGATCAGATCGGTTACCTCAACGCGCACGGCACCTCCACGCCGCTGGGCGACCTGGGCGAGACCATGGCGATGAAGACCGCTTTCGGCGACCACGCCTACAAGATGCTGGTCAGCTCCACCAAGTCGATGACCGGCCACCTGCTCGGCGCGGCCGGCGGCGTGGAAGCCATCTTCTCCGTGCTGGCCCTGCAGGACGGCGTGATCCCGCCGACCATCAACCTGCACCAGCCGGGCGAAGGCTGCGACCTGGACTACGTGCCCAACGAAGCGCGCCAGGCCAAGGTCGACGTGGTGATGTCGAATGGCTTCGGCTTCGGCGGCACCAACGGCACCCTGGTGTTCAAGCGCGCCTGAGCGCGACCACCAGGCTCCGGTAGAGCCGACTTCAGTCGGCTGTCCTAGCCCGCAGGGCGGCCGCCACCGCCCGGCCCTGGTAGAGCCGACTTCAGTCGGCTGCCGTAGCCTTCGGTGTGACAGCTGCCGCTTCGCTCGCCGAGCATGGCTCGGCGCTACCCTCCAGGCTCAGGCTTCCGCAGCATGCCCGATCCGACTCCAAGCTCAGGCTTCCGCAGCATGCCCGATTCGACTCCAGGCTCAGGCTTCCGCAGCATGCCCGATTCGACTCCAGGCTCAGGCTTCCGCACCATGCCCGATCCGACCCCACGCTCAGGCTTCCGCGCCATGCCCGATCCGATCCTGATCCAGTCCCTGAGCACCCCCGTCGATCTGCTCGCCCTGCAGCAGGCCGACCCGGCGCGGTTCCCGTTGCTCATGGAATCCACGGCATCGGGCACCGCCCAGGGCCGCTGGGACCTGCTGCTGGTCGCCGGCGAGGAATACCTGCGTCTGGACGCCGACGGCGTCACCCGCGACCACCACGGCCGCGCGCACGACGGCAGCTTCCTCGACGCCCTGGACGGCGCGTGGCACGCCGAGCGTCTCCCGTCATCCACCGACCGCAGCCTGCCGTTCCGCGGTGGCTGGGCGCTGCTGCTGGACTACGAAGTGGCCAGCCAGATTGAAACCGTGCTGCCGCCGATGGCCCGTATCGACGGCCAGCCCGCCGCGCTGGCCCTGCGCTGCCGCGCCGCGGTGCTGCACGACCACCAGCAAGGGCGAAGCCACCTGATCGCCGAAGCCGGCCAGGAAGCGGTGCTGGAGGCCCTGCGCGCGCAGCTGACGCAGCCGCAAGCCGAAGCAGGGGAGGGCTGGCAACCGCCCGTCAGCGTCGAAGAAGACGCGCCCATCCGTTTCACCGACGGCGTGCGGCGGATCATCGACTACCTGCGTGCCGGCGACGTGTTCCAGGTAAACCTGTCGCGGCGCTGGTGCGCACGCTTCGCCGAGCCGGTGAGCCCGCAGGCGCTGTACGCCCAATTGCGCCGCGCCAACCCCGCGCCGTTCGCCGGCCTGTTCACCGGCCACGGCCGCCACGTGGTCAGCTCATCGCCCGAACGGCTGGTATCGGTGCACGGTGGCCATGCCCAGACCCGCCCGATCGCCGGCACCCGTCCGCGCTTTGATGGCGACGACGATGCCGCCCGCATCCAGGAGCTCGTCGGCCACCCCAAAGAGCGCGCCGAACACGTGATGCTGATCGACCTGGAGCGCAATGACCTGGGCCGCATCTGCACCCCCGGCAGCGTGGTGGTGGACGAACTGATGACCGTGGAAAGCTATGCCCACGTGCACCACATCGTCAGCAACGTCAGCGGCCAGCTGCGTGCGGAGGTAACGCCCGGCCAGGTGATCGCCGCTACGTTCCCCGGCGGTACTATCACCGGCTGCCCCAAGGTGCGATGCATGCAGATCATCAGCGAACTGGAGCAGGTGCCACGCGGTGCCTACACCGGCGCCTTCGGCTGGCTGAACCGCGACGGCGACCTGGACCTGAACATCCTGATCCGTACCGCCGAAGTGGACGGCCACGAGGTCAGCTTCCGCACCGGCGCCGGCATCGTCGTCGATTCGGAGCCCGACAAAGAACTCGACGAAACCCGGGCCAAGGCCCGCGGCCTGATGCGCGCCCTCGGCCAGACCGGCTGACCGCACCCGGTAAAGACGGCCGCTTGACCCGGTAGTGACGGCCGCTGGCCGTCAGCCGTTGCCCCGGCGTCGCTCACGCCGCGCACGGCTCGGCCTGCACGTTCGCGGTATCCTGCTCTCCTGATTCAAATCCCGAGGTAATCCATGGCGGCAGCCAAGCGCGGGTGTCTGTTTGTCGTAGGTACGCTGATCATCCTGGGCGCCATCGCGGTCGGTGCCGGGGCCTGGTTCTACTACGAACAACGCCAATTCGCCGATACCCCGCTGACCCCCAGCGAGGAGAGCATGGTCATCGCCAGCGGCGATGGCTTCAACACCGTGCTCGGCAAGCTGCGCACCGCCGGCGTGGACGAAGGCCAGGACGCGCAGTGGCAACTGCTCGCGCGCCAGCTCGATGCTGCCGGCAAGCTGAAAGTGGGCGAGTACGCGCTTGACGCGTCGCTGACTCCGCGCGAGCTGTTGCTGCGCATGCGCCAAGGACGCGTGCTGCAGCACCGCCTGACGATCATCGAAGGCTGGAACATCCGCCAGGTGCGCGCCGCACTCAAGCGCGCTACGCCGCTGGTGCACACCACCGATGATCTCGACGACAGCGCGCTGATGCAGCGCCTCGGCTTCGGCGGCGAGCACCCGGAAGGCCGTTTCCTGCCGGAAACCTACGTCTACCAGCGCGGCGACACGGATCTGGACGTGCTCAAGCGTGCGCATGCCGCCATGGAGAAGGCCCTCACCGAGGCCTGGGAAAATCGCGCCGCCGACCTGCCGATCAATTCGCCGTACGAACTGCTCACCCTGGCCTCGATCATCGAGAAAGAAACGGCCCTGGCCAGCGAGCGTCCGCAGATCGCGGGGGTGTTCGCCCGTCGCCTGGAAATGGGCATGCGCCTGCAGACCGACCCCACGGTGATCTACGGCATCGGCCCGGCCTACGACGGCAACATCCGCCGCGTGCACCTGACCACCGACACGCCGTACAACACCTATACCCGCACCGGCCTGACGCCGACCCCGATCGCCATGCCCAGCCGTGATGCGCTCAATGCGGCTGCGCAGCCAGCGCCAGGCAACACGCTGTACTTCGTCGCGGTGGGCGATGGCAGTGGCGCGCACATTTTTTCGGCCAGCTATGCAGAGCACAACGTGGCCGTAGCGCGTTACCTGCAGCAGTTGCGCCAGAACCGCAGCAAGGAGACCCCGGCGCAATGAGTTCCGCGCTACTGCGCCACCCGCGTTTCGTCAGCCTGGAAGGCGGCGAGGGCGCTGGCAAGACCACCGCCATCAATGCCATCTACGCCGCCCTGCGCGCGCGCGGACACGAGGTCGTGCTGACCCGCGAACCCGGCGGCACGCCTCTGGCCGAACGCATCCGCGCCATCGTGCTCAAGCCCGACGCCGACATCGCCGACGAACCGCTGAGTGCCGAGGCCGAGCTGCTGCTGGTGTTCGCTGCACGCGCCCAACACGTGCGCCAGATCATCCAGCCGGCCCTGCAGCGCGGCGCCTACGTGGTGACGGATCGTTTCACCGATTCCAGCTATGCCTACCAAGGCGGTGGCCGCGGGCTGGAGGCCGACTGGATCGCCGATCTGGAGCGCCGCGTGGTCGGCCTGCTGCCCGGGCTGACGCTGCTGCTCGACGTGGATGTGGATGTCGGACGCGCACGCGCCAACAGCCGTGACATGTGGCCGGACCGCATCGAAAACGAGCAGGACGATTTCTTCCAGCGCGTACGTGAAGTCTTTCGCGACCGCGCCCGCCACGATGCACAGCGCTTTGCGCTGATCGATGCCAGCCAGCCGCAGGACCGCGTCGCTGCCGATGTGGTGGCGCGCGTTGAGCAGTGGCTCCAGGAACAGGAGCGCGCATGAGCACGACACCACTCCACGGATTCTCACCGTGGCAGCAGCGCGCCTACGACCAGATGATTGCGGCACTGGATGCCGGGCGTCTGGGCCATGGCTTGCTGATCTGCGGACCGGCCGGGCTGGGGCAGCGTGCCGTGGCCGATGCGTTGGCGCTGCACGTGCTGAGCCAGGGCGGCGGCCCGCAGGCCGAGCGTACCCGGCAGCTGATTGCCGCCGGCACCCACCCGGACCTGCAGATCATCAGCTTCATTCCCAACAAAAGCGGCGACAAGCTGCGCACCGAGATCGTCATCGAACAGGTGCGCGAGATCGGCCAGAAGCTCTCGTTGACCCCGCAATATGGCGTCGCGCAGGTGGTCATCGTGGATCCCGCCGATGCGATCAACCGCGCGGCCTGCAATGCGCTGCTGAAGACCCTGGAAGAACCGCAGCCCGGCCGCTACCTGTGGCTGGTGAGCAGCGATCCGGCACGGCTGCCACAGACCGTGCGCAGTCGCTGCCAGCGGCTGGAGTTCAAGCTTCCGCCGCGCGAAGAAGCGCTGGCCTGGCTGCAACAGCAGGGGCACCGTGAAATCGATGCCCTAGAAGCGCTGGACGCCGCGCGCGGCCACCCCGGGCTGGCCGATTCCTGGCTGCGCGAAGAGGGGCTGGAGCTGCGCCGCGAAGTCACCAAGGACCTGGAGCAGCTGGCCGCCGGCCGCACCGGAGCCGTAGCGCTGGCGCAGAAATGGACCGGCGATGACGATGCCGCGTTGCGTCTGCGCTTTGCGGCGGACCTCGCGTTGGCCCAGGCCAGCAGCGATGGCTTGACCGCGCCGGAGCGATTGCACAAGCTGGCAGCCTGGTTCGACGCTGCCAACCGGACCCGCGACCTGCTGCGCACCACCGTGCGCGCGGACTTGGCCGTGGTGGAACTGTTGCTGGCCTGGAACAAGGTCAACGAACGGCAGCACCCAAGGGGTAATCGATGAGTGCCACCAACGCCCGACAGGGCATCCTGTCCCTTGCCGTCAAGGACAAGGCCGCGCTGTACAGCGCCTACATGCCATTCGTGAAGAATGGCGGCGTGTTCGTGCCTACGCCCAAGCGCTACTTCCTGGGTGATGAAGTGTTCCTGCTGCTGACCCTGCCCGATTCCAGCGAGCGCCTGCCGGTGGCTGGCAAGGTGATCTGGGTGACCCCGGCCGGAGCGCAGGGCAATCGCACGGCGGGCATCGGCGTGCAGCTGGCCGACGGCCAGGAAGGGGAGAGCGTGCGGCACAAGATCGAGACGCTGCTGGCGGGTCTGACCACGTCGGAAAAGCCGACGCACACGATGTGAAATCGGCGATGTGAAAAGTGTTGACGCTCTCGGAAAAGTTCCTATAATGAGCGGCTCAGCAGCATCGGGCGGTTAGCTCAGCGGTAGAGCATTGCCTTCACACGGCAAGGGTCACAAGTTCGAACCTTGTACCGCCCACCATGATTCAGTCGAAAAAGCCTCCGGAAACGGGGGCTTTTTTGTGTCTGTGGGGCTGGGGTCTGCAGATCACCCGGCACGGCATCCCAAGAGTTAGTTGTTTCGCAGAAAGGTCGGCTGAAGCGCCTGTCGTATTGAGCCCGTTAACCGATCCACGGACTGGCAGCACGTCTAATCACCGGAGATGCGTAACTTGGCTATCGATAAGGGCCTGTGCCTTGATCGACGCTGGCTTCTCTACATCCAGGCGCCTCAGCCAGGCGCTGTGACCGCTAACGAATGATATTGACCGTCGAACTTGTCTTCCGGTTAATCAGACTGACATTCTCGCCGGCCGCACTGCAGACGAGACAGGGTGACATGATTTGAGGATGCCCGCAGACTCTCCTGTGGCCGTGCATCTCAGCTCCTATGTCGGCAGGATGTCCCGCTAAAAAGCAAATTTCGCGTCATGGCACGCAGGCGCCGTCTCCAGTCGGGGCCGTCACGTTCGCCACCGATCTCACGCTGCTTGCTGGAACATCCGTGCCGGAATAAGATCAAATCGTCAAGGATTGGCGTCAGTACTATCCCTGACTGGGTGCTTGAAGGCCTGTCTCAAACAACTCGTCGCTCAAGGTAAACAGGGAGTCAGGGATGAATAATAGTTTGCATGATGCCGGTAAGGCGCCTGCCGCCAGGATCACCTCTTCGCGGCGTTTGGATCGAACCACTGACGAGATGGTAGGCATCTGTAGGGGCCTGCTTGCCGACGGACACGTGTCCCAGCAAGAGGCCGAATTTCTAAAAGGATGGATAGAACGGAACTCCGAGTTCATCGGTGAATATCCGTTTGATCGTCTTTACAGCCTGCTCGCTGACATTCTCAGCGATGGCTTCATAGACCTCGACGAGTCTGGCGACCTGCATGACACGCTTATCCGCTTCGTCGGCGGAGAAGTGTCGGACCCTGAGAACGGCGCTGCATCGGTTTCCACCTCACTCCCACTCTGTATTCCAGAGCCCACCATTTTCTATCCGGAGAAGACCTTCTTGGTGACGGGTACGTTCTCCTACGGGACGCGCCGAGAGGTGCATTCGGTAATTGAGGCGCAGGGAGGACGTGTCGCGAGTAATGTCTCACGAAAGATGAACTATCTGATTATTGGTGACTTGGGGTCCAGGGACTGGATCAACAGCAATGCTGGTCGCAAAATTCAAGCGACCATCGACCTTCGTAGTCAGGGGCTTCCCATATCGATTGTCGCCGAACGTCATTGGTCAGCAGGTCTGAGTTGATAAGCTGAAGCGCCCGCCGCAGGCGACAAGCCAAGCCCCCGCGAAAGTACCAGTGACCACTGCTGTGAGAATGCTGCAAGACTGAAGGCGATCTCATTGTAGTTATTAACGGATAGGCTCGGGCTGATTGTCTAGCGGCGCTGCGCAATCAAGTATCGATCCCATGCGTGCGACTTTTACACGGTTGCCGTCTTCGAAGCTTCGTCCAGGTCTTGCTCTCCACGGACGCCATTACCGCATCCGGCACGTCGATCACGACGTGCAGGCCGAGCTCAGTCAGCACGGTGAAGAGCTTCTCCCACTGAACGGTGCCGCCGCCACGTTCCACTTTGGCGAGGAAGTTCTCGCTGACGCCGATTCCTTCAGCGGCGTAATCCTGCCGCATGCCTTGCTGCTTGCGCGTGGCGCGCACCAAGGGCCCTAGATCCTCGGGTCGGTGCAGCCTTATCTTCATCGGGAATCCTTGCGATCGTGCGGATTTTCAGCTTCATCGACGCCGGCGGGTGATTTTCCCCACGATCGTAAGGATTTTCAGTCCAGCCCACGTGTGCCGGGTTGTTGGGTCTGCGGAAGCTTGCGTAGGTCGGGCCATGGATGTCGAGCCTCATCAGCCCCGTTGCGTGTCGCATGCTCCTCGTGCCAATGAACACGCCCTCTCAGCGCCTCTGCGAGTAAAGGTCGAGTGCAGGGGAAACGCGTCGATTCGACCTGATGCGATGGGCACGCATCCGCAACACCCACTTCCCAACTTTCCTCATGGACGCAAGCACTTACCGCTGCGCACGATAGCCACGCTGTCGCCACGGGGTGGCAGCCGGGATTGCCATCCTGTCAGAAGAAATCAGTGAAGCTCTGTTATGCCCTCGGGGCACGGCGGAGAATGCACTGCGCTGCCCTCCGGTTACATGGCGGGCGGTGTGGGGGATCCCTGATCCGCCGGTTTCTCGATTTCTTCTCCGGTATGGCAACCCGCATCGTCCGCCACCTTGCGCCCTCGCGCGGGTGGCCTCAACGCATCCGAGGTCGTACCGATGACAGCCGAACAGCCCTTGGGCAGCGCGCGCGTGGCGGCGCTGCTGGGCGAGCAGATCCACGACGTGCCGTCCTGTTTCATTGCAAAGCTGGAGCGTCGGCTGCAGGAGTTCGAGCGGCTGACGCCCGTGGTAGGTCATCTCAGCAGTCGAATGGTCGTGCCCGCTGCGCGGGCCGCCGTAACCCCGTGCTTCGAGGACCTGGAGCGGCACGGCAAGGTCGCCGTTCCCCTGCGCGTGATGCAGGCACTGGATGCAGCGCTGGAGATTCTCCATGCCGAACAGATAGCGCGGCGCGATGGCGATGACGGCACACTGTTGGGTGATCATCTGCTGGAGGGGTTGCTGATCGCCGGACGCGAGTTGATCAAGGCATCGGCAGGCACGCAGTTGTCCCTGCGATGACGGGTTCCTCACCGTCCAGTTCGAAAGCGGGCGCACGCGTGGCCTGATCCAGAGCGCGTCACCGACGCGCCGTAGATGCTGGTTGCGATGCCTTGGTGGCATGGAATCTGAGGGGTGTCGCTGGCTCGCGGGAAGCGGGACGGCCAGCGGCCGTCACTACCGAAAGCTGGGATGGCCAGCGGCCGTCATTACCGCAAGTTGAGGCGTAGCCGGAAGCCAAAACGCAGACGGGGCCGCATCCGTTGGGATGCGACCCCGTTACCTGCTTACTTGGGCAGCGCGTACGCCACCACGTAATTGCCGCGCGGGGTATGCATGAAGTGGTGTCCCGTTGCGGTGATCACCAGGTACTCCCGGCCGCCTTCTTCGTAGATCATCGGCATGGCTTGGCCGCCGGCGGGCAGCGGGGCCGACCACACGGTCTTGCCGGTGGTGATGTCGATGGCGCGGATCAGGTCATCGGTGGCTGCGGCGATGAACACCAAGCCGGATTTGGTCACCACCGAGCCACCGTTGTTCGGTGTACCGATGACGATCGGCAGGCCAGTCGGCAGACCGAACGGTCCGTTCTTGCGGGCGGTGCCCAACGGGCGGTCCCACACGGTGCGGCCGTCGCGGACGTCGATCGCGCGGATGCCGCCGTACGGGGGTTCCTTGCACAGCATGCCGGTGAACTTCATCTGCCAGCCAGCGTTGACGTCCACCGCAACCGGCAGCCCTTCCTGGGGATCGCCGTCGCCTTCGCCGTGTGCCTTGTAGCCCGGATCATTGATGATCTGCGGCGCCTTCCAGCCCTTCTTGTCAGCCTCTGCACGCGTCACCAGACGGGTGTAGTTCGGCATGTCGTTGTAGTTGGCGATGATCAGGCCACGGGCCGGATCCAGCGCGACGCCACCCCAATCCGATCCACCGTTGTAGCCGGGATAATTGATGATCGGCTTGTCCACGCTGGGCGGGGTGTACTGACCGCGATAATCCGCCTGGTGGTACTGGATACGGCACGCCAGCTGATCCAGCGGCGTCAGGCCCCAGGTTTTCTCCGGCGTCATGTCACCCTTGGCCAGGCTGTTGAACAGTGAGAACGGCTGCGTTTTCGAGCGCGCAGCCGGCTCGAACCCACCCTGCGGGACAGCGCGTTCTTCCACCGGGAACAGCGGCTTGCCGGTCTCGCGGTTGAGCACGTACACGTCACCGCTCTTGGTCGGGAAGATCACGGCCGGCACGCGCGTGCCATCGGCCTGCGGATAATCGAACAACGTAGGCGGTGAGCCCGGATCGTTGTCCCACACATCGTCGTGCGTGTTCTGGAAGGTCCAGCGCGGCTGGCCGGTTTCCACGTCCAGCGCAGTCAGCGACGGCGAATACTTCAGCTCTTCGGGTGTGCGCTCGGAGGAATAGTAATCACCCGACGCATTGGCCACCGGCAGGTAGACCAGGCCCAGCTTGTTGTCGCCGGTGAACGAGCTCCACACATCCGGCGAACCGCGCTTGTAGACGTCCGTGCCGGTACGCGGTGCCGTATCCATCGGCGTTGCAGCGTCCCACGCCCACTTCGGCTTACCGGTGCGCACGTCGTACGCCTTGGTTACGCCGGACGGGCCGTACGCGCGCTGGCCGTCGATGGTGGTGTGGCCAACGATCAACGTATCGCGCACCACGACGGGAGCGGAGGTGATGGCCACGTAGCCTTGGTAGACCTCGCCCATGCCTTCGGTCAGTTTCACTTCGCCATTGTTGCCGAAGGATGCGCAACGCTTGCCGTCACGTGCATCCAGTTCGATGATCCGTGCGTCCAGTGTGCCCACGATGATGCGGGCCGCGCAGGCACCCCCGGTGGCGGCGACGTCGGTGTTGGGCGCGGCGGCGGGCTCTGCGAAATAAGCCAGCGAGCGGCAGGCCGGGGTATACGGCACGGCCTTGGAGGTTACGCCGGGGTCGAAGGTCCACTTGGTCTTGCCGGTGGCGGCGTCCAGTGCGGTCACCGTGTTGAGATAACCGCAGACGAACAGCGAATCGCCGATTTTCAGCGGCGTGTTCTGTACACCCCAGCGCGAATCCGTGGGTGTCTTGCCGACTTCCGCGGTCCAGGCAACGCTCAGATTCTTTACATTTTCCGGGGTGATCTGACTGGCCAGCGAATAACGCATGGTGGCCTGGTTGCCGCCGTAGCTGGGCCAATCGGAGGAGGGCAGTGCACTGTCGGTGCCTTCGCCGGTACCGGCTTCGAACACGTTGCCGGCGATGGCGGGCACGTTGTCTGCTTCGGTTACGCCATGCGGCACGAATGCCAGTCCAGTGGCGACCAGGAAACCCGCCACCAGCACGCCGGTCACTGCACCGGCCTTGCGGCGGCTGATGCGCGCATGCAGCGTGGGCAGCAGCAGTGAGAACGCAATGGCAAAGACCAGCACCAGCGCAAAGCGCGGCACCCACGCCCAGTAACGCGTACCGGCTTCCCAGATGGTCCACGCCAAGGTGATCAGGAACATGGTGCCAAACCACAGCGAGGCCGATGGTCGCCTGCGTGCCAAGGCGATCGCACTGGCCAGGCTGAGTACGCCGGCGATGGCGTAATACCAGTTGCCGCCCAGTGATATCAGCCAGATACCGCCGCCGATCATGTACAGGCCGAATGCGCCCAGTATCAGTGACAGTAGCCACCTGCCTGCGCGAGTGATGGGTTTTTCCGAGGAGTTCATTTTAATTCCGAGGGAGGTGGACGTCCCTGTGACCCATCCGGACCGTCTTGCGGTGCGTGGTGGAGGGAACCGATGGCCAGGTGACTGCGCGGTTGGCACAGAGGCATGGCGCCAGATGCCATGCCCTCTCCGCATGACCGTGCAAGGCTATGCCTGCCGGAGTGAAGAGGGCATGGAATTTGGACCCTGTTTCATGCGATTGTTTTGCAGCATCGGGCGGCTTGCGGGGACGCGGGTTGTTGGCGAAACAACAGGTCGTGTCGAAGCCGCTATGCGCCATTTCTTTTGAATAAGCGGAGCGACGACAATGGACAGAACCGACACAGGGAAATCGAACGCTTCGGATTACTACGCATTCCGAATCAAAAAGCGCGACGCTCGCTACATCGCGGCGATTGTGATTTTCTGGTTTATCTGGAGCGAGGCCGGGGAGTTGTCCGCCCTGTTTCAGCGACTTGGTGGGTCGGTAATCTAAGCCTCTCTTCGGACCCCTATTCAGCTTCCATCAAAAATATGAATGCGTTCAGCTGATACGCTTTCGGCTTGGTTTAGGCCGCGCAGAAGCGCAAGGAGTTTCATGTCCTTGGAAGCTGTGGTGTACACAAGCCGGGTCAGCAAGCGTATCGACCCCCATGAGCTTCAGGCGCTGGTATCCGATGCCGAAGCATTCAACAGCGGTGCCGATGTCAGCAGCGTGTTGCTGTTCGACGGTGGGCGCTTCCTGCAGTATCTCGAAGGCCCTGCCAGGGGCCTCACCGATGCGTATGGACGCGTGCGGCAAGCCAGCCGCCATACGAACATCATCGAAGTCGCCAAAGGGGTGGCCGGAAATCGGCTGTTCCGCCACTGGCCGATCAAACGGTTCGATGTGGACAGCATGGTGCTGGGGTCCATCGCACGTGCTGACTGGTCCGGCTTCCTGCAGGGGCACCATCGTCCCGGTGCGGTGGATCACCTGCTCGATGTGGTGAGTCGCCGGCTGGATCCTGCATAAGGGTTATCCACCCTCATCAGCCTGCACGACATTGACCCGACTCCATGGGCGTGCGATAGAAACGCATGACGTGGGTTACCAACGGAGTTTGGAATGAGTGCAGGGACGATGGCCCTCAGAGGGTATTGGTTGCTGGGGACGCTAGCCGTGGCCGTCGCGATATGGGGCGTGCTCTTCAAGCGCGATGCGGCAACTGAGAAAGTCGATACGACACATGCGATGTCGGCCAGTGAAGCTTCAGCGGGCGTGTCAGCGGATGCTGGACACGTGCAGACCGCTGGCACCTCAACGCTACCGCTGGCAGGTGAGACGCAGCCGGGCGTGCACGGTTGGGTCCAGGGCTATCCGTGGGATCCGGCGCGGCCCGGAATTGCGATCAGTGAGGCGGACGCAGCGTGGCTGGACAGCCACGGTTTTCCGAGCGTGGATGTGGAGATGCGCCTGCGTGGCCTGCCACTGCCGACGCTGCAGGATCTGGCCAACAACGGAAATGAGCCTGCCAAGGCAATCTATGCGTACCGCATCGCGCGGCAGGGCGCACCACGCGCTCAGGTGCTTGAACTGCTTGAGAGCAGTGCCATGGCAGGTTCCGTCTATGCATTGAAGACCGCAGGCGATATCCACATGCTGGTGGAGGGGTATCAAGATCCCGCGATGGCAAACGCGTACTACATGTTGCAGGCACGGGCGGGCGATCAGGCGGGCTTTGCACAAGGCACCCTCATCGACTATCACCTCGCCCCCGAACAACGTTTTCGCGCGCGCGTGCTCGAGCAGGGGCTGTGGGATCGCCTCGCGCTCTCCGAGCACGCCGATTCTCCGGCCAGGCCAGGCTATGACGAGTTTGTCGAAACTGTCTTCGCGGCACCGGGCGAAGGCCCTTGATGCAGCGCACCGTGCATTCCGCCTAGATCGATCTAATACTGAAGCCATCAATCCGGTTTGGGGAGGGCAGGGCATGGCGCTGGGCAGGAAACTGATCGCTGTGGCAATGGCAGCAACCCTATCGTTCGGCGCGCTCGCAGCGCCTGCGGGTCAAGACAGCACGAACGCGATGTCTGGCAATCCCATCCTGCCCGGCTGGTACGCCGATCCAGAAGCCGCGGTGTTCGACAATACCTATTGGATCTATCCCACCACCTCGCGCCCCTACGCGGAACAGGTGTTCTTCGATGCGTTTTCCTCGCCGGACCTGGTGACCTGGACCAAGCATTCCGCCGTATTGAAGATTGAAGCCATCAGCTGGGCCAAAGAGGCGCTGTGGGCACCGTCGGTGGTGGAAAAGGACGGCAAGTACTATTTCTTCTTTTCCGCCAATGACATCAAGAACGATGACGAAGTCGGCGGCATCGGGGTCGCCGTGGCGGACAAGCCCGAGGGCCCGTTTCGCGACCATCTGGGCAAGCCGCTGATCAGTACCTTCCATAACGGCGCGCAACCGATCGATCAGTTCGTCTTCAAGGATGACGATGGTACGTGGCACCTGATTTATGGCGGCTGGAAACACGCCAACATCGTGCGCTTGAAGGACGATTTCAGTGGTCTGCAGCCGTTGCCGGATGGGACGCTGTACAAGGAAATAACGCCCGCGCCGGAATACGTGGAGGGCTCGCTGATGTTCAAGCGCGATGGACGCTATTACTACATGTGGTCCGAAGGCGGATGGGGGGAGCCGGACTATGCGGTGGCCTACGCCATCGCCGATACACCCACCGGTCCGTTCAAGCGAATCGGCACGATCCTGCAGCAGGATCCGGCCATCGCCACCAGCGCCGGCCACCACTCGGTGATCCATGCGCCGGGCAGCGAAGACTGGTACATCGTCTACCACCGCCGCCCGTTGGGTGAGACCAGCCGCCACCACCGCGCGACCGCAATCGAGCGCATGTCGTTCGACGCGCAGGGGCACATCCTGCCGGTGAAGATCACGCACGAAGGGGTCAAGGCACATCCGCTGAAGTGACAGGATGGACAGGGCGCTGGCGTGGGCGGTCGAGCGCACAGGGTGAGCGGCGTGGCGGGCGTGGCGCGTTCAGTCCACTATGCCGATCGACCCTTCTGCTTTCCCACCTGACCACAGGCAACCGCCACCATGGCCGATCCGTACAACAGCGCAGCGCGTCCTTCCACCGGCCACCTGCTGGCTGATTCCATGGTCACCACCGCGCTGGAGCTGCCGGGCTTCCGCGTGGTGCGTAACCTCGGCGTGGTGCGCGGCATCACCGTGCGCTCGCGCTCCATCGTCGGCAACTTCCTGGGCGGCATCCAGACCCTGTTCGGCGGCAACATCACCATCTATACCGAACTGTGCGAGCAGGCCCGCGAAGAAACGTACCGGGACATGGTCAAGCACGCGCGCGTCCTGGGCGGTAATGCGGTGATCGCCATGCGCTACGACGCCACCGACATCATGACCGGGCTGACCGAGGTGCTGTGCTATGGCACGGCCGTGGTGGTGGAGCCCAGTCGCTGACAGGCCATGCGGGCCTCTGGAACGGGGCTGGAGGTGCGGGCGGCTTGGGCACCCATCAGGCCGCCACGTGAGATGATCCGAGCAACCTCGCTGCAGCGGAGAATGCGTACACATGGACGTCCGCTACACGAGCACGACAGAGGGAATCGACTGGGACGCGCTTGCCTACCTGTTGAGCCGGGCAGGGCTGGGAAATCGACCTCCTGCAGTGCTCGAATCCCTCTTCCGGCAGAGCCAGGTCACGGTGTTTGCATACGACGACGGCCAGTTGGTCGGAGCGGCGCGCGCGCTGTCCGATTACACGCTCTGGTCCGTTGTTTTTGATGTCGCCGTAGATCCCGCATGCCAAGGCAAGGGCATCGGTGCAGCGCTCGTCAAACGCATTCTGCAGTTGGCGGGCACGCCGAATGCCATGCTGAAGTCGAATCCGGGCAAGGAGCGGTTCTACGAAATGCTGGGATTCGAGATCATGCCGCTCGGGATGGAGCGCAGGTCGTGATGTTGTCTTCAGGACAGGCGCTGCCGCCGTAACCAGCGCGCCGCCTCTGCTTCCGGCGTTGCCCCTTTGAGTGCTTGTGCGCGCGCATGCTGCAACCCATTCCGTCCTTGGCAGAGCGCTCAGTCTACTGCCGTCGCGGCTCCTCTTGCTGCAGCTCCGGCGAGTGGAGGATGCGATGAAAGCCGTGCCGGACGTCCATGTCAGCGCGGCTGCCAGCGCACCGGATGCGGCTGAGGCCTGCGTTGCTACACTTCCGCGTTGTCAGTGATTTCAGGGAAGCAGTGCAAATGGATGTAGTGCGACATTTTCTCAGCACCGCGATGATGGTGGTGCTGGCGGTTGTTGGTGTAACGCCGGCATTGGCAGCGCAGCACAGCCTTGAAGGGCCGGCGGTGTACTACGTCAGCTATACGATCAGCAGTGAGGCCGCCGACGAGGGTGAGGTCTCCAACATCGGCTATTACCGCGCAGACCTGCACGCGTCGCGTCGCGGATCTGCGCAGCTGGAGCTGGCTCCCCTCTGGACGCGGCAGGTCGACGCGTCGGGCGTGATGCGTTATCTGCTGGATCTGCAACCAGGCACGGACGACGAAGTTCTCGATGTACTGACCGACGGGTTTGCTGCGCCGCTGACCAAAGAAGGTGAGCCGGGACCGCTGCGTCCGATGGACCAGAACGCCTGGTCGGTGCTGACGAAGGCATCACCCGACGAGGCAGGCGCGTTGCTGGCAACGTATCAGGCACCCGGCCTGCGGCCGGTGCTGCTGCCTGCGTCGGTGGCCGTCGGTGACCGCATCAGCGGCTGGCAACGTATCGAGCCCTACGGCAACCTGAAGACCACGCTGCGCGTCATCGAGGTGACGGACACGGCGGTGTTGATGGGCATGACACTCGACGGCGCGCGCGGCGACGGGCGAATGGTCGTGCAGCGCGTTGATGGCATGCCGATTGAGCTGCGCATGGACGTAAACCTTCCGGGCAGCAAGGGACAGCCGGCGACCCGGCATCGTGTCCATCTGGCCGACATGCGCCATGACCTGATGCTGCAGATGGCAGACGAGGTGGAGAGCTACGTCAGCTATGTCGAACAGATCAATCAGCAGCTTGCCAGGCCGCCCTTCAGCGCGCCGTCCCCGGCGTCGTCTGCGTATACCCACCATCCCGCGCCATTGGGTGCGCTGGAGGACTACATGGTCGGTGCGGAGGTACTTCCTGCACTGGCGCCGCACATGGGGTCGCTGTGGATCCCTGCAGAGACCGGCAGCGGACGGTGGTTGGCCATCGGTGCGCGCATGCCTGCCACCACGCCTGCAGGCGGGCGTCGAAGCGCGCACGAGCCCATGCTGATGTCGCGGCTGCATACCGTTGAGCTGTTGGACGCACAGGCGGCACCGATCATCGGCCTTGAAGCCCAGCCTGTTGCGCGGACCTTGTTCTTGTCAGAGAGGTACTCGGCGGCACAGAACGAGCTGAGCTTCCCGTTCCACCTGCCGCTCGGTGCGTCGCGCGCGCTGTTGGGGCAGGTGGAAGCCGTACGCATGTCGGTGGATGCCGAGGTCTACGCCTTCGACACGTCGGAGACCCTCGAGGCAGGCGCGCTTGCTACACGCAATCCCGATGCAACGCTGCTGAGGCCCTCTGCCCACCGTGTGACGCTGGTGCAGGGACGGCAGACCTGGAAACAGAAGACGGGGCTGTACACGGTGGTCGTGCCACTCGATGCGGACGGCAACGTGATGCCATCCGAACAGATATCGGTCGCTCCGCTGAAAGCCGCGCAGCCCACGCGGATCGCCGAGCTGCCCTTGGCCTGGGAGAACAGCACGTTGCCCATCCGCACTGAAATCGCGACGCCCCGGCCGATTGCCCGACTGCAGGTGCGGCACTACCGGTGGACGTCGATCCCGGTCCAGTGGACCTTCCCGATGTATCCCTGATGGCTGGGATGGACGTGCGTTAGCCGGGTCAGGCCGTCAGCCAGACCCGGATCAACGACACCAGCTTGTCCACGTCCAGCGGCTTGGCCACGTAGTCGTTCGCACCCGCCTGGATGCATTGCTGCTGGTCGTCGGGCATCGCCTTGGCGGTCAGGGCGATGATCGGCAATGTGTCGAAGCGCCCGTCCTGGCGTATCTCGCGACTCGCGGTCAGGCCATCCTTGACCGGCATCATGATGTCCATCAGCACCAGTTCAATGGGGGCAGGACCGGTGACGGCAGCGGTCAGGACATCGATGGCCTCCTGACCGTTGCGCGCGATGGTGACCTTGCAACCGTGTGGCTCGAGCACGTTCATCAGTGCATAGATGTTGCGGACGTCATCCTCCACGATCAACACGCGGCGCCCTTCCAATGCAGTGTCCCGGTGCTGCGCGGTGCGGAGCATGCCCTGTTTGGATTCGGGCAACTCGCTGACCACCTGGTGCAGGAACAGCGTCACCTCATCGAGCAGACGTTCGGGTGAGCGCGCGCCCTTGATGATGATGGAGCGGGAGTAGCGGCCCAAGCGCACTTCTTCGGCGGTCGATAGCACCCTGCCGGTATAGACGATGATCGGGGGCAGGGCCTCTGCGCTCTGCGCGCTGAGCATCTCCAGCAACTCGAATCCAGACGCATCGGAGAGCGTCAGGTCCAGCACCATGCAGTCGAAGGAATGTTCGCCCAGCGCTTGGAGGCACTCTGCCGCCGAACGCGCACCGATCGTTTGCACATCCGCCAAGGCCAGCAGCTCGCGCACGGCATCCAGCTGGACGGCGTCATCTTCAACCACCAGTACCAGGCGCGGACGCAGCGAAAGGCGGCGCTCTAGAGACAGGAGCACATCGGCGAGCTCATCGCGGGTGGCAGGCTTGCCGAGGAAGCCCACTGCGCCCAGCGACAGCGCCTTGCGCGAATGATCCAGCGCGGACACCACGTGGATGGGGATATGCCGCGTGTGCATATCGCGCTTGAGCACGTCCAGCACGGACAGACCCGATTGGTCGGGCAGGCCGACGTCCAGCACGATGGCATGCGGCAGCTCTGCGCGCGCAGCCGCCAACGCTTCGCCTGCCGTCTGCGCCACGCGCGCGCGGAAGCCCATCTCGGTCGCCAGGTCGCTGACGATCTGCCCGAAGGCGATGTCGTCCTCGACGATCAGGATCAAGCCGCGCTCGGTGCTGTCGGCTCTGTTGCCTCCGCCGCTGGTCGGACGCGGCTCCGGTGTCGCCGCCGGGGCGTTGGCAACGTACGTGGCGCGAGCGGATGCTGCGGCCGTGACCGCTACGGAGACAGCAGGGCGCGCTGCGGTCGCCAACCGGGTCGCAACGACCAGCCGGAAGCAGCTGCCCTTGCCCGGCTCGCTCTCCACGGTGATGTCGCCGCCCAACAGACGTGCAAGCTCCTGCGAAATGGAAAGCCCCAGGCCCGTTCCGCCGTAGCGACGGCTGATCGATCCATCAGCCTGCTGGAATGCCTCGAAGATGCGCGCCTGCTGCTGGGGTGCGATGCCGATGCCGGTGTCGGTCACTGAGAACACGATGTGGCCATCGCCGCTGGCCGAAGCGGAGACCGTGACGCCGCCCTGTTCGGTGAACTTCAAGGCATTGGACAGCAGGTTCTTGAGGATCTGCTCGATGCGCTGGCGATCGGATTCGATCACCGGCGGGCAGTCGGCTGTCATCAGCACGTCCAGCGACAGGCCCTTCTCACTGGCCACAGGGCCGAGCAGGGCCGCAATGCCGGACAGCAGCTTCTCCACGCCGAAGCGCTCGGCATGCACCTCGATGTGGCCGGCCTCGATCTTGGATAGATCGAGGATTTCGTTGATGAGGACGAGCAGGTCCGTGCCGGAAGAATGGATGGTCCGCGCGAACTTCACCTGCTCTGCGGTGAGGTTGCCATCGCGGTTGTCGCCCAGCAGCTTGGACAGAATGAGCGCGGAGTTGAGTGGCGTGCGCAGCTCGTGCGACATGTTGGCCAGGAACTCCGACTTGTACTGGCTGGCACGCTGCACCTTGTGCGACTCGGCAAGGATGGCGGCGTTGGCGCGTGCGAGTTTGTCGCGCTCTTCCTCGAGTTGTTGTGACTGGTCGAACAGCTGGCTGTTGGTCTGCTCCAGCTCGGCCTGCTGTTCCTCCAGCTCGTGCTGGCTGCCACGCAGGGCACGGCTCTGCTCCTCCAGTTCCTCGTTGGAAACTTTCAGCTCCTCGCTCTGCACCTGCAGCGCTTCGGTCTGCCGCTGCGTCTGCGCCAACAGCTCGGAGAGCCTTGCCCGGTAGGCCGCTGACCGCAAGGCGACCGCCATGTCGGCGGAGGCCAGTTCAAGCAGTTCGACGACCTCTGTCGGTACCGCTCCGAAGAAGCCCAGCTCGATGACCCCGCTCACCTCGCCCTCGTGGATGCTGGGAGCGATGACCAGGTGGCGCGGCTGCGCCTGCCCAAGACCCGAGCCCACCGTGAAGTAGCCCGGCGGCACATCCGATACCACCAGGACGCGTTTCTCATCCACCGCACGACCGAGCAGGCTGCCGCGGTCACGCTGCACGTTGGCGCCGTCGGGGGAGGACGCGGCGCCCACCGCGCCGATCTGGCGGAAGCCCGTGGTTGCCGGTTCGAACAGCATGCCGGCCTCTGCGCCGGTGAAGCGCGTCAGGAAGCCGAGGCTGGCGCGTGCCAGTGCGACGCTGTCCAGGTCGCCACCGGTGGCGGTGGCCAGCTCCAGCCGGCCCCGCTGCAGCCAAGCATCGCGCTCGCGTGCCCGCGTATGGCGGCGGAGCAGGAAGGCGATGAAGATCGTCAGCACAATGCCCAGCACGGCGCTTGCCGCACCGGAGCTCAGCGCTGCGCTGTAGGCAGATTCCATCTCTTCCAATCGCCGGGCGCGCTTGTCCAGTTCGACTGCGCCCATGGCGGCCAAGCGCGCACGGATGTCATCCATGGCCGCCTTGCCGCGGTTGGAGCCGACCACGGCGAGCGTGGGCTCCAGCCCCTGCGTGCGCCGCACTTCGATCGTCTCGTGCAGTTCGTCCAGCTTGTCCTGCACCCTGCGGGCCAACAACTTGAGCCGGTCCCGTTGCGCCGGGTCATCGGCCAAGGCTTCCTTTACCGCCTCCAATCGCGTGCTGGCCACACCCAATGCGGCCCGGTAAGGCTCGAGGTAGTTGTCATCGCCGGTGAGCAGATAGCCGCGTTGGCCGGTTTCGGCATCCTGCACCGACGAGAGGACATCCGCCAAAGCGGTCATCGTCTCCTGGGAGCGGATCACCAGCGCGCTGCCCTCGCGGATGGTGTGGATGTTCTTGACCGCCAGGAACCCGCTGGCGAGGAAGAACACCATGACCGCCAACAGCGGCCACAGCGTGCGGGAGGCAGTTCCGGTCTGGATGGCTGCGCGGGGTTTGGGCGAGGAGGGCATGGCGTGGCAAGGGGCGGCGGATGCAACCGTTCAGATTAGCATGGTGGGGTGGGTGACCGGTGGCTGGGTTGGGGCGGGGTTGTCGGGCTGGGTTTGCGGTGCGGTTGTTTGCTGGGTGGTGGCGGGGGATAAACGCATGGTGCGATCAGGGTATGTGGGACTGGTCAGCGGAACCATGCTCGCGGACCTGGATCAGAAATGATCGGGCCGACGCATTCTTTTGTGGTTGCAGTGGCCGCTTTTGGCCAGAAGCGGACACTCGGTGAGGTTCGTCGGCCACGCCCTGGCAGCCGAGCGCCAAGCAGCAACAGTGCATATACTTCGCCTCAACCATGATCCAGCTTGGATTACAGCCCCATGCGTTTCACTGCATCCGCCGGTTCTATTGTCGTCTTACTGACCATGTCGTCCGCTGTCCCGGTATCTGCGGCGGAAACTGACATTTTCGGCATCAAGTTAGGGGCGCCACTAACGCTGCCCGTTTGCGAACTATCCTTACCCGCTCCAGCTGCCCGGAAGAGCAACACCGGATTGGGGGCGAGGGCGTTCAACAAGCTGACGGCCCCGCCGCCGGAGCCGCTGAAGGCCACGCCACCTGCAACGGGCTTGTGCGTCGCGCCAGGCACGACAAACATGGCCGTAGGCAATACCGAGTTCGGGCCAGGCGAGTACGGTTACCTGGTCTTTGCCACGGCTGAGGCCCCGGCGTGGGTGGCGCCCATCGGCATGGCGATCGGCGCGGGCGCAGGTGACGCTTTCTCTCTGGAAGGTGCGGGCGGCCTGGTTTTGCTGCACAACGGGCGGGTGATTGCCTTGCGCTTCAACACCTCGGGGTTCGAGGCGGAGCCGCGCGTGATGGAGCTGCTCAAGCGCAAGTTCGGTTCGCCCGGTTCGCAGAGGGCCGTGACCTGGAACAACGACTTGGGCGGCAGTCGCGATTCGATTTCTGCGCAATGGCGCAAGCCCGATTTCTTTGCGGATTATTCTTCGGTCGTGCAAGCGCAGGCTATGCGAGCACAAGGGCTGTCGGGCGGGATCGGATTCCTCAACATCGGCAATGATCTAGGGCAGCAAGTGCTGCAACCTGCTGCTAGCAAAGAAGCGGAATTCTAAAGAACCGACGACCTGGCGGGAGGCAGTGGTTAGATCCCGCATTGAGTCCTTGGGAGGAACGCTCTTGTGGGCGAAGGAGATGACCTGACGATGTCCGGTTCTGGCCGAAAGTGGACGTTCGGCGAGGACGGAGGCGCCGACCGCTGGTAATGTCCGCTTTCGACGGCGGTTTCAACTGGTCAATGCAACAGCTTGTTGATATCGCTCGATCGGTGTCTGGAAGTCCAGGGTCTTGCGTGGCCTCTCGTTTAGTTGCCTGGCCACGCTGTTGAGCTTGGCTTGGGAGAAGCTCGACAGATCAACGCCTTTCGGGAAGTACTGACACAGCAGCCCGTTCGTGTTTTCGTTCGAGCCGCGCTGCCAAGGATGCTGCGGGTCGCAGAAGTAGACCTGGATGTCCGTGGCGAGGCTGGTGCGGCCGTGGTCCGCCGTCTTCTGGGTGCGGTGGCGCGACCGGCGGATCGCGCGTGTCCGCCGCAAATGCGCCAGCAGCTCCTTTTCCGGGCACCGCGCGACTGGATGACGAGCGTGCGATAGATCGTCTCGTGTGAGACCTGGCAGCTCGGATCGTCCGGGTAAGTCCGCTTGAGCCAGCCAGCGATCTGTTCGGGCGACCACTGCTGCTGCAGCTTGTCCGATACCCGTCTCGCCAGCGTGGGATGCAGCGCCAGCTTACGAGCCTTGGAGCGGTGTGCCTGGTCCCAGGCCGCTCGGTCGGCATGGCTCGCCCGGTAGTGGTCGATGCCTCCGTAGCGCCCGATCTCCCGGCTGATCGTGCACGGAGCGCGGCCCAGCATCGACACCACGGGCGACGACTCAGCGCCATTTCGTCGGCGATCCGGGTGATTCATCGGCGGCGTCTGTGGCTTGGTCGCAAACGGGTTGCTACGCCCCCCGCGCGGATGGCAACTTGCAGCGGCGATGACGTCGACATGGAGCCCCGCATGACCCCCGTTGCCCTGTATTCGCCCGATCCGGCGCGCGGCTGGCTGCCCTGGGCTTGGCTGACGCCGATCCTGATGATCCTGTTCAACGCGGTACCGGTGATCGCGCTGGACGGGTGGATGCAGTCGCAGCATTGGTCGACGCCGCGCGGCGATCCGATCGGCCTCGCTGGCTTGTATGCGCTGCTGTGGATCGGCGTCGCGCCGACGCTGGCGGCCGTGCTCGCCTGGGTACGCTTCGTCGAAGGGCGCTCGCTGGCGAGTATCGGGTTGACCGGTCCGGCGCCGCTGAAAACCTTCCTGCGCGGACTGGCCTTTGGAATCGGCACGATCGCGCTGGTCGTAGTCGCGATCTGGATGGCGGGCGGCATGCAGGCGGCGGGCTTGGGGCAGGCTTGGCGGTCGCCCGTCAGTCTGCTGCACATCGGTCTGCTCCTATTGAGTTTCATATTCCAGGCGAGCGTGGAGGAAGTCATCTTCCGCGGCTGGATGCTGTCGGTGGTGGCGCGCAAGACCAATGTCGCGGTGGCAGTGCTGCTGGTGTCGCTCGTTTTCTGCTTCCTGCATTTCAGTCCGCACCAGCCGCCCCGGGTCATGCTCGGCACGTTCCTGTTCTCGCTGTTCGCCTGCGCCTGGGCGCTGCGGACCGGCAATATCTGGGGCGTGATGGGCTGGCACGCGGGGTGGAACTGGTTGCTCGCGACCGGCTTCGAACTGCCCGTCACCGGCATCGATGCGCACTTGCCGGCGCTGCTGGTGGCGCTGCGCCCGCAAGGCCTCGACACCCTGACCGGTGGCGCGCATGGGCCGGAAGGCAGTTACCTGTGCAGCGTCTTCTTCGTCGCCGCGATCGCGTGGATCCAGTGGCGAAAGACGCGCGGAGCTCAGAACTTCTCGCCGACCAGCAGGTAACGCCACTGCCCGGGCGGCATCGCCCCGTCCGGGCCCTCGCCGATCGGATGCTGGTTCGCGCCGTACCGGCGACAACCAAGCAATGGAGCGTCTGCTAGCGCTCGGTGGGCCGATCAACGCTCCGCTACGGGGTTTCTCGGTATCGACCGACCCGCGGCCGGGCCCTTGCTGATCGGGAAGGCCTTGCGTGCTCTGACGGCTGAGTTCGCGATCTATGCCTTCTCGCTCTTGGCGGAGAAAAGCGCTGTAGCCCAAGCGGTGAATGTTTGGACGATGGGCGATCCATAGCGGTGATGCGGATACAGGATCGAAACCGGCACCGACGGCGGACGCCACTGCTGCAGCACCTCGACCAAGCTGCCATCGCGCAACTGCTTCTCGACCAGTACGCGTTGCAACTGTGCCAAGCCGTATCCCTGCATGCACAGCTTGATGTAGAGCTCGGTCTCATTCACGGCAACCGAGCCGTCAATGGCTACCACCCGTCGCTTCCCATCGACAGAGAAGAGCAGGTTGCCGCCGCCCCTCGAACCAGGGGAGAAATGGTGGACCGCGCGGTGGCCGGCGAGGTCTTCAAGTGATTGCGGGACGCCATATCTCTCCAGATAGCTTGGCGCGACGCAGGTGATCCAACTGAAGTTTCCCAGCGGCCGGGCCACGAGGCTGGAGTCTTCCAGCGGCCCAGTCCGGATCACGCAGTCCACGCCTTCCTGGACGAGGTCCACCGGTCGGTCACCCACGCCGATCATCAGATAGATCTCGGGATACTGGCGGCGGAAACTTTCCAGATTCGGAAGGATCACCGAGTGCGCGATGCCGCCCGGCATGTCGATCCTCAACCGCCCCCGCAGGTCCTTTGGCGCGGGCTTCAGGCCGGTCTCCGCCTGTTCGATCAGGTTGAGGATCTCGCGGCACTGGGCGTAGTAGCGTTCGCCGTCCGAGGTGGGGCTGACGCTGCGCGTTGTCCGGTTGAGCAGGCGGACGCGCAGGTGCTTTTCCAGGCCCTTGATCAGACCGGTGACGGTGGAGGGAGGCAGGGAGAGGGCCTCGGCGGCACGCACGAAGCTCTTGGCTTCCACCACGCGCACGTAGACCTGCATTGCGAGGATTCGATCCATTTCGCTCACCCCCCTTGGGCTGACGGCACGTTCGATCCAGATTATGCCGATTTTACAAATAATAAAACCGGTAAAAGCGGCTTTTTCGCACGGAAGGACGGCAATAGAGTGCCTGCATTCCAGAAGCCGAGCCTTCCTCAATGAGCACCTACTCGCGAGACATCCTTCAGCATTCCGCATCTACTGCCGAAAAGACGCTTATCCGAGGCGCAACCATCATCAGCATGGACCCGGACGTGGGCAACCTTGTGCGGGGGAACATCCTGGTCACGGGACGCACCATCACTGCCGTTGGGGAACACGTGAGCGCAGAGGACGCCGTTATCATCGACGCCAACGACATGATCGCCATTCCGGGCATGGTGGACTCCCACCGCCACGCCTGGGAGGGGCAGCTGCGACGGATCAACTCCAACGCCGAGACGCTGGAGCACTACTCCAACGCCACACATTTCTCGTTTGCCAAGCATTACCGGCCGCAGGACATGTATGTGGGCACCCTGCTGTCCGCGCTGGGGGCGATTGATGCGGGCATCACCACGGTGATCGACAATTCCCACAACAGCCGCACTGCCGCGCACTCCGACGCGGCAGTCGACGCGCTGCTCGATGCCGGTATCCGTGCGCTGCATGCATCAGGTGCGCCGGTTTCTGGCACCTGGGACCACGCACACTGGCCGGGCAATCTTGAGCGCCTGCAGGAAAAGTACTTCAAGGACCCGGCCAACGAGTTGGTCACACTGGCCACCATGGCCAACATCGAGCCGGAGCTCTGGGCCGAGGCGCGCCGGCTGGGCATCCCGATCGTCACCGAGTTCTTCGGTGAACAGATGGGCGCCCAGCTCCCCGAGCTGCATGCCCAAGGCCTGCTTGGACCGGACAACATCTTCAACCACTGCACCTGTCTTAAGGATGAGGGCTGGGAAATTCTTCGCGATGCCGGTGTGCACATCAATGTCTGCCCGCGCTCGGACGCGCACTACGGCATCGAAGATGGCATGTTTGCCTGGGATGCGGCGGTCCGGCATGGGCTGCGCCCTGGTTTCAGCGTCGACAACGAGACGTCCTACAGCGGCGACATGTTCATGGAAATGCGCGTGGCCTATTACCTGGAGCGCGTGCTGCGTGTCAACGCCCGCCCGCCACGTACTGCTGGCACAAAGCAGGACCCGCTGAATTCCCACCGCCTGCTCGAGGCCGCCACGCTCGATGGTGCGGCTTGCGCAGGGCTACAGGACAAGATCGGCAGCCTGAAGCCTGGCAAGCAGGCAGACATCGTGCTGTTCCGCACCGGCGACATCAATCTGTATCCATCCAACAATGCGTTCGGAACGGTGGTGCACGCCGCTGAGCGCAGCAACATCGACACGGTGATGGTCGGTGGCCGCGCGCTGAAGCGGGGTGGCGAGATGTGCGGCCTGGATCTGACCAAGCTGCGCGCTGCGGTGGACGAATCCTGCGAGCACCTGTTCTCGGCAGCCGGCTACGAGCCGGACGTGTTCGGCACGTCCTTCCCCGCACTCGCCCCGAACTGAGGACCACCATGAACAGCTTCGGCGTTTGGGCCTTTCCGTTGGCGATGGTTGCGGGAATGGCCGTCACATTGCAGACAACGCTCAATGGACAGTTGTCGAAAGGCCTGGGTGGCGACCCTGTCGCAGCCGCCATGTTCTCATTCATGGTGGGTCTGTTGTCGCTCACCATCATCGGCCTTGTGCGGGGTGATACGTTGAGCCTGCTTGCAGGCATCCCCGCGCAGCCGGCCTGGGTGCTGCTGGGAGGTGTGATGGGCGCATTCGCATTGCTCAGCAACGTAATCCTAGTACCCCGCATTGGCATGGTCGCGCTGGTGGGGCTGGTCATCGCTGGGCAGCTGCTTTCCTCACTCGCCATCGACCATTTTGCGTTACTGGGTTCTGCCCATCGCCCTGTTTCCATCATCAAGCTTGCAGGTGCGCTGATCATGATGATGGGGCTTGCCATCTCTCTGTTCGGAGAGCGTTGTCAAGATTGATTGCGTGACGGCGAGATGGCCGACGCAGGAATGCATCGAGGGGCAAGCCTATAGTCCGCGCTTTCAGACCTTGCCTTGGCCGCCGGAGCGGACCCACCAATGTGAGCTATCTCCGTCGCCAAAGCGCCGCGTATTTCAGACGCTGGATAGCGTGAGTGCTCTCTTCTGAGTCAACGCACGGATATCAGCGAACGTCGCGGTACAGCGCCGCCATCCTGCCGGTGGACTCTACCCAGCCATCGTTGTCGAGCAGTCGCTGCAGCATCTCGGCACCTGCGCCCGCTCATCGTTGCAGCCATGCCAGGACACAACCCAATCCTAGCCAACCTTCAGCCCCCTCAACAACAGATCGAGCGCTGCCTTCGCCTGCACCAGACGCACGTTTCCGTCATCGCCTTCCGCGATCCAGAACGCAGCCTCGGCGAGGCTGCCGTAGATCAGTGAGGCCAGCGCCAGTGCATCCACCTTTGCAATCACGCCGCGCTCGATGAGCCCTTCGATGAGCCGTTGCATCGACGTCACGCAGTAGCGCTGCGAATCCGGTGAGGCACCGCCCAGCACGGCACGTGCATCGCGCAACACGATGCGCTGGATGTCCGGCTCCAGCGCCATGTCCAGGTACGCGCCGCAGCGCTGACGGAAGCCTTCCCACGGGTCGGCCATCTGATCGCTGATCGCCTGCAGACGTGCGTCGGTCTCTGCATCGATCTGGTCGACCACCGCTGCCAGCAGGCCACGCTTGTCCCCGAAGTGGTGGTACAGCGCGCCACGCGTGAGCCCTGCTTGGGCCGTCAGGTCATCCATGGAGGTCGCGGCATAGCCGTGTTCGCCGAACACCCGTCGGGCGGTGGAAATCAGGCTGGCACGGGTCTGTTCCATCTCTGCACGGGTGCGGCGAACCATCGGAGCTCCTGGTGGTGGGCATGCATGATCGTTTACATACGGGGCGTATGAATGTAGCCTCTTATTCATACGCACTGTATGTATTGTCATGTCCAAGCCTGCCTGAGGCAAGCGTGGACCCTTCTGGAGAACCCAATGGCAACGCCTTACCGCGAGCTCTTCGACACGACCGGCACCCGCGCCCTCGCTTTGGCCGGGCTGATTGCACGCGTACCACTGCCGATGACCGGCATCGGCATCATCACCCTGCTGTCCGCCGTAAAAGGAAGCTATGCGCTTGCAGGCGCGGTGTCGGCGGTGTTCGTTTTCACCTATGCCGTTGTGTCACCGCAGGTCTCGCGGCTGGTCGATTGGCACGGACAGGGCAGGGTGCTTCCCCTTGCCACGGCCATCAGCATCGGCGGGCTGCTGCTCCTTGCCGTCAGCACCTTCGCGCAGGCGCCGAACTGGGTGCTGTTTGCCGGCGCCCTGCTTGCGGGGTGCATGCCCAGCGTCTCGGCGATGGTCCGCGCACGTTGGACCACGCTGCACCGGGGTCGTCCCCAGTTGCAGACCGCGTTCGCTTTGGAAACGGTGTTCGATGAGCTCAGCTTCATTGCCGGCCCGCCCATCGCGGTTGCGCTGTCGATCGGGCTGCTGCCGCAGGCGGGTGTGCTGGCGGCGGCTGTGCTGCTGGCTGTCGGAGTAGCCGCGCTGGTGGTGCAGCGGGGCACCGAGCCTGCCGTGGAAAACAACGCCCTGGCACGGGGTAGACAGCGGTCGATGATCGCCTTGCCAGGTGCGCGCTGGCTGGTCCTGCTGATGCTGGCAATGGGCCTCATTGTCGGCACCATCGACATCACCAGTGTTGCATTCACTGCATCCCTTGGCCAACCCGCCGCAGCCAGCCTCGTTCTTTCCGCATACGCCCTCGGTTCCTGCGCGGCAGGATTGCTGTTCGGCGCGCGGGTGTTTCCGTTTCCCCTGCATCGGCTGCTCTTGTGGGGCGGCGTCGCCACAGCGCTCACCACGCTCCCGCTGCTGTACGTCGCGGCTGTCGTTCCGCTGGCACTGGCGGTACTGGTGGCCGGTTTGTTCTTCGCGCCAACCATGATCGTCGCCATGTCATTGGTTGAACGGCAGGTGCCCGCGCATCGCGTCACCGAGGGCATGACCTGGCTGCTGTCCGGCCTGAATGTCGGCGTGGCGGCAGGCGCTGCCTCCTCGGGTCAGGCGGTGGATCGCATGGGCCCTTCGGCTGGGTTCGTGGTTGCGCTCGGCGCGGGCGGCCTCGTGCTAATCAGTGCCCTGATGGCCAGCCGCGCACTTGCGCGCTTGGATCGTGTTGAACCCATCGCGCGAACCGTCACCGATGCCGGTTGATATCGACTCCTGTCTCGTTAGAGGTCACTCCCATGCCCACCCCCTCGTCGGCGGCCGCCCAGCCGCTCGCGCGTCATCCTTGGCTGGCCGTTTCGGCCGTAGGCCTGTCCACGTTTTCCGTCGTCACCACCGAGATGTTGCCGGTGGGATTGTTGACTCCCATTGCTGACGCACTGGGCATCAGTGCCGGCGACGCTGGCTGGCTGATCTCGCTGCCCGCACTGCTGGCGGCAGTGTGTGCACCGTTGCTCGTCATTGCCGCCGGCACGCTTGACCGCCGACTGATCCTGCGCGCACTGCTGGCGTTGCTGGTGGTGGCCAACCTTGCATCGGCGCTGGCACCAGGCATCGGATCGATGCTCGCGGCGCGGGCGCTGGTGGGCCTGTGCATGGGCGGCGTGTGGGCCATCGCGGGCGGGCTGGCTGCACGTCTGGTGGCTGCACACCGTGTCGGGCTGGCGACCTCGATCATCTTTGGCGGCGTGGCGGCGGCGTCTGTGCTGGGTGTCCCGCTGGGCACGATGATCGGCGAAGCGCTCGGCTGGCGCGCCGTATTCTTCGCGATGTCGGCGTTCAGTGCATTGGTGTTGCTGCTGCATCTGGGCGTCATGCCCGCACTACCCGTAGCGCTGGGTACGACTGCGCGGCTGTTTCTGCAGCAACTGGGCAACCGTGCCTTGCAGGTGGGGCTGCTGCTGACTTTGCTGCTGGTGTCCAGCCACTTCGTGGTGTTTACCTTCGTGCGTCCCTTGCTTGCGGCCTGGTCCGGCATCGATGCACGCTGGATGGGCGCGTTGCTGTTCGCCTACGGCGTCGCAGGGATTGCCGGCAACTTCGTCATGGGCCCACTCGCTGCGCGTCGTACGTGGCCGGCAGGTGTAGCCCTCTCGGTCGGGCTGCTGTTGACGCCCTTGCTGCTGTTGTCCGTTGGTACGTCCTTTGGGGGCGCTATCGTCGTGCTGGTGGTGTGGGGACTGACGTATGGAGGCGTGTCGGTGGGTCTGATGACCTGGATGATGAAAGCCGTGCCCCGTGCGATGGAGGTTGCCGGATCGTTGTATGTGGGCGTGTTCAACATCGGTATTGCGGCCGGAGCCTGGGCAGGAGGCTGGTGGTTGGATCGCACCGGGATCCAAGGGAATCTGTGGATTGCGGCAGCGCTGTCACTGGCCGCACTGATCCTCTGCCTGATTGCGCGCTGCCTACCGCGCGCGGTGCCGTGGGTGCGGGGGTAATCGTCTTGGGCGTGGGAGCGTCGTAAAGAATGGGGTCATCAAATCTGAGTTGGTTGAGCAGCCACGCTTACATCGGAAGAAGTTCCTGACTGTGCGTGCTTGGCGCCAGCGCGCTCAAGGAGTCGGCGGCATGCGCCGACTGCTTGAGGCACCTACGAGGGTATGGAGTTGCCGTGCGGACGCGCGGTCAAGGTGCCGCGTGGGTCTGAAACACTTTGCTGATGACCAGCCACTTGCCATCGATCTTCAGCAGGTGGAAGAAGTCAGTGAACGAGAGGCCCGACATTCCATTGGCATCAATGCGGGCGCTGGCCGCTGTGCCGACGATTTCGATTCGGGTGACTTCCGCCTCAGCGTCAGGAGAGGGGTGGAAGTGCGTGTCGATACCTTCAAACAGCACCGTGATGGCGCCACCCGACAGCTTGCCCTCGGGGTCGATGCTGTACATCGTTGCTTGCGGGGCGAATGCAGGCTTCATGATGCTGCTCTGGCCCTGCCTGCAGCCCGCGATGTACTGGTTCAGTACCTCCGCGATGGCGCGGTAATCCTGGACGTAGGTTGATTCGGTCATGACTGCTCCTTGATTGAGGTGTGGGGTTGAGGCCGTTCGGTACGCTTTCGCGTCAGTTGGCGAGCGTCGGCCAGTCGGTGTAGCCCTTCTCACCATTTCCGTAGTACGTATCGCGCGGCGCGTCGGCGAGCTCGGCCCCTTCTTTCAATCGACGCACGAGATCCGGATTCGCGATGAACGGGCGGCCAAATGCCACCGCATCGATCTTGCCTTCTTCCCGACGCTTCACTGCCAACGCCAGGTCGTAGTTGTTGTTGCCGATATAGGGGCCGCTGAAGAGGGCGCGCAGTGCGTCTAGATCAACGTCTTCCGGCACCACGCGAGAGTTTGCCGTGGCGCCTTCCACAAAGTGCAGGTAGGCCAGTTGGAATCGGTTGAGCTGCTCGATCAGGTAGCCGTACGTCTTCATCACCTGGCTGTCCAGAGGCGTGTTGCCTGCATCAGGCGTCACCGGCGAAATCCGGATGCCGACCCGGTCGTGACCCCAGACCTCAACCACTGCAGCCGTGACCTCCAGCGTCAGTCGGCTGCGATTCTCGATGGTGCCACCGTACGCGTCGTCACGTTGATTGGTGGAGTCGCGCAGGAACTGGTCAAGCAGGTAGCTGTTGGCCGAATGCACTTCCACACCATCGAAGCCGGCGCGCTTTGCGCATTCGGCGGCATGCCGATACTGCTGGATGATGCCCGGAATCTCGGACGTCTCCAGCGCCCGGGGTGGCGAGACATCGAGCATTCCCTTCGCGGTAAACGTCTGCCCTTCTGCCCGGATCGCCGACGGTGCGACCGGCTGGGCTCCATCCGGCTGCAGGTCCACGTGGGAGAAACGCCCCACATGCCACAGTTGGCAGACGATCAGGCCACCGGCCGCGTGTACTGCGTCGGTTACTACTTTCCAGCCGGCCACCTGTTCTTCCGACCAGATACCGGGCGTCAGGTCGTAGCCCCGCCCCTGAGCGGAGATGTTGGTGGCTTCACTGATGAGCAAGCCGGCGCTGGCCCGCTGTGCGTAGTACCGCGCATGCATCTCGTTCGGCACACCATCCGCGCCCATGCGGCTTCGCGTCAGCGGCGCCATGACGATCCGGTTCGCCAGCTTCAGCGCGCCGAAGGCTGCCGGAGAGAAGAGATCACTGGGAGAGGTGCTGGGCATCATCGCTGTTCCTTTCGGCAACCGGGTTGCCTGCTGAATTCATTTGATTTCAGGAGTATGCGAGCGTGCGATAATGACGTGAATAGACACAACGGGACATACGGTATGGACCATAAGTTCACAATCCGGTCTGCAGCGCAGGGTGACAGTGCGGCAAATGCTCACTCTGCTCCCCCGGTGTATCTGCAAGGACTCCTGACGTTCGAGTCAGTGGCCCGACATCTGAACTTCTCCAAGGCGGCAGGCGAACTGGGCGTTACCCCGACTGCGGTGTCCCGCACCATCAAAACCCTTGAGGCGCAGTTGAATGTCCGGCTCTTCAACCGGACCACGCGCAGCGTCAGCTTGACCGAAGCGGGGGCGTCACTCAGCTCCACGTTGTCACCCGCGCTTGCGCTGATCAGGACCTCTTTGTCAGAGACGCTGCAGGCAACCGATCAGCCCTCCGGCACCGTGCGGGTCAACTCTTCCTACGTGGCCTACCGGACGTTGATCGAGCCGCATCTTCCCGAGTTCCTCGCCAGATTTCCCTTGATCCACGTCGAGATATCACTGGACAACGTGCTTGGCGACATCGTCGGTAGTGGCTATGACATCGGCATCCGCATGGGAAAAAGAGTGCAGAACGATATGGTTGCCAAACAGCTCGGGGCTGCGCAGAAACGGATCGTGGTGGCTGCGCCAGAGTACTTTCAGGAGCGGACGGAGCCCAGGACGATTGACGATCTGCTGCAGCATGACTGCATACGACAGCGCTACTCCGGGGGAGGACGATGGTTCGACTGGAAGTTCGATGCCGATGGGCAGACCGTCCAGATCGAAGTTCATGGACGCCTCCTCTTCGATGAAATGAAGTCTGTCGTGGATGCCGCCGTCCAGGGCCAGGGCATCGGCTTCGTGTTTGAGGATTTTGCGAAGCAGGAGCTGGAGGGCGGCCGATTGCAGCGAGTCCTGCAAAAGCACAGTGGAATGGACGACGCGTTCCATCTGTACTACCCACATCGAACGCATATGCCAGGCAAGCTTCGTGCATTCATCGATTTCATGACGGACAAGAATGCAGCGTAGCGAGCCGGGTCGAGCTGCTCAAGGGCGATACCTGCAGCTCGCGTGCCACGACGGCTACATCGCCCTGATCAGGAAGGTAAAGTCCCCCGCATCGATGCCACTGTGCACTTCAACTTTGTACGCAGCCTCAGGTGCCTGCAAGCGTTTGGGTGAAGAACGCCACCAGCTTGTCGAATGGAATCAGATCCACGCGATCATACAGATCCACGTGCCCTGCGCCGGGTACCAGGTAGAGCTCCTTTGGCTGTCCGGCGAGCGCGTAGGCCTGCTGGCTGAACTCCAGCGAATGCGCCTTGTCACCGGCGATGAACAATAGGGGGCGCGGCGAGATGGTCTCGATGTCAGTGAACGGATAGAAGTTCATGAAGCGCACCTCGCTGGTCAGCATGCGGTTCTGCGTGGTTTCCAGCGTACGGCCCTGCGGAATCGAGATGCCGCGCGGCGTGCGGTAGAACGCCCAGAACTCCCGCGTCACCGGATCGGCGTCGGCCGGCAGTTTCACGGGCAGATAGTCGAGGAATACGCCCTGGCCCGTGGTGAACTCCGCATAGCGCTGCTCCGCTGCTTTCGCCAACAGATCCTTGCGCTGCTGCAGCGATACCGAATTCCCCAGGCCGTGGCGTGTCACCGCGCCCATGTCGTACATGCTCACCGTGGCGATGGCACGCAGGCGTGGATCCAGTTTCGCGGCGCTGATGGCAAAGCTGCCGCTGCCACAGATGCCGAGCACGCCGATCCGGCTGCGGTCGACGAAATCGCGGGTCCCCAGATAGTCCACGGCCGCGCTGAAGGCTTCGCTGTACATCTCCGGCGCCACCAGATTACGCGGCTCGCCGGCACTCTCGCCCCAGAAGGGCAGGTCGATGGCCAAGGTCACGAATCCGTGTTCTGCCAGTTTCTGCGCGTACAGCAGGGAGCTCTGTTCTTTGACCGCACCCATCGGGTGGCCCACGATCACCGCGGGCAAGTTGCCGGTGGTCGCAGCTGGATACGTGGGGCGCACGAGGCTGCCCACAACCTCCATGTGGTACTGATTCTTGAAGCTCACTTTCTCGATGGTGACGTCGTCGCTTCGGTAGAAATTGTCTGCGCCGGTCGGCATGGTGGCTCCCATCGCGGTGAATGTGCTGGCGGTGAGCGCCAGCAACAGGGCAAGGTGTTTCATCGGGTCTACTCGGTAAGAGGGCAGGGCGGCGTCGCACAGGAATGGCGCAGTCCACGGTAGCCGCCCGCAATGCCCCTGATTAGCCGGTGCATTGTTGAAGGGTTACTGAGCCCTGCTCACCAATCGCGGTGATACTGTCGGTCACCACGTAGGCGCCTGGGCGGAATCAGCAATGGCAGGGTTCAAGACCAATGATCTGCAAGCCTTCCTCGCTGTCGCGCAGGAGCAGAGCTTCACCAAGGCGGCCGCCAGGCTGGGCGTGTCGGCGTCGGCGCTGAGCCACACCATGCGCCAGCTGGAAGAACGCCTGGGTGTGCGGCTGCTGGCGCGGACAACGCGCAACGTGGCGCCCACCGAGGCGGGTGAACGCCTGATGCGCTCCATTGCTCCGCATTTCGATGCCATCAGTGCGAGCGTGGAGGCGCTTGGTGACCTGCGCGACCGACCAGCGGGAACCCTTCGCATCACCTGCAGCGACGATGCCATCGAGATGGTGATACGTCCGCGGCTGGCCGCCTTCCTGGCGGCCTATCCGGACATTACGCTGGAGTTCCATGTCGATTACGGCTTCTCCAATGTCGTGCTGGAGCGGTTCGACGCGGGGATCCGCTTGGGTGAGGCCTTGAGCAACGACATGATCGCGGTACGCATCGGTCCGGATTGGCGACTGGTGGTGGTGGGTTCGCCGGCGTACTTCCAGCGTCACGCCATGCCCACCACGCCGTATGACATCACCGGGCTGCCCTGCGTCAACATCCGCCACCGCCCGACGGGGAGCATCTACGCCTGGGAGTTCGAGAAGGACGGGAAAGAGTTCACCGTGAAGGGTGAGGGGCAGCTCGTTTTCAACAGCATGTACCACGTCATCAACGCGGCCGTTGATGGTATCGGCCTGGCCTACGTCACCGAGGACCTTGTCGCTTCGCACATCGCCCGCGGTGAACTGGTGCAGGTGTTGGATGCATGGTGCCCGACGTTCGCCGGTTACCACCTTTACTACCCCAACCGCCGCCAGCCATCGCCTGCGTTTTCTGCGCTCGTCAACGCGCTGCGATACCCGACGTGATCGTCGTACGTGCGGTCAGCGCGGCCAGCAGCGCACCGACCACCAGCACGACGGCGCTGGCGGTGAAGGTCGCGCGGTAACCGCTGCCGTCGAACAGCAGCCCGCCTACCGTGGACCCCAGCGCGATCGCCAACTGCACGATCGCCACCATCAGTCCGCCGCCGGCCTCGGCATCATCGGGCAGCGATTTGGCCAGCCAGGCCCACCAGGCCACCGGCGCGGCCGTAGCCACCAGTCCCCACACTGCAAGCAGGACGAACACCGCGCTGCCGGACTGTCCGAACACCGTAAGGGTGAGGGCGATGGCGGCCATCAGCAGCGGAATGATCATCAGGGGGCGGTACACACTGGTCTTGATGAAGCCACCGATCAGCACGGTGCCGATGAAGCCCGCCACGCCCAGCGCCAGCAGCATCAGGGACAGCGTGGCCACATCCACCCGTGTCACGGTCTCCAGGAACGGGCGCAGATAGGTGAACAGCATGAACTGTCCACAGAAGAACACGCCCGCAGCTGCCATGCCACGCAGCACGAGTGGCCGCCTCAGTACGGCGAAGACGCTGGGCGTCACGCCGGAGCGCGTTGCTACCTTCAACGAAGGAAGGCTGATCCACTGCCAGACCAGTGCGACCAGCGCGACCGGTACCAGGCACATGAAGGCACCGCGCCAGCCGATGATGCCGCCCAGGTAACTGCCCAATGGTGCAGCAATGACGGTGGCCAGCGCGTTGCCGCCGTTGAACACCGCCAGCGCCTTGGGCACGCTTTGCGGTGGCACCAGCCGCATCGCGATGGCGGCGGACATGGACCAGAAGCCACCGATGACGACGCCGATCAGTGCCCGACCGACCATGTAGACCGGGTAATTCGGGGCAAGGCTGACGATGACTCCGGAAACGCCCATCAGCACCGTCAGCAGCAGGAGCAGGGTCTTGCGGTCCAGGTCCCCCGCGATGCGACGGATGGACAGGCTGGTGATGACGGCGAACGCGCCCGAAATGGCGATGCCGTAGCCCGCCCACCCCTCGCTGACGCCGAGCGACGTCGCGATGGGGGTCAGCAGGCTGACCGGCATGAACTCCGATGCGATCAGCCCGAACACGCACAGGGTCATGGCAAAGACACCGGCCCAGTGCGCGGGGGCGTCGGCAACGGGCGCGGGTACACGCTCCGCAGCGGCGGATGTGGTGACAGGATTCATGGGAAACAGCCTTAGGGGGAGTCAGGGTGCTGCCGCAACATGGGATGCGACAGCATCCGGCGCGCTGCACCGGAGACCATGATCTCCTGCTCCACCGCCTCCGATAAGGGGGGCTGATCTGGATGAACTGTTGAGTGATATTCAGGAGTCAGCGCGCTGGCGAGGGGCGGGCCATCGCGCGGGCTCAGCGCAGTACGTTCTCGGCATCCACCAGTTGCACATCGTGCATCAGGTTGAGGTACGCCTCGTAGTACGGCTTGTGCGATGCGCCGACGATGGCCAGCAGGCGCGTGCCGGGCGCGTGCCCCAGCACATCACGGATGTTGGCCACCATGCGCAGGTTGCGGGTTTCCCAGTAGCCCACGTAATTGCGCCCGAAACCCTGCGATGACGTCTCCATCAGCGCCGCGCCGAAGTCACTGCGATAAGTCTGCAGGGCCGCTTCCGGCGCGTTGTACGCGCGATAGATCGCCAGCAAGCCGCCGGGCTTGCCGAGGTTGGCATGCAGCGCATCGTCGGCGTCAGAGCGCGCCTTGGTATACGGGTTGTCCCATGCCTTCATGATGGCTTCGCCGGAGGCCTTCTCCAACGCCTTCGGTGTGGCCGAATCGGCGGTGTGGTCATCCACGGCCCACACGCGCTCCAGGCCGAGTTTTGCAGCCAGCGTAGCGGCGATAAGAATCGACTCGTCGCGCCGTTGCAGGCGTTTGTCCAGGTAGGCGACCAGATCATCGGTCAGGCCGTCGGCCGCGATGCGCTGCGGCGGGGGAAGACGCAGCCACTGCACGATGGCGGAATTGCGTTCGCCGGCCGCCAGCAGCACCAGGGCCAGTCGGCGTCGCTGTGCGGAGGTGGGCGCGGCGGGCAGGCTGGCCAACAGCCGCTCGGCTTCGGCGTTCGCCGCAGGCACGTCCAGGCCGGCAGCGATCTGCGCAGGGCCGGTATCCGGGCAGTAACTGTCGATGCTGTCGACGTAGCGGGACGGGAAGCGCCGCATGTAATCGCACTGCAGGCCGGATACCGCCTCCACCGCGATGGCGTCCGGCTTCCACGCCGTCAGGCGCTCCATCAGGGGCTCCAGCTGGGCAGAGGTGAAGGTGTCCGGCAGCCCGGACAAGTGGGGCGAGCCGAGCACCAGCACCTCATTGGCGCGGCCCGCTGGCGGACCCTTCAAGGTCTCTGGGTGGAAGTCGGGCTGATAGCCGGGGCTGGCTGCCAGTGCGGTGGCGCTGCACAGTCCAAGGATGAAACTACCGCCGATGCGCCTGATCATGCTGCTTCCTCTGCAAAGGCCGATGCCTTGCCTGTGGCCGATGCTGGGCGACACGGAGCGTGGACGAAAGCCCCTTTGGTCATTGCAACCATCCCGCTGTTTGCCGCATCGCCGGCATGCCGTCAGGACAGGTCGTGTAGATCTTTTCCTGAAGCAGGTCCCAGCGTCCAGTCCGAGAACGTGACACGGAGGCCCCCGCGTTTCGGGCTGCACGCCATCGGACCCACCTGGTAATGCGCGGCAATGGGCACCGGGCAGAGTCGAACCAGGGGCCAGTGTGTGCCGTCCGCAGAAACCTGCAGCCGCAGCACGCCGGCGTCGACGGTGGCGCGCATCCAGAAGTCCGTGGGGTCGCCCGGGTAGGGCGCCGTTGCCCAGTCGGATACGCCATCGGTGCGGACGCTGCTGAGCATGGCCCGTCCGTCGCTGAGTTCGATGCCGGCCTTGATCCAATGCTGCTCGTCCACGCGCACCATGATGCCGGCCTGATCGTAGAGTTCCTGGTAGTCACCGCGTACACGCAGTTGGCAGGTAAAGCGAGCCGGGGCCTTCACCGCAAGGAAGTGACCGTTGTCATGGGTGAATCCGTAGTGGGTTTCGCGCCAGAAATCGGTGCCCGGTGCGGTGACGACCTGAAGCTGGCCGTCCGCATCAAGCGGGTGTTCTGCCGGCGCGTTGTGCCAGATGCCGTGCTGCAGTGTTGGGTAATGCATGTGGGTGCTCGTCGTCTCTCGTTAAGCGGTCGGTTCATGCGGTGAGGTGGGCGGCGGGTTGCGCGGGCGACTCACACGCCGCCAGCGCGCGGCGTCAGCCGCAGCAGCTTTCCCTCGACCCCATCGGTGAGCACATGGATCGACCCATCAGGAGCGACCTTGACATCGCGTATGCGCTCATCGAGGTCAGCCAGCAGCAGCTCCTGTCCCACGATGCGACGGCCATCGCGCAGCACACGCCGCACCGCGCGTTCCTTCAGTGCAGGCACGAGCAGGTTGCCGCGCCACGCCGGAAACAGGTCTCCGTCGTAGACCGCAAGGCCCGCTGGCGCAATCGACGGTGTCCATTCGAGCATCGGATCCTGGTAACCCTGCAGGCGGCGGAAAGGCGTCACGCGGGCGAAGGGATAGTCGATGCCACCCGTGACGAGCGGCCAGCCGTAGTTGCCGCCCGCCACGATGCGGTTGATCTCATCGCCGCCGCGGGGACCGTGCTCTGAGAGCAGCAGATCGCCGGTGGTGGGGTCGACGGTGATCCCCTGCGCATTGCGATGGCCGAGGCTGTAGAGTTCCGGCGCGGTACCGGGCTGGCCGATGAAGGGATTATCGGCGGGCGGGCGGCCTTCGCGGTCGATCCGGATCACGGCGCCCAGGTGGTTGGCGGGATTCTGTGCTTCCTCACGCCGCGCGCTGCCGTCGCCGACCGTCAGCACCAGCGTGCCATCGGCAAGAAACGCGATGCGGCCGCCGTTGTTGCCGGCACTCGCTTTTGGCGTTGTATCGAACAGGACGCGGACCTCCTCGATCCTGTCGTCGGCAAGGCGTGCACGTACCACGCGTGTGCCATTGGCCGACGCCACACCGTAGCCCATCGTCAGGTACAGCCAGCCGTTCTGGTCGAACTGCGGGTCCAACGCGATGTCCATCAGGCCGGCGGTGCCGCCCTGCCGGAAGATCGGGGCCAATCCGTCCAACGCAATCTCCGAACGGGTGCCATCGGCGGCGATGGCCAGCAGCCGTCCGCCCATCTCCGTCACCAGCACGCGGCCATCGGGCAGGAACGCGAGTGACCAGGGGCGGTTCAAGCCGCTGGTGACCGTCTGCACCTGGTAGCTCGCAGCAGGCGTGTCGACCGGCCTGTCGCCGGCAAGCGGCACGATGGTGAAGAACAGCAGGGCAGGTACCAACAGCAGCACGGCGGCCAGCACACCATGGCGCCACGGCCACCCCGGTGCGGTCGCCTGCGCTGTGGCACGCCCCGGCGCGCTCATCGTGGCGTACAACACACCGCCGACCCCGCCTGCCAGTGACATCAGGATATGGCCGAGTGGACCACGCGTTCCGGGCAGGGCCGGCATGGGAATCACCGAACGCATCATCCAGAACGCCACCCACACACCGGCCAGAGAGGCGGCAGCGAACACGCCGTTCCGCCATGCACCGGGGGTGATGCGCATGATCCGATGCGCCACCACGATGGCAGGCAGCAGGGCAGCGAACGCGATGCCGGTCATGACCGGGCCGAACATCGCCAGGTCTCCCAGCGTGGTCCACGTCCGCAGAGCCGCAGGCAGGGGAATGCCGAAGCCCGACAACTCACCGAGGACGAGCTGCGTCTGCACGATGCTGGCCACAACACCGGTCGCGGTGGCGGCGGCCAGCAATGCAGCGATGTGGGGAAGGTAGCGCTTCATCTTCAACCTGTCGTTCCTCTTTCAGGATCGGCATCGCCGTCTGCCTCCATTCTAGGGGGCGAGGGGCGTCTGCACGGCTGACGGACGCCGCAGGCAGGTATCCTGGAAGTTCCAGGCGACCGGTAGCGCCGAGCCATGCTCGGCGGCGTGCTAATCGCCAGGCACGCCGTACATCAAGCCGCCGCGGTTCTTCAGTGCGATGGCGCTGACGTCCTTGTGTCCCTTCTCTACCAGCATCGCGCCGGTCTGCTGCAGATACGCGCTGAAGTGCGGCGTCTTCCTGTGTGCAGCGTAGGCGTCAGCATCGGCGTAGATTTCGAAGAAAATCCACTTCTCCGGATGGTCCCTGTGGGTGACCGCATACATCGCAAGCACGCCGGGCTCGACGGCCATGGATTCGCGCATCTCTGTGATGACGATCTGGCGGAATGCTGCCAGATCGGATCGCTTGACGGTGACCTCGACGATCCGGACCTCGGGTGTTTTGCCGCGCGTCATGACGGAGAGCGGTTCCGGCTTCTCCGCCAGGAAAGCCGGTGTGGTGTCGATGACGGTTTTCTTTGAGATCAGTCGCTGCGTCTGACGGAGGAAATCCGCGTAATGGGACGTCGCCAGGTGAGCTTGATAGGCCTGCGTGTCCGCATAAATCTCAAACACGTAGACCATCCCCGGCTGACGACTGTCGGCTGCCGTGTGGATCGCCAGTACGCCCGGCTCCGAGGCGAGCGATGCGGCCATGTTCTGCCTGCCCGCGGCGTCGAAGGCGTCCTGCTGCAGCGGATCGGTCTGCAGCTCGAACAACCGCACCACAGGCTGGGCAGCAGCGTCGCCGGCAGCAAAAGCCAGTGACGCGAGCATCAGCGCATTCCATCCCATCATGACGATATTCCGTTCATTGGAGGGCAAGACATCTAGTCGGCCAGGCTCTGCCGGCGTGCGCTGTCGGCACGCGCTGCAGCATCGGTACCGACCTCTTCGCGGAGTGCATCAACCACACCCTGCAACTGCACTTCGCTGAGTCCCACGTTGCGGCTTATGCGCATGTGCGACTGCACCTGTGATTCCGCGCCCGCGAGGGCGGACAGTGCCGCAACGGTGGCAAGCTCCCGGTCGCGCCACGGGAGATTGTCGCGGGCGAAGACCGCGCCGAACAGGTGTTCCTTGAGGTACCGGTCAATCTGCGGCGAGAACGCGAACAGTGGACCGGCGACCGGTTGGCCCGACAGCGTGGTCTGGTTCTCAGTGCCCACCTCCAGCATGCGCTCAGGGGCCGGCAGGGGGCCGGGTGCATTTCCCTCCACGTCGGTGATGCCGTGCGCCTTGCGATCATCGACTACCTTCATGAACGTGCCGAGCGCATTCAAGGCGCGCGGGAAGCCTGCATAGGCATACAGCTGGCCAAGGATCTCTTTGATCTCATTGATGGTCAGTCCTGCCTCCAGGCCGGTTCGAAGTGCATCGTCCAGCCGTTGCAGATCACCGGCCATGGTGAACGCGGCGATGGGCAGGATGGCCTTTTGGCGGGGGGAAAGTGCGTGCTGGGTGCTCATGGTGTCATCCGTGGAAGGGGGTGGGGTCGGTCTTCTGGCGTGTGCCCCTCCCCCGGTAGAGCCGACTTCAGTCGGCTCTATCAGGGCATTCCGTGCATTCCGTGCATTCCCTGCAGATCACCGGAGGCCTAGGGTGCCCCGCTTCTTTATCTGGATAAACCCGCTGGCGACGAATAGAGTCATAAACACAGCTTATCAATGGGGCGATCATGCGGCGCGAGCACTACAACGACCTACGGGCGCTGATGGTGGTGGCCCAAGAGCGCAGCTTTACCCGTGCGGCAGCCCAACTGGGCGTTTCGCAGGCGGCGTTGAGCTACACGGTGCGCATGCTTGAGCAGCGGTTGGGCATCCGCCTGCTGACCCGCACCACCCGCAGCGTCACCCCGACCGAGGCAGGCGTGCGACTGCTGGCGCAGGTGGGGCCGCTTTTCGCGAGCATCGACACGGCCATCCACGATCTGGGTGAGCTGCGTGACAGACCCAGTGGTCGACTGCGGATCAACAGCAGCGACCCTGCCAGCGAGCTCGTGTTGTGGCCCAAAGTGGCGGCCCTGATGGACGCGTACCCCGACATCGAGGTGGAGATCGCAGACCAATCCGGCCTGACCGACATCGTGGCCGAGGGCTTTGATGCCGGCGTGCGGCTGGGCGAGCAGGTGGCCAAGGACATGATTGCCGTGCCCATCACACCGCCGCTGCGCATGGCGGTGGTGGGCACGCCGGAGTACTTCAGGCGGCACGGGGTGCCACGCGCGCCACAGGATCTCACCGCGCACGATTGCATAAACATGCGGCTGCTGACGCAGGGCGGGCTGTATGCGTGGGAGTTCGAGAGAGCGGGCCGCAGCGTGAACGTGCAGGTAGCGGGTCGGTTGACCCTGAGCAGCGTCCGCCTGATCGTGCAGGCCGCGTTGCAGGGCCGCGGTCTGGCCTGCGTGCCCGACCTGATCGTGGCGGAGGCGCTTGAGACCAAGCGACTGGTGCGTGCAATGGGTGACTGGTGTCCGCCGTTTCCCGGATTCCACCTCTACTTCCCGAGCCGTCGCCAGAACTCGTTGGCATTCACGCTGCTGGTTGATGCGCTCCGGTGGAATGCAGAGTCGCTTGGCGCTTGAGGTGAAGATTCCGCTACGCTCGCCGAGCAACGCTCGACGCTACCAATCATTGGTTAAAGCCAGATGAGGCGAAACATGATCAACCTTCAGGCACGTGACGTGCGCACCTTCCTTCCTGCACAGGATTTCGCGATATCGCAGGCGTTCTACACCGCGTTGGGGTGCGTGTTGGAGTGGTCCAGTGCGGACCTGGTGCTGTTCAGGCTAGGCGAATCGCGTTTCTACGTGCAGGGACACTACGCCAAGGAATGGGCCGAGAACACCATGCTCCACGTGTCGGTCGAGGACGCTTCGGCTTGTTTCACTGCGGTGCGGGATGTCTTGGCTACCGGCGCGTTTCCCAAGGCAAGGGTCGCGCCGCCGAGGGCTGAGCCTTACGGGGCGGTGGTGACCTACGTGTGGGACCCGGCGGGCGTGCTGCTGCATCTCGCGCAATGGGACGACGCGGTAACAGGGGGATAACGCCGCGCACTGCACGCTCTGGGGTGGGCGTACTGTACGTGCCGGCCAGGCCCATCCCGTCGTTTCTGCTCAGTCCAGCGCGCAGTCGCCCTCTCGTCTGGTCCCACATCTCCGGAGATCCCCATGCGTTTCAGAGCGCTGCTTGCCAGCCAACACAACGACACCATCAACACTGAAATCGTCGATCTACAGGACCACGACCTGATGCCCGGTGACGTCACCGTTGCCGTGGAGTATTCGACGGTCAATTACAAAGATGCGCTGGCCCTGAGTGGACGGTCCCCGGTGATCCGTAAGTTCCCGTTGATTCCCGGCATCGACCTGGCGGGCATCGTGGAGAGCTCCGGCCATGCCGGTTTCTCGGCGGGTGACCGCGTACTGGTCAACGGCTGGGGATTGAGCCAGACCCACCATGGCGGTTTTTCACAGAAAGCGCGCGTACCCGGGGAATGGTTGGTCAAGGTCCCCGAGGCATTTTCCACGCAGGATGCGATGGCGATCGGAACGGCCGGCTATACGGCGATGCTGTCCGTGCTGGCGCTGGAACACGGTGGATTGACGCCCGACCACGGCGACGTGCTGGTGACGGGGGCGAATGGCGGGGCCGGGTCCATCGCGATCGCGCTGTTGTCCCGGCTCGGTTATCGCGTCGTGGCGTCGACAGGGCGCCTGCAGGAAGCGGAGTATCTGAAGGAACTCGGTGCCGCTGAGATCATCGACCGCGCCACGCTGTCGGCGCCGGGAGCGCCCATCGCGAAGGAGCGCTGGGCTGGCGCCATTGATGCCGTGGGCAGCCATACGCTTGCCAATGTGCTGGCCCAGATCCGCTATCGCGGCGTCGTGGCGGCGTTCGGGCTGGCGCAGGGGGCGGATCTACCAGGTTCGGTGTTGCCCTTCATCCTGCGCAATGTGACCTTGGCCGGCATCGACTCGGTCAATGCGCCGTACGCCGCGCGCGAGCAGGCCTGGGCGCGACTGGCCACGGATCTGGACCTGCACAAGCTTGCCCGCACCACCCGGATGATCGGCCTGGCGGACGTTCCCGGACTGGCGGCGGACGTGTTGCAAGGGCGCGTGCAGGGCCGCACGGTGGTCGACGTCAACGCGTAAGGGGCGGAACAGGGCATGCAGTGAGAAACTGATTTCTCGGATATCTCGATAATCGTGACCGGGGTCTCAAAGTTAATCCTCAAGGTAATCTGCGAACTGCCGTTACAAACTTCGCGGCATTCTGCTCTCCCTGCTGCGGCCTTCGTTCGTCCCCACGCCACCGCGTCGCCCCGCCGTGTATCTGCACGGCCCAGCCCTTCAGCCTGTTGGACCCGAGGACCCTGCAATGCCCAGCCCAACTGTCGGTACCCGGGTACCCGCACGCCTCTCTGCCTTTCTGTTTCGACCGTCCGCCACCCGGCACGCGGCGGCGGACGCGGCGGCGCGCAGGGACCAGGACCTGCAGGCGCAGGTCGATGCACTGCACCGGGTACAGGCGGTCATCGAGTTCGGGTTGGATGGCACCGTGCTGAAAGCCAACGCCAACGTGCTGGCGACCCTCGGCTACACGATGGAAGAGATCCAGGGCCGGCACCATTCCATGTTCATGGAGCCGGAGCAGGCGCGCAGTGCAGCGTACAAAGCCTTCTGGGAAAAGCTGGGCCGTGGCGAATTCGATGCGGGTCAGTACAGGCGGGTAGGCAAGGGCGGGCGTGAAATATGGATCCAGGCGTCCTACAACCCGGTCTTCGACAGCAAGGGCACGCCTTGTAAAGTCGTGAAGTTCGCCACTGACATCACGGAAGAACGGCAACGTGCCGCAGATGTCGCGGGCCAGCTTGCCGCGATCAACAAATCGCAGGCGGTCATCGAGTTCAGCCTGGACGGGCGTATCGAGACCGCCAACGAGAACTTCTTGGAGACCACGGGCTACTCGCTCGATGAGATACGCGGCAAACACCATTCCATGTTCGCCGACCCCGTGTATGCCCAGAGTGCCGAATACCGCCAGTTCTGGGAGAAACTCGGGCGCGGCGAATACGATGCGGGACGCTATCGTCGGTTTGGCAAGGGCGGCCGTGAGGTGTGGATCCAGGCCTCGTACAACCCGATCCATGACATGGATGGGCGGCCGTTCAAGGTGGTCAAGTACGCAAGCGATATCACGGCGCAGGTGATGGAGTCACAGGCACTGCAGCAGGCGGTGGACCAGACGCGGGACGTGGTCGCTGCCGCGCAGGGCGGTGACCTGAGTCGCCGCATCGACCTCAACGGCAAGCGCGGCGCGATCGGCGAGCTTTGCCAAGGGATCAACCTGCTGGTGGAGTCGATGGCCGGCATGATCGGGCGGATCAAGGCATCCGCGGATGCGGTCGCGATGGGCGCAGGCGAGATCGCGGAAGGCAACGATGACCTGGCACGGCGAACCGAGCAGCAGGCAGCGTCGTTGGAGGAAACCGCCGTATCGATGCAGGGTCTGACCGCAGCCGTGCGGCAGACCGCAGACAGCGCACAGCAGGCCAGCGAGTTGGCCGGCGCGACGGTGCGGGTGGCCGAACAGGGCGGTCAAGCCGTGCATGACGTGGTCTCGACCATGTCGCTGATCGCGGCGTCTTCGCATCGCATCGGCGACATCATCGGCGTGATCGACGGCATCGCGTTCCAGACCAATATCCTGGCATTGAATGCTGCAGTAGAAGCGGCGCGTGCTGGCGAGCACGGCCGTGGATTCGCCGTGGTTGCATCGGAGATCCGGTCGTTGTCGCAGCGGTCGGCTACCGCCGCCAGCGAGATCAAACAGATCATCAGCGATTCGGTCGGCAAGGTCGGCGCCGGCAGCACGCTGGCGCAGGGGGCAGAGCGCACGATGGACGACATCGTCCAGAGCGTGCGGCGGGTCAACGATCTGATCCGCGGCATCAGCGCGGCCGCTCAACACCAGAGCGAAAGCATCGTGCAGATCAACCAGGCGGTGGATCACATCGACGAGGGAACCCAGCAGAACGCGGCCCTGGTCGAGGAGGCATCCGCGGCCGCGCGCAGCATGGAAGAACAGGCGACGCAGCTGCTGGGCACCGTGGCCGCGTTCCGCACCGAGGCGTTGTCCCGCTAACGCGGGCAGCGTTGATACGTGTTGGGTATCACTGCTGGCAGACAACGGTATTGGCCGTTGTTCATCCGGTCGTTCAGGCTGGACGGATGCATACCCCTGTTTCTTTCCAAGGCCAGGTTGGCCTCATCACCGGCGCCGCAGGCGGCCTTGGGCTCGCTTACGCGCGTTTGCTGGCGGGTCGTGGCGCAACGGTCGCGATGCACGATGTAGGTGCCGATACAGATGGCAGAGGCCTCGATGCGACCCGCATCACCCGCGCAGCGGAGCAGTTGCAGGCGCAAGGTCGCACGGTCAGCAGTCACTGCCTGCCCATCAACACGCGCGCGCAGTGCCACGCACTGGTCGACGACGTGCTGCAGCAGCACGGGCGCCTGGACTTCCTGATCCACAACGCGGGCTGGGTGGCCTACCAGCCGGTGCAGGACGTAGACGAAGCGCAGCTGGAGCACACGCTGCTTATCGCGGCCAAGGCGCCGCTGTGGTTGGCTCAGGCGGCATGGCCGAGCATGCGCGCCAATGGAGGCGGGCGCATCGTGGTGACGACCTCTGATCGGGCGCTGTATCCGCAGCATGTACAGCAGGGGCTGATCAGCTATGCGATGGCAAAGATGGCCGCTGTCGGACTGGTCAACGTGCTGGCCGCCGAAGGGGGTGCGGACAACATCGTGGTCAACGCGATATCGCCGGTAGCGAAGACACGGATGTGGGGACAGCAGGGCGAGCCTGATGAGCTGCATCCTGATGCGGTGGCAACGGGCGTTGCGTGGCTGGTGTCCACCCGTTGCACGGAAGGCGGCTGGATCCTGCGCGCAAGCAACGGGCAGTTCCATGCCACGCGCGCAGGCGAAGCGGCCGGCGTGGATTATCCGCGCGATCTGAAGGCGGTCGCGGTCGACACGGTTGAAGGATTCAATGCCGCGTGGTCACGCATTGCGTTGGCCAACATCGAGTCGCGCTCGACGCATTCCGGCTGAGCGCTGCTGCTACCCTGAGTGCCTTGTCTGCAAGGCGACCGCCATGATCGATCTCCGTCTGCTGCGCCAGTTCGTGGCCGTGGCAGAAGAGCTGCACTTCCATCGTGCCGCGGCGCGCCTGCACATGTCCCAGCCACCCCTCACCGCCGCGATCCGCCGCCTCGAAGAGCACGTGGGTGCCATGCTGGTGTTGCGCGGGCACAGGACACTTGGGCTTACGGCTGCCGGGAAAGTGCTGCTCGTCGAAGCACGACGCACCTTGCAGCAGGCCGACCATGCGCTCGCTGCGACCCGCGAAGCGGCAGCGGGGCGCACCGGCGTGGTGCGCGTGGCGTATGTCTGCAGTGCGCTGTACGGCAGCCTGCCGCAGCGGATCCGTTGCTTCCGGCGAAGCCATCCGGGCGTGCGCCTGGAGCTGCGCGAGGCGACCTCATTCCAGCAACAGACGATGCTGCGCCAAGGACAGATCGATGTCGGTATCCTTATCCCGCCGCTTCCCTCTTCCGCAGACCTGCGGCTGCACGCGTTCGACAGCGACACGTTGGCGATCGCACTGCCCCGCGATCATCCACTCGCCACCCGCGCCTCATTGCAGGTGGCCGACCTTGCCAGTGAGGAGTTTGTCGGCTGGCCGGCGGCCGAAGGGGAGGGTTTCCATGCGCACGTGATGCAGCAGTGCAGTGCTGCAGGCTTCATACCCAATGTCGTGCAGGAGGCACACGGCATGCATGCCGTACTTTCGCTGGTGGCAGTGGAAACCGGGATTGCGATCATCCCGGCCAGCATGATGGGCTTCCGCGCCGCCGAGATCGCCTATGTCCCCTTGTCGGCGCCGGTGACCACGTTCGATCTGTGCTTCTGCACCACCGTGCTGAACGATACGCCGGCGCTGCAGGCCTTCCTGCACGCGGCAGACGGTCGCATGGTGGCCAACGGCTGAGATCCAGCGCGCGGGCGACGCATATGACTCTTCAAGGGCGAATGCTTCGTCGCTAGCGTCTGATCACACGTTCCGGACACTCAAAGGATGATGTGATGACCGCGCACTACGACAACATGGTGGATCAGTACGTGGCCTACGCCAGCTCCTCGCCCACCCGTCCCATCGAGATGCGCACCATGCTGCAGTTGGCGGGCGAGATCGAGGGCAGGTCGGTGCTGGATCTCGCCTGTGGGTCCGGCTATTACGGACGCGAGTTTCTTCGCCACGGTGCCGGCTGCGCGCACGGGGTAGATCTATCGCAAGGCATGATCGACTACGCCCGCGCGCTTTCCGCGGACCGCGGTGACGACATGACCTTCGAGGTGAATGATGTGACCGCAATGCATGCAACGGCGGAGCACGACATCGTGCTGGCGGCCTATCTGTTCAATTACGCGCAGTCGCTGCACGCGCTGCAGCAGATGTTCGAATCGGTGATACCGCACGTGAAGCGTGGCGGCAGGCTGGTGGTGCAGACGCTCAATCCGGAATTCCGTATGGCGCTTGGCAACTATTCTGCTTATGGGGTGAAGGCGATCGAGGAGGTGCCGTGGCGGGAGGGTGCACGGCTGGTGTTCGAGTTCCCTGGCTCGCCCCCGGCGCGGATCACCAACTACCGGTGGGCGAGAGAACACTATGAGCATGCGATCCGGTCAGCGGGGTTCCGTGCTGTCAGCTGGCATGAACCGCATCTGTTGGAAACGGATATCCGCGGCCGTCCTGCCGGCTATTGGGAGGGATACGTACACAACTGCATGTCGGTGAACCTGGTGTGCGAACGTTGACGCATCAGCGCCGGGACAACACCCGGTCGAGTGCATCCATCGCGCGCTGTGCCACCGTGCGGACATCCTCTGCCTTCAACGCATCGTTGAATACTTCCAGGCCCACCGGGCCGGAATAGCCCATGTCCTGCAGCGCATCCAGCAGTTCGGGAAGTGGCCAGATGCCTTCACCCGGCAGGCAACGCGCGTGGCGGGCGGTGTCGATCATGTGGCCGGGCAGGGGCTGCTGCTGCACGTCACTCAGTTGCACCAGCGCAATGCGGTGCGCCGGAATGCCGTGCAGGTCGTCGACGCTGCGGCCTGCGGCAAACAGATGGAACGCGTCGATGACGATGTCGAGATTGTCAGCGTCCACCGCCTGTACCTGGCGCCAGACGGCGGGAAGCGTGGAGTTGAGCACACTCCACGCCATCCCCTCATATGCGATGCGCAGTCCTCGTGATGCCGCTTCCGCGCACAGCCAGCGCAGATCCGGCCCGACGCGATCGCCGATGCAGCGCGTGTCGGTGGAGGCGGGCACCAGCACCGTCCGGGCCCCCAATGCAGCCGCCAGATCCAACAGGCTGATGGCCTCGTGGCGTTTATCACGGCGATGCGGGTCGGGTGCACCGTCAAAATCGAGGAGCACCTGGACGTCGGTAAGTCCCATCCCGGTGTCCTGCAGCGCGGAACGCACCGCAGCGGCCGACGTCGGCTCTACATCCTGGCGCCATATTTCAACCTGATCGAACCCGGCGGACGCTGCGGCGGCGAGCTTCTGCGAGGTGCCGCCGCCAAGCAGCACGGTGTTGAGGAAACGAGGGGAGGTGGTGAGCCGCATCTGGCGAGGGTACCGACGCTGGGATGCAGGAGGTGTCGACGTGGCACGCGCCATCCAGAGCCGGCAATCGACGAAGGCCGATCGCCGACCGCGCACGCCGATCAGCGACGGTCGCGTTTGATCCAGGCCCGCACGAACAACGCGATCAGGCCACTGAAGATGACCCAGGACACAAGGTCGAACAGGCCGTCGCCGAGCAGCGCGCTGACCAGCCCGATGAGGCTGGCCAGCGTGATCCATGCAGGTGCGATGAAAGGACTCTTCATGCAACCTCCTGGGTCTGCGCACGTTCGATCTCCGCTACGCGCGTGGCAGTGCTTCCACGCTTGAACCAGAGGTACAGGCCGCTGATCAGCACGGCGATGGTCAGCAGGTCCATCAGCGCCCACAGGATCTTCAGCGGCAGCTTGCCGTAGTCGCCGAAGTGCAGCGGCTGGCTCAGCAGCAGCACGGTCATGTAGGTGGGCAACTGCGGCTGTGCCGTCAGGGCGCCGGTCTGCGCGTCGATCAATACGGGCCGGTACAACCGCTCGGTCACCGGTGAATCGCCCTGCATGAACACGCCATAGTGGTGGTCACCGCTGTAGCCGGTACCGGGGAAGCTGACGAACGCCGGGCGCATGTCCGGCTCGGCTGCGCGCGCGGTGTCTACCGCGGCCTGCAGCGACGCGAGCTGCGTCGGCTTGGGCTGGCCGGCGTAGCGTGCAGCGAACTCGCCCAGTTGCTGCGTCTGCCAGGCCTGTTCCAAGGGCTTGGCCAGCGTGTTGATGGCGCCGGTAAGGCCAACGACCAGCGCCCAGCCGAGGGTGACGATGCCGATCACGTTGTGCAGGTCGAGCCAGGCAAGACGGCGGCTGCGGCCCGTGCGCAGCGTGCCGAAGCGCTGCTTGCGCATGAAGGGGCCGTAGAGCACCAGCCCGGACACGATGGCGACAACGAACAGCAGCCCCATCGCGCCCATGAACAACAACCCCGGCAGGCCAAGGAACAGATCCGTGTGCAGGCGGTACAGGAAGTACATCACGCCTTCGTTGAACTGCGGTGCGGGGACCTGTTCGCCGCTGACAGTGTTCAGCAGCACGGTCTGCATCTGCGGCGCGGGCGTGTCGCTGCGCGCACCGGTATTGACGTACATCAGCGGTGCATCGGGGTCCCAGCCGACGAACAGGGGCACATTGCCGGGAAAGTGCTGCAGGGCGGTCTGAACCTGCGCATCCAGGTTGCGGATCCGTGCATCGGCAGGGGCTGCGGGAATCTCGGGGTCAGCGCCGGTAAGGTGCCCGATCTCATGGCCGAAGATGAGCGGCAGGCCGGTCAGGCAAAGCAGCAGCAGGAACAGCGTGCAGACCAGGCTTGTCCATTTATGGACGACGAACCAGGCTTTGATGGCGGAACGTTGCATGGAAGCAGAAAGCCTCGGGCGATGGCTGGAGGTGGCGCAGCGAGACGGACGCGGCGAAACGTCGGATTATCCAGATGCGGATATGTGAATACAAATGATTCGCAGTATCGGCGCGTTGAACAGGGTCAGTCGGATTGACCGCCTGTGCGCCCCACACCCGTCAGGCCAGCGCTTCGGGTGCGCAGCGAAGACTGAGCCAAGCACCCCCTCCGGCTGCGCGACCGGCACGCAGTCGGAAGCCATGCAGTCCGGCGATGGCGGCCACGATGGACAGGCCCAAGCCAAACCCCTCCGCACGCCCTGCCGGATCCTGGCCGCGATAGAAGCGCTGGAACACCAGCTCCCGGTCTTCTCGCGCGATACCGGGCCCGGTATCTAGGATGTCGATGCGCGGTGCCCCGTTGTCATCTACCGCGCGCAGCACGACGCGGCCGTTCTCGGGCGTGAACCGGATGGCATTGGACATCAGGTTGGCCAAGGCTTCGAACAGCAGTTCGCGGTCGCCGCGCAGGCTGCCGACACCCTGCTCGATCTCCAGCACCAAGGCCTGCTGTTTCTCATCCGCCAGCGGCAGGTAAAACGCATGCAGTTCTTCCAGCAACCCCCGCACGTCCATTTCTTCGAACGCTGAGCGACGCTGTCCGCTTTCCAGTTCGGACACGCGCAGCAACGCACTGAAGCGGGCCATCAGCAGATCGGTTTCCGCCAATGCCTTGTCGATCTGCTCCGTCTGCGGATTGTCGTCGCCCATGTCCACCCGCGTGCGGTACAGGTGGGCGCGCAGCCGTGTCAGCGGAGTGCGCAGGTCATGCGCGATGCTGTCACAGACGCCTTTGACTTCGGTCATCAACTGCTCGATGCGTTCGAGCATGGCATTGACGATGCTGGACAGGCGATCAATCTCATCGCGTCGATCCGACACCGGCAGTCGTTGTGCAAGGTCGCCGGCCATGATCCGGTTGGTGGCGCCCTCTATCTGCTGGATACGCTTCAACGGTCTCCGCCGGAGGAAATGCCAGCCGGCCAGGCCCGGTATGACGGTGAGCGATACGCCCCACCAGAGCGCGTCGAGGATGATGCTGTTCACCGCAGTCAGCTTGCCACTCTGCCGCACCAGCGCCAGCACCCGATCGTCCTGCGTGGTGACGGCCAGTGCGCGACCGGCGTCGGTGCGCAGGCCATCGGCCAGCAGCCAGCCCGGCACCTCGCGTGATGGCTGGTTGGCCTCGATGCCGTGCGGAAGCGCCAACAGGGGGCCGGCCAGATGCTCGCCCTGTGGTGTGAAAACACCGTAAGCGTAGGTGCCATGGATGTCGTAGCGCAGGCTGTCACTCAACGCCTCGTCCAGCATCTGCCCCTGAAAACGCTGGAACAGGTGGGCACGCTGCAGGAGGGCGGATTCGGCCAGTCCGTCCAGATAATCAGACACCCGCCAGTACATCACGCCCAGCAGAACGCTGGACCATGCGATGAACAACATGCAGTACAGCCCCAGCAGGCGGCTGCTGGACGAGCGCCAGCCTTCAGTGAGCCGCGTCGAAGACATAGCCGGTTCCTCGTACGGTCTTGATCGGTTGCGTCCGGTCGGGCTGGTCGATGCGGCGACGCAGGCGGCCGATATGGACCTCGATCAGATTGGTGCCCGGATCGAAGTGATACCCCCACACTTCCTGGAACAGCATGGTGCGGCTCAACACCTGACCGGTGTTTCGCATCAGAAACTCCAGCAGTTTGAATTCCGTCGGCAGCAGGCTGATTTCCTGTCCACCGCGGCGTGCACAGCGCGCCATCAGGTCCAGCTCAAGGTCACCGGCCCGCAGCACGCTGTCGGCGAGGGGCACCTGGGCATGGCGGCGTAACAGCACCTCGATGCGCGCCGACATTTCGTCGGAAGCAAACGGCTTGGTCAGGTAATCGTCACCGCCGGCCCGCAGACCGCGCACCCGCTCATCCACGTCGGACAGCGCGCTGATCATCAGCACGGGCGTGCTGATGCCATGATGGCGCAAGCGGGCGACCAACGCCAGTCCATCCAGTCCCGGCAGCATGCGATCCAGGGTGATCGCGTCATAGCGGCCGCTTTGGGCACATTCCAGTCCCTTGATGCCGTCATCGGCCACGTCCACGATGAACCCGCGGCTACGCAGTTCTGTCGCAATCTCCTCGGCCGTGACGGCGTCATCCTCAATGGTCAGTACGCGCGGCATGGCCGTAGCCGGGTTCAGGGGACAGTGCATCCTCGCAACCGCAGGCGTCTGCTGCAAATGAAGAAAGTTTCATTTAGTTTCCACACGTCCGTGCAGGGGTTTTCTTCTATATTCGCCGCACGCAGGATGCGGCATGGGCGACACCGCTGTGACGTGGCACACGACGCATCGCATCGGATTCGTCCGAAAACTCCCCGATTTCCTTCCCCCGCAGGAAAATATCCGATGGTCTCCCCATGTTTCGGCAGGCTGGTCCTCGCCGCCACCCTTTGCTTTGTTCTCAACGGGTGCACGCAGAAAGAGGCCGCCCCCGCTGCCGCGCCGCGCGACGTATCGGTGATGACCCTGCAGGCCCGGCCCGTCGCATTGGACCAGGAGCTGCCGGGACGAACAGTTGCCTTCGAAGAATCGGATGTACGCCCGCAGGTTTCCGGTGTGTTGCTGAAGCGGCTGTTCGAAGAGGGGGCTACCGTCCACGCAGGTGATCCGTTGTTCCAGATCGACCCGTCGCTGTACCAGGCGGCGTTGAACGAGGCGGCGGCGAACCTGCGCACGGCGCAGGCCACGGCCGTGACCGAGCGCCTGCGCGCCGGGCGGTTGCAGGCGCTGGGCCAGGAGCAGCTGACCTCGCAACAGGCGGTGGACGATGCGATCGCCACGGCCAAGCAGGCCGACGCGGCGGTGGATGGGGCCAATGCGGCCCTGCAGACCGCGCAGACCAATCTACGGTTCGCCGCGGTGTCCGCACCGATCAGCGGGCGGGTGGGCCGGGCGCTTTTCACTCCGGGCGCGCTGGTGACTTCCGGCCAGGCCGAGCCGCTGGCGAAGATCCAGCAGGTGGATCCGATGAATGTGGATATCACCCAGTCCAGCAATGAGTTCCTGGCGCTGCGCCGTGCCATTGCCGAGGGCGGCGTGCAGGCATCGGCGACGCCGGTGACATTGAAGCTGTCCGACGGCAGCGCGTACCCGCTGCAGGGCACGCTGGAGTTTGCCGATCTGGACGTGGACCAGGACACCGGCAGCATCACCCTGCGGGCGACCTTCCCGAACCCGGACGGGCAACTGCTGCCGGGCATGTACGTGCGTGCGATGGTCGGGCAGGGCACGCGCCAGCAGGCAGTGCTGGTGCCGCAGTCCGTGGTCGATCGCAGTCCGCGTGGCAACGCGCTTGCCTGGGTCGTGGATGCCGACGACGTAGTGCGCCAGCGGGAATTCCGCACCCTGCGCGCGGTCGGCGACCAATGGCTGGTGGCCGATGGCCTGAAGGCCGGGGAGCGCATCGTCATCGGCGGCCGGCAAGGTCTCGTGGATGGGGCGAAGGTGGCGGTGACGGACGCCAAGGACGGTGCCAAGGTTGCCGTGGCACCCGCCGACACCGCAGCGAAGAAGGGCTGACCTGCGCATGCTCTCCCGATTCTTCATCCACCGTCCGATCTTCGCCTGGGTACTGGCGATCTCCATCATGGCCCTGGGCAGCATCGCGGTCCTGCAGTTGCCGGTGGAGCAGTACCCTGACATTGCGCCTCCCCAGATCAACATCACCGCCAACTACACCGGTGCGTCCGCGCAGACCGTGGAAGACAGCGTCACGCAGGTGATCGAGCAGCAGATCAAGGGCATCGACCACCTGTTGTATTTTTCTTCCAGCAGCTCTTCCGCAGGGCAGGCACGCATCACGGTCACCTTCGACCAGCAGGCCGACCCGGACATCGCCCAGGTGCAGGTGCAGAACAGCGTCAACCAGGCGATCAACCGCCTGCCGCAGGAAGTGCAGCAGCAGGGCGTGACAGTGGCCAAGTCGCAGGGCGACTCGCTGATGGTGGTCGCGCTGTATGACACCACCGGCAAGATGCAGCGCGTGGACGTGTCGGATTTCCTGTCCAGCAGCGTGCAGGATCCGATGAGCCGTATCCCGGGCGTCGGCGAGATCGATGTGTTCGGCGCTCCCTACGCGATGCGCATCTGGATGGATCCCCATCAGCTTCGTGCCTACAGCCTGATGCCGAGCGATGTGCGCAGCGCGATCGAGGCGCAGAACACCCAGGTGACGGCCGGCGAGCTGGGCGGTCTGCCGGCGATGGACGACCAGAGCCTCAACGCCACGGTGACCTCGCAGTCACGGCTGCAGACCCCGGAGCAGTTCCGCGCGATCATCCTCAAGACACTGCCCAATGGCGCGGCCTTGACGCTGGACCAGGTCGCGCGCATCGAGATCGGTGCGCAGGGCTACACCATGAGCAGTTTCCTCAATGGCTACCCGGCCGCCGGATTCTCGGTCACCTTGGCCTCCGGTGCCAATGCCCTGCAGACCGCCGATGCCGTGCGTGCGGAAATCGAGCGCTTGAAGCCGACGTTCCCGCCGGGCCTTGAGGTGGCGTATCCACGCGACAGCACCCCGTTTGTACGGGTGTCGGTGGAAGGGGTGGTCCATACGTTGATCGAGGCGATCATCCTGGTGGTGGTGGTGATGTTCCTGTTCCTGCAGAACCTGCGCGCGACGCTGATCCCGGCGATCACGGTGCCGGTGGTATTGCTGGGAACCTTCGGGGTGCTGGCCGTCGCCGGGTTCACGATCAACACGCTGACGCTGTTCGCGATGGTGCTGGCGATCGGTCTGCTGGTGGACGATGCGATCGTGGTGGTGGAGAACGTCGAGCGCATCATCCACGAAGAAGGGCTGCCACCCGCCGAAGCCACCGAGCGCTCGATGGGCGAGATCACCGGTGCGCTGATCGGCATCACCGTGGTGCTCGGTGCCGTTTTCCTGCCGATGGCGATGTTTGGCGGAGCCACCGGCATCATCTACCGGCAGTTCTCGATCACCATTGCGTCGGCCATGGTGCTTTCCGCGCTGGTCGCGCTGACCCTGACCCCGGCACTGTGCGCCACCCTGCTCAAGCCCGCCGACAAGGAGCGCCCGCCGGGACGCTTCTTCCGCTGGTTCAATGGTCGGGTGGAACGCACCCAGGCCTCCTACCGTGCCGGCCTGGCCCACGTGGTCGGTCGGCCGCGGCGCTGGATGGTCTTCTATCTGCTGGTGGTCGTAGCGGTGGCGGGCCTGTACCTGCGCATGCCGACCGGCTTCCTGCCCGTAGAGGACCAAGGGCTGGTGATGTTCCAGTTCACCACGCCGGAGGGTACGCCCATGGCCAAGACCGAAGCATTGGGCGAGGACATCGGACGTTACTTCCGTGAAAATGAAAAGCAGAGCGTGGATGTCGCCTTCGTGGTGGTCGGTCGCAACAATGCCGGTACAGGGCAGAACGCGGGCCAGGGGTTCCTTGCGCTGAAACCGTGGAGTGAGCGCGATGGGGACACCAGCGCCGATGCGATCATCGCCCGCGCCAACGCGCACTTCCGTGCTGTGGCCGATGCCCAGGTCAACGTCCTGTCGCCGCCTGCGGTGCGCGGGCTGGGCCAGTCCAGCGGGTTCGAACTGTGGCTGCAGGACAGCAGTGCGGCGGGCCGCGAAGCGCTGAAGGTGGCGCAACAGCGCGTGGTGCAGGCGGCCAACGAGGACGCCGGCCTTTCATCGGTGCGCTTGAATGGACTGGGCGATCGCGCCCAGCTGCAGGTGGATATCGACCAGGCCCAGGCGAGCGCCCTGGGTCTGGCGCAGGCGGACATCAACACCACGTTGTCGGCCGCCTGGGGCGGAACCTACGTGAATGATTTCCTGGACCGCGGCCGGGTCAAGCGCGTTTACATTCAGGGCGACGCCCCGTACCGGAGCGTGCCCGAGGACATCAACCAGTGGTATGTGCGTGGCAGCGATGGGCAGATGGCATCGTTCGCCAGTTTTGCCCGCACGCATTGGGAGCGCGGGCCGCAGCTGCAGCAACGCTTCAACGGCCTGCCGGCGATGCAGCTGCAGGGCAGTGCCGCCCAGGGCAGCAGCTCGGGTCAGGCCATGGGCCGCATGACGCAGTTGGTGGCCCAGGAAGAGGGATTCGGCCTGCAGTGGAGCGGCCTGTCCTACCAGGAGCAGCTCTCCAGCAACCAGACGATCTGGCTGTACCTGGCGTCCATCGCCTTCATTTTCCTATGCCTCGCGGCGCTGTATGAAAGCTGGACAGTGCCGGTGGCGGTGCTGCTGGTGATTCCGCTGGGCGTGCTCGGCACCGTGTTGGCGACCACCGTCGCAGGCTTCGTCAACGACATCTATTTCCAGGTCGGCATGTTGACCACCATCGGCCTGTCGGCAAAGAACGCGATCCTGATCGTGGAATTCGCCGAGGCCGAGTACCGTGCCGGACGCTCTGCGGTGGATGCCGCACTGGAAGGGGCGCGCCTGCGGCTGCGGCCCATCGTGATGACCTCGCTGGCCTTCGTGGCCGGCGTAGTGCCGCTGGCCCTGGCCACGGGTGCCGGGGCGGTGAGCCGGCGCGAGATCGGTATCAGCGTGATCGGCGGCATGGTGTCCGGCACGCTGTTGGCGATCTTGATGGTGCCGTTGTTCTTCGTGCTGGTGCGCGGTCTGGGCCGGCGGAAAAAGAGCGCCTGAACGTGAGTGGCCGTGCCGTTCAGCACGGTCATCGTCATGTCATCGGCGGATCACATGGCGGTCGCCGGGGCGGACTTAGGGTGGGTGCACCCGCCCCCAACGGAGTTCCGCCATGTGGCTCATTGACCGCCTGCTTCCGCACACTGCACTACTGGCAACGCCAAGCGATGCAGGGCCGATCGAAGAGGGACCGGATGCGCCTCCCGAAGCAGGCGCCCGGCGCCTGACCTTGAAGCGCCCCGTACGCGCAGGTCGCTTGGCGATCTCGCCCTGGCAGAAGGTTGCCGCCCCGAGCCGCCGCAGCAGGCACTGACCTGGTATCTATCGGTCGGCCGGGTGGTTGACCCCGTCATTGGTGGGTATCACGCCCAGCCCGAACGGATCGATGCCCTCCAGGCAGGCCACGTTGTAGCCGTACTCATGCGGATTCGAGCGCCGACGGTGGTGTGTGTAGATTCCGCAGACATCGCAGAACCAGTGCTCGGCTACGTGGGTGTTGAACTGGTACAGACGCAGGTGCGCGTGTCCCTGCAGGACCTCGATCCCGTTTTCAGACACGGTGGCCGCGATGGCGCCACGACGCCGACACAACGAGCAGTCACACCGGCGCGGATCGACGATGCCGTCAGGCAGATGCAGGCGCAATTGCACGGCGCCGCAATGGCAACGGGCGGTGTGCCATTCGTTGACCGCCACAGCAGAAACCTCTTTGATGCCCATGATGTCTCCCGGTGCGTGGCGTCATTCTGCCCGAAGTATCTCCTGTCGCGCCGTGGCGCTCCCGGCGGCTACCGGGACCCCACCGGTCCGCGCGGCGGCCATTCCTGAACGCCTTCGGATTTCCCCGGCACCTCGCTTGTGGCTAACTAGGCGCCCCAAGATGAATGCGACAGGTCCCCGTGAAGGCAGCAGGCCGTTGGAGTATCGGAACCCTCATGCTGCTGGCCACCCTGTGGGTTGCTGGACTGGTGTTCTATCAAGTGCCGGGACCCGGCTGGCTGGCGGGGTGCGCGGCGCTGCTCTGGTTGCTGGCGGGTGGCTGGATGTCGGTGCGTGTGGCGCGCGGACGGGCGGGGCGCAGGCTGCCCGCCGCGTACGGGCTGTGCATGGTGGCTGCGGCACTGACGTGGCTCAGCCTGACGCCGCGACAGGACCGCGCATGGGCCGACGACGTGGCGCAGCGGCTGCACGTGGCCTCTTTCGATGGTCGGAGGGTCGTGCTGGACAACGTGCGCGACTTCACCTGGCGCACCGAGCAGGACTACGATGCGCGCTGGGTCCGCCGGGAGTACGACCTGCAGCAGTTGGCGTCGGCCGATCTGGTGATGTCGTATTGGATGGGACCTGCGATCGCCCACACATTGGTGTCGTTCGGATTCGAGGACGGACGGCAGCTGGTCTTCTCGCTGGAGATCCGCAAAGAGCAGGGCGAGTCGTTCTCCGCGCTGGGCGGCTTCTTCCGCAAGTTCGAAATGACTCTGGTGGCGTCCGAAGAAACCGACATCATCCGCACACGCACCAATGCGCGCGGCGAGGATGTCTATCTGTATCGGCTGCATGGCCTGAGCCAGGCCCAGTTGCGTACCTTGTTCGCTGCCTACATCGACGAGGCACGCACGCTCGATGCGGCGCCGGCGTTCTACAACACCTTGACCAGCAACTGCACCACGATCGTATTTGATCTGGCGCGGCATATCGCCCCCGGGCTGCCGCTGGACTACCGCCTGCTGCTGTCCGGGTATCTGGACCGCTACGCATTCGATCAAGGCGCGTTGACGCCGGGGCATTCGTTCAAAGAGCTCCGCGAGCGCGCACGCATCACCGATCGCGCACTGCAGCCGGCGTCTGACAAGGATTTCTCCAGATGGATCCGCCGTGGCGTGCCCGGCACCGCCCAGGAAGGTGAACAATGATCGACATGAGGGCGCCGGTTTACTTGCCGAAGAGGATACGCCTGCTGCTCGCTGCCGCCGTGCTGCTGCTGGGCAGTGGCTGCGCGATGGTAACGGTCAAGCAGGTGGCCAACACCGATTACCTGTCCAGCAAGCGCTCCGATGTGCTGACCACCGGCAAGCTCAGTGCGGCATCACAGGAAACACTGAGCGTGGTGGGGCTGGATGCCAGCCAGTGTGGCAAGGACGTAGTGGTCTGCCGCAGGACGTTGCTGGATACCGATGGCATCAGTGCCGAGCAGCGCATGTCGGCGCTGTCCGAACTGTGGGTGCAGACGGCGCTGGCCCTCAGTCCGAAACCCAAGCATGCAGACAAGGAGCCGATGAGCGACGCGGCCGTGGATGCATGGCTGGAAGCGGCGCGCTACGCGTATGCGTACCTGTTCTTCAGTGGCCGCGCGCCCTCTGATCGTGCCTTCGAGGATCGGCAGACGCAGGTGCGCGACTACTACAACTATGCTGCTGAGCAGACGGCGTCGGTGGTGTTCCGTCGGGCACGCGCGTCCGCACTGGAAGGCGAAGACTACAACGCGCCCGTGGCCGGCGAGCGCTGGACGATCACCTCCGACTACGATCGCCTGTCGATGCCCAGCATGCCCACCCGGCTGGTGTCGGCGGCAACGATCAGCTTCGTTGGCCTGCGCAGCACCTACCGCCGTGATGGGTTCGGTGCCGAGCTGGTGGTGGTGATGGACCCACCCCAGTTGAGCACCCCCTTGCCGGAGGCAGACGCGCCGGTGGATGCGGCTGCGCCCGCCAGGAAACACGAAGTGCCGAAGTACAGTGAGATGTCCTCGATCAACGCCACCGCGCTGCTGCGCTTCAAGGGCGACTCGCTGGACGACGTGCTGAAGACCAGCCAGGTATTGCTGGATGTGTATTCCCCGGAAGCGACCGAGCGGGTCGACCTGCACGGGCAGCAGGTGCCGCTGGCCGGCAACTTCACTGCGGCGTATGGGCTGTGGCTTGCACAGAGCGGGTTCGCCACGCAGGCGCTGCGCACCTTGTTCGGCTTGGCCGAAGGCATCAAGGAGCCGCACATCTACCTGATGCAACCCTGGGACCCGAACCGCCGCATCATCTTCATGCTGCATGGATTGGGCAGCAGTCCGGAGGCGTGGGTGAACGTGGCCAACGAAATCATGGGCGAAGAGGAGCTGCGCCGCGAATTCCAGGTGTGGCAGGTGTATTACCCGACCAATGCGCCGATTGCGCTGAACCGGTACGAGATCTCGCGCGCGTTCAACAGCACCCTGAAACACTTCGATCCCAGCGGGCAGACGCGTGCGTCGAAGGACCAGGTGTTCATCGGCCACAGCATGGGCGGTGTACTGGGACGGCTGATGGTCAGCGCATCCGGCGATGCATTGTGGAACGACCTGATGGCACGCTACGACCTGAAAGGCGAGCGCCTGCAGCGGGTGAAGACCAAGCTGGGCCCGCTGCTGCAGTTCCAGCCGCAGCCGAACGTGGAACGGGCGATCTTCATCGCGGCCCCGCACAAGGGAACGGACATCGCGGGCAACCGGGTGGGGCGCCTGATCGGTCGTCTGGTGCGTCTGCCGTTGACGATCCTGGGTTCATTCGAGGATGCATTCAACACCCTGCAGCAGGCCGATGCGCAACGTAGTGGGAGTGAAAAGCTGCGCGTGCCCAACAGCATCGACAACCTGAAATCCACCGATCCCTTCGTCATGGCAGCCGGCTCGCTGCCGATCCAGCCCGGGCTGAAATATCACTCGATCATTGCCCAGCGCAAGCCAGAAGTGCCGCTGCTGCAGTCCGATGACGGACTGGTGCCGTACTGGAGTTCCCACCTGGAGGGCGCCGTGTCGGAGAAGGTGATCATCTCCGGCCACAGCGTGCAGGAGACGCCGCAGGCCGTGCTGGAAATCCGCCGCATCCTGCGCGAGGACGTGGACGAGGTGGGTGCGCGGCCGTGAGCTGGAATCTGGTGGGTGACGACCGCTGGTCGTCACAGGCCCCGGGGGCGCTTCACCGTATGCGGTAGCTGCCTTGGCTCAGTCCACACGCGCGCGGGACGCAGGCGCGCGTTTCGGTGTTGAGAGAACCGGGCCGGTCGCCGCTGCAGCTCACACCCGTCTGCGCCGAAAGCTCGAAGGCACCCGCATGACGCTCGGCACTTTGAAAGTAGCACCGTCTGTCATCGACGCTGACGCTGTAGGACACAGCGCCGGCTACTGAGCTTTTCACGCTCATCGATCCGACGGCGAAGAACGGCTGCCCCAGTGCTGCACTCCCAGAGGGAGCGGCGGTACGTGCATAGTCTGTCCAGTTCTCCTGGCTTGATGCGGGCTCGTCGACCACGCGCTCGATTTCTTCGATTGTGGCCGGAGTGCCCTCTCGCGTTTCGGAAGATACGCACGACCAAGCGGCTATGGCATCTTCACCTCCGAGTACTCCCCGCTCCGTGCTGGGTCGCATCCCGCCCTCAAGGCACAGCGCTTCATGGTAGATCTTTGTGAAGGCAGGCTGATCGCTGAAGTCTATGGAAAACCGATCGCCAGAGAGACGTCGCAGCTTTTGTTCCAGACGAATTTTGCCTCCATTGAAATCGGAATGCTCGGAAGTGCGGAGGATGACGTCGCCGTCCGCGCTGGGTGCCACCACCCGGTCTATGTAACCGGTCACTGGGAGCGGGAGAAGGGCGGCCGAGAAAAGGAGCGCGGTGGCAAGCATGGCGTTGTCCTCTGTGGGGGGGCTGGCATGTTTGCGGTTTACTGAAGCGTTGAACGGGCCTGACGTCTCAGAATGCAGAGAAGCTATCGGAAAGCAATCGGGCGTTGTTCCGCCATATCAGCAGAGGTGGAACGCCGTCAATCAATGACGTGATGACCAACGGTCGTCACCCCAGCAGCGGCTGCGATCAGATGCGCCGCGCGACCACCGTGGCCAGCAGCGCCAGCAGCAGGGTCACCGCGAAGCACAGCAGGTAGCCCAGTGTTTCGCGACCATCGATGAAGGCGGCGAACAGTGCGCCGGACAACGCCAGCGTGGTCGCCACCGCGATGCCTTCGCTGAGCTGCAGCGCCGAGCTGTTCGCTCCCTGTTCGTGACGCGGTGACATCGACAGCGTGAGCACCGACAGACTGGGGTAGATCAGGCCCATGCCGAGCCCGGTCAGTGACCAGCCTGCCAAGGCCAGCAGCAGGGGCACGCCCTGTTGCAGCGTCAGCGAGGTGAGCAGCAGGCCGCCGCCCATCATCCACGAACCGGCCTGCACCAGATGCGCACGGGTCCAGCCAAAACGTTGATGTCCCTGCAGCCATGAGCCGGAGAACCAGCCCAGCGCCCCCATGCTGAGTGCAGCGCCTGCCCACAGGGGGGAGAGGTCACGTTCGCGCTGCAACAAGAGCGGCAGGAAGGCTTCCGCGGCGAAGAACGCAGACGCGGCGATACCGCGTAGCGCGATCACGCTGGGCAAGCCGCGGCGCAGTGCCAAGGTGCCGGGAGGCAGCAGGTGGCGGCTGCACACCACCAGCGCGACCAGTGCGCTGGTCATCAACACGAGCGCGGTGATGCCCTGCTGCTGTCCCCCCAGGTACAACAGAAGGGCGGCCAGCGCCGCGCCCACGGCCCACCGCACGACCGGGCGCGCAACGACCTCGGTGCGAACGTCCTGTGCACTGGCGCGCAGCGCGGGCACCAGCAACCAGGCAGCCGGCAGAGCGAGCACCGGAACCGCCAGGAATACCCAGCGCCACCCGGCGTACTGCACGATGAGGCCGCTCAGCCCCGGGCCTACCAGCGATGGGACCACCCAGCCCGCCGAGAAGGCGGCGAAGACTTTCGGCCGCAGCGGCTCGGGGAAGGTGCGCGCGACCAGCACATACAGCGACACCGATACCGCGCCGATGCCCACGCCCTGCAGCAGGCGTCCGGCCACCAGGACACCCATGCGCGGGGCGAGGCCGGCGACGATCAGACCGATGATGAAGAACGCGAGACCCAGCCACAGTGGCCGCGATGGTCCGCGTTGGTCGCACAGGCGACCCGCCACGGTCATCCCGATCACGCTGGTCGCCAACGCGCCGCCGAAGGCCAACGCGTACAGGCGCAGACCATCCAGTGCGAACGCGACGGTAGGCATGGCCGCGGCAACGGCCAGCGCTTCGAACGCCACCAGCGCCACCAGTGCGACCATGCCGACCGTCGTGGCGCGATAGCGTGGCGAGAGGATGGATGCCTTATCCACCAGGGCCAGGGAAGAGACGTCGGAGTTCATGTCAGGGCTTGTAATGGGAATGCGGAGGCGGCAGCATCCGGCCTCAACCATGGTTGAGGTCAAGAGATGGGGATGCAGGAGCTTAGTGTAGGCGAGGTCGCCAAGCGCAGTGGCGTGGCGGTGTCGGCGCTGCACTTCTACGAGCGCAAGGGGCTGATCCGCAGCCTGCGCAACGCAGGAAACCAGCGGCGTTACCCGCGCGATGTACTGCGGCGCTTGGCAGTGATCCGGGTGGCACAGCGGGTAGGCATGCCACTGGAAGCAATCGGTGCGGCGTTGGCAGAGCTGCCTGAAGGACGCACACCGACCAAGGCGGAGTGGGCGCGCATGTCCGCGCGCTGGCGCAGCGAACTGGATGAGCGCATCCACCTGCTGCAGTTCCTTCGCGATCAGCTGACCGGCTGCATCGGCTGCGGCTGCCTGTCGCTGAAACGCTGCTGGCTGGCCAACCCCGGCGATGTGCTGGCAGAACAGGGCGAAGGGCCGCAGCGCTGGGAATGAGGACAGCCCTCGGGCTGCTGCTCGCTGCTGGTTCGGTAGAGCCGACTTCAGTCGGCTGCTGCTCGCCGTCGGTTCGGTAGTGCCGACTTCAGTCGGCACCGCCTGCGCTAGTCGACTGAAGTCGACTCTACCGGGCATCCCCGAGATCCCGGACACCCCGGGCATCCCGGACTTGCTCGGTCAGTCGCCCGCAGCTCACCAGACCGTGAGCGTCTGCCCGCTCTGGATGCCTTCCACCGCCCGTTGGTAGGCCAGCGCGACCCGGCTGGCAGCCGCCGGTTCGAAGCCCGGGAAGTACGGCGCGTAGGCAACTGCGGATTCTTCCAGCACCGTAGGACTCACCACATTGATGCGCAGTCCGCGTGCCACCAGTTCGCATGCTGCCGCACGCACGAAGCCTTCCAGGCCAGCGTTCACCGCCGTCGCATTGCTGCCATCGCGGATCGGCTGGGCGCTCACTATGCCGCTGGTGAGGGTGATCGAGCCCCCTGCGCGCAGGTGATGCTGCGCGGCCAATGCCAGGCGCACCTGGCCAAGCAGCTTGTCCTGCAGTCCGCTGTTGAACTGGGCAGCCGTCATGTCCTGCAGGGGGCCGAAGTGCAACTGGCCGGTGGTGGCGATCACCGCGTCGAGCAGGCCGGTCTGCTGGAAGAGGGCGTGCACGCTGGCATCGTCGGTCAGATCCACGCGGTGATCGCCACTGCGACGCCCTGCGGTGACAACGTCATGGTGCTGGCCCAGATGCTGGGCTACCGCCTGCCCCAACGTCCCAGAGGCACCAACGATCAGGATCTTCATGCAGATACTCCTTCAGTAAGTGAGGCCAGTCTGGCGCGGCGATCGGCTTTGGATAAGGGGCGTATGATTCGCTCATTCCTAACCTGGAGTTAGTAGTGGACAGACTCCGCTGCATGCAGGCCTTTGTCGCCGTGGCCGATCTCGGCAGCTTCGCGCGCGCGGCCGAACAGTTGGACGTGTCGGCCGTGATGGTCGGCAAGTACGTCCAGCAGCTGGAGGCGCATCTGGGTACGGCGCTGCTGCAACGGAACACCCGACGTCAGCGTCTGACGGAGGCCGGCACCGCGTATCTGGCCGGATGCCGGCAGGTGCTCGAGCAGGTGCAGCACGTCGAAGCGAGTGTCGCGGGCCTGCAGTTGCAGCCACGTGGGCTGCTACGGATCAGTGCGCCCAGCACGTGGGGCAGCTGCGTGCTCGCGCCCGCGCTGGCTTCGTTGCTGGAAGCGCAGCCGCTGGTGAACATCGAGTTGGACCTCAGCAATCGCACTGTCGACTTGATCGAGGACGGTTTCGACGCGACGATCCGGGTAGGCCCGCTGCCGTCCCGCGAGGTGGTGGCGCGCCCCTTGCCGCCCTACGCGATGAGCCTGTGCGCGTCGCCGGACTACCTGCGGCGGAAAGGGACGCCGCGTGATCCAGCGGATCTCGCCCAGCATGAGTGCCTGAGCCATCTGTCCTGGCGCGGGGGCCATGGATGGCGGCTGGCGAACGGCGATGCGGTGGACTGGGAGCCGCGCGCACGGCTGAGCAGCAACGACGGCCAGGCACTGCGGCAGGCTGCGCTGGCCGGTGCCGGGTTGGTATTGCAGCCGACCGCGTTGCTGGGCGAAGACATCGCGGCGGGAAGGCTGGTCACCGTGCTGGCCGATCACGTGCCGGCCGCACGGCCGATGCACCTGATCTACCTGCCGGACCGCCGCCCCCGGCCACGCCTGCAGTGTTTCGTTGAGTTCCTGATGGAGCGGTTTCCGGTGACGCCCGAGGTACGGTAGAGCCGACTTCAGTCGGCTGCGCTGGGGGCGGCCCGCTGGGTAGAGCCGACTTCAGTCGGCTGCGCCAACACCAGCCGACTGAAGTCGGCTCTACCTGTGGTGGGGCAGCCGAAGCGCGGCCAGCGGCCGTCACCGCCGGGGTTCACCGTCACCGCCGGGGTTCAATCGTTGGCGGCGGACAGTTCGCGGCCACGTGTCTGTGCGGCAGCCAGTGCCGTTGCGACCAGCGCTTCAAAGCCGCCTGCCTGGAAGCTTTCGATTGCCGCCTGGGTGGTGCCTCCCGGCGAGGTGACGCGACGGCGCAGCTCACCGGGTGCCTCGCCGGCTTCGTCCAGCATGCGCGATGCACCGAGCAGCGTCTGCTGCACCAGCGTGCGTGCCGCTTCCGCGGGCAGGCCCTGTGCAATGCCGGCCGCTTCCATTGCCTCGGCCAACAGGAAAACGTATGCCGGCCCGCTGCCGGATACAGCAGTCACCGAATCCATCAGCGCCTCGTCGTCCACCCAGACCGTGCCGCCTGCGCTGGCCAGGATGCGGTCCGCCTGCGTACGTTGCGCGTCGGTAACCGCTGGCGTGGCGAACAGTCCGGTGACACCGGCCCCCAGCAGGGCCGGGGTATTGGGCATGGCGCGCACCACGGCCACGTCTCCGCCCAGCCAGCGGTCCAGTTGGGTGCTGGTGATGCCGGCGGCGATGGACACCAGCAGCGGCTTCGTTGCCGCGGCAAGCGGCTGCAGCGGCGCGCATACATCGCGCAGCACCTGTGGCTTGACCGCCAGCAGCCACGTGCCCGCCTGCGCCGCGGCTTCGCTGGCACCTGCATAGGTCTTGACGCCGAACTCGGCCGTCAACGCTTCGCGCAGCGCAGTCACCGGCTCGGCCACGTGGATCTGGGCCGGTGCCGTGCCCTGGCGCACCAGCCCGGCAATCAGGCTGCGCGCCATGTTGCCGCCGCCGATGAAGGCAATGGACGTATCGGTCATCTGGATCTTCCTTTCAATTCATGCGGGGCGCGGGCGGGCGCCAAAGAGTGCGGTGCCGATGCGGACCATGGTCGAGCCTTCCGCGATGGCCTCGGCGTAGTCGCCGCTCATCCCCATTGACAGGGTGTCTGCGCCGGGATGAAGGTCGGCAAGGGCCTGCTGCGCCTGATACATGCGCCTGAACGCCTGCTGCCGACGCGCGGCATCGGGCCATGGCGCCGGGATGGCCATCAGGCCGCGCAGGCGCAGGGTCGGTTCGGTCGAAATCGCCGCGGCCAGCGCATCCACTGCCTCCAGCGCGCATCCGTGCTTGCTGTCTTCGTCATCCACGTTCACCTGGATCAGCACATTCAACGGCGGCAAGGTGGCGGGACGGTGGCGGGCGAGCGCCTGCACGAGCTTCAACCGGTCTACGCTCTGCACCCAGTCGAAGGCGCGCGCAACCGCGTCGGCTTTGTTCGACTGCAGGTGGCCGATCAGGTGCCATTCCAGTGCCAGGCCTTGCAGCGCCTCGATCTTTGCCAGGGCCTCCTGCACGTAGTTTTCGCCGAACGCGCGCTGGCCTTGGGCGGCCAACGCGGCGATGGCGTCGGCCGGGTGGGTCTTGGACACCGCCAGCAGGGACGGGGTTGGCCGCCCGGCGGCCTGGGCCGCGTTCTGCAGGTTGCTCAGTATTCCGGGCAGGGGACTTTGCACGTAACGCGTTCCGGTCTGACAGAACGCTATACTGACGCCCGGGGAAAGATCCTTCCAGTCCAAGCCGTTATTGGGGAGTAGCCGCTCATGGATATCGCCGAGCTGTTGGCGTTTTCCGTAAAGAACAAAGCATCCGACCTGCACCTGTCCGCAGGCCTGCCGCCGATGATCCGTGTCGACGGCGATGTCCGTCGCATCAACATTCCTGCGCTGGACCACAAGCAGGTGCATGCGCTTGTCTACGACATCATGTCGGACAAGCAGCGTCGCGATTACGAGGAGTTCCTCGAGGTCGATTTCTCGTTCGAGATTCCGTCGCTCGCGCGCTTCCGCGTCAATGCCTTCAACCAGAACCGTGGCGCGGGTGCGGTGTTCCGTACCATTCCGTCCGAGGTGCTGACCTTGGAGGACCTGGCCTGCCCGCCGCTGTTCCGCGAGGTCATCCAGCAGCCGCAGGGGCTGATCCTGGTGACCGGGCCGACCGGCTCGGGCAAGTCGACGACGCTTGCCGCGATGATCGACTACATCAACAAGAACGAGTACGGACACATCCTCACCGTCGAGGATCCGATCGAGTTCGTGCACACCTCGCAGAAGTGCCTGATCAACCAGCGCGAAGTGCACCGCGATACGCATGGCTTCAACGAAGCGCTGCGTTCGGCGCTGCGCGAAGATCCGGACATCATCCTGGTCGGCGAGCTCCGCGATCTGGAAACCATCCGCCTGGCGCTGACCGCGGCGGAAACCGGCCATCTTGTGTTCGGTACGCTGCACACCAGTTCGGCCGCCAAGACCATCGACCGTATCGTCGACGTGTTCCCCGCCGGCGAAAAACCGATGGTGCGCTCCATGCTGTCGGAGTCGCTGCGTGCGGTCATCTCGCAGGCGCTGCTGAAGAAGGTCGGCGGTGGACGCACGGCGGCCTGGGAAATCATGGTCGGCACGCCCGCCATCCGCAACCTGATCCGCGAGGACAAGGTGGCGCAGATGTACTCGGCCATCCAGACCGGTCAGCAGTACGGCATGATGACCCTGGACCAGCATCTGCAGGATCTGGTCAAGCGCAGCCTGATCACGCGCAACCAAGCCAAAGAGTACGCCAAGGACAAGCGCCTGTTCGAGTAAGGCGCGGCAACGGCAGGGCGGGGCGCGTCCAACCGGCGCGCGTCGCACGCCGATGCATCGCGCCTACCGCCCCGCCATCTGGAGTCCGCCGTGAACAGTGCCGCCACCAATACCATCGATTTCACTTCCTTCCTCAAGCTGATGGCGCACCAGCGCGCCTCGGACCTGTTCATCACGGCCGGCATGCCGCCGGCGATCAAGGTCAACGGCAAGATCTCGCCGATCACCCAGACCCCGCTGACGCCGCAGCAGAGCCGCGATCTGGTGTTGAACGTGATGACGCCGGCGCAGCGCGAAGAGTTCGAGAAGACGCACGAATGTAATTTCGCCATCGGCCTGTCCGGTGTCGGCCGCTTCCGTGTCAGTTGCTTCTACCAGCGCAACCAGGTCGGCATGGTGCTGCGCCGGATTGAAACGCGCATCCCCACCGTGGATGAGCTGGCGCTGCCGCCGATCATCAAGACGCTGGCGATGACCAAGCGCGGCATCATCCTGTTCGTCGGTGCGACCGGTACCGGCAAGTCGACCTCGTTGGCGGCGATGATCGGCTACCGCAACCACAACTCGACCGGCCATATCATCACCATCGAGGATCCGATCGAGTTCGTGCACCGCCACGAAGGCTGCATCATCACCCAGCGCGAGGTCGGCATCGATACGGACAGCTGGGAAGCGGCGCTGAAGAACACCCTGCGCCAGGCACCGGACGTGATCATGATCGGCGAGGTCCGTACCCGCGAAGGCATGGACCATGCGATTGCCTTCGCTGAGACCGGTCATCTGGTGCTGTGCACGCTGCATGCGAACAACGCCAACCAGGCGATGGACCGCATCATCAACTTCTTCCCCGAAGATCGCCGCAACCAGCTGCTGATGGATCTGTCGCTGAACATCAAGGGCGTGGTCGCGCAGCAGCTGATTCCCTCGCCGGACGGACGCTCGCGCAAGGTCGCCATGGAGATCATGCTCGGTACGCCGCTGGTGCAGGATTACATCCGCGAAGGCGAGATCCACAAGCTCAAGGAAGTCATGAAGGAGTCCACCCAGCTGGGCATGAAGACCTTCGACCAGAGCTTGTTCGAGCTGTACCAGGCGGGCGAGATCAGCTACGAAGACGCGCTGCGGTATGCCGATTCGCAGAACGAAGTGCGCCTGCGCATCAAGCTGAGCCAGGGCGGCGATGCCCGCACACTGTCGCAGGGCCTGGACGGTGTGGAGATTTCCGAAGTCCGCTGACCACGACGGCACGCCCGTCCTGGTAGAGCCGACTTCAGTCGGCTGCTCCGCCCGCCCTGGTAGAGCCGACTTCAGTCGGCTGTCGGTGAAGCAGCCGACTGAAGTCGGCTCTACCAAGCGATACAACACAGCGGTAAAAAACAGCAGCGAAGCAAAGCAGCGAAGCAAGGCAGCGAAGCAAGGCAGCGAAGCAAGGCAGCGAAGCAAGGCGGTAAAGCAACGCGATCAAGCACACCGCCACAGGCCACTGCTGTTGCTTTCATGAGCCCGGCTCATCACCGCCAGCGCCGCAGGGGATCCAATCGTCGACACCGCACGGCGTACGGTGGGCTTCCTTTGTTGATTCCGGCATCGCCGGCAGGAGCATTTCCATGGAATCCCGTGAACTCGGCCGCAGTGGCCTGCACGTTTCCGCGATCGGTCTGGGCTGCATGGGCCTGAGCTTCGGGTATGGCCCCGCCACCGAACGCGCTCAGGCCGTCGCACTGCTGCATGCAGCGGTGGACCAGGGGGTGACGTTCTTCGACACCGCCGAAGCCTACGGTCCATTCGAGAACGAAGCGCTGTTGGGCGAGGCCTTGGGGCCGTACCGCGAGAAAGTGGTGATCGCCACCAAGTTCGGTTTCAAGGAAGGCCGCGCCGGCGCGGGACTGGACAGCCGTCCTGAACGCATCCGGGCGGTGGCCGAGGCCAGCCTGAAGCGCTTGCGTACCGATCGCATTGATCTGTTCTACCAGCATCGCGTTGATCCCAACGTGCCGATCGAAGACGTGGCCGGGACCGTGCGTGAGTTGATCGCCGAAGGCAAGGTGCAGCATTTTGGTTTGTCCGAAGCCGCTGCCGCGACCGTACGACGCGCCCATGCGGTGCAGCCGGTGACCGCGGTCCAAAGCGAGTACTCGCTGTGGTGGCGGCAGCCGGAAGCAGAACTGCTGCCTGTGCTGGAAGAACTGGGCATCGGCTTCGTACCGTTCAGCCCGCTGGGCAAGGGCTTCCTGACTGGCGCGATTTCGGCCGATACCACGTTCGATGCCAGTGATTTCCGGAACTCGGTGCCGCGCTTCGCAGCCGATGCCCGCGCGGCGAACCAAGCTTTAGTGGATCGCATCGGCACGATCGCCGCTGATACCGGCGCAACGCCGGCGCAGGTGGCACTGGCGTGGTTGCTGGCGCAGGCGCCGTGGATCGTGCCGATTCCGGGAACGACCAAGCTGCCCAGGCTGCAGGAAAACCTCGGCGCGGCGTCGCTGACGTTGGACGGTGCGGCGCGGGCGCACATCGAAGCGGCGCTGGCCGAGATCGCGATCGTGGGTGAGCGCTACAGCGCGGCGCAGGCCCAGCTGGTAGGGCGATAGCGCGGAGCCCTGCTCGACGGCATCGGGTCCGGCAGGGCGATGTCTGCTACAAGCCGCGCTTTGCGCTCGCAGCGCAGGGCGCGGCGCTAGCGGGCTTCGCGCAGTGCATCGAGGACGATGCGCAGGGCCACCGAGGCCTGGCGACGCGAGGGATAGTAGGCGTAGTACCCATCGAAATCCGGGCACCAGTCTTCCAGCACCGACAGCAGCTGGCCGCTGTCGACTGCGGCTCGGGCGAGGTCACAGGGCAGCCAGGCCAGGCCACCGTCCGCCAGCGCGGCCCGCAACATCAGTGCGCTGTTGTTGAACGTCCACTGCCCGCTTACGCGGACGTTGATTTCCTCGCCATCGCGCTCGAACTCCCATGGCATCAGGCCGCCATGCGTGGGCAGGCGCAGGTTGATGCAACTGTGCGCGGCGAGATCCTGCGGATGCATCGGGATGACATGGTGACGGAAGTACGCCGGCGTGCCGACCACGCACATGCGCAGCGGTGGGCTGATCGGCACGGCGATCATGTCCTTGGCCACCTGGTCACCCAGTCGGATGCCGATGTCATGCCGCTGGGCGACGATATCGCTCAGCCCGTAATCCACGGTCAGTTCCACCTTCAGATCCGGATAGTCGAGCAGTACGCGCTGCAGTCGCGGCCATACCACGTGCTCGGCGGCATGGCCGGCGGCACTGATGCGGATGGTCCCCGCGGGTCGGTCGCGGTATTCGGCCAGCGCGGTCAGCTCTTCTTCGATTTCCGCCAGCCGCGGCGACAGGGTGTCCAGCAGCCGTTGCCCGGCTTCGGTGGTCGACACGCTGCGCGTCGTGCGGGTCAGCAGGCGCACGCCGAGTCGCTGTTCCAGCGCACGCAGCGTATGGCTGAGCGCGGACTGCGATACGCCCAGCTGGGCAGCGGCGCGGGTGAAGCTGCCCTCCCGGGCAACATGGACGAACGCTTGCAGATCGTTGAGATTCTCGCGCGGCATGCGCGCATCATCGCGCGCTGGGTCACGGTGGGCAATGATTGATGAGCGGCGTTTCTGGATGCATCCGCTCAGGCTGCTGCAATGGCGGCCCCAGCGAGGCGTAGGCTGGCGTTTCCAACCGTTGCCAAGGAATACACGATGTCCCTGTTACTGACCGCTGCGATGGCCATGGCCACGACCGCTGGCACGCCGGAAGGCGCTTCCATCGCGGTCAACCCCGCCGGCAGCAAGGCATCTGCAGCCGGCCCCGCAGACTACTTCACGGGCACCGTTCGGATCGATGCGCCGTTCCAAGGCACCGAGCCTGCGCGCGTTGGCGGGGCGACGGTGACCTTCGAGCCCGGTGCGCGTACGGCCTGGCATACCCATCCGCTGGGGCAGACGCTGATCGTCACCACCGGTACGGGTTGGGTGCAGGAGTGGGGCAAGCCCCGGCAACCCCTGCGACCGGGCGACACGGTATGGATCCCGCCGGGCGTGAAGCACTGGCATGGCGCTCGCGCTGATGCAGCGATGAGCCACATCGCCATCGCAGAGTCGCTCGATGGCAGTCCTGTAACGTGGCTCGAGCAGGTGACCGACGGGCAGTATCGCGACGAGTAAGGCACCGACGGCCGCTTGCCGCTGGACTGTCGTCGACGGCCGCTGCGCTCGCCGAGCGTGGCGCGCGTTGCCGGGTGCGGTGTGACCACAGCGTGTCGCAGCGGGCGCGAGGAAGCCCGTCGAAGAGGGTGCGTCATGGCGCGATCGTTGTCGGATGAATCGACGCGTAGCCTTTGCACACAGGAGGGCATCCCCGCCTCCGGCGCGCTGGACGGGCCTGATGGAACGCCTCTTGGGCACGCCTCTGTCGGCGACCACGCTAGACAATCCGTCAAGCGTCTGCAGTGCGCTGCACGCGGGTGTCTCTACCGCATCGACGCGGACGTTCATGGGGATCATCTTCGAGCCAGCCGAGCCACGTTGGTGAGGCGGTTACGAAGGAGTCGCAGAGATGAACGTCATCACCCGCCTCGATGCCCGCCACGAAGCCTTGCAGAAGGGGTTCAATCTTCGATGGCCACCCAGCCTGGCGGAGGGGGCAGATGATATCCGCATATGCACCACGCCGGAGGAGGTACTCGCAGCAGCCAACGCCGCGCTCGCGGCAGGGCATCGCATCACCGTGCGCAGCGGCGGGCATTGCTATGAAGGCCTGGTGGCGAACAAGCTGGCAGGCGAGTCCCTGTCCATCATCGACCTGGGTGAAATGAAGGGGATGCAGTACGACGAGGGGCAACAGGTCACCTCGCCCTGGAACGAGGGTGCAGACCGTTACCGCTTCAAAATCCTTACCGGCAACCAGAACTGGGACGGTTACGTTTCGCTGTTCAAGCAGGCAGGGCGGACCCTCCCGGGCGGCTCGTGTTATTCCGTTGGCGTGGGGGGGCATATCAGTGGCGGTGGCTATGGCATGTTGTCACGCCTGCACGGGTTGACCGTGGATTGGGTGACGGGGGTGGATGTGCTCGTGCCGAACGCGCAGGGCACAGCGCTGGTGCCTTGGCACGTGCGTGCAGACAGTCGGTCTGACATTCAGCGCGCTCTTTTCACTGCCTGCTGCGGTGCCGGCGGCGGCAACTTCGGCATCATCATCGCGTACTACTTCGACGACCTGCCGAAGGCTCCCCGCAAGGCGTACTGGTTGCCCTTGGTCTATCCATGGTCGTCGTTGAAGGGGCGCTTCACTGGCTTCCTGCAGGCGTACTGGACGTGGTTCGAAGCGCATGATGCGGATGCGACGAATCCCATCCGAGGGCGTGGCAACGGCGGGTTGTTCACGGTGCTGAAACTCAACTACATCGACGCCTCGGACAACGTCGTGCTGGGCATCCAGTTCACCGGCCCGCAGGGGGACGTGGGCGGGGAGAATGATGCCCCACTGCTGGACTTCATCAGCACGATGAACACGGCAGCGGGCATCCCGGCAACGCGGTGCGCGGAATTCATCATGCCGAACATCCCGCCTTTGGCGCGGAGCGGCCCGCATCACCGCGACGTGATGCAACTGGAGGCCGACGATGCCATGGACTGGATCTACCTGACCCAGACCGTGAATGGTTCGGGCGCCAACCACCGTGGCAAGTAAAAATCGGTGTACCAGAACGCGCAGTTCTCGCCCGCGATGTGCGATGCGCTGTGGACGCATCTGACGACCGCGACGAGCGAACGTCGCTTCCGGCAGATGCTGGTGCAGATCGATTCCTACGGGGGAGCGATCAACCGCAACGGCATCGGCGCGACGGCTGTTGCGCAACGCGCATCGCTGCTGAAAACCCAGTTCCAGTCTTATTGGGCGGACTGCGCTGATGATGCGGCGCACCTTGGATGGATGCGGACGAGCTACGCTGCGGTCCATCAGGGAAAACCATCCCGCCCCGCGTTTGATGGCTGTTACATCAACTACCCCGACATCGACATGCGGTATGACGACGCTGGGCAGGAGGACGAGGACTGGCTGAACCTCTATTACGGGTGGAATACCGAACTGATCGAGAAGCTTATCGCGCTCAAGGCGAAGGTCGACCCGACCAACGTCTTCCGCCACGCCCTTTCCATTCCTCTGACACACCCCGGGCAGTGACGAACGCTGGCCGTCATCCCGGAACACGGACGACCCGCAGTCGTCACTGCCCTCATTCCATGCCGAGCTTTTTCAGCTTGTAACGCAACGCACGGAAGGTGATGCCCAGCTGGGCGGCGGTGCGCGTCTTGTTCCAGCGGTTCTCCTCCAGTGCGCGCTGGATGGCGGTGCGTTCCATCTGTTCGATGTAGGAGGGCAGGGCCGCGTTGCCGGCCGGCAGGTCGACCACCGCCTCCACCACCGGCCCGGCAGCGGCACCGGGCGCGCGCGTGGCCGCCTGGGGCAGGCGCAGGTCAGCGGCACCGATGCTGTCGCTCTCGGCGAGTGCCAACGCGCGTTCCAGGATGTTTTCCAGCTCACGCACATTGCCGGGAAAGCTGTAATGCGCCAAGGCGTCCAGAGCAGACGGCGCAAGCAGGGGAATGGCGCAGCCGTGATTACGCGCCAGCCGAGCCAGGATCGAGGCAGCCAGCTCGGTCAGGTCTTCGTGGCGCTCGCGCAGCGGCGGCACGCGCAGTTCGATCACGTTGATGCGGTAATACAGATCGTGGCGGAAGCGGCCTTCATCCACCAGGTGGGCCAGGTCTTTATGCGTGGCCGACAGGATGCGCACGTCGACCGGGATTTCCGCCGATGCGCCGACAGGGCGCACCGACTTTTCCTGGATCGCGCGCAGCAGCTTGACCTGCATCTGCAGCGGCAGCTCGGCCACTTCGTCGAGGAACAGCGTGCCGCCGTGCGCAGCCTGGAACAGCCCCGGCTTGTCGGCATGCGCGCCGGTGAAACTGCCTTTCTTGTGGCCGAAGAACTCGCTTTCCATCAGCTCCGATGGAATGGCGCCGCAGTTCACCGGAATGAACGGTCCTGCGGCGCGCGCGCCTTGTTCGTGGATGGTGCGCGCGACGAGCTCTTTGCCGACGCCGGATTCACCGAGGATGTACACCGGTGCCTGGCTGCGGGCCACTTTGCCCAGCGTAGCGCGCAGGGTCTCCATCGGCTGCGAACGACCGAGCAGGCGGCTGCTCTGCTCGCCCGGGGTCACCGCGCGTGGGCGTTCGGCGTTGTTGAGTTCCAGCGCATGCTTGACCAGCCCGCGCAGCACGGAAATGTCGACAGGCTTGCTGACGAAATCAAAAGCACCGGCCTTCAGCGCTTCCACGGCGAGGTCCATGCTGCCGAACGCGGTGATCATCGCCACCGGCGTGCGCGGGTAATGCTGTGCGATCTCGGTCACCAGCTCGATCCCATTGCCGTCGGGCAAGCGCATGTCGGTGATGCACAGGTCATACGGATTGCTGGCCAGCAACTCGCGGGCCTCTGCCAGGTTGGCCGCGGTGTTGATGCGCAGGCCCATGCGGCCCAGCGTCAACACCAGCAGTTCACGGATGTCGCGTTCGTCATCGACGACAAGTGCGCTACGGGTTTCGTTCATGTGGAGAAAGATAGCCGAGGGGGACGGTAGCGACAAATCATTGACGCGTGTGCGGCGCGATCATGGCCTGACCAATGCGTGCGGCGCGGGCAGGATCACCCGGAAGCAGGCCCCGCCCGCAGGCACCGGGACGTACTCCAGGCGCGCCTGGTTGGCGCGGCAGAGCTCGCGCGCGATGTACAGGCCCAGGCCGGTGCCATGCTCGGACGTGGTGAAGAACGGGTTGAACAGCTGCGCCGCCACCGCATCGGGAATGCCGGGGCCGCGGTCCATCACATCCACCACCGGGCCGCTTTCCTGGCGCGCCACGCGTAGCCGGATACGGGCGGGCTGCTCGCCGATCCGGCCGTACTTCAGCGCATTGTGGACCAGGGCGGTCAGGATCTGGTGCAGGTGGCGCGGGTCCACCTGGGCCGCAACGGAGGTGTCGGAAATGATCGATTCCACGCTGTCGGTTTCCAGCGACAGGCCCTGCTTGTACTCCAGTACGAAGCGGCGCACGAAGGCAGCCAGGTCCACGTTCTCCGGATTGGCGCGTTCGCGGCGGGCCAGTCCCAGCACGCTCTCCACGATGCCATTGGTGCGCTGGCACTGCTGGTGGATGATCTGCAGCAGCCGGCGGTCGCTTTCGCTGAAGTTGCCGTCTTCTTCTTCCAGCAGCTGCACGGCGTAGTTGATGGCGGCCAGTGGGTTGCGGATTTCATGGGCAAGGCTGGCCGAAAAGCGCCCCATCGCAGACAGCGTGAGGGATTCGGCCCGCCGCGATACCACGCTGGTGTCGTCCAGGAAGATCAGGGTCAGGTCGCTGCCGCTGCGCAGGCGGGCGAAGCGCGGCTGTACCTCCGGCTGGTCCGGTGACAGCTGCAGCGGCGCCTCTTCCTGGTTCCAGCCATTGCGCCAGCGCTGCAAGCGGCGTGACAGCTCCGGCGCCGCACTGCCCAAGCCCGCTCGGCCACCGTCACCCCCGCTGTCGCCCAGCAGGGTCGACGCTGCCTCATTGGCCAGCGTGATGCGGTTCTGCCCGTCCACCACCAGTACGCCGGTGCGCATGCGGCGGATGATCAGCTCGTTGATCTGGAACAGGTCGGCGACCTCGTCACCGCGTTGGTTGGCCAACTGTTGGTTGCGCCGTGCACGGTGGGCGACCTCCGAGCTGATGAAGGCCAGCGCCAGGTAGCTGGTCGTGAACATGGCCAGCTCGGCCAGCGTGCGGGTGGGGGCACCGCCCTCCAGCAGCTTCCACAGGTATTCGGCCACGGTGGCCACGCTCGCACCCAACGCCAGGGAAAGCCCGAGCGACAACGGCAGCATGGTGGCGGCGGCAGCGATATTGAACAGCAGCGACATCGATATGCCGGCGCTGGCACCCGGCAAGGCATGGGCCAACAACGAGGCGGCGAGGATGTCCAGGGTCACGCCGGCGAGCACGATGGGCCGCAGCCAGCGCTCGCTGCGGCCGAGCAGCAGCATCAGCACGGACAGCAGCCAGTAGCCGCCGGACACGTAAGCGGCCAGCGTCGGGTGGTGCGCCTCGCCCAGCAGCCCGGCCATCGGGCTGAACATCAGGCCGGCGATCGCGGTGGCGATCAGCAGGCGATACAAGGCGAAGAAATACAGTTCGCGCCGAGGGATGGACTCGATGCGGTCGATCAATGAGGCGGTGGGTGCCACGCCAAAACTCCCCTTCTGGCTGCCGCGCAGTATAGGCACGGTTGTCGTTCCTCCGCGCCGTTCGGGCTGGTCAGCGTGCGCGCAGGCCCTGGACGGGTCCACGGGCACGCCGCGGGGGGCACCACAAATGCCTGAAATCCCAGCAGAAAACGGCCGCATGCTGGATTTTGCGTCGCCGTCTTTGCGCCACGCGCCGGGGTCAGCCACAATAGCGGGCCCGCCGCTGTTCGTGCCGGTGCTCCTGCGAGGGAGCCTTGGAGATGCGTGCGGTCGTTCCTATTCCCACGGTGACGCATGAATTTCCACGAATACCAGTCAAAACAGCTGCTTGCCGAGTACGGCATTCCCGTCCCGGCCGGCAAGGTCGCGGCTACCCCGGACGAAGCAGTCGCAGCAGCGACCTCGCTGGGCCAGGGCCCCTGGATGGTCAAGGCGCAGATCCACGCTGGCGGCCGAGGCAAGGCTGGCGGCGTCAAGTTCTGCAAGACCACCGACGACGTGAAGGCCGCTGCGGCCAAGATGCTCGGCACCAAGATGGCCACCTACCAGACCGCAGGCGTCGAGCTGCCGGTCAACCTGGTGCTGGTGACCACCGCCGGTGAGATCGTCAAGGAGCTGTACCTCTCGGTGCTGGTCGACCGTGGCACCAAGACCATCACCTACATCGCTTCTTCGGAAGGCGGCGTGGAAATCGAGCAGGTCGCTGCCGAAACGCCGGAGCTGATCCATTCGCTCAACGTCGACTTCGTCGAGGGCGTGCAGGGTTACCACGGCCGTGATTTCGGCTTCAAGCTCGGCCTCACCGCCAAGCAGGCCGGCCAGTTCGCCAGCATCATGGTGAACCTGTACAAGCTGTTCAACGAAAAGGACCTGGCGCTGGTTGAAATCAACCCGTTGGCCATCCTGGACGACGGCAACCTGTACGCGCTGGACGGCAAGTTCGACAGCGACGACAACGCCGCGTTCCGTCAGAAGGCTCTGGTCGCCATGCGCGACAAGACGCAGGAAGACGAAACCGAAGTGACCGCTTCGGAGCTGGACATCAACTACGTCACCATGGACGGCAACATCGGCTGCATGGTCAACGGCGCAGGCCTGGCCATGGCCACCATGGACGTCATCAAGCTCAACGGCGGCGAGCCGGCGAACTTCCTGGACGTGGGCGGCGGTGCGAACAAGCAGCGCGTCATCGAAGCGTTCAAGCTGATCCTGTCCTCGGACAAGGTCGAAGGCATCTTCGTCAACATCTTCGGCGGTATCGTCCGCTGCGACATGATCGCCGAGGGCATCATCGCGGCAGTCAAGGAAGTGGGCGTCAAGGTCCCGGTCGTGGTGCGTCTGGAAGGCACCAACGTGGAAGAAGGCAAGCAGCTGCTGCGTGACAGCGGCATGGCCATCATCCCGGCTGACAACATCAACGACGGCGCCAAGAAGGTCGTTGAAGCTGTCAAGAACGCCGCCTGATTCGACACCGAAGGAAATCCAATGTCAGTTTTGATCAACAAGAACACCAAGGTGATCGTGCAGGGCTTTACCGGCCAGCAGGGCACCTTCCACGCGACCCAGATGATCGAGTACGGCACCCAGGTCGTCGGCGGCGTGACCCCGGGCAAGGGTGGCACCACCCACATCGACCTGCCGGTGTTCAACACCGTGGCCGATGCCGTGCAGAACACCGGCGCCGATGCGTCGGTGATCTACGTGCCGCCGCCGTATGCGGCTGACGCGATCCTGGAAGCGGCTGCGGCCGGCATCAAGGTCATCGTGTGCATCACCGAAGGCATTCCGGTGCTGGACATGCTGCGCGTCAAGAACGTGCTGACCCGTGCCCATCCGGACACCGTGCTGGTCGGTCCGAACTGCCCGGGTGTCATCACCCCCGGCGAGTGCAAGATCGGCATCATGCCGGGCCACATCCACATGCCGGGCAAGATCGGCATCGTGTCCCGTTCGGGCACCCTGACCTATGAAGCGGTCAAGCAGACCACGGAAGTCGGCCTGGGCCAGTCCACCTGCATCGGCATCGGCGGTGACCCGATCAACGGCCTGAACTTCGTCGACTGCCTCAAGCTGTTCAACGAAGATCCGCAGACCCTGGGCATCATCATGGTCGGCGAAATCGGCGGCGACGCCGAAGAAGCGGGCGCTGAATACATCAAGCAGTTCGTGAAGAAGCCGGTCGTCGGCTTCATCGCCGGCGCGTCGGCACCGGCCGGCAAGCGCATGGGCCATGCCGGTGCGATCGCATCGGGCGGCAAGGGCACGGCGGAAGGCAAGTTCGCAGCGATGGAAGCTGCGGGCGTGGTCACGGTCCGTTCGCCGGGCGACCTGGGCGCGGCCATCGCCAAGCTGGTCAAGTAAGATCGCTGTCGGCCCCGGCCGGCACGATCGGTAGCGCCGGGCCCCGCTCGGCGACTGCCAGCGAAAACAGAGAGCCGCCTTCGGGCGGCTTTCTGCGTATGGGCGGAGCGGTCCGGCAGGACGGCAGCACGCCAGCACGGCAGGTAGCGCCGAGCCATGCTCGGCGGAAGGCGTCCGCAAGGTTGCAGCAGGATCGCCCGCGATGGCCCGGCGCTACAATGGCGGCATAGCAACCACAGGCTGGAATCTTCATGGCTTCGATCCGCATCGCGATGGCGCAGTTTGATTTCCCGGTCGGCGCGGTCGCCGCCAACACCGATCGCATCATCGAAATGATCGAGCAGGCGCGCGACGACCACGGTGCCGACCTGGTGGTGTTCCCGGAACTGGCCATCAGTGGTTATCCACCGGAGGACCTGTTGCTGCGCCCCGGCTTCCTGCGCCACTGCGAGCAGGCGATGGAATGCATCGCGGCATCGTGCAAAGGCATCACGGCGGTGGTGGGCTGGCCGCAGCCGGCCGGGCCGGTGGTGTACAACGCCGCCAGCGTGCTCCGCGATGGCATCGTGGAAAAAACGTACCGCAAGCGCGAGCTGCCCAACTACGCCGTGTTCGACGAGCGCCGCTACTTCGACATCGATCCGGACGGCCCCAGCTGCGTATTCGAGGTCAACGGCGTGCCGGTGGGCGTGCTGATCTGCGAAGACCTGTGGTTCGCCGAACCGCTGGCCGATACCGTGCGCAGTGGGGCGCAGCTGGTGGTGGTGCCCAATGCCTCACCTTACGAGCGCGGCAAGCACGCGCAGCGCGATGCCGTGCTTGCCGCGCGCACGCGGGAAAGCGGTGCGGCGATCGCCTACCTCAACGTGGTCGGCGGCCAGGATGCGCTGGTGTTCGATGGCGCTTCGGTGGTGGCCGATGCCGATGGCACGGTCCACCCGGCGGCCGCTGCGTTCACCGAGCAGTGGCTGGTCGTGGAATACGAGAGCGAGCAGCGCCGGTTCCTGCCGCTACTGTGGATGGACGACGGCGATGAAAGCATGGACGCGCTGGCTTGGCGCGCGGTGACCCGTGGGTTGCAGGATTACTGCGCCAAGAACGGCTTCCAGAAAGTCTGGCTGGGCCTGTCCGGCGGAATTGATTCGGCGCTGGTGCTGGCGATGGCCGTGGATGCACTGGGAGCAGAGAATGTCACGGCCGTTCGGCTGCCATCGCGCTACACCGCAGGGCTGTCCAATGACCTGGCCGCCGAGCAATGCGAGGCGCTGGGCGTGAAGCTGGAGCAGGTGTCGATCGAGCCGGCGTTCAAGGGCCTGATGGAGGCGTTGGCGCCGATGTTCGAAGGCACCACGCCCGACATCACCGAAGAGAACCTGCAGAGCCGCAGCCGCGGGGTGATCCTGATGGCACTGGCGAACAAGTTCGGCGGGCTGCTGCTCACCACGGGGAACAAGAGCGAGTATGCCGTGGGCTACGCGACCATCTACGGCGACATGTGCGGTGGCTACGCGCCGTTGAAAGACCTGTACAAGACAGAAGTGTTCGGCTTGGCGAAGTGGCGCAACACCGTGGGGGGCGCGCCGGTCATTCCGCCTGCGGTGATCAGCCGGCCGCCATCGGCCGAGCTGCGCGACAACCAGACCGATCAGGACTCGTTGCCGGCGTACGACGTGCTCGATGGCATCCTGTACCGGTTCGTGGACCAGGAACAGTCACGCGAAGAGATCATCGCGGCCGGCTACGCCACCGAGGTCGTGGACCGGGTGCTGCGGTTGGTGCGGATCAGCGAGTGGAAGCGCCATCAGGCCGCGCCGGGACCGAAGGTGTCGCGACGCGCGTTCGGACGCGAGCGTCGCTACCCGATCACCAACGGCTATACCGGCTGAGGGCTGTCAACCAGCGTGCATCGGTGCGCGCGTGCGCGGGAAATGGCAGTGGCGGGCTGCCACGTTGATTAACGTTCAGCAGACCTTCCCTTGTCTGTGCCGAACGCATGCCCCTTTCCATCTGCTCCAACCCGCCGCCCTCGTTTTCCCTTGCCGGGCACAGCGCGCGTGCTGTCTCCGGCGTTGCCAACGCGATACGCCACGTCGGCGTTGCGGCCCTGACCGTGCTGGACGAACTGGCGCCCAACCGCGTGCTGCGTGGGCTTCGGCGCGTGCTGCCTGGCGCACTGGCGTTGTCGGCGATCAGCAATGTAGCGGCCAGCCCGCTCCGCCATGGCGGCGGTTATCAGACCGAGGCCAATTATCTTTTTGATCTCGATGCTGCTGAACTGCGCACGTGCCTGGGGGGAACCGGCGCTGGCCCGCTTCCCGCGGAGCGGTACGCAGCTCAATGCCTGACGGAGTCTCTGCTGCGTATCTGCGCGCAGGGGACGGATCCCGGCTGCGTGGACGCAGCGGCAAGGACGTTGAACAGGGGAATGCAGCAGGCGGTGAACAGCGCAACCGATAACCGTCGGGCTGACGTGGAGGTGGGAAGCAACGAGCTGGTCCGTGATGGGCAGCTCACAGCGCGCCAAGCATCGCAGAAGGCAAAACAGGAAACGCGAAAGCACTTTGTGGATTCGGACGAGTATCGCACCGCGATGTCGGTACTGGAGACGGCGCTGGGCAGGCAGACCCGACGTGATCTGACCGATACCACCGTTCGCTATACCGCCGACGAGGTGCAGCTACTCATCGGCAATCCGCTGCAAGGCGAGCCCTTCTGGAGCGAGGCCGTGGCGCCGGCCGTGCAGCTGGGGCGCGCCCGGGCTGAGGCAGGCGAGCAGGTGTACATCCAGCGTCCCGAGCTGGTGGACGAACAATGGCATGCGGATTTCCTGCAGGACGTTGCTCTCCGGTACCCGCAGGCGGGGCAGGCGAAATTGACGCCTGAGCAGGCGAAGCAGGTGTTGCGCGATCTTGCATTCTGGCTCAATCACCGCGACCCAGGGCCAGGACGTCCCGGCTGATGCGCTGGCACGGCGTCTGGTGGTACGCCTGCCGCCCGCACTACCGACGGGGGACCGACGCAGACAAAGGATGTGGCGCAGATGAAGGTTCATGACGGTTTTGTAATGGCGCTGGGCCTGATAGCTGCAGTGCAGGGACGTCCCTCGCTGTCTTCAGCGCAGGGTGGCCGGCACACGCGCCCGCTGATGGAACTCCCCCTTTCCGACATCTGCAACCAAGGTCGTCACTGGCAGGTGCCGGCCAACGCCGGCGACAGATCGGGCCGGAGTGCCCTGCCGTTGCGGGATGATGACAGGCAGCTGCATGGCTGCCTGCAACGGCACCAGGCGCACGGCCTACCCGATGCCCGTGCCGAGGCGTTGTGTCTGCAGGAGCAGGCCGTAGCGGCCCGTGAAGCGGGGGACGATCCCTGGTGCCTGCGCGCTCTCGGCCGACACGCCAAGCGTGCGCTGGAGCAGCGTGTACACCGCCAGGCGCCGGACCCCCGTCCCACTGCGGTGGCTCGTACGCTGCCCGACCTGCAGGATGTGATCCAGCGCAAAGCGCGGAACACCGGCGAGTATCAGCAGATTCTGCAGAGGCTGGAATCGGCTTATTTCGATCTGATCGACTCCGATCCAGATGGCGCGCCGCTGGGTATGGCAGGCAGTGATCTGCTGGGCCGAGTGCGCGAGCTTGACAGGGTCGAGCCGATCGGCAGCCGTGCCATGCAGCGGTTTGACTGGGCACTGCGTGCTGCAGGGGCAGCGCTGCATCCACTGTTGCAGCGCACCGGCCATCACCTGATCGACGCTCGCCCTGAACATTACGCCACCGCGCTGGGTCCGGAACTGGACGAGTGGCTCAACCTTTCGCTGCCGCAGGCGGATGGAAGAGCGATCAGTGACCTTCAGCGCGATCACGTCACCGGCTTGTTGGCCGCTTGGTTGAACCGACACTGACGACAGCGGCAGGACGCTGAGGCGGATTCATCATCACTTGAAAGAAGGACATCGACATGGAAATTCCAGCAGCTCCCGCGCTCGCCGCCCCCTGCACCATGGCGGGGGGAGTGCGCGATCATGGATCAATACCGTTACGTGGGCACCAGCGACTCGTGCCTGGTTGGGTCGGCAACGTCACCGCCGGGGTGGCAAGGGCGACGCTGGGCGCGCTCGATCTGATGGCCCCCCGGCGCGTGCTGGATAACGCGGCGCGATGGTTCACGATTGGCGTCGGTCTGGCCGCTGTAGGCAACGCACAGGGGCGCGGCTTGACCAGACACATCCCACCTCCCTTCAGTCCGGATATCGCTGGACATCCGCATTGGAACCGTCTTGATTCACTGCGCAGCACGGGCTGGCGGGGCGCAGATGCCGAGTTTCTTCACCTTGACGAAGATCCCGCTTTTGCAGTGGACCAGGAGCGTGACAGCGGCTCGCGCCCAACTGCGCTGGAGACGATGTTCGAACGGAACGTGGTGTCTGGTTTGCAGGCGTGCATGAAAAAGCTCGGCGATGCAGTGGAAACGGGCAAGGCCGAGCGCGACAGCCATGTCATGGCGCACTGCCTTGTTGCCGAGGCGATGGCGGTGTGCGGCGAATCAGGCGATGGCGCGTGCCTGGACGTGGTCGACCGCACGGTACAGACCCTGCAGCCGGCTGTGGCAGGCGATGAAGAGGCGGGACAGGAGGATGAAGATGCGCGGACACTCTTCGACGAACTGCATCCCAAAGCTGCTGCAGATCCCGTCTACCACAAGGCGCTGGACGGGCTTCGCCACGCGCTGAGGAAGTCGCTGGGCGAGGCGTTTACGCAGCTGGCGCGGCCTTGCACTGGCCAGGACGTGTACGCGCTGGTGGAGCAGTCTGCCCACCGAGAGGCGTTGCGTGGTGCGTGCAGCCAAGCCGGTCTGCAACTGCGCTCGGTTGTTCATCGGCTGGCTGCGCAGGCCTATCAGCTGCAGCCGCAGCGTTTGGATGACTCCGCGCTCGGGGCTGTTGAAAACGGGTTGGATCAGCGGTACCCGGTCGACAGCGTAGTGCCCATCACGAAGGGCCAGCTGAGGTTCGTGCTGGCCGAGCTCGCACAACGGCTCAATGAGCGCCATGCCGCCGCAGCAGGGACCGCATCGTGAGCGGCCGCCAGGTGCAGGAATGATCCTCTCGACAACCTGTCCGGGCGCTTGCGTCATACAGCGGGCGCCCGATGAGGGGCGATCACCTGGATTACTGCAGTTCGGCGCGGCGCTGCGCGGGGTAAGCAACACGGTAGTGCCGCTGGGTAGGGCGGTGATGGGCGCATTGGATGCTCTGGCGCCGGGTCGCCTGCTGCGCACTGCTGCGACGTGGTGGGCCATCGGCGCAGCGCTGACGCGGGTGTGCAGGGCAGAGGGCGGCGTACAGCCCCTGCACCTGGACGCCGTCGGTTCCGATCCTGCCGTCTTGTACACGTCACTGCAGCCCGCACTGGCAGCGTGCATCAGCGAACTCGGTGCGGGTTCGCACGAGGCTTCTTTTGTTGTCGCACACTGTCTGACGGCTGCTGCCGCCGCGGCGTGCGCCGATGGCGGCATCCCCGGCTGCGTCAGTGTGATCGAGCGAAGCGTTCAGCGGGATTCTGCAGGTGCGTGCGCGGTGGCGGCTGAGGAAATACGGGTCGACTGTATGCCGGCGCGTCGGCATCTGCTGCGGGATACCCGGCAATCCGACACCTATCTGAACGCGATGAACGCGCTGGAACGCGTGGTCGTGCAACTGCGAGGTGTCGATGCTCCGGCACCTTCGGCGGCGTATACCGCTGATGACCTGCATGCGCTTTTTGAAGGCGACATGAGCGTGGAAGATCCGTTGGAGCCGGTGGGCGTACAGGGCAAACTGATCCATGCCGCGTTGTCGGGTCAGCTTATGCACCTGTACCAGTTGCATCCTCAGCACATGGATACGGCCTGCCGTGGGCAGATCGGCCGGTGGCTGGACGAAGCATGGCCGCGTCCACGGCACCAAGGGGAGCGCCATGCGGATCTTTCCGACAAGCAGATCACGGGCGTGCTGCAGGAACTGGCGCGCTTCCTGAATCGGAAGCACGGCCTGGGCTGAGAGCTCTACGCTGGCCTGCGAAAAAAAAAACGCCCCGCGAAAGCGGGGCGTTTGTCTGACCGGTATACCCGTTGAACCTACTTGCGGTTCATCGTCGCATTGCGCTGGCCGGTGGTGGCCGACTTCTCACCCGCGAACGGGTTGAGCTTGCGGACCATCCACGGGTAGTCCGGCCACTCGTTCTTCAACCACGGATGGTCCGGGGCGTTCAGCTCCAGCACGCGACGGGCGTCGTCGGCCAGGACCTTGTTGCCTGCGTGGGTATAGGCATCTGCCAGCACCGCCACCGCGTCGTACTGGTAGGCACTCTGCGGATAGGTCTCCAGCAGATAGGTGGCACGGCCTGCGGCCGACAGCCACGCCTCGCGACGCAGGTAGTACAGCGCATTGTCCAACTCGTGCTGGGCGAATACGTCGCGCAGGTCGATCATGCGCTTGCGCGCATCCGCGGCGTAGCGGCTGTTCGGATAGCGGTCAACGACGATGTTGAAGTCCGCAAAGGCCTGACGCGGCGTGGACAGATCGCGGCGACTTGCATCGAGTGACCATACGCGGCGGAGGAAAACCGTATCGCGATTACTGTTGGCCAAGCCACGCAGGTAGTAGAGATACGACACGTTGCGGTGGGTCGGGTAGGTCCGGATGAAGCGATCGACGCTGGAAACCGCGTCATCGTTCTTGCCGGCCTTGTACTGGGCGTAGGCGGTTTCGATCATCGCCTGCTCGGTATAGGGACCGTACGGATACTGGGCCACCAGGCGGCGGAAGCTGGCCTCGGCGCCGCTCCAGTTGCCGCCTTCCATCAGGCCGTGGCCCTTCTGGTACAACGTCTCGACCGGCAGGCCATCATCAGGGTTATCGCCCTTGGTGCCGCGGTTGCAGCCGGTGGCGGCGATCACCAGGACCAGCAGCAGGGCGGTCAGGCGGACGGGCGCGAAGAACGGGGAAGAGCGTCGGATCATGGTGTCAAGGCGGGACGCGGCTGGAATACGAAGGGTCGATGATAGCCTAGTGTCCTGTCCAGCGACTGAAACAGGTCGCCGGGATCCCCGATTTCGTCTTGAAAAGTTGCCGCCATGTCCGATTCCTCTGCTGAACAGGCCCGCCAGGCCACCGTCCCCGATACCGCTGCAGGCCGCCGCTTCGATGCGGTGCTGGCCGAGCTGTTTCCGGAATACTCCCGCTCCAAGCTGACCGAATGGATCAAATCCGGCGATGTGCTGCTGGACGGGGTCACCGTGCGCGGACGCGACCCGGTCCGTGGCGGTGAGGTCGCCACCCTGAATGCGGTGCTGGAAACCCAGACCCACGCCGAGCCGGAAGACATCCCGCTGGATGTGCTGTTCGAGGATGAGCACCTGCTGGTGATCAACAAGCCGGTGGGCCTGGTGGTGCATCCGGGTGCCGGCAATTCCAGCGGCACGCTGGTCAACGCACTGCTGTACCGCGATGCGTCGGTGTCGGCGCTGCCGCGCGCTGGCATCGTGCATCGCCTGGATAAAGACACCAGTGGCGTGATGGTCATCGCCCGCACCATCCAGGCGCAGACCGCCCTCGTGGAGCAGTTGTCCGAGCGCCAGGTGCACCGCCAGTACCTGGCCGTCGTGGTGGGGGCGCTGGTGGCCGGTGGCACGGCCGATGCGCCGATCGATCGCCATCCCCGTGATCGCCTGAAAATGGGCGTGCGCGAAGACGGCAAGGAAGCGATCACCCACTACCGCCTGCGCGAGCGGTTCCGCGCGCACACCGCGCTGGAATGCCGCCTGGAGACGGGCCGTACCCACCAGATCCGTGTGCATATGGCGCATCTGCGCCACGCGATCGTCGGTGACCAGTTGTACGGCGGTGCGTTGAAGCTGCCGAAGGGCGCCAGTGACGAGCTCGTCGCTGCGCTGCGCGGATTCAAGCGGCAGGCGCTGCATGCCGAGACACTGGAATTCAACCACCCGATCACCGGGGAGCCGGTGCGTAACACTGCCCCCGCGCCGGCGGACATGCTGCAGCTGATGAAAGCCCTGCATGACGACAGCAAGGCCTTCGCCGAACGCGAGCGGAACCGCTGGTGAGTGCGGGTGCGCTGCCGCTGCTGACGCCGGATTGGCCAGCCCCGGCCGGCGTGCACGCGTTGACCACGCGGCGGTACGGAGCGGGGGTGTCGCAGCCTCCGTTCGATCAGTTCAATCTGGGCAATCGACACACCGCTGACGGCGACATTCCCGCCAGTGTGGAGTCCAATCGTCGCCTGTTGCAGGAGGGGCTTGGCCTGCCTTCCACGCCGCACTGGCTGCGGCAGGTCCATGGCACGACGGTGCTGCGCTTTGATGCAGCGCCTGCGGACGGAGGCGGCGAGCCGGTCGCCGATGCCGCGGTGACATCGGTCCCCGGTGTGGTGCTGGCCATCCTGACCGCCGACTGCCTGCCGCTGGTACTGGCTGCGCGCGATGGCAAGGAGGTGGGCGCTGCCCACGCAGGGTGGCGGGGGCTGGCTGACGGGATGTTGGAGCAGACGGTCGCGGCGATGGAGACGGCACCGGCCGATCTGGTGGCATGGCTGGGTCCGGCAGCGGGCCCGGCGGAGTATGAAATCGGCGAGGACGTCTACCGTGCATTCGTCGGGCACGATGCCGCGGCGGGCGCTGCCTTCGCGGCGACGCGGGCGGGGCATTGGAAGGTCGACCTGTACGCACTTGCGCGGCAGCGGCTGCAGGCGGCTGGCATGAACGCAGCCGATGTCCACGGTGGCACGCTGTCAACGATCGCAGATCCTGGATTTTTCTCGCACCGGCGAGACCGCCGTACCGGGCGCATGGCCACGCTGGTCTGGATGGCGTAGCGCGGAGCCGTGCTCGGCGGAATGTGTCCGCCAACGGCCCGCTGCGCTCGCCGACCATGGGTCGGCGCTACCGATGTCGGATGCTCTGCTAGCGCTGAGCCGTGCTCGGCGGCGTGTGTCCGGCCACGGCCCGCTGCGCTCGCCGACCATGGGTCGGCGCTACGGATGTCGGATGCTCTGCTAGCGCCGAGCCGTGCTCGGCGGAATGTGTCCGGCAACGGCCCGCTGCGCTCGCCGACCATGGGTCGGCGCTACCGATGTCGGGTGCTCTGGTAGCGCCGAGCCGTGCTCGGCGGAATGTGTCCGGCCACGGCCCGCTGTGCTCGCCGACCGTGGATCGGCGCCACCGATGTCCGATGCTCTGGTAGCGCCGAGCCGTGCTCGGCGGAATGTGTCCGGCCACGGCCCGCTGCGCTCGCCGACCATGGGTCGGCGCTACCGATGTTGGATGCTCTGGTAGCGCCGAGCCGTGCTCGGCGGAATGTGTCCAGCCAACGGCCCGCTGCGCTCGCCGACCATGGGTCGGCGCCACCGATGTCCGATGCTCTGGTAGCGCCGAGCCGTGCTCGGCGGAATGTGTCCGGCCACGGCCCGCTGCGCTCGCCGACCATGGGTCGGCGCTACCGATGTTGGATGCTCTGGTAGCGCCGCGCCGTGCTCGGCGGAATGTGTCCAGCCAACGGCCCGCTGCGCTCGCCGACCGCGGGTATGCCGGTCGTCCTGACCGGCACCCTACGGGCCGTCGCAAGCGACGTTGGCAGCGGCTCCTGCCGCTGCCTTCGGCGCTACCGGTTCAGGCTTCCAGGGCCTGCAGGAAGCTCTGCCGCCAGTGATTGATGTCATACGTGCGCAGGTGCTCCATCATCGCGTGCCAGCGCTCCTGGCGGCGTTTCAGCGGCATCGTGGCAGCGGTGGCAATGGCATCGGCCACGCCGTCCAGATCATGCGGATTGACCAGCAGCGCCTGCTTCATCTCATCAGCCGCACCGGCCAGGAGGGACAACACCAGCACCCCCGGGTTCTCCGGATCCTGCGAGGCCACGTATTCCTTGGCGACCAGGTTCATGCCATCGCGCAGCGGGGTCACCAGTCCCACGGCCGCCGCGCGGTAGAAGCCGGTCAGCGTGGAATGGGTGAAGTTCTGGTTGACGTAGCGCAGGGGCGTCCAGTCCGGTGCGGCATGGCCCCCGTTGATGTGTCCGGCGATCTGCTCCAGCTGGCTGCGAAGGTGGCGGTACTCGGTGACGTCGCCGCGTGAGACGGGTGCGATCTGCAGATAGGTCAGGCTGCCATGCTGGTCGGCGTGGCGTTCCAGATAACGCTCGAATCCCTGGAAGCGCTCCGGCAGGCCCTTGGAGTAGTCCAGCCGGTCCACGCCGATCGCCAGCTGACGGTTGCGCAGGCTGTTGCGCAGGTCCTTGACCGCGGTCTTGTTGGCGGCCGCCTTGGCCTGCTGGGCGATACGTTCGGTATCGATGCCGATGGGAAAGGCCGCCGCGCGGAAGTGCCGACCATCCGGGGCTTCCAGTTGACCATCGCCGAGCACGCGCCCCCCGCCGAACAATCGCAGATAGGTCTGGAACCGATCCGCATCGCGCTGGGTCTGGAAGCCCACCAGGTCGCAGGCGTACAGCGAGGAAAACAGGCGCAGATGGTCCGGCATCGCCTGCAGCAGATCGGCCGACGGCATCGGCACGTGCAGGAAGAAGCCGATCCGGCAGCCGATGCCGCGCTCGCGCAGCATGGCCGCGAGCGGGATCAGGTGGTAGTCGTGGATCCAGACGATGTCGTCCTCGCGCAGCAGCGGCGCGAGTTTGCTGGCGAACAGCTCGTTGACACGGTGGTAGGTCTCGCGCGTGCCCCGGTCGTAGTCCACCAGGTCCAGGCGGAAGTGCAGCAGCGGCCACAACGTGCGGTTCGCGAAGCCGTTGTAATAGCCATCCACGTCGCGCTTGTTGAGGTCCATGGTGACGTAGCGGATGTCACCCTCCACCTGTTCGTGCAGCGCGCCGCTGTTTTCCTTGACCGACTTGCCACTCCAGCCGAACCACACACCGCCGCGCTCCTTCAGCGCGGCGAGCAGGCCGACCGCCAGGCCGCCGGGCCGTGTATCGCCGGGGATCGCAACCCGATTGGAAACAACGACGAGCCGACTCACGAGGCCTCCTGCCAGGAACGCGACAAGCGCATCGCCGCAGTGATCAGACCCACGTGCGAATACGTCTGCGGGAAGTTACCCCAGGCCTCACCGGTCTCGAAGGAAAGATCCTCGGACAGCAGGCCCAGATGGTTGCGGCGCGACAACAGGACCTCGAACATCGCGCGTGCTTCGTCCATGCGACCGATCGCGGCGAGTGCGTCGATGTACCAGAACGTGCAGATGGTGAAACTGGTCTCCGGTTCGCCGAAATCGTCCGGCGCGACGTAGCGGTACAGCGCATCGCCATGCTTCAGGTCGCGGCCGATGGCTTCGACGGTGGCGACGAAGCGTGCATCTTTGGCTTCGATGAAACCGATGTCGGCGAGTAGCAACAACGAGGCATCCAGGCGGTGGCCACCGAAGGCATCGGTGAAGTAGCCGAGTTCTTCGCTCCACGACTCGCGCATGATGCGCTGGTGGATGGTATCGGCGCGACCGCGCCAGTAGTCCGCGCGGTCGTCGAGCTTCAAGCGCACGGCGATCTTGCACAGGCGATCGCAGGCGGCCCAGCACATTGCTGCGGTGTATGTATGCACTTCAGTGCGACCACGGAACTCCCACAGGCCGGCATCGGGCACGTCATGCAGCAGGAAGGCCTGTTCGCCCAGCGGCTCCAGCCGCGCGAACGCATGCTCATCGCCAGGGTCCTGCAGGCGACGGTCGAAGAACAGTTGGGTCGAGGCAAGTACCACGCTGCCGTACACATCATGCTGGCGCTGCACCCAGGCCAGATTGCCGCGGCGCACCGGGCCCATGCCACGGTAGCCGGACAACGAAGGCACTTCGTGCTCGTCCAGCGTGGCCTCGAAGCCGATGCCGTACAACGGCTGCAAGGTGCCGTCGGCGGTGGCGAGATTGAAGATGTAGCCGAGGAACTGCTCCATGGTGCGGGTAGCACCCAGGCGGTTGAGCGAACGCACCACGAAGGCTGCATCGCGCAGCCAGCAATAGCGGTAATCCCAGTTGCGGATGCTGCCGGGTGCTTCCGGGATGGATGTCGTCATGGCGGCGATGATCGCGCCGCTGTCCTCGTACTGGCACAACTTCAGCGTGATCGCGCTGCGGATCACCGCGTCCTGCCACTCCAGCGGGATGGAAAGATAGCGGACCCACTCGCGCCAGTAGTCCCGCGTGCGCTGGAACGCTTCCTGCACATAGCCGCTGAGTGAGCGGTTGAGGGATTCGTCCACGCCCAGCACCAGGTGGACAGGATGGTTGAGGACGAAGGGCAGGCTCTCGCGCACGAAGCGGATGGGCACATCGGTGGTCAGGCGCAGCACGTGGTCGGGCAGGACCCAGCGCACATGGTTGCTGCCCCAGGTGGAGTCCGGCACGCGCTGGCCCCAGTCTGCCAAGGGCCGCGCCAATACGCGGATGCGCGGGCTGCCCGAGATCGGGCGTACCTGGCGGATCAGGCTGACGGGCCGATAGAAGCGGTCGTTCTGACGCCAGCGCGGGGCGAAGTCGATGATCTCGATCGCGCCGCCATGGGTATCGCGCAACACCGTCCGCAGGATCGCGGTGTTGCTGATGTACTCCTGCTCGGTGCTGTCCAGGTCCTCCAGTTCAACGGTGAAGTCACCGCCTTCCTGTTGGTTGGGGCTGAGCAGGGCACAGAAGGTGGGGTCGCCGTCGAAGGTGGGGAGGCAGCTCCAGACAACGCGGGCCTGGCGGTCGATCAACGCACCAAAACTGCCGTTGCCGACAACGCCGAGGTTCAGATCAGGGTGGGTCATGGGCGGAACATCTCGTCTGCAGCCGTGGGGGCCGGCCTACCAGGCATTCTCACGCAACCATGCGTGCACGCTGCGTATGTCCTTGAGCTGGAACACCGCCGTGCTGGGGTCGCGTTCACCTACCAGCACGCTCCAGCCATGCAGGCCGTTGGCGGCGTCGAAGCCGTGCTCGTCGGTCAGGTCGTCGCCCAGGAACACCGGCAGACGCCCACGGAAGGGCAGGTACTGCATCATCCGGCGTACAGCGCGGCCCTTGTCGCTGCCGACCGGGACGAACTCGACGACGTGGTCGCCGGGTTGCAGCCGATAGCCCGCGTTGCCGCGGATATGACGGTCGGCGAAGGACCGGACCTGCTCGGCCGCGTGAGGTGCGGCACGCCAGTGCAGCGCCATGCTCGGGCCCTTGTCTTCCACCAGCACACCGGGGTGGCCGTGGGCAAAGCGCATGGCTTGCTCGTGCAGTGCATGCAGCCACTCGGTCGTGCTTTCGTCTTCCGTCGTGTCGTGGACCGTGCCGGACGCATCGCGCAGTTGGTGCCCATGCAGGCCCGCAGCCGGCAGATGCAGCGGCGCGAACAGCGCATCGAGCTGCGCCAGCGGACGGCCGCTGACCAGGGCGACGGCGCCCTCGAGTCGATCACTGATGCGACCGATGGCCTCTCGCACTTCGGGCAACAAAGTTACCGCGTCGGGGCTGTCTGCGAATTCGATCAAGGTGCCATCGACGTCGAGGAACAACGCGCAGGCGTCGTCCAGCAACGGTGGCGGCGGACGTAGGGGAAGGTCGTTTGCCATGCCGGGCACGATGCCAGCGCCGGTGTGAGCGCCAGGTCATCGCGGTGTAGCGCGTGGGGTCGGATCGCCTCCGCTGTGTGCAGCCGATCCGACCCCGGCGTCCTGCCTCAGAAGGTGTAGCGCACCCGCCCATAGAAGTACGCGCCGTTGCTGCCGATCGGTGACAACACGTCGTAGGGCAGGTTGCCGTAGTAGTAGATGTCTTCGTTGGACAGGTCGGGATAATTGTCGGTCAGGTTCTGCCCACCGATCGCCACGCTCCACTGCGGGGTGATGCGGTATTCCGCTTCCGCGTCCAGCTGCCACTCGGCCTGGTACGTCTGGGTGGGCTCGAAGCCGCCGCCGAAGTTGAACACCCGCGTGGCGCTGCCATGACGGCTGACACGGCTGGTCAGCGACCAGCGATCGTTGCTCCACGAGGCAGAAAACTGCGCACGTGTACGTGGCGTGGCATCGGTGAGGGTATTGCTTTCTTCCACGCCGAACAGCACATACGCCGGATCCAGCGCCTGCAGCGCCGACGGGGTCGGCAGCACGTTTTTCAGTTCTGTCTTGGCGTATGCCCAGGTGCCGGTCAGCTGCAGCTGACCATTCCCGAGCGCATGGCGCCAGTTGGCGACCAGTTCGGCACCCCGGGTGCGGGTATCGGCGGCGTTGACGAAGAAGCTGGCGCTTTCAAGGCCGGCGACGCCGTACTGCTGCTGCACGAATGCCGTCAGCGCATCGCCGGTGATTGCCTCGGAGAGTGCGATGCGGTCGTCGATGTCGATCTGGAACAGATCCAGCGACACATCGAAGTTCTCGCCGATGCGGCTGGTGAAGCCCAGGCTGGTATTGAGCGACTTCTCCGGCTTCAGGTCGGTGGCGCCAAGGCCGCGGGCGATCGGATTGTTCACCGAGAGCAGCCGCCCCTGCACCAGTTGGCCTGCGGCGTTGTAGCCGGTAGAGGTGGACTCGTAGCCGATCTGTGCCAGCGACGGTGCTCGGTAATTGTTCGATACCGAACCGCGCACAGCGAAGGCGGGGGTGAACTCGTAGCGCAGGCCGAGCTTGCCGGTCAGTTCGCCGCCGAAATCATCGTGGTGTTCGTAACGCGCGGCGACATCACTGGAAAGATGCTCGCCGAACTGGCTGGAGACGCTGGCGTAGACGCTGGCCACGTCGCGGGCCAGGTCGGCCGCGTCCTGCGGGGTCAAGCCGCCGCCGGCCTGCGAGCCGGTGGGACGGTCGGTGAACGGGCCGGCTGCATAACTGGCCGGATCGCCCGGGCGCGTCTCGTAGCGCTCATGGCGGGCCTCCGCGCCCACGCCCACGCTGTGGGTGATGTCCTCGCCCTGCTGGAAGACCCGGCCAAGGTCCAGGTTCGCCACGGTCTGCGCGTACTGGTAATCGGCGGTCTTGAAGCGGGTCGGGCTGGTGGGGCCCAGCGACGCATTCAACGTGTTGCGCATGCGATAGGTGAAGTCGTTCTGGCCGAAGTCCACGCTGGCGTCATAGGTCCATTCGCCCCACTGCCCACGGGCACCGGCCACCGCCTGCACGTCGCGGTTTTCGCCTTCGGAGATCGGGCGGTAGCCGTTGGGATAGAGCTCCTTCCAGTTCGCTTCGCCGTCGGGGTAGCGGAAGTAGTTGGCGCCTTCGCTGTCGCGCTGGTTGTAGGTGCCAAAGGCATAGAACGTACTGGTTTCGCCAAACGGGATCTCCGTGTTCAACCAGGCGTTGAGGTCCTTGCTGGCACCGTCGCCCAGGACGTAATTGCGCTGGCCCCGCAGCGCCAGGTTGGCATCAGTCTGGTCCCACGGCGGGATCTGGTCGAAGCCTGCGCGATTGGTGGCTTCGCGGTTTTTGTACTCCACGCCGACGCGCAGGAAGCCGCCGTCGTCGCTGAGTGCAGTGCCGACGTTGGCGCTGAAATTGCCGGTCTGGCCATCGGTCAGGGTGCGGCCGATCGGCTTGAGGTCGGTGTGATATGCGCCGAAGCTGGCCTCGATGGCGCCGCCTTCCGGGGTATTGTCCAGGATCACGTTGATGACACCCGCCACCGCGTCCGATCCGTACAGCGCGCCGGCACCATCGCGCAGCACTTCGATGCGCTTGATCGCGCTGACCGGGATGGCGTTGAAGTCCACCGGTGTGGTGCCGCGGCCGATCTTGCTGCCGGTGCTGACCAGGGCGCTGTGATGGCGGCGCTTGCCGTTGACCAGCACCAGTACCTGGTCCGGCGACAGGCCACGCAACTGCGCAGCGCGCACGTGATCGGCACCGCCCGAGTTGGACTGGCGCGGAAAGTTGAAGGAGGGCAGCAACGATTGCAGCGCGCTGCCGAGCTCGCCATTGATCACGCCGGCCTTGCGGATGTCTTCTGCCGTGAGCACGTCCACCGGCGAAATGGACTCCAGCACGGTGCGGTCCGATGCGCGGGTGCCGGTCACGATCACCGTGTCCAGGTTGGTGGCGTCCTGCGCGGTGGCCAGCAGGGGGAACAGTGCGAACGCGATGGCGAAGCCCAAGGGCGACGCGGTCAGGCGGTGGGACATGGAAACTCCGGTTGCGGGCACGACATGGGGAAGGGGCAGGATGGTTTCAGTTACATCCATCCGGATATAGCGATATATTATCTTGGCGTGATGGGAGATGCGACGCAAGTCCCTCTTTTTCATCGCATCAGCTGATGCCGCATCGGCATGTGGGTGGTTGCAGTTGCAACCTGTGTGGCTGTGTAGGCTGTGCCGTTGCGTGTCGTCCGCCGAGGAGACTTCGGCGTTACCGTGGGGTTCTGGAGAGTGTTGAAGATGAAGCGTTTTGCCGTACTGATTGCCTTGGCGTTGGCGACCACCGGGTGCACCACCTTGTCGGCGGGCACGCCGGCGGCATCGTCTGCCACCGCGGCCCTGCAGGGCGATGCCGCACGTCCGGCCAACGCCAACGGGTGGGTCCGCAGCGAGCTGTACTTCGGCGTAGGTGAGGAACGCGGTGCAGGTGAGCGCGAGCAGGCCAACACCATCAGTGACGCGCAGTGGCGCGCGTTCCTGGACAAAGAGGTGACGCCGCGCTTCCCCGATGGCTTGACCGTGTTCGATGCGTACGGTCAGTGGCTGTTCCGCGGTGACCCGGAACCCAATCGCCTGCGTACCAAGGTGTTGGTGGTGCTGCACGAAGACAGCCCGCAGCGCCGTGCCGACATTGAAGCGATCCGCCTGGCGTGGAAAACCGCGACCAAGCACCAGTCCGTGCTGTGGTCGCGCCAACCGGTGGAAGTGTCCTTCTGAACGCGCTGCGCTATGGGCTGCTGATCGCCGTGCTGGGCGGCTCCGGTGGGGTGGACGAGGTCCGTGCACAGGACCGCGAATCGATCCGCTTCGACGTCGCACCGGGTGTGCCCGTCGAGGCGACGGTGCGCGACGAGGGCGGTGTCGAGGTGCGCATCGGCAGCGCGGGTGCCATCCAACAGGTGGCGGGTGTGGCCGACGCGGATGGCAAGGCGCGGCTGGACCATGAGGACGTCGACTTCGACGGTCACCTGGATCTCGTGGTGCGGGCGAGCGTGGGGCAGGTCAACGAGGCGGTGGCGGTCTACCGCTACGACGCGGCCAGTAGGCGGCTGCAGACGCTGCGCGTGCCGTCCGGCACGCAGGCCAACTGCGATGGGTTGTGGTCGCTCACGGTGGATGTGTCCAGCCGGACGCTGGTCAGTACCTGCCGTGGCGGGCCCATGTGGTACACCGACCTTTATCGCTACGCGGGCGACGCGCTGTACCTGTATCGCGTCGAGCGGATGATGATGCTGGAGACGCCAGCGCTTGAGGCGGTGTTGGACGTCGACGTCGCCGAAGACGCTGGCCCGCTGGCGGTCTGGAGCACCTTGGCGGCCGACGGTCGGGTGCTGGAGCACGCCGTTGCCGGTGGCCTGGCAGTGCCCGCGCATGGCGTGCCCCTGAAGGGCGTGACGGCGCGTGTTGTCGCATCACGCCAACCGCTGTATGTCGCACCGGGAGATACGAGCACGCGCCGCTATCTGGTTGCCGGCGACCGCGTTGAGCTGTTGGACGAGCGCGATGGCTGGCTGCAGGTGCGCTACCGCAATCCATCCAAGGGACCGGTGCTGGGCTGGGTGCCCGTTGCTTTGCCGTAACCGGCGGCATGCCTACGGCGGTGTCACCGGAGGGGGCTTAGACTCCGGCGTTCCCTCTCCAGGAAGCCAAGGCCATGAGCAAGCGCGTCGCCGATATCGTTGTTGAGACCCTGCAGCAGGCGGGCGTACGACGCTGCTACGGCATTGTCGGCGACACCTTGAACCATGTCACCACGGCAATCCATGGCAGCGAGATCGACTGGGTGCACGTGCGCCACGAAGAGGTGGCCGCGTTTGCCGCCGGTGCCGACTCACTGATCAGTGGCGAGTTGACCGCGTGCGCCGGGTCGTGCGGGCCCGGCAGCCTGCACTTCATCAACGGCGTGTTCGAGAACAATCGCAATCGCGCGCCCATGGTCCTTATCGCCAGCCAGATCGTTACCAGCGAACTGGGCATGGAGTTTCCGCAGGAGGTCGATTTCAAGGCGGTGTATGCCAGTTGCAGCGTGTTCTGCGAGCAGGTGTACAGCGCCGAGCAGGCGCGCCGCGTGGTGACCCTGGCATGCCAGGCGGCGATCAGCCGACGTGGCGTGGCGGTGGTGATCCTGCCGTCCGACATCAGCGAACAGGCGGTCAAGCACGATCCGCCGTTCGCGGTGCATCGCGCGCAACCGGTGCTGCGTCCGTCGGACGAGGAGCTGCTGCGTATCGCCGAGCTGATCGGCCTCGGCAAGCGCATCGGCATCTATGCCGGTGCCGGCTGCGAGGGCGCGCATGCGCCGCTGCTGGAGCTGGCGAGGCGGCTCAATGCGCCCATCGCCCACACATCGCGGGCCAAGGATTTCGTCGAGCCTGAAAATCCCTTCAACATGGGCATGACCGGCATCTTCGGCATCGAATCGGGGTTCCACACGGTCATGGAGTGCGACACGTTGCTGCTGCTCGGCGCGGACTTCGCGTGGGGCCAGTACTACCCGGACAAGGCCACCATCATCCAGGTCGACCGTGATGGCAGCCATCTGGGCCGGCGCCATCCTGTGGACCTCGGTGTGGTCGGCGACATCCGGCCTACGCTGGAGGCGCTGCTGCCGATGCTGCCGCCGCGCGAAGACAGCGACTTCCTGGATGAGTGCATCAGCCACCGCGACAAGGCCCTGGCCAAGCGCGCCGCGGAGGAAGCGCCGGGTGAAGGGGGACTGATCCATCCGCAGTACCTGACCGCGCTGCTGGACCAGCACGCGGCCGACGATGCGCTGTTCACCGGCGACTGTGGCTCGCCGATGGTGTGGCTGCTGCGCCATATCCGCGTCAACGGCCGCCGGCGGACGCTGACCAGCCTGCTGCACGGCACGATGGCCAACGCCATGCCGCAGGCGCTGGGCCTGCAGAAGGCCTTCCCCGGCCGGCAGGTGGTCGCGCTGTGTGGCGACGGCGGCCTGACGATGCTGATGGGCGATCTGTTGACCGCGGTGCAGGAAAACCTGCCGATCAAGATCGTGGTGTTCAACAACGGCTCGCTCAACTTCGTAGAGCTGGAGCAGAAGGTAGAGGGCCTGTTGGACTACTACACCGAGTTGAAGAATCCGGATTTCGGCAAGCTCGCCGAGGTGATCGGATTCCATGGCCGCACCGTGACCCGCAGCGAAGAGCTGGCGCTGGCCGTGCAGGACCTGCTGGCACACCCCGGTCCGGCATTGCTCGATGTACACACCACGCCCACCGAGCTGGTGATGCCGCCGCAGGTCGAGGCCGGGCAGGTGGTGGGCACCGCGCGCTACATGGCCAAGGCGGTGCTGGCCGGGCGTATCGGCGAGGTCAAGGACCTGCTGGCGGACAACTTCCTGAAGCGCTGAAGCGGCCAGCGCCGCAGCCCTCCCGAGAGGGGAGGGCTCTGCGCCCGGGTGCAGGACGGTGCGGCCCGTGGCTGCGGTGATGCCCGGGTCGGGATGTTTCAGCACGAACCATCATTGGCATCCGGGCTTCGCGAGGCCTACCATCGGCGGTCCCCACACCCCCCACCGCCCCCACATGTCCGTTCCTGCTCCTGCCGCTCCGCGGCGCTGGTTCGTCGCCGGCGATCTCAATGGTTTCTTCGGCCTGGTGGTCGACAATCTGTCCATCCTCGGTTTCATCGCCATGGCGTTGGTGGGGATGTTCCAGTTCCCGGCCGAGGTGGTGTTCACCCGCATGTTCCCGGGCACCGCCTTTGGTGTGCTGGTCGGCAATGTGCTGTACACCGTCATGGCGCGGCGGCTGGCAGCGCGCACCGGGCGCGACGATGTCACCGCGATGCCGCTCGGGCTCGACGCGCCGACCAGCATCGGCATGGCCCTGCTGGTGCTGGGGCCGGCCTTCGTGGCCTTCAAGGCGCAGGGCATGGACCCGAACGCTGCAGCGATTGCCACCTGGCAACTGGGCATGGCCTCGCTGGTCATCATGGGCCTGCTCAAGCTGGTGCTCTCTTTCTTCGGCGAAGCGGTGACCCGCGCATTGCCGCGGGCCGCGTTGCTGGGCTCCATCGCGGGCATCGCGCTGGTGCTGATGGGCCTGTTGCCGCTGCTTGAAACGCTGCGCTCGCCCTTGGTCGGCTTCGTCACTTTGGGCCTGCTGCTTTATGTGCTGATCGCCAAGGGCAAGCTGCCGGTGCGCGGGCCTGGCGTACTGCTGGCCTTCGTCTTCGGTACCGTGCTGTATTACGGACTGGGCATGGCGGGGCTGGGTGCGCCCGGCTTCCAGATACCGGTGTGGGCAGCGCCGCAGATCGTGCTGCCGCTGCCGACGCTGGGCTTCCTCGACGGCATGCCGACGGCGATGACTTATCTGCCGCTGCTGTTGCCGTTCGGGTTGTTGATGGTGGTCGGTGGCATCAACGTGTCCGAGAGCGCGCGCGCTGCCGGTGATGACTACCGCACGCGTGACATCCTGCTGGTGGAAGCCGTCGCGACGCTGGTCGCGGGCGTCTGTGGCGGCGTTGCACAGACCACGCCGTATATCGGCCAGCCGGCGTACAAGCACATGGGCGCGCGTAGCGGTTACACACTGCTGACGGGGCTGTTCATCGGAATCGGCGGCATGCTGGGCATCGTATCGGGGCTGGTGCAGTGGCTGCCGCTGGCGGTGCTGGCGCCGATCATCGTCTACGTGGGCATCGACATCACCACCCAGGCCTTCCAGGCCACGCCGAAACAGCACGCCGGTGCGATGGTGCTGGGCTTCCTGCCATCGGCGGCCTACCTGTTGGCGATCAAGGCGCCGGGCTGGATCGCGCCGGAGCAGTTGGTGGCCATGCTGACCAAGGTGGATGGGCATGGGCTGCCCGAGCTGGCGGTGATCTTCGCGCTGGGCAATGGCTTCATCATCACCTCGATGCTGTGGATCGCCACGGTGGCGGCGATGGTCGACGGGCACCTGCGCCGGGCCTGTGGCTTCCTGCTGGTGGCTGCAGGGCTGACCCTGTTCGGGCTGATCCATTCGGTGGATCCCCGCGGTGGCATCTACCTGCCGTGGGACCTGCAGGGCCTGGCGCGCATCATCAGCTGGCAGTTCGCCGGGGCCTACGTTGCGCTGGCCGTGCTGCTGGCCCTGCTGTCGCTGCAGAAGCAGCCCGTCCCCCGCCCATGACGACCGCCGGTCGCTGACGGCCAGCGGCCGTCACTACCGTGCCATTCCGGCATAGGTAACCGTCTCATTCCGCCCCCCGGTAACCGTCTCATTCCGCCACCGGTAGCGCCGAGCCGTGCTCGGCGAGCGCAGCGGCAAGCGCCGACGCCAGGCGCCGACAGCCAGCGGCCATCTCTACCGTTTCATTCCGGCGCGTCCAGCTCCGGGTAATGGCGGAAGATGCCATTGGCGTTGAAGGCCACGCGCCGCTCGGATTTCAGGTACGCGGCAATGCCCGGCCGCTTTTCCACGCGGTCCTTCAGCGCTGCAAGCAGCGGCAACGAAGGCCACAGCGTGCGCATCCGCTGCGGGAACATGTAGTCCAGCCCGCTCAGCAGCTGGAAGAGCGACAGGTCGACGTAAGAGTGCTCGCGCAGCGGGTGCCGTCCGCCGTTCTCCTTGATCACGTTTTCGAAGTAGTCGAGGAACTTGGGCATCCGTTCTCCGCGCATCGAAGCTGCCCGCGCCTTCGCTTCGGCTTTCTGGTCTTCGTAGTACGCCGACGCCGCGATGGGGTGGTGGGTGTCATGTACCTCGGCGACCAGGTCGGCAATGGTCAGCTGAAGCTGCACGGCCTGCGTGCGTCGCGATGCGGCATGCGGCACCAGGTCCAGCGTGGGGCCGAGGAAATCCAGGATGGCGGCCACCTGTGCGACCACCTGCCGGCCGGCCTTGAGGAAGGGCGGGGCAAACGGGCGGCCCCCCTCGGCCTTGCCGGCGAGGAATGCGTCCATCACCTCATCCCCGTGTTCGCGCGCCATGTCGGTGTAACCGGCGCCGGCATCCTCCAACGCCAATCGGACGAACTCGCCACGCCCCTGGATCCCGGTCCAGTAATAAAGCTCGTAATGCATGTCGGTCCCGTGTCATGAAGGCGACGCCAGTATGTGACGCGGAAGGGCAGGGAACGGTGAGCATGGCCTGCACACCCTGTTTCCTCCGTCTGGCCGATGATCTCAGATGCCCTTGAAACCGGCGGCAGCAGCCGCATCTGGTGGGTAGTGCCGGCGTGGCCGGCTTCTCATGATCGAGGATCTGACATGCGGATGGACAAGCTCACCTCGCGTTTCCAGCAAGCGCTGGCGGACGCGCAGTCGCTGGCCGTAGGCCGCGATAATTCCATCGTTGAACCGGTGCACGTGTTCAGCGCCCTGTTCGACCAGGCCGGTGGCAGTACCCGGCCCCTGCTGTCCCAGGCGGGTGTCAACGTGACCGTGCTGCGTGAGCGCCTGGACGAGGCGCTGGCGGCATTGCCGAAGGTTTCCGGGCAGGCCGGTAACCTGTCCATCGGCAACGACCTCAACCGGCTGCTCAACCACACCGACAAGCTGGCACAGCAGCAGGGCGATGCCTTCATCGCGAGCGAATGGTTCGTGCTGGCGGCGCTGGAAGATGGCGGCACCCTGGGCATGGCGCTGCGCGCTGCCGGTGCCGACAAGGCGCGCCTGCAGGCGGCCATCGACAAGCTGCGCGGCGGCGAGAAGGTGCAGTCGGAAAGCGCAGAGGAACAGCGCCAGGCGCTGGAGAAGTACACCATCGACCTGACCGCGCGCGCTGAGAGCGGAAAGCTCGATCCGGTGATCGGCCGTGACGAGGAGATCCGACGCACCATCCAGGTGCTGCAGCGACGCACCAAGAACAATCCGGTGCTCATTGGCGAGCCCGGCGTGGGCAAGACCGCCATCGTAGAGGGCTTGGCCCAGCGCATCATCAACGATGAGGTGCCCGAAGGCCTGCGTGGCAAGCGGGTGCTGTCGCTGGACATGGGCGCGCTGATCGCCGGTGCGAAGTTCCGCGGTGAATTCGAAGAACGCCTGAAAGGCGTGCTCAATGATCTCGCCAAGAGCGAAGGGCAGGTCATCCTGTTCATCGACGAGCTGCACACGATGGTCGGCGCAGGCAAGGCCGACGGTGCGATGGACGCCGGCAACATGCTCAAGCCGGCGCTTGCGCGCGGCGAACTGCACTGCGTCGGTGCCACCACGCTGGATGAGTACCGCAAGTACATCGAGAAAGACGCCGCGCTGGAGCGTCGTTTCCAGAAGGTGCTGGTGGGTGAGCCGTCGGTGGAGGACACCATCGCCATCCTGCGCGGTCTGAAGGAAAAGTACGCGGTCCACCATGGCGTGGAGATAACCGATCCGGCGATCGTCGCGGCCGCCACGTTGTCGCACCGCTACATCAGTGACCGGCAGCTGCCGGACAAGGCCATCGACCTGATGGACGAGGCCGCCTCGCGCATCCGCATGGAGATCGATTCCAAGCCGGAAGAGCTGGACCGACTGGAGCGCCGGTTGATCCAGCTGAAGATCCAGCGCGAGATGCTGAAGAAAGAAAAAGACGAGGCGTCCCGGCAGCGCTTGGCGGACCTCGAGAGCGACATCGACGCGCTGGAGCGTGATTTCTCGGACCTCAACGAAGTCTGGAAGTCGGAAAAGGCGGCGCTGCAGGGCGCAACCCGGATCAAAGAGCAGATCGAGCAGGCGCGGCTGGAGCTGGAGTCGGCGCAGCGTCGGCAGGATTTTGGTCGCATGAGCGAAATCCAGTACGGCCAGTTGCCGCAGCTGGAGAAGCAGCTCGCTGCCGCGCAGGAGGCCGAGAACACCGAGTTCAAGCTGGTGCAGGACCGCGTTACGGCCGAGGAAATCGCAGAGGTGGTTTCCCGCTGGACCGGTATCCCGGTCAACCGCATGCTGGAAGGCGAGCGCGAGAAACTGCTGCGGATGGAAGACGAACTGCACCGGCGTGTGGTGGGGCAGGAGGAGGCCATCAAGGTCGTGTCTGATGCGGTGCGGCGCTCGCGTGCGGGTCTGTCCGATCCTGACCGACCGAGTGGTTCGTTCCTGTTTCTGGGCCCCACCGGCGTGGGCAAGACCGAGCTGTGCAAGGCCCTTGCCGAGTTCCTGTTCGACAGTACCGATGCGATGATCCGCATCGACATGAGCGAGTTCATGGAGAAACACAGCGTCGCCCGTCTGGTCGGTGCGCCTCCCGGTTACGTCGGTTACGAGGAAGGTGGCTACCTGACCGAAGCCGTGCGTCGTCGTCCGTATTCGATCATCCTGCTGGATGAAGTGGAAAAAGCGCATCCGGATGTATTCAACATCCTGCTGCAGGTACTCGACGATGGCCGGTTGACCGATGGCCAGGGCCGCACCGTGGACTTCCGCAACACAGTCATCGTGATGACGTCCAACCTGGGTTCGCATCAGATCCAGGACATGAGTGGCGATGATTCGCCGGAGGCCTACACCCAGATGAAGGCCGCGGTGATGGGCGTGGTGCAGGCGCATTTCCGCCCGGAGTTCATCAACCGGCTCGACGACATCGTGGTGTTCCACCCGTTGGACAAGCAGCAGATCAAGCAGATCGCGCGGATCCAGATGCGTGGCCTGGAATCGCGGCTGGCCGAGCGCGGCTTGAAGCTGCAGGTCAGCGACGCGGCATTTGAATCGCTGGGTACGGCGGGCTTCGATCCCGTCTACGGGGCGCGGCCGTTGAAGCGCGCGATCCAGTCGCAGCTGGAGAACCCCCTGGCGCAGAAAATCCTGTCAGGTGAGTTCAGTAGTGGCGACACGATTGGCGTGGAAGCCGAGAACGGCAGGTTGCATTTCAGCGTGCGGTGAACAAGCGCTGCAGCGGCCAGGTTCGCCTGGCCGCTGCAGCTGCGGTCAGAGGAAACGAATCTGCTGGTCGGCAGGCCGTGTCATGGCCATGCCGGCGGTGCAGTTGAAGGCTTCGGTGAACTCCGGCAAGTTCGACGGCGCACCGTCAGCGCGCACAGGCTCAGGCGGGTGAGCGACGATGGCGCGATCCAGCTCAGCCCGCTGCGGAGTCGAAATGGCTCGATGTGCCACCGCGTAGGCGATGAAGAATCGCTGCTCGCGGGTCTGGCCATCGATCATCGGATCCGGCGTCCCCGCCGTCGCCTGGCGCATTGCCTGCAACGCGATGGACAGCCCGCCCAGGTCGGCCAGGTTCTCATCAAGGGTCAGCTTACCGTCCACCGCAAGTCCGTCACCCTCGTAACGGTTGAACTGCTGGGCAAGCTGGTCTGCGCGTGCGTCGAACTGCTGCCGGCTGTAGGACGTAAGCCAATCGCCTTCGTGGCCACGCTCGTCGAAGGAGGTACCAACCGTGTCGAATCCGTGGGCGATTTCGTGGCCGATGATCGCGCCGATGCCTCCGTAGTTGAGGGCGGGGTCGGCGTTGGCGTCATGGAAGGGAGGCTGCAGCAGTGCGGCCGGGATCGCGATCAGGTTCAGCGAGACGTCCTGGTAGGCGTTCACTGTCTGCGGCGTCAGCTTCCAATGGTGGTGATCGGCGGGCTGGCCCAACTGGGCCACATTGCGACGCTGGGCATGTGCCCGCACGGCCTGCATGTTTTCCAGGAACGAGGTGCGCCCGGTGCCGACATCGCCCCAAACCGGCCATTGGCTGGGACAGCCGACCTCGATGCGCTGCGTGTTCGCTTTCTGCATCGCCCTTTCGCGGGTTTCGGCGTCCATCCAGTCACACTGGGCGATCCTGTTTTTCAGCGCGGAGGTCAGCTGCTGGGTGATGGTCTCCAATGAACGTGCAGTATCAGCGGGAAACGCAACCTGCGCGTAGGCCGGGCCCATCGCGTCCCCTGCTGCTTGCTGGATCATGCCGAGTATCCGCGCAAAGCGGGGCACGCGGGATCTGCGGCCCTTGATCACCCCGCCATGAAACGCATCATGGGTGTCGACGAAGGCGGCGGACAGACACGGAGCTGCGTCGTCGGTGGCATGGAAGCGCAGGTAGGCCTTCCAAGTCTCCAGTGGAGTGTCCCTCAGCAGGGTATCGAGCTTCTGGAAGAAGGTCGGCATGCCCAGTGAGAACGTGGCAGGTGGCTGCAGACCCTGGGCGTGGAAGAAGCGCCGCCAATCAAGATTGGGTGTCTGCTGTCGAGCCTGCTCGGGGGTGACGATGTTGTGGAACACGGAGATATCGGTAGCCAGTTTGGAGAAGGGTACCGAAGCCGCCGCCAGCTCACGCTCGATCAGTAGGATTTTCGGCGCCAGCCTGTCGGCGTCACTGCGGGGCATACCGGAAAGCACAAGCGTTTCCACCACGTGCGCGCGGTATGCATCGATGAGGGGGCCTTTTTGCGGGTCGTCGTACCACTCGCTGCTGGGCAGGCCCAGACCGGATTGCGCGAAATACCCGATATTGGTCGCCGGGTCTTCGAAGTCGGGACGCACGGTAAAGGTGAACAATGGATTGGCGTCACGCCGGGAGGCATCGAACAGATATTTGATGAGCGCGTTTGTGTCCCTTACCGCTTCGATGGCCTCCAGCGCAGGTTGCAGAGGCCGGCGGTCGGCCACCTCGATACCCACCTCATCCATGCCTGTTGCCCACAGGTCACCGATCACCTTGGCTGGCTTGTCCGGCGTCCGCTCGATGGCCATCTGTTCGGCCAACTGCTGGCAGACCAGCAGTGCATTGGTGCGCAGGTGATCGAGCGTGCCCAACTGGGTTCTACTGGGTTGCAGCGTGGTCGTCTCTTCCCACCGCCGGTTCACGTGTGCACCAAGCGAGACGCAGGGGGAAATGTCCGGTTCCAGATCACTGACATTGAAGCGCATCGGCGGCAGCAGCCGCTGCGGATCGAGCCTATAACGCGGGAGGGGCGGATGCGTGACCGGGGCCGGCGCTTCGGCCGCATCGTCGGTGGTGACCGGGTCGCGGTGGAGCAGATAGCCGGCCGTGGCTGCTGCCGCCCAGAAGGCAGTCACGCCGGCAGCCGTCACTACAGCCGGAGCGCACTGCCGGGGATGGCGCAGGCAGGTGGCCAGCGCCGCGTCGGTGGCGAGGTTGACGACGGCCGTCGGGGCACTGCCCAGCAGCGGTTCGTGCGCGGCCGCCGGCGCCGCGGCCGCCCTCATGTCACGCAGCTCGAAGCCGGTGTCCATCGCCTGCGCGGCGGGTGGCCACCCGGACGCGGGGCGAGGTGGCGGATGCGCCGCCGGCGTGGCCGGTGCAGGACGGTGGGCGACTGCGGGAAGCGCGGTGCTCAACAGCAGCACAAGCGCCAACTGGTTGCTCGCCCCCTGCAGATTGAATCCCGGCGGTTGTCGACCATAGCGCTGTTGGCACGTTGCAGTGTGGGACGGCGCAGCCAAACCGCGATGTTTGCGCTGGTAGGCGCCCTGCTGCTGGCGGGCCTGCGTGGCGTTGATGGGCATCGGGGCCTCAGCTGTTCAGTGTCGTGGGGATCACGCCAGCGGTATCGGCGTTCCATTCAAGGTGGCGCACGCCATCCAGCAGCGCGTTGGCGAATTCCACCGACATCGCAGGATTGACGCGGTGCAGGCGATCGCGTTCGCTGTGGATCATCGTGGGCGGTGCATTGGGGTGCGCATCGCGCAGCGCTTTGTACTGGTGATAAGCGCTGGCCGCTGCCTGGTAGCGTGTCTTCAGAATGCGCGCCTCCTCTGCGGGCAGCGGGGCCGTGCCGCTGTTCTGCGCCTGCCAGGCACGCCAATCCACTTCGGCATCACGCGCCTGCCATGTCTTGCGAGCGTCCTCCAATTGTCTCCACAGCGCGGCATCTGCGGCGCTCACCTGGGTAACGGCAACGCAGGGGATGGAGGCGTTCTGGAATGCGATGTTGTCCGAGGTGATCCACGGGCTGTGATCGGGGGACGCAGGTACGAAGCCCTGCGTGGCCAGGCGCTGTTCGAGCTGCTCACGCGCCTGCTGCTCCACCGGACTGACCGCCGGCGCACGCAGGTACATCGTGGGTTTGCCCAGATGCGGCGAGTCAGCCAGCCCATCGGTGCCGGTCAGCGCATAGCCGTGTCCGCCGCGACCGGTCATGTCCACGTTGATGACGAAAGTCGGGCAGTCGTCCCGCTGCAGGCAGTCGTCCACGTACGCCCGTGCACCCAGGAAGCCGAGTTCTTCGTTGGAGGTGACCAGCAATTCGACCTGGGTGCCGGCGAGGGACGGGTCCTCTTTCACCTGGCGGGCGATGTGCAGCAGCGTCGCGACGCCGGACGCATTGTCGTAGGCCCCTTCCGAGCCCCGTGAGCGTCCGATCATATCGCCATGGGCAACCAGCAGCAGCCGCTTCGCAGGAGGGGCCGCAGCGGCTGTCGGCAACGTCACCTGCAGATTGAAGGCTTCGCTGCCATCGGCGATGCCCAGATGCTGCAGTCCATGCAGAACGTACGGCACGCGCGTCACCGGTCCGGCGTCGCGCTCCAGCAGACGGGCGATGGCCTCCAGCCGCCGCTCATTGGCTTGTTTCCAGCGCTGCTGGATTTCGTCCCCGGTGCCCTGTCGTCCACTGGGTACGCTGGTGGTGCTGGCCACGATGGCTTCCATGTCGTCCTGGAAAGCGGCCACGCTGGGCGTGTACAGATCGGCAAGCACGTCGGCCAGCTCAAGCAGCAGGGCGTCGGCCGGCCAGGCGGCCGCTTCCGCGCCTGCAAGGGGCCAGCCGTCCTGCACCGGCGGCGTCGACGGTGCCACCGTGCGCGCCACCATCTGCTGCAGCTGGGACAGCGTGGCCGGTGGCAAAGAGTGCAGCAGCGCGTTGATGGCCTCGGCACGGCAGGCACGGTCACCCCCGCAATCGCGCGCGACCTGCAGCAGCGCCGCTTCCATCGGCGAGGAGGTGCCATCGGCCGACACCACGCTGGCCTGTTGTACCGTCTGCTGCACTTGGTCGCGGATCGGGACGCTGGGCGAGGGCAAGTGCGGAGGCACGGGCCGCGGCGGCCGCCCGGAGTCCCATGTTTCACGGGAAGGTTGGAAGCCGCCCTGTGCATTGAGGTAAACCAGCCCGCCGAACAGGCCGAGCGTGCCCAGCATCGTGGCAGCCGCGCAGGTGCGCGGCGCCAGCGCGCACGCGCCCAGCGCGGCATTGCCGATGGACCTGATGCCGCCGCACCCTGCCGGCGCGGCAGTACCCGGTACCGTGGTGTATGTCGGTGTGGCCTGCGCCGCGGGCACCAGGGCGGTGAGCAGCAAGGCGGCGGTGAGCAGCTGCGCCGGATGGTTGCCCACGCGCAGGGCAGGGCCATGCTGGCCCCATGCGGCGTGCTTGCGGGATGCGTGCGAGGCGGGCGCGCCGCCGTGGTGGTGGTTCTGGAACGCGCCCTGTGTGCGCCGTGCCGCACTGACTTGGTCGATAGGCATCGTGTCTGACCCTTTTCTGGACAAGGCTGCAGGTTGGCGTGCGCCACGCCGGTGCAGATAGGGGCGAATGCGACCCGATGATGCAGATGCGCATTTTTTGTCAGGCTCGGTCATGCTGCCATTGCGCAAGATCGGACACGCGCCTGGGCCGTATCCCCTGCATCCTGCACGCAGTCTTCCAACGGGAACCCGACATGAGCCACCTCGCCCAGCTGCGCCAGCGCCACGGAATCGACCGCGTGATCGAACATCTCCAAGCCTGCCTGCGCGCAGGCACGCCCTTGCCGGAGCTGGAAACGCTGGCGTCGATCGCTCATCAATCGCCGTTCCACTTCCACCGCCTGTACCGCGCGTTGACCGGGGAAACGCCGGGGCGCACCGTGGCGCGCCTGCGGCTGCTGCAGGCACTTCAGTTGCTCGCGCTGGCGGAAAGCCGCATCACGGATGTCGCCCTGAGCGTGGGCTACGAAAGCCCGCAGGCCCTGGCACGTGCCTGCCGCCAGGCGCTGCAGGCGACCCCCAGCGCACTCCGCGACGATGCGGTGCTGCGTTTCGATTGGCAGCAGCGGCTATCGCTGCCAGCCGGCGACGCGGTCGATGACCGGGTTCCGTTGCAGGTACGGGTGACGGCGCTGGATCCGTTCGATGTCGTGGTGCTGCGCACGCGCGGTGCGTTCGACGATCTGGACCAGGCCTTCGGCCGGATCCATGCGTGGGCTGCCGGGGAAGGGCTTGCCGACCAGTTGCAGCAGCTGGCGGGCATCGCGCTGAACGACCACCGTGATGTGCCGCCGGATGCGTGCCTGTTCGACTGCGCGATGGGCTTCGGTCCGCTGCAGGGGCAGGTGCCTGCACCGTTGCGGGTGATGACACTCGGCGGTGGTGACCACGCCGTGCTGCGGCACGTGGGCAGTTACGCAGGACTGGAAACGGCCACTGACGTGCTGCTGCGCCACTGGCTGCCCGACAGCGGACGTACGCTGCGCGATGCGCCGTTGTACTACCAGTACCTGGACGACCCGGAAGAAGTGCCCGAAGCGATCCTGCGTGCGGACATCTGCATCCCGCTGCAGTAACGCGGTTGCGCCGACTTCAGTCGGTTTGCACCACACCGGCACGGTAGAGCCGACTTCAGTCGGCTTCCATCCCCCAGCCGACTAAAGTCGGCTCTACCTTCAAGCCAGCCGACTGAAGTCGGCTTTACCGGCCCCACGGCAGGCCGCCGCGGTGGCTCACACCACCGGGATGGGGTGTGGCTGGCCCATCGTGCGATAGGGCGGCGTGGACATGATCATCTCGGCCAGCGAGTACGCCAGTTCGCGCTCGGCCATCACCGTGCCGTCGGCACCGTGTTCCAGCAGGTGGCGTACTTCCGCATCGCTGTGGGCGCGGGCCAGCAGGGTCAGGCCGGGGTTGATCGCGCGCAGCTTGGCCAATGCCTCGCCGGCTTCCAAGGGCTGCGGAATGGCCAGCACCGCGATCTTGGCGCGGTCCGGATGGGCTTCGGCCAGCACCTTGTCGGCTGCAGCGCTGCCCCGGATTGCGGCGATGCCGGCGGCATGTGCGCTTTCCACGTGCTCCTTGTTGTCATCGATCACCAACACCGGCACGCCCTTGTCGCGCAGTACTGCGGCCAGCTCGCTGCCCACCCGGCCGTAACCGATCACGATGGCGTGGTCATGCAGGTCGCGTGAGGGGCCGGCCGCCTCTTCTGCCTCGGCGATGGCCGGTTGCAGGGCCAGCTGGCGGGCCTGCCAGCGGTCCAGCAGACCGAATACCAGCGGGTTCAGCATGATCGACACCAACGCACCGGCCAGCACCAGTGATTGCCCGGTCTCCGGCAGGATCTGCAGTGCAACGCCCAGGCCGGCGATGATGAAGGCGAACTCGCCGATCTGCGCCAGACTGGCCGAGATGGTCAGTGCGGTACTGGTCGGATGGCCGAACGCACGCACGATGAAGAATGCGGCGGCCGACTTGCCGAACATGATGATCAGCACCGTCGCCAGCACCTGCCACGGGTGCTCGACGATGATCATCGGGTTGAACAGCATGCCCACCGAGACGAAGAACAGCACGGCGAACGCATCGCGTAATGGCAGTGAATCGGTAGCGGCCTTGTGGCTGAGCTCGGACTCGTTCAACAGCATGCCGGCGAAGAACGCGCCGAGCGCGAAGGACACGCCGAACAGCATGGCCGAACCAAATGCCACACCGAGCGCGATGGCCAGCACGGCCAAGGTGAACAGCTCGCGCGAGCCGGTGCCGGCGGTACGCTCAAGGATCCACGGAATGACCCGCCGACCGACGACCAGCATCACCGCTACGAACAGCCCCAGCTGCACGAAGGTCCAGCCGATGTCGGCCAGCACGCTGCCGATGCTGTGGTTTTCCTTCGCGGCATCCGGACCGAACACGCCGGCCAGCACCGGCATCATCACCAAGGCCAGCACGCAGGCCAGATCCTCGACGATCAGCCAACCCACTGCGATCTTGCCGCGCAGGCTTTCCAGCAGACGGCGCTCTTCCATCGCCCGCAGCAGCACCACGGTACTGGCGGTGGCCAGCGAGAAGCCGAACACGATGCCATGGATGGCGGGCCACCCCATCAAGCTGGCCACACCCCAGCCGAGCAGGGTGGCCACCAGGATCTGGCCGATCGCACCGGGAATGGCGATGGCTTTGACGGCCATCAGGTCCTTCAGCGAGAAGTGCAGGCCGACGCCGAACATCAGCAGCATCACGCCCAGTTCGGCCAACTGGTTGGCCAGTGCCTGGTCGGCGACAAAGCCGGGAGTGAAGGGCCCAACGCAGATGCCAGCAACCAGATACCCGACCAGTGGAGACAAACGCAGCTTGTTGGCCAGCGCGCCGAAGATGAAGGCGAGCCCGAGGCCAACGGCGACGATGTTGATCAGGTCGGTGTCATGGTGCATCAGGTCTCGCAGGCAAATCGGGGGATGTCCCGATTTTCACCGATGGGGGCCGATACAGCAAACGCCGGGCAGTGCCCGGCGTTTGCTGAAGTTGACGCTGGTGATGCCGAGCGACGGCATGCTGCCTGTTACCAGGTGTAACGGATGCGCCCGTACACGTACGCGCCATTGAAGCCGAACGGCGAATAGTTGCTGTACGGCAGCATGCCCCAGGTGGAGTTCTGCAGGTCGACGGTGCGGTCGGGGTATTCGTCCAGCAGGTTGTCGGCACCCAGGGTCAGGGTCCAGTTGTCGCTGGGCTTGTAGCTGGCCGATGCATCCAGCACCCATTTCGCGTCGTAGGTCTGGTCGCGGGTGGCGGTGGCGGAGTTGCGCACGGTGAAGCTGCCGTAGCGCGTGGCGGCCAGGCCCAGCTCCCAGTGATCCGAACGCCACGTGCCACTGACGATCGATTTGTCACGCGGGAAGCTGTCTTCGATACGGCCGATTTCATCGCGGCCGATCAGCGCCTGGGTGATACCCAGTGCCTGGAAGGTGGCCGGTGAGGCGTCGAACTTCTGCACTTCCGTGTCGTTGTAGCTGTAGGCCGCGGTCAGTTCCAGGCTGCTGGCGGTGAACGGCACGGTGTAACTGGCCACCGCATCGACACCGCGCGTGCGGGTATCCAGGCCATTGGTGAAGTACGAGAACGCCGTCACCTGCGGCAGGCCAAGGCCGGTCAGCAGATCGGCGACCGCCGTGTTGCCGGTGGTGGTGATGTTGGACGACAACGCGATACGGTCATCGATCTCGATCTGGTACGCATCCACGGTCAGGTACAGGCGATCCACCGGCTGCAGCACCAGGCCGACGCTGTAGGAGGTGGAGGTCTCGGCCTTCAGCGGTGCCGAACCCAGTGCCTGCGCGGCGGCGCTGCCCGCGGGGAAGGTGCCACGCTCGACGAAGTTGCCGTTGACGATGGTGCTGGTCACGGCCTGATAGCTCTGCTGGGCCAGCGACGGGGCGCGGAAGCCACTGGACGCGGTAGCACGCAGGGCCACCTTGTCGGTGAACGCGTAGCGCGCCGACAGCTTGCCGGAGAACTTGTCGCCGAAGTCCGAGTAGTCCTCGTAGCGGCCGGTGACGCCGGCGGAGAACTTGTCGGTCAGGTCCGCTTCCAGTCCCGCATAGACCGCGTAGTTGTGGCGGTCTTCGTCCACGGCGTTGATCGGCGTGAAGCCGCCGAAGCCCTGCGCACCGCTGCCGGTGTACGAGTTCAGCTCGCCCTGGCGCTGTTCCCAGGTTTCGCGACGGTACTCACCACCGAACGACAGGGTGACCGGATACGCCAGGCCCCAGTCCAGCGACTTGGTGAAGTCCGCGTTGAAGATGTCCTGCGTGTACTTCAGCGTGCCGTCGTAGAAGGAACTCGGGCTGGTCGCACCGAGGCTGTAGTTGATGCTGTTGCGGGTGTGGAAATCGAGCGTGTTCTCGCCATGGTTGGCGCTCAGGTCCCAGGTCCAGCCACTTTCCGTGCTGCCCTTCACGCCGGCAACGACCGAACGGTCCTTGGAGTACTGGTTGATCTGCGGCACATAGCCGTCCGGGTAGACCTGGGCCAGCAGGGCGGTCTGTGCCAGGTGGTTGGGCGAGCGGTAGAACGCGAACGAGGTGATGTCGCGGTTGCTGAGCATCGCGTTGGCGTAGCCGGTGACGTTGTCACTGAACGCGAAGCTGGCGTTGGCCGACACCGCCGAGGCATCGACCTGCGGATCGCCGACCACGAAGGTCTTCTCACCGATGTCGGGGAAGTTGCCGGTGTTCGGGGTGGTGCCCTGGTATGGCCCGGCGCGGTTGCTTTCGTCCTGCTGGCTGTACTGGCCGGCCACGTGCACCTGACCGCGACCGTCGCCGAAGGTGAAGCCGGCATCGCCGGACAGCTGGTCCTTGTTGCCATCGCCCGCCGCGTACTGGCCGTGGTCGATGGCCAGGCTGCCACCCGTGCCACTGCCCTTGAGCACGATGTTGATCACACCGGCGATGGCATCCGACCCGTACTGGGCCGACGCACCGTCACGCAGCACTTCCACCCGCTCGATGGCACCGATCGGGATGGCATTGATGTCCACCGCCGACGAGCCGCGGCCGATGCTGCCGTTGACGTTGATCATTGCCGAGGTGTGCCGGCGCTTGCCGTCCACCAGCACCAGCACCTGATCCGGCGAGAGGCCGCGCAGCTGGGCGGGACGGATGCCGCTGGTGCCGTCGGTGAGCGCCGGGCGGGGGAAGTTCAGCGACGGCAGGGCGCGCGACAGCGCGGTGGCCAGCTCGGAGGTACCGGTGGACTGCAGGGCCTCGGGGGTGATGATGTCGATCGGCGACTGCGATTCGGCGACGGTACGGTCGGCCACGCGGGTGCCGGTGACGATCACCGTGTCGAGGGTGTTGGCGGTCTGTGCGGCGGCGGCGAAGCTGGAGGCGGCGAGCACCACGGCGATGGCGGCGGCGAGCGGGCGGGTCTTGCGGGTCATCTGGACGTGGCTCCGGTTGGGGGCGGCGGCACCGGGCGACATCTCGGGGAGCGGGACGGCGTGTTGCGGCGCGCAATCAAGCAATTAACGACAATTTAATCCCCTGTCAAATGACGGTAACGTCAAAAACTATTGCAAATGCAACGGTTTAGCGGTTCTGGCAGGAGTGGGGGAGAGGGGCCCGGGAGCCGTGGGGCACCCTCCGTGGGAGAGAGAGAGGCGCCCTTGGCGTGCCCCCGGGATACGTCAAGTATTCGTTAACGTTAGAATTGCGTCGCAGGAAAGGTGCTCACCAGCACATTCCATTCCGTTATATGGACCTCCCCCAATGATCTCCCTCCGTAATTTCGCCTTGCGCCGCGGCGAGCGGCTGCTGTTGTCCAACGTCGACCTGACCCTGCATGCCGGTTACCGGGTGGGCGTGGTGGGCCGCAACGGTGCTGGCAAGTCCAGTCTGTTCGCGGCCGTGCAGGGCGAACTGGAAGCTGACAAAGGCGATGTCGAGCTGCCTGGCCGGGTGCGCATCGCCAGCGTGGCGCAGGAAACCCCGTCGTTGCCCGACCCCGCGCTGAGCTTCGTGCTGGGCGGCGACGTGGCGGTTGCTGCGGTACTTGCCGAAGAAGCCGCCGCCACCGCGCGTGAAGACTGGGAAGCGGTGGCCGAGGCGCACACGAAGATGGCTGAAGTCAGCGCTTACGACGCCGAAGCGCGCGCTGGCAAGCTGCTGCACGGCCTGGGCTTTCCCGCTGAAACGCATCACCGTGCGGTGTCCTCGTTCTCCGGTGGCTGGCGCGTGCGCCTGAACCTTGCGCGCGCGCTGATGATGCCCAGTGACCTGCTGCTGCTCGATGAGCCGACCAACCATCTGGATCTGGACGCGGTGTACTGGCTGGAGCAGTGGCTGTTGAAGTATCCGGGCACGCTGCTGCTGATCTCGCATGACCGCGAGTTCCTCGACAACGTCGCCACCCACACCCTGCACCTGCATAACGGGGGCGCCAAGCTGTACCCGGGCGGCTACACCGATTTCGAGCGGCAGCGTTCCGAGCAGCTGCGCCAGCAGCAGATCGCGCACGAGAAAGAACAGAACGAGCGCGCCCACCTGCAGAGCTTCATCGACCGCTTCAAGGCGACCGCGTCGAAGGCCGCGCAGGCACAGAGCCGCATGAAGCGACTGGCGAAGATGGCCGGCACCGAAGCCGTGCGCGCCGAGCGGGAGTTCCGCATCGAGTTCGCCCCGCCCGCGAAGCTGCCGTTCTCGCTGATCCGGCTGAACCATGTCGAGGCCGGCTACGGCGCCGATTCGGTGATCCTGCACGATGTCGGCTTCGGCCTGGAGGCGGGCCAGCGCATCGGCCTGCTGGGCCCGAACGGCGCCGGCAAGACCACCCTGGTGAAAACCCTGGTGGGCGAACTGAACCCCATCGCGGGTGACCGCGCGGCCCATCCGGACCTGCGTATCGGCTACTTCGCCCAGCACACGGTGGAATCGCTGCATGAAGGGCAGTCGCCGATGGAGCACTTCCGCGACATCGCGCCGGATGCGCCGAACCAGTCGTTCCGGGATTTCCTCGGCAAATGGAATTTCGCCGGCGACCGTGCCTTCGAGCCGGTGGATGGATTCTCCGGTGGCGAGCGCGCGCGCCTGGCCCTGGCACTGATCGCCTACCAGCAGCCGAACGTGCTGCTGCTCGATGAGCCGACCAACCACCTTGACCTGGAAATGCGCGAAGCGTTGGCCGAGGCGCTGAGTGACTTTGAAGGCGCGATCGTGATGGTGTCGCATGACCGCCATCTGATCGGTCTGGTCTGCGATACGTTCTGGCGCGTGGCCGACGGCGTGGTCGAGCCGTTCGATGGCGATCTGGATGAATATGCATCGTGGCTGCGCACGCGCCCGCAGGCGCAGGGCACCAAGGGCAAGCTGCCCGAGCCCGCCGCCGCTGCGGTCAAGAGCGAGCCGGTCGCCCAGGTCGTGCAGAAGAAGGCACCGAACCCGCACAAGCTGGCCGCTGCAGAGGCCAAGGTGGCTGAGCTTGAAGCCAGTTTGGCCGAGCTGGACCGCCAGTTGGCCGACCCGGCCAGCTACGCCGATCCGACGCGGATGGCGGTGCTGGGACGCGACCGCGAAACCGCCGCCGCCCAACTGGAAAAGGCCGAAGCGGCCTGGATGGCGCTACTGGACGGCTGAGCCGCGGCGGCGCCGATGGTGGCGCTGACGCTGACGTCGGCGCTGACGCTGACGGTAGAGCCGAGGGTAGAGCCGACTTCAGTCGGCTGCTCCGTAAAAACCGATGTCCGTCGGCTGGAAAGAGCAGCCGACTGAAGTCGGCTCTACCAAGAGTCCGGCGCCCCCCGACGCCGCGCACGCCCCCGAGGCCGCGCACGCCGCCGACGCCGACGCTGACGGTGGAGCCGGGGGTAGAGCCGACTTCAGTCGGCTGCTCTGTAAAACCGATGTCCGTCGGCAGGAAGGAGCAGCCGACTGAAGTCGGCTCTACCAGGACCCCGACGTCCCCCCACCTCAACTCACCCCGCATCACGCGCTCTGCAGCCATTCCCGGAAGCGCGCGGCGGGCTCGCGCTCTGGCCGCGAGCGCAGGCGCGCCAGCCAGTAACTGCCCAGCGCGACGGTCTGCGGGAACGGTTGCACCAGCCGACCCTCGGCCAGTTCCTGCTCGAACATGCATAACGGCAGCAGGGCCACGCCAGTACCTCCTGCCGCTGCTGCCGCCAAGGTCAACGAGGAATCAAAGACCGGGCCGCGCGCTTCCACACCTTGCACGCCGGCAGCCTGCAGCCAGCAGGGCCACTCATCGCTGCGGTACGAGCGCAGCAAGGCGAGTTGGGCGAGATCACGCGGGCTGTGCAGCCGACGCGCCACCGCGGGTGCGCAGAGTGGCGCGAATGGCGCGTCGAGCACCTGTGTGCACTCTTGCCCCTGCCAGTCTCCGTCACCGAAGCGGATGGCCAGATCGAGACCTTCCCCGGCCAGATCGATGCGGTTGTTATGGGTCTGCACGCGCAGCTCGATGTGCGGATGAGCGCTCTCGAACGAGGACAGGCGTGGCAACAGCCAACCGCACGCGAATGTGCCCACTACCCCGATGGTGAGCACATCCCGCCTGCCGCTGGCGCCACCGAATCGCGCCACGGCCGCCCCGATGCGGTCGAAGGCCTCGTTCAGCACGGGATACAACGCGGCCCCTTCGTCGGTCAGTGCAACGCCGCGTGGCAAGCGGTGGAAAAGTCGCGTACCCAAGCGGCCTTCGAGCTGCCGGATCTGGTGGCTCAGTGCGGCTTGACTGACACACAGCTCCAACGCGGCACGGGTGAGATTCTGGTGGCGTGCGGCGGCTTCGAACGCACGCAGCGCGGCAAGCGGAAGCTGGGAACGCAGCATAGGAGAGCCGTGAGCAAGGGTTATGGAATCCACTCATTCTAGATTCAATGCACCGATTTTCAGGGTGGGTTATGGCAGAAGGCATTCATCTGGCTCACGGCTCCTGCTGAAACTATCAGCTGGTTGCGCTGCATGTTCCCTTCGATACTCACGTTTCATCGCACTGGAGATTTCCCATGACCGACCGACGCCGTTTCCTGAAGGCAGGGGGCGCTGCACTCGCCTCGCTGGCTGCTGCTCCCCTGTTGGCACGTACAGCGGCGACGGGGACGCCCGCGGCCGTTTCCGCCGCAGTCGCCATTGCAGAGGCTAAGGATTTCGACGCGCTCGAGCGCATCAGTGGCGGGCGTCTCGGTGTGGCCCTGATGGACGCCCAGGGCAAGGTGATCGCCGGGCATCGACAGAAGGAGCTGTTCCCGATGTGCAGCACCTTCAAATGGCTGCTGGGTGCCGCCGCGCTGCATCAGTCGGAGCGCAGTCCCGGTCTGCTGGACCGGCGCATCCCGATGCGGGCGGTTGACCTGATCGAGCATGCGCCCATCACGTCCCGCCATGTGGGCAAGGATCTCACCGTGCGTGATCTGTGCCGGGCAACGATGATGACCAGCGATAATCCGGCGGCCAATCTGCTGTTGCGGCTGCTCGGCGGGCCGGCGGGCATCACCGCTTTCCTGCGGGCCAACGGCGACGACGTGACGCGCAATGACCGCTACGAGCCGGAAATGAACCGCTTCGAGCCCGGTGACCCGCGCGATACGACCAGTCCGGTGGCAACGGCCGGCAGCCTGCGCCGCATCGTGCTGGGCAACGTGCTGAACGACGCATCGCGGCTGCAGTTGACCGATTGGTTGATCGATAACGCGACCGGCGATGCCCGCCTGCGCGCAGGCCTGGGTCAACGCTGGCGTATCGGCGACCGTACCGGCGGGGATGGCAAAAGCATAAGCAATGACATCGCCGTGCTGTGGCCGCTGGCCGGCGGCACGCCGTGGATCCTGACCAGCTACCTGCAGGGGGCGACGGTCGACGGCACGATGCGCGACGTGGTGCTCAAGCAGGTAGGCGTGCTGGCGGATCGAATGATCGCCTGACGCCCTGTAAGCGCCGGGCTAATGCATGCCGCGCGGTGCGCTCGCCGAGCATGGCTCGGCGCTACGTCAGTGCACCGCGCAATGCGCGGTGCCTCCGATTCGGCATTGCGCCTGCTCAGGCGCCCGCTCTGTCCACCGCGTCGAGGAAATCGCGTCCCCAGCGGTCCACATCGTAGTGTTCGACGATGCCATACAACTGGCGCAGGCGACCGCCGGCTTCTTCGTCCGGCATGGACAGGGCCTGCATCAAGCCGGCGGCAAGATCGGCCGGATCATGCGGGTTGGTCAACACGGCGCCCTTCAGCTCGGCTGCTGCTCCCGCGAACTCGCTCAGCACCAGCACGCCGTTGCTGCCTTCGATGCCTTGCGTGGCAACGAACTCTTTCGCCACCAGGTTCAAGCCATCACGTAGCGGGGTGATCCACATCACCTGTGCGGCGGCGTAATGTGCAACGACCTCCTCGAACGGCAGGGCCTGGGCGAAGAAGCGCACCGGGGTCCAGTCCAGCCGCGCGAAGCGTCCGTTGATGCGACCTACGGCCTGCTCGATCTGGTTCTGCAGGGTGCGGTAGATGGTCATTTCGCGTGCCGCGGGCACACAGACCATCAGCAGCGTGACCTTGCCCTGCTGTTCGGGATGCTGCTCCAGCACACGTTCGAAGGCTTCCAGCTTGGCGAGCGTGCCCTTGGTGTAGTCCAGCCGCTCCACCGACAGCACCAGCTTGCGCGCCCCGATTTCGCGGCGCAGCTTGAAGATGTCATTGCGCACATCGCTACGCGCCAGCGTGTCGTGGATACGGCCCAGATCGGTGCCGACCGGATGTGCGCCCAGTGCCACCTCCCGGTCGCCCACGCGCAGGCGCGTGGTCATGGTGTCCAGGCCCACCGCGCAGCCGTAGGTGAGGAAGCGGGGTGCGCAGTTCTCCCACGCCAGCCGCTCCACCGGAGCCGCCCCCCGCACCACGTCGACGAAATTCTCCACCTGGCGCGGGATGTGGAAGCCCACGTAGTCACACGCCAGCAGGCTGCCGATGATCTCGCGACGCCACGGCACCACGTTGAACACATCCGCGGACGGGAAATAGGTGTGATGGAAGAAGGCGATCTTGACGTCCGGGCGCAGCTCGCGCAGGTACGCCGGCACCATCCACAGGTTGTAGTCGTGGATCCACACCGTCGCCCCGTGTGCGGCTTCGGCGGCGGTGGCTTCGGCGAACTTGCGGTTGACCTTCAGGAAGACCTGCCAGTCATCCTCGCGGAAGCGCGCGCGTTCCCAGAACACGTGCAGCATCGGCCAGAAGGCTTCCTTGGAAAAGCGCTTGTAGAAGATGTCCACTTCCTGGCGGCTGAGCGGCACCCGTGTCGCGCGCAAGGTGGGGTACTGCGCTTCGTCTACGGTCACATGTCGCTGGAACGGCCGATGCTTGGGATCGTCGATGCCCCAGGCAATCCAGCTGCCCTGTTGCCCGCCTTTGAAAAAACTCAGCAGCGACGGAATGATGCCATTGGGCGAGCGCGGCGGCCGTTGCACCAGCTTGCCGTCTTCGAAGCTCTCATCGAAGGGCATGCGGTGATAGACCATCAGCAGCTTGGCGCCTTCGTGGGACACCGGCGCCGGTGCGGCCAGGTGCGGATCACGGGCGTCGAGCAAACCGAAGTGTGTGATGGCTTCGAGGATACCGCCACAGCCGGGTGCTTCGGCATGCAGGGTGCGCTCCTGCCCGTCGGTCGCCTCCAGCAGAGCGGCCTCTGACTGGCCGACGCAGACGCCGCGGAAGCCGGCGACATACATCGACAGGTCGTTGAGCGTGTCGCCGGCCACGAGGATGCTATCGACCTCCAGGTCCAGCGTACGTGCCAGTGCGGCCAGCGTGCGGCCCTTGTCGGTGCCGGGCGGCAGGATGTCCAGGTAACGGTCAGCCGAGTACAGCACGTCGCAGCCGAGCCCGCGCGCGGTCTGTTCGATCTGCGCGCGCAGTGGCGCCAGGGTCTCCGGATCGCAGAAATACGAACACCGGCGCTCCTGGGGCACATCCTGGCGCTGCAGGGCAGTGAAGGGCCGCATGGCCTCGGCGACCACGTGCTCACCGGGCCAGTGCGCATCGATCATGGACTGCAGCGGCTGCACGGGCTGCAGCGTGTGGCCGTCGACCACCGTGGCGCCGACGTCGCAGACGATGTAATCGGGCACCGGGATGGAGGGGTCGGACAACAGCGGCATCACCGCTTCCAGGCCGCGGCCGGTGATGAAAATGAGGGAGATGCCGGGATGCTGGTCGATCAACCGGTAGAGGCGGTGCCGTTGCGCGGCGCTGCCGGCAAGGAAGGTGCCATCGAGGTCGGTGGCGAGGATCAGCTGTGGCGGTGCTGCGATTTCAGTAGCGGGGACAGCGGGTTCGGTTGCAAGGGTAGGGTACTCGACAGTCAATGTGTTTCCTTTTCAGGGTGGAGGGGAGTTTCGGTTTCCGGCATCAGCTCCAGCGCGGACGGGGTGGTCCGCACCATCGCGCGGAAGGGAGCCGGATGGGTGCGCAGGCGCGCGTGGCGCAACAGGCGGGTGGCGGTGAAGGCGGCCAGACAGGCCAGCACCACGGCGAAATACAGCGGCAGGGCCGGTGGCCCGAAGCGTGTCATCAGCGCGCCGGCGATGGCCGGCCCGATCGCCGCGCCCACGCCATGGACCAGCAGCAGGCTGCTGCAGCCGGACAGCAGGTCTTCGCTGGCCAGATAATCGAGCATATGGGCGACAGCGAATGGATACAGCGCGAACACCAGGCCGCCGTAGCAGAACACCAGCAGGAACATCACGTGGATCTGCTGCTGGATCAGCGGCATCGCCGCCAGCACGCCCAACCCAGCGGCCGCCAGGCTGACAGCCAGCAGGCCGATGCGGCGGTCATGCCCGTCGCTGATGCGCCCGAGCGGCCACTGCAGCAGGGCGCCGCCGGCGATGGCAGTCAGCATGAACAACGGCACGCCATCGCCGCTCAGGCCGATCTCGCCGGCGTACACCGGCAGCAGGCCCCAGAAGGGCCCCATGGCAAGCCCGGAGAGGCCGGCAGCCACGGTGGCGACGGGGGCCAGCGTGTAGAGGTTGGCCAACTTCAGGCGCGGCACATTGGGCACATCGGGCTGCTGCAGGCGGGTAGCGGTCACCGGCAGCATCGCGGCGCAGACGAGCAGGGCGGTGACCGTGAACATCGCCGCTGCACCGGCATCGCCGAGCATCAGCAGAACCTGGCCCAAGGCGAGCGCGGACAGGTTGATCATCATGTACAGCGAAAAGACGCGGCTGCGTCGTTGCGGATCCGGCTCAGCGTTGAGCCAGCTTTCGATCACCGTGTACAGGCCGACCAGCGCGATGCCGGTGACCACGCGGAGCAGGCCCCAGCCCCATGGGTCGAGCCACAAGGGATGCAGCAGGACGGCCATCGTCGCCAGCGCGGCATGGAAGGCGAAAGCGCGACTGTGGCCCATCCGGCGGATCAGCGGCGGGGCGGTGAACGTGCCGACGAAAAAGCCGGCGAAATAGCCGGACATCACCCAGCCCAGCGCGTTGGCGCTGAAGCCTTCCTGCCCGCCGCGCACGGCCAGCAGGGTGCCGAGCAGGCCGCCGCCGGTAAGCAGCAAAGCCACGCCAAGCAGCAGGGAAGTCAGCCGCAACATGGGTGCGACCTTCGTGGGGAAGGTTGGGCAAACACGTCAACGACCTTAACACAGCGGACCTGACCTCCCTGTTGCAATGGCTTACCATGCGCGGCTCGATACCCCTGCGATGCCCACGCCATGCCGATCTACGCCTTCGCCTGCACCGACTGCGGCCACGCCTTCGACCGTCTGCAGAAAATTGCCGACGCCGACCCCGTCGACTGTCCCCAGTGCGGCAAGTCCACGGTGAAGCGGCAGATCACCGCGCCGTCGTTCCGCCTGGCCGGTGGCGGCTGGTATGAGACCGACTTCGGCAAGAACAAAAAGAACCTCGTCGAGAAGCCTGCCGCGGCGCCGACGAGCAGCGGCGACTGATCACGGCAGGTTTGCGCGGAGTGGCGTGGCTGGGTAGGGTGGAGCGATGAACATGCTTCGACTCATACCCATGATGGGGCTGCTGGCCCTGGCGGGCTGCGATGGAAAATCCCGCGACGTGGTGTCCAACGAGGTGGCGACGGCGCCCGCGGATGCTTTCCTGGCCAGCGTGGCCGCGCACTGCGGCAAGGCCTACGCCGGCGAGATCGTCGAGGATAATCCGGTCGCCACCGGCCCCGACCCGTTCGCCGGCAAGCGCTTGGTGATGCACGTACGCGGCTGCGAGGACACTTCCCGCGAAGTGCGCATTCCGTTTCACGTGGGTGACGACCATTCGCGGACGTGGGTGCTCAGCCGCACCGAGCACGGGCTGCGGCTGAAGCACGACCACCGGCACGAAGACGGCAGTCCCGATGCGATCACCCTGTATGGGGGCGACAGCAAGCCACCGGGTACGGCAGAGCGGCAGCAGTTTCCGGCCGATACCGATTCGGTGGCGATGTTCCGCAAGGCGGACATGCTGGCGTCCACGCACAACACGTGGGCAATGGAGATCAAGCCGGACGAGGAGTTCGTTTACGAGCTCACGCGCCCTGACGGGCGGCGCTTCCGGGTAGTGTTCGACCTGACCCGCCCGGTGGCGCTGCCGCCGGCCCCGTGGGGTGCGGACCGCTCAGCCGCGCCCTGAACCCGCACGCCGTGGCAGCGCCGAGCCATGCTCGGCGGAATGCGTGAGCGCCTGTGCCGCTTCGCTCGCCGACCGTGGGTCGGCGCTACCAGCCTCAGCCCCTTGCCGCTGCGCTCGCCGACCATGGGTCGGCGCGACCGATCCCGCACGCCCTGGTAGCGCCGAGCCATGCTCGGCGGAATGCGTGACCGCCTGTGCCGCTGCGCTCGCCGACCATGGGTCGGCGCTACCGATCCCGGACGCCCGTGAAGCCTCCGTTGCCGGCGCCTCAGCGCACGCCGAAGCGTGCGCGGCAGCCGTTGCTGACCCACAGGCTGCCATTGCTGTAGCCCCAGCTCTGGCCCTCGCGACAGGCGCTGCCAGACAGTTGCTGCAGCAGTATCGGCTGGCCGCGGCGGGCTTCCCACGCGCAGGTGCTGCGGCGCTTGTCATTGCTGCTGCAGGTGACACTGTAGTTGGCGTTGCCACTGTTCCAGCCACCGCCCCAGTTGCCGCCGTTGCCTTGCCCGCGCGCTTCCGCGAACTCGGCGCGGCAGCCGCCGTTCACCCATACCGCGCCATCCCGCACGCCCCAGGTGCGCCCTTCCACGCAGGCCGTGCCGGATATCTGGCGGACCAGTCGCGCATTGCGCCAGCCGGCGTTGCAGACGCGCTCGCGGTTGTTCTGGCTTTCGCAGCGGATCGTCCCGCTATTACCTGCGTTGCCACCGTGACTGCCACCCGGCCGACCGTCATTCCACCCGCCGGAACCGCCTTGGCCGGCGCCTCTCAGTGAGGTGGATATGTCCTGCTTGATGCGCGAAAACGCCCAGCCCGAGCTGACCTGGTCCAGATAAAAGCGCAGTTGGTCGTCCGGAATGCGCCGTCCGTTCGACTGATCCGCGTATTCCTGGCTGATCACCCGGATCCGGTCATTGGCCGTCAGCTGGGCAAGGTTTTCAGGCGCGTAGGCACGGGTCCCGACCTGTGCGTGTGCAGCGGGCAGGGCGGTCGAGCCGGCCAAAGCGACGGCCAGACAGGCCAGAGTCCAACGGTTCATGGCGACATCCCCGAGCAGTCGATGGTGCGCGACTATACGAACCGGGTGGATTAAATCCACGTGACCGCGCGGGATTTGCCCCCGGAGGGGGCTGGGCCGCAGAATAACGGGCTTTCCGGCCCCTCCTGGTGCCGGCGTACTCCAGCGGAGCTTCCCCATGCGTACCCACTTCTGCGGCCTGATCGATGAAACCCTGATCGGCCAGACTGTCACCCTCGCCGGCTGGACCGACGTGGCCCGTAACCAGGGCGGCGTCTGCTTCATCGATCTTCGCGATCATGAGGGCATCGTGCAGGTGACGGTGGAGGTCGACAACGCCGCCGTGTTCGCGGTGGCCGCGTCGCTGGGCTATGAGGACGTGCTGCAGGTGGAGGGCGTCGTGCGGGCCCGCCACGCGGTCAACGACAAGATGCGCACGGGCAAGGTGGAAGTCATCGCCACCGCCATCACCGTGCTCAACAAGGCAGCCCCGCTGCCCTTCCACGCCCATGAAAATCCGGGCGAAGAAACTCGCCTGAAATACCGCTACCTGGACCTGCGACGCCCGGAGATGCAGCGCATGCAGCGCACCCGGATCAAGCTCGTGCAGGCCCTGCGTCGCCACCTGGATGGCGAAGGCTTCCAGGATATCGAGACCCCGATCCTGACCAAGGCCACCCCGGAGGGCGCCCGCGACTTCCTGGTGCCGGCGCGCATGCACCCGGGTGAGTTCTACGCGTTGCCGCAGAGTCCGCAGCTGTTCAAGCAGATCCTGATGGTGGCCGGCTTTGATCGGTACTACCAGATCGCGCGCTGTTTCCGCGACGAAGCCCTGCGCGCAGATCGCCAGTTGGAGTTCACCCAGCTGGACATGGAGTTCGCCTTCGTGCGCGAACAGGACGTGCAGGATTTTGTCGAGAACATGATCCGCGGCATCTTCAAGGAAGTGATCGACGTCGACCTAGCGGCGAGCTTCCCGCGCATGACCTGGGCCGAGGCGATGCGTCGTTATGGGTCGGACAAGCCGGACCTGCGCATCGCACTGGAGTTGGTGGACGTGGCCGAGCTGGTCAAGTCCAGTGAGTTCCCGGTGTTCACGGCCGCTGCCCACGATGCCGACGGCCGCGTCGCCGCGCTGCGCATTCCCGGTGGCGCCAGCCTGAGCCGCAAACAGATCGACGAGTATGCCGCGCACGCTGCCAAGTACGGCGCCAAAGGCCTGGCTTACATCAAGATCGGCGACAACGGCGAAGTCAGCTCGCCGATCGCCAAGTTCTTCACTGAAGAAGCCTTCGCCTCGCTGGTCGCCCACGTGGGGGCCGGCAATGGCGATATCGTGTTCTTCGGCGCAGGTGGCTACAACAAGGTATCCGACTTCATGGGCGCGCTGCGGCTCAAGGCCGGCAAGGAATTCGGCCTGGTCGCCGACAGCTGGGCGCCGCTGTGGGTCACCGATTTCCCGATGTTCGAATGGGACGAGGAGGCGCAGCGTTACGTCGCCCTGCATCACCCCTTCACCGCGCCTGCGGTGGATGACATCGCCGATCTGCGCACGAACGCGAAGACCGCTGTGTCGCGCGGCTACGACATGGTATTGAACGGCAACGAGATCGGCGGCGGTTCGATACGTATCCATCGCCCCGACATGCAGAGCGCGGTATTCGAACTGCTGGGCATCGACGCGGACGAAGCCCGCGCGAAGTTCGGCTTCCTGCTGGATGCGCTGAACTACGGCGCACCGCCGCATGGCGGCATCGCCTTCGGCATCGACCGCATTGCCGCTTTGATGGCGGGCACCGAATCCATCCGCGATGTCATTCCGTTCCCGAAAACCACCGGTGCGCAGTGCCTGATGACGGATGCCCCGTCGCCGATCGCCGATGTGCAGCTGGCAGAAGTGCATATCCAGGTGCGACTGAAGGGCTGACCCGTTTCCTTGGCGTGTCGGCTTCCCGTCGGCACGCTCGCCACCTTGGAGAGCGCCATGACCGCAGGCCACTACGCCATCCGCCGTGCCACTGTCGATGACGCCGCGACCTTGTCGGTGCTGGCAGCGCGCACCTTCACGGAAACCTTCGGTCATCTGTATCCGGCACAGCATCTGCAGGACTTCCTTGACGAGCACTACGTCGTCGAGCGACAGCAGGTGATCCTCGGCCACCCCGACTACGCGGTGTGGTTGCTGGAGCGTGACGGAGTGGCGGTTGGCCATGCCGCGGCAGGACCGTGTGGCCTGCCGCACGCCGAGGTCCAGCCCGGTGACGGCGAACTCAAGCGGCTGTATCTGATCAAGGACGAGCAGAGCTGTGGCTGGGGCAGCCGGCTGCTGGAGACCGCACTGGCCTGGCTGGAGCGCGAGGGCCCGCGCAGGTTGTGGCTGGGCGTGTGGTCGGAGAACTTCGGCGCGCAGCGCTTCTATGCACGCTATGGCTTCCATCGGGTGGGGGAGTATCTGTTTCCGGTGGGTGAAACCAACGACCTGGAGTTCATCCTGCGTCGTGAGCCGCAGGGCGGCTGAGGCCTGCGTTCACTGTCGTTTTTCGCGCGATGGCGCCCAATCGTGGCACCATGGAGCCGCATGCCACGCCACACAGCCAGCCGCCGCCGATGACCGCATCCGTCCTGCTCCTGCATGGCATCTGGAACGCCCGTGCCTGGGTCGGGCCGTTGGCATGGCGGCTGCGCGCGCGCGGCTTCAACGTGGAGACTTTCGGCTACTCCAGCGTGCTGGGAGGGCCGGAGGTGGCGGTGCCGCAGCTGTTGGAGCGCTTGCATGGGAGGGGCCCGGTTTCGCTGGTCGGGCACAGCTTGGGGGGACTGGTGGCCTTGGAGGCCCTGCGGCAGGATCCCGCGCTGTCGGTGAGGCGGGTGGTCTGCCTCGGCTCACCCCTGCGTGGCAGTGGCACCGCCCGTACGCTGGCCGATCACGGCTGGGCGGCGGCGTTGGGCCGTAGCAGCGAGCTGTTGCTGGACGGTCTGCCCGACTGGCAGGGCGAGGCCAAGGTCGGCCTGATCGCCGGCTGTGTACCCCATGGCCTCGGTAGCCTGCTCGGGGTGTTCGACGGGGATTCCGATGGCACTGTGGGGTTGGATGAGACGCGTCTGCCGGGATTGGCCGATCATTGCGTCGTCCGCTGCAGCCACAGTGGCCTGGTCTTCTCGCTGGATGCAGCCCGGCAGACCGCCCAGTTCCTCCGCCACGGGCATTTCCATCCGGGCCGCGACGCCGCGGCAGCCTGAGGACCGCCGGGCCGGGATGGGGGTTCCTGCTGATCCCTTCGCCTGTTCGACACGGTGCAGCCACGGGATCAGGTAGAATCCGCGCCCTGTTCCTGACGCTGCGAAACGGAAGCCCCCATGGGTAGAGGTCCCTCGATTGAAGGCCGCAAGAACGCGTCTGACGCGAAGCGCGGCAAGATTTTCACCAAGATCATCCGCGAGATCGGCGTTGCCGCGCGTGGTGGCGGAGGCGACCCCAACAACAACCCGCGGCTGCGCGTGGCGATGGACAAGGCGCTTTCGTCGAACATGTCCAAGGACGTGATCGAACGGGCGATCAAGAAGGCCACCGGTGAGCTGGAAGGCGTCGAGTACGAAGAAATCCGCTACGAAGGCTATGCGCCCGGTGGCGTGGCCGTGATCGTCGACTGCCTGACCGACAACAAGGTGCGCACCGTCGCCGACGTCCGCCATGCCTTCAGCAAGTGCGGTGGCAACATGGGCACCGAAGGGTCGGTTGCCTTCATGTTCAAGCGCCTGGGCGTGCTTCACTTCGCTTCCGCTGCCGACGAACACACCATCACGGAGGCCGCCATCGAGGCCGGTGCGGACGACATCATCGTCTACCCGGAAGACGGCGCCATCGACGTGGTCACCGCCGCAGACAGCTACCATGCCGTGAAGGATGCGTTGGAGTCGGGCGGCTTGAATCCCGATCATGCCGAGATCACCTTCCGCGCGGACAACGACATTGCCGTGGAGGGCGATACCGCCCTGCAGGTGAAGAAGCTGCTGGACATGCTGGAAGACCTCGACGACGTGCAGGATGTCTACTCCAACGCCGATCTCGGCGTGCATGCCTAGACCTGAGACCCCATGACCCGCATCCTCGGCATCGACCCCGGTTCGCAACGTACCGGGGTCGGCATCATCGACGTCGATGCGGCTGGCCGCGTTACCCATGTCCACCATCAGCCGCTGGTGCTGCTGGGCGCTGACGATTTCCCGCAGCGCATGAAGATACTGGTGCTCGGCCTGGCCGAGCTGATCATCGAGTACCAACCGCAGGAAGTGGCCATCGAGAAGGTGTTCATGGCGCGCAACCCGGACTCCGCCCTGAAGCTGGGCCAGGCGCGCGGCGCCGCCATTTCAGCGGTGGTGATCCGTGACCTGCCGGTGAGCGAGTACGCGGCCAGCGAGATCAAGCTGGCCGTCGTAGGGCGGGGTGGCGCGGAAAAACAACAGGTCCAACACATGGTCGGGCTCATGCTCGGCCTGAAGACGAAGCTGCAGGCCGACGCGGCTGATGCGTTGGCCGTGGCCATCACCCATGCCCATGTACGGGCGACGGCCAATCGCCTGGGGCTCAGTGCCCGCCAGGCTTGGGGCCGGAAATGAGGAGCAACGCTGCATGATCGGTCGCCTACGTGGAATCGTGGCCTACAAGGCACCGCCGTGGCTGGTGGTGGACGTCAACGGGGTCGGCTATGAGCTGGAGGCCCCTATGAGCACGTTCTATGACCTGCCCGACATCGGCCGCGAGGTGATCCTGTACACGCATTACGCGCAGAAGGAGGACAGCGTGTCGCTGTACGGCTTCCTGCGCGAGGGCGAGCGCCGCCTGTTCCGCGATGTGCAGAAGGTCAGCGGCATCGGTGCGAAAATCGCGCTGGCCGTGCTGTCGGCCGTGACCGTGGAAGAGTTCGTGCGCATGGTCCAGTCCGGTGACATCACCGCGCTGACCCGTATCCCGGGCATCGGCAAGAAGACCGCCGAGCGCATGGTGCTTGAACTGCGTGACCGCGCTGCCCAGTTGGGCGCCGGTGGCGCATTGCCGTCCAGCAGCGGCCCCGCCGCGGCCGATCCGGTGTCCGAAGCCACCGTGGCGCTCCAGCAGTTGGGCTATAAGCCCGCTGAAGCGGCACGGATGGCGCGCGATGCGCATGCCGACGGCGACGATGTGGCCCAGGTCATCCGCAAGGCGCTGCAGTCGGCGCTACGCTGAGCTGAGCCGTCTTACTCCCCTTCGTTACCTCCACCGAGCCCTTCCATGTCCAGCCCTTCCAACGCGCCTGATGGCCCTCATGGTCATGCTCCCACCGGGAGCAGCATGGCCCTGGTCATCGGCGCCATCGGCGTGGTGTTCGGTGACATCGGCACCAGCCCGCTGTACACGCTGAAAGAGGCGTTCTCCGGGCATTACGGGCTGACCAGCGATCACGACACCGTGCTGGGCGTGCTGTCGCTGGCGTTCTGGGCGCTGATCCTGGTGGTGACGCTGAAGTACGTCACCATCATCATGCGCGCCGACAATGACGGCGAAGGCGGGATCATGGCCCTGATGGCGCTGACCCAGCGCACGTTACGCAAGGGGTCGCGCTCGGCTTACGTGGTCGGCATCCTGGGCATCTTCGGTGCATCGCTGTTCTTCGGCGATGGCGTTATCACGCCGGCCATCTCGGTACTGGGTGCAGTGGAAGGCCTGGAAATCGCGGCCCCCGGCCTGCACAAGTTCATCCTGCCGATCACCATCGTGGTGCTGTTGGCGGTGTTCGCCGCGCAGCGCTTCGGCACGGAAAAGATCGGCAAGGCGTTCGGCCCGATTACCACCATCTGGTTCCTGTCGTTGGCGGCGATCGGCCTGTACAACATCGTCGATGCGCCGGAAGTGCTGAAGGCCTTCAATCCGTGGTGGGCGATCCGCTTCTTCATGGACCACGGCTGGCACGGGGTGTTCATCCTCGGCGCCGTCGTGCTGGCGGTCACCGGTGGCGAGGCGCTGTACGCGGACATGGGCCACTTCGGCGCCAAGCCGATCCGCCATGCGTGGTACTTCTTCGTGCTGCCGTGCCTGGTGCTGAACTACCTGGGACAGGGCGCGCTGGTGCTCGAGCACCCGGAAGCGGTGAAGAACCCGTTCTTCGAAGCGGTGCCGGACTGGGCGCTGTACCCGATGATCATTCTCGCCACGATGGCGGCGGTGATTGCGTCGCAATCGGTCATCACCGGTGCGTTCTCGGTGTCCCGGCAGGCCATGCAGTTGGGTTACATCCCGCGCATGCGGATCAAGCACACCTCGCACGACACCATCGGCCAGATCTACATTCCCGGCATCAACTGGGGCCTGGCGGTAATGGTCATCGGCCTGGTGCTCGCGTTCCAGAGTTCGTCGAACCTGGCGGTGGCCTACGGCATTTCGGTATCGGGCACGATGCTGATCGACACCCTGCTGCTGGCCTTGGTGGCGCGCAGCCTGTGGCCGAAGTCGCGGCACTGGATCGTCGCGTTGTGCGTGGTGTTCTTCATCATCGATCTGGGCTTCGTGATCGCCAACGGTGCCAAGCTGATGCAGGGTGCCTGGTTCCCGGTGGTGCTCGGCATCCTGCTGTTCACCCTGATGCGCACCTGGCGTCGGGGGCGTGAGCTGCTGCGTGACGAGATCCGCAAGGACGGCATCCGCCTGGATACCTTCCTGCCGGGGCTGATGCTGGCGCCGCCGGTAAGGGTGCCGGGCACGGCAGTCTTCCTCACCGCCGATCCGACGGTGGCCCCGCATGCGCTGATGCACAACCTGAAGCACAACAAGGTGCTGCACGAACGCAACGTGTTCCTGCACGTGGTCACCCTGCCGGTGCCCTACGCGGCGGAGGGCCAGCGGCTGAAGATCGAATCGGTGGGTGATGATTTCCATCGGGTCTACGTGAAGTTCGGCTTCATGGAGACGCCTGACGTGCCGCTGGCGCTGATGCGCTCGTGCGACCACGGGGGCATCTACTTCGATCCGATGGACACCACGTTCTTCGCCAGCCGCGAAACGATCGTGGCGACGGCCAACCGCGGCATGCCGATCTGGCGCGACAAGCTGTTCGCGCTGATGCATCGCAATGCAGCGCCGGCGACCGGGTTCTTCCGTATTCCCGGCAACCGGCTGGTCGAACTGGGCGCGCAGGTCGAGATCTAGTTTTCTTCCGCTGCGCTCGGCTTCGAAGCAGAAGCAACGGGGGTCGACGTCATCGCATTCGCGCTGCCGCTCCCACGCTTTGCTTCGCAAACCGCGGGCCCCGTCTCATCAGCATCCACACCCCGCCGCTTCGCGGCCGCCCCTGACTCAGGGGCTCCCTCCTCCAGATGGGTCGATGGGGTCGGCGCTACCGCTTTTCTTCTTTATTTTTTACGCGGCTGGCGGCCACGGAACCTGTCAGGGGGCCGGGCGGTGGGGCTGGGCGGGGGCGTTGAGCGCCATGGATGGCGCGAAACGAGCGCTACATGGACGTACTTGTGCGCGTCCCCCGCCCAGCCCCACCGCCCGGCCCCAAACTCGTAACCCGCTGTCAGAGGCAGCCGCGAGGGGCTGTTCACCCGTTCGACCATGCCAGTCGCACGAGGCAAGGGCGATTTGCCGCATAATCACCGGATGACCGAGCACCGCATCATCGGCGCCGACGCCACCCGCGAGGATGACGCCGTCGACGCCAGCATCCGCCCCAAACGCATGGCCGACTACCTCGGCCAGGTGCCGGTGCGCGAGCAGATGGACATCTACATCCAGGCTGCCAAGGCGCGCGGTGACGCGCTGGACCACGTGTTGATCTTCGGCCCGCCCGGGCTGGGCAAGACCACGCTCAGCCATGTCATCGCCAACGAACTGGGCGTTGCCTTGCGCGTGACGTCCGGGCCGGTGATCGAAAAGGCCGGGGACCTGGCCGCGCTGCTGACCAACCTGCAGCCGCACGATGTGCTGTTCATCGATGAGATCCATCGCCTGTCGCCGGTCATCGAGGAAGTGCTGTATCCGGCGATGGAAGATTTCCAGATCGACATCATGATCGGCGAAGGCCCGGCGGCCCGCTCGATCAAGCTCGACCTGCCCCCGTTTACGCTGATCGGCGCCACCACCCGCGCCGGTCTGCTCACCGCCCCGCTGCGTGATCGCTTCGGCATCATCCAGCGCCTGGAGTTCTATACCGCCGAAGAACTGACGCGCATCGTGCGCCGCTCGGCGAAGATCCTCGGCATCGACTGCACGGCAGACGGGGCAGGGGAGATCGCACGGCGGTCGCGGGGTACCCCGCGTATCGCCAACCGGTTGCTCCGCCGCGTGCGCGACTACGCTCAGGTCAAAGCCAACGGGCACATCGATGAGGATGTGGCCAAGGCCGCGATGGTGATGCTGAAAGTCGATCCGGAAGGCTTCGACGAGCTGGATCGCCGTTTCCTGCGCACCCTGGTGGACTACTTCGAAGGCGGCCCGGTCGGCGTGGAGTCGATGGCGGCGGCGCTGTCCGAAGAGCGGGGGACGCTGGAGGATGTGGTGGAACCGTATCTGATCCAGCAGGGCTTCCTGGTGCGCACCGCCCGTGGCCGGATGGCCACGCACCGCGCGTATCGCCACCTTGGGCTCAAGCCGAAGGTCGCCCCCGTGGATCTTTTCAGCGAGCCATCCGACAATGAGTGAGCCGCGGTTCAGTTGGCCGACACGCATTTACTGGGAAGATACCGACGCAGGTGGCGTGGTCTACCACGCGCGGTACGTGGCCTTCATGGAACGGGCGCGTACGGAATGGATGCGGGCGCTGGGCTTCGGCCAGGAGCGCATGCGCAGCGAGCACGGCATGGTGTTCGCGGTCCGCTCCATGGAGATGGATTTCATCAAGCCAGCAAGGCTGGACGATGCACTGGCGGTCACCGCGACGCTGGTGCAGTGCAAGCGTGCCAGCCTGGTCTTCGCCCAGCAGGTGCTGCGCGACGGCCAGTTGCTGCTGGACGCGAAGGTGAGGATTGCCGCACTGGATGCGCAGACCTTCCGCCCGCGCGGCATGGACGACGCGCTGCTGTTGGCGCTGAAACCACATCAACACCCTGATACTCCGAACAATCCTGATTTGCAGACTGAGGAACAACGATGATCGCAATGCTTCTGGGCCTGCAGGCCACGGTGGTCGAGGCGCTGCCGGAGGACGTCACCAGCGCCGCCGCCGAAACCGCCGTACAGGCCTCGCGCAGCGGCATCAATTACTGGGAGCTGATGACCAAAGCCAGCATCCCGGTGATTCTCATCGTGCTGCTGCTGCTGGCCGGCTCCTTCATCAGCTGGGTCATCATCTTCCGTAAGGCCCGTGTGTTCTCGCAGGCGACCCGCGAGGCCGACGAATTCGAGAACCGGTTCTGGTCGGGCGCCGACCTGGGCAAGCTGTATTCCTCGGCCACCGACCGCAACCGCAGCGTGGCGGGCCTGGAGGCGATCTTCGAGGCAGGTTTCCGCGAGTACAACCGTCTGCGTGACCGTCGCGGACTGGACGGGCGGGCGTTGCTGGAAGGCGCACAGCGCGCCATGCGCACCACCTACACCCGCGAAGTGGACCGGCTGGAACGTAATCTGGAGCTGCTCGCCAACATCGGCTCCACCGCCCCCTACGTGGGCCTGGTCGGGACCGTGTTCGGCATCATGGTCACCATGCACGACATGGTCAACAGCGGCGAGCAGGCCGGCATCGCCTCGGTCGCACCGGGCATCTCCGAAGCCCTGTTCGCCACGGCCATCGGTCTGTTCGTGGCCATTCCAGCCGTCTGGGCCTACAACCGCTTCACCACCCGCGTCGAGCGCATGGCGGTCCGGTTTGAAACGTTCGCCGATGAGTTCAGCTCCATCCTGCAGCGCCAGACCGGCGTAGACGACTGAACCCACCGAGGAGCCCGCCATGAGTGCTATCGGTCGCCGCAAGCGTCGCAAGCTCAAATCTGAAATCAACGTCGTGCCGTACATCGACGTCATGCTGGTGTTGTTGATCATCTTCATGGTCACCGCGCCGCTGCTGACGCTGAGCTACGACGTCGACCTGCCGCGTTCCAATGCCAAGGCACTGGACAGCAAGCAGAACCCGATCATCGTGGCCGTCCGCCAGGATGGCCAGCTCAGCCTGAAGCTGCCTGATGACAAGGAGCCCAAGGCCATGGGCGCCGAGGAGCTGCAGGCGCGGTTGGGTGGCATCGTGGCGCAGGACAAGGACGTGCGCGTCATCCTGGCAGCGGACCGTGCCGTCGCCTACCAGAAGGTGATGGATGCCATGGACGCGCTGAAGCGCGCGAAAGTAGAAAAGCTCAGCCTGGCCAGCGATGCACAGTGACGCCCTGCCACCGCCGCGCAAGGAAGAGAATGACTGGGGTTGGCCGGTTGGCTTGGCCCTGCTCATCCATCTGCTGCTCGCACTGATCTTCATCGTGGCCTGGCTGTGGTCGCCCGAGCGCTCCACCGATGCGGCCGCCGGCGATCCCGGCGTGCAGGCCGAGATGGCATCGGCCGCTGAAATGTCCGAGGCGCGTCAGGCGCTGCGCCAGTCCGAACGGCTGGAGACGCTGCCGGAGCCGATTCCCGAACCCATCGCCGAGCCCGAGCCGGTGCCGGAAGACACCGTACCGCCGCCGCAGCCGTTGCCCGAACCGCGCCCGATGGACGCGCCGACGCAGCAGCAGGCCCAAGCGCAGGAGCGCGTCGCGCAGCCGGACAAGGTCGACCAGGATGCGGTCAGCGCGTTGGCCATTTCGCAGGAAAAGGCCAAGCAGGAGCAGGAGGCCAAGCGTCGTCAGGAGCAGATCGATCTGACCGAGCGCAAGCGCCAGGAAGAGGCCGAGCAGCGCGCCCGACTGGCCAAGCAGCAGGAAGCTGACCGGCAGAAGAAGATTGCCGAGGATGAGCGCAAAGCAAACGAGACCAAGGCAGAGGCGGAGAAGCAGAAGAAGATCGCCGACCTGCGTTCGCGCCGCGAGCAGGCCGAGAAGGAAGCGAGGCTGGCTGAGCAGCGGCTGCGCCAGGTCGCTGCCGCGAGGAATGCAGCGGCGGCCAGCTCGAGCGCCAGCGCCAATTCCACTGCGCAGCCGGCAGGTGGCGCGGGCGGAACCAGTGACGATCTGACCGCCAAGTATGCCGCGGCGATCCAGGCCAAGGTGCAGGATGCCTGGATCCGTCCGGAGAACATCGCCAGCGGCCAGCGTTGCCAGATCGTCATCACCCAGCTGCGTGGCGGCCGGGTGCTGTCGGCCAAGGTCGGCGCGAACTGTCCGTACGATGAGGCCGGCAAGCGCTCGATCGAGGCGGCGGTACTCAACGCGCAGCCGCTGCCCTATGCCGGCTTCGAGCAGGTGTTCAACCGCGAGCTGATCCTCAACTTCCGCCCGGATTGAGTGCCCCGGTAGTGACGGCCGCTGGCCGTCACACGTCGGCCTCGGGCCAGTAGGCTGCTTGCCGGAAGGCGAGCGGCCCACCAGGTTGACGGCCAGCGGCCATCACTACCTTTGAGCAGCGACCTTGCTTTCACATGGGTCTGGTTCATGATTGCGAAACCATTCACCTCCATCCTGCTATCCCTCGCTGTGGTTCTTCGACTGAGCATTCCATGAAAAAGATGCCCCGCTGGTTCGTCGCGTTCGCGGCTTTGTTGCTTCCCTTCGCCGCGCTTGCGCAGCAGAAGGGCCTTGAGATCGATATCGTGGGCGGTAGTGCGTCTGCCACGCCGGTCACCGTCGTACCGATGCCCTACGAGGGGTCGGCCGCTGCGCCGCAGACGGATGTAGCGTCCGTCATCCGTGCCGACCTGGACCGGTCCGGCCAGTTCCGCACCCTGCCTGAAGCCCAGATCGTCGAGAAGCCCACCCGCGGCGCAGACATCCAGTTCCCGACGTGGCGCGCGCTGAAGCAGAACTACATCGTGGTTGGCCGCGTGCAGGATGCCGGTGCCGGCGCCTACCGCGTCGAATACGAGTTGTATGACGTGCCCAAGGGTGAGCGTCTGCTCGGCTTGGCAATGACCGCCCGCGGCAACGCGATGCGCGATGTAGCTCACCAGATGGCCGATGCCATCTACGAGAAGATCACCGGTGTACGCGGTGCCTTCTGGACCCGCATCGCCTATGTCACCGCCAGCGGTCGCGGCGATGCCATGCGCTATGCGCTGATGGTGGCCGACTCGGACGGCTACAACCCGCAGACGATCGTGCGGTCGGCCGAGCCGCTGCTCTCGCCGTCGTGGAGCCCGGACGGCGGCAAGCTGGCCTACGTGAGCTTCGAGCGTGGCAACTCGGCGATCTACATCCAGAACATCGCCACCGGCGCGCGTGAGCTGGTCACCAGCTTCCGCGGCATCAACAGCGCCCCCGCGTTCTCGCCGGATGGCCGCAAGCTGGCCCTGACGCTTTCGCGCTCGGGCAACCCGGAGGTCTACGCCATGGACCTGGGCAGCAAGCAGTTGACCCAGCTGACCAACCACCTGGCCATCGATACCGAGCCGACCTGGTCGCCGGATGGCAGCGCGGTGTACTTCACCTCCGATCGCGGTGGTCGTCCGCAGGTCTATAAGGTCTCCGCCAGTGGTGGCAGCGCAGAGCGCGTGACCTTCCAGGGCAACTACAACGCCAAGCCGTCGGTCTCCTACGATGGCAAGAAGATCGCCGTGGCGCAGGGCTCGGGGAACAGCTACAAGGTCGCGATGATGGACAGCTCGCTGGGCTCGCCGCGCTGGAGCACGCTCTCCACCGGCTCGCTCGATGAGTCGCCCAGCTTCGCGCCGAATGCCAGCATGGTGCTGTATGCCGCACGCGAGGGTGGTCGCGGTGTGCTGTATGCGGTGTCAGCCGATGCGCGCGTCCGCCAGCGCCTGGTGCTCGCCGATGGTGATGTTCGTGAGCCGGCATGGTCGCCTTACCGTACCAAGCGCTAAAAGAGTGTTAATATTTTCCTAGATTTACCCCATTCACCGGCTTAGGAGCCTCAAAGGTATCGCCATGAACAAGACCACCAACGTTCTGCTTGTTTCCCTGTTGTCCGTGGCCGTCCTGGCCGGTTGCTCGAAGAAAGTGAAGGAAGTCCCGGCCGAAACGACCGCACCGGCGACCACCACGCAGCCGTCGGGCCCGTCGACCTCCGGCCTGTACGGCCCGGGCGACCTGGACACCGACGCTTGCCTGCGCCAGCGCGTTGTCTACTTCGACCTGGACCAGGATTCGGTCAAGCCGGAGTTCCAGGCCATCATGGCGTGCCATGCGAAGTACCTGCGTGACCGTCCGTCCTCGCGCATCACCCTGCAGGGCCACACCGATGAGCGCGGTTCGCGCGCTTACAACCAGGCACTGGGCGAGCGTCGTGGTAACGGCGTGAACTCGGCTCTGGCTGCCAACGGCGGTTCGGCTTCGCAGCTGACCGTGGTGTCCTACGGTGAAGAGCGTCCGGTCTGCACCGATTCGGCCGAGTCCTGCTATTCGCAGAACCGTCGCGTCGAAATCGTCTACACCGCGCAGTAATCCATGCGCATCGGCATCAATCTGATGCTGGTCGTGGCGGCAGCCTTCATGGCTGCCGCTCCGGCGTACGCGCAGCGGCAGAGCCTCGCCGACCGCGTTGGCACCATCGAGCAGCAGCTGTACAACAACAGTGCCAACCAGGACCTGTTGAACCAGATCACCGAGCTCCGCCAGCAGGTCCGGCAGATGCAGGGCACGATCGAACAGCTGCAGCACGACAGCGCACAGCTCAAGCAGGGTAACCAGGACGCTTTCCTGGATCTGGACGAACGCCTGAACCGCCTCGAAGGTGGTGCAGCGCCGGTCGTCCCCACGGCACCCGGCAGCAATGCACCGCTTCCCCCGGTTCCGGCTGTACAGCCACCCGCAGCGGCCACTTCCGAGCGGCCGCCTTCGGTACACGGTGATGCCGGCAGCCTGGCCGTCAGCGGTGATGAGCGCACGACGTACAACGTGGCCTTCGACGCACTGAAGGCGGGCAAGTATGACGACTCCGCGCAGCTGTTCCTCAGCTTCCTGGAGCTGTATCCCAACGGGGTATATGCCCCCAACGCGCTGTACTGGTTGGGCGAAAGCTACTACGCCACCCGTAACTACCCGATGGCCGAGAGCCGGTTCCGTGAACTGATCTCGCGTTATCCCACGCACGACAAGGCATCCGGTGGCTTGCTGAAAGTAGGTCTTTCCCAGTTTGGCGCAGGCCAGGTGGAACAGGCCGAGCAGACCCTGGAAGGCGTCGTATCGCAGTACCCGGGCTCGGACGCCGCGCGCACCGCGCAGGATCGCCTGCAATCCATCCGGCTGGGCCAGCAGATCCGCTGATCGTGCCGCAGGATGCTTCACCAGTAGAGCCGGGCCATGCCCGGCTGCTCTCGTTTAAGAACACCAAGAAATCCGAATGCTCATTACGCCCGCCAACGCCGTCGCCACCCCCAGTGACATCGTTCAGTCGCCTCTGTCGCGACTGAAGATCACCGAGATATTCACTTCGTTGCAGGGCGAAGCGGATACCGCTGGCTGGCCGACCGTGTTCGTGCGGCTGACCGGCTGCCCGCTGCGCTGCCAGTACTGCGATACCGCGTACGCCTTCCACGGTGGAACCTGGTGGGATATCGACGACATCGTCGCCGAGGTGCTCGCGCAGGGCGTGCGGCATGTCTGCGTGACCGGCGGCGAGCCGCTGGCGCAGAAGCGCTGCCTGATCCTGCTGCAGAAGCTGTGCGACGCCGGCATGGACGTGTCACTGGAAACATCGGGCGCGCTGGATGTGTCCGAGGTGGATCCGCGGGTGTCGCGCGTGGTCGACCTGAAGACGCCCGGTTCGGCCGAGATGGCCCGCAACAAGCTGGAAAATCTGCCGCTGCTGACGGCTCGTGACCAGGTGAAGTTTGTCATCTGCAGCCGCGAGGACTACGACTGGGCGAAGGCCATGGTCGTGGAGCATCAGCTTGCCGAACGCACCATGGTGCTGTTCTCGCCCAGCAAAGGGGAGATCACCGCACGTGACCTGGCCGACTGGATCGTGGCTGACCGCCTGCCGGTGCGCTTCCAGATGCAGCTGCACAAAATTCTGTGGAATGACGAGCCGGGCAGGTAACCGGCCACGTCGCCCTGCAACACCCCGGCGCGGGACAGCGTGCTGGCTCTTTCCCCCAACCGGATGATTCACCCATGAAGAAGGCAGTAGTGCTTCTCTCCGGCGGCATGGACTCAGCCGCCGTCATCGCGCTCGCCCAGGAGCAGGGCTTTGCCGTGCACGCCCTCAGCGTGCGCTATGGCCAACGCCATACCTCCGAGCTGGATGCCGCCGTGCGCGTCGCTGCAGCCCAGGGCGTCATCGTGCACAAGACCGTGGATGTCGACCTGCGCAGCATCGGCGGTTCGGCGTTGACCGCTGACATCGATGTGCCCGAAGCGGGCGGCGAGGGCATCCCGGTCACCTACGTGCCGGCACGCAACACCATCATGCTGTCGCTCGCGCTGGGCTGGGCGGAAGTGCTCGGCGCCAATGACATTTTCTGCGGCGTCAACGCGGTCGATTACTCGGGCTACCCCGACTGCCGCCCTGAGTTCATCGCCGCATTCCAGGCGCTGGCCAACCTGGCCACCAAGGCCGGCGTGGAAGGCGCAGGCATCACCGTGCATGCGCCACTGCAGTTCATGAGCAAGGCGCAGATCGTCAGCGAAGGCGTGCGTCTGGGCGTGGACTTCGGGCTGACGGTGTCGTGCTACAACGCAGATGCCAGCGGCGCGGCGTGCGGTCACTGCGACGCCTGCGGGCTGCGCGCGCAGGGCTTCACCGATGCCGGTGTGGTCGACCCGACGCACTACGCCTGACGTTGCAGCAGAGGGCGAGTGGCGAGGGTCGGGCTTTACGCGTTTACCCCCTTCACCCGGCCGCCTAAATCAGGGTAGAATGCACGCCCTCCGCTGCGAAGCGGGGGCAGCAATGGGCCGTTAGCTCAGTTGGTAGAGCAGAAGACTTTTAATCTTTTGGTCGATGGTTCGAATCCATCACGGCCCACCATTGCAGGCTTCACCATCAAAGCGCCCAAGGGGCGCTTTTTTGTTGCCTACAGGTGATCGAAATCGAAGGGCGCCTGCTCAGGCATCCCCGACGACTCGGGGCCGCCGCGCGGTGCCAGATAGTTGATGACCGACCACAGCGCGTAGACCAGCGTCGCTGCGCCCAGCACCCGCCCTGCCATCCGTCGCGTTCGCTGCATGACGTCCACAGGTGCGTCCCGGCGGTTCGGCGGCAGTTCGCGGTTCTGCACCATCAGAACCACCACCGGGTCGTGCAGTTCCATCACCGGCTTTCCGCCTGGAAGCTGCAGCACGATGGAAGGCCGTCGCATCGCGGGTCCGCTATCGGGGTGATGCGCGCCGGGTGTGGCCTCCACGTTGCTTCTCTCGCTGGAAGAGAACACACGTTGGCAGGAGTCGGGTTGGACGCGCTACCGGAAACCGCGCACCACACTGAGGATTCGCAGTACTCGCCACTGCAACAAAGAGGGCTTCATGGCAGGTGCGGCGTCTCATTCACAGCTGACATTGCAGGCGAGTATGGTCAAGACTGGTTCGGGAGGACAGCACACAGATGGCGAAGCATGAACGACAGGACATGGCTGAAATACGGTGGTTGAGTTTCAGGTTGCGCAATGGGCAGTCAATCGCACCCGCGAAGCTGCGCGCAGGTTGGGCGGCCGCTGCCGCTGTACCGGGGATCTCGGTCCGCCGTGAAGATATCGAAAGTGGCACCATCGTCTACGCGCTCTACGGGCCGAGCAGCCTCAATGCGCCACAGGTGGCCGAGATGCGCATGCGCCAGTTCCTCATGGACGAAGGCTACACCTTCACCATGGGCACGCTCGGCGCTCGCCCGGGCATCCGCCTGTAGACCCTCACCGCGTGATGCCGGGCCAGGCCCGGCGCACCGCGCTGCTTACGCGAGATAGCGACGGAACCAGGCGAGCGTCCTGTCCCACGCCAGCGTGGCCGCGGCCTCGTCATAGCGCGGCGTGGAATCATTGTGGAAGCCATGGTTCGTGCCGGGATACACGTAGGCCTCGTACGTTTTGCCCGCCCCCTTCAGTGCCGCCTCGTAGGCTGGCCACGTCGCGTTGACGTTGTCGTCTTTTTCGGCGAAGTGCAGCAGCAGGGGGGCGTTGATCTTCGTGACATCCTCCGGCCTGGCCTGGCGACCGTAGAACGGCACTGCCGCGTCCAGTTCGGGATACGCCACGGCGGCCGCGTTGGACACCCCGCCGCCGTAGCAGAAGCCGGTGATGCCGACCTTGCCGGTGCCCAGCGCTGAACTGCGCAGGTATTCAATGGCGGCGAAGAAGTCGTTCATCAGCTTCTGCGGATCCACCTGGGCCTGCAGTTCGCGGCCGCGCACGTCGTTGCCGGGGTAGCCGCCCACCGAACTCAGTCCATCCGGTGCCAGGGCAATGAAGCCGGCCTTCGCCACGCGGCGGGCGACGTCTTCGATATAAGGATTGAGGCCACGGTTCTCGTGCACGACCACGATGCTGGGCAGCTTGCCGGCTGCTTTGGCGGGCTTCACCAGATAGCCACGCACCTGGCCATGGCCGTTCGGTGAGGGGTACTGGATGTACTCGGCCACGATGTCCGGATCAGTGAACTGCACCTGCTGGGCAAGCGCGTAATCCGGGCTGAGGGATGCCAGCAGGGTGGTGGCCGTGACGCCGACCACGGCGAATGCGGCCGCACGATCCAGGAAATCACGTCGGCTCAGGCGACCGTGCACGTAGCCGTCGTAGAGCTCCAACAGATCGGGGTGGAAATCCTTGGCAGTCAGTCGGGACATGCGCGGCGCATCCGTTGGCAGGCAGGGAATGCTGAATCTACCACCGCCGGGGCATGGTCTGACGGCTTCAGGCGGCCTGCGGGGTGTCGTGGGCCATGCCCTCATGGGTGTGGCGGAAGCACACCCGGATGGCGTCCAGCAGCTCGCTCATGTTGTACGGCTTGGGCAGGAAGTGGATGCCTTGGTGCAGCAACGGCAGCACCTCGTGCTGGCACATGCCGGAGGTGACCAGAATGGGCAGGCGCGGGAACGCGTCACGCACCCGGTTAGCGGTTTCAATACCGCTGATGCCGCCCAGGCAGACGTCGGTGAACAACAGGTCGAAGCGTTCGCCGGCATTGAGCAGGCCCAGCGCGGCTTCTGCCGAACTGACACCGACCACTTCGCAGGCCTGGCTTTCAAGGGTAAGGCGGCTGAGTTCGAGGGTTTCCTCGGAATCTTCGATCAACAGCACGCGCGGCTGGACATTCTGCTTGGACAACAACATGACGCATGACTCCGTACAGCGGGTGGAACAGCTCCGTCCAGGGCTCACGGTCCCCGGCGGCGGGCAGATTATGCGGTCCGCCCCGGTGAGTTCTGCGTGCAGGAATCGCAACGCGGGTGTTACAGCGGAGCGGGGGATCGCGTAGCGCAGGGCATGTAGCGCCAGCGCAGCACGGCGGCCAACGCGGCAGGGCAGGCAGGACGGGGCCAGCGTTGCACTGCAGCATCCATTCGAGGGGAGGGCGCACCATTGTGTTGCCGCCGCAGCAGGACCTGCGCCGGAGGTCGATGTCGATGGTCATGCCTGTTGCCATCCAGTCATCACGCGCCGGGTAGAGTGCGTGTTCCCTTCCCGGCAGGAGCGCCAGCAATGCTGTGCCCCGTATGCAAGACCCAGGCGCTTACCATGTCCGAGCGCCAGGGCATCGAGATCGATTACTGCCCCCAGTGCCGCGGTGTGTGGCTGGACCGGGGTGAGCTGGACAAGATCATTGAACGGTCTGCAACAGGCTCGGCTGTGCCACCGCCCGCACCTGTCCAGGCGGCAGCGGCCGCTTACAGCCAGCCGCCGCCGCCGGTAGCCGTGCAGCACCGCGATACGCGTCATCTTGGCCAGAACCCTTACAACCCGCAGGGCCAGCACGGCTACAAGAAGAAAAAGAAGGAAGGGTTCCTGTCCGAACTGTTCGACTTCTGATCGAGCAGCAGGCACGCCGCCCCTAAGCGGGGCGGCGCAGGATGAATTCCAGGTCGCGCGACGCGCCCACGATGAAATCGTATTCGTCGACTTTGCTGCAGCCATGGCGTGCGTAGAAGCGCTGCGCACCGTGATTTTCCGACCACACGCCCACCCACAGCGTGCGCCGTCGCGGCTGATCCAGCCACGCGAGGAACGCGTTCATCAGGCGCGCGCCGTGGCCGCCGTTCTGGTGGCTGGCCTGAACGTACAGGCGTTTCAGTTCGATGTCGCCCGGCCGTGCCAGCGTGTGCGGCAGGCTGTTGGGGCCAGCCGCCAGATAACCCACTGCGATGCCATCCTCCTCCAGCAGCCACGCGGCGCTGCTGGGATCGGCCAGTTCAGCGCGTTGCGGCATTGGACTGTAATGCGCTTGCAGGAAGTCCTGCAGGTCCTGCGCAGGATACGAGTCGCCGAAGGTTTCGGTGTAGGTCGCGATGGCGATGGTCGACAGCGCGTCGGCATCATCGACGCCGGCGCGGCGCAGGGTGACGGGCATGGGGGCAGGGCAGCAGTCAGCGGGGCCGCAGTTTACTGCCCCGGTGCGTGGCGCGCACCGGGGCGGCATGGATCAGAACCACATCCTGATGCCGGCAACCCAGCGTGTGTCACGCGCGTGGTCGCCCGTGGCATCGGCATGATCGGCACTGTCGCCGAATCGACGCTCATGGGTGATGCCGATGTAGGGCGCGAAGCGTCGGCTGAACTCGTAACGCAGGCGCAGTCCTGCTTCCGCTGTGTTCACTCCTCGCCCGATGCCTCGCTCTGGCTCATCGCGCGCAGCCAGGGTGGCCTCGAGCATGGGCTGCAGGACGAGGCGGTTGGTCAGAAGCACTTCGTACTCCACTTCGGCCTTCGCCATCACCTGTCCACCCGATCCCAGATACAGCGTTGCCGCCGTTTCGAACTTGTACGGTGCCAGGCCCTGGATACCCAGCGCCGCCCAGCTGCGTGACGGTCCGGTACCGACGTCCTGCTTCATGCCGGCCACCACGTCCCACCACGGTGAAATGCTGCGGCCGTACAGCAGTTCTACATCCGCCGTGCCGGTGCGCCCGCCGCTGCGCTCGCCTTCGCTGCGAAGCCACAGGCGGTTGATGTCACCACCGATCCAGCCACTGGCCTCCCACGCTTGGCTGCTGCCGTGGCGACCTTCCCCGTGCTCCAGGCGATCCACGCGCAGCAGGCTGTGGACGGAAGGTGCATGCTGCATGGCATCGTGGCGAATGGGCGGAAACGCCGCTACCCGATCCGCATCGGTCACGGCGGGGATGGGAACGCGCGGTTGCGCGGGCGCGGCCTGACTGTGCGCGGCCCCTGTCGAGTCATCCCCCTGCTCATGCGCTGTGTCCGAATGGTCCATCGAGGAATGATCCATCGTGGAGTGGTCCATCGCAGCGGCGGGTGGCGCGGCAGGGTGGTCATGCGAGTGCGAGTGCGGTTGCGCCATCGCGGCAAACGGGGCCAAGGCGATGAGCGTCAGCGCGCTGCGCTGGAGGGCCGTATGCAGGCTCATTCTTCGATCCTCACTTCGCGCATCATGCCGGCTTCCATGTGGTACAGCAGATGGCAATGGAAGGCCCAGCGGCCCAGTGCATCGGCCCGCACGCGGTAGCTGCGGCGGGTGCCCGGTGGCATGTCGACGGTGTGCTTGCGCAGGTGGAAGTTACCCTGCGCGTCCTCAACGTCACTCCACACGCCGTGCAGGTGGATGGGATGCTGCATCATGGTGTCGTTGACCAGCACGATGCGCATGCGCTCTCCATAGTTGAGCCGCAGGGGCTCGGCACCGGCGAAGGGGATGCCATCGAACGACCAGGCAAACTTCTCCATGTTGCCGGTGAGATGCAGCTCGACCTCGCGGCCCGGCTCGCGACCATCGGGGTCATCGAACAGGCTGCGCATCGCGCCGTAGGTCAGTACCTCGCGGCCATTGTCGCGCAGTCCGATCCCCGGATCGTCGAGCTTCGGGTCGGTCGCACTGCTTTGCATGTCCACCAGTGGATTGCCGCGTTCGCTGGCCGGGTGTGTCACGGCGGCCGCCGTCGTGCCGTGCGACGCGTGCGCGCCGTGGTCCATGCCGGCCATGTCGTGGTCCATCCCGGCTGCCGCTCCATGACCCATGCCGTGGCCCATGTCGGCCATGGTCAACAGCGGGCGCTGATCGCGTTCCGGCACCGGCGCCTGCAGGCCATGGCGCACGGCCAGCGTACCGGCGGCGAAGCCGGTGCGGCCCATGTCCTGGCAGAAGATCGTGTAGGCATCCTGGCCGCTGGGCTCTACCAGAACGTCGAACGTCTCTGCAGGCGCTATGCGGAATTCGTCGATGCTGACGGGATGGATGTACTGGCCGTCGGCTGCGACGACCGTCATTTTCAGACCGGGGATGCGCACGTCGAAGTACGTCATGGCTGCGCCGTTGATGAAGCGCAGCAGTACTTTCTCGCCACTGCGGAACAGCCCGGTCCAGTTGCCGGCCGGCGCTGTGCCATTCATCAGATAGGTATACGTGTGCGCGTTGACATCGGAGATGTCGGTGGGCGTCATGCGCATGCGCCCCCACATGCCACGGTCGGACAACGCCGCGCTCCAGCCGTCGCGGCGGACATCGCGCACGAAGTCGGGCAGCGTCCGCTTGTAGTAGTTGTCATGCTCGGCCAGCTTCTTCATGCGCCGGAACAGTGCACCGGGATCCAGGTCGGTCCAGTCGGAGAGCAGGACGACATGCTCGCGATCGAACGCGTAGGGCGGCGGCGCAGCGGGATCGATGATCAGCGCACCGTACAACCCGGCCTGCTCCTGAAACATCGAATGGCTGTGATACCAGTAGGTGCCCGACTGGTTCAGGGTGAAGCGGTAGTGGTAGGCCTCGCCGGGCGCGATGCCGTTGAAGCTCAGGCCCGGCACGCCGTCCATGTTGGCGGGCAGCAGGATGCCGTGCCAGTGGATCGAGGTGGGATGGTGGGCCAGCGTGTTGCGCACGTGGATGTCGACGGTCTGGCCTTCGCGCCAACGCAGGACCGGGGCCGGCAGGCTGCCGTTGACCGTGATCGCCGGACGGGTCCGGCCGGTAAAGTTCGCGGCTGATTCGCCGATGGCCAAGTCGATGCGGGAGTGGCTGAGCACCCGTGGCGCACCCGCCAGACCCGGCCCCGCCGCCGCGAAGGCGCGCGGCGTGATACCCGCCGCGGCGATACCGGCGACCACGCCACCGGCCGCCAGCCCCTGCACGAACAAGCGGCGCGACGGCATCGCGGGCAGGCGCCCGCTGTAAGAAGAAGAAACACTCATGTTGGGAACTCCAGACGCAGGAGGTCACCGGCCGTGCCGCAAGGACAGCGGGCCAGCGTCGAATCACGCTCGGGGCGTGCGCGTTGGACTCAACCGATGGGAGGACGTTGGATGCGCTGCAGCGAGGGCGTTGGAATATCCGTGGCGTGCTGCGGGAACGGGCCTGCATCGGCAGGCGCCACAGGCAACAGCAGCGCACCGGTAGCCGCCAGCGCAGGCTGCTGTGCGCATGCACGCAGGCAGTCCTTCAGCTTGCAGTGACTGTCGTCGATGGGCGCCTGCAACTGGCTGGCGTGCGGCTCTGCGGCCATGTCGGCGTGCGTGTGGCACGGCGGTGCCGTCTTGGCTGCGGTGTCAGCCGTCGGGGGCATGGCCTGGCTACTGGCCATGGCGACGTTCAGCCCGTTGAACAGCAGGCTGAGCATCAACACTACGCGCAGCAGGGTGGAGGCAACGGACATGGTCGTACTTTAACGGGAACCGGCGGCGGCTGCAGCCGCGGTCTGAACGGTCGGTTCAACGCTGGACCCGCACCAGGGCGGTGATGGCCGCGCGTTGCCAGTGCTGCTGGGGCATCACCCTTCTTCGCGCACCACGTCGATCAGCTTGGGGCCATAGCGTGCGAGCTTGGTACCGCCGATGCCGCCCACGCGGGCCAGCTCGTCCAACGAAGTCGGCCGTTGTTCGGCGATGTTGCGCAGCGTGCTGTCATGGAAGATGACAAACGCCGGCACGTTCTGCTCGCGGGCCAGCTCGGCGCGCAGCGTGCGCAGTGCGTTGAACAGCATCAGGTCCTGCGGCAGCACCGACAGACCGCTGCCGCTGCGCGGGGTGCTGCGTTCGCGGCTGCTGCTGGGCGCGCTGTCACGCCGCATGCTGACCTGCCGCTGGCCTTTGAGTACGTCACGGCTGGCATCGGTGAGGCGCAGGCCGCCGTGGCCGGCGGTATCCACCTCGAGCAGGCTGGTCGCCACCAACTGCCGGAACACGCTGCGCCAGGTGCGGCTGTCCAGGTCCTTGCCGATGCCGTAGGTACTCAGTTTTTCATGCCCGCTCTGGCGGACTTTCTCGTTCTCGCTGCCACGCAGGATGTCGATCAGATGGCCCACGCCGTAGCGTTGGCCGCTGCGATACACACAGCTGAGGGCCTTCTGCGCGGGGACGGTGGCGTCCCAGGCGGCAGGCGGGGTCAGGCAGTTGTCACAGTTGCCGCAGGGCTGCGGATAGGTCTCGCCAAACCTGGCAAGCAGCACCTGGCGGCGGCATTGCATGGATTCGCAGTAGCCCAGCAGGTGGTCCAGCTTGGAGCGTTCAAGCTGCTTGCGCTCCTCGCCTGCTTCGGACTGCTCGATCATCTGCTTCAGCAGCACCACGTCGCCCAGTCCGTAGCAGAGCCAGGCCTCGGCCGGCTCCCCGTCGCGGCCGGCGCGCCCGGTTTCCTGGTAATACCCTTCCATCGACTTGGGTAGGTCGGTGTGGGCGACGAAGCGCACGTCGGGTTTGTCGATCCCCATGCCGAAGGCGATGGTCGCGCACATCACGATGCCGTCTTCGCGCAGGAAGCGGCGCTGGTTGTTGGCGCGCACCTCTGCGGGCAGACCGGCGTGGTAGGGCAGCGAGGTGAAGCCTTGGCTGGACAGGAACTCGGCGGTTTCTTCGACCTTGCGCCGGGACATGCAGTAGACGATGCCGGCCTCGTTGCGGTGGCTGGCCAGGAAAGCGGTCAACTGCTGCCGCGCGTTGTCCTTCTGCACGACGGTGTAACGGATGTTCGGCCGGTCGAAGGAGCTGACGAAGTGGCGTGCCTGGGACAGGTCCAGGCGCTCGGCGATCTCGCGTTGGGTGGGCGGATCGGCGGTGGCGGTCAGGGCCAGCCGCGGAATTTCCGGCCAGCGTTCGTGCAGCACGGTGAGCTGGCGGTATTCGGGGCGGAAGTCGTGTCCCCACTGCGATACGCAGTGGGCTTCATCGATGGCGAACAAGGCGATGCGGCTGCGCGAGAGCAGGTACAGGAAGCGTCCGGTCAGCAGCCGTTCGGGGGCGACATAGAGCATGTCGAGGTCGCCGGCCAGCAGGTCGCGCTCCACGCGGGCGGCGGTTTCGCCATCCAGGGTGGAATTGAGGAATTCAGCGCGCACGCCAAGCTGGCGCAGGGCTTCGACCTGATCCTGCATCAAGGCGATAAGCGGCGAGATGATGATCCCGCAGCCGTCGCGCAGCAGCGCGGGCACCTGGTAGCAGAGTGACTTGCCACCGCCAGTGGGCATCAGGACAAGGGCGTCATGGCCGGCAGCGACGTGCTCGACGATGTCCCGTTGCGGGCCGCGGAAGTCGTCGTAACCAAAGACGCGGCGGAGCAGCTCGTGCGCGGGACTGGAAGGCATCCCGATAGTTTACCCCGTCGGGCGACTGCAGGTTTACCGGCAAAGGCAACGGCAAAGCAAAGGCAACGGCAACGGCAACGGCAACGGCTGCAGGGCCGTGGGTTGGCGGGGCGGGGTAGGTTGGCGGGGGACGGCAAGAGCCGCATCCATGCGGGCCTCGTTTCGTGCCATCCATGGCGGGGTCCACGTCATCGCATTCGCGCTGCCGCTCCCACGCTTTGCTTCGCAAACCGTGGGCCCCGTCTCACCAGCACCCACACCCCGCCGCTTCGCGGCCGCCCCTGACTCAGGGGCTCCCTCCACCCGACGGGATACTGTCATCGGTAGCGCCGACCCATGGTCGGCGAGCGCAGCGGGCCGTTGGCGGGAACATTCCGCCGAGCACGGCTCGGCGCTACCACGGCAATCCTCTCCATCCTGCCGGGTGCAAGCCCCCTTTGTTAAGGGGGCGCGCCGAAGGCGGGGGGATAGGAGGAATGCGCGGGCAGGAGCCGGGCGGCGCAGCCGTTCGGCCCCTGCTAAGGGGGCGCGCCGAAGGCGGGGGGATAGGAGGAATGCGCGGGCAGTAAAACAAAGGGGCCTCGCCCCGTCGTTTTACTGCAGCAGCGAACGCAGCATCCAGGCGTACTTCTCGTGGGTCTGCAGGCGCTGGGTCATCAGGTCTTCGGTGGGGGCGTCGTCGGCGTCGTCCGCGACGTCCAGTACCTGGCGGGCGGTGCGGCAGACCGCTTCGTTGGCGACCACCAACTGGCGTACCATCTCACGCCAGTCGGCGCTGTTGGACAGGCCCGCTTCTTCCGGTATGGAGGTCAGCGCGGCGAACTCGCGGTACGAACCGGGAGCATTGAAGCCCAGGGCGCGGATGCGCTCGGCGACTTCGTCCAGTGCGGCCCACTGTTCGGTGTACTGCGTTTCGAACATGGTGTGCAGCGAGTTGAACATCGACCCGGTCACGTTCCAATGGAAGTTGTGGGTCTTCAGGTACAAGGTGAACGCATCCGCCTGATAGCGCGAGAGGCCATCGGCGATCTTCTTGCGCTCTGCTTCCTTGATCCCGATATCAATGCCAGGTGCCGACGGGGCGGCATCGGCCAGCTTCTGCTTGCCGGTTTTTTCCTTGGCCGCCGGGGCCTTGGTGACACTCTTGGTCTTTGCCATGGGGACGTTTCTCCTTGTGGGTGAGATGATCTCTACGATAGACCAGAACTAATGACTGGTCGCTTTCAAAAAATCAAACGAATCGATTGATGAAGTCTATTGAAAAAAACCAGGCGTCCAGCCTGCGCGATCAGCGGGCCGCCCTCGACGGCGCCATGACCCGGGACCGCTCGCGATTGCTCGCGCTGTTGTCCCGGTGGCAGGCGAAGCCGGGCGACGCGGGCCTGAAGTCGGCCTTCGAACAGGCGCTGCAGGCCTCGTTGCAGCGCCGGCAGGCGCGTGCCCGGCAGAAACCGGCCATCACTCTGGACCCGCAACTGCCTATCGCGCGTGAAGCCGAGGCGATCACGGCGCTGATCCGCGACCACCAGGTTGTCGTGATCGCCGGTGAGACCGGTTCGGGCAAGACGACCCAGCTGCCCAAGCTGTGCCTGGCCGCGGGCCGCGGAGAGGCCGGCATGATCGGCTGCACCCAGCCGCGGCGGATCGCCGCACGGGCGGTGGCCACCCGCGTCGCCCAGGAGCTGAAGAGCGAGCTGGGCCAGCTGGTCGGCTATCAGGTGCGCTTCAATGACAAGGTCAGCGAAGAGAGCCGGATCAAGTTCATGACCGACGGCATCCTGCTGGCGGAAATCGCCAGTGACCGTTGGTTGTCGCGCTACGACACGATCATCGTGGATGAGGCGCACGAGCGCAGCCTCAACATCGATTTCCTGCTGGGCTATCTGAAGCAGCTGCTGAAGAAGCGTCCGGACCTCAAGCTGATCGTGACCTCGGCCACCATCGATACGGGTCGCTTCGCCGAGCACTTCGACAATGCGCCGGTGATCAGCGTCGAAGGCCGTACCTTCCCCGTGGACGTGCGTTACCGGCCGCTGGAAGGCGAGGGGGAAGCGCAGGGCGAGCGCACGGTCAACGATGCGATCGTCGGTGCCATCGACGAGATCACCCGTCTCGACGCGCGGGGCGATGTGCTGATCTTCCTGCCCGGCGAGCGCGAGATCCGCGATGCCCACCAGTCGCTGGAGCGTCGCAAGTACCGCCAGACCGAGGTGCTGCCGCTGTATGCGCGGCTGTCCAACCAGGACCAGGACCGGGTATTCAATCCGGGTCCGAACCGTCGCATCGTGCTGGCGACCAACGTGGCCGAAACCTCGTTGACCGTGCCACGTATCCGCTACGTCGTGGATCCGGGGTTCGCCCGGGTCAAGCGCTACAGCCCGCGGCAGAAACTTGATCGCCTGCACATCGAACCGATTTCGCAGGCCAGCGCCAACCAGCGTAAGGGGCGCTGCGGGCGCGTGTCCGAGGGCATCTGTTACCGCCTGTATGCCGAGCCTGATTTCCTGGCCCGGCCGGAGTTCACCGATCCGGAAATCCGCCGCTCCAGCCTGTCCGGGGTGATCCTGCGCATGCTGCAGCTGGGCTTGGGTCGCATCGAGGACTTCCCGTTCCTGGAGGCGCCGGACGAACGCGCCGTGGCCGATGGGTGGCAGCAGCTTGCCGAGCTCGGCGCGGTCGATACCGAGCGGCGCCTGACGGCAGTGGGACGGCAGATGGCGCGGTTGCCGGTGGACGTCAAGCTGGCCCGCATGCTGGTCGCAGCGCAGGCGGCCGGTTGCCTGAAGCCGATGCTGGTGATCGCATCCTTCCTCGGGATCCAGGATCCGCGGGAGCGTCCGCCCGAGGCGCGCGGTGCGGCCGATACGGCGCATGCGCAGTTTGCCGATGGACGCTCTGAGTTCGTGGGTGTCCTGCGATTGTGGGATGCCTACCGGCAAGCCCACGAAGACATGACGCAGTCCAAGCTGCGCGACTGGTGTGGGCGCAACTTCCTCGGCTTCCTGCGCATGCGCGAGTGGCGGGAGCTGCATCGACAGCTGCGCCTGCTGTGCGAAGAGCTGGGGTGGGCGGAGGAAGGCAACGAGGCCTCGATGGCGCCGTTGCTGGCCGGCAGCAAGGCGCCCCCTGCGAGCACCGACGACGCCACGGCGATCAAGGCGACGCGCGGCCAGTTGCATCGCGCCGCGCGGCTGGCACGCGAGGGCAAGCCTGCCGAGCAGGCACCTGCGCCGGTGGCGGCAAGTGCCCGCAAAGACGAGGCGCCAGAGGGCGGCGGCTTCAGCGAGCGTGCACGTGCCGCTGCCTACCAGACCCTGCATCGCGCGCTGATCGCCGGCCTGCCGACGCAGATCGGCCACCGCACGGAGAAAGGCGACTTCCAGGCCCCACGACAGCGGCGCTTCCAGCCGTTCCCGGGGTCCACGCTGGCCAAGCGGCCGCCGCCGTGGCTGCTCGCCGCCACCTTGCTGGACACCCAGAAAATATGGGGCCTGACCAACGCGTCGATCGAGCCGGACTGGGTGATCGCCGAGCTGCCCCATCTTCTGCTGCGTCGACACTTCGATCCGCATTGGTCGCGCGCGCAGGGTCAGGTGCTGGCGTCGGAGCAGATCAGCCTGTTCGGGTTGGTGCTGGCCCCGAAGAAGCCGGTGCATTACGGGCGCATCGAGCCGTCCGAAGCGCACGACATCTTTGTCCGTCAGGCCTTGGTGACCGGCGAAATCAACACCCGCGCCAGCGTCATCGCCGACAACCAGAAAGTGCTGGAGCAGGCGCGCGAAGAGGAGGCCAAGCTGCGGCGTGCCGGGATCGTCGCCGACGAAGGCTGGCAGGCGCGCTGGTACCTGGATCGCATTCCGTCGGAAATACATTCCGCTGCGGGGCTGGATGCATGGTGGAAGAGTCTGTCGCCTGCGCAGCGCCATGGCGTGAGCTGGTCACTGATCGACCTGCTGCCGGGCGAGGGCAGCGAGGAGGACCGGTTCCCGAAGTACTTGTCGCTGGGCGATGCACGGCTGCCGCTGCATTACCGGTTCGAGCCGGGAGCGGACGACGATGGCGTGACGCTGGACGTACCGTTGCACCTGCTCAATGCGTTGGACCCGGTGCAACTGGGCTGGCTGGCGCCCGGTTTCGTGGCCGACAAGGCCACCGGGTTGATCCGCAGCCTGCCCAAGGCGATGCGGCGCAATTACGTGCCCGCACCTGATTTCGCACGTGCGTTCGCCGAAGCATTCCCGCAGCCCAGCGCCGATGACATCCGCGGTGAGTTGGCGCGCTTCCTGTCGCGTGCAACCGGTGCGTCCGTGGCGCTCGTCGATTTCGACCTCGACGCAGTGGACACGCACCTGCACATGAACCTGCGGCTGCGCGACGAGCAAGGCAAGGTGTTGGCCACCTCGCGCGATCTGGATGGTCTGCGCGCCCGCTTTGGGGACAAGGCCGGGCAGGCGTTCGCGGCGCGTGCCGGCCGTGACATGGCGGAGGAGGGGCTGCGCGAGTTCCCCGCCACGCCCATTCCCCTGCAGGTTCCCGGCGAGGCGGGCGTGCCGGCTTACCCTGCGCTGGTGGACGAAGGGGACAGCGCCGCGCTGCGCATCTTCGCCGACCGGCAGCAGGCAGCTGACGCGCATCCGAAGGGCGTGCGCCGCCTGCTGGAGATCGCCTTGGGCGAAAAAACCAAGCAGGCCCGCAAGCAGCTTCCCGTCTCCCCCAAGACCGGCCTGCTGTATGCCGCCATCGAATCACAGGAGCGGCTGCGGGGTGACATTGTCGATGCAGCGATGAACGCGGTGCTGGCCGACGGCCTGGCCGACATCCGCGATCCCCAGGCGTTCGCGCAGCGACGGGATAGTGCCATCAAGACGCTGTTCGGCGAAGCGATGGAGCGCCTGAAGCTGGCGGAATCCATCCTTGGACTGGTGGCGGAACTGAAGCCGGCGCTGGAAGCACCGTTGATGGGGTGGGCGCGCGGCAACCTCGATGACATGGAGCGCCAGCTCGCAGGGCTGGTGCATGCCGGCTTCCTGCGTGAAACGCCGGCCGACGCGCTCGCGCAGTATCCGCGCTACCTGAAGGCGATGCTGCTGCGCACCGAGCGGGCCAAGCGTGATCCACCGCGCGACCAGGCCCGCATGCTGGAGCTGCATCCGTTCCTGGAGGCCCTGGAGCAGGGGCGCGGAAAGCGGCTGCAGGACCGCCCGCAGTGGCAGGCACTGCGTTGGGACATCGAAGAACTGCGCGTTTCCCTGTTCGCCCAGGAGCTGATCGGGCGCGGCGGTATTTCGGCGAAGAAGGTGGCGCAGCGGGCGGCCGAACTGCAGAAGCTGGGCTGAGACCCTTTGTGGCAGCGGGGGCGAGGGGGCGGCACGACATGACCGGTGGTCGGGCAGCCTCGGCGTTTACACCGCGCTGTCGCATCCGGAAATCTTTGAATTCGTCAGCCGCTTCATCGGAACTGCGCCAAGGCCGCGCGTCGAACCAGGGCGGGTCGGTGGACCCGCCCTCGGCGGTCGGGATCGCGTTCGGCGTGGTTGCGGTCGTGCGCAGGCAGACCGAAGCAGTGGTACACAGCGAAGAAGGCGGCACGGACGTCCCAGCCGTGAGCAGGCGGGAAGGCACAGCAGGTCACGCGTCCAAGCCTGTCATGACGGAGTGGGGACAGCTTTCTGGCGATAAGCGCACGCGAATGGCGCACCTCACTGATGATCAGACCCTATCCTGATTCGCAGTTCGATTGGTTCTGCCTAGGGCGTCTACTGGTGCGTGTCTTACAGGCGAGTCAGAGAAAGATGCTTGCCAAGTCGGAGCTGTTCCGACGGACATCAAGGTCTCTAGATGATCAAGCAGAACCGTATCTTCATGGCGCCCAGTTCCAGGCAGGGCGTGGGTGGGAACCTGATCGCTTGTGCCGTTATCTTGGGTGTACTGGCGCTTGGCCCGCTACAGGCCTATGCCGCTGCTCCGGCCAGCAGCACGGCCTCGCCGCAGCAGCAACGGGTCAAGCCCCTCATCATCGGAGGGTCCGAGGTTCCGCAAGGCCGTTATCCCTATGTGGTCGAGCTGGCGTCACAGCTACGGGGCAGCACTGCCGCACTGATCCACGACTGCGGTGCCAGCCTGATATCGCCGTCGGTGGTGCTCACTGCGGCGCACTGCGTGGAAGACATGGTGGGAAAGGAGGGTAAGGAGTCGGCTGACCCGCTGAGGCTGGTGTTCAACCGCGCCGACCAGCGACAACGGCAGCTGGGTGAGGAGCGGCGTCCCCGGTATGACTCCAGCAATGGCGAGTATCAGATCATTCTGCACCCGCGCTACCGCGAGGGTGGAACCTTGGCCTTCGATGTGGCGGTAATCCTGCTGGACAAGCCGGTGACCAGCGTGCAACCGCTGATGCTGCCGTCGCCCGGCTCGGATGTGCTTGAACGGCCGGGGAGCCTGCTGACGGTTGCGGGTTGGGGCAACACGTTCTCGGACGCTGGCGCCAGTGCTCCCTCGGTGTTGCAGTCGGTACGGGTGCCGGTTGCAGCGTCATGGGAATGCAGTTTCGCCTATCCGATGAGTAATCCCGATCCTGAGTTCCGCTTTCTGCCAGGCTCGATGATGTGTGCTGGCGTGCGTGGTCTCGATTCCTGCCAAGGCGACTCCGGCGGACCGTTGTTCACCGAGATCCCGGGAACCTCCATGGCCGTACAGGTGGGCGTGGTGAGCTGGGGCGAGGGCTGTGGAAAAGCCGGAAAGCCGGGTGTCTATGCGAAATTGTCGGCACCGGAGATCTACGAGTTCGTCTCGCAGTACAGCGGCCAGTAACACCGTGCGCAACAGGCTGCCGACCGTATCGGCAGCCTGGCCGCGGTTACTTGACCCGCTTCACCTTGGCGCGGGTGTTGACGCCCGGGATCTGCAGGAACCAAGCGCCGCTCACGGACGGGGCGATGGACACCTCAGCATCCTGGCGACGCACACCGGCCAGCGTGGCGCCGTCGGTCTGCTCCCAGCTCTGGCCGTTGGCGAGCACGTAGACGCGCCCTTGGGCGAATCCGCGGAACTCGCCCGGCAGCACGCTGACGATCGGCTCGCGGCTGCCAAAGTCGAAGAAGCCGCGGTTCTTCTCCACGACCTCCTTGCGGCCCTCTTCGCGCGCCACTTCCACCGCCGCTGCGGACGCGGCTTCGACCTTGCCCTGCAGCCAGCGGTTGAGCGCGCCCAGTTCATCGCGGCTCAATTTGTCCAGGCCGGCCGCCTTGAACTCGGTGGCGCTCATCTGGTTCTGCAGGTCGCCTTCAACCACGCGTTGCGCCAGCGCGGTGGACGATACGGCCAGCAGGGCGAGCGTGCAGACGAGCAGGTGGGGGGATGGCAAGGACATGCGGCTTCTCCGTTGGATGGCTGGATTGTAGGGCAGGCGGTCATCCAGATGCGGCATCAGCAGATGCGGCACCGTTACGTACGGGGTCATTGTCCCTGAACGGGTGCGGCGCTAGTGTAGGTCGTACTTGTCTCAATCGTGATCGTCATCGTAGTGAACCGTGCTTCCGTACCCGGGCTGGATGCCTTGTTGAACCGCCCTTCCGCCGCCGTGGTCCCCGCGCCCCTGCGCGAGGCCTTGTTGGCGCAATCGAGCACGACGGACGCACACGGTGAGGGTGCGGCCAGCTGGTCCTTGCTGGGCGACACCTTCGACGCGCTGGCCCTGCTTTCGGCAGATGAGAGCGCGCTGGTGGCTGCACTGCTGTTCGATCTGCCGGGCCTGCGGGCGGGCATCGCGGCGCTGCCGTTGTCCCACCCCGCGGCCGTGCACGGTCTGCTCGATGGCCTCGATGCGGCCGATCAGGTATGGGCGCTGCACGCAGGTCGCGAGGCCGGGCGCAACAGCGAAGGCCTGCGTCGCCTGCTGCTGGCGATCATCCAGGACCTGCGCGTGGTGCCGGTGCTGCTGGCCCGCCAGTTGGCGCGCATGCGCGCCGCCGACAAGCTGGATGAAGAACAGCGCCGCGCGCTGGCCCAGCTGACGCGGGACATCCATGCGCCGCTGGCCAACCGCCTGGGTATCTGGCAGTTGAAGTGGGAGCTCGAGGATCTGGCGTTCCGCTACCTGGAGCCGGACACCTATCGCCGTATCGCGCGCGAAGTCGATGAAACACGCATCGCACGCGAGCGTTACGTCGACAACGTCAAGAAGCTGCTGCAGCGCGATCTTGCGGCCAATGGCATCAAGGCCGAGGTCAGCGGCCGACCCAAGCACATCTACAGCATCTGGCGGAAAATGCAGAAGAAACGGCTGTCCTTCGATCAGCTGTATGACATCCGCGCGGTGCGGGTGATGGTCGAGGACGTGGGCGCCTGCTACGCCGCGTTGGGCGTGGTACACGCGCTGTGGGCGCCGGTGCCGAGCGAGTTCGACGACTACATCGCGCGGCCCAAGGCCAACGATTACCGGTCGTTGCATACGGCCGTGGTTGGACCGGAAGGACGCACCATCGAGGTGCAGATCCGTACCCACGACATGCATGCGCAGGCCGAGCTGGGCGTCGCCGCGCACTGGAAATACAAGGAAGGCGGCAAGGGCGCGGAGAAAGCATTCGACCGCAAAATCACCTGGATGCGGCAGTTGCTGGAGCAGGCCCAGGACGCACCGGGCGGCGAGCTGGCGGGCGCGTTGGACGCCGAACTCACCGAGGACCGGGTGTATGCGCTGAGCCCCAAGGGTGAAGTCATGGACCTGCCGCAGGGCGCCACACCACTGGACTTCGCCTACCACGTGCACACGATGGTCGGGCACCGCTGCCGCGGCGCCAAGGTCAACGGGCGCATCGTGCCGTTGACCTACCGTCTGCGCAGCGGCGACCGGGTCGAGATACTGACGGCGAAAGAGGCCGATCCGCGCCGTGACTGGCTGTTGCCGGCCAATGGCTACCTGGCCAGCAACCGCTCGCGCGAGAAGGTGCGCAACTGGTTCCACAAGCTCGATCGCGCGCGCAACGTGCAGGCGGGGCGCGACTTGCTCGAGCGCGAGCTGAAGCGGTTGGGCCTGGGTCAGGCCGATCTGTCCAGCGTGCTGAAAAAATTCCATGCCGACAGCAATGATGACCTGTACATCCAGGTGGCATTGGGCGACACCGGTCCCAACCAGGTCAGCCGCGCCCTGCTGGAAGCCGAGCGGGCCGCCAACCAACCGCCTGCCCCGCCGGCGCTGCCCCGCCCGACGGCGCGACGCGAAGGCCTGGGAAAGAGCAACTTCACCGTGCAAGGGGTCGGCAACCTGCTGGTGCAGTTGGCCCGCTGCTGCCAGCCGGTGGCAGGCGAGCCGATCGTCGGTTACCTGACCCGCAGCCGCGGTGTCACCGTGCACCGTGCCGACTGCGCTGCCTTGGCACGTCTGTCGGCTGCCAGCCCGCAACGCATCCTGCCGGTGGAGTGGGGGCGTGCAGGCAGCGGTTATGAGGTCGACGTGGTGGTCGATGCGGTGGACCGGCGTTGGCTGTTGAAGGACATCACCAACCTGATCGCGCAGGAAGAGGCCTATGTGCTGGATATCCACAGTGACAACGTCCGCGACAGTGGACGTGCGCACCTGCGGCTACGCCTGAAGGTCACTGACTTCGACCAGCTGTCGGCGCTGCTCGGCAAGATGGATGCCTTGCCGGGTGTCATGCATGCGCGGCGGCTGGGATGAGTTTCACGCTGCACCGGCTACGCTTGGCGCATGCACCGACCTCATCGCTCCGACAATCCGCATGCCCATGAGGCACTGGCGCGCGTGCGCCGTGAGGGGCGGTGGTGGTGGTTGCAGGCACGCCACACGCGTCGCATCTGGCGCTGGGCGGTGCTGGGAGCCGTGGTGCTGTTCGTGCTGCTGGCGGTGTTCCGCCGCCCGCTGGCGGACTGGTTCTGGGCCGAGCCACGCATCGAACAACTGATAGAACAGGGCGACCACGCCCTCGCGGCCGGCCGTCTGAGCGCGTCGGACGGGAGTGGCGCGCGTGAGTACTACCAGGCGGCGCTGGCGCTGGACGGCGATCGCGGTGCCGCCCGCGCCGGGCTGGCGCGTACCGGTGATGCGGCCTTGCAGGCCGCACGCAGCGCACTGCAGCGCAATGCGCTGGACACGGCGGCGGAGGCGCTGCAGTTGGCACGCCAGCTGCAGGTGCCGCAGGCACGCAGCGATGCCATCGCCTTGCAGCTGCGTGAGCGGCGGGCGGCAGGGGCCGGGCTGGACGCACTGCTGCAGCAGGCGCGCACTGCGTTGGCGGCACACCGACTCGATGGGGATGCCGATAGTGCGTTGCCGATCGTCCAGCAGGTGCTTGAGCTGCGCCCTCAGGAACTGGCAGCGCTGGAACTGCGCGAGGATGCACTGAGCGACCTGCTGCTGCAGGCCAGGCAGGCAAGTGGGGAGGGCGAGGTGGTGCAGGCCGCCGATCTGGTGCGGCGTGCCCGCGGGTATGACCCTGGGCATGCTGATCTGCCTGCCAGCCAGGAGGCGCTGTCCCGCGCGCTGGAAACGCGCGTGCGGGCGACCGCCACGGCGCTGCGCCGGGGCCGCCTGGATGCGGCGGTAACGCAGTTCGCGCCGGCACTGCAGGCAGCGGCAGACGACGCGCTGGTCGCCGCCATGCGGGAGCGGCTGGTTGCCGAGCTGTTGCAGGACAGCCGCGCGCGCGCTGCAGATTATGACTTCACCACCGCCCTGCAGCGGATCGACCAGGCAGCCGTGCTCCAGGGCTCTCCCCGCGAGCTGGCATCCGTCCGGCAGGACCTCGAACGCGCCCGCGCGGCTCGCCATGCCATGCCGCAGGCAAGCGGGGCCGGTACCGTGGCAGGAAAACGCAGATTGGACCGCCTGCTGTCCCAGGTGGCCGAGGCAGAATCCGAGGGACGTCTGATCTCTCCGCCGGGCGCCAGTGCCTACGACGCACTGCGTGAGGCGCAGGCCCTCGCACCGGGTGATCGCCGCGTGGCCGCGGCCGCAGCACGCCTGCTGCCTGCCGGGCGTCAGTGCTTCGAGCAGGCGCTGATGCAGAACCGGGTGGAGGCCGCAGGGGCGTGCCTGCAGGCATGGCAGGCGTTGGCCCCCGGGGGTGCCGGCATTGCCACGGCCAGGAACCGACTCGCCCAGCGCTGGCTCGCGGTTGGCAGCGAGCGCTTGGGGCGGGGCGACCTTGCCTTCGCCGAACATGCCGCCGTCCAGGCACGGCAGCTGCAGCCCTCACTGTCGGAGCTGACGGCCTTCGAGGCACGGGTGCAGCAGGCCGGCGGCCTGCAACCGTGAACCCGCGTGCTGTCGATGCACGGCCGGGTCGGCTATAGTCCTGCCGCTGCATACCCCGGCCACGGCTTCTCATGTCTACTGCGGTTTCCCCTGCCTGCGTTGCGCGCTCCGTTCCATCGGATACCGGCGCGTCGTTCGATGCCCGGAGCGTGTGCGCAGCCATCGTCACCTACGGCCCGGACCCCGCGTTGCTGCATCGCGTCGTGGACAGCGTGCAGACGCAGGTCGGCCACGTGGTGGTGTTCGACAACGGCAGCCGCAGTGTCGATGTGGCGCAGCTGCTGGACGGACGCGCGGACGTCAGTGTGGTCGCTTCGCCGGTGAACGTCGGCCTTGGCGCGGCGCTTAATCGCGCCTGCGAAAAAGCCGCGGCGTTGGGATTCGCGCATGTGCTGCTGATGGATCAGGACAGTGTGCTGGCCGAAGGCATGGTGCAGACGCTGGGCACGGCGCTGCTGGCGCTGCAGCAGACCGAAGCCGTGGCAGCGGTGGGCCCGCAGTTCCGTGATTCCCGCAGCGGGACCCTGGCCCCCTTCGTGCGCTTCGGATTCCCGCTGAACACCAAGCTGCGTGGTGCGCCCGGTGAGCGGGTGTCGTGCGATTTCCTGATCACCTCGGGCTCGCTGGTGCCGGTCGCGGCGCTGCAGCAGATCGGGGCGATGGACGAAGGCCTGTTCATCGACAACATCGACATGGACTGGTGCTTCCGCGCGAAGCGTTCCGGCTACGCGCTCTACGGTATCTGCGACGCCCAGATGGTGCACAGCATCGGCGAAGAGCTGCGCCCATCGCGGGTGAAGCAGGACGGCGTCATCGTGCACAAGCCGTTCCGGCTGTACTTCATCAACCGCAACCGCGTGCTGCTGTACCGCAGGGCGTACACACCGGGGGTGTGGATCGCACAGGACCTGCCGCGGTTGCTGCTGAAGCTGGTCGGCAATGCGCTGTTCCTGCCGCAACGGTGGCAGCGCTGCAGGTTCATGTACAAGGGCCTGCGAGACGGCCTGTTCGGGCGCACGGGTGGGCTTCCTCCCTGAGCCGGGCGGCGACGCTGTCAGCTTGAACTGAAGCCAACGGGGTAAAGCGGGACAAGCGGCGTTCGCGGGGGCTGGGGTAGACTCGGCGCATTCAAATATCGCGCCCTGCCTGTGCCCCGACGCTACGATTCCGACGACATCGACGATCTCGACGACGACAACGAGACCGGACCTTCGCCCTGGCGCCGCCGCGTGATCACGTGGGCCATGGCCGCCGTGGCCCTCGGCCTTGGCTTCCTGATCCCGTACACGGTTTACCTGAATCACCAGGTCACCCAACGCTTTGGCGAGCTGCGCTGGCAGATCCCCACGCGCGTCTATGCCCGGCCGCTGGTGTTGCTGCCGGGGAAGGCGATGGACGCGGCGACACTGAAGACGGAGCTGGCCGCCTCGGCGTACCGTGACGATGGCAACGGCAAAGCGCCTGCGACCTACACCGTGCAGGGCACGCGCTTCACCATCTCCAGCCGCGGCTACAACGATGTGGACGGTCGTGTTGCCCCACGGCGGGTCGAGCTGAGTCTGTCCGGCGGTACGATCACCTCGCTCCGCGATCCTGACAGCCGCAAGGCGCTCAAGGCGGCCCGGCTGGACCCCGCTCGGATTGCCACGCTGTATGGCCAGAAGCAGGAGGAGCGTCGCCTGATCCGCATGGAAGAGGCGCCCGACCTGCTGGTCACCGGCCTGCAGGCGGTGGAAGACAAAGACTTCAACCGGCATCACGGCATTGATCTGTCCGGCATCGCGCGCGCCGTCTGGGTAACCGTGCGGTCGGGCGGACAGAGTCGGCAGGGTGCGTCGACGTTGACCCAACAGCTGGCGCGCAGTGGCCTGCTGGGTATCGGCAAAGAGCAGACCATCACCCGCAAGTTCAACGAGGTACTGTTCGCGCTGATCATGGAAGCGCGCTACGACAAGCGCACGATCTTCGAGGCGTACCTCAACCAGGTCTATCTCGGCCAGCGTGGCAGCCAGGCGATCCATGGCATGTCGTCGGGTGCGGAGTTCTGGTTCGGGCGCGATCTGTCCTCGCTGGAAAGCGAGCACATCGCGCTGCTGATCGGCCTGGTCAAAGGACCGTCTTTCTACGACCCGCGGCGTAACCCGGAACGCGCCCTCGACCGGCGCAACTTCGTTCTCGGCAAGCTGCACGAGGCCACGCTGATCGACGACGCCGAGTACCAGCGCGCCGTCAAGGCGCCGCTCGGCGTGCCGGAAAACCCCGGCCTGGTGGCCGCGAACCGTTTCCCGGCCTACGTCGATCTGGTGCGCCGCCAGCTGGGGCATGACTACCCCGAGTCGGTACTGCAGGGCGCCGGCATGAGCGTGATGAGCGGCATGGCACCGTCCGCGCAGGCGTACGCCGAAGGGGCTGTGACCCGCACCGTCAAGTCGCTGGAAAACAAGCGTCGGCCGGAAATCCAGGCGGGGCTGGTGCTGACCGATGTGCACAACGGCGACGTGCTGGCGGTGGTCGGCGGCCGCGACGTGGCCGCCCCCGGTTTCAACCGCGCCATCGAAGCGCAGCGACCGGTGGGCTCCCTGCTGAAGCCGTTCGTGTACCTGCTGGCATTGGCGCAGCCGGATCGGTACTCGCTGGCCAGTTGGGTGGATGACTCCCCGGTTACCGTGAACCTTGGCCGCAACCGCAACTGGTCGCCCGGCAACGCCGACAACCGCAGCCATGGCACGGTGCGGCTGATCGATGCGCTGGCGCATTCCTACAACCAGGCGACGGTGCGCGTGGGCATGCAGGTGGGGCCTGAGCGCGTCACCCAGTTGATCCATGTGCTGGCCGGCATCAAGGCCGACTCCAATCCATCGGTGATCCTGGGTTCCACTGACCAGAGCCCGTACGCGATGGCGCAGCTGTACCAGTTCCTGGCCTCTGGCGGCGAGATCCAACCGCTGCACGCGGTGCGTGGTGTGCTGGATCCGCAGGGCAAGCTGCTCAAGCGTTACGACAAGACCCCGGCACCGGCACAGGAGGGTGACTCGATCGCCGCCAACCTGATCAGCATCGGCCTGCAGCAGGTGGTATCCAGCGGCACCGCACAGCGCTTGAATGCCGATGGCCTGGGCCGTCTGCAGGCGGCGGGCAAGACCGGCACGTCCAATGACGGTCGCGACAGCTGGTATGCCGGCTACACCGGTGACCACTTGGCGGTGGTGTGGATGGGCAACGACCAGAACGAGCAGACCGGCCTGTTTGGCGCGACCGGTGCGATGCGGGTCTGGTCGGGCATCTTCTCGCGCCTGCCGACGGCGCCGCTGAAGGTCAGTGGCAAGGGCGTGGACTGGCAGTACGTTGATGCCACCGGCAGCAGCGCCACCGATGAAACCTGCCCGGGTGCGCGACGCTTCCCGTTCGTGGTGGGCTATGCACCGGCCTATGCGCCGTGCACGCCACCGGCGGCGTTGCCGGAAGAAGGCGGCGGGGGCGAGGGCGGTGGCTGGCGCAGCTGGTTCGGTCTGGATCCCAAGCCGGAGGCGACTCCGCAACCTGCCGCGCAGCCGGCTCCTACGACGTCTCCGAGGTAACTGTCATGACCTTCCGTACCCTGCGTGTTTCCCTGCTCTGCGCAGCGCTGTGCGCATCGCTGGCCGCCTGCGTGACCGCGCCGCCGCCGGTTGTTGCGCCCGTGGACACCACGACCCCTGCACAGCGTATGGCCGCCGTGGAAAAGGTCGCCGGTCACGACGACAAGGAACTGTCCGTACAACCGCTGCGCGATCCGCAGGTGGACGACCTGCGCCAGAGCGCCCAGGCCGCGCGTCAGGCGAACGACCTGGCAGGGGCGGCTGGCCACCTGGACCAGGCGCTGACATTGGTGGCGGAAGATCCGGCGGTGCTGCAGGAGCGTGCCGAAGTCGCGTTGCTGCAGGGCCAATGGGCACCGGCCGAGCAGTTCGCACAGCAGGCCATACAGCTGGGATCGAAGACCGGACCGCTGTGTCGCCGCCACTGGGCGACCATTGAACAAGCGCGGCTGGCGCGCGGTGAGAGCGAAAACGCGGTATCGGCGCATGCGCAGATCGAGCGCTGCACCGTGCCGGGCATCATGCGCTACTGAGGTTGGCGAACGGGTTGAACCCCCTCGCGGGTGGCTCTCAGGCTTGAGCTGAGCTTGGTCCGGGCGGTGGGGCTGGTCGGGGGACGGCAAGGGCCGCATCCATGCGGGCCTCGTTTCGCGCCATCCATGGCGGGGTCCACGTCATCGCATTCGCGCTGCCGCTCCCACGCTTTGCTGCGCAAATCGTGGGCCCCGTCTCACCAACACCCACACCCCGCCGCTTCGCGGCCGCCCCTGACTCAGGGGCTCCCTCCACCCGACGGGTCAATGCGGCCTGTGGTAGCGCCGACCCATGGTCGGCGAGCGCAGCGGGCCGTTGGCGGGAACATTCCGCCGACCATGGGTCGGCGCTACCGATGGATGTTGATGTTGCCTTGGCCTCTGCTCCGTCGGGCGCCGCTCGGCGAAAAAAACCGCCAGCCGGTATCCTGTGGTGGTTGATGAAGCCTGATCTTGTCCATGCCAGCCGCGAGGCGCTGAGCGAGGGTGGGGCACTCGCCTCCCACGTGGATGCGTTCGTGCCGCGTCCGGCGCAGCTGCGCCTCACCGAAGCGATCGCCGAGACGCTGCAACAGCGTGACCTGTTGTTGGCCGAGGCCGGCACGGGTACCGGCAAGACCTATGCGTATCTGGTGCCGGTGCTGCTGTCGGGCCTGAAAACCATCATCTCCACCGGCACCCGCGCGCTGCAGGACCAGCTGTACCACCGCGACCTGCCGCGCGTGCGCCAGGCGCTGGGGGTGGGCCATCGCAGCGCATTGCTGAAAGGCCGCTCGAATTATCTGTGCCGTTACCGCCTGCAGCAGGCGCGTGGCGAGCCGCGGTTCTCCACCCCCCAGCAGGCGGCAGAGTTCCAGCGCGTGCTCGCCTGGTCCGGACGTACCCGCCACGGTGACATGGCGGAGCTGGAAGCCTTGGCCGATGACTCGCCGCTGCTGCCGATGGTCACCTCCACCGTCGACAATTGCCTGGGCACGGAGTGCGCGTTCTACGACGACTGCTTCGTGGTGCAGGCACGGCAGCGGGCGCAGGCTGCCGATGTCGTCGTGGTGAACCATCATCTGCTGTTGGCTGACCTGGCGCTCAAGCAGGAAGGCTTTGGTGAACTGCTGCCGGGAGCAGAGGCGTTCGTCATCGACGAGGCGCACCAGTTGCCCGAGCTTGCCGCGCAGTTTTTCGGCGAAGGCTTCGGCATGCGGCCGTGGCAGGAGCTGGCGCGCGACTGCCTGCTGGAGTCGCGCAGCGTGGCGGGTGCGCAGGCATCGCTGCAGGCCCCGGCCGGCGCACTGGAGCACGCGCTGCAGGATCTGCGCACGGCGATGGATGGCTTGCCGCCGCGTGGCACGCAGTGGCGTGCGCTTGCGGTGCCGCAGGTGCGTGACGGATTCGATGCGGTGATGAGTGCGCTGCATCTGCTGCTGCAGGTACTGGACACGCTGCGCGAAGCATCCGCCGGCCTCGATGCGTGTCATGCGCGTGCGCGCGAGGCGGTGTCCCGCCTGACCCGGTGGCTGGGCGACGATGCGCCACTGCTCGACTTTGACGCCGAGCCGGAGCCGCCGTCCGCGCCTGCGGCGGACGTGCTCTGGTATGAGCTCACCCCGCGTGGATTCCGCTGCCAGCGCACGCCGATGGATGTCTCCGGCCCCCTGCGTGAACATCGTGAGCGCACAATGGCCGCCTGGATTTTCACCTCGGCCACGTTGACGGTGGGGGGCGGCTTCGAGCATGTCATCCAGCGGCTGGGGCTGGACGATCCGCGTACGCTGCTGCAGGCCAGCCCCTTCGACTGGCCGCGCCAAGCGCTGTGCTATCTGCCCGAGGGCTTGCCTGATCCTGCGGCACGCGGCTTCGGTACCGCCCTGATCGCTGCGCTTCGGCCGGTGCTCGAGGCTTCGCAGGGCCGAGCGTTCCTGTTGTTTGCATCGCACCGTGCGCTGCGCGAAGCGGCCGAAGCGCTGCGCGGTGCGCCGTGGCCCTTGTTCGTCCAGGGTGAGGCGCCCCGCGCGACGCTGCTGCAGCGCTTCCGCGAATCGGGCAATGGCGTGTTGCTGGGATCGGCCAGTTTCCGCGAAGGCGTGGACGTGGTCGGCGATGCGCTGAGCGTGGTGGTGATCGACAAACTGCCTTTCGCCGCACCGGATGACCCCGTGTTCGAGGCGCGCCTGGATGCGATCCGTACGCAGGGCGGCAACCCGTTCCGTGACGAACAACTGCCGCAGGCGGTGATCGCACTGAAGCAGGGCGTGGGGCGCTTGATCCGCAGTGAAACCGACCGTGGGGTACTGGTGCTGTGTGATCCGCGCCTGCTCAACCGGAGCTATGGTCGGGTCTTCCTGGATTCGCTGCCGCCGTTCCGCCGCACCCGCGCGCTGGCCGATGTGCAGGCCTTCTTTGCGCCACAATGGACGCCTCCGGCGGCACAGGCTGACGATCCCCCGGGCACGCCCCTCTCTTTGTTCTGACCGCTGACCCCACGATGAAACTGCTCGCTTTTGAACTGTCCACCGAAGCCTGTTCCGTTGCCGTCCATGTGGACGGTGCGGTGCTGCAGCGTTTCGAGATCGCACCACGACGGCATGCCGAACTGGCGCTGCCGTGGGCCGAGGCGCTGTTGGCGGAGGCCGGCATCGCGCGTTCGCAGCTGGATGCGATCGCGCTGGGGCGCGGTCCGGGGGCATTCACCGGTGTCCGGCTGGCGATTGCGATAGCGCAGGGCGTGGCGCTCGCACTGGACCGGCCACTGCTGCCGGTTTCCACGCTGCAGGCGCTCGCACTGCGTGCGCCGGCGGATGCGCAGCACATCCTGGCCGCGATCGACGCCCGCATGGGCGAGGTGTATGTGGCCCGATACCACCGCGTCGACGGCCTGCCGCAGTTGCAGGACACCGAGCGCGTGTGTCCGCCGCAGGCCGTGTCGGTGCCTGCCGGTCTGCGCTGCTTTGGCGTGGGCACCGGGTTCTCGGCCGCCGATGGCGCGGTGCCGACGTTGCTGGGCGGTACGCTGAGCGGCGTGGACGCAACCGCGTTGCCACAGGCATCGGATGTGCTGGCACTGGCGTTGCCGATGCTGGCACGGGGCGAGGCGGTTGCGCCGGAACGGGTGGAGCCGGCCTACCTGCGCGACAACGTGGCGTTGACCCTGGTGGAGCAGCAGGCGCTGCGTGCGTCCAAGCTGAAGTAGGTCGGCAAACGGGTGGGACCCCCTCGCGGTGGGCTGCTTCAAGGCTAAGTGCTTGGGGCCGGGCGGTGGCGCTGGGCGGGGGACGGCAAGAGCCGCATCCATGCGGGCCTCGTTTCGCGCCATCCATGGCGGGGTCCACGTCATCGCATTCGCGCTGCCGCTCCCACGCTTTGCTTCGCAAACCGCGGGCCCCGTCTCACCAGCACCCACACCCCGCCGCTTCGCGGCCGCCCCTGACTCAGGGGCTCCCTCCACCCGACGGGTCAATGCGGCCTGTGGTAGCGCCGACCCATGGTCGGCGAGCGCAGCGGGCCGTTGGCGGGAACATTCCGCCGACCATGGGTCGGCGCTACCGATGTCGGCATGCCCGACGGTTCCACGGCCGCCATGGACCTGTCGAGGGTGGGGCGGGGTGGGTTGGCGGGGGCGTTGAGCGCCATGGATGGCGCGAAACGAGGCCCGCATGGATGCGGCCCTTGCCGTCCCCCGCCAACCCACCCCGCCCCGCCCAGCACACAGCCCTGCAGGCTTTTGACGTTGCTGTTGCCGTTGCCGTTGCCGTTGCCGTTGCCGTTGCTTCAAAGCAGGTGCCGGGCGCAGCCCGGCTCCATAAACCCTCAGTCGTCGCGCAGTTCGCCGCCGGGCAGGAACGCCCAGGTACGCGTCACCTGCAGGATGTCGATGTCATCCTTCGTCTGCGGCAGGGCGGGGAAGGGCTGGGCCAGGCGAACCACGCGCAGCGCGGTCTCGTCCAGCAGCGGCGTCCCACTGGATCTCAGGATGCGCGCGCTTTCCACGCTGCCATCGCGGCGCACACCGACCGTGATCACGACCTGCCCGCCAAGGCGACGACGGCGCACGTCATCGGGGTAGTTCAGGTTGCCCACGCGCTCAGCGCGGTCCACCCAGGCGCGCAGATACGTGGCCCACGCATACTCGCGGGTGCTGGCTGAAACGAACTTGCGGTTTGGCCGCTTGGCGTACTGCGCCGAACGCAGGTGCACCTCGGCCGCCAGGCGCGCCATGTCGGCATCGCGTTGCTCGCGTGCGTTCAACGGCGCGTCGGGGCGTGGCTGCTCCGGCATCGGCTGCGACTGGGCCTGTGCGACCTGCTGCTCACCATTGCGGCTGCTGACCACACGCGACTGCGGTGGCGGCGGGGCCGCGGCATCCTGGCGCTGCTGCGGCACCGGACTGCTGCCTGGCAGCGCCTGTGGCACCACTCCGGCCTGGCTGTCGCGTGGGCGCAGCGCCTTGTCGTGCTCGCCACCACCGACCTGACTGGCAGCGGCCAGGAAATCCGCCTGCTTCGGCGTCAACGCGGTGCGCGTCTGGCTGAAGATCACATCCAGCGTCGGCACCAGCGGCGCTTCGCCGCGAACGGCGAAGCCGACGCCCAGCAGCAGCGCGCCATGCACCGCCACCGACAGCGCCAGGGTGGTGCCCAGACGCTGCGCGGAGCGGTCCGCCAAGAGCAGGGGCGCGACCACGGGCATTACGGCAGGCTGGCCTCGATGGCATCGAAGAGGGTGCCGGCGATGTTCAGCCCATACTGGGCATCCAGTTCACGCACGCAGGTCGGGCTGGTCACGTTGACCTCGGTCAGGTAATCGCCGATCACGTCCAGGCCGACGAAGCGCATGCCGCGACGCTTCATCTCAGGCCCCACCTGGGCGGCGATCCAGCGGTCGCGCTCGCTCAGCGGGCGGCCTTCGCCGCGACCACCGGCAGCCAGGTTCCCGCGGAACTCGTCGCCCTGCGGAATGCGGGCCAGGCAGTAATCCACCGGTTCGCCATCCACCAGCAGGATGCGCTTGTCACCGGCGGTGATGTCGGGGATGAACTTCTGCGCCAGGGTCAACTTGCGGTCGCCGTCGGTCAGCGTTTCCAGGATGACGTTGAGGTTCGGGTCGCCCGTGCCGCTGCGGAAGATCGAGCGGCCTCCCATGCCATCCAGCGGCTTAAGCACGGCCTGCCCGTGTTCCAGCACGAAGGCCTTCAACGCCTTGGCATCCCGGCTGACCAGGGTAGGGGGGCAGCACTGCGGGAACAGCAGCGCGGCGAGCTTCTCGTTGTAGTCGCGCAGTCCCTGCGGGTTGTTGACCACCAACGCACCGGCCGTCGCGGCCACGTCCAGCACCTGCGTGTCGTAGATGAATTCCGCATCGACCGGCGGATCCTTGCGCATCAGCACGACCTGGCCGGGACCGAATTCGGTCAGGCTGAACTCGCCCAGCGTGTACCAGTCGGCCGCGTCGTCGCGGACCTGCAGGGGCGCCGTGCGGGCAACGGCCCGTCCGCTGTCCAGGCTGAGGCCGCCGGGTTTGACGTAGTGCAGGGCATGGCCGCGCCGCTGCGCTTCGAGCAGCATGGCGAAGGTCGTGTCCTTGGCGATCTTGATGTGGGCGATGGGATCCATCACCACGATGACGTTCAGCGGCATGGGAGCACCTGTGGGGCAAGGTGCTGATGGTAGCGGCTCCGGCCCGGTGTTGCCTGCCCCGTGGCGCGCAACGCTGCGTGCGGCCGATGGCCGCAGGCCCGCCGGACGGGGGTTGCGCAGAAGATTCATCGCCGAACTTGCTGGCGGTCACGCAAGTGCGATATAGATACGCCTTCGCAGCGGCACCGACCGAAGTGCCGCGCATGGGGAACGGCAATGACTGAGAACATGACTGCGGGCGGGGAGCTCGCAGGACTCCGGGTGATGGTCATCGATGATTCGAAGACGATCCGCCGGACCGCGGAAACGTTGTTGAAACGGGAAGGCTGCGAGGTCGTCACCGCGACCGACGGCTTCGAGGCACTTGCCAAGATCGCCGACCAGCAGCCGCAGATCATCTTCGTGGACATCATGATGCCGCGTCTGGATGGGTATCAGACCTGCGCGCTGATCAAGGGAAACCAGCTGTTCAAGTCCACGCCGGTGATCATGCTGTCCTCCAAGGACGGCCTGTTCGACAAGGCGCGTGGTCGCATCGTGGGTTCGGAGCAGTACCTGACCAAGCCCTTTACGCGTGAAGAACTGCTGGGTGCCATCCGCACATACGTCAACGCCTGACCAGGGGGGAAAGGCAAAATGGCTCGAATCGTTCTTATCGAGGACTCACCGACCGACAGGGCGGTGTTCACGCAATGGCTGACCAAGGCCGGGCACGAAGTTCTGCAAGCGGACAACGCCGAGGACGGGATCGTGCTGGTCAAGGAACACATGCCGCAGCTGGTCCTGATGGACGTCGTGCTGCCGGGCATGAGTGGCTTCCAGGCTACCCGCTCGCTGGCCCGCGACGCGGCGACCAAGAATATTCCGGTCATCATCGTCAGCACCAAGGCGATGGACACGGATAAGGCGTGGGGCCTTCGCCAGGGTGCGCGTGACTACATGGTCAAGCCGCCGCGCGAAGAAGACCTGATCGCCCGCATCAACGAGCTGGTGTCCTGATGCGTTCCCCCTTCGACATTCTTGAAGCCTACGAACGGCGCAGCCTCGCCCATGCCGTGCAGTTGCCCGAGCGGCAGTTCGCGCAGGATCTGTGGCGTGGCGTGGGCTACCGGGTCGGCAACCGTCGGCTGGTATCGGATTTCCGCGAAGTGGTGGAAATCGTCCCGATGCCGCCGGTGACGCCGGTGCCCTGTGCGCAGCCGTGGCTGCTGGGCGTGGGCAACCTGCGAGGCAATCTGTTTCCGGTGATCGACCTGAAGCTGTTCCTGGAAGGCAACCGCACCGTGCAGCAGGAAGGTCAGCGCGTGCTGGTGATGCGGCAGGCCGGCGGTGACGTGGCGCTGACCATCGACGAACTGTTCGGCCAGCGCAGCTTTGAGCTGGACCAGGAAGTATCGGTTGGTGGCTTGGCCGAAGGCCGCTACGGCCACTTCGTCGACCGCGCATTCCAGGCCGACGGGCACGATTGGGGCGTTTTCTCGCTCTCGCTGCTGTCGCGCACTCCTGAATTCCGACAAGCCGCTGCCTGAAGGCACCGGCACGTCGTCTCTGCATTGCATTGAACATCGAGGTCGAACGATGAGTACTACTTCGGATTCCAACAAGGCCAGCAAGCTGCGCCTCGGTGGCACCAACGCGTGGTTGATCCTGTTGCTGGTGGCGATGGCGCTGTTCGGCCTGAACACCGGTGTGGCGACCTGGCAGGGCAGCCGTCTGGCCGACGCCAGCACCAAGGCAGCCGATCTGCAGGTGCTGTCCCAGCAGTTGGCCAACCAGGGCCGTGATGCGGTCGCCGGCAATGCGCAGGCGTTCACCGCGTTCAAGGCCACGCGCACCGCGATCGACGAGAACATGTCGACGCTGCAGGGCCGTTACGGCAATGAGCCGGGCGTGTCGTCGCCGATCAGCAAGCTGGCCGCGACCTGGCAGCCGCTGGGCAAGAGTGCGACGCAGCTGATCGCCAGTGAGTCGGCGGTGCTGACGTTGGCGGGCAACGCGAACAACTTCAGCGGCGCGATCCCCGGCCTGCAGGCACAGCTCAACGAAGTCGTCCGCGCGATGAGCGCCGCCGGCGCCCCCTCCTCGCAGATCTACAGTGCATTGCAGCAGGTCGTCGTGGCCGGCTCGATGGCCCGTCGCATCACCGAAATCCGGGCCGGGGGCTCATCGGCATCGGCGGCCGGTGATGCGCTTGCCCGCGATATCACGGTCTTCAGCCAGGTGATGGATGCATTGCGCAACGGCAATGACGAACTTGGCATCGTTGCGGTGCGCGGTGCGGCCGCGTTGGCTGCGCTGGAGCAGTCGCAGCAGCAGTGGTCGGCGATGAAGACCGACGCCGATGCCATCCTGGCCAGTTCGCGCCAGCTGTTTGCCGCGCAGGCCGCATCCGCCAGCTTGGCCACCGGCTCGGCGGACATGCTGGCCGACAGCAAGACGCTCTTCAATGCGTTCTCCTCGTTCGGCTCGGTCAGCGATACCCGCCTGTTCCCCAATTTCTGGATCGGCGTGGTCTCCGGTGTCCTGTCGCTGATCGCGATCATCGGCTTCGTCAGCACCTCGGTGCGCGGCCGCTCGCGCGAGCAGGAGCTGCGATACCAGACCCAGGTGGAATTCAACAGCCGCAACCAGCAGGCCATCATGCGGCTGCTGGATGAAATCAGTTCGCTTGGTGAAGGCGATCTGACGGTGAAGGCATCGGTCACCGAAGACATGACCGGCGCCATCGCCGACGCCATCAACTATGCCGTGGACGAACTGCGCCATCTGGTGACCACCATCAACGACACCTCGGCCAAGGTCGCGCTGTCCACCCAGGAAACGCAGGCCACGGCGATGCAGCTGGCCGAGGCGGCAGGCCACCAGGCCAACCAGATCACCAACGCGTCGGACCGCATCGGCGAAATCGCAGCAAGCATCGAACAGGTGTCGCGCAACTCGTCTGAATCGGCCGAAGTGGCACAGCGTTCGGTGGTGATCGCCGCCGAGGGTGCCGGCGTGGTGCGCGAGACGATCCAGGGCATGGACCAGATCCGTGACCAGATCCAGGAAACGTCGAAGCGCATCAAGCGCCTGGGCGAGTCCTCGCAGGAGATCGGCTCGATCGTGGAACTCATCAACGACATTTCCGAGCAGACCAACATCCTGGCACTGAACGCCGCGGTGCAGGCGGCTTCGGCAGGCGAGGCCGGCCGTGGCTTTGCCGTGGTGGCCGACGAAGTGCAGCGCCTGGCAGAACGTACGTCCGGTGCGACGCGTCGGATCGAGGGCCTGGTACAGGCCATTCAGGCCGATACCAACGAAGCGGTTACGTCGATGGAGCAGACCACGGCCGAAGTGGTGTCCGGTGCCCGCCTGGCGGAAGACGCCGGTACTGCACTGACCGAGATCGAGCGCGTTTCCAATGCGCTGAACAACCTGATCAAGAACATCTCCGTCGCCGCCCAGCAGCAGTCGTCGGCTGCATCGGACATCACCCAGACCATGGGCGTGATCCGGCAGATCACCGGCCAGACATCGCAGGGTGCGGGGCAGACCGCCGAATCGATCGGCCACCTGGCACAGCTGGCCGCCGACCTTCGCCGCTCGGTCGCCGACTTCAAGCTGCCCGCGTAAGCGGTGTGGCGCGGAGAAGCAAGGATCACCTGATGAAGCATCGACATGACATCCGCCACATTGAACGTCCTGCCCGCGTGTGCAGGGTCGTACTGGCGACCGGAGCCCGCCCATGAGCAGCCTGCGTGACGCAATGAGCCACGCCGCCCTCGGCTGGGTGAAACCTGAGCTGGACGAGACCCTGCGCCAAGTGCGCAATGAGGTCGAGTACTTCGTCGAGGCCCCCGCCGATGGCAGCCGCATGCGCCTGTGCGCCGGCTACCTGCACCAGGTGCAGGGCACCCTGCGGATGGTGGAGCTGTACGCCCCGGCGATGGTGGCCGAAGAGCTGGAGCAGCTCGCGCTGGCGATCGGCACCGGCGAGGTGGCCGAGCGTGATGAATCCTGCGCGACGCTGATGCGTGGCAGCGTGCTGCTTCCCGACTATCTGGAGCGCCTGCAGAATGGCCATCGCGATATCCCCATCGTGCTGCTGCCGCTGCTCAATGAGATCCGAGCCGCGCGCGGCGTGGCCGGCATCAACGAAAGCGTGCTGCTGGCCTTCGCGCCCGACAGCGTCAGTGCCAGCGAAGCCGAACTGGACCACGCACGGGGCAGCCTGAGCGGACGCAACCGTGAACTGCTGGATACCGTCGGCAGCGCGGTGAAGGAAGAACTGCTGCGCATCAAGGATGCCCTTGACCTGCACCTGCGCACGGGCGGGCAGCCCGAACAGCTGCACCAGCAGGTACGTGAGCTGACGGCGGTGGGTGACACGCTGGCCATGATGGGCCTGGATGTGGCACGCAACGTGGTGGTGCAGCAGCGTGACGCGCTGAGCGCGGTGGTGGAAGGCAATCAGGCAATCGATGAGGGCATGCTGCTCGATGTCGCCGGTGCGCTGCTTTACGTCGATGCGTCGCTGGATGACCAGGTCGCCCATCTGGGCGCAGCGGGAACCGGCGAGGACGATCCGTCCGCCGCAGAGACCCGCCGCACGCTGGAGGTTCTGGCCCACGAAGCCATCGCCAATTTCACCGTGGCCCGCGAGCACTTCGTCGCCTTCATCGAGACAAACTGGAACCACGCCGAACTGCAGGACGTGCCACGCCTGCTGGGCGAGGTCGGCGGCGCGCTGCGCATGCTGGACCTGCAGGTGCCGGCGGATTACCTGAAGGGCGTGCAGCTGTACATCAAGGCAGAGCTGGTGGAGCGCCAGCGTGTGCCCAGCGGTCGCCAGCTGGACACGCTGGCCGATGCGATGGCCAGCCTGGAGTACTACCTTGAAGCGCTGCGCGACCGCCGTCCGGGGCGCGAGAACATTCTGGACATCACCCGCAGCAGCCTGGAAAGCCTGCGTTACTGGCCGCTGCCGGTGGCCGATGCCATCGCGGCCGAGGCCGTAGCCAGCGAGCCGGTGCAGCCGGTAGAACGCGAGTCCATCCTGCCGCCGCCGTTGGACGTGCCGGAATTCGACACGCGCCCGTTGGCGGCCGTGTCGCCGCAGGGGCCTCCGCCGTTGCCGGATCTCGTGTTCGACGCACCGCCCACCGCGCGTGATCAGGACATCGCAGAAGACGACATCCACGCGCCGTCGTCCGAACCGACGCTGCTGTTCGCCGCCACAACCGCCGCGCCGCCCGAGGTCCCCGCGTGGGAGCTCGGCAGCTTCCAGGTCGAGCAGACGTCGGACCCTACACCGACCTTCGCCAGCTTCGACCCGGTATCGGCCGAAGATGCGCCGGATCCGTCCGCCTGGTCCATCGAACCGACCCCGCAGGTGGATGGTTCACTCGACATGGCGGCTGCAGATCTTGAACATGCCGTTTCCGTACCCGCCGGCGCAGCCGACGACACGCTGATCAGCTTCGAGGGCGGCGTGTTCGATCCGGTGCTGGCCGAAGGCGATGCAGACGATGCGTTTGCGGTTCCGGTGAGCTTCCGCTTCGACGACGGCGAGCTCAGTCGCGCCGATGACGTGCTGTCGCTGGATGCCGTGGAAGCGGATGTCATCACGTTCAACGCCGATGGCCTTGCGATGGACAACGTGCCGGACGCCGATCCGCCGTCCATTGGCGCCGCCGACGACGACGCTACCAGTGCCAGTGCCAGCGACTTCGCCGAGGCGGATGCGCGCTTTCTTGCCGAGCTCGCGGCTGAAGCGGCGGCCTTCAATCCCGCGTTCGGATCGCCGGCCGTGCCGGTGGTGGACGAGGTACCCGCGGCACCGGTCATCACGGGGCTGCAGGGCGGTTTCGACGAGAACGCCGAGAATATCGATCAGGACATCCGTGATGTCTTCCTCGAAGAGTTCGACGAGGAACTTGAAAACCTGGGCAATCTGCTGCCGGCATGGCGCGCCCAACCCGACAACATGGACCGGCTGCGGCCGATCCGCCGCGTGTTCCACACGCTGAAGGGCAGCGGCCGACTGGTCGGTGCCCGCACCCTGGGTGAGTTCGCGTGGAAGATCGAAGGCATGCTCAACCGCGTGCTGGATGGCACGCGGCCGGCATCGCCGGCCGTGGTGGCGGTGGTCGAGCAGGCCTTCGGCGTGCTGCCGGAACTCAACGCAGCGCTGCGTGGCGGTCACCTCATCACCGCGGACCTGCAGGCGCTGCAGTCCATCGCGGATCGCGTGGCGGCCGGCGAGGAGACCTTCCATGTGCCGCTGCCTGCCCGCGCGGTGGACAGGGTGGAAGAAGCCTCTGTCGGGGTATCTGCCGACGACGCGGTCACACCCGCCGCTGACGGCGCCGAGATCCCGGTCGCCGTGGAACTGGACGGAACGCCTGCCAGCATCGACAGCGTGCTGCGCGAGATCCTCGAGGCCGAGGTGGAAGCGCACATGGCCACGTTGCACGGCTGGCTGGAAGCCTCTGATAGCGAACCGCAGCCGGTCAACGATCCCTTGCTGCGCGCAGTGCACACCATGAATGGTGCATTTGCGATGACCGATGTGCCGGAAATCACCACGGTCACCGGTGCAGCCGAAACTTACATCAAGCGCGCCCTGGCCGCTGGCGAAGTGCCTACCGCGGATGCGGTGGATGCACTGGCGGCGACCGCGCAGGCAGTGGACGTCACCATGCGTGCCCTGCAGGCCGACGCCCCCCGGGTGCCGCTGCAGCACGCGCTTGCCGAGCGTCTGCAGGCCTTGGCCGCGACGCTGCCGGAAGCACGCTGGCCCGTCGCCGACGGGTTCGAAGACATCGACGACCTTGCCGACGTGGACGAGCATGTTGAGGCCCTCGAAGCCACTGGGGAGGAGGAAGCACCTGTCGCGCCGTGGCAGCATGCCGACACTGCCGACACTGCCGACACTGCCGACACTGCCGACACTGCCGATACGCAGGTGGACGGACCGGTCGAGGCCGACGCTGGCCTGGCGCCGACCGACCCGACGGACGGCGATGCGGACCTCGAGGCCCTGGCCGAATCCATGGTCGAGGAGGGCGAGCTGCGGTTGATCGACGGTGACGAAGCCGCGGAGTGGACGCCAGACGAGGCAGTCGGGCAGGACGCTGTGCCGGTCGACCTCTCTGCTCCCGTCGTGGATCCGCCGATCGAATTGACCGGTGCCACCGATCTGTCGCGCTTCTTCGAAGCAGCATCCAACGTAGACGATGCGCCACTGCGGGATGCGGCCGACGCCGCCTCTGTCGACGCTGTCGAATCGCTCGAAGACGTGGCCGAGCCGGTCAGTGCAACAGACGTAGACGTGCAGCTGACCGGCGCCGAAGACCTGTCGCTCTATCTGGACGATGCCGCGCACGCTGCACTGCCGTCCAGTGCGGGCCCGGATGTGCACGAAGTTGCTGCAGCGGACATCACCGACGCCGAGCAGGCGCCGGCTGACGCTGAGGAAGACGCCGAAGACGAACTGCCTGCCGCGCCGACCTTTGGCGATGCCGTCGCCCTGCAGGACGCGCTGGACGAAGGTCTGCACATCATCGAGGAGGGCGCCGAGGACGAGGAGGACAGTCCGCTGCTCTCGATAGAAGGCCACGACGTGTCTTCGCTGGAGACCACCGCATTCGCCGAACAGGCGGAAGACGAGCAGCCCGAAGCAGAAGCCGAAGCCGAAGCCGAAGCCGAAGCAGAAGCCGAAGCCGAAGCAGAAGCAGAAGCAGAAGCAGAAGCAGAAGCAGAAGCAGAAGCAGAAGCAGAAGCAGAAGCAGAAGCAGAAGCAGAAGCAGAAGCAGAAGCAGAAGCAGAAGCGGTCTCCGCTGACCGTCAGCCCTACTTCGAGATGGAGCCCCCGACCGTCGCGCCTGCAGGCGAGGACGTGGCGGACGAACAGACGGGGCAGGACGACGAGGTGGCGGCTGCCGATGCGCTGGACTTCAACGTGCTGGACCGCGAACTGGTCGATATCTTCGTCGAAGAAGGCAAGGATCTGCTGGATCATTGCGATGGCCTGATCAGCGACCTGCGCGCCGAACCGGAGGACCGCGACGCGTTGGCTGGCCTGCAACGTGATCTGCACACGCTGAAGGGCGGTGCACGTATGGCGGGCATCAACGCCATCGGTGATCTGGGGCATGGCATCGAGTCGCTGCTGGAGGCTGTCGCAGCCGGGCGCACCAGCATCGGACACGCCGATGTGCAGTTGCTGGAGCGCGGCTTCGATCGCCTGCACCAGATGCTGACCCGCACCGGTGCACATCGCGGCGTGGACGCTGCCGATGACCTGGTGGCCGCCTTCGACGCACGTACGCGTGGCCAGGTCGTTCTCGATGGCTCGGCCCCTGAGCCGGCTGTCGCACCTGCGCAGCCGACCGCCGCTGACCTCATCGCCAGCCTGCCGTTGTCAGCACCCCTGCCGCTGGATGGCGGTGGCGAAGAAGAGGGTGGCGCACGACCGCAGCAGGAGCAGGTGCGCGTGCGCGCCGACCTGCTTGATCGGCTCGTCAACCACGCCGGTGAAGTGGCGATCTACCGCTCGCGGCTGGAACAGCAGCTTGGTGCCTTCCGCGGCGCCATGGGCGAGCTTGAACGTACCAATGCCCGACTCCGTGATCAGTTGCGTCGTCTTGATCTGGAGACCGAAGCGCAGATCGTGGCGCGCTACCAGCGTGAGCAGGAGCAGGCAGACCACACGTTCGATCCGCTGGAACTCGACCGCTTCTCCACGCTGCAGCAGCTGAGCCGTGCACTGAACGAATCGGCGGCCGATCTGGGCGGGCTGCAGGGTGTGCTGGACGACCTGTCGCGGCAGTACGACACCTTGCTGCAGCAGCAGTCGCGCGTCAGTTCGGAGCTGCAGGATGGCTTGATGCGCGCACGCATGGTGCCCTTCGATGGCCTGGTGCCGCGTCTGCGCCGGGTGGTTCGCCAGGCAGGGGTGGATACCGGCAAGCAGGTCCACCTCACCCTGGAAGGCACGCATGGCGAACTCGATCGCAACGTGCTCGACCGGATGGTGGCGCCGCTGGAACACATGCTGCGCAACTCGGTGGCGCACGGTCTGGAAACGGCCGAGCAGCGCCGCGCCGCCGGCAAGCAGGAAGAGGGTGAGATCACCCTGCGTCTGCACCGCGAAGGCTCGGAAATCGTGCTCGACGTGTCGGATGATGGCGCCGGGCTGGACCGCGAGGCGATCCGTCGTCGTGCGTTGGAACGCGGGCTGATCCAGGCCGAGGCGGTGCTGGCGGACAACGAGCTGGACAACCTGATCTTCGCCGCCGGCTTCAGCACCGCCGACCAGTTGAGCCAGTTGTCCGGACGCGGCGTAGGCATGGACGTGGTGCGCAACGAAGTGCGCCAGTTGGGTGGCAGCGTGGAAATCCACTCGGTCCGTGGCCAGGGCGCGCGCTTCACGTTGCGCCTGCCGCAGACGCTGGCGGTGACCCAGGCGGTGCTGGTGCAGATCGGCGAGACCACCTACGCCGTGCCGGTGGCATCGGTCAGCGGTATCGGTCGCATCTCACGCGAACGCTTCGAAGCGGGCGACAGCACCTACCGCTACAGTGGCGAGGAGTACACGCTGCACGATCTCGGCAGCCTGATCGGCCAGGCGCCGGCGCGTGCCGAGGGCCAGGCGCAGGTGCCGCTGCTGCTGGTCCGCGCAGGCGACCTGCGCGCGGCGGTGGCGATCGACCAGGTGCTCGGCAACCGCGAAATCGTGGTCAAGCCGGTCGGCCTGCAGATTGCGTCGGTTCCGGGAATCTACGGCGCCACCATCACCGGCGATGGCCGCGTGGTGGTGATCCTGGACGTGGCCCCGCTGGTGCGCCGCTTCGTCGCCAACCCGCAGCGTCCGCTGCTGGTTGCCGAACAGGAACTGCAGCGGCAGGTGCCGCTGGTGATGGTGGTGGACGATTCACTCACCATGCGCAAGGTCACCGGGCGCATCCTGGAACGCCACAACTTCGATGTCAGCGTTGCCCGCGACGGCGTGGAGGCGCTGGAGCTACTGGAAGAACGTGTGCCCGACCTGATGCTGCTGGATATCGAGATGCCGCGCATGGATGGTTATGAACTGGCCACGGCCATGCGTGCCGACCCGCGCTATCGCGACGTGCCCATTGTGATGATCACTTCGCGCAGTGGCGAAAAGCATCGCCAGCGCGCCTTCGAAATCGGCGTGCAGCGTTACCTGGGCAAGCCCTACCAAGAGCTTGACCTGATGCGTAACGTGTACGACCTGCTGGGGATCGCCCGTGTCCGTGAATGACGTAATGCCGCCGCCGGCCGTTGCACTGCTGGCCAGGGAGGGTGCCGCGCGCGACCGCCTGCGTGAAGCACTCGTGCAGGCCGATGTAGCGCTGGTGCTGGAAGAGGATCCCAACGTGCTGGACCCGGCCGCGCTGCTTGCGGTTGCGCCGCAGGCGGTGGTGATCGCGTTGGAGCCTGCCGTGGAGGACGCATTGGAACGCCTCGATGCGGTGCTGTCTTCGCCTGATTTCACACTGGTGTTCGACGAGGCCGAACTGGCGGCACGCCGGGAAGGGTGGGAAACCCAGCGCTGGGCACGCCATCTGGCAGCCAAGCTGCATGGCCACCGCCAGGTGCTGCCACCGGGTGCGGAAGTTGAAGAAGAGCTCGTGCCGGAACCTGGCCTGCCGGACACCCCCGAGCAGTTGCATGCCAACGCACCGCTGGCGTTCCATGTGGATGAAGCCGTCGACGCGGCCGACCTGCTGGCGGGCGACAGTCTGTACGAGCCCCCGGGCCCTTGGCAGCCATCGCAGGTGACCGAGCGGGACGTCGAGCAGACAACCGATCGCCACGAGCCGGACGCCATCAGCAGCCCCGTGCTGCCGTCGGTGCCGCTCGATCACGGAAGCTGGTCGTTGCTGGACGACGAGGCATCCTTTGCCCCCGCCGCACGCGTGGACGTGGGACCGCCGCCCCTGCCGGCGTTTGATTCGGATCGACTGTCACTGGTCGAGATGGACGAAGCGGCCGGCCCACGTCGCGGTGCCAAGGGCGCGGTGGTGGTACTGGCCGGTATTGGCGGCCCCGATGCGCTGCGTCGCCTGCTGGCCGCGCTACCAGCCCGCCTCGACGTGCCCCTTCTGGTCCGCATGCCGCTGGATGGCGCGCGCTACGGCAACCTGGTGAAGCAGATGGCACGCGTCTCTCCGCTGCCGGTCGAGCTGGCTGAAATCGGTGCCGACGTCGTCGAGGGGCAGGTGTACATCCTGTCCGATGATACGGCCGCCGCCCTGCGGGATGGCGGGTTGTATTTCCTCGGCAGCACGCAGGGTCTGGACCTGGCCGCGTTGCCGCCCGCGCACAGTGCGGTGATCCTGCTCAGCGGTGCCGATCTGTCCCAGGTCGACCCGGCGCTCACCCTCGCCGAAGCCGGTGCGTGGGTCGGCGGTCAGGTCGGTGAGGGATGCTATGACCCGGCTGCCGCAACCGCGGTGGTCGCTGCCGGCATGTTCGCCGGCGAACCCCAGGAGCTGGCGCAGGCAATCAGTGCGCGCTGGGAACTGCCTGAGCAAGGAGAGCCGTCGTGAGCCATGCCAATAATGATGAAATCCGCGGTGTCCTCATCCAGTCCGGACCCGAGCGCGTGCTGCTGCCGAATGCGACCGTCGCTGAAATGATGGCCAAGGTGCAGGTCGAGCCGACGGCGGACGGCCCGCACTGGCTGCTGGGTCGGCTGGCCTGGCACGGCTGGGACATACCGCTGGTGTCCTTTGCCCGCTTGTCCGGCTTGGGCGAAGAAAGCGTGGGCAGCAACAACAAGGTGGTGGTGTTGAAATCGCTGGCTGGCAACGCAGAGCGGCCGTATTACGCGGTGCTGACCCAGGGCTTTCCGCAGTTGATCTCGGTGCCGCGTGACGGTCTGCTGGCAGACGCATCGGAAGAGAACCTGCCCGACAGCGTGCACATGCGCGTGCTCTTGGGCGAGCAGAGCGCACTGCTGCCGAACCTGGATGCGCTGGAAAGGGCGCTGGATTCACTGCACTGAACTGCCCGCGCTTCGCGCTCGCCGAGCACGGCTCGGCGCTACCGTCAGAAGACGGCGTCCCGTCACCGTGAGATATCCGTAGCGCCGAGCCACGCTCGGCGGATGGCGTCCGCGAGCTGGCGCAGGGTGAACTGCCCGCGCTCCGCGCTCCGCGCTCCGCGCTCGCCGAGCGTGGCTCGGCGCTACCCGTCAGCCGAGGTCACCCAGGCGTGCCTGCAGCGCGGCAATCGCCGCGAGGCCTGCCGTTTCCGTGCGCAGGATGCGAGGCCCCAGCTGCAACCCCTGGAAGCCGACCGTGGCGAGCAGGTCGCGGTCACGTGGCGACCAGCCGCCTTCCGGGCCGATGGCCACGACGATGCCGCCGGGCGGGGCCGCGTGCAGAGTGGACAGGCGATGGCTGCCCAAGGGATCCAGAGTCAGCCGCAGCGTGTCTTCGGGCAGCGTCGCGACGGCGGCCGCCAACGACAACGGAGCGCCGACCTGCGGAATCCGCGCGCGTCCGGACTGGCCGCACGCCGACTGCACCACGCTGTTCCAGTGCGCGACCCGCTTTTCTGCGCGCGCGCCATCCAGTTTGACCTCGGTCCGTTCGGCATTGACCGGGATCACGGCGGCCACCCCCAGTTCCGTTGCCTTCTGCAGGATCAGATCCATCTTCTCGCCACGCGCTACGCCCTGCAGCAGGGTGAGGGGCAGGGGGGATTCGTTGTCCAACCGGCTGGCCCGGTCGATCCGTACCTGCGCATCGCGCTTGCCCACCGTGACCAGGGTGGCGTGGTAATCGTGGCCGTCCCCATTGAAGAGCACGCAACCATCGCCCTCGCGCAGGCGCAGCACGCGCACCAGGTGGTTGGCGGTCTCTTCAGGCAGTGAAAATGTCTGGCCCGCCTGCAGTGCAAGCGGCACCGGGCAGCGGGTCACACGCATGCACAGGTCTCCTTGCGGCGCGCAGGCCACGCACCGCGGTCATGGAACAACGGGTTTTCGAACGGGTTGCCCTGCGGGGAGGGCTGCGTCTCTGCTAGCATCGTGAGCTCATGAACATGTTGCTGCCTTCGTCCATTCTATCGGCCCGCGCGGGGCATTCCGCATGAGCCGTCGGCTGCCCATCATCCATCGGATCATCGACGAGGAAAACGGGCCCTTCCAGCGCCAGCATCTGGACCTGGAGTTCTCCAATGGCGAACAGCGGCGATTCGAGCGCCTGGTCAGCCGTGGCCACGGCGCCGTCGTAGTGGTGCCGATGCTGGACGAGGACACCGTACTGCTGGTGCGGGAGTACGCCGCGGGCATGCACCGCTACGAACTGGGCCTGGTGAAGGGACGGATCGACGCCGGCGAGACGCCGGAACAGGCAGCCGATCGCGAGCTGAAGGAAGAAGCCGGTTATGGCGCGCGGCGCGTGGACGTACTGCGCGCGATGACGCTGGCCCCTACGTACATGAGCCATCAGTCATGGCTCGTCGTGGCACGCGATCTTTATCCGGAGAAACTGCAGGGCGATGAACCCGAAGAGCTGGAAGTCGTGCCGTGGAAGCTTGCCGAACTCGATCAGCTGATGCTGCGCGAGGATTTCTCAGAAGGCCGTTCGCTGGCGGCGCTGTTCATCGCGCGGCAGTGGCTGCAAGGTCGCGCATGAGCCGGCATGCCGCCGCGTCACGGTGTCGCGGGCGCCTGCTGCCGTGACCCACGTACGCATTACGACCGACCTGCGCGAAACCGTCATCGCCATCGCCCAGGATGCGGCGGCGGCCATCATGCAGGTGTATGCCACCGGGTTCGACGTCAGCCTGAAGGATGACGACAGCCCGGTAACCACGGCGGACCTGGCGGCCAACGACCGCATCGTCAGTGGGCTGCTGCGGCTGACGCCGGACCTGCCCGTGCTGTCGGAGGAGTCCGTTGCCGCCGACTGGGAGACGCGACGCCACTGGGGCGCGTACTGGCTGGTCGACCCCTTGGACGGCACCCGTGAGTTCATCAAGCGCAATGGCGAGTTCAGTGTGAACATCGCGCTCGTCTACCAGGGGGCACCGACCTTCGGGGTGGTACTGGCACCGGTAACCGGCCTGGTGTGGCACGCGATGCGGGGTGAGCAGGCGTATCGACGGCAGGGCGTGCATGACACGGTGCTGCGCACGCGCGCGCCCGCCCATGCCCCGCTGCGCGTTGCCGCCAGTCGTTCACACCGGTCCGCGCGCACCGAGGCGCTGCTGCAGCGGATGGGCGACATCGAGACCGTGGCACAAGGGTCTTCGCTGAAGTTCTGCCGGATCGCCGAGGGCGATCTGGATGTCTATCCGCGGTTGGGACCCACCAGTGAATGGGATACCGCCGCGGGCCAGTGTGTCCTGCATGCCGCCGGCGGCGCCGTGCTGTCGGCGAGCACCGGTAAACCATTCCGCTACAACCGCCGCGAGAGCCTGCTCAACGGTGACTTCATGGCACTGGGTGATCCTGCGTTGCCCTGGCGCGGTTGGCTCGACGACAGCAACGGGAATACCGAATGAGCGCGACCGACGCAGCAACCGAACTGGGCCGCTTGCTGGCGATCATGGCGCGCCTGCGCGATCCGGACGGTGGCTGTCCGTGGGATCTTGAACAGGACTTTTCCACCATCGCCCCGTACACCATCGAAGAGGCGTACGAAGTCGCCGATGCGATTGATCGCGGTGACCTGGATGATCTGTGTGACGAGCTTGGGGACCTGCTGCTGCAGGTCGTGTTCCATGCCCGGATGGCGGAAGAGCAGGGCGCGTTCGCCTTTGCCGACGTTGCCCGCTCCATCAATGAAAAGATGGTCCGCCGCCATCCGCATATCTTCGCCGATGCCAGCGTGGACGATGCCGCCCATGTGCTGCGCAACTGGGACGCCATCAAGCGGGAAGAGCGTGCGGCCAAGGGCGAAACGGATCGCTCGGCGCTGGCAGGTATCTCGCGTGGGCTGCCGGAATGGCAGCGCGCACTGAAGCTGCAGTCGCGCGCCGCCAAGGTGGGATTCGACTGGTCCGGTCCCCTGCCGGTGCTGGACAAGGCGGCGGAGGAACTGCAGGAGCTGCGCGCGGAGTTCGAGCGGGGTGACATCGCCGGCAACAAGGCGCGGCTGCAGGAAGAGCTGGGCGACCTGCTGTTCGTCTGCGCGAAACTGGCCCGGCAGGCCGATGTCGACGTGGGCAGTGCACTGCGCGGTGCGAACCACAAGTTCGAACGTCGATTCCGGGCGATGGAAGGCTACGCCGACGCTGCGGGCGAGCGCATGGCGGACCTGGACCTGCAGGCGCAGGAAGCACTCTGGCAACGCGCGAAGGCGGACGAAGCCGCGTCGTGAAGACCTTTGGGCTGTTCCTGATCACGGCGCTGGCCGAGATCATCGGCTGTTACCTGCCGTGGCTGTGGCTGCGTCGTGATGGCAGCGCGTGGCTGCTGCTGCCGGCCGCGGCCAGCCTGGCATTGTTCGCCTGGCTGCTGACCCTGCATCCCGATGCCAGTGGGCGCATCTATGCGGCCTACGGTGGCGTGTATGTGGGCACGGCGCTGCTCTGGCTTTGGCTGGTCGACGGCATTCGTCCCGGTCGGTGGGACGTGCTGGGCGTGTCGCTGTGCCTGGCCGGCATGGCCGTGATCATGTTCGCTCCACGCAGCGGGGCGTAGTCAGCGCCCGACCCACCCGTGCAGGCCACGCATCGGGTGCTCAACGTGCCTGACAGCCCAGCATCGTCAGGTCGATGGCATCGGCCATGCGCGCATAGCCTTCGTCGTTGGGATGCAGGTGATCGCGGGTGATGCCGGCAGGCAGGGATTCCGGCGTGGCCGGGTCGCGCAGCGCCGCATCGAAGTCCACTACGCCGTCAAAGCCGCTGTCATCGCCGCGCGCCCATGCATTGATCGTGGTCCGGGTCGCGGCCGATAGCGGCTCATAGCGCTCGGAGCCCCCGAAGGGCGTCAGCGTGCCGATGAACGCGCGCGCGCCGTGCTGGTGCAGGCGCGTGGCGATCTGTCGATAACCCAGCAGCATGTCGTCGGCCGTGCGGCCGGGCAGAGGTGTGGGGCCGCCGCCATGACGGATATCGTTGATGCCTTCGAAGAGGATCATCTGATCGGCATCGGCCACGGCGATCACATCGCGGTCCAGCCGGGACAGCGCGCTGTGGCTGCGCCCGTGGTCCAGCAGCTTGTTGCCGCTGATGCCTTGGTTGAGCACGACGAAGCGGTCCGGGCAGGCCTGCTGCAAGCGCACGGCCAGGCGCTCGGGCCACTGGTTGTACGAGCCGCGTGCTGCGGTGGCGCCTTCGGTGATGGAATCACCCAGCGCCACGATGACCGATGGTCGATCCGCGCGCTGTACCAGCACCGCCGAAATCACATTCTGGCGATAGGACACGGCCACGCTGTCGGCCACACGCGGCTGTCGGCCGTCGGCCACCCGCACGGTGGTACGGCGCACGGCGGGGCGCGTCGCCTGTGGGAAATAGGCGGTGACCTGGATCTCATCCAGCGCCGCGGCCTTCAATGGCAGCGGATCAGTCAGCAACGCAGCCCCAACCGGTACGTCGATGACCCTGCGTCCGTCCACCTGCACGGGCAGCGGGCGGCCGGAGGAACCGCGTACGGTCATGTCTTCGACCCGCAGTGGGGACGTGCCCAGTTCATTGCTGATGCGCAGGCGCAGCGCATCGGCGCGGCTGCCCAGCCGGATGTCCTGGCGGACGGTCTGTGCAGCGAACTGCACGGGGGCCTGCGGCGTGCCGTCCAGGCGGTCCGGCGCGGGTGATGCGGTCCAGGCGGTGACCCACACCGGCTGCGCGGGGGCAGCCGATGCGGACAGCGCGGAACCAACGGCAAGGGAAAGAGCGGTGATCCAGCGCAGCATGGTGAAACTCCGGTCAGGAGAAGAACGTGCCGCCGTTGACGTCGATGTTCGCGCCGGTGATGAAGGCGGCCTCGTCCGAGGCCAGATACACGGCCACGTCCGCTGCTTCCTGCGGACGACCCTGGCGCCGCAGCGGCGTACCGGCGGCTACGGCGGTGCGCACTTCCGGCTTGGTGAACTCGTCATGGAACCGCGTGGCGATCATGCCGCAACACAGCGCGTTGACCCGGATGCCCTTCGGGCCCAGTTCCTTGGCCATGGCGCGGGTGAAGGTCATCACGCCGGCCTTGGCGGTTGCATAGATGGATGCACCGGGGCCACCGCCATCGCGACCGGCCTGCGACGCGAAGTTGACGATTGCCGCGCCTTCGCCCATGTGCGGCACTACGGCATGGGTGGTGAGGTAGGTCGAGGTCAGGTTGAGGTCGATCACCTTGTGGAAGAACGCCGGATCGATGTCGGCCAGCGGGCGACGCTCGACCATGCCACCGGCCACGTTGATCAGCAGGTCGATGCGGGGACCGAACGCGGCCTGCGCGGCAGCCACCAGCCCGGCGACGGCGGCCGGATCGGTCACGTCGGCACGATGCAGGATGGCCTGGCCACCGGCGGCTTCGATCTGCGCCAGTGTCTCGCGCGCGCTGGCTTCGTCGTTGGCGTAGTTGAAGCAGACGCGGGCGCCGGCGGCGGCGAGTTTGATCGAAATGGCGCGACCGATATCGCGGCCGCCACCGGTGACGATGGCCACCTTGTCCTGGAATGACATGCGTTGGAACTCCTTTGTTACGTGGGGTGTGTGAGAGAAAAAAGGGGCGGGGAACGTAGGCGTGCGCTCAGCGCTGCGGCGCAGGCGTCGGCGTGGGTGCATCGAGGCGACGGATCGTGCCGGTGAGCCACCACAGCGCGACCAGCGACAGCGGCACGAGGGCGGCGACGAGCATGAACATCGGGGCATAGGACTCGCGGGTCAGCACCGGCACCAGCCACGTGGTGATCAAGGTGCCGGCAACGGCGGCCAGGCCACCCAGGCCGGCCAGCGTGCCCACCGAGCGCCCACCGAACAGATCGCCCGGCAGGGTCTGGATATTGCCGATGGCGACCTGGAAGCCGAACAGCACGGCGGCGATGGTCAGCACCGCGGCCAACGGGCCGGCGGCCATCACCGCGCCCAGCAGGGCAGGCGCCATGATGATGCAGCCGAGGGTGATCGACCATTTGCGGGCGCGGTCCACGCTGTGCCCGGCGCGGATCAGCCGGCCGGACAGCCAGCCGCCGGTCAGGCTGCCGAGCATCGCACCGACGAAGGGCACCCATGCGAACAGGCCGATCTGCTTGATGTCGAAGCCGAAGGTTTCTGCCAGGTAGATCGGCAGCCAGGACACGAACAGCCACCAGATCGGGTCCAGCAGGAAGCGGCAGGCGAGCATGCCCCAGCTCTGCCGGTGCGCCAGCAGCTCACGCACGCTGCGGCGCGGTGCGGCGGGATCGGCGGCGCCGGCCTGGTCTTCCATGATCAGACGACGCTCGGCATCACTGACCCACGGGTGTTTGTCCGGCCCTGCGCGGTACACGAACAGCCACGGCAGCAGCCACAGGAAGCCCATCGCACCGATCACCACGAACGTCCCGCGCCAGCCCAGCCACAGGTACAGGCCGGCAATGGCGGGCGCAGACACGATCGCGCCGATGGAGGCGCCGGCGTTGAAGACGCCCTGTGCCAGCGCACGCTCGCGTGCCGGGAACCACTCCGCGTTGGCCTTGACCGCACCCGGCCAGGCGCCGGCTTCGCTGACGCCCAGCATCGCCCGCACCAGACTGAACGACAGGATGGAATGGGTGACCGCATGCAGGGCGATCGATATCGACCACACGCTGATGGACAGTGCGAACCCCATGCGCGTGCCGATCAGGTCGAACAGCCGGCCGAACAGGAACTGCCCAGCGGCGTAGAACAGCATGAACACCGTCACCAGCAGCGCGTAGTCATCCTTGGTCGCCCCGACCTCGCGGGCGATCTCCGGCCACATCACCGCCAACGCATTGCGGTCGATGTAGTTGATGACCGTCGCGACCGCGATCAGGCCCACGATCAGCCACCGCACTGCCGAGCGGACCGGCACCTTGCGCAACTGCGCGCCGGCAGAAGACACGTTCATCGGCCGCTCCGCTTGCCGGCGGCCTGGTCCATGCGCGCGTGGCTGCCGCGCCACGTGTAGGTATGGCCATCCACCACCACGTTGTGTTCGCTATCGGTACTGCTGTCATCGGCAACGCCCAGTGCGATGCGCGCGCCACTGGCCAGCGTCAGCTGCAGCAGTTCGGCGTCCTTGCCGCGCACGCGCACCAGCGCAGTGATCTGGCTGTCGGCCCCGTGCACGTACTCGGCCGTGCCGTTGTATTCACCGTGCGGTTCCAGCACGCTGAAGAAGCTCACTTCGCGCTGGCCTTCCACGCGCTGCACCAGCGCCGGTTCGCGGCGCAGGTTGAACTCGGGATCGTTCGCACCGCTTTCCACCAGCAGCGCCCGCGATGGCGCGGTGCTGCCGAAACGGTAGGTGTAGAAGCGTCCATCCAGCAGCCAGGCCAGGCTGCGCTGTTCAGTGCCGGGCGCGCTGCGCGCGTCCACCCACAGATGCTGGTAGCCGTTTTCCGCGCCCAGCACGGGACGCTGCTCGACGAACCGTTCGGCTTCGAACCCGGTGCTGACGATGTGGCCGTTGAAGTGCAGGGGCAGGTCGAAGCGGGCCGCCTTCTCACCCTTCACCTGCATCAGGTCCAGCACGACCGGCAGGGCCAGATCCGGATGGCGCAGCAACGCCTGGGTGCGGGTGAACGTCACGCCGGGGTACGCATCGCGCATCGTGGCCGAGGCAACCTGGGTATCTTTATCGGCCTGGAAGAAACGCACGGTCGGCGCATGCACTTCGCCCCGCTTCCAGTCGCCGTTGAAGTGGCTCTTTTCATCCACCACCAGCGTGTTGTGGGCGATGGTCTGTTTGGCCCAGCTGCGGTTTTCGGCCAGGTAGATGCCGCCGCGCTTGGCTTCCACGTTGAGGAAGCGCGCTGAACCGTAGTCCGTCACCACGCGCTGCCCGTTGTCATAGAACAGCCAGTTGAGCTTGTCGAAGTGACCATGGCCCATGCCCTGCATGGTGTCTTTCTGTACCAGTACCTGGCCGTCTTCGTCGCCCATGCGCAGAATCGCCAACCCGCCGCGATCACCGTCCGGGCCATCGCGCAGCAGCATCGGGCGGTAGTCGAAGGGTTTGGCCTTGCCGGCGGCCAGCGCCTGGGCGACCTGCAGGCCCTCCGGGGTCAACAGCAGGCGGTCCTGGTGCTGGGCCACTGACAGCAACTGGTCGTCACCGCTGCGCGCGTATGCGATGCCGATGCCCGCCACCAGTTCTTCCGTATCCACGCCCTTGTCGAGGATGGCGTCGTTGATCGGGAAAAACAGGCCGCCGTAGCTGCTCTGCACGAGCACATCGACGGCCTTCAGCAGCACGCCGTCGCGGCGCTCGAAGATCTTCCGCTGCGGCTCGTTGCGCTCGATGGCATTGGCGAACAACAGGAATGGCGCCAGGGCATAGCGCTGGTAGTAGGGGCCTTCTTCGTAGTAACCGTCGGGCGAGAACAGCAGGTCGACCTGGCGCAGGAACCCGAATTCGTCATCCTTGCGGCTGCCGCGCAGCGATTTCTCCACCAGGTCCTGGTCGCGCAGCACGTAGCCGGTCATGCCGGTGGCCGCCACCGCCCAGGTGGAGTGATTGTGGATCTGGTCGAAGTTCTTCGGCTCGCTGGCAAGGAACTCGGCCATCGGCCGGAACACGCGGTCATCGATGGTCTGACGGTCCTTGGCGGGCAGCGCGTCGCGGATCGCGTCGTAGCCCTGCACGGCGTTGACCAGCCACACCGAGTCATTGAGCACCTGCCAGAACACCCGGCCCGGGATCTGCCCGCGTCCTTCCGGATGCGGACCCAGGGTGGGGTACAGCGCGGCGTATTCCAGCAGCATGCGCCGGGCGTAATCGACGTAGGCGGTGTCGCCGGTCAAGCGGTACAGCGTGCCGGCGGCCAGCAGCGCCTGGTAGTTGCGCTTGTGCTGCTCATGCGTGCGCCCGCCGCCCTTGTCCTTGGGAAAGGGGACGTCGATGCCGGCCTTCATCATCCGCCGCAGCATCGCCTCGTTGCGTGCCTGCTCCTTGGCGAAGGAGGGATAACGGGCGCCCTCGCTGGCCATCTGCTTCCATTGGCTGACGGTGACCAGCACCGGCGCCACCGCGGTTTCGGCCGGCGTGGACGCCGCCGTCGCCGCATAGGCGGGCGCGGGCAGCACGGCCACGGCGCCGCTGGCCGTGGCCAATGCGAGGGCAAGCGAGAGGTACGTGTGCTTCATCGATCAGCTCCATTGGTGGGCAGGCGGTGGCCGACAGCGGCCGCATCCGTCCATTCCCCTTGTTTGGGATACCAGGCCACGCCGGTGGCATCGCGGGATGTCACGCTCAGGGTGGCAGAGGCGCCGGCCGATGGGAGGGCCGGCGAGGGCACCCACAGTCCGTTCGACGCCTGTACGAGGGTTGCCGCGACGCTGTCCACGCCGCCGGGCAGGGCGGGGGACGCGAGCGGCGACTGCAGGTTGCCGGTGGAGGCGACGCCGGCCATGCTGCCGTTCACCGTGACCGGATCCGCGCCAGTGCGGTTGACCAGCAGGTTGTTGCGGAAGCGGCTGTTGCTGGCGGGCACGACGATGCCGGTCGCCGCGTTGTAGCCGACGCCGAAACTCACCTTGGACACATCGACGAAGGTGTTGCGCTCGATCGTCGCATTGACCACCGGCGCGTAGCCGGACAACGCCGGCGCGGCCTGGCCATGCATCACCGCCAGCGCTGCGCGGTTGCTGCTGCCGGCCAACCCCTGGAAGTAATTGTTGCTGACCTGCTGCTGCGCATTGATCACCCGCACGCCGCCGGTGCCGGACTTGCCATCACCGAGGAAGATGTTGTCGATGACCTGGTTGCCGTTGCCATGACGCAACGTCAATGCGCCGGCCGAGCGATAGAACACATTGCCGCGGTAAACGTTGCCGCCGGACTTGTTGGAAATGATCTCGGTCTCGCCGTCGCAGCCCTCGAACCAGTTGTACTCGACGGTGCTGTTGGAATCGCTGAGCGAGCTGTCACTGGTGCCCACGCGCAGGGTTTCGCCGCCGTTGACGCCCAGCGCCGGGCGCGGGCCGAACCAGTTGTGGTCGATGCGGTGCTGGTTGTCCAGCCCCTGCGCTGCATCGCGCACCACCACCACGGTGGGGCCGGCGTTGGTCTTGCCGCGCAGCTGGCTGTGGTCGAGCCGGTTGAACGCGCCGTAGAGCATCACCCACTGATCCTGGTCGCTGCTGTCCGGGTTGCTGTAATCGTCTATCACCACACCGCTGACCCGGCTGTGGCGGGCGACCGCCTTGCTCGATTCACGGAAGGCCACCACCGCCTCGCTGGGCGAAAAGCCATCGCGGAACACCAGATCCGCCACGTGCAGGTACTCACCCGCCAGCCGCAGGTCCGATTGACCGCTGAGGATCACCTGGCCGGGCGTCTGCGCGCGCAGGGTGATCGGCGCCGCCGCGGTGCCGCTCGCCTTCAGCAGCAGCCGTGCATCGGTCCACGTGCCATTGGCCAGAACCACTTCGTCACCGGGCTGGAGAGCGGCCGCCACGGTGTTGAACTCGCTCACGTCGTGCACCAGGTGGCTCGCCGCGTGAGCGGCCCCGCTCCACGAAGCACCCGTGACCAACAGCAGTGCTAAAGACAGGGATTGTGATGGAAACTTCATGGTGTCTCCTCCGGACGATGGCACTGACGCAGGACGGATTGTAAGCCGGTTTACTAGACCAGTGGGATGCAGTTGTAGGGCATGTTTGTCGGCAAGTCATGCTGCAACAGCACAAGATTTCTTGCTGAATTGGCCTATAGCAAAGGTAAGACGAAAGAATCAGTCCAATTGGTTGACATTTGTGTGTCCGCATGTCGAAAGTGCGCCCCATGCCCGCAGTGCGGGACATCCTTTGGGAGGAGGACACCATGCGTCGTATCGAAATGCCTGCAGCACCGTTCCACCGAAATGCCCTGTCCCTTGCCCTGATGGCTGCGCTCTGCGCCAGCGGCCCGGCAATGGCGCAGCAGACCGACCCGCCGCCGGCAGGCGGCACCGCGACCAACCTGGACCAGGTCCAGGTGACCGGCATCCGCGAGTCGATGCAGAGCTCGATCAACAAGAAGCGCGACGACACGGTCATCTCCGACGTGTTGTCGGCCGAAGATATCGGCGACCTGCCGGCCCCGTCGCTGGCGGACGCCATCGAAACGCTGACCGGTGCAGCGTCTACCCGCGACAAGACCGGTGCATCGGAAATCTCGATCCGTGGCTTGGGCGCGTTCCTCAGCAGCACCAACTTCAACGGGCGCGAGATCACCAACGGCAGCGGCGATCGTTCGGTGAACTTCAACATGTTCCCCGCCGAGCTGATCAACACGGTCGCGATCTACAAGACCCAGCGGGCCGACATCATCGAAGGCGGTGTGGCCGGCACCATCGGCCTGGAAACGGTCAAGCCGCTGGAGTACGGCAAGCAAGCGATACAGTTGGACCTGCGTGGCAGCTGGGCGGAGTACGACAAGAAGTATCGCGACGACGACGGCATCGGCTATCGCGGCACCGCCAGCTACATCGACCAGTTCGAATTCAAGAACGGCGGAAAGCTGGGGGTATCGCTGGGCGTGCAGCGCCTGGACGGGTCGGATCCGGAAGAGAGCATCACCAGCGGATCCACCTGGTATGCCTGCGATGGCCGGGTCAATGTGGCCAACGCGAACTGCACCGAGCCGGGTGCAGCGGCCATCGCGGCCGGCACGCCGTTCTACCTGGTGCCCAGCAGCCGCATCTATCGCCTGAAGCAGGAACGCAACGACCGGCAGAGCGAGTTCGCTGCGGTGCAATGGCGCCCCAACGACGTCGTCGAGGTCAACGTCGATGTCGAGCACACGGACCGCAACTGGTATGAAAACCGCAGCGACCTGAGCCTGTCGAATGCGCGGCGTGGCATCGTCAACCGGGTGGTCGACGAAGACGGCGTGCTGCGCCAGCTGTCCGGCAGTACCTCCATCGATTCGACCTCCAACCGCTACACGCGCAACGAGGAATACACCGGCGGCGGAATCAACCTGATCGTGCGGCCGAGCCCGGCCTGGGAGCTGTCCACCGACCTATCCTATTCGCACACCCAGCGCGTGGACGACGAGCGTGCCACCCGCCTGCGGGCCAACCAGCGCGATACCGCCAATGCGATCGTGCCGGGCATCAGCAGCGGGACCACCGGCTATGTGAACTACGACTGGGCCTGGCAGGGCGAGGTGCCCAGCGTGGCACTGGATCCGGCGTTCGATGCGAGCAATTGGGACGCCTACACCGGCGCCGCCCGCGTCACCTCCAGCCAGACCGAGAACGACCATCAGATCCGCGCCGGCCGCTTCGATGCCAGCTTCATGCCGGAGGAAGGATTCTTCACCCGCATCAAGGCAGGGCTGCGCGCCAGCCAGGCGGATTACACCTTGCGTGACAATACGCTGATCACCGATTACGACCAGCGCGTGGCGGGCGACAAGGCCGCCATCATCGCGGCCAACACCAGCTGCCGCGCGGCGTTCCCGCAGAAGGATTTCATGGATGCCGCCAGCGGCAACACGATCTCCGAGTGGGCGTACTTCGATCCGATGTGCCTGTACCAGTCCTTCCGCGGTACTACCGACAACCTGCTCGATCCGGATCGGCCGGACCCGAACAACGTCGACATCACCGAGAAGACGCGCTCGCTGTATCTGCTCGGTGAGTTCAGCAGTGAGTGGTTCGGCCTGCCCGTCACCGGCAACGTCGGCGCGCGCTGGGTCAAGACCGACGTGCGCTCCGAAGGCGTACGCACCGGCCTGACCGTGCGTGACAACGGCGACGGCACGATCCGCCTGCAGCCGACCGGCGAGTTCAGCACGCAGACGTTCAAGGCCGGCAACGACAAGCTGCTGCCCAGCGCCAATGCGTCATTCGCGCTGCGTGAGGACCTGCTGCTGCGTGTCGCCGGCTACCGCGCGATGTCGCGCCCGGACATTTCCGCGCTGGGTGCGGGCCGCACGATCAACGTCAACAGCGATGCGACCTTCGGCAACCTGGCCGATGCACTGGACGACATCAGTGCCAGCGGCAACCCCGCCGCGCAGCCGCTGATGAGCTGGAACGGCGATCTGTCGCTGGAGTGGTACCCGAACCCGGATACGCTGCTGGCCGCCGCCGTGTACTGGAAGCAGTTCAATGGCGGAACCGCGACCTCGCTGGTGGATGAGACCTACACCATCGATGGCCAGACGGTGACCGTGCCGGTGCGCCAGCAGGTCACCACCGACGAAGACAGCACGCTGACCGGTATGGAGCTCAGTGCGACACACCGCTTCTCGTACCTGCCGAAGCCGTTTGACGGCCTGGGCTTCAAGGTGAGCTACAACTACGCCGATTCGGATTACGAGACGCAGGATTCGCGTCTGGGCGAGCAGTTGGCCAGCGATGGCAGCGTCATCCCGGCGATCGTGCCGACGGCCGGCTTGAGCGGGTTCTCGCGGCACGTGCTGTCCGGTTCGCTGTACTGGGACGTGGGCCCGTTCAACATCCAGGCGATCGCCAAGTTCCGCTCAAGCTACTACCAGGATTTCACCGGCAACACCGCACAGCAGAATCGCTACTACGACGACAACACCAGCGTGGACCTGCGCGCGCGTTACCGGGTGAGCCGCAACCTGTCGCTGTCACTGGAACTGATGAACCTCACCAACGAACCGCGCGTGGCGTACCAACCGTCCTTTGGCAACTTCCGCGAGGTCGTGAGCTACGGGCGACGTGCGTTTTTCGGTGTACGATACAAGTTCTAAATCGAGACGGCGCGGCCTTCAGGGTCGCGCCGTTGCTCCAACCGGACCAGCCCCGCGCGCGGTGGCCCGGGACGGTGCCGGAGGGAACCACCAAGGGTCAGCCCATGTCCGCCAACCGCCTGTACCAGACCATCGCCTCCAAACTCCGCACGTTGATCGAGGACGGAGAGTTCCCGCCCGGCACACGGCTGCCCGGCGAACGCGAACTGGCCGAACGCTTCGGCGTCAGCCGGGTCACCGTGCGTGAAGCGGAGATCGCCCTGGAAGCTCAGGGCTGGATCGCGATCCGCATCGGCTCGGGCGTGTATGTGAAACCGCGGCCACTGGATGGCCTGGGTGGCTTTCCGGATGTCAGCGCATTCGACCTGACCGCGGCGCGTGCGGTGTTCGAGGCCGAGGCCGCCGCGCTGGCGGCCGGCAACCTGGAAGACGCGGACATCGCCGAACTGCGGGTGCTGGCCGAGGCGCTCTGCCGTCGCGACCTGACCGATGCCGAGGCGGGTGATTTCGACCGCCGCTTCCATCTGACCATCGCCCGCCTGTCCGGCAATCCGGTGGTGGAGTATTTCGTGCAGCAGATCTGGCGCATGCGCAGCGACATGCCGCGCGTGGCAGAGGTGTATGCCCGTGTCTGCCACGACGACGGCGCCAGCCGTGCCGACGAGCACATGGCGATCTTCGAGGCGCTGGCGTCGCGCGATCCTGCTGCAGCGCGCAATGCGATGCGCTACCACTTCCAGCGCCTGTTCGAAGCGATGCTGGAGGCGACCGAGAACCAGGCGCTGGCCGAGATCCGCCGACGCACCGCGCAGGACCGCGAACGCTTCATGGCCACCACCCGCATTTAGAGCAACGTGCCGGCGCCTGCTGGCGTGAGGCAGGGGCCGGGACTGCGCGGGACACGCCGCAAGTCCCGCTCCGCGGCCCGGCCCAGCAGCCGGCGGCTGTGCGTTCGAGCGCATGCGAGGCAGTGCCTCGCAAGCAATGCGGGCTCACCCAGGTAGGCTGCATCGCCGCATCCATGCGGCTCTGCGTCCCGCGCAGCCCCGCCCCCTGCCTCTTGGACACTTCGCGAGCGCATCGTCAAAAAAGCCGAGCAGCAGCTCGGCTGCTCTTTCTTTTCCTCTCGTTTGCTCTGGGCGGACCGACCTGCTGTCAGGCGGCGGCGGGATAGGCTGCACGGGACACTGTGAGGCAGGAGCCGAACAGTAGCCTACAAGGACGTACTTGCGGCGTGTCCCGTGCAGCCTCTCCCACCGCCGCGAGACTCAGACGAAAACGCCCGCCAGCGCGGCAAACCCACCCCGCGGGGTATGCTGCAGGTCGGTTTTCATGGAAGAGGAAGCGAGATGTTCCCGACGATGTTCTTTACGGTGGTACTGGCGATCGTGGCCGTGATCGTGCTGTTCAAGGCAGTGCGCATGGTGCCGCAGGGCTTTGAATGGACGGTGGAGCGGTTCGGCCGCTACACCCATACGATGTCGCCCGGCCTGCATTTCCTGATCCCGATCGTGTACGGGGTAGGGCGCAAGGTGAACATGATGGAGCAGGTGCTGGACGTGCCCAGCCAGGAAGTGATCACCAAGGACAACGCCGCGGTGCGCGTGGACGGCGTGGTGTTCTTCCAGGTGCTGGACGCGGCCAAGGCAGCCTACGAGGTTTCCAACCTGGAAGTGGCGATGATCGCCCTGGTACAGACCAACATCCGCACCGTGATCGGCTCGATGGACCTGGACGAATCCCTGAGCCAGCGCGAGGTGATCAATGCGCAGCTGCTGAGCGTCGTCGATCAGGCGACCAATCCGTGGGGCCTGAAGGTCAACCGGATCGAGATCCGCGACATCCAGCCACCGCGCGATCTGCTGGACGCGATGGCGCGGCAGATGAAGGCCGAACGCGAGAAGCGCGCGCAGATTCTCGAAGCCGAAGGCGCGCGCCAATCCGAGATCCTGCGTGCCGACGGTGAAAAGCAGGCGACCGTGCTGGAGGCCGAGGGCCGCCGTGAGGCCGCATTCCGCGATGCAGAGGCACGCGAGCGCCTGGCAGAGGCCGAAGCCAAGGCCACCCAGATGGTGTCGGTGGCGATCGCCGAAGGGGACGTGCAGGCAATCAATTACTTCATCGCACAGAAGTATGTAGAAGCGTTCAAGGCCCTGGCGACCTCGCCGAACCAGAAGCTGGTGCTGATGCCGATGGAGGCCAGTGGCGTGATTGGATCGATCGCCGGCGTCGCCGAACTGGCCAAGCATGCTTTCGCCAAACAGGACGACAAGCCTGCCCGCGCGGTGCCGCCGCGCTTTGGAGACTGACATGCGCTGGGAAGTCGTCGGATGGGGGGCACTGGCGCTGCTGTTGTTCGCTGCCGAAGCGATGGCGCCGGGTGCGTTCATGCTGTGGATCGGCATCGGCGCGGCGGCGGTGTTTCTGATCACCGCACTGGTGCCCGGCATTCCGGTGCTGTGGCAGGTGGTTGCGTTCGTGGTCCTCAGCGTGGTCGCCATCCAGGCGTATCGCCGCTGGGGCAGGACGCACGGCCGGCAGAGCGATGCGCCGCTGTTGAACCGTCGCAGTGCGCAGTTGGTGGGCCGCGTGGCGGTGCTGCAGCAGGGCATCGTGGCGGGGCAGGGGCGGGTCAGCATCGATGATTCGTCGTGGCAGGTCACCGGACCGGAGCTGGCGGCGGGCACGCCGGTGCGCGTGGTGGCCGTGGTCAATGGTGTGCTGCAGGTGGAAGCGAACGGGTGAGCCCCCCTCGCGGGTGGCTGATTCAAGGCTACGTGCAAGGGGTCGCGGGCGGTGGGGCTGGGCGGGGGACGGCAAGAGCCGCTCCTGCGGGCCTCGTTTCGCGCCATCCATGGCGGGGTCCACGTCATCGCATTCGCGCTGCCGCTCCCACGCTTTGCTTCGCAAACCGCGGGCCCCGTCTCACCAGCACCCACACCCCGCCGCTTCGCGGCCGCCCCTGACTCAGGGGCTCCCTCCACCAGACAGCCTGCTGTCATCGGTAGCGCCGAGCCATGCTCGGCGGAAATCATCAGACCTCATTTTCCAGCGAATCCGCCGACCATGGGGCGGCGCTACCAACGCAGCACCGTGGACCTGTCGAAGGTGTGGCGGGGTGGGGTGGCGGGGGCGTTGAGCGCCATGGATGGCTCTCAACGAGGCCCGCAGGATGCGGCTCGTGCCGTCCCCCGCCACTCCACCCCGCCCCGCCAACATGCAGCCCTGTGGCTTATGCCGTTGCCGTTGCCGTTGCCCTTGCCCTTGCCCTTGCCTTTACTTCTGCAGTGCAGCGCGCAGCGCCCTCGTGCTATCTGGGATAATGGGGGTCTTGTTTCCTAGTTGCCGGACCGGTCATGACCCAGAAGACGCTGCTCAACGATTCCCACCGCGCCCTCGGCGCAAAGATGGTCGACTTCGGGGGCTGGGACATGCCCATCCACTACGGCTCGCAGTTGGATGAGCATCACCTGGTGCGCCGCGAGGCCGGCGTGTTCGACGTCAGCCACATGACCGTCGTCGATCTGCGGGGTGATCAGGTCAAGCCGTTCCTGCGTCGCTTGCTGGCGAATTCCGTGGACAAGCTGAAGGGCCCAGGCAAGGCGCTGTATTCCTGCATGCTCAATGCGCGCGGTGGCGTCATCGATGACCTGATCGTCTACTACGTGGCCGATGATTTCTTCCGCATGGTCGTCAATGCCTCGACGCGCGAAAAAGACCTGGCGTGGCTTACCGAACAGGCCATCCCGTTTGCCGTCAGCGTGCAGCAGCGTCCGGATCTGGCGATCCTCGCCGTGCAGGGGCCGCAGGCCCGTGACGCGGTAGGCGGGTTGGTCGACACCGACGACAAGGACGCACTGGCCAAGCTCGGTCGCTTCGCCGCCACCCAGGTAAGCGCCGCCGATGGCGTGCCGTTGTTCGTCGCGCGTACCGGCTACACCGGCGAAGACGGTTTCGAGATCCTGCTGCCGCAGGATGCGGTCGTCGCGTTCTGGGACAAGCTGATCAAGGCCGGGGTCAAGCCGGCCGGTCTGGGCGCGCGCGATACATTGCGGCTGGAAGCCGGCATGAACCTGTATGGCCAGGACATGGACGAAGCGATCACGCCGTACGAGGCGGCGCTTGCCTGGACGGTATCGCTGGATGAGGGCCGCGATTTCATCGGCCGCGATGTACTGGAAGCGCAGAAGGCCGCCGGCGATGCACGGCAGATGATCGGGCTGGTGATGGACGAAAAGGGCGTGCTGCGCCACGGTCAGGTCGTAACGACCGCAGGCGGCCAGGGCGAAATCCTCTCCGGCACCTTCTCGCCCACGCTGGGCAAGGGCATCGCCTTCGCCCGCGTACCTGCGGGTGCACTGGGCGGCGTCACCGTCGACATCCGCGGCCGCGCCGTCCCCGTGCGCGTGGTCAAGTTCCCGTTCGTGCGCGAAGGGCAAGCGCAGGCCGGTGTGCTGGGCGAGGCGTGATCGCAGGTTTGTCGGCACGGGCCTGCCAGCAGGCCCGGCCGGTTGGTTACACTAGCGGCGTTTTTTCCACACCCTGTATTCCTGGAGCAGTGTCATGAGCGAGATCCCCGGCGACCTCAAGTTCCTCAAGTCCCACGAGTGGGCGCGCGTCGAGTCCGACGGCCGCATCACCGTTGGCATTTCCGACCACGCCCAGGGCCTCCTCGGCGATCTGGTCTATGTCGAGCTGCCCGAAGTCGGCATCGAGGCAAAGGCGGGCGAAGCCATCGCCGTTGTCGAATCGGTCAAGGCGGCTTCGGACGTCTACAGCCCGGTCACCGGCACCATCGTCGAGGTCAATTCGGCGCTGGCTGACAAGCCGGAGACCATCAATGAAGATGCGTACGGCGAAGGCTGGCTGTATGTGGTCGATGCCGCGGGTGCGGGTGAGCTCGATGAGCTGCTCGGTCCGGACGACTACGCCGAGGTGCTGGAAGACGACGATCACTGATCGGGGTTGACCGGTTGCAGCGAAGGACCGCCCCCAGGGGCGGTCTTTTTTTTGGCCGACGCGTGATGCGTTTTCTCTTGCGCCGGACCGGCTCCGACCGCGCGCTGATGGCATGCGTGTCACCCGCGCCCGTTCGATGTGCGGTCGGAACCCCGCACCTGCTGGTCGCGTAAAGCGGAAAAGTTTTGCGCAAAACCGCGTTTGCACCACGTGCATCGGCTTCATTCGTGTGAAAAAAAAAACGGCACGTTTCCGAAGTGTTCCGGTAACCAGGTTGCAGCGATACGTTTGCCCACGGGTAACGTGCGCGCCAACGCATGCGTTGCACGCCGTTTTTGAAAAGGACTTGTTTAAAGCACTTTCGCGCGCGACCGAGGCGCTGCGCGTCGCGCCGTCGAAGGCGCGCAAGGCCCTCGCGGGGCGCCGGTGCCGTGCCTGCGCTGCAGTGATCGAGCAGGCGCGAGGCGGGTTCTGCGTGAAAGTTTTTGCCTGGGGTTGTTGACAGCCCAAAAAAGCGTGATTAGGTTTCGCCCAACGGACCTTTCTTCGAAACCGAGTGCACCCGATCAACCGACAGGCGCGAAGCACAACCCGGACATCCACTGCACGTCGAGCGACGGTGGAGTCGGCACAGCTTCCCCCGGAGATTCGCACCATCCGTTCTGCCGCGATGCCAGCCTCGCCGATCGAAGCGGGCACCGCAGCACCCGTCACGACGCGTGGTACGCGTCGGCGGTCCCCGCCAACCCATCCGGCGGGTTCGATTTACCTGGGCGTTTCAATTCTCCATCACTGACGAGGAGCCATCCCATGGCCACTGCGAAGAAGAAGCCCGCCGCCAAAAAGGCGACGAAGAAGGTAGTCAAGAAAGCCGCTGCGAAAAAGGCAGTGAAGAAGGTCGCGAAGAAGGCGACTGCCAAGAAAGCAGTGAAGAAGGTCGCCAAGAAGGCAACGGCGAAGAAGGCAGTAAAGAAGGCAACCAAGAAGGTCGCGAAGAAGGCAACGGCGAAGAAGGCCGTAAAGAAGACCGCGAAGAAGGTAGCCAAGAAGGCGACCGCGAAGAAGGTAGCCAAGAAGGCGACCGCCAAGAAGGTCGCGAAGAAGACCACCGCGAAGAAGGCTGCCAAGAAGGTCGCGCGCAAGCCCGCCAAGAAGGTCGCCAAGAAAGCGGTAAAGAAGGCTGCGGCCAAGAAGACCGCCAAGAAGGCGACCAAGAAGGTAGCCAAGAAGGCAACCGCGCGTAAGGCGACCGCGAAAAAGGCGACCGCGAAGAAGGCCGTAAAGAAGACCGCCAAGAAGGCGGCGAAGAAGGCCACCGCGAAGAAGCCGGCTGCGAAGAAAGCAGCGCGCAAGACCCCGGTCCGTCGCAAGAAGTCTGCTCCGGTGGCCTTGCCCGCAACCCCGGCGCCGCTGATCTAAGCACGTCCCGATAGCGATACCTGAAGCCCCCTCTCCGACAGCCCAGCGGAGCGGGGGTTTTTTTATGCAGCAAAAAGGGGACGGAGGGAATTAATCGAGATTAATTCCCTCCGTCCCCTTTTTTTGCTCCGTTATCGGGGTGAGGCTGTAGCGCGGCTGGAGGAGGCGCCCTTGCGCTTGTCCTGGGCCGGTGCGCCTTCCGCCATCAGGCTGTCGCTGCCGAAATCGGTATCGACATCCAGCCAGCGCTGGGTCGGCAGGCCCATGGCCGCATCCAGCACGGTGGGCAGCAGTCCGCTGGGCAGGCTGCTTTCGCCATTCCAGAGGATGGCGATGCCCAGGTCACGTTCCGGCACAAGCGCCACCAGGCCGCGGTAGCCCTGCACGGCGCCGGCATGGAACACCACTTCGTGACCGGCGTAATCGAAGTTGCGCCAGCCCAGTGCGTAACCGGCCGAGCGCAGGCGCTCACGGCGCCAGCCCGAGCGCATTTCGCCGGGTGTGTTGACCAGCGAGGCGTGCAGGGTGGCCAGCAGCGGCGCGGGCAGCACGTCAGGGCGATGTCCGGTCTGTGCCAGCAGCCACTGCGCCATGTCGTTGGCGCTGGCGTTGACGCCCGCCGCCGGTGCGAGGCGGTAGTAGGTCGGCTTGGGCGTCAGCGAGACCCAGCCGTTGCGGCTGCGCACGTGCGGGCGCGCCCAGCGCGAGCTGGCCTGGATGCCCGCCAGCCCGAGGCTGGCATCGTCCATGCCCAGTGGCTTGAACAGCCGGCGTTCCACCGCCTGTTCGTAGAAGCTGCCGGAGGCGGCGTAGACCACATCGCCGATCAGGCTGTAGGCCACGTTCTGATAGGCATAGCAATCACCCGGCAGGCATTTCAACGACGTGGACCCCAGCTTCTGGGTCAGCGTGTAGTACTCCGCATTCGCTTCGATATCGCGGTCATACGCGTTGTACGGCAGGCCCACCCGGTGGCTGAGCAGATCGGCGACGGTCAGCCGTTCGGTGGCCTCGGGCGTGGTGAGCTGGAAGCCGGGCACGTAGTCGGTGACCTTGCTGTCCCAGCGCAGGGTGCCATCGTTGACCAGCAACCCGGCCATGGTGCCGGCGAAGGCCTTGGACAACGAGGCCAGGCGGAATACGGTGTGCGAATCGACTGGCAGGGGATTGTTGACGTCGGTGACCCCGTAGCCGCGCGCGCTGAGGATGCGACCGCCCTGGACGATGGCCACGGCCATGCCCGGCACACGCTCGCCATAGGTCAGCTGCTGGGCCATCGATTCGATCTGGCTGACATTGAAGCCGGCGGCGGGGGCCTGTGGGTTGGCCGTCAATCCGGTGCGATAGGCCGCCGGTTGGGTATGCGCCGGGGCAGCGGCTGCCACTTCGATGTTGGCCGGCATCGGCGGCAGCGCCGACGTCTGCGCGGTGGTGGACAGGGCAACGGGCATCAACATGCCCAGCATTCCGGTGGCCGCCGTACGGAACGGACGACGGCGGCTGTTCTTGTTCATTAGATCGGGACCCGAGCGAGACTGCTGTGACCGATTCTATCCCCGCTTTTCGTCATTGCACAAACAAAGCGAAGATGAATGCGCATCTTATTGAATAATCGATGATTTGAGGGGCAAAAGCAGCGCTCATGAGCGCTGCCATGCGCAGCGGTACTGTTGGTGTACGGGGGACATCCGGTCTGGACCGGCCCGCGATGCTGGCGATGTTGCAGTGCATTGGATACCGTACGCGCTTCCCCGCATCCGGAGTCGCCCATGCCTTCCTGCTGCCGCCTGACGCGCGCGCCGGGTGACACGTGAGCGCGCCGCTGGCACCTGCCACCGTGGGCGGACCGGTACGGCAACTGATGCAGGCGCTGCGCGAGACGCCCGCCTTGTGGTGGTCGTTCCTGTATTTCTTCTGCCTTCTCAGCGGGTATTACGTGCTGCGGCCGGTGCGCGAGGCGATGGCGTCCTCGTCGGACATGCAGGAAGTGTTTCCGCCTTCGTTGATCGCCTGGTTTGCCAGCCATGGGGTGGCGCTGCAGGATTTCGTCCTGCAGTTCCTGTTCACCTGCGTGTTCCTGATCATGCTGGTGCTGCAGCCGATATATGGCTGGCTGGTCAGCCGCCATCCACGGCGGGTGTTCATGCCGGTGGTGTACGGGTTCTTCATCGTCACCCTGCTTGGTTTCCACGTCATGTTCGACAGCGACGTGCCGGGACGCGGCATGGCGTTCTTCTTCTGGATCACCGTGTTCAACCTGTTTGCTGTCGCGGTGTTCTGGAGCTTCATGGCCGATGTGTTCACCAACGTGCAGGCACGGGCGTACTACGGTTACATCGGCGCGGCGGGAACCATCGGAGCGTTTCTCGGCCCGATCATCACCGGTGCGCTGGTGCAGCGGGTGGGCATCGCCAACCTGATGCTGGTCTCCGCCGGCTTCCTCAGTGTGTGCCTGCTGTGCATCTGGCGGCTGCGGCACTGGGCCGTGCTGCGCGAGCGTGAGCAGCAGCTGGTGTCGGGCGAAAAACCGATGGGCGGCAGCGTGCTGGACGGGCTGAAGTTGATCGTGCGTGAGCCGCTGTTGCGCTGGCTGGCGGTACTGGTGGTCTTCGGCGTGGGCGTAGGCACCCTGCTGTACAACGAACAGGCGTCCATCGTGCGGGCGGCCTACCCGGATCCGGAAGCGCGCACTGCGTTCTATTCGCATATCGACCTGGCCGTGAACGCACTGACCCTGCTGGTGCAGCTGGGCCTGACGCGCTGGCTGCTGTCGCGCCATGGCGTGGCGCCGGCCCTGCTCATCCCGGCGTTCGCGATCATCGTCGGCTTCTCGGTGCTGGCCGCCTCGCCCTTGCCGCTGTTGGTAGCGGTGGTGCAGATCGTTACCCGCGCCAGCGAGTTCTCGCTGTTCAAGCCGGCGCGCGAGACGATCTATACGCGCGTTGACCGCCAGTGGCGTTACAAGGCCGGTGCGGCCATCGACACCGTGGTCTACCGCGGTGCCGACCTGAGCTTCGCCTGGCTGCACAAGGTGCTGTCGCTGATGGGCCCGCACCTGGTGTTCGTCGGCGGTGTGCTGGTGGCCGGCATGATGACCGTGGCCGCGTACGGCGTGCTGCGCGAAGAAAAGAAGCTGCCGCGCGATCAATAGCCTGCCGCTGCGCTCGCCGAGCATGGCTCGGCGCTACCGGTGAGGGCGCTGCTCAGTTCACCCAACTCTCAGAAGGACCGTCATGTTCTGGATTTCCGTTGCCCTTTCTCTGACGCTGCTGGTAGCCGCGTTGCACGTTTACTTCCTGGTGCTGGAGATGTTCCTGTGGACGCGTCCACTGGGCTTGAAGACCTTCCGCAACACGCCGGAGAAGGCGGAGGCCACGCGCGTGCTGGCGGCCAACCAGGGGCTCTACAACGGCTTCCTGGCGGCCGGCATCCTGGTGGGACTGGTCCGGCATTTCGAGATCACCATTTTCTGCCTCGTCTGCGTGGTCGTGGCAGGCTGCTACGGCGCATGGTCCGTCAACAAGCGGATCTTCTATGTGCAGGCGCTGCCGGCACTGCTGGCGCTGGCCGCGATCTGGCACGCAGGCAGCCGGTTGTAACGCCGCGCCAGCGGCGACGGTCTCTCAGCCGCGTGGTGCGGGTCGCTCGCCTGGGATGGCGCGACGCTGCAATGGAAAACGGCGAGCCGAGGCTCGCCGTTTTTTTCTTCATTTTCCAAGGTGATCAGGCCGCCTGCTGCGAACCGGACTCCTTGCGCGGCAGATCGTAGTAACCCGCCGAACGCAGTTCATGGGTATCGAAGTCATCTACCGTGATGGCCTCCAAGGTGATCGCACGCAGCTCGTCCAGCAGGGTGCGCTCGTCCTGGGTCAGCACGCCTTCGGCCACGGCTTCGTCGAGCTGCTTGTTGTAGTCCAGCGCCTCGATGCCCTTGCTCTTCAGCGCCTTCAGGAACTTGCGCTCCACCGGCTCGGCCATGATGGCCTTGGCCAGGTAGCTGTTGATGCGGCCACCCGGGTTGTTCTCGCACGGCGTCAGGAACACGCCGTCGGCCAGGCGGTCACGGGCCTCGTTGGGGGCCATCAGCAGGGCGGCGACGCGCCGGCTCAGGCGGTCGCCCGGCGCTTCGGCACGGCGGCCCAGCGGGAAGATCAACAGCCACATCAACCAACCGATCGGGCGGATCGGGAAGTTGCGCAGCGCCGCCGACAACGACTCTTCGATCTTGTGCACGCTGTCGTGGAAACCCCAGGCCAGCAACGGCTGGTCAGCCTGCGGTGCGCCTTCATCGTGGTAACGCTTGAGCATGGCGCTGGTCATGTAGACATGGCTCAGCACATCACCAAGGCGACCGGACAGCGATTCCTTGAACTTCAGCTTGCCGCCGAGCGTCATCATCGAGATGTCGGCCATCAGCGCCAGGTTGGCGGAGTAGCGGTCCAGCTTGCGGAAGTAGCGGCGGGTGTAGGCATCGCCCGGGGCGGCACCGAAGCGCGCGCCGGTCAGGCCGAACCAGAACGAACGCACGGCGTTGGAGATGCCGTAGCGGATGTGGCCGAACAGGCTGCGGTCGAATTCCTGCAGGCCGGCCTTGCGGTCCGGATCCTGCGCAGCCTTCATTTCCTTCATCACCCAGGGGTGGCAGAGGATCGCGCCCTGGCCGAAGATCAGCAGGCTGCGCGTCATGATGTTCGCGCCTTCCACGGTGATCGCGATGGGCGCGGCCTGCCAGCTGCGGCCGGCGAAGTTGCGTGGCCCCAGGATGATGCCCTTGCCGCCGATCACATCCATCATGTCCGAGATCACTTCGCGGCTCATGCTGGTGCAATGGTACTTGGCGATTGCCGACGGCACCGACGGCACGTCGCCGCGGTCAACCGCCGCAGCGGTGGCCTGGGCCAGCGCGCTGATCTTGTAGGCCTTGCCACCGATACGCGCCAGCGCTTCTTCCACGCCTTCGAAGCGACCGACCGACAGGCCGAACTGCTTACGGATGCGTGCATACGCACCGGTGATGACCGCGCCGGCCTTCGCACCGCCGCTGCCCGTGGAGGGCAGGGTGATCGAGCGGCCCACGGCGAGGCATTCGTTGAGCATGTTCCAGCCCTTGCCGGCCATGGCGGCGCCGCCGATCAGCTGGGTCAGCGGGATGAAGACATCCTTGCCCTTGATCGGGCCGTTCTGGAACGGCGAGTTCAGCGGGAAGTGGCGACGGCCGACTTCAACGCCGGGCGTTTCGCGCGGCAGCAGGCCCAGGGTGATGCCGATGTCGCGCGTGTCACCAATCAGCTTGTCCGGGTCGTACATGCGGAAGGCCAGGCCGATCAGGGTCGCGACCGGGGCCAGCGTGATGTAGCGCTTGTCGAAGGTCAGCTTGACGCCCAGCACGCGCTCGCCGTTCCACTCACCGTGGCAGACGATGCCGTAGTCGGGGATGGACGTCGCATCGGAGCCGGCGAACGGGCCGGTCAGGCCGAAGCAGGGCACTTCGCGGCCATCGGCCAGGCGCGGCAGGTACTGGTCTTTCTGTTCTTGGGTGCCGTAGTGGTTGAGCAGTTCACCCGGACCGAGCGAGTTCGGCACACCGACGGTGGAACTGACCACCGACGACACCGAGGCCAACTTCTGGATCACCTTGTGGTGGGCCAGCGCGCTGAAGCCAAGGCCGCCATATTCTTTCGGAATGATCATGCCGAAGAAACGGTTCTTCTTGATGAAGGCCCACATCTCCGGCGGCAGGTCGGCATGGACATGGGTGATTTCCCAGTCGTTGACCATCTTGCACAGTTCTTCCACCGGGCCGTCCATGAAGGCCTGTTCTTCGGCGGTGAGCTGCGGCTTGGGATAGTTCAGCAGGATGTTCCAGTCCGGGTCACCGGTGAACAGCTCACCTTCGAAACCGACCGAGCCGGTTTCCAGGGCAATCCGCTCGGTCTGCGACAGCGGCGGCAGCACCTTGCGGAACACCTTCATCATCGGCGCGGTCAGCAGCGGCTTGCGGACGAAGGGCAGCAGCAGCGGAATCGCGATGACCGCCACGATGGCAGCGGCGACGATCGTTGCCGTCTGGTTGATATACGGGACGAACCAGCACACGGCCAACACGGCCACGCTGATGATCGTCCACGTAATGAGGCGCATGCGGTGATAGGCCGCGAATGCACTTGCCAGCAGAAGGGCAAGGAAGGGAAGAACGATGCTCATGAGCGTACTCCGGTGACGTGCTCGGGTTCGGCGGACGATGCTGCGGCCAGGGCCGGTGGCAACACGTCCAGATAGTTCAACACAGTAGCGGTAAAAGCGTCGTTGTCGTCGCCGGCCACCATGTGGGTGGCCTGCGGAAGCTGTACGTGTGTGGCATGCGGTGCCAATGCAAGGAAATCGGCGATGGTCTGCGGTGTCACCAGATCACTGCGTCCGCCACTGACCAGCAGCAGCGGGCACTTCACCTTGCTCGCCGCCGCTGCGAGTGCATCCTGGTGCTGTTCACTGTCACGCACCAGCTCAGCCACCAGGCGCGGATCCCAGTGCCAGCGCCAACGGCCGTGGCCGTCTTCGCGCAGCAGGGCGCGAAGGGAATCGTCCGCTTTGCGTGGCCGATGCGGCAGATAGGCCGCGATGACATCCGCCGCCTCTGCGAGTGACGCGAATCCCTGCGGATGCGCGGTCATGAAGGCAAGAATGCGTTCGACACCGGCGGTGTCCCAGCGCGGTGTGATGTCCACCAGCACCATCGCGGAGAACAGGCCGGGCCAACGCGATTCGGCCAGCAGGCCGAACAGGCCGCCCATCGACGCAGCCACCAGCACGGGCGGCCGGGTCTGCTCGCCCGCCAGCACGATCAGGTCATCGGCGAACTGGTCACCGTGATAAGGCACATCCGGTGCGTTCCAGTCCGAATCACCGTGGCCGCGTGCGTCATAGGCGAGGGTCTGGAATCCATGGGCGGCGAGCGCGTGTGCCGCCGGCGTCCATGCGTGACGGGTCTGCCCGAACCCGTGCGCGAACAGCACGGGCCCGCGGCGACCGGTCGTCTCGGCCGATACGGCCAACGTCGCGCCGTGGGCAGCGTCCAAGCGCAGATCGTTGAGGGTGACGGAGGGGGTGGGGGTAACCATACCTATTAGTATGGAGTGCCTGCGAAGGAAGTCAATACTCCGACGTATGGTGCATCGCAGCGGGCTTGGAAAAGCCAACTGCAACGAACCTCCGAGCGTGGCTCGGCGCTACCGGGCGGCATCAATGCGCCTGCCTTCATACTGCAACCAACCCCTGCGTATGGTTAAATCAGCGGATGAGCGAATCCGAAACTCCTGCCAGCGACGTGCGCGCTGGACGCAACAGCCGCCTCAGTGCGGAAGACTGGGCCCAGGCCGCCCTTGATCTCATTGCCGAGCAGGGCGTCAGCGCGGTGGCGGTGGAGCCTCTTGCCCGCCGCCTTGGGGTGACCAAGGGCAGTTTCTACTGGCATTTCCCGTCCCGCGATGCGCTGCTGCAGGCGGCGCTGGAGCGCTGGGAACTGTTCGAACAGGAGCAGGTGTTCGGCAGCCTGGAGGAGGTGCCGGATCCGCGGGTGCGCCTGCGCCAGCTGTTCCAGGTCGTGGCCCATGAAGTACAGCCACATATCATCTACAGCGAGTTGCTGAAGGCGCTGGACCACCCGATGGTGCGCCCGGTGATCGACCGCGTGTCGCAGCGTCGCATGGATTATCTGATCGCCTCATTTCGCCAGGCCGGGTTGAGCTCGACCGATGCGCGGCATCGCGCGCGCCTGGCCTATGCGGCCTATGTCGGCTTCCTGCAGCTGTCGTTGCAGTTGCAGCAGCCGAAGCAGGCGCGTGAAGAGTTCGAGGCGTACGTGGAGCATGTGATCGATACGCTGATCCCGGGCTGATCCGGCGCCAGATTCGCGTTACCCGAAGCCGCGCACCAGCGCGGCTTTTTTGTGGCTGCGATCCCCGCCTTGCCGGCGCAGACCGCACAAACAACAACGGCCCCTTTCGGGGCCGTTGCATCAGACATTTCCGATCAGTGGATCGATCAGAACTTCTGCTTGTACTGCATGTACATGTAGCGGCCCGGCAGGTCGTACTGCGGGTCGAACATGTTGTACGACACGGCGTAGGACTGCGGCGGATCCTTGTCCCACACGTTGTTCAGACCCACCATGACGGTGCCGTTCCACGGGGTGTTGTAGCGGAACTGGACGTCGTGATAAACGGTCGAGCTGATGTGGTTCTCGCGGTTCACAGCATCCGAGCAGTATGCGCGGGTTGCGGCGCCCAGCAGGCAGGCTTCGGTCATGCCCGACTTGTAGCGGAAACCGTAGTTGATGCCGAAGTCCTGGTAGCTCCAATCCAGGTACAGATTGGAACGGATGCGCCAGTACGGATCCTGGTTCAGGTACTTGCCCTGACGACCTTCAACTGCCGAGTCGGCCGTTGCCTGCGTTTCCCACTTGCTCAGGTACGTGCTGTCCCAGCTGATGGTGAACTGGCCGAAGGAGAACTCGGGCAGGCGGTACAGCATGCCCAGATCCCAGCCTTCCACCTTGTAGGAGGACAGGTTCTGCAGCGGCATGTCGACATTGACGATGGCGCCGTTCTCGGCGGTGGTGCCGTAGTTCGGGTCACGCGTGATCAGGCCGCAGTACGCTGCCTGTTCCTGCGCGGTGCCGCCGTAGCAGCGGTCCATGATGTCGTCGATCGACGGGCGGGTGATCGCGTCTTCGATCTTGATCTGCCACCAGTCCAGGGTCACGTTCAGGCCCTGCACGAAGCTCGGGCTGAAGACCAGGCCCAGCGTCTTGCTGGTCGAGGTTTCCGGCTTGAGGTTCGGGTTCGAGGTCCAGGTGAACGGCTCGACGGTCTGCAGCGGACCTGCGTCGCCATCGGTACCCGGCTGGACCAGGCCAGCCGGCACGCCCTGCGCCTGGCACTGGGCCAGAACGGCACCGGTGGGCAGGTTGGCGGCGGCGCACGGATCGGCGTAGGTTTCGAACGAATCGGTGTTGCCGCGGAACAGATCGTTGATGCTTGCTGCGCGGAAGCCTTCGGAGTAGTTACCACGGACCATCAGGTCGTCGATCGGCTTCCAGCGGAAACCGAACTTGTTGTTCGTGGTGTTACCGAAGTTGCTGTACTTGGAGTAGCGGGTCGCCACGCTGAAGTCCAGCAGCTGGGCGCCCGGCAGGTCGGCCAGCACCGGGATCGACAGCTCCAGGTACATTTCGTCCAGATCGTACGAACCCTTGGTCGGGCTGGCGCCGTTGCCGGTGCTCAGGCCCGATGCGATGAACGCATCCGGGTCGAACTGGCCGCTTTCCTTGCGGTATTCATAACCGGCCGCGAAGCCCAGCGCACCGGCCGGCAGCTGCACGATTTCACCGGAGATGTTGGCGTAGTAGCCCTTCGACTCCTGGGTCGCCGAGTCATGCGCGGTGAACGTGGTGTACTCCAGCGCTTCCGGGCTGATCGAGCCCAGGCCGCCCAGCGGATTGATCGGGGCACAACCGGTGATCACGTCGCCGCCCGGGGCGGTGACGCAGACCGGCACGCCGCCACGGATCTCGGACGGGCCATAGGCTTCGTCCAGACGCGCCACGTTGAGCAGGCCGTAGGTCAGGTCGTTCTGGTCGGTCTTGTCGTAGCGGTAGCCGACGTCCCAATCGAAGGTACGGTCAGCAAACTCGAAGAAGCCTTCGAAGCCACCGTAGAAGTGCCAGTTCTTGACGTTCTGGTTGAACGAACGGCCGCCGGTCTCGTTGAAGCGGCGGTTCACGCCGGTCAGGTCGACGCCGTACGGGTTGTAGATGCTGTCGGCGCTGAGGGTCATGCCGGTCACCGGCATGGCGGCCAGCAGCTGCTCGGACTTGCGCTCGTTGTACATCGCTTCCGTACGGAAGGTGACGTTGTCGGTGATGTTGTACGAACCGGCAGCGAACAGCGAGGTGCGCTCGTTCGGGGTCAGCAGGTAGTTGTCCGGCGAGGTGTTGTAGCCGTGCACGTTGCTGACGAACGGAACTTCCGCGCCATCGATGATGATGCGACGGGTGCCGTTACGGACGTACGAACCCGGGATGCCGGTGCCGCTCTGGCCGCTGAAGAACGGCGGGCCACCAGCGGAGATCGCACGATCACCCGCCATGACTTCCTTTTCATTGACGTACGAGGCGCCGATCATCACCGATGCGCGATCGGTGGTGGTGCCCAGCGTGAAGTCATAGGCTTCGCGCTCGCCGTCGCCGTCGCTGTACTGGCCCTTGTAGAAGTTGGCTTCCGCGCCGTCGAAGTCACGCTTGGTGATGATGTTCACCACGCCGGCGATGGCGTCGGAGCCGTAGATCGTCGAAGCGCCGTCCTTCAGCACGTCGATACGCTCGACCATGGCCACCGGGATGGTGTTCAGGTCGACGCTGCCGTCCAGGCCGGTGGTCCAGCGGCGGCCGTTGACCAGCACCAGGGTGCGCGAGCTGCCCAGGTTGCGCAGGCTGATGCCGGACGAACCGTCACCGCCGTTGTTGAAGGTACGGTTCAGTGCGGCGCCGTTGGCGGCGACGCGCTGCAGGATGTCGGCAACCGAGGTCACGCCCTGCTTTTCGATGTCTGCGCGGGTGAGGCTCAGAACCGGCTGGGAGGTCTCAACGTCGGTGCTCTTGATGCGCGAACCGGTGACCGAGATACGGTCCAGGTTGGTGGTGCCCGAGGCTTCCTGCGCGATGGCAGTACCCGTGCCGGCAGCGCTGGTGATCAGCGCCAGGACGACGGCGTCACGCAGTGTGTTGCTGTTGCGGTTCATTGGACTCTCTCTCCAAGTGGTCTTGGTAACTACGTGGTGTGGCCCGCGAAGGAGGCGAAAGGCGCTTCCAAGTTTCGCTGGGCTGGTCCCGATACTACTTCCGTCTTTTGCAAAATTAAAGCTTTGTTAATGATTCGCGTGATTTTGGTGAAATTCGGCAAACCCGTTCAGGTCGCGCACAAACGAAAACGCCCCGAAAGTCGGGGCGTTTTCAAAAAAAATGCTTTAATAACAAGGGCTTAAAGGTCCTGTTCGTACCGTACGTACGGAACCGTGCCATCATCGTTGCTCTCATTGCGCGGTGAGAACGGATTCTTGCCCCGGCTGACCACGTTTTCCGCGCCGACCGTCAACTGGCCCGACCACGGGGTCCGCCAGGTCAGTCCAACGCCCAGGCCTTCCCATTTGCCGGGCTGGCCGGGCACGTCGACCACGCGTCCAATGATGTTTCCGCTGAAATTACCGTAGCCGGCGCCGATGCTCAGGCTCTTGCTGTCCCAGCGGTCGACGATCGAAGGCGCGACATCCGCCAACGGAACCAGACGGGCCTTCGCATAGGTACCGCCGATCGAGACGAAGCCCTCGCGGCCGATGTTCTTCTGGCCGAAGACGGTCAGGTCGTTCTGCTCGGCGCGCAGCGACGTCGCCTTGTTCGGTCCTGACAACCAGCCGGGAAGGGTTTCACGTCCACTGCCGACGGTAAGGCCAACGCGCCCGCCCGGTCGGTTGAATGCGGCGGTGCCACTGAAGCGCCGTGACAAGGTGTCTTCGTCGTCGCCAAGGCTGGCCAGCATGCAATGGCTGGCCAATCCGCTGATGTTCGTGCCACGGCTGCTGTTGCACAGCAGGCCGAGGGAGTCACCGGAGGACAGACCGAAGGCCGCATCCAGCGAGCTGCGACCAAAATGCCAGCGTGCACCGGCTACCTGCTCACCGGTCGGCTCCAGATAGAGCAGGGCCTCTACTTTGCCGCTGCCCTTGTTCCACACCGGAATGACGGTGCGGGTGTCCTTGGCCTGCGCGTGCACGCCGGAGGCCGCCCCGAGGGCGATCAGCAGTGCAAGCGATTGGCGCAGGAATGTAGTCATGAGTCCAGTCAGACAGTCAGATGCATGGCAAGTTCCCGCCGGAGCGGGATCTGGAGCGTAGGCTGTTTATGATTCTTTAACAAGTCGTTGTCCTCCCCAGAACACGAGCTCGCCAGCGTCTGGCCTGCTTTACTGAAGTCGCTCAGGTGCCGGGATGGAAATACCGCCACCGTGGAACAGTATCCCGAATTCCGTCAAAGGAAAGTGATACTCCTTCCCGCAGAATTCGCAACGGACCTCCACCGCACCGGTGGGCTCGGCGGCGGCCCGGGCTTCGTCCTCACCCAGGGACTGCAGCATGCCCGCCACGCGTTCGCGCGAGCAGGTGCATTCGAAGCGCAGCGGCTTGTCGCCCATGTGCTCCGGCTGCTCCTCATGGAACAGCCGGTAGACCAGGTCCTCCGCCGAGGTGGCCAGCAGTTCGGCCTTGCCCAGCGTCTCGAACAGGGCGCTGATGCGGGTCCAGCTGTCCAGGTCGCCCTCTTCGCCAGGCAGCTTCTGGATAAGCAGGCCGGCTGCACGTTCGCCGTCGGTCGCCAGCAGCAGGCGCGTCGGCAACTGCTCGGACTGGCGGAAGTAGTCCTCGAATGCCTCGTCCAGGTTCGGCGCGCTGAGCGCGACCAGGCTCTGATAGCGCTGCGGTTCGCGCGGATCCAAGCCGGGGTTCTCGATGGTGATGGCCAGCACCGCGTCATCGCCCAGTCCATCCAGGCTGGCCGGCGCGTCCTCGCCTTCTTCCAGCTTGGCGATGCCGCGCAGCGTACCGGCGGCGGTGCATTCGGCGAAGAGGGTGCGCAGGGAGCTGCTGCTGCGCAACTGGATCGAAAGGCGGCCGTCCACCTTGGTATGGCCGGTGAACAGGGCGGCCGCCACGGTGGCGTCGCCCAGCATGCCGGCCGCGCGGGCGGGGTAGTCCGCATGCGACAGGATCTGTTTCCACGTCTCGTGCAGGCGTACATGTACACCGCGCACGCCGGCATCGGGAAGCAGGAAGCGGAACAGGGAGTCGTTCTGATCGGTCATGGTTGGGGCCGCACGTATATAAGAAGGTGAGGTTGCCGGATAATGCGCCGACAACCGATGAAGAAATGAGTGAGCCATCAATGGGGTCAGGGGACGACAACCTCAAGGCAGTGCAGGCCGCCGGCACCTCCCGCTGGCGCTGGCGGCGCCTGCTGTGGCTGCCGGTCGTGCTGGCCGCGTTCAGCGTGCTGCAGGTGCTGGTGCTGCGCTTCGTGGACCCTCCTGTGTCCACGGTGATGCTGTGGCGGTATGGCGAGGCGCTGGGGCAGGGCGATCGTGCTTACCGCCTGCACTATGAATGGCGCGATCTGCAGAAGATGGCACCCAGCCTGCCGATCTCGCTGGTCGCTGCGGAGGATCAGCGCTTTCCGCAGCACAATGGGTTTGATCTGCAGGCCATCGAGAAAGCCCGCGATCACAATGCGCGGGGTGGACGCGTGCGCGGTGCAAGCACGATCAGCCAGCAGGTGGCCAAGAACCTGTTCCTGTGGCAGGGCCGCAGCTGGCTGCGGAAAGGGCTGGAGGTCTGGTACACGCTGCTGATAGAGACCTTCTGGTCCAAGCAGCGCATCCTGGAGGTGTACGCCAACATCGCCGAGTTCGGTGACGGTATCTATGGTGCCCAGGCCGCGTCACGGCAGTTCTGGAACAAGGATGCGTCGCGTCTGACCCCTGCGGAAAGCGCTCGGTTGGCCGCCGTGCTGCCGGCACCCCGGCGTTACGACGCTGCGCAGCCGGGCCCTTACGTGCAGCGGCGCGCCACGTGGATCCAACGGCAGGCGCGGCAGCTGGGTGGCGGCGCGTACCTGCAGGATGACTGAGTACAATCCGACGATGAACCCAGAACCGTTGACCGTCGTCGTCGCTGCCTTCAATGAAGAGGCCGCGCTGCCGCAGCTGCACGCGCGCGTATCGGCGGTGTTCGCCGACATGCCGGATGTGACCGGCCGCATTCTGTATGTCGACGACGGCAGCAGCGACGCGACTTGGGCGTGCATTGAAACGCTGGCCCGTCAGGACCCCCGCGTGTCGGCATTGCGTCTGTCGCGCAACTTCGGCAAGGAGGCCGCGCTGACCGCCGGGCTGGACCAGGTGTCTGTCGGCGCCGCCATGATCCTGGATGCGGACTGCCAGGACCCGCCCGAATTGATTCCTGCCTTCGTGGCACGTTGGCGCGAAGGCTATGACAACGTGTACGGGACACGCCTGGCGCGCGAGGGCGAGAGCTGGACCAAGCGAGCCACCGCCGGCATGTTCTATCGCGTCATCGGCCGCATGTCGCCGACGCCGATTCCTGCCGACACCGGGGATTTCCGCTTGTTGTCGCCTCGCGCGCTGCAGGCGCTGCGGGAACTGCGCGAGCGCCATCGCTTCATGAAAGGCCTTTTCAGCTGGGTAGGCTACAACCGTATCGCGGTGCCCTATCATCGGCATGCGCGGGTGGCCGGCACCAGCAAGTTCAGCCTCTGGCGCCTGTGGAACTTCGCGCTGGAAGGCATCACCAGTTTCACCACGGTGCCGCTGCGGGCGGCGACCTATCTGGGGATGCTGACCGCGGCCGGTGCCTTCCTGTTCGCTGTGGGCGTGGTGGTGAAAGCGGCGTTGTATGGCGACCGTGTCGCCGGCTGGCCGACGATGATGGCAGTCATCCTGTTTCTTGGCGGGGTCCAGCTGATCGCGCTCGGACTGATCGGGGAATACCTGGGGCGGCTGTACGAAGAGTCCAAGCAGCGGCCGCTGTACCTGCTTGACACCTGCATAGGCCCGTCCGTGGCAGACTCGAACCTGCAACCCACCCTCGGAGGGCAGGCAGATGACCACGGTTCGGCAGGTATTGGACGGCAAGTCTCCTGAAGTGCACGCCGTCGCGCCACAGGCGGCGGTATTCGATGCGATCCAGTTGATGGCGGAAAAGGGCGTAGGCGCGGTCCTGGTGATGGAGGGGCCGCAGCTGGCGGGCATCCTTTCCGAGCGCGATTACGCGCGCAAGATCGTGCTGCGTGACCGCTCCTCGCGGGACACGCGCGTGGCGGACATCATGACCTCGCAGGTGGTGACGGTATCGCCCGATTCGCAGGTCGCGCATTGCCTGCAACTGGTGACCGACCATCGCATCCGCCATCTACCGGTGGTGGAGGAAGGCCGCGTGCTGGGCGTGATCTCCATCGGCGATCTGGTGAAGGCGGTGATTGATGCGCAGGCGCGGGAGCTGGAGCAGTTGCAGCAGTACATCGTCGCCGGCTGAACGACGTCGGGGGGGGCGGCCAGCGGCCGCCGCTACCCGTGTCCCTCAGCGGGCGTATTTCCCGCCGCAGTCACTGTCCTTGCCCGGACCGGGCTCGAACGTGGCCAGCAACGCGGCCGGCGGTGCGATGCTGCCCAGCGCCAGGGCGATCGCGCCGCGCAGGCCCAGTGCCTTGAAATCGGGACGGAATGACGGGTCCTTGAACGTACCGTCGATGCGCAGTGGCGAACGCAGCGCCAGGATGCTGATGTCCTTCGGACGCGGTTTCAGCAGCAGGTCCATCTGCTCGTTCTTCAGGTTGATGCTGCCTTCGCCGACGATCAGCGTATCGGTGGTGTCTACCGCCAGGGCACGGCTGTCCATGCGCCCATCCTTCACGCCGAAGTCGGCGAAGGCACAGCGCAACGGGATCTGTCGGTCGCCGGTGAACAGGAATTTCAACGATTCGGCGACGTCCAGGCCGGCCAGTTCCATGATCAGGTTGCCCACGTGGCCCTTGCCCATGCCGATGGCAACGGTGCCGTCGCTGCTGCCCAGCATGGCGGCGATTGAATTGCCGTTGCCGCTCAGGTCGATCTCACCGCCGATGCCACCCGAGGCCTGCTCGGCCAACTTCGCATCCGGGAACAACTGGCCGAGCTGTACCCGACGTACGCTGGCTTTCAACGACGTGGCGATCTGGGGCCGACGCGCATCCATGCGGATCGTGCTGCGGATGTCGCCGCCTGCCACGCCGAAGTTGAGCGGCTCCAGGCGCAACAGGCCATCGTCGAGCTTCAGGTGGGCATCCATGTCATCCAGCGGCAGGCTGGGGGCATTGATGCGCTGCGCCTTCAGCCGAACGTCGGCATCCATCGCGCGCAGTTTGCCGAGGTCATACGGCGTGTCGGGCAGGATCGTCGGCTTTGCGGCCAAGCGCGCGGCCTCCGCTTTCTGCTCGGCATTCGCGGTTTCGTCGCCACCGGTCTTCGGCGGCGCACCGATGAAGCCGGCGAGGTCATCGAAATCCAGGCGTTTGGAGACCAGGTTTGCGGTCAGTCGCGGGCGCTCGCCGCCAACCTCCACCTTTACATCACCGCCGAGATCACTGTCGCCGACACGGCCGTTGAACTTCTGGTACTGCCAGACCTGGTGGTCGCGCGTCAGCTGCCCCTCCAGGCGATAAGGCGGGGTAGAGGGCAAGGCGATGCCGACCAGCGGATACAGGTCTTCCAGGTCCTGGCCGCTGAGGCGGAACTGCAGGCTGAAGGTCTGGAACTGGAAGGGATTGATCAGCGTGCCGCTGGCCACCGCATGTGTGCCACCGGCTCGCCCGTCCAGATGGATGCGGAAGGGATGGCCGCTGTCGGTCAGCTCGAGCGGTGATTCCGTATTGCCGTTGAGGGTGAAGGCATTGCCCTGCCATGAGCCCTTGCCGCCTACCAGCAACGGCGGTGCGGCATCGGCCTGCTTCGGCTTGCCACTGCGGACCGCCACCTGGATGTCGGTACGGCCCCGCTCATCAAGAAACTGCAATCGGCCGTCATCGATGTACAGCCGTTGCAGTTGCAACGGCTCGCCGCCACTGCTTTCGCCCATGAAATCCCAGTTGCCCGCCTGGTCCGCGCGCGGCGCGGTCTGCAACAACGCGTCCGGACGGGTAAGACGTACTTCCGGCAGCTGTACGCTGCCGCGCAGCAGCGGCCAGACGCGCACGTCGATTTCCACGCGGTCGGCGCTGACCATCTGCGGCCGTTTGGCCCACTCTGCGTTGGCAAAGGTGACGGAATCACCGCGGATGGTGGTCACGCGGCCAAGGTCGACATCCAGGTTGCCGATATGCAGTGCGCGCCCGGTTTTTGCCTGCACGGCACGCTCCACCGGGCCTTTGAACCAGTTCCAGTCCCACAGGGCGATCAGCAGCAGTACGGCGGCGATCAGGAACACCAGCACCGCCAGCCAGCGCTGGCCCCGCTTGCCGGGGCGACGGAAACGCCGGCGAACCGGGCGGCTGGTTTCAGGGGGCAGGGTGGCATTCACAGCCGCATGGTTGCCCGTTCATCGTGCACATAGCGCGAATGGGGCATTCGGATTACGTGCAGGTGCGGGTTGTCGAACGGGTGAGACCCCCTCGCGGAGGGCTCTCAAGCCTGAGCTGAGCTTGGGCCGGGCGGTGGGGCTGCGCGGGGGCCGGCAAGGGCCGCATCCATGCGGGCCTCGTTTCGCGCCATCCATGGCGGGGGTCCACGTCATCGCATTCGCGCTGCCGCTCCCACGCTTTGCTTCGCAAACCGCGGGCCCCGTCTCACCAGCACCCACACCCCGCCGCTTCGCGGCCGCCCCTGACTCAGAGGCTCCCTCCACCCGACGGGCTAACGAGGCCTGCGGTAGCGCCGACCCATGGTCGGCGGAAACCATCAAACCCCATTTCCCCAGAATCCGCCGACCATGGGTCGGCGCTACCGATTCGAGGGCCACCACGGACCTGTCGAAGGTGGGGCGGGGTGGGTTGGCGGGGGTGTTGAGCGCCATGGATGGCGCGAAACAAGGCCCGCAGGATGCGGTCTTTGCCGTCCCCCGCGAACCCACCCCGCCCCGCCAACAAGCAGCCCTGCAGCTTTTGACGTTGGCTCTCGAAGTTGACTTCGCTGTTGCTTCAAAACTGCGCGCAAGCGCAGAAAATCACAGCACCTGCGCGGTGACGGCGACGAAGTGGCAGACGCTGCCGCCGATCACGAACAGATGCCAGATCGCATGCGAGTAGCGGATCGATTCACGATGATAGAAGTACGTACCCAAGGTGTACGACAGGCCGCCCGCCAGCAGCCAGCCCAGCGTCCACATGTCGATCGCCGCCAGCATCGGCTTGATTGCCACGACGATCAGCCAGCCCATCGCAATGTAGATGCCGGTGGACAAGGCCTTGAACCGACCGGTGAAGAACAGCTTGAACACCACCCCGGCGAACGCGAGGATCCAGATCGCCGTGAACATGCCCCAGCCCCACGGACCGCGCAGGCCGATCAGCATGAAGGGCGTATAGGTGCCGGCAATCAGCAGGTAGATCGCGCAGTGGTCGAATACTTTCAACCGCCCTTTCGCCACCGGGTGCTGGATCGCGTGATACAGCGTCGAGGCCGTGTACAGCAGCAACAGCGCCACCCCGAACACGATCGAGCTGAACAACTGCCAGCCGTCGCCATGGATGGCAGCCAGGGTGATCAACACGGCGCTGCCAGCCAACGCCGCTACCGCGCCCAGTCCGTGGGTCAGTGCGCTCGCGATTTCCTCGCGGATTGATTCAACAGAGGTCATGGACAGTGAGAAGGGTCGCAGGGAGGGGGTCCTGCATCCCCCCTATCATCGCCGCGATGGCCGGTGCGTGCACGCCCGGCCAGACGCGGGTTCAGGACGTAGCGGTATACGCCGCTTCGCGGGTAGCAGAGAAGCGAACGTCCGGCGCACGTTCCTGCGCCAACTGCAGGTTGACGCGGGTCGGGGCCAGATACACCAGCTGACCAGCCGCATCCACCGCCAGATTCAGCGCGTTCTTCTCGCGGAACTCTTCCAGCTTCTTTTCGTTGCTGCAGGTAACCCAGCGCGCGGTGACCACACCGACCGGTTCGAAGGCCGCTTCCACGCCGTATTCGTCCTTGAGGCGATAGGCCGCCACGTCGAACTGCAGCACGCCCACCGCACCCAGTATCAGGTCGTTGCTCATCAGCGGACGGAAGAACTGGGTGGCGCCTTCTTCGGACAGCTGCGCCAGGCCCTTCTGCAGCTGCTTGAGCTTCAGCGGATCGCGCAGGCGGGCCCGACGGAACAGCTCCGGAGCGAAGTTGGGGATGCCGGTGAAGGTGATCGCCTCGCCCTCGGTGAACGTGTCGCCGATGGAGATGGTGCCGTGGTTGTGAATGCCGATCACATCGCCCGGCCACGCCTCGGCGGCGATCTCGCGGTCGCTGGCCATGAAGGTCAGCGCGTTGGCCAGCTTCATGTCCTTGCCCGTGCGCACATGCAGGGTCTTCATGCCAGCGGCGAAACGTCCCGAACACACGCGCATGAAGGCCACGCGGTCGCGGTGCTGCGGGTCCATGTTGGCCTGGATCTTGAATACGAAGCCGGTGAGCTTGTTTTCCTGCGGCGCGACGTCCCGGCCGGTGCTGGCGCGCGCCTGCGGCGGCGGCGCGTGTTCGACGAAGAAATCCAGCAGCGGCTGCACGCCGAAGTTGTTCACGCCCGAGCCGAAGAACACCGGCGTCTGTTTGCCGGCGCGGTAAGCATCCAGGTCGAAGGGATGGCTGGCGCCCTGTACGAGTTCCAGTTCATCGCGCAGTTCGGCCAGCATCTGCGCGCCGATCTTCTCGGCCAGTCCCGGTGCGTCGATGGAGGGGAAGATGGTCGAGTCCTGGCGGGTGAAGTTGCGCCCCTGCTCGTAAAGATGCACTTCGCCGCTGATCAGGTGCACGACGCCCTTCAGGCGCTGGCCCATGCCGATCGGCCAGGTCACCGGCGCACACTGGATGCCCAGCACGCTTTCGACCTCGTCCAGCAGGTCGATCGGTTCCTTGCCTTCGCGGTCCAGCTTGTTGATGAAGGTCATGATCGGCGTGTCGCGAAGCCGGCAGACCTCCATCAGCTTGATGGTGCGCTCTTCCACGCCCTTGGCGACGTCGATCACCATCAGCGCCGAATCGACTGCGGTCAGCACGCGATAGGTGTCCTCGCCGAAGTCGGCGTGGCCCGGCGTGTCGAGCAGGTTGACGATCTTGCCTTCGTAGGGGAACTGCATCACCGACGAGGTGACCGAGATACCGCGCTCCTTTTCCAGCGCCATCCAGTCGGACGTCGCATGGCGCGCGGCCTTGCGGCCCTTGACCGAGCCGGCCATCTGGATCGCGCCGCCGAACAGCAGCAGCTTTTCGGTCAGCGTGGTCTTGCCCGCATCGGGGTGGGAAATGATGGCGAAGGTGCGGCGGCGCGCGGCTTCAGTGGCGACATCGGACATGGCAGGGGGCGCCCGCCCGGGGCGCAGATCAATGAAGTAAGCCGATGATTATCGCCGAAAAAGGGGACGGAGGGGATTAAGACGCATCTGGCCATGTCGGAGGCCAGATGCGTCTTAATCCCCTCCGTCCCCTTTTGGGAAGTGGAGTTCGCCGCGGGGGGTGACGATGCGCACCGGGATGGAGTGCAGTTGGGTGCCCTGCTGTACCTGGACGGCAAAGTGAAGGTGCGGAGCGGTGCTGTAGCCGGTGTTGCCGGTCAGGGCGATGCGCTGGCCGGCGTCCACGTACTGACCCTCGCGCACCGTGAAACCGTCCTGCAGCAGGTGGGCGTACACGGCCATGCTGCCGTCGTCGTGGGTGATGCGGACATAGTTCGCCCGTTCGCGGTCGCGCGGTGCCAGTCCGTTGCCGCTGAAGCCTGACTGCACGCGGGTGACGCGTCCGGCGCGGGCAGCAAGCACCGGCGTGCCTTCGGGCAGGGTGAAATCCACGGCGAAGCGGTTCTCCGCATCGCGGTGGCTGAATCGGCCCTCGGGCGCCTGACCGACACTGAAGCGTCGTTCATCGAACGGAAGCTGGTAGGCGACGGGTGCGTCGTGCCCGCCAGCCGTCAGTCCCCAGCCATTGCGCCAGTCAGAGGCAGGGCTGGACAGGGCCAACAATGGCAGCAGGACGGGGCAGAGCAGCAGGCGACGCATGAAGCGGCCGGGAAAGGGGGACGTCGGACTCTAGCAGGCCGCACCTTGCCGTACGGGCCCAGGGTCACGTCGCTTTTAGCCCATCTCTTCATCCGCATGAAAGGATTGACAGGCCGAAAATCTGCTGGCATCGTGGCTCCACCATCGAGACCGGCAGAGGGACAGGCCCTTTGAAGCCGGGGCAGCCCGCAGGCGCGCAAGCGTCGGCGTAGGTGCCAAATCCTGCGGGGACTGTCGTGTCTACCGGAAGATGGTTCGAGCGTGCACCCGTGGGTGCCGCTTGGACGCGAGCCCTGCGAAGGCTCGATGGCCACTCCTCGGGAATGTTTCCCTTATTGGATACCGCCATGAGCTTCGCCCCCGCCACTGCCCCCCGTTCCGAATCCTTTGTCCCCGTCAGCGTGCCGGTCGAAGACCGCGTGCATGCCGTGCGCGGCGAATTCGCCGCGGTGCTGGACATGCGCCACGCGGGACCACGCGCCATCCGCCTGCGCTATGAATGCGTCGGCCCCGCCGATGCGCCCGTCGTGGTGCTGGCCGGCGGCATCTCCGCCAACCGCCATGTCGCGGCCAATGCGCAGTTCAGCGAAAAAGGCTGGGCCGAGGGACTGGTCGGCTCTGGCCGCACCCTGGATCCGCAGGTGCTGCGCATTCTGGCGTTCGACTTCATCGGCGCCGACGGCGCGCAGGACGTACCGATCGATACCGCCGACCAGGCCGACGCGCTGGCGATCCTGCTGGATCACCTGGCCATCGCGCAGCTGCAGGCCTTTGTCGGCTATTCCTACGGCGCATTGGTGGCGCAGCAGTTCGGTGTGCGCCACCGCCAACGCGTGCAGCGTCTGGTCGTGGTCAGCGGCGCGCATCGGGCACATCCCTACGCTGCCGCCTGGCGCGCTCTACAGCGCCGTGCCGTCGCGCTGGGCCAGCTGCAGTGCAGCGACGAGAACGGCCTCGCACTTGCCCGCCAGTTCGCCATGCTGAGCTACCGCACACCGGAAGAGTTCAGTGAACGCTTCGACGCGGCCCCGGAAGTCATCAATGGGCGCGTGCGTGTCGCTGCCGAAGACTATCTGGATGCGGCTGCCGCGCAGTACGTCGCGCGCACACCGGTCATCGCGTGGCTGCGCCTGTCTGAATCCATCGACCTGCATCGCATCGATCCGGCGCAGCTGTTGCTGCCGACCGTAGTCGTCGCCGTGGAAGGTGATCGGCTGGTACCGCTGGCCGATCTTGTCAGCCTGGTTGAAGGCCTGGGTCCGCGCAGCAGTCTGCGCGTGCTGCGCTCGCCTTACGGCCACGATGCCTTCCTCAAAGAAACCGATCGCATCGACGCGATCCTCGCCAACGCCATCCGCATCCCGGGAGAAACCGCATGAGCCGCTCCGATAACGCTGCACTGCCCTGTAGTCGCACCACGGCCGCCGTCCGCGCCGGCATTGACCGCGATACGGCACACGGCGCGGTGACACCGCCGATCGTGCTGTCCTCGAACTTCAGCTTCGATGGCTTCAACAACAAGCGGCAATACGACTACACGCGCAGTGGCAACCCGACCCGCGACCTGCTGGGGGAGGCACTGGCCGAACTCGAAGGCGGTGCGGGTGGCGTGGTGACGGCGACCGGCATGGGCGCGATCAACCTGGTCCTGCAGGCACTGCTGGGACCGGACGACACGCTGGTGGTGCCGCATGACGCGTACGGCGGCAGTTGGCGCCTGTTCAACGCGTTGGCCGGCAAGGGCCAGTTCAAGCTGGTCACTGCCGACCTGACAGACCCGCGCTCGCTGGCACAGGCCCTGGCGACCTCGCCGAAACTCGTGCTGGTGGAAACGCCGTCCAACCCGCTGCTGCGCATCACCGACCTGCGCTTCGTGATCGATGCAGCGCACAAAGCCGGCGCGCGGGTCGTGGTCGACAACACGTTCCTGTCGCCGGCGCTGCAGCAGCCACTGGCGTTTGGCGCTGACCTGGTGCTGCACTCGACCACCAAGTACATCAATGGTCACAGTGATGTCGTCGGTGGAGCGGTCGTGGCGCGTGATCCCGAACTGGCACAGCAGTTGACCTGGTGGGCCAACGCGCTCGGCTTGACCGGCTCGCCATTCGACGCCTTCCTGACCCTGCGCGGGCTGCGCACGCTGGACGCCCGTCTGCGCGTGCACCAGGAGAACACGGCGGCCATCGTGTCACTGCTGGCGGACCATCCGGCCGTGGCGCAGGTGTACTACCCCGGCCTGGCGGACCATCCCGGCCATGCCATCGCGGCGCGGCAGCAGAGTGGATTCGGCGCGATGCTGTCGTTCGAGCTGGTCCAGTGCGAAGGCGACGACCCGCACGCGGCGGTGCGCGCCTTCGTCGACGGCCTGCGCTACTTCACGCTGGCCGAGTCGCTGGGGGGTGTCGAGAGCCTGGTGGCGCATCCGGCCACCATGACGCACGCGGCAATGAGCGTCGAGGCGCGCCAGGCTGCCGGCATCAGCGAGGGGCTGCTGCGCCTGTCGGTCGGCATCGAATCCGAGCGTGATCTGCTGGCCGACCTGACCTTGGCGCTGGCGCGTGCGGCGACGGTGGTCACTGCCGGCGCAGGCCAGAAGCAGGCTGTCGACGCATGAATGCGCTGCTCGCCAGATCCACCCCGCCGCAGACCGCGCGCCTGGCCCTGTTGGGTACGGGCACGGTAGGCGCTGCCTTCGTCACCCGGTATCAGACGCTACGGGCCGGTGGCGCCCACCTGCCTGCGCTGCAATGGCTGGCCAATTCGCGCGCCACGCTGGCCTGCACTGCCGATCCGGCGGAGTCGCTGCAGCAGGTGCGCAGTGCGCCGCAGCGGACCGTCGGCGCATCGCCGTGGTCGCACGCCGACACGCTGCGTGCCGGTGACGTGGTGGTTGATGCCACAGCCAGCGACCTTGTGGCTGCCGAGCACGCCCCGTGGGTGGCGCGGGGGGTGCACGTGGTCACCGCCAACAAGCTGGGGCAGGGCGCGCAGCTGGAGCGCGCGCAGCAGATCCACCGCGGCTGCACCGCCACCGGTGCGGTCTACGGCGACAGTGCCACTGTCGGTGCCGGGCTTCCGTTGCTGAGCAGCCTGCGCGCGCTGGTGGAAGGAGGCGACCGCATCCATCGCATTGAAGGCGTCCTGTCTGGATCGCTGGCGTGGTTGTTCAATCGTTACGATGGCCGTCAGCCGTTCTCCGCCGCCGTGCGTGAGGCGGTGGCAGCGGGCTACACCGAGCCGGATCCCCGTGAAGATCTTTCCGGGGAAGACGTTCGCCGCAAGCTGCTGATCCTGGCGCGCGCCTGCGGCCTGGCCATGGACGCCAGTCAGGTGCAGGTGACATCGCTGGTGCCCGCCGGCTTGGCCGCCCTGTCGTCGGGCGAGGCACTGGCACGGTTGCAGCTGCTGGATGCAGGCATCCACGCGCGCTGGCGGCAGGCCGAAGACGCAGGCCGGCGACTGCGTTTCATCGGCTGCATCGAGCGTGGTACGGCGCAGGTGGGCGTGCAGGCATTGCCTGTCGACCATCCGCTGGCGCTCGGCGCGGGAACCGACAACCGTGTCGCGATCCACAGCGACCGCTATCGTGAACAACCCCTTTTGATCCAAGGACCTGGTGCGGGCGCAGAGGTGACCGCCGCGGCATTGCTGGACGACGTGCTGCGCATCGCGCGGACGTCGATGGGCGGTGGCCGGGGAGACTGATCGCTGGGCTAGGATGCAGTGCGTTGATCTGTTGAAGGGCAGCACGTGCACCTATCTGATTCTTCCGCGTTGCGGCTGATCGTTGTCGAAGATGACGGCCTTCTGCGTGAGCGCATCCTGCTGCCGGGCCTGCGCGAGCATGGCTTCCAGGCCCACGGTGTCGGCACGGCGGCGGCGCTGCAGGAGGCACTGCGCGTGGCGGTTCCGGACCTCATCGTGCTGGATCCGGGTCTGCCAGACGCTGACGGCTTCGAGCTGGCGCCGTCGCTGCGATTACAGCTGCCCGGTGTCGGGATCGTCATGCTGACCGGCCGCCGCGCCTTGGCCGACCAGATGCGTGGTCTGGTCGACGGCGCCGATGCCTATCTGGTCAAGCCGGTGAAGATCGAGTTGCTGGCGGCCACGCTGCACAGCGTCGGTCGGCGCTTGGCCGATAGCCACGCAGGTGCCGCGCAGGCGCACGCGCTGACCGGAGGATGGCAGCTGGATGCGGACGGCTGGCGCCTGCTGGCTCCCTGCGGCCGCACGATGGCGCTCACCCGCAGTGAGCGCCCGCTGTTGCACTGCCTGATCGCACGCAGCGGTGAAGTGGTGGGCCGCGATGCACTGATTGCCCTGCTGACAGGTGATGTACATACGTTTGATCCGCATCGGCTCGACTCGCTGATCCATCGTCTGCGGCGCAAAATATCGACCGCCAGTGGCCATCGCTTTCCCTTGCTCGCCGTGCACGGACAGGGCTACGTGTTCGCGCCCTAGGCCGCAGGCAGCCGCAGTCGCACGTCGGTGCCTTCGCCCAACACGCTGTGCACGCTGATCGTGCCGCCGTATGCGGTCACGCGCTCCTGCACCAGCATCAGCCCAAGCCCGTGGCCGCGAGCAGTCGTCCGGCCGGTGTAAAGGGGATCGAACAGCCGTTGCCGTTGCAGCGCGTGCATGCCGCGACCGCTGTCGCGGACCGAGATTTCCACCTGATCGCCGTGCCGGTCCAGCTCGATGCGCACATGGTCGGCCGAAGCGGGTCGCAGCGCATCACGTGCATTGATTACCAGGTTCAGGATCATCAGCGCGAACTCGCTGCGGTCCATGTACAGGCTTGCCTTAGTGCTGATTTCCGGCGGACGCAGTTGGCTGCGGTTGATGAAAAGCGGCTCCAGCAGCGGCCGCAGCTGCAGCAGCGCGCAGCCTGCGTCAAACCGCTCGGGGCGCGTGTCATCCAGGCGACTGACGCGCAGCAACGCACCACTCAGATGTTCGCCGAGCTGCACCGCATGGGTCATTCCCTGCAGGGCATTGTCCAGTTCCTCGTCCGGCGGCAGCTGTCTCGACCGGCGCTGCGCCTGGTCGCGGAAGCCCTGCAAAAGCGCCAGGACGTGATTGAAATCGTGGGCGATTCCGCAGTTCAAGTTGCCCATTACCGCCAGCTTTTCGGCGCGATGCAGGCGTGCTCGCAGATCCGTACAACGTGCCACTTCCTGCTGCAGCCGCGCGGCGTCGTGGCGCCGGCGTGCCTGCTCTACGGTGCGCATCCGTAGCGCGCCATCGATGCCCAGCGTCAGCAGGGTGTATCCCGCCGCCCACCACAGCGGCGTGGTTTCTCTGTTCAGTGCCAGCAGGCAGAGCAGGGCGCACCAGACGGACCAGAGCGCGGCCCTTCCTGCCGCAAGGCCCGCCAGCAGCGGCAGAAGAAGCAAGGTGACGGGATGCAGCACAGCGGTCGCAAAGCCCATCCAATGCGCGGTCGGCGGGCTGCTGACAAGGCTGACGACCACCAGCGTGCCCACGCCCGAGCGCACGCGTCCAGCCGCAACCCACGTCGCGCACAGCACGGCATTGGTCGTGGCGAGCAAGGCCATCAACAGAATCGACATCCAGTGCGGGGGCAACGGGCTCATGGACAGCATCGATCCCCCATCCAGCAGCTGCACGCCTGCATGCAGCAACAGCAGCAGATGCAACTGCACGACCAGCGTGCCGGAGCATGCGCTGGACAGCGCCGCCCAAGGGCGCTTCGTTGTCTCGGCTGGGGAAAGGTAGCGCGATGCGTACTGACTCGTCATGGCATGCGTCGTCGCGGTGACGGTGAGAAATGGCGAGTATTTGGTGAGGTTGCGTGCGTGACAACGATTGTGGCTGAACAGTACGTTCATCCGCGCCGTTGCAGCGCGCTTTCAGTTTTCGCGCATTCAAGTTGCTGGGACGTGCACACCTTCTGCTTCTGGACCTGCGATCCAGTGCAGCGCCTTGCGCTGCCTGCCTGCGGGACGGGAGTGCCTTGCCCTTCAACTCATCAGGTGATGAATGAACAGGATTTTCAGCCGTGTGTGGAGTCGCTCGCTACAGCAACTGGTCGTGGCCTCGGAGCTGGCCTCGCCGGGCCGCGGGACAGGTCAGAGACGACGCGTGGTGCGTTGCCTGGTAGCCGGTGCGTTGTTGGTGCCGGCGTGGGCGTCGATGGCATCGGACGCCTCAACACTGCCCACCACATCCACTGCTTCGGGTTATGTGGATGTCGATGGCAAGGACGATGGGAGCGACGATGCGAGCGCAAGCGGTGACGGTGCGTTGGCAGTGGGTGTGATGGCCCAGGCACAGGCGACCAATGCGATCGCGCTGGGTACCGGGGCAGCCGCTTCGGCGCAGTCAGCCATCGCGGTCGGCGATGGCAGCGCGGCATCCGGTGCCGGTGCGGTCGCGGTGGGCTCGCAGTCGTCATCCAGCGGGTATGCCAGCGTGGCCGCCGGTGGGCTGGCCAACGCCGAGGGCAACAGCTCGGTGGCGCTGGGTACGCAGTCGCACGCGAAAGGCGCCGCAGGCATTGCCGTGGGATTGCAGTCCGCGGCAGAGGGGGATTTCTCCACCGCCATCGGCATGGACAGCCAGGCCGCCGGCGACGGGGCAGTCGCGCTGGGTACCAGCGCCAGCGCATCGGGTTTCCGTGGCGTCGCCACGGGGTACCTGGCCACCGCCAGCGGCGATGGCGCGATCGCCATCGGCGGTCAGTACGTGTGTGATCTGTGCGTGGCGGAAAACACCCAAGCGAGCGGCAGCAACAGCATGGCCGTAGGCCAGTCTGCGCGCGCGTTGGGCAGCGATGCGGTTGCCCTGGGGGCGCTGAGCGCCGCCTTCGGCGACCGTGCGGTAGGCATCGGTGCGGACAGCAGGGCCCAAGGCAACAACAGCACGGCCATCGGCCAGCAGGCCGTCACCACGGGGGCCAACAGCATCGCGCTGGGCAGCAACGCGCGTGCGATGGGTACGGAGAATCCCGCGACGTTGAGCAACAACATCGCCATCGGTGCCGACAGCCTGGCCGATTATGCCAATGCCACGGCGCTGGGGCCCCAGGCACGGGCCACCGGCCTGTCATCGATGGCGCTGGGCTCGAGGGCACAGGCGTCGGAATGGAGCGCGCTGGCGGTCGGTACTGGCGCGGCGGCGGGCGGGGCGTTTGGCGTGGCCCTGGGTGACAGCAGCCAGGCCGGAGCGTTCCAGGCCGTCGCGCTGGGTGCCGGCGCCAAAGCCACTGGCAGCGCGGCACTGGCAGTGGGCGGCTCCAGCGTGTCCGATGGCCTGGGCAGTGTGGCCGTGGGCAAGCTGTCTTACACGCATGGGGAGTACGCGACCGGAATAGGCACCATGGCGATTGCGTATGCAGATCGCAGTGTCGCCATCGGCAACGCCTGGACCCAGGAGCAGGCCACCGGCAGCGTGGCCCTCGGCTACGGATCGCTGGCAACGCGCCCCAATGCGGTATCGGTGGGCGCATCGCAGGAGTGGTTCGACATCCTGGGCGACGCCCACGGAGTGATGCAGCGGCAGATCACCGATGTAGCGGCCGGTATGGAAGATTACGATGCAGTGAACGTGGCCCAGCTGAAGGCGGTCGAAGCAAAGGCGGGAACCACGCGATTCCTGGCGGTGGATTCGGCAGTTGATGGCAGTGAGGATCCGCTGGCCAGCGGTGACGGTGCTACTGCGGTGGGGCCGCAGGCTGTCGCGGACGGGCAAGGTGCGGTCGCAGTGGGTCAGCAGAGCAACGCTCTGGGAACCGGTGCGCTGTCCATGGGATCACAAGCATTGGCTTACGGCGACGGGGCGATTGGCATAGGAAGCAGCGCGTCGAGCATTGGCCATGATGCGTTGGCCATCGGCAGCGGTGCCGCGGGGACCGCCGACTCCAGCACCGCCGTTGGCGGTACGTTCCGGGGGTCGATCAACGACGGACCCGTTGACATCAACACGGTGGCCAGCGGTCCCTTTTCTTCAGCATTCGGTGCGGGCGCGCAGGCAACGGGCCGTGCCGGTGTCGCAATCGGTTCAGCATCCTCGGCCTCCGGTGGTCAGAGCACGGCGCTGGGTTTCAATGCGCACGCCGATGGTGACACGGGTCTGGCTTTCGGCGCCCACTCCAATGCAAGTGGCAGCGGTGGGGCGGCAATCGGTTACGGTGCTGTAGCCAGTGGAATTTCCTCACAGGCAGTAGGCCGCTACAGCGAAGCAAGCGCGTTGTATTCCTCAGCGCTGGGTGTCTTCAGCGCGGCATCGGGTGTGTCGTCCATCGGTATCGGGACATTTTCCAACGCATCCGGCAGCGGCAGCATAGCGATGGGTGAATCTGCGTCGAGCAGTAACTACAACACCATTGCGATCGGACCCAGCGCCAAAGCCTCAGCGTGGCAGTCGGTTGCCTTGGGTGATTCTGCCCAGGCCAGTGCTGACCGTTCGGTCGCACTCGGTGCGGGTAGCAAGGCCGATCGGGTAAACACAGTATCGGTAGGCAGTGCAGGCGCCGAACGACAGATCACCAATGTCGCCGATGGGACTGAGGCGACCGATGCGGTCAACAAGCGTCAGCTCGATTCAGCCATGGCCGATGTCGGCGAGGTCACCGCCACGGCAGTGCGCTACGACGATGAAGGCAAGGCGCGCATCGGCCTGGCTGGCGAGCAGGGCACCACCATCAGCAACCTCAAGGCGGGTATCGCTGACCGGGACGCCGTCAATGTCTCGCAGTTGCAAGGTGTTGCGCATGCATTGGGCGGTGGCGCGCAACTTGGCACCGACGGCATGCTGGTGAGGCCGGTTTATACGATAGGCGGGGCGGGCTACGACAATGTCGGGGGCGCCTTTGGAGCGCTCGACAACGCACTGGGCAAGCTGGACACGCGAGTGGGCGCGCTTGAAACCGGTGTTACGCCTCCTCCCGTCGGTGGCGGTGGCGGCGGTGTTGATCCAGACAACGGCCTGATCGCTGCTGGCAGTGCGCCAGATTCGGTGGCCATCGGTAAAGGGTCCGTCGCCGAGGAGACCGGAACGGTGTCGGTCGGCACCGACGCTCAGCCACGTCGGGTCACCCACGTAGGCACGGGCACGGCAGACACCGATGCAGCCAATGTCGGGCAGGTCAAGACGGGCGACGCACAGACTCTCGCATCGGCCCGTAGTTACACCGACTCGCGTTACAAGGAGTTGGACGACCGTTTCCTCGACCTGTCACAGGGTGTGGATCAGCGTCTGCGCCAGCAGGATCGTCGGATCGACCGCCAAGGCGCGATGAGCACCGCGATGATGAACATGGCGATCAACGCCTCGGGCAGTCGTAGCCCCCGTGGACGCGTGGCGGTAGGTGCCGGTTGGCAGAACGGGCAGCAAGCCCTTTCCGTTGGGTACGGCAAGCAGGTAGGGGAGCGGGCCAGCATCAGCCTCGGCGGTGCGTTCAGTGGCAGTGACCGTTCTGCCGGCGTGGGTTTCGGCATCGACCTGTGATCTCTGGGCCGCTCTGCAAGGGCGGCCTTCACTCAAGCAGGCGATTCAGTGGCCTGTTACGGATAGAACATGATGAATAAAAAAGTGTCTCTCTGCTCCTGCGCGCTTGCCGCAGGTATTGCCCTGGGTACGCTGGCCGGCCCCGCGATGGCCGCCGATCTCACGATCGGCCGCAAGGTCCAGCCACTGCGACAACTGCCGGCAAGGCAGGCATCCACCCAGCTGATCGTCAAATACAAACCCGGCAGTGCCCCCGCACGCGATCGCAGCCGCGTACAGGCGAGCCTGATGGCCGCTGCAAGTCGTGGGCTTGGTGCATCCAGTGCACGGTCGATGTCCACGCTGCGCAGTCTGCGCCGAAGCGCCACTGGTGCGGACATCATCAGCGCTGGGCGCGTCCTTCGCTCTGAACAGACCCAGGCGTTGCTTGAACAACTGCGCAAGGATCCCGACGTTCTGTACGCGCAGCTGGATACGCGGAAGTACGCCCTGGATTTGATGCCCAACGATCCACAGCTGCCCATCTACCAATGGGACCTGCTCAATACGGTAGGGGGTATCTACGGACCCAAGGCGTGGGGAGACAGCACCGGCGAAGGCGTGGTGGTTGCCGTGATCGATACGGGCTCGACGCCGCATGTCGACCTGAAAGACAACCTGATTCCCGGTTACGACTTCGTTTCTTCGTATGGTCAATCACCCGACGACCCCGATGTTGCAGGTGACGGTGACGGCCGCGATCCCGATGCGACCGACCCGGGTGACTGGATCGATGAGACCATGCAGTGGTGTGGCGATCCCTCGCCCAGCAGCTGGCACGGTACGCATGTCGCCGGCACTGTAGCTGCCATGACCAATAATGGCCGGGGTGTGGCAGGCACGGCATGGGGCGCGAAAGTGCAACCCGTCCGCGCGTTGGGGCACTGCGGTGGCTTGACGTCGGATATCGCCGACGCCATCGTCTGGGCGGCAGGTGGCCATGTCGAAGGGATTCCCGACAATCCCACGCCGGCCGATGTGATCAACATGAGTCTGGGTGGCAGCGGCAGCTGCGCTGATGATTCCGCAACGCAGGAAGCGATTGATCTGGCCGTCAAGCGCGGCACCACGGTGGTGGTAGCCGCCGGAAACCAAGCAGCAAACGCGGCGCTGTACAGTCCGGCCAGTTGCCGCAATGTGATCACCGTAGGTGCGACCGGCATCGACGGCGCCATGGCCAGCTATTCCAACTACGGGCCGCTGGTGGATGTGGCCGCGCCAGGCGGAGATACCAGCTCCTCAGGCGACATCTCGCAGGGGGCGATCTGGTCCACCGGCAATGACGGCGACACGGTGGCAGGAAAAGACATCCTTGTCGGCATGATGGGTACGTCCATGGCATCCCCCCATGTTGCCGGCATCGTCGCCCTCATGCAGTCCGCTGCAGTCGGGGCGGGTCGGGGAGCGTTGACACCGGATCAGGTAAGGCAACTGCTGGTCCAATCAGTGCGTCCATTCCCCTTGCAACCCCCTGCTGACCGTCCCATCGGTGCAGGGTTGGTCGACGCCGGGCGTGCGGTGCAGTTGGCACTGGGTAACCCATTGCCGGAACTGCCGATCCCGGAGTTGTCCAGTGGTGTCGTGCTGAGTGGGGTCAACGGAGCTGCCGGACAGTCCAGCCTTTACATGCTGGACGTGCCGGAGGGCACGAAGAGTCTGAACCTGCGCACCGTCGGCGGCCGCGGCGATGTCAGCCTGTACGCCTCGGAAGGTGTCAAGCCGGACGCCGACACTGCACAGTACCGTTCCACGCGTCCAGGCAATGCGGAGGTCATCATCGTGAACAATCCGCGTCCCGGAACATGGTATCTGCGCGTAGTGGGCGAGACGGCTTTCAACGAGGTGGGTGTGCTGGCAATCAAGCGCTGAACCAACCTGCCGGTATGGGGCCCACGGTATGTGCGCCCCGTATCCCTGCTACTGCTGGTCGTCCAGTGCACGCATAAGCGCAGCATTGAACCGCGCCGGATCCTGCACCTGTGGCGAATGCCCCAGGTCGGCGAATTCCACCAGCTGTGCACCGGGTATGGCCGCTGCGGCGGCCTTGCCCAACAGCGGGTAATTGCCCAGCTTCGCCTTGAGCGCGGGTGGCGCCTGGTCGCGACCGATCGCGGTCCGATCCTTCTGGCCGATGTACAGCGTGGTCGGCACGCGGATGTTCTTCAGTTCGTACACCACCGGCTGGTTGAACACCATGTCCGAGGTCAGCGCCTGGCTCCAGGCCACCGCCTCTTTGCCTGCGCCGGCGTACATGCCGGCCTGCATGCGCGCCCAGTGCTCGAACGAGGGTTGCCAGTCGCCGCTGTAGTAAACGTCCAGCTGGTACTTCTTTATCGAATCGAAGGTTGTCTTCAACTCGTTGGAATACCACGCATCGACACTGCGCCACGGCACGCCGAGGGCTTTCCAGTCTTCCAGTCCGATCGGATTGACCAGTGACAGCGACTGGGTGGCCTGCGGATACAGCAACGCATAGCGCGCGGCCAGCATGCCGCCCATCGAATGGCCGACGATATGCGCCCGCTGCACGCCCAGCTGCTCAAGCAGGGCGTGGGTGTTGGCGGCCAATTGGCCGAACGAGTACTGGTAGCCGGCAGGCTTGCTGGATCGGCAGAAGCCGATCTGGTCCGGTGCGATGACCCGGTATCCGGCATCAAGCAACGGCTTGATGGTCTCCTGCCACGTGGCGGCGCAGAAGTTCTTCCCATGCAGCAGCACCACGGTGCCAATCGGTGACCGCGCTGGAGCGACGTCCAGGTAAGCCATCTCCAGCGGCTGGCGCTGGGATTCCAATGCGAACGTCTTTACCGGATAGGGGTAATCAAACCCCTCCAGGCGGGGGCCGTAGACATCCGCGGCAGTAGCAGCGACAGGACAGCAAGCGATCAGGGCGGCGGCCAGCAGGCGCATGGCGGTCTCCATGGAAGGGGAGGCCGAGCATACCGCAGCGCCAAACATCACCCTGTCGAACCCTCGCATCCATCCGGTAGCGCCGAGCCACGCTCGGCACCACCCGCCGTCAGCACTCGATGACGTTGACCGCCAAGCCGCCGCGGCTGGTTTCCTTGTACTTGTCCTGCATGTCGCGGCCGGTATCGCGCATGGTCTTGATGACCTTGTCCAACGACACCTTGTGCTTGCCGTCGCCGCGCATCGCCATGCGTGAGGCGTTGATCGCCTTCACCGCTCCCATCGCATTGCGTTCGATGCAGGGGATCTGAACCAGTCCGCCAATAGGGTCACAGGTCAATCCAAGGTTGTGCTCCATGCCGATTTCCGCGGCATTTTCGATCTGGCTGGGACTGCCGCCCAACGCCGCGACCAGCCCGCCGGCCGCCATCGAGCACGCCACCCCGACTTCCCCTTGGCAACCCACTTCGGCGCCGGAGATCGAGGCGTTTTCCTTGTAAAGGATGCCGATCGCCGCCGACGTCAGCAGGAAATCGAAGATGCGCTGTTCATTGGCGCCCGGGCAGAAGCGATCGAAGTAATGCAGCACCGATGGCAGAACGCCCGCCGCGCCATTGGTCGGTGCGGTGACCACGCGACCGCCCGCGGCGTTCTCTTCGTTCACCGCCAAGGCATACAGATTCACCCAGTCCAGCGTCGTCAGCGGGTCACGCATCGCCGCTTCGGGTTTCGATGACAGCTCGCGATACAGCGCCGGTGCACGACGGCCCACCTTCAGTCCCCCCGGCAGGACGCCCTCCTGGCGGATGCCACGTGCCACGCATGCCTGCATGGCCGTCCAGATCTCGCGCAGCAGTTCGCGGATCTCGTCCTCGCTGCGCCAGGATTTCTCATTCTCGAACATCAACTGGGCGATGCTCAGCCCACTGCGCGCAGTCTGCGCCAACAGTTCGTCGCCGCTCTTGAAGGGGTAGGGCAGCGGGGTCTCATCGGGCACGATGCGATCATCGGCGGCATCGTCCTGGTTGACCACGAAGCCGCCGCCGACGGAATAATAATCGCGCGTGGCGATCACCTCGTCGTTCGCATCGAAGGCGGTGAAGCGCATGCCGTTGGTGTGATAGGGCAGCTTCTGCCGCTTGTTCAGTCCCAGATCGCGTTTTTCATCGAACACGATCTCGTGCTGACCCATCAGGTTGAGCCGCTTGCTGGTGCGGATACGCTCCAGCGTCGCCGGGATGATGTCCGGATCGATCAGGTTGGGGCGCTGTCCTTCCAGTCCCAGCAGCACGGCTTTGTCCGTGCCGTGGCCGCGCCCGGTCAGCGCGAGTGATCCGTAGACGTCCGCACGGATGCGCACCACATCCTGCAGTCTGCCCGGATCCAGCAGCCAGCGATGCACGAACCGTTCGGCCGCCTTCATGGGCCCTACGGTGTGCGAAGAGCTCGGGCCAATGCCGATCTTGAATACGTCGAACGTGCTGACTGCCATGGATGCCGTGCTGCAGGTACCGGGAAAGCCGCTATTCTAGCGGTTGACGCGGCGGTTCCTTGGCTGCGGCGCAGCAAACCCATACGGAGCGGGCCCGGTGTTCATCCTGTACCAGCGCGACGACTGCCATCTGTGTGATCTGGCGCTGGCCGTGCTGGCGCAGGCAAGGGTGCCCCGGCTCGAGTCGGTATTCATCGAGGCAGATCCCGAACTTGAAACACGCTATGGCGCGCGGGTGCCTGTGCTGCGGGACAGCGCCGGCAGACGCGAGCTGGACTGGCCGTTCGATGCGGCCACACTCGCTGGATGGCTGCGGGCCGGGTAGCTAGTGCCGCGCCATGCGCGGCGGACGCCGGATGTCCGGACGCCCGCAGCCTGATGGCAGGGTGTCACTTGGCCTTGAAGTTGACCACGGTGCTGATCGCGGTCTCATCCGGGATGGTCTTGGTATCGGCCCAGTCACCGCCGCCGACGCCGAATTCCAGTCGCTTGACGCTCGCCTGACCCTTCAGGACCGGCTGTGTGCCCGGCGTCCAGGTGAACGTCAGGGTGACCGGCTTGCTGACGCCGCGCAGTTCCAGCGTGCCGTCCGCAGCGTATTTGTCGTTGCCCAGTGCGCGGAATCCACTGGCACGGTAATGCGCGGTGGCGAACTTGCCCACATCGAAGAAATCCGCTCCCTGCAGCGTGGAGTCGCGGTCGGCGTTGCCGCTCTTCGCGCCTGCCAGCGGGATCGTCACGTCCAGCTTGCCGGCAGCCAGATTGGCCGGGTCGAAACTGAGCTGCGTGGTGAAGCCCGGGAAGGTGCCGACGAAGACTTCGCCGTCGTACTTGGTCGCGAAGGCAAGGGTGGAACCCGGTGCCTGCACGTAGTCGGCGGCGATGGCCGGGGAGGCGGCAAGCAGGCACGCCAGGGCGGCAGCAACGACTGTCGGGGAGGTCAGTTTGATGGTCATCGTTCAATCCTTCTGGGGAGAGGAGATCCAGCCGCGCGGAAGCATCCGCACCAAGGTGGCATCACGCTGGAAAACATGGTGGTAGAGCGCGGCACCGGCATGCGCGGCGACGACGGCCACCAGCAGCCAGAAGCCGTATTCGTGGATCGCATGGGAAATGGCCACGGTCTGCGGATCCGGCGCGACCAGCTTGGGTACGTCGACCAGACCAAACCAGCGGAACGGCCGCAGGCCACTGGCCGAGTCGTAGATCCAGCCGGACAGCGGGATGCCGAACATCAGCACGTAGAGCAAGGCGTGGGTCACGCTCGCGATGCGCTCCTGCCAGGTCGGCGTGCCAGGCACCGCGGGCGGCGCACCGGCATACAGACGCCAGGCCAAGCGCAGCACGACCAGCGTCAGCACGGTGATGCCCAGCGACTTGTGGGCGGTGTACACCCAGAAGTACTTCGGCGTCTTCGGCAGTTCGCCCATGGTCAGGCCGACGATGCCCAGGGTGAGGATCAGCAGTGCGATCAGCCAGTGCAGGGTCTGGCTGACGCCACCCCAGCGCTGGGTATTGGGACGGCTCATGGCAGGCTCCTGGGCGCCGGCGTGGCGTCGATCGGGGGTTTGGACCCGGACGGCGGTGCCGTGTCGGGGGCGTCATCGTCCCCCTTGCGGTCGCGCACGGCTTCCACTTCCAGGCGGAGCTGCACGTCATCGCCGATCACGCTCGACCACGCGGTGATGCCGAAGTCACGGCGGCTCAGCGTGGCGGTGGCGGAAAAGCCGGCAGTGCGGCGGAAGGGCGGCAGCGGGTGGCGCTTGAGCGCGTTGAGGGTGACGTCCAGCGTAACGGGACGCGTCACGCCGCGCAGGGTCAGATCCCCCAACACGCGGGCGTGCGTTTCGTCGATGGGCTGTACGGAGGTCGACACGAAGCGGGCTTCCGGGAAACGCTCGCCATCAAGCAGGTTGCGCGCCAGGGCGGCCTGGTTCCACTTGCTGTCGCCCAGGTCCAGGTGCGCGATGGGAACGCGCACGTCCAACCGCGCGGCGGCCCAGTCGTCCGGGCTGAAATACAGTTCGCCCTCGCTGCCGGACACGGTACCCAAGGCATTCGAAAAGCCTGCGTGCTTGATGGCGAACAGCACCCGGGTGTGGACCGGATCGAGGCGATAGAGCGTATCGGCTGCCACAGCCAGGCCGGGCAGGGCGGACAACAACAGGCTGAGGGTAAGACGTAGCAGCACGCGTGCAGCTCCTGCAGGGGACGCAGCGATCATACCCACCCCGCTGGCTTCGCGAGCAGCCACATGGCCGCAACAGTTCATGGTGCGGATGGCACCGTGCCTGCCAGCGCGTGTCGTCGCTGGCCTGCGGAGCAGCCTGCCGCACGCCGCTTCGTCAAGGCTGTGTGACAATCGTTGTATCCAGGGAAGTGGAATGGCGAAGGGCATGCGTCAAGGACAGAGGGTGGTGCTGTTGCTGCTGGTGCTGCTCACCAGCCTGCTGCTGCCAGCAGCGCAGGCGGCGCCCGCCGGCGCGGAGACGCCCCGCCTGCGTCGCATCGGTACGGCCGAAGGGCTCCCGTCGCGGATGGTGACGGCGCTGGCCGAGGATGCGCAGGGTTATCTGTGGGCCGCGACCGACGGTGGGCTGGCCCGCTATGACGGGGTTTCCTTGCAGACCTGGCGGAACGACCCGCTGCAGGAAGGGTCGTTGCCCGGCAATGAGATCGAGACGATGCTGGTCGACGGCCGTGATCGCCTGTGGCTGGGGATCAACGGGGTGGGCCTGGTCCGCATGGGGCCGGAGCGGCAAGCCTTCGAGGTCATCAACGACATCAGTGCGGCCTGCGAAGGTCAGTTCTGGACGCTGGCCGATGCCGAGAATGCGCTGTGGGTGGGTACCAGTGCCTTCGGCCTGTGCCGCCGCGACGAAACGGGGCAGCTGCGCCGGTTCCGGCATGATCCGGCCGACCCGCACAGTCTGCCGAGCGACACGATCTTTTCCAGCGTGGTCGACGAGCGCGGACGTCTGTGGTTGGGGACCGAGCAGGGCGTAGCGCGTTGGAATGGCAGCGGGTTTGATCGTATCGGCGCGGATGTGCTGGGCGATGTGTCGGTGGTACGGCTCAGCCGTGGTGAAGCCGGCAGCGTCCTGGTGGGTACCCAGGGCGATGGTGCGTTCGTGATCGGCGCCGACGACCGGGCGCAGCGACCAGGCTGGTCACAGGCCGCCACGCTGCGCGCGGCGCTGATGCTGCACGATCGCCAGGGCGGTTACTGGGTCGGCAGCTCCGAAGGGCTGCTGCGCGGTGATGACCGGCAGCTGCGGCGGCTCGAGCACGACAGTGGCAGCGGCTTCCTGACCGCGCACAGCGGCGTGCTGGACATGCTGCAGGATCATGAAGGCGGCATCTGGGTGGGATTGCTGACGCAGGGCCTGGCCTATCTTCCGCCGGACTGGAAGCGCTTCTCGACCTGGTTCCAGCTGGACGGCAAGCCGCTGGACAGCCAGTACCTGCTCAGTGTGGCCAGCGACGGCACCGACTTCTTCGTGGGCGCCGCGCACGGGGTGTATCGGCTCGATGCCGGGGGTACGCTGTCGTTGCTGGTGAGCGATGAGCAGATCGGCAGTGGCGCGATATGGTCACTGCTGCCGCGACCGGACGGATCGTTGTGGCTGGGGCGGGCTGGCCGGATCACCGTGTTCGATCCCAAGCGCCGGACGCATCGCGATTGGCTGATCCAGGGCGGTGCCGATCTGCGCCAGCGGATTGACCTGATGCGGCAGGCACCGGATGGCACGGTGTGGTTGTCGGTGATGAATCACGGCCTGCAGCAGCGCGACGCGCAGGGACGCGTGCTGCGCGATTTCCCTCGCGCGACGTTGCCCGGCCGCAGTCAGGCTCCGGTGGAGCAGTTGCGTTTCGACCCGCAGGGTCAGCTGTGGGTGGTGGGCGACATGGGCGTGCTGCGCTTCCAGAACGACCGCTTCATCGCCATCCCGGGCGTCTCGCGCGGCACCATCTTCGACTTGGCCTGGGCCGGCCCGCGTAGCCTGTGGCTGGCGCGCCAGGGGGCGTTTGAACGCTACGAGTGGGATGGAAAGAGCCTGACGTTGCGTGAGCAGGTCGGCGCAGCAGAAGGCGTGCTGCCGGTGTCCATCGGCGGCCTGGTGATCGGTGCGGCGGGGCAGCTGTGGGCGACCAGCCCGCGCGGACTGATGCGCTGGGATACCGGCAAGCGCCAGCTGCGCATCTACAGTGAGCGCGATGGCCTGCCGGACGCGGAGTTCACCGGCCGCCCGCCGGCACAGGACGCTGCCGGCCGTGTGCTGGCGGTGTCGCAGACCGGTCTGGTCGGGTTTGATCCGGATAGGGCCGACGCGCCGCTGCCATCTTCGCAGCTGGTCATCGCCTCGGTGCACGTGCGCCGCGACGATGGCGAGGGCTGGCAGGACGTCACCGCCCGCTCGCCCATCACGCTGGGGCCGGACGACCGTGATCTGCAGATCAACGCGCGGCTGCTGTCCTTCGCAAATCCACGCAGCAATGCCTATCGATTCCGCGTGCAGGGCTATGACCTCAACTGGGTCACCGCCGCCGATGGCGAGCGCACGCTCTCGCGGCTACCGTCCGGCGCGTTCCAGATCGAGATCCAGGCGCGACACGCGGGCGGCGACTGGACGCCTGTGCAGGCACTGCAGGTGCAGGTGCTGCCGCCCTGGTGGCGCAGCGGGGTCGCACTGCTGGCCTACGGCGTGGGTGGGACCCTGCTGGTCGCTGGCGTGGCGTGGTACGTCCGCCTGCGCCTGCGCCGGCGACAGCAATGGCAGTTGAGCCTGCACAAGCAGCATCTGGCCGAGCAGGCCTCGCAGGCGAAGAGCCATTTCCTGGCAACGCTGGGGCACGAGGTCCGCACGCCGATGACCGGCGTGCTGGGCATGAGCGAGCTGTTGCTGGACACCGGGCTGGATGACCAGCAGCGCAGCTACGCCGGCGCCATCCACCAGGCCGGCACCCATCTGCTGCGGCTGGTCAACGATGCGCTGGACATGGCGCGGATCGAGGCCGGTCGGCTGGAACTGGACATCCGCCCGTTCGCGCTGGATGCCTTGTTCGACCAGGTGCAGGCCTTGATGGAGCCCATCGCGCGCCAGCGTGGGCTGGCCTTCCGCCGCGAGATGGCGTTTACCGGTCCGATATCGGTCAGCGGCGATGAGATGCGGGTGCGGCAGGTGCTGATGAACCTGCTCGGCAATGCGATCAAGTTCACCGAGCGCGGCCACGTCGGGGTATCCGTCGGTCCCGGCGGCGACGGCGTGGGCCTTCGGTTCGAGGTGGAGGACTCCGGCCCGGGCATTGCCGTCGAGCAACAGGCGCGCTTGTTCCAGCGATTCGAACAGGCCGACGGTCCGCGGACGGCGTCGCGCTACGGGGGATCCGGCCTGGGTCTGGCGATCAGCCAGGAGCTTGCCGTGGCGATGGGCGGCACCATCGACGTGGACAGCCTGCCGGGACACGGGGCGCGTTTCAGCGTGCTGCTGCCGCTGCCGTGGCATGCCGAAGACGTGGCGCCCGTGCCCGAGGCGCAGCCCTCGCCCGACGTGCTGCCGTCCCTGCGGATCCTGCTGGTCGAAGACGACCCGACGGTCGCTAGTGTGATCCAGGGTCTGCTGAGCGCACGTGGGCATGAGGTCGAACACGCGCTGCACGGACTGGCGGCGCTGTCGGCGGCGGCGACCTCGTCCTTCGAAGTCGGGTTGCTCGACCTGGACCTGCCGGCCCTTGACGGGCTGGGGCTGGCACGTCAGCTGCGGGCGATGGGTCATCGGTTCCCGTTGATCGCGGTGACCGCCCGTTCGGACAGTTACGCCGAAGCAGAGGTGCTGGACGCCGGATTCGATGGCTTCCTGCGCAAGCCGGTGACGGGCGACCTGCTGGTCGGGGCGATTGCCCGTGCGCGCCTGCGTCGCGCCTTCCCATGACGCAGGTGACACGGAGTTCACGCTTCGGCGGTTCCACGTCGTGAAGACCGTCACCTTCGGTTTACCATGCCATCCAAGCCATCAGCCGTCGCGGGCACCGCAGGCATGAGGTGTCCATCCCTGCTGCGCAGGGGGCAGTGGCAACGGGGAGCAGGCAGGGGCAATGCGTTTGCGTAGGACGTTGGCACTATTGCTGTCGGCATGGCTGGCCCTGTTGCCGGCCATCGCGCAGCCGGTTCCGCCGACGCCGCGGCAGCTGACCGTGTTCGATGGCCTGCCGTCCAACACCGTCAACCGGATGGCGGAAGACCGTCTGGGCTATCTGTGGATCGCCACGAATGACGGGCTCGCCCGCTTCGATGGCCGCAGCTACCGGATCTGGCGGGCCGAAGACGGGCTGCGCGACAACCGCATCTGGACGGTACTTGCCGATGCGCGCAACCAGCTCTGGATAGGGACTGAAAACGCAGGTCTGGTGCGGCTGTCCGCTGATCGGCGGGTCATGCGTTTCTATGACCGTGACAGCCAGCCGCTGCTGGCCAGCAACACCGTGTGGAGCGTGGCGTCCACGCCGGACGGGGCGATCTGGTTCGGCACCTACGAAGGCGGCCTGTACCGTATTGATGCTGACGACACCCTGCAGCGCTTCCTGCCGGAAGAGGGCAACGACCGCAGCCTGCCGTCCAACAGCGTGCCTTTCCTGGCGACACTGCCTGACGGCAGTCTGTGGGTGGGCACCAAGCGCGGCCTGGCGAGATGGACGGGACACGATTTCGAACGCGCGCCGGACAGCGTGCTGGGCGATGCGATGATCAACGGCATGACCGCTGATGCCGATGGCAGTCTGTGGATCAACACGCTGGGCAGCGTGATCGTGCGTCACGCAGATGGCCGCTTCGAGCCGGCGCCGTGGCCGGTGCCCGCTGGCGACCAGGTGCTGGGCATGATGCTGCACGATGAGCAGGGCGGCTATTGGCTGGATACCCGGTCGGGTCTCGGACGGGGGGTGGCAGGGCGCTTCCAGCAGGTTCCGTTGTATAGCGCGCTGGCACGGGGACGGGTGCGTCCGAACTGGAGCGGCGCCTTCCAGGACCGCGAAGGCGGCATCTGGCTGGCCAGCCTCAACGCCGGCTTGTGGCACCTGCTGCCGCGCTGGTGGCAGTTCTCGGTGCTGTCCCGCCTTGAAGATGATCCGGCCTCGTTGCGCAACGCCTTCGTGCTTGGCACCGCCGCTGCCGCGGACGGCGGTGTCTGGACCGTGGGTGGCCACGGTGCACTGGACAAGCTGGACCCGGCCACGGGCAAGGTGGAACAGCACCTGACCTGGGTGAATGGCAACCACTGGCTGATGTCTGTCGCCGAGGATGATCAGGGCAACGTGTGGACAGGTTCCATGGACGCACTGGCGCGCTATGAACCTGGCAGCCGACGCGTGCGTCGCTGGGGCCGCGATGACGGAGCCGACGCGGTGATGGAAGGCAATGTCCAGGATATCGCGGTATGTGGCGGGCTGGTGTGGACGATGTCGCCGACCGGTGTGCAGGCACGTGATCTGCAGGGGCGCGTGCAGGTGGGCGTGCCGCTGGGTGAGGGTGGCCTGCGCGCGGGGCAGCTGAACATCAGCCTGGAGTGTGGGCCGCGCGGGCAACCCTGGCTGGCCGGCAGCCAAGGGCTGCAGGAATGGGATCCGCACCTGCATGTGTTCGCCCTGGTCGACGGTGGTCCTGCCGGGGCGGTCCATGCGATGGCCTTTGCCAGTGGCGACCAGGTCTGGCTTTCGCAGGATGGGCGCCTGGTCCAGCACCGATGGACCGGCAGCGCGCTGCAGCGGCACCGGGTGATCGGCGCGGTGCAGGGGTATCCGGCGCTCGCCGCCAACGGGTTGGCCGTGGACGAAACGGGCATCGTCTGGGCGAGCAGCCCACGCGGCATGCTGCGGGTAGATCCGCGCGTGCCCAGCGTGCGCCTGTATGGCGTGCATGATGGATTGCCCAGCCAGGAGTTCCGCGAGAACACCCTGGTGGCCAGCCGCAGTGGCCAGTTGCTGGCAGGCACGCCGGCAGGCGTGGTGCTGTTCGATCCACTCAAAGTGGGGCCGCCGACCCGGCAGGCACCGCTGGTGATCGAGCGTGTCGAAGTCAGCCGTGGCGACCGGAAGGTCGAGCTGACCCACGCCACGCCGATGGTCATCGAAGATGGTGACCGCGACCTGCACATCGTCGCGCGCCTGCTGTCGTTCAGCGATGCGGCGTCCAACGTGTACCGATATCGGTTGGGCGGCTACGATCCGGACTGGGTGGATGCCGGTGCGGGTGGCGAGCGTGTTTTTTCACGCCTGCCCCCCGGTCATTACGCGCTCGAGGTGCAGGCGCGCTCGGCCGACCACGTATGGTCCAAGGTGCAGACGCTGGAGTTCGACGTCTTGCCGCCGTGGTGGCGCAGCGTGACCGGTGTGTTGATGCTGATGGCACTGGGCCTGCTGTTGCTGAGCGGATTCGCCTGGCTGTACCGGCGACGTCTGCAACGCCGGCATGCCTACCAGATGGCGGTGCACAAGCAGGAGGTTGCCGAGCAGGCCTCGGCGGCCAAGACGCGCTTCCTGGCGAACCTGGGCCATGAAGTCCGCACGCCGATGACGGGTGTGCTTGGCATGACCGAACTGCTGCTGTCCTCGCCGCTGGACACGCGCCAGCGCAACCATGCCGAGTCCATCCGCAGTGCGGGCGAGCACCTGCTGTTGCTGGTGAACGATGCGCTGGACCTGGCGCGGATCGAGTCGGGGCGGTTGGAGCTGCAGTCGCAGGTATTCGATCTGAACCTGCTGCTTGCCGATGTCCAGGCGCTCACCGCACCGCTGGCTCGGCAGAAGGGCGTGCAGTTCACGCTGCAGAATGAGCTGGCCATCGGGCTGTGCGCGCAGGGCGATCCGCTGCGGGTGCGGCAGATCCTGCTCAACCTGCTCGGCAACGCGGTCAAGTTCACCCAGCGCGGCAGCATCACCCTGCGCGCACGCAGCGACACCGACGGGCAGGGCCTGCACTTCGACGTCAGCGATACCGGGCCGGGCATCAGCAGCGAACTGCAGAAACGGTTGTTCCGCCGCTATGAGCAGGCCGACGGTGCACGCACCGCAGCGCAGTACGGCGGCAGCGGCCTGGGGCTGGCGATCAGTCGCGAGCTTGCGGTGGCGATGGGCGGTGACATTGCCGTATGCAGCCAGCTGGGCAACGGGACGTGCTTCAGCGTGGTGCTGCCCCTGCCGCTTCAGGATGGCAGCGGGCACGCCGATGGCGAGGGGCCGCACACGGTGGCCGTACCGGCCGCGCCGCTGCGCATCCTGCTGGTGGAAGACGATCCCACCGTGGCCGAGGTCATCGCCGGCCTGCTGGCGGCCCGCGGGCACCAGGTGGTGCATGCCGAACATGCGCTCGCGGCCTTGCGCGAAATGGCCGGCGACCGCTTCGACATCGGTCTGCTGGACCTCGATCTGCCCGGCCTGAGTGGCTTCGACCTGGCGTTGCACCTGCGCAACCAGGCCCACGACCTGCCCCTGCTGGCGGTCACCGCGCGCACCGATCCCGATCTCGCCGAGCAGGTAGCGGCGGCGGACATGCAGGGGTTCCTGCGCAAGCCGGTGACCGGCGAGCTGCTGGCCGAAGCCATCGCCCGCGCGCTGACCGCCCGCTAGCGCCGCCGACCGCTCCCGCCTCCCGGTAGAGCCGACTTCAGTCGGCTGCATTGGTGGAGCAGCCGACTGAAGTCGGCTCTACCAAGAGGCCCAATCGGTCAGACCAATCGGTCGGCCCAACCCGTTAGCCCAACCCGTTAGCCCAACCCGTTAGCCCAACCCGCCCCCAACCCGCCCCCAACCCCCGAATCGTCACTCCGCGACTTCCTCGATCTGCTTCGGGTCCGGGCCTGTATCCGGCAGCTGCCAGAAAATCAGCGTGGATGTCAGCGTGATCGCGCCGACACACAGGAAGGTCGCGTGCAGGGCGGCCGTGGCGCCGTGCGATTCCAGCGGTGCGAATGCCGCCAGCAGGCTGCCCGCCGCTGCGGCGCCGAACCCCGCCGCCAGCATCATCACCATCGACAACAGGCTGTTGCCGGAACTGGCGAACTCCCGATCCAGGTCGCGCAGCGTCACCGTGTTCATTACCGTGAACTGCAGTGAGTTCACCGCTCCGAACAACGCCAGTTGCAGCAGCCGCCAGCCCAAGTGCTGGCCCGGCCCCATCAGCGCGAAGCTGGCCATGGCGATGCCCACCAGCACGGTGTTGACCATCAGCACGCGGCGGTAGCCGAAGCGCTCCACCAGTTTCACTGCCAGCCGCTTGGACACCATGCCGGCGGCAGCGACGGGGATCATCATCAGGCCGGCATTCATCGGGCTCATGCCCATGCCCACCTGCAGCAGAAGGGGAATCAGCAGCGGCATGGCACTGCTGCCGATGCGTGAGAACAGGTTGCCGAGGATGCCGATGCGGTAGCTCGGCACCCGGAACAACGCGAGCGAAAACAGCGGCGCGGTCGAATTGGCGGCGTGCAGCCAGTAGCCCGCCAGCGCGGCCAGCCCGGCGACGGTCATCAGCATCACCAGCGCGTGGGGCGTGCCCATTCCCGAGATGCCGTCCAATGCCAGCGACAGCACCACCATGCCGAAGGCCAGCATCGCGTAACCGCGCAGATCGAAGCGGCTTAGATGGGCAGCATAGTGGTCAGGCATGACCTTCATCGCGACCAGATAACCGATCACGCCGATCGGCAGATTGATCAGGAACACCCAGTGCCACGACGCGACTTCGACCAGCCAGCCACCCAGCGTCGGGCCGATCAGCGGGCCGATCAATGCCGGGATGGCGATGAAGCTCATCGCGCGCAGGAAGTCTTCGCGCGGTACCGAGCGCATCACGGCCAAGCGACCGACGGGCAGCAGCATCGCGCCACCGATGCCCTGCAGCACGCGCGCTGCGACCAGCTGATGCAGGGTCTGCGCCAACGCGCAGGCCAGCGAGCCAAGGGTGAACAGGATGATGGCGACCAGGAAGGTACGCCGCGTGCCGAAGCGGTCGGCGATCCAGCCCGACGCCGGGATGAAGGTGGCTACGGCCAGTGCGTAGCTGAAAACGACAGACTGCATCTGCAGCGGACTTTCGCCCAGACTTCGCGCCATCGCCGGCAACGCCGTATTGACGATGGTGGAGTCCAGCATCTGCATGAAGATCGCCAGCGATACCAGCCACAACAAGGGGCGGATGGAGGCGTAGCTTGACGTCATCGGGCTTGGATCCGCGCGACCGGGAGGCGACATGATGGACCAACCGCGGTAACGGCGCGATCAGGAAGCGCCGTACCGCCATGCCGGGTAAAACATCAGCGTGCGCTGAGCCGGTGCACCGCCTCGACCAGAACCTGCACACTGGCCGGATCCATGTCAGGCGACATGCCGTGGCCCAGGTTGAACACATGGCCCTCGCGCGAGCCGCCGTTGCCGGCCGCATACGTATCGAGCACCCGGCCCGCCGCCGCGCTGATCGCCTCGGGACTGGCGTACAGGGTGGTGGGATCCAGGTTGCCCTGCAGCGCGACGCGCCCCCCTGTGCGGCGCACCGCTTCGTCCAGGTCCAGGGTCCAGTCCAGTCCCAGCGCATCGGCACCGGTATGGGACAGCGCCTCCAGATGCAGGCCCGTGCCCTTGCCGAACAGGATCAGCGGCGTGCGGGCGCTGCCTTCACCGCGCTCCAGCTCGGCGGAGATGCGCTGCAGGTAGCGCAGCGAGAACTCGCGGTACATCGCCGGCGACAGCACGCCGCCCCAGGTATCGAACACCTGCAGTGCCTGCGCGCCGGCCGCGCGCTGCGCACCGAGGTAGGCGACCACCGCATCGGTCACGACCTCCAGCAGGCGGTGCAGTTCCTGCGGGTGGTTCAGCGCCATCGCCTTGATGCGGGCGAAATCCTTGCTGCCGCCGCCTTCCACCATGTAGCAGGCCAGCGTCCACGGGCTGCCGGAAAAGCCGATCAGCGGCACCTGTCCATCCAGCTCGCGGCGGATCACCCGCACGGCATCCATCACATAGCGCAGTTCCTGTTCCATGTCCGGCACCGCCAGCTTGGCGATGGCGGCGGTATCGCGTATCGGGTGCCGGAACTTGGGGCCTTCACCTTCGACGAAATACAGCTCCAGGCCCATCGCATCGGGGATGGTCAGGATGTCCGAAAACAGGATGGCCGCATCCAGCGGGAAGCGGCGCAGCGGCTGCAGGGTGACTTCGCAGGCGAGATCCGGGTTCTTCGCCATCGCCAGGAAACTGCCTGCTTTCGCGCGGGTCGCACGGTACTCCGGCAGGTAACGACCGGCCTGGCGCATCAGCCAGATCGGGGTGTGATCCACCGGCTCGCGGCGCAGGGCGCGTAGCAGACGATCGTTGCGAAGAGGGCTGGTCACGGAAGGCGATCCTTGTGCGGGCGCTGCATGCAACGCCGTGTGGGAAGAAGGGGGTTGCATGCTCACTCGCCGTGCGAGGCCAGCTCGAAGCCGCGGTGAAGCTCGGCATCGCGTGCCTTCGCAAAGGCGGCGCGGGCGTCGGCTTCCTTCAGGTACAGTTCGCGCCGGAGCTGCGAGCGACCCCCGGCGCGGCCGGATTCGCGCAGCAGTTCCCAACCGCCGAACAGGTCGGCGGCCAGGGTCAGGCGCAGGAAGCGCGGCGTCTCGGTACCGATGGCCGGTTGTTGCAGGTGGGCATGCATGGGGCAATTGTAGCGCTGCCCCATGAACGGCGGAGACGCACGGTGCCTGCAGCGTCGAGCGGTCCTAGGCGGAGAAACCACCCCGTGCAGGGCGGACCCGCGACAGGATCAGCCAGCCAGCACCGCAAGCACGGCGGCTTCTTCCACATCGGCCACCACATCGGCCTGGCCGATGCCGCGCCACAGCACCAGGCGCAGCCGCCCGGCCACGTTCTTCTTGTCCAGCCGCATGCGTGCCAGCAGCGCGGCAGGCTGTAGTCCCGTGGGAATGGCGGTCGGCAAGTTCAGCGATGTCAGCAACGCAGAAAGACGCTGCTCGTCCGCCGCCGGTGCCCTGCCCATCGCGGTCGACAGACGGGCGGCCAGCACCATGCCGACCGCTACGGCTTCGCCATGGTTCAGGGCATCGCGTCCTGGCGCCGAATAGCCCTGTTCGGTTTCGATGGCATGGCCGAAGGTATGGCCCAGGTTGAGCAGGGCCCGCTCGCCCTTCTCCAAGGGGTCGCGTTCGACAATGGCCGCCTTGTGCCTGCAACTGCGCGCGATGGCTTCAGCGAGCAGCGTGGCATCGCCGGCAGAAAGGCCATCGGCATGCTGCTGCAGCCAGTCGAAGAAGTCCGGATCGCCCAGTGCACCGTACTTCACCACCTCCGCCAGCCCTGCGCGCAGCTCGCGCACCGGCAGGGTCGCCAGCACGTGGGTGTCGGCGATCACCGCCCGCGGCGGATGGAAGGCGCCCACCAGATTCTTGCCGGCCGGGATGTCCACCGCCGTCTTGCCACCGACCGACGAATCGACCATGGCCAACAGCGTGGTCGGCAGTTGAACGCAGTCCACCCCGCGCATCCAGCAGGCCGCGGCGAAACCGGACAGGTCGCCCACCACACCGCCGCCCAGCGCAAAGATGCAGGCATCCCGCGTGGCGCCCAGCGCGGCCAAAGCGTCGATGGCCCGGCCGAACTCGGCCAGCGTCTTGGACGCTTCACCGGCCGGCAACACGTGCTCGGCCACCAACAGGTCCGGGCGTGCCTGCATCAGCGCGGCACGCACGCCGGCGAGATAAAGCGGGGCCACATCGCTATCGCTGACCAGCAGCACGTGCCGGCCGCGGACATGCTGCGCCAGCGCGTGGCCATCGGACAGCTGGCCCGGGCCGATGGTGATCGAATAAGGATGGTCGCCAGCGACGGCGACGTGCAGGGGGGAGGGTGCGGTCATGCGATCGGGTCCTGTCGCTGCCAGTGCGCGGCCAGCTTGACCACAAGCTGGGACGTGGCTTCGGCAGCGGTGTAAAGGTCGGTATCCAGGGTGAGATCGGCCAGCTGCTGGTACAGCGGGTCGCGGTGATAGGCCAGGTCCTGCAGCACCTGCTCACGGTCCGGGCGCTGCAGCAGCGGCCGCGCCTTGTCCCGCGCCAGTCGTTCCAGTTGCGCCGCGACGCTGACCCGCAGGTAGACCACGAAACCATGGCCGGCGATGGCGGCACGGTTGTCGGCATGCAGCACGGCACCTCCGCCGGTAGACACCAACTGCCCGTGCCCGCCGAGCACGCGCTGCAGTGCCTGCTGCTCATGCCGGCGGAAACCGGCTTCGCCGACCAGATCGAACAGGGTCGGGATGCTGGCACCTGCCGCCTCCACGATGACCTGGTCCAGGTCAACGAATTCCAGCGTGAAACGCTCGGCGAGGCGGCGGCCGATGCAGGTTTTGCCGGCTCCCATCGGGCCGATCAGGATCAGGTTCGGAGCAGGATTCATCGCCGTGAATCCTACCACTTCACCCTCTACAGCCGGGTGCTGCGCAGCTGCGTGCCGCCCAGCGCGATGGGGTGGCACAGCGGAGACAAGCGCTGTGCTTCGGCCAGGGGCGGCAGCAGGGCATCGAACAAGGCATGCAGTCCGGTCAGCCCGGGCTCCAGCGTGCCGGCCGTGGTGATCAGGCCATCGGTGTCGTGACCCGCGGCCAGAGGAGGAAGCGGCAGCCAGTGATGCGCCTCCGCCCTGGCACTGGACGTCTTGTCCGCCATCCTGCGGGCAAGGCGGGTCAGACTGCTGCCATGGGCATCGAGCATCTTCTTCCATGCCTGCGCCGGTGCCATCCGCTGGCCGATCAGGCACTGATAGCGCAACAGCGAGGCGGTCAAGGTGGCGCTGCAGAACACGTCCGCATGCAGCGCTGTGTGGCGTGCATGCTGAAGGCGCGCCCCCAGCCCGAGCGAGGCCAGCGGGACACCGGTAATGGGGAGTCGGCCGTCCACGCTGAAGGTGGATGCCCCGCGCACGGTGATCTGCTGCAGGTGCAGGCCACGGGCGGCAGCGGGAAAGCGCACATCGTCCTGGAACGATGGCCTGAAGAACCTGACGCCCACGGTCACCGCGGTCGTGCCTGCCAGGCTCAGCGCGCCTGCATCACCCAGTACGCGCTTGAGTTCATGGCGGGCGTCCGCCGCCAGACTGGCATCGGGCAGCCGCTGCTGCAGCAACGTCAGGATGGTGTCGGTGCTGGTCGCCCCGGTCAGCGTGATCCTGGCCTCGACATAGCGGCCATCGCGCAGGGCGTTGTAGTTGCGCTGATGGCTCCGGCTGACGCTGATGGTGACGTCCGTCGTGCCCGCGCCCGCCATGGGCTGTGCCGCGCCGCCATGGACCGCCATGGTGTCTGTGCGGATGAACTGTTGCAGGGCCTGGTGCGCGTAAAGGGGGCGCAGCGAGGCGGCGTCCTGTCGCAGGACAGGCGAATCACGCACTGTGGCGGCCAGTGCCTGCGCGGCGCTGCGCTGATCGGCGGGCATCACCAGCCAGAGCCAGTTCACCAGCTCCAGCATGCGCGCCAGTGCCTGCTGCGGCGTGCGGCAGTTCCAGTCCGCGCAGGTTCGTGCCAACACGTGCTTGAGCTGTCGTTTGTCGATGCCACGCTGCTGCTCCAGCAGCAGGGCCTGCAGGCACTGGAACTCCGTCTGTACGCGTTGCAGCGCCTCTTCCCGAGCCGCGCCCGCGTGCGCATCATCGACCTGCAAGGCGCTGAAGCGTTTGGCGTGTGAGCCGAGACCGGCGGTGATCCGCTCCCGAAGCTGCCAGGCCAGCGCTCCGCGCTGCACAGGGTCCAGATCCAGGTCGCACAACCACAGGGGCACATCGATATCCACGCGCAGCCGGCTGCGCGCAGCGGAGATGCCCGCGTTGGCGACGGTCGCGTCGGCGGCGGCCTGCATCGAGATCGTGCGTGTGCGGATGCCGACGTCGAGCAAGGGGGCAGGGGAGGGCACCAGTGCATCCTGCGTCAGCGCAGCAAAGGGCGGGCTGTTGTCGCCGCCGCAGGACACCAGGGTGGGCATCAAGGGGGCCCAGCGCAGCGCGGCACGCGCGGCGTGGGCCACGCGGTCGTGGGGCGTGGCGCGGCCCAGCGAGACGACGCTGAGCAGGCGCTGGGCCGCTCGGCTGCGCCGTGGCGTGGCGACGGAGCGTCGCGCCCGGAAAGCGGCATAGTCGTGGATCGATGCCGCGCCGTCGTAGCGGGTGTACTCCACGCTTGCCGTCAGGCCGGCGCCGGCCGCGGTACCGGGTGCCAACTGCGCATCGGCCGATACCTCGGCACTGATGACGTGGTGCCGACCGCGCGCGTACTCCAGCGTCTCGAAACAACTGCTCTTGCTGCCGGACTGTGCGCCAACCGAGAGTCCGGCGGTGGCCCCTGTACCGGCCATGGTCAGGCCTACGCCGGCGCGCGCCGAACACCCGAAGGAAGTGGTGCGTTGTGCCCCTGGCGCGCTCATGGGCTTGAGGCGCACACACCAGCGCCGGTGAGACTGCGCTATCCGCACCGGCTGCAGACCAAGTCGTGCGTGGTCATGCAGTGCCTGCAGGCGCATGCGCTGGATCTCTGGCATTCGCCCGCCGTTCTGCGCTTCGATTTCAACCTTGCACGCCTTGCGTAATGCCACCAGCGCAGCGGCGTCCAGCACGGGCGCGCGTGCACGGTGGGCGATGAGCGCCAGCGACGTCGCGCGATGTGCGTCGGCGCGTTCGAGCGCCGCACCCAGGTCGCGGATCATCCCGCCGATCGTGTCCGGACATACGGCATCGGCGTCCGGGAAAGGCGTGGGCCTCCGCAGGGAAGGCGTCGACCACGAGGGGGCGTTGCGCACGCAGGAAAGCACGCTGCGCGTCAGGATGTGTGCGCCCTTCGTAACAGCGTTGAAGGTCTGCAGCATGGAGGCACTACCAGCAGCAAGGAGCACGGTGGCGATCCGGTCAGGTCGGGATGCGGTAAGCCGAAACCCTAGCCAACCGACCCTGTCGGTGTGCGCGCATTTCTGCGCATATGCAGATGCCCTCGCGGCATGAGGGTGTGCAGGCAGGGTTTCTGCAAGCAGGTAATGCGCGTGCGAATCGCACGTCCCCATGGAGAGGGGGGACGGGGGGCGCCGGGTGCGTCACGGCGCCGCCGCAATGGTCGTCAGCCCGTCAGCGTACGCTGACGATGGCGCGCTCGGCATCCAGTGCGATCGTGCGGTCGGCGATGCCGGGCAGCGTACGCAGGGCATGGCGACTCACCCGCTCGTAATACTGCACGAAACGTTCCAGCTGCGGTCGCGTCATCCCGCTGCGCCCGGGCTGCGCGGCCTGCAGATGCTGCTCCTGCTGCCAACGCCAGCGCGGTATGACGGAGAAATCAGGCGGCTGCAGGAACCACAGGCGATCGCAGCGTTGCCATAGTGCGGGGTACTTGGTTTCCAGTGCCGTGTTGCACCAGTGCCGCCAGCGTCCGTCCGCATCCGCCTCGCGCTCCAATGCGTTGAGGGGGGCGTCCAGCGTGTCGGCCGCTTCAGCGGGCGTGCCGAGGAACCAGCCCTCGAACACCAGCAGATCCAGAGGCGCCGCCAGATGAGGCCACTCCGCCTGCGGCAGGCGCTCATCGGCAAGTTTGTCGAATCGTGGCAGTGCGCGCAGCGTTCCCGCCGCAGCGTCATCCAGCACGCTGTGCGCCAAGGCGAGGTCATGGGTTCCGGGTGGCCCCCGGGTCAACAACAACGGATGCACATCGCGCGCCAGCCGTTGGCGTTGGGTACGGGTGAGGTAGACATCGTCGATGGAGAGCGCGGCGGCTCGCAGGCCCCGCGCCTGTGCGCGCGCCACGACCTGCGCGGCCAGCGTCGATTTGCCACTGCCCTGCAGGCCGCTGATGGCCAATACCTGAACCCGGGTGGCGCTCGCCATCGCATCATCGAGCGCCTGCTCTACCAGGGCATCGGGGAAACCTTTCGACGGGGGCGTGTACGCAGCAGCCTTCATGCCGCCACAATAGCCCAATCCAAGTAGGGAACCCGTTGTCATGAGCAATCTGCACGCCGAAGCGCTTTCCACGTTTGCCACGTTGTTTGACGAGGCACGCAAGAGCAGCGAGCTGGAGCCCAACGCGATGACGGTGGCGACCGCCGATCGCAGCGGCCGTCCGTCGGCACGTACCGTGCTGCTGAAGGCGTTCGACGCGCGCGGTTTCGTGTTCTATACGCATCTGGACAGCCACAAGGGCCAGGAGCTCCAGTCCAATCCGCAGGCTGCGCTCTTGTTCCTGTGGCGCAGCCTGCGCGAGGCGGGCATCCAGGTGCGCATCGAAGGGCGCGTCGAGCAGGTGGACGATGCCGAGGCAGATGCCTATTTCGCATCACGGCCGCGGTTGAGCCAGATCGGGGCATGGGCATCGAGTCAATCGCGCACCTTGGCCTCGCGGGACGAGTTCGACGCGCGGGTCGCCGAGGTCGAGGCGCGCTTCGAAGGCCAGGACGTGCCACGGCCGGCGGGCTGGAGCGGCCTGCGCGTGGTGCCTGACCGGTTCGAGTTCTGGTACGGCGCGCAGTTCCGGCTGCACGAGCGCTGGTGCTACGAGCGCGCAGCCGATGACACGTGGAGCAAGCGACAGCTGTATCCCTGATTGCCCCACGTTGCCCCGCATCCGCGCGTGGGTAAAGCCGACTGCAGTCGGCTGGGCATTACGCGAAGGGCAGCCGACTGAAGTCGGCTCTACCTGAGGCTGGGCGTTACGCGACGGGCAGCCGACTGAAGTCGGCTCTATCGGAGGCGGGGGGTTACGCCAGTCCTGCCGCCCGCAGCCAGCGCCACAGGGTGGTGCGTGAGATGCCCAGTGCTTGGGCCATGCCTTCGCGATCATGGCGATGGGTGGCAAGCAACTGCTGCAGGTGGGCCGGCGAGGGGCGTCCCGGCACGATGGCGCCGGCGGCCGCTGCGTCGCCCAGTTCGGGGGCGAGCTCCAGCAGCCGTGCACGGCTGACGGGACCGTCGCTGGGCTGCCAGTGAATCCGCAGGCGGTCCATCAGATTGCGTAGTTCGCGCACGTTGCCGGGCCAGTCGGCGGCCGCGAGCGCCACCATGGCATCCTCATCCAGGGGAGCGTCCAGGCCTCGCAGTTGCTGGAAGAACGCGCGTGCCAGCAGGGGGATATCGTCGCGCCGCACGCGCAGGGCGGGTAGGGCGATGCGCAGTGTCGCCAGCCGGTAATAGAGATCGCGACGGAACAGGCCCATCTGCACCCGCTGCTCCAGCGATTGCAGCGTCGCCGCAACCACCCGCAGGTTGACCGGCGTCGGTTCGGTCGAGCCCACCCGCAACACCTCGCGCTCTTCCAGGACCCGCAACAGCCGCGTCTGCAGTGGCAGCGGCAGTTCGCCGATTTCATCCAGGAACAAGGTGCCGCCATCCGCGGCTTCCACCAGGCCGATACGTCCGCCGCGGCGGGCGCCGGTGAAGGCACCGTCGCTGTAGCCGAACAGTTCTGATTCCAGCAGCGACTCGCTGATGGCGCCGCAGTTGAGTGCAACGAAACGTCCGCGACGACCGCTGTCCGCATGCAACTGACGGGCTACCAGTTCCTTGCCGGTGCCGGTCTCGCCGCTGACCAGTACCGTGCTGTCGTGTGGGGCATACAGGGCGATCTGCTTGCGAACGTCCTGCATCACCCGGCTGTCGCCGAGCAGCACCTGCCCGTGGCCCGGCGGGCTGCTGCGCCGGGGAATGCGCGCGGTGCGGGTGACGGAGCGCGCCAGGGTATGCGTCAGTTCCAGGGCATGCTCGAACGCTTGTCGCACCGAATCAGCCGAATACAGCAGTACGCCCTGCAGACCGGCGGCTTCGGCGTGATCGATTGCCATGCCGGTGCCGACGATGACCTCGATCCCGTTGGCGCGCAGGTCCGCGATGCAATCGCGCGCATCTTCCCGGGTCACGAAGCGGCGGTGTTCGATCTGCAGGCCGAAGCTGTCCTGGAAGCTGCCGAACGTGGGCACGTCACTGGCATGGGTGACCAGCCCGATGCGAGGTGCGATGCGCCGTGCCCGTGCGAGCGCCTCCATCAGGTCGAAGCCGTTGGCCTGGATCGGCACCAGCGGCACATCCAGCCGGCTGCGCAGCCAAGCGGCGTTGGAGCCGCCGGCGATCACTACATCGCAGTGTTCCTGGCGCAGGCGCTGGTTGATCACGGCCACGGCTTCTTCGAAGCCGAGGTTGATCTGTTCGATGCGCGCGCGGCGGTCGAACTCCGGGATCACATCGCCGAGCAATCCCGTCAGCCGAGACACGCTCACGGTCCAGATGACCGGCCGGGACGGATCGGCCTCGGCGGCAACGAAGGGGAGGCGGGGCAGATGCATCACGACCGGCTCATCAAGAGAGATGTTTCATGATACATGCGTTTCAGTGTTTCATATGTTCCACTGTGTAGCAGGTATGTTGTCATTCAAATCAATGACTTGGAGGTTGGCACGGAGCTTGCGCCTGTTACCCTGACCACTGAAAGGATCGCTTCATGACTGCCTCTCCCGTATCCGCTGGCACCCGATTCCGCGACGCGCTCGCGGCCGAATCTCCGCTGCAGGTGATTGGCGCGATCAACGCCAACCACGCGCTGCTGGCCAAGCGCGCCGGCTACCGTGCCATCTACCTGTCCGGCGGCGGCGTCGCGGCCGGATCGTTGGGCCTGCCGGACCTGGGCATCAATACGCTTGAAGACGTGCTGATCGATGTCCGCCGCATCACCGATGTCTGTGACCTGCCGTTGATGGTGGACATCGATACGGGCTTCGGGCCAAGCGCGTTCAACATCGCGCGCACGGTCAAGTCGCTGATCAAGGCCGGCGCCGCCGCCTGCCATATCGAGGACCAGGTCGGCGCAAAGCGCTGCGGTCATCGTCCCGGCAAGGAGATCGTGTCGCAGGAGGAAATAGTGGACCGCGTGAAAGCCGCAGCCGATGCCAAGACGGATCCGGCGTTCTTCCTGATCGCGCGCACCGATGCGATCCAGGTGGATGGCGTGGACGCCGCGATCGAGCGCGCCATCGCCTGTGTCGAAGCGGGTGCCGACGGCATCTTCGCCGAGGCGGCCTATGATCTGGAGACCTATCGTCGTTTCGTCGATGCGGTGAAGGTGCCGGTGCTTGCCAACATCACCGAGTTCGGCGCTACGCCGTTGTTCAGTCGCGATGAGCTGGCATCTGCGGGTGTGGCCATCCAGCTGTTCCCGTTGTCCGCCTTCCGCGCCGCCAACAAGGCCGCCGAGAACGTGTACGAAGCGGTGCGCCGCGACGGCCACCAGCGCAGCGTGGTCGACGCCATGCAGACGCGCAATGAACTCTATGACCGCATTGGCTACCACGCGTTCGAGCAGCAGCTCGATGCGCTGTTCGCCGCCAGGAAGTAACCTGCTCTCACGATTTCCGGGAGGAAAACCATGAACGAAACCACCGCTACCCCGACCTTCAAGCCGAAGAAGTCCGTCGCGCTGTCCGGCACCGCCGCCGGCAACACCGCCCTGTGCACTGTAGGCCGCAGTGGCAATGATCTGCACTACCGGGGCTACGACATCCTGGACCTGGCCACGACCAGCGAGTTCGAGGAAATCGCCCACCTGCTGGTGCACGGCAAGCTGCCCACCCGGGCCGAGCTGGTCGCTTACAAGGCCAAGCTGAAGGCACTGCGCGGCATCCCGGCGTCGGTCAAGGCCGCGCTTGAAGAGCTGCCGCCATCGGCCCACCCGATGGACGTGATGCGCACGGGCGTGTCCGTGCTCGGCTGCGTATCGCCGGAGAAGGACGACCATAATCATCCGGGCGCGCGTGACATCGCCGACAAGCTGATGGCCTGCCTCGGTTCGATGCTGCTGTACTGGTACCACTGGAGCCACAACGGTCGCGCCATCGATGTGGAAACCGACGATGACTCCATCGGTGGCCATTTCCTGCACCTGCTGCACGGCGAGAAGCCGCAGGATTCGTGGGTGAAGGCAATGCATACGTCGCTCATTCTTTACGCCGAGCACGAGTTCAATGCGTCCACGTTCGCGTGCCGCGTTATCGCCGGCACGGGCAGCGACATGTTCAGCGCCATCGCGGGCGGCATCGGCGCATTGCGCGGCCCGAAGCACGGCGGCGCCAATGAAGTGGCGTTCGAAGTGCAGAAGCGCTATGACACGGCCGATGAGGCGGAGGCCGACATCAAGGCACGCGTGGAGCGCAAGGAAGTAGTGATCGGTTTCGGCCATCCGGTGTATACGGTGTCCGATCCACGCAACAAGGTGATCAAGGACGTGGCCCGCGAGCTGTCCGAAGAACAGTCCAGCACGAAGATGTACGACATCGCCGAACGTCTTGAGACGGTGATGTGGGACATCAAGAAGATGTTCCCCAACCTGGACTGGTTCAGTGCGGTCAGTTACCACATGATGGGCGTGCCGACGGCGATGTTCACCCCGTTGTTCGTCATCGCACGCACCTCCGGTTGGAGTGCGCATGTCATCGAGCAACGCATCGATGGAAAGATCATCCGTCCGAGTGCCAACTACACCGGTCCGGAAGACCAGGCGTTCGTGCCGATCGACAAGCGCGCCTGATGCATGATGTGCACCCGCGTAAAGGGTGCACTGCGGAGCGGGACGGCCTGGCCGTCCCGGCTTCGTTCTGGCGTCGCAGCGCCCTGTTTGCCGGCGATGCGACACCCGGCCCGCCAACGATCAAGAGCCAGCCATGAACAGCCCCGTTTTGAACACCGAATACCGCAAGCCCCTCGCCGGCACGACGCTGGACTATTTCGATACCCGTGCTGCGATCGACGCGATCCAGCCCGGTGCCTATGCCACGCTGCCTTATACGTCGCGCGTGCTGGCTGAAAACCTGGTGCGCCGTTGTGACCCGGCCATGTTGGAGCCGTCCCTGCGGCAGCTGATCGAGCGCCGCCAGGACCTCGACTTCCCGTGGTTCCCCGCGCGCGTGGTGTGCCATGACATCCTCGGCCAGACCGCCCTGGTGGACCTGGCCGGGCTGCGTGATGCCATCGCCGATGCGGGCGGTGACCCGGCCCGGATCAATCCGGTGGTGCCCACCCAGCTGATCGTCGACCACTCGCTGGCCGTGGAGTATCCCGGCTTCGACAAGGCCGCGTTCGCGCGTAATCGCGCCGTCGAGGACCGCCGCAACGAAGACCGATTCCACTTCATCAACTGGACCAAGAAGGCCTTCGAGAACGTTGACGTGATTCCGCCGGGCAACGGGATCATGCATCAGATCAACCTGGAAAAGATGTCGCCGGTGATCCAGATACGCGATGGCGTCGCGTTCCCGGATACCTGCGTCGGCACCGACAGCCACACCCCGCACGTGGACGCACTGGGGGTGATCGCCATCGGTGTCGGTGGCCTGGAAGCAGAGAGTGTGATGCTCGGTCGTGCTTCGTGGATGCGCCTGCCGGATATCATCGGGGTGGAATTGACGGGTCGACCGCAGCCGGGCATCACCTGCACCGACATCGTGCTGGCGCTGACCGAGTTCCTGCGCGCGTCGCGCGTGGTGGGTGCATGGATCGAGTTCTTCGGCGCGGGTGCGAGCGCGCTCAGCATTGGCGACCGCGCGACGATATCCAACATGACGCCGGAGTTCGGCGCGACCGCTGCGATGTTCTCCATCGACCAGCAGACGCTGGACTACCTGCGCCTGACCGGACGCGAAGAGGCCCAGATCGAATTGGTGGAGACCTATGCGAAGGCGACCGGCCTCTGGGCCGACGACCTGGGGCAGGTGCGGTACGAGCGTGTGCTGCAGTTCGACCTGTCCAGCGTGGTGCGCAACATGGCGGGACCGTCCAACCCGCACAAGCGCGTCGCCACCAGCGAGCTGGCCGCACGCGGTATTTCCGACGAGGCCAAGCTGGCGTCCGGCAGGGTCGAGCAGGCCGACGGCCTGATGCCTGACGGCGCGGTGATCATCGCCGCGATCACCAGCTGCACCAATACCAGCAATCCGCGCAATGTGATCGGCGCGGCGCTGCTTGCGCGCAACGCGAACCGTGCCGGCCTGACGCGCAAGCCCTGGGTGAAGAGCTCGCTGGCCCCCGGTTCCAAGGCCGTGCAACTGTACCTGGAAGAGGCCGATCTGCTGGTCGAGCTGGAGCAGTTGGGTTTTGGCATCGTGGGATTCGCCTGCACCACCTGCAACGGCATGAGCGGCGCGCTGGATCCGGTGATCCAGCAGGAAATCATCGACCGCGACCTGTATGCCACGGCGGTGCTGTCGGGCAACCGGAACTTCGATGGCCGCATCCATCCTTACGCCAAGCAGGCCTTCCTTGCGTCGCCGGCGCTGGTGGTGGCCTACGCCATCGCCGGTACGGTGCGCTTTGACATCGAGAAAGATGCACTGGGCACGGATGCGTTGGGCAACCCGATCACCTTGAAGGACCTTTGGCCGAGCGACGAAGAGATCGATGCGGTGGTCAAGGCCAGCGTCAAGCCGGAACAGTTCCGCAAGGTGTACGAGCCGATGTTCACCTTCAAGGTGGAGCACGGTGCGCCGATCAGTCCGTTGTACGACTGGCGGCCGCAGAGCACCTACATCCGCCGACCGCCGTACTGGGAAGGTGCGCTGGCGGGCGAGCGCAGCCTGACGGGCATGCGGCCGCTGGCGGTGCTCGGTGACAACATCACCACCGATCATCTTTCGCCGTCCAATGCGATTTTGGCCAGCAGCGCGGCCGGTGAGTACCTGGCGAAGATGGGCCTGCCCGAGGAGGACTTCAATTCCTATGCGACCCATCGCGGCGATCACCTGACCGCCCAGCGTGCCACCTTTGCCAACCCGAAGCTGATCAACGAGATGGCGGTGGTGGACGGCGTGGTGAAGCAGGGCTCGCTGGCGCGCGTGGAGCCGGAAGGCGAGGTACTGCGCATGTGGGAAGCAATCGAGACCTACATGCAGCGCAAGCAGCCGCTGATCATCATCGCGGGTGCCGATTATGGGCAGGGCAGTTCGCGTGACTGGGCGGCAAAGGGCGTACGACTCGCCGGCGTGGAGGCGATCGCGGCAGAGGGCTTCGAGCGCATCCACCGCACCAACCTGATCGGCATGGGCGTGCTGCCGCTCGAGTTCAAGCCGGGTGTTACCCGCCTGACCCTGGGCATCGATGGCACCGAGACGTTCGATGTGGTCGGCGAGCGCGTGCCACGGGCCGAGCTGACGCTGGTGATCCATCGCCGCGACGGGGGCCAGGTGATGGTGCCGGTGACCTGCCGCCTGGATACCGCCGAAGAGGTGTCCATCTACGAGGCCGGTGGGGTGCTGCAGCGCTTTGCGCAGGATTTCCTCGAGGCGACCCAGGTCGCCTGATGCCTTCATTCCTCCAGGATCCTGTCTCATGAATGATCTCCCGCAGCGCCGCATTCCCGCCACGTACCTGCGCGGCGGCACCAGCAAGGGGGTGTTCTTCCGCCTGCAGGACCTGCCGTTCGCCGCGCAGCTTCCCGGCCCGGGGCGCGATGCGCTGCTGATGCGCGTGATCGGCTCGCCGGATCCGTATGGCAAGCACACCGACGGCATGGGCGGGGCGACGTCCAGCACCAGCAAGTGCGTGATCATCTCCAGCGCCAGCGTGCCGGACCATGATGTCGACTACCTTTACGGCCAGGTCTCCATCGACACCGCATTCGTGGATTGGAGTGGCAACTGCGGCAACCTGAGCACCGCCGTCGGTCCTTTCGCCATCAGCAATGGCTTCATCGATCCGTCGCGCGTGCCGCGTGACGGCGTGTGCACGGTGCGCATCTGGCAGGCCAACATCGGCAGGACGATCATCGCCCATGTGCCGATGCGCAATGGCGAGGTGCAGGAAATGGGCGACTTCGAGCTGGACGGCGTGACCTTCCCGGCGGCGGAGATCCAGCTGGAGTTCCTGGACCCGTCCGATGGTGACGAAGGCGCGGCCCTGTTCCCGACCGGTAATGTGGTGGATGACCTGGAGGTGCCCGGTGTCGGCACGTTCAAGGTCACGATGATCACGGCGGGCATCCCCACCATCTTCCTCAACGCGGCAGACCTGGGCTACACGGGGACGGAACTGCAGCCGGCAATCAACGAGGACCGCGCAGCGCTGGAGAAATTCGAGGCGATCCGCGCCCAGGGTGCGGTGCGCATGGGCCTGATCGGAGACGTGTCACAGGCCGCAACGCGACAGCACACGCCCAAGGTGGCGTTCGTGGCCCCGGCGCAGGACTTCGTTTCGTCCAGCGGCAAGACCATTGCGGCCACCGCCATCGACCTGCATGCGCGCGCGCTGTCGATGGGCAAGCTGCACCACGCGATGATGGGAACGGCCGCAGTGGCGATCGGCACGGCCGCGGCCATTCCTGGCACGCTGGTCAACCTGGCGGCAGGCGGCGGCACGCGCGAGGCCATCACCTTCGGCCATCCCTCCGGCACGTTGCGGGTGGGGGCCCAGGCGTCGCAGGTCGACGGCCAGTGGGTAGTGACCAAGGCCATCATGAGCCGCACCGCACGGGTGTTGATGGAAGGCACGGTGCGGGTGCCGGCCGACACGCTTTGAAGCGGTAGTGCCGGCCAGCGGCTCTCACTACCCTGTCGGATGACGGATGACGGATGACGGCCAGCAGCCGTCACTACCGGTGCAGGGAGGGGCATAATGCCCTCCTTGTTCAAGGAGTGACGACATGACCGGTCCTGCGCGGCTTCGGAAATGGGGGTGGGCGACGGCCCTGCTGGCAGGAAGCCTGCTGGCGGGACTGGTCGGCTGCAACCGCAATGAAAGCGGTCAGCTGCCTGCCGCCAGCGGCGAGGCGATCACCGCCAAGGCCGAGCAGGTGACCGAGTTCGTCCTGCTGCGCGCTTACCCCGACCAGAAGAACGACGGTCTGTCGCTGGCGCTGGAGTTTTCGCGGCCGCTGGTCGGTACGCAGGATTTCGACGCGCTGGTGCGCTTCGAAGAAAAGGTCGGCACCGAAGACAGCAGCTGGACCCTGTCCGACGACGGCAGGACGCTGCGCTATCCGTTCGTCGAAGCGGCGAAGGAATATTCGCTGGTGGTATCCGAGGACCTGCTGGCTGCCGATGGCAGCCGGCTTGGCAAGGAGCTGCGGCAGAAGGTCTTCAGCGGTGAGCTGAAGGCGGTCGCCGGCTTCGCTTCGCAGGGCAGTGTTCTGCCGGCCCGTGACAGCCGCGGCTTGCCCGTGGTGTCGGTCAACGTGCCGGAAGTGGACGTGGAGTTCCTGCGGGTCCGCGAAAAGGAGCTGCCCACCTTCTTCAGCCAGTACCAGCGCGGCGGCCGCCGTGGCAGCTGGGAGCTGGACAGTGATTACAGCGAGCGCACCCCGATCAGCCGTCTGGCCGAGCCGGTGTACGTCAACCGTTTCATCCTGGGTGGCAAGCAGAACGAACGTGTGCTGACCTACCTGCCGACGCAGGACATCAAAGAGCTGCAGGAGCCAGGGCTGTATTTCGCCGTGCTCAAGCGCACCGGTGCCTTCGATGGCGAGTTCGACACGGCGTTCTTCAGCGTCAGTGACATCGGCCTGCATACGCGGGCCTACAAGGACAAGCTGTTCGTCCATACCGCCTCGTTGAAGGACGGTTCGCCGCTGAAGAAGGTCGACGTGCGCGTGCTCGATGGCAAGGGCGAGGTCGTTCTGCGCGGCAGCACCGACGGCAACGGCAATGCGCTGCTGGATTACACGCTGGATGCCAGCCACGTCCTGGTGGCAGGCAGCGGCAAGGACACCAGTTTCATCCCGTTCAACCAGCCCGCGCTGGACCTGAGCGAGTTCGCTGTCGCCGGCCGCGACAATGCCTGGTTCGATGTATTTGCCTGGTCCGGGCGTGACCTGTATCGCCCGGGAGAAACGATCAGGCTGTCGGCGCTGCTGCGCGACAACGACGGCAAGCCGGTCGCAGCCGGCAAGGATGCAAAGGATGCCAAGGCCCGCCAACCCGTGTTCCTGCGCCTGAAGCAGCCCGACGGCAAGATTTTCCGCGAGACCCAGCTGCAGCCGGGCGCGCAGGGATACTTCAATTTCGAACAACTGATCCCCGCCGACGCGCCGACAGGCCGCTGGCAGGTGGAGTTCCGTACCGACCCGGCCAGCAAGGAAGCGATCCAGGGCATGACCCTGCGGATCGAAGAGTTCCTGCCGGAGCGCATGAAGCTGGACCTGGACAGCCCGCAGAAAAGCCTCAAGCCGGGCGATGCGCTGCGCCTGCAGGCAGACGGCGCGTATCTGTACGGCGCGCCGGCCGATGGCAATCGGCTGACCGCGCGCCTGGCCGTGGCGGTGGAGCAACAGCCGGTGGAGGGTCTGCCAGGCTATTTCTTCGGCGACCCGACCGTGGCATTGCCGCGCGAAGCAAAGGATGTGCTGGATACCGAGCTGCCGGCCAACGGCTCGCTGAAGCAGGACATCGACCTGCCGGAAGAGGCAGCCAAGGCGAAGACGCCTGTGGCGGTAGTGCTGTCGGGCAGCCTGTATGAAACCGGTGGCCGCACCGTCAACCGCTCCTTGAAGCGGGTGATGTGGCCGGCTGCGGCGCTGGTCGGCGTGCGCCCGTTGTTCAACCCTGACGACGGTGCAGATGCCAACGGCACCGCGCGCTTCGAGCTGATGCGCGTGGATGCGGCAGGCAAGCCGCAGCCCGCGAAGGGCCTGAAAGTCACCCTGGTACGCGAGTTGCGTGACTACCACTGGGCATTCAACGACAACCGCTGGGACTACGATTTCACCCGTCGCTTCGAGAACAAAGACACGCGCACCGTCGATGCGGGTACCAGCGCGGTGGCCTTCGACGTGCCCGTGGAATGGGGTGAGTACCGCGTCGATGTATTCGACCCGGCGACCGGACTGACCAGCCGCTATCCGTTCCGGGCGGGCTGGAGCTGGGGCGATGACAACCGCGGCCTGGATGCGCGCCCGGACAAGGTCAAGCTGGCGTTGGACAAGACCGGCTACAAGGCCGGCGACACACTGGAAGTGACGGTGACGCCGCCGCATGCCGGACGTGGCGTGCTGATGGTGGAGACCGATCGCATGATCTACGAGCAGGACATCGACGCCAAGCCGGGCAGTACGTTCAAGATTCCGGTCACCGCAGACTGGGAGCGGCACGATGTCTACATCACCGCGCTGGTGTTCCGCGGCGGCAGTGCGCCCAGCAAGGTGACGCCGGCGCGGGCCGTGGGCGTGGTGCACGTACCGATGGACCGCAAGGCACGGACCGTGGCGGTCGGTCTGGTCGCACCGAAGCAGATGCGTCCGGAGCAGGACCTGCCGGTGACGGTGAGTGCGCCGCAGCTGGCGGGCAAGTCCGCCTACGTGACGGTGTCCGCCGTGGACGTCGGCATCCTCAACATCACCCGGTTCCCGGTGCCGGACGCGGCGGCGCATTTCTTCGCACAGCGTCGGCTGGGCATCGATGCGTATGACATCTACAGCCGGGTCATCGAGAGCTTCGACGGCAGCAGCGGCAAGCTGAAGTTCGGTGGCGACATGGCGCTGGCGGCGTTGCCGCAGGCCAAGCGGCCCACCGCACGGGTGCAGACCGTTGATCTGTTCACCGGCCCTGTGCAGCTTGATGCCAAGGGCAATGCGCGCATCCGTTTGAAAGTGCCCGACTTCAACGGCACGCTGCGGGTATCGGCGCTGGTCTATTCCGATGACCACTACGGCAAGCGTGACGTGGAGACGGTGGTGCGCGCCCCGATACTGGCCGAGGCCAGCATGCCGCGCGTGCTGGCGCCGGGTGACCGCAGTACGGTGACCCTGGATGTGCAGAACTTCACCGGAAAGCCCGGCCAGTTCAACGTGCGGGTGGACACCGACGGCCCGTTGAGCCTGGGCGAGGGTACCCGCAGCGTGCAGCTGGCTGCCGATGCCAAGAGCACCCTGAGCTTCCCGCTGAGTGCGCGTGACGGACACAGCGTGGCCAAGGTGCGCGTGCGCGTGGAGGGCAATGGCTTCAAGGCGGACCGCCGCTATGAACTGCCCGTGCGCGCGGCATGGCCGCAGGTGCTGCGCTCGCAGGTGCGTACGCTGGATCCGCTGGCCGCGGTGAACCTGGACAGCACCCTGCTGGACGGGCTGATGGCCGAGTCGGTGACCGCACGCCTGCTGGTCAGCCCGCTGCCGCCGATTCCGTTCGCCAGCGCGCTGCAGGGCGCATTGAACTATCCCTATGGCTGTGCCGAGCAGACCACCAGCAAGGGCTACGCCGCCCTGATCCTGGACCAGGCGACGTCGTCCATGCTGGGCGCCGATGGCCTGGATGCGAAGGTCCGGCGTGAGCGCATGGAAGGTGCCTTTGGTCGACTGGCGTCGATGCAGGTGGCCAACGGCAACTTCTCGATGTGGGGTGACGACGGTTACGTCAATCCGTGGCTGACGCCCTACATCACCGAGTTCCTGCTGGATGCGCGCGATGCTGGTTTCGCTGTGCCGGACAACGTACTGCAGAAAGCGCTCAACCGCCTCAGCGAGGATCTGCTGTCCGGGGGCAACCAGTTCTATGGACAGGATCGCCGCGACAACCTGAAGTTCGCCAACCAAGCGTATTCCGGTTATGTGCTGGCACGGGTCAACCGTGCGCCGCTGGGCACCCTTCGCACGCTGTATGACAACGAGCGGGCCAAGGCCATTGGCGGGCTGCCGCTGGTGCACCTGGGCGTTGCGCTGTCGCTGCAGGGCGACCGCAAGCGGGGTGAGGCCGCCATTGCCGCTGGCTTCGCCAAGCCGAGCAGCGAGCGGCCGTCCTACTTCGGTGACTACGGCAGCGCGATCCGCGACGATGCGTTGATGATCGCGCTCACGCACGAGCACGGCCTGGCCACGTCGGCCTGGGACGCCCGTTCGGTCGACCTGGGCCGCGAGCTGGATGCGCGCCGTAACAGCGGCTGGATGTGGCTGAGCACGCAGGAGCAGGTGGCGATCGCGCGATTGGGCAAGGCGCTGGCCGCCAACCAGAAGAAGCGGGTGGCCGGCGAGCTGGTCATCGGCGCGCAGTCCGAAGTCATCAGTGAGCGCCGTCTGTTCGGCCGCAGCTTCGATGCGGCCCAGCTGGCCAGCGGCGTACGGTTCAATCCCACGGGCGAGCCTCCGATGTTCGCCAGCATCGACGTGGCCGGCATTCCGCGCACCGCGCCGGCGCCGGACAACAGCGTGATAGGCGTGGAGCGCAGCTGGTTCGGTACCGACGGCAAGCCCTGGACGCCGCGTCCGTTGAAGGAAGGCGAAGCGCTGATCGTGCGGGTCACGGTCACCCCGGACGGCACGATGCCTGACGCGCTGCTCACTGACCTGCTGCCGGCCGGCCTGGAGATCGAGAACTTCAACCTGGGCGATGCCAAGCAGTGGGCCGACGTGGTGGTCGACGGCATCGGCATCAACGACCGCAGCGATGCGGCCCAGGTGCAGCATGAGGAGTTCCGCGACGACCGCTACGTCGCCGCGCTGAAGTTGTCGCGCGGCAGCAAGGCGACCGTGTTCTACCTCGTGCGTGCGGTGACGCCGGGTACCTACACCGTGCCGCCCTCGTTGGTGGAAGACATGTACCGGCCGCAGCTGCGGGGCGTAGGCCGGAGCAATCCGTCGACGATCACGGTGGTGCAGCCGTGATCGCGCGCCTGGTGGCAACGCCGGATGGGCTGCGCACGCAGCCTATCCAGGCGGCGGATCACGGCGCGGCCGGCTCGTCGATGAGCGTGCGCTTGTTGAATGACTGGATCGGTCGCGCGTTGTGCGGGAACACAGAGCGCAGCGCGTCCAACTGCTGCCGGGAAAGGGTCTGCGGTTCCATTTCGATGTTCCACAGCACGCCTTCGGTGCACGGCGGCGTGGTCAGTGAACCGGTGTAATGGACGACGCGGGAGTGGTCAGGCAGCAATCGTGCCGGATTGATGGGGGCGTACAGGCGGATACGCTCGCCCGGCTGGCTGAGCTCGGCCGTCGTGCGGTCGAACAGTTCGCCCAGTGCGTTGTTCGGCTTGCCCACATCGAAGAAGACGGCCACCACCGCGACCTTTCCGGAGGCGCTGGTGTGCACCAGATGCAGCTCCATGTCATGCGCCTTGCCGTCCACGTGATGCTCGCTGGGCGTGTGCACGTGGAACTGGGCCAGCGTGAACGTTTCACCGTCAAGCGTGATGGTCTTCGCGCCACCCGGCTGCGGCGTCGCCTGCAGGGTGTGACCGTTGTTGATCACCTCGAAGCGGGTGTCCTGGTAATCCGATTCAAGTGCGGACCTCGCGCCGTGCTTGATGTCGCTGCTCCACAGATCGATGGGCGACTGCTGGGGGCCGGCACAGGCAGGCGCGATGCCAGCCCACTGGGCCGGGCTGGCCAGGGTGTCGTAGCCCCAGTGGGGTGGGTCGCCGGAGGCCGACGCCAACGCGGCGGTCGCGCATACGGCTGCAGCCAGCAGGCCGGTGCGGAACAGGGAAGTATGAGCAAGGAAGGGCATCGAGGTGTCCGGGAAGCGGAGAAAATGCGCGGCGCCGCAGCCCAGGGTCGAAACCGTTGCGCAGCCGTGCCGGAATGGCTCGCCCGTGTTGCTGTTGCCGGCAGGTGCAGCGCGTGATCGCATGGTCCGCCCGCGTCCGCCGTCGCCTCCATCGGTCTGGTCCGATTCTGCGCTGGGTGCGCTGGGCGCTGGCTGCGCTGCTGGTGACGCTGCTGGTGATGGACCTCGTCTTCCCGCCGCCGCTGCCGACGCGGCGTGACACCAGTACGCTGGTGGTAGCGCAGGACGGCAGCCCGTTGCGCGCCTTTGCGGACGCAGAAGGGGTGTGGCGCTATCCGGCATCGGTGGACGCGGTGTCGCCGCTCTATCTGCAGGCCTTGTTGGGATATGAGGATCGCTGGTTCTGGCGCCACCCCGGCATCAATCCGGTCGCACTGCTGCGTGCAGGCAAGCAGATGGCAGGGCAGCGCCGCATCGTATCCGGCGGCTCGACCTTGACCATGCAGGTCGCGCGCATCCTGGATCCGCACACGCGTACGCCATGGGGCAAGCTCAAGCAGGTACTGCGGGCGCTGCAGCTGGAAGTACACCTCAGCAAGCGCGATATCCTGACCCTGTACCTGGAGCGCGCGCCGTACGGCGGCACCATCGAAGGGGTGGAGGCGGCGAGCTGGGCGTATCTGGGCAAATCCGCAGCGCACCTGTCGCACGCCGAAGCGGCCTTGCTGGCCGTTCTGCCACAGGCGCCCAGCCGGCTGCGCCCCGACCGGCATCCGCAGGCAGCGCAGCGGGCACGGGACAAGGTGCTGGCGCGCATGCAATCGCTGCAGCAATGGCCCGCCGACGTGGTGGCCGATGCGCGCATGGAAACCGTGGTCGCCCGTTCCCTGCGGCCGCCCCTGCACGCGGCCCTGCTGGCCCAGCGGCTGCACGCAGCGCAGCCGGACCAGGCGCGCATCCAGAGCAGCATCGACATCGACCTGCAACGTACGCTGGAAGAACGCCTCGCCAGCTATTTTTCCACCCTGCCCGAACGGACTTCGGCAGCGCTGCTGGTCATCGACAACCAGACCCTGCAGGCGCGCGCTTATGTAGGCACCTTGAATTTCGGTGATCGGCAACGGCTGGGCCATGTGGACATGGTGCAGGCCTGGCGTTCGCCAGGCTCCACGCTGAAGCCGTTCCTGTACGCCATGGCGCTGGATGACGGACTCATCCATTCGGAGAGCCTGCTGGTGGATGCGCCGCAGAGCTTCGGCGGCTACCGGCCGGGCAACTTCGATGAGGCCTTCAATGGCCCGGTGAGCGCGGCCACGGCGTTGCGGCTATCGCTGAACGTGCCTGCCGTGGACTTGTTGGATCGTGTGGGGCCTGCGCGCTTTGCCGCACGTCTGTCGCATGCCGGCATCCAGTTGCGGTTTCCGCGCGGCAGTTCACCGAATCTTTCGTTGATCCTGGGCGGCACCGGCGCGCGCCTGGAAGACCTGGTGGGTGCCTTTTCCGCGTTGAACCGGGGCGGAATCGCCGGGCGCGTGCGCTACACCGATGAGGTGCCTCTGCAGGAGCGCAGGCTGGTGTCACCGGGCGCGGCATGGATCACCCGCGAGATGCTGGAGGCCAACCCGCGGCCGGGGCAGGGCACCGATACCTTCGACGTGGGAGGGCGCCCGCGGGTCGCGTGGAAGACCGGAACCAGCTATGGCTACCGCGATGCCTGGGCGATCGGCAGCACGCGCCAGTACACGGTGGGGGTATGGGTCGGACGGCCCGATGGCACACCACTGCCCGGGCAGTACGGCGCCGTCACGGCGCTGCCGCTGATGTTCGAAGTGGTGGACAGCCTGCCGCGCGGTGCAGGCGCGGGCCACGCCGTGCCGGCGCCCGTGGGCGTCAGCCAGGCCGACATCTGCTGGCCCGGTGGCGGGCTGGCGTCCGAGCTGCCGCCCGCTTTGTGCCAGCGACGCCTGAAGGCGTGGCTGCTGGACGGCAACGTGCCGCCGACCTTCGCCGAGCGCGATGCGCGCCGCTGGCAGCCCGGCAGGCAGCGCTACCAGGTAGACGCCGTCACGGGCCTGCGCCTTTCAGCCGACTGCAGCGCGGTGCACGATGAGGAAGAGCGCGAGATCGCGCGCTGGCCCGCGCTATTGTCACCGTGGCTGCCAGAGGCGGCGCGCAAGGCCTCGCAGCTGCCGGCACTGGCACCGGATTGTCGTGATGATGGGCGCCAGTCCAGCATCGCCCTGCACATCGACGGACTGAACGACGGCGCGACCTTGGCGCGTGCGCCCGGCAACACCCAGGGCGTCCGCCTGCAGCTTCGCGCCCTGGGCAGCGAGCACGAGATTGATTGGCTGATGGACGGGCGCTGGTTGGCACGCACCCGCGGTGCGCAGCCCTTCAATCCGGTGCTCGAGCAGACGGGCGCACACACGCTGACCGCGCTTGCCAACGACGGTGCATGGACCCAGGTGCGTTTTACAGTGGCGCGTTGATGCTGGACGGCAGGGCATCGGCCTGCGCAGTGGGTGACGACAGCCGGCCGTCACCCACTGCCCTGCTGCATGGGCGAATTACTTGCCGATCCAGCCATCCAGCAGGTCAGCGAACTCATCCGCGTGTTCCTCTTCCTGCGCGAGGATCTCCTCGAGGATGCGCTTGGTCGTGGTGTCCTTGTCACCGACGAAGTTGATCATCTCGCGATAGCTGTCGATCGCGATGCGTTCGGCAATGAGGTTCTCACGCACCATGTCACGCAGGTCGGTGCCTTCTTTGTATTCGGCATGCGACCGTGCGGTCAGCGTGTCGGGATTGAAATCCGGCTCGCCGCCCAACTGCACGATGCGCTCGGCCAGCTTGCCCGCGTGTGCCTGTTCCTGCTGCGCGTGTTCGAGGAATTCGGCCTTCACCGACTCGGCGAACATCCCCTTGGCGGTGAAGTAGTGGCGGTAGTACCGGAGCACGCACACGTATTCGGTGGCGAGGGCATCGTTGAGCAGTTTGATGACGGCCTTGCGGTCGGCACTGTAGGAATCGGTGATCGCCCCATCTTCCACATTGCGGCGCGCGTTCTCACGCAGTACCTGGCGGTCGCTGATGCCAGCGGGATGGGCGGGATGCGGTTGGTTGGCTGGCTTTGACATGGCTGGCCTTTTCTCCTTTCGGTGGGGGACGCGTGGTCGTCGACCTACGCGGGTAGCTGCTGCAGCACGTGGTCGGCGGAGGACACTTCGAACGCGCCCGGCGCATCGACCCATGCGCCACGGACGGTGCCGTCCTCCACGTAAAGGGCAAACCGGCGGGAGCGGGTACCCATGCCGGATGCACTCGCGTCCAGCTGCAGATCGAGGGCCCGGCTGAAATCGCCGTTGCCGTCGGACAACATCAACAGTCCGTCCGGCACGTTCTGGTCTTTTCCCCAGGCGTTCATCACGAAGGGGTCGTTTACCGCCATGCAGTACACCTCGATGCCACGCTGGCGGAACTCGGCAAAGCGCGTGACGAAGCCGGGCAGGTGCTGTGCCGAGCACGTCGGGGTGAAGGCACCCGGGACGGCAAACAACACGACCTTGCGGCCCTCGAACAGGGCACGGGTATCCAGTGTTTCGATGCCATCGCGGATACGCTTGAGTGTCACTTCCGGAATGCGGTCGCCGACGCGGATGCTCATGGGGTCTCCTTGCAGGCCTGCAGGGTAGGCAAGGCCGTGGAATGGCGGTGTCAACGGATTGAAAAACCGGCGTTGAGGCCCATCTGCCGAACCAGGCGCCGCGGGTGCAGCTGCTGACCGGCCCCGCACGCGGCTGCCGCTAGAATATGCATGGGTCGGCGCCCCCGGTGCCGACGGATCAATCGAGGTAGCACGATGGAATTCAAGGATTACTACGCCACCCTGGGTGTCGAGCCGACCGCAGGCGAGGCCGAGATCAAGACCGCCTACCGGCGGCTGGCACGCAAGTTCCACCCGGACGTCAGCAAGGAGGCCGGGGCGGAAGACACGTTCAAGGGCATCAACGAGGCGTACGAGGCCCTGCGGGATCCGCAGAAGCGCGCCGCCTACGATCAGTTGCGCGCGCAGGGCTACCGGCCTGGCGAAGAATTCAATGTGCCGCCGAACTACGGTGGTGGCGCAGGCTTCAATTTCGAAGAGGTATTCGGCGGTGGCGGCGCGGCCAACGGCGGCTTCAGCGACTTCTTCGAGAGCCTGTTCGCCCGCCAGCGCGGCGCCGGTGGCCGTGGGCCGGGCCCGGGGTTCAGCAGTGCCGGCCAGGCACCGCAGCGTGACACCCGGGCCAAGCTGTCGGTTCCGCTGGAGGCGGCCTACAACGGCGATACGCTGCGCATCACCGTCAACGGGCGGCAGCTGGACGTGCGTGTGCCCAAGGGCATCAAGCCGGGGCAGGTCATCCGGCTGGGCGGGCAGGGCACCGACGGCGGAAATCTCCTGCTCGAAGTGGAATACGCCGCGCACCCGCAGTTCGAGGTCGACGGGCGCAACATCCTGTACACCCTGCAGGTGACGCCCTGGCAGGCGGCGCTGGGCACCAGCATCAGCGTCCCGACGCTGGGCGGCGCGGTAGACCTGAAGATCGCGGCCGATTCCGATGCGGGCCGCAAGCTGCGCCTGCGCGGGCGCGGGCTGCCGGGTAATCCGGACGGCGACCAGATCGTGGAACTGGAGATTGTGGCCCCGGCGGCCACCGACGAGGCCCAGAAGAAAGCCTACCAGAACCTGGCGAAGGCGTTCGGCGAATCGGTGTAAGGGTGCGTGGGGGGCCACGTCATCGCATTCGCGCTGCCGCTCCCACGCTTTGCTGCGCAAACCGTGGGCCCCGCCTCACCATCACCCACACCCCGCCGCTTCGCGGCCGCCCCTGACTCAGGGGCTCCCTCCACCCGACGGATTATCGCTATCTGTAGCGCCGAGCCGTGCTCGGCGGAATGTGCCCGCCAACGGCCCGCTGCGCTCGCCGACCATGGGTCGGCGCTACCGCTTTTCTTTCTTTTCATACGCGGCGGGCGGCCACGGAACCTGTCAGGGGGCCGGGCGGTGGGGCTGGGCGGGGGCGTTGAGCGCCATGGATGGCGCGAAACGAGGCCCGCATGGATGCGGCTCTTGCCGTCCCCCGCCCAGCCCCACCGCCCGGCCCCAGCATGAGATTCGGCTCTTCAGCACACCGCGAGGGGGTCTCACCCGTTCGACCAGCCGTCAGGGCTGCCCGGCGAACACCCGCTCCAGCACCTCGGACAGCTCATCTTCCGAGAACGGCTTGGTGATGTACGCCTTCGCGCCTTGGCGCATGCCCCACATGCGGTCGGTGTCCTGATCCTTGGTCGTGACCAGGATCACCGGGATGTGCCGCGTGGATGCGTCGCGGGCCAGCGTGCGCGTTGCCTGGAACCCGTTGAGGTTGGGCATCACCACATCCATCAGGACCAGATCGGGCAGCGCGGCGCGTGCTGCTTCCACGCCTGCAGCACCGTCGGTGGCGGTCAAGATCTGGTGGCCGAGTTTTTCGACGATGCGCTGTATCCCCAACAGCTGCGACGGCGAATCGTCGACGATAAGGATGCGTGCCATGTTGTTCCCCAAGTGATGCCAGCAGTGTAGTGCGCTGCTCATGGCAGGGTGAAGCAAAGGCCGCACCGTCCGTCGCCCGCCTGCAACGTTCAGTCGATCCGCACGACCGTGCGCCCCGTCGATCCCCCGGCCAGCATTCCAGCGAAGACCTCGGGCAGGTCGGCGAGCACCACTTCCCGTGTGCAGATGGCATCGAGGTGTGCGGGCCGCCAGGCCGTGCCCAGCTGCGCCCAGACCTGTTCGCGGAGCGCGCGGGGTGCATTGGCCGAGGACACGCCAAGCAGTGACACCCCCCGCAGGATGAAGGGCATGACGGTCATCTCCAGCGATGGACCCGCGGCGAGACCGGCGCTGACCACGCTGCCGTAGGGTACTGTCTGGGCCAGCAGGCTGGTCAGCATCGTCCCGCCTGCACTGTCCAGGCCGCCGCCGAAACGCGCCGACTGCAGCGGCCCGGCATCCGCCAAGGCCTCACGCGGCAGCACCTCGGTGGCGCCCAGCGAGCGCAGCCAGTCGGCTTGGCCGGGCTTGCCACTGATCGCATGCACGGCATACCCCGCGCGGCTGAAGATATCCACGGCCAGGCAGCCAACGCCGCCGCTGGCACCGGTCACCGCCAAGGGACCATGAGCGGGGGTGAGCCGGTTGTCCTGCATGCGCAGCAGCGCCAGCGCGGCCGTGAATCCGGCGGTGCCGATGACCATCGCCTCGCGCGGGGACAGCCCGGACGGCTGGGCGATGACCGCGCTGGACTCCAGGCGCACGTACGGGCTGTAGCCCCCGTCGCGGGTCTCACTCAACCCACATCCGGTCGCCAGTACGGCATCGCCCTCACGCCAGGCCGGATCCGTGGAGGCCACTACCGTGCCGGCGACATCGATTCCTCCCACCAGCGGGAAGCGCCGCAGGATACGGCCCTTGCCCGTACCGGCCAGGGCGTCCTTGTAGTTAACCGAGGACCAGTGCGCCCGCACCAGCACCTGCCCGGCGGACAGGTCATCCAGGCCGATCGATTCCAGGCCGCTACGATGGCCGTGGTCGTCCTGGTGGATACGGAAGGCGGTGAAAGACGCGGGGAGGGACATTGCAACGCTCGCTGACGGGGAAATATCACCTTACCCCCTTCCAATCCTCCTGATCCGCCCCATCTTGTAGAATCAGGGAAACCGGTACAAGGCTGGTGTCACGGGAAGGGCCCGTGGCGCGGCCCAATACAGATGGAGCGTGCATGGCCTGGAATACACCCGGCGGCAACAGGGACGGACAACGTCCCGAAGACAACCGGCGGGGGCCTTCCAAGCCCCGCGGCGGCGGATTTGGTGGTGGCTGGGGTGGGTTCCCGGGGCCGTTGAAGGAAATGTTCGATGGAGGCATCGTCCGCTGGATCGCGATCGCGGCGGTCCTGCTGTTGCTGTTCTCCAGCTTCCAGCTGATAGGCGAACAACAGCGGGGCGTGGTCCTGCGATTCGGCCAGTTCTCGCGCATCCTGCAGCCCGGCCCGAACTTCAAGCTGCCGTGGCCGATCGAGTCGGTGACCAAGGTCAATGCCACGGAGATCAAGACGTTCTCGATCTCGGTGCCGGTGCTGACCCGCGACGAGAACATCGTCAACGTCTCGCTCAACGTGCAGTACCGCATCGACGACCCGCGCCTGTTCCTGTTCGGCACATTCGATGCCAACCAAGTACTGGAGCAGTCGTCGCAGAGTGCGGTGCGTGAAGAGGTCGGCCGTGCCGACCTGAACTCGGTGCTCAACAACCGTGGCCCGCTGGCGACGGCGGCCGAAACGCGCCTGCAGACCCTGCTGGCCGCGTACCGCACCGGTGTGACGGTGACCGGTCTGACCCTGCCTGACGCGCGTCCGCCGGAAGAAGTGAAGCCGGCCTTCGACGAGGTCAATGGTGCGCAGCAGGTCAAGGAGCGTCTGATCAACGAGGCGCAGGCCTATGCAGCGAAGGTGGTCCCGGAAGCGCGCGGCCAGTCCGCACGTACCCGCACCACGGCCGAAGGCTACAAGGCGGCGGTGGTCTCGCGTGCAGAGGGTGATGCCCAGCGCTTCACCCTGCTGCAGCAGCAGTACAAGAACTCGCCGGACGTGACCCGCAAGCGCCTGTGGCTGGAAACGGTGGAGCAGGTGCTGGCCGAAAACCGCAAGGTGATCGGTGGCGACAGCCGCCAGGTGCTGTACGTACCGTTCCCGGGTGAAACGCGCCCGACCGGTGCGGCGCAGCTGCCATTGACGAATCCGGATGTCGTGCTGCCTGCCGTGACCGGCAGTGCAACGACCGCTCCGCGTGATCCAGGTCGGCCGGTGGGCCGTCCGACGGGTCGACCGAACGGCCGTGAGGAGGGCAGCCAATGAGGAGTTCACTGTGGATCGGCCTGGTGGTCGTGATCCTGTTCGGCCTGCTGGGTTCGGTGTTCGTGGTCCGTGAGGACCAGACCGGCATGGTGCTGAATCTGGGCCGTGTGGTCCGTGCGGACATCAAGCCGGGCCTGCATTTCAAGGTGCCGCTGGTGGAGAGCGTGCGCGTGTTCGATCGCCGTTTCCAGGTGCTCGACACGGCACCGGCGCGGTATTTCACCGCCGAGCAGAAGGATGTCAGCGTTGACTTCTTCGCCATCGGGTACATCTCCAACGTGGGCGATTATTTCCGCGCCACCGGTGGCGATCCGCGCGTGGCCAATGCCCGCCTGGCACCGATTATCACCGACTCGCTGCGCAACCAGATCAACTCGCGTTCGTTGACCGAGCTGGTATCGGGTGACCGCAGCGAACTGATCGCCGATCAGCTGACCGGCATCAACGAGGCGGTGAAGGGCCTGGGCATGCAGATCATCGACCTGCGCATCAAGCAGATCGACCTGCCGACCGACAGCCAGGTGATCAATGATGTGTACGAGCGCATGCGTGCACAGCGCAAGCAGGAAGCCGCGAAGCTGCGGGCGGAAGGCGAGGAACAGGCGCTGACCATCCGTGCCCAGGCCGATCGTGAGGCCACGGTGCTGGTGGCCGTTGCCGAGCGTGATGCCCAACGGATGCGAGGCGAGGGCGATGCCGATGCCACGCGCATCTACGGGCAGGCGGGTTCGGCCGATCCCTCGTTCTACGCGTTCACGCGCAGCCTTGAGGCATACCGCAACTCGTTGACCGATGGTAATGGCGTGATCGTGCTGGACAAGAATGATCCGTTCCTGCAGTACCTGAAGAGCGACAAGTAAGTTCTGTAGTTGCTTCGTACGGGGCCCGGCATGTCCGGGCCTCGTGCTTTTCGTGGAGTTCAAACCGGATGAAAGACCTGTTCGCCGCGCTGTGCCTGGTGGCAGTGCTGGAAGGTCTGCTGCTGTTCGCCGCGCCGCTGGCGTGGAAGCGCATGGCCGAGCGCCTGCTGGACCTGCCCGGTCCGGCGCTGCGCAGTTTTGGCGGACTGGTGTTGCTGGCGGGCTTGAGCCTGCTGTGGTGGGTGCGGCACTGACACGCACCCTACTGACACGCACCCCACTGCCAGTTCCCGCTCATTGACGCATGCGTCCCTATGACGCCTGACGCACCTTCACTAGGGTTGGAGCTTCCTGGTCAGGAGGTGGAACGATGCCGATTGCAGTGGGGGATGTTCGCGCACGTCAGGGGAACAACGAGGTCGCGAGGGAAGCGCACCGCCAGCCCGTTTCAGGGCGTGCAGGCCGCACGCCGAAACGAGTGCCCGGCCTTGGCTTTGTCGGCAACCGGTCCTGGGATCTGCGCAGCGCGCTGACGCTGGGCACGGTCGTGTTGCTGGCAGGGCAGCAGGCGGCGTCACTGGGGGCGCGGGCCGGCATGCGGCGAGACGATACGGCCCTGCCACCGAGGCCCCCACCGGCGGGGTCATCCCTGCTGGCCGCCGTGCGCCCGCACTCCGTGCGCTGCGTGCCTGCCGCTGCACCGACACCTGCCGCACCACTTCCGCAGGCCTTCCACCCGGATCTGTTCAACCCGTTGGTGCAGCCGCTGGAAATGCTGGCCAATGCCGAAGCGCTCGCGGTGGCCGAAGAGAGCGGCGGCGCCGGCAGTTCACTGCTGTGGCAAGGCATCGCCGCGTGGTTTGCCACCCCCTGCGGCCAGCTCGACAGCTACGTCAACGGCTTCTGGAAACTGCAGCACCCACCGGGCCGTGAGATCCCGACCCGCTTCGCGGAAATGCGTCATCACGCCAGCGAGTCGTTGCTGCCGCTGGCGCAGCAGGCATCCACTGCAGCGGGGGGCGCCGAGGCCGCACTTGCCGCGACCTGGGCCGCCGCCGCCGATCCGGCGGGCCGGGGATGGTCGCATTTCCGGCCACAGCGCGATGCCATTGCCGCGCTCGCCAGCCGAGCCGACATCGAGCACCACATATGCCAGGGCATGCTGCGAGGGCAGGAGTCGGTGCTCGGCCTGCAGCGCTTCTTTCTCAACGGCGTGCTGGCCGCAGGTTTCGCGCTTGGCAGCCCGGATGGTGCGGTGTACGGCCTGCCCCCTGCGCATCCCGATGTGCTGGCGTACCGTGATCGCATTGCCGACCTGCTGCGCACGTCCGGCATGGCGCCCACCGACGCGGCTGCGGCCGCAGACACGGTGCTCGAGATGGAGCGCACGCTTGCCCAAGCCCCTGTGCAGGTGAATTCCTACACGCTTTCCCAAGCCGAGGCGGCGCTGCCGGGTTTTGCCTGGCAGACCGTCTGGCAAACGCTGGGCCTGGATCCGATGACGTCGCTGTACATCACCATGGAGAGTTGCAGGAAGCTTGACGTGATGCTGCAACGGCGCCCGCTTGCCGATTGGCGGGCATTCCTGCAGTACCACCAGGCGCGTCGCGCACAGGGGTATCTGCTGGGGAGTGTCGAACCGCCAGCGCGGCTGAAACAACTGGATGAAAGCCGCGGCGGCAGGTTGCTGCTCAGTGCGTGGTACGGCCAGCGCATGGCACCGGCGCTGACCGCGCCGGCGTTGGCGATGTTCGATGCGATCCGCCAAGTGTTCATCGACGACCTGGCGATGTCCGCGTTGCCCGATGGGGACCGCGCCTCGCTGCACGCCGCGCTCGAAGCCGTCCAGTTGGTATTCGACGACGCAGGCCAGCAGGTGCCCTGGGACGGATTCATCGCCTCGGCCTCGCACCTTGCCAATATGCAGGCGCTGGACGCGCTCGCGACGCGCAACGATCTGGCCATCATTGAAGGCCCCGCCGATTCCCTCATTACAGGACCTGCGCATCATCTCTCGCTCGGGACGAACGTGATCGACGAACGGGTCATGCTCTCGCCGGCGCTGCTGGACAGCCTTGAGCGCCTTGGCTCATCACGGGAGGAGCGCTGGGGCACGCTGGGTTTCATGCTGGGGCATGAGGTCGCGCATCTGTTGGGCGAAGCGCGCGACCTGAGCCCCGAGGCGGAAGCGCTGATGGCACGCGAAGACACTGCCATCCGACAACGTATCGGGGACATGTGGATAGACCAGACGCATCTGAACGCCACGCGCGTGCAGGAAGAAGCCGCGTGTGACCTGCGCGGTATAAGTGCGGCGCGACGCGCCGGGCAGGCCGAGGCCGAGGCGGCAGGGGAGTTGTTCGATTTACAGCGCTTTTTTCTTGCCGCCGCAGGCCTGCACGCCGCCAATCCCACCGAGCGCCAACTGCGGCGGCAAGTTGCCGAAGATGACCACCCGCCGGGCCCGTTCCGCGCGGGGTTGGCCCGATTCGTGCAGGGCTTCGACGGCGCCTTCGGTTGCACGCCGCGCCCCGCCCAGCCCTTCGAGTATCTATTCCCCGTGCGCGACGCCGCCGCCGGTACGACCGACCCCAACCGTGGCTGACCCGGACCCCGGCCGGGGTGGCACCTGCCCCCTGAAACCCGGATAATGCACAAAAGCCGGACGGGCCCTCCCGTTCGGCTTTTTCTGTGTCCGGGACCTTCCTTCGCCGGCGCCTCCCCGTTGGAGCCGCCATCCCGCGCTGGCCTGTCCTGCCACGGTTTACCCGTCAGCGGCCCCGATGGCCGCACACAATTCGAGGAGCCCGTCATGGGTCAGTCTGTCGTAGTGCTTGGTGCCCAGTGGGGCGATGAAGGCAAGGGCAAGATCGTCGATCTGCTCACCGAGGAAATCGGTGCCGTAGTACGTTTCCAGGGCGGCCACAATGCCGGCCACACGCTGGTCATCAACGGCAAGAAGACCGTCCTGCACCTGATCCCGTCGGGCATCCTGCGTCCTGATGCGCTGTGCCTGATCGGCAATGGCGTGGTGATCTCCCCGGCCGCGCTGCAGAAAGAAATCGCCGAGCTGGAAACCTCCGGCGTGGAAGTGCGCTCGCGCCTGAAGATCTCCCCGGCGGCACCGCTGATCATGCCGTACCACATCGCCCTGGACCAGGCGCGCGAACGCGCTGCCGGTGGCAAGGCGATCGGCACCACCGGCCGTGGCATCGGCCCGGCGTACGAAGACAAGGTGGCGCGTCGCGGCATCCGCATCGCCGACCTGCATTACCCGGCGCAGCTGGAAGAGCTGCTGCGGACCGCGCTGGATTACCACAACTTCGTGCTGACCAAGTACCTGGGCACCGATGCCGTCGATTTCCAGCAGACCTTCGATGAAGCGCTGGCCTTCGGCGAATACGTGCAGCCGATGAAGTCCGACGTGGCCGGCATCCTGCATGACCTGCGCAAGCAGGGTAAGCGGGTGCTGTTCGAGGGTGCGCAGGGCGCGCTGCTGGACATCGACCACGGCACCTATCCGTACGTCACCAGCTCCAACACCACCGTCGGTGGTGCACTGGCCGGTGCCGGCGTCGGCGCTGATTCCATCGATTACGTGCTGGGCATCGCCAAGGCCTACGCAACGCGCGTGGGCGGTGGCCCGTTCCCGACCGAACTGGACGACGAAATCGGCCAAGGCATCCGTGACCGCGGCGCGGAGTACGGTGCGTCCACCGGCCGCCCGCGTCGTTGCGGCTGGATGGACATCGTGGCGCTGAAGCGCGCGGTCGCCATCAACGGCATCAGCGGCCTGTGCATCACCAAGCTGGACGTGCTGGATGGCATGGAAAAGCTGAAGATCTGCATCGCTTACGAATACCGTGGCAAGCGTACCGAGTACGCGCCGCTGGACGGGCAGGGCTGGGAAGAGTGCACGCCGGTGTACCTGGAGTTCCCGGGCTGGACCGAGAACACCCACGGCATCACCACCTGGGACGACCTGCCGCCGGCCGCACGCGCCTACCTGCGTTCGCTGGAAGAGCTGGCCGGTTGCCCGATCAGCATCGTGTCCACCGGCCCGGACCGCGACCACACGATGGTGCTGCAGGACCCGTTCGCCTGATCCCAGGCAATGACGCGGTAGCGCCGAGCCCTGCTCGGCGGGCTTCACACGGAGGGCGTGGCGACCAGCGGTCGTCACGCCCTCTGCCGTTTTACACATCCGCCCATATCCCCGTCGGGCCATCGCATCGACGATGCAGAGGCTGGAATCAACAGTTCCAGCCGGGATTGGCATCTCGCTAGCTTTTCATTCAATCAACTCTGTTGCTGCCCCTCGGGGACGGCGGAGAATGCATCGTCCTGCCGTCTTACGGCGGACGGTGCGTGGGGATCTACCCGATCCGCCGGTTTTGATGATTGTGAAAAGCTCCGGTATGCCAACCCGCACCGTCCGCCACCCCGCATCCTGCGGGTGGCCACAGCGAAGGACAGGCATTCCATAGGTGAATTCTCTCCCCCCGGCGCACGGCTCCATGCCCTCATCGGCGATGCCGTGCTCGATATCCCGCGCCACTTGGCCGAGCGTCTGGAAACAACCCTCAAAGCGCAGGGCATGGGCGATCCCACCCCCGCGCTGGTGGCCCATCTCTCCCTGATGCATCACGGCGAAAGTGCGGACGGTACGCTGTGGGAAGAGGACGGCCTGGGGCTGGGACGCTGCGGTGATCTGGCGTTAGCCAGTCGCAGCCTGCAGGGGCTGCACGGCATCCTGCAGATTCTGCACGCTGCCCATCTGACCCGGCAGCACGCCGGGCCGGAGCAGCAGCTTGGCGATCATCTGCAGGGCGCGCTGCTGCAGGCCGGACGGCAGTTGGCCCAGACGGCCTCCGACGCCGTGCATGGGCGGCGTTGAGTGCGCGGGCCCCGCCGAAGAGGTTGTACCCCAGGGTGCTTCGAAATGGTTGCTGTGGTCTTGGCGTCGGTGGCCGTCGTGGCGTCGTTGTTCGGTATCGGGGTGCTTTACGGGGTGATCGGGTGATCCTGCGCACGCCGCCGTCGCTGTTCGTGCACGGGCGGTTTACAGCGAACTGTCCACCCTCGGCCCAACCACCGATGCGAGACCGCCCCATGAGCACGAAGACGCTGCAGGACCTGGCCAAGAAGATGGCCGACATCGATTTCGTCATGCTGCAGACGATCACCGACGGCGGTGAACTGGCGGCCCGCCCGATGAGCAACAACGGCGACGTGGACTACGACGGTGACAGCTGGTTCTTCACCTATGAAAACACGCGCATGGTCGCCGACATCCGGCGCGACCCGAAGGTCGGGTTGTCGTTCACCGGCGCGAAGTCGCTGTTGGGCAAGCCGCCGATCTTCATTGCCCTGCAAGGGCACTGCCATCTGCATACCGACAAGGCCACCTTTGCCGAGCATTGGGTGGACGACCTTGAGCGCTGGTTCGAGCAGGGTATCGATACCCCGGGCATCGTGTTGCTGCACGTCCGCGCCGCTCGCCTCACGTGGTGGGACGGCGAAGAAAACGGCGAAATCACTATCTGACACTGGTAGCGCCGACCCACGGTCGGCGAGCGCAGCGGGCCTTGAGCGGGACCCGTCCGCCGAGCACGGCTCGGCGCCTTCAAATAACGACCTGGTAGCGCCGACCCACGGTCGGCGAGCGCAGCGGGCCTTGAGCGGGACCCGTCCGCCGAGCACGGCTCGGGGTTAACGGGCGGTCAGCAGCGGATACGGATTGATCGACTCGCCCTTCCACCACTGCTTTTCAGGCCCCAACAGGTGGATCTCGAAGTGCAGGTGGGGCGCGTCTTTGTTCGCGTTGCCGGTGCTGCCGACATACCCGATCACCTCGCCCCGCTTGATCTGCTTCTTCTCCGCCAAGCCATCCGCATACCGCTGCAGATGCGCGTAGTAATAGCAATGCACACCGTCGGGGTCGAACTGATACATCGTCAGCCCGCCTTTATCGCTGTCGAACAGCTTTTCGACCTGGCCATCGGCCACCGCCAGCACCGGCGTGCCTTCCGCCGCCATGATGTCGATCGCATCATGCACCCGGCCTTCGCTCCGGGCGTCGGTAAACGTGTCCTGCAACTGCGATGGCTGGATACCTTGGACCGGCAGCAGCAGGCCACTGCCCGACGCCACCGACGCAGGCGGCGGCATGGCAGACGCGCTCGCCACGGGCGGGGCAGTAACCGGCGGTGTGCCTGCCACGGGGACCGCCTCGGGCGCGACCGCGCCCGGTACGCGGGCAGCCGCCGTCTCGGGGTCGGCGATCACGGTCGCCGGATCCACGGGCGCGATGTCCACCGCATCGCCCCGCGTGTCGAACAGCCACCAGCCCACGCCGATGCCTACCACCAGCCCCACTGCAATCAACGGCATCACGCGCATGCGGTCACTCCTGCATCACGACAGTCAACGACGGTCCCACGGCATCGGCAACGCGCATCGCATCCCAGTTCGTCATGCGTACGCAGCCGTGCGATTCCGTTTTGCCGACGTGGCCCGGCTCGGGGGTACCGTGCAGCCCGTAATGCGGCTTGGAGATGTCAATCCAGACCACGCCCACCGGATTGTTCGGGCCCGGCGGCAGCGTCTGCTTGGTATCGCCCTTTTTTGCGTCCCAGAACAGCTTCGGGTTGTAGTGGAAGGTGGGGTCACGCGCTACGCCAAGAATCTTCCATTCACCGATCGGCAGCGGATCGTGCTGGCTGCCGGAAGACACCGGAACCTGCGCCAGTACCTTCCCTTGGTCGTCAAGCAACTGCAGGGTGGAGTCCGATTTGTCGATCAGTACCTTCGCTGCCTTGGGCAGCGCGCCGCTGCCGATATTCGGTACCTGGATCGTGGCGCCCGCCTGGCCGAGGTTGATGCCGGGGTTGAGCGCTTTCAGCAGCGCCGGCGATGCGTGGAAGCGCTCACCCAGTGCCTCTTCCACCGTGCCGAAGCCCAGGGCCTTCAATTCCGCCTGTGCGGCAGGGCCCTTCGGGGTGGGCTGGAACGGCCCGGCCACATCTTCTGCGGTCAGCGTGTAGCGCGTGAGCATGTTGGTGCTGTCGGCCTGCAGGGCCGTCCACGTTTCATCGTCCAGCTCACCGGTGACCTTCAGCCCATGGGCGGCCTGGAAACCCGACGCTGCGCGACGCTGGTTGGATCCGACCTCGCCATCGATCTGACCGGGCGAGAAGTTGGCGCGGTCCAGCAGCACCTGCGCGTGCAGCGGCGAGCGTGGCTCGATGTTCACCGGTTCGCTGGCCGGCGCTTGGGAGGGGGCGGCTCCGGCGGGCGCCTGGGCCATGGCGAACGGCGCGGCGGTCAGGCCCATGCAGGCGGCGAGCAGGCAGGTGAGGCGGAGGCGCTTGGGCATCATGGATGTTTTCCTTCATCGAATACGCCCACCATGCCCGTTATGCATGCGCAGCCGCCGTGAAAACCATGAGGCATCCCTGAGTACACCGATGCGCTTGTCTGCCAGACGCTGAAACGGCGGTGGCATCGCTGCCACCGCCGTCGAGTCAACGCAGGTCTCGAATCCGCAATCGGGTCACGCCGTCATCCGATGAACGGCGGGGCCTGGATCGTGCTGCTCTGAGGGGGTCAGGCCAGCAGCCGCAGCTTGGGCTCGCGCGCCCACTGGCGGGTGGATGCAGCGGCGACGAACGCCTCCGCGTCTGCTGCATTGACGATGCCCGGATCAGTGCCCACGCGGGCCGCCTTCAACAGCGCGGTGCCACCTTCGTCGCTCGCAATTGCTTTCAGGTGGCCCCAGGCATTGCTGACGAAATCGATGGCAGCCGATTCCTTCGACAACGCCCGGCCTGCATCGGCCGTCAGCACGACCGCTACCGCATCGAACACGACCGATGGCGTACCGGCGAGCTGTCCATCGGCCGCTTGGCGCTTGCCATCGCTGAGCACCCCGCCGCCGACTTTCGGCGCTACCAGTTTCACGTCGGCGCCGGCCTTCTGTGCCGCCTTCCGGAGCGCGGCAATGGTGCCCGCATCGGATCCCTGATCGAACAGGATGCCGATGCAGCGGCCCTGCAGGCTCTCCTTGCCGCGACCGATGGTGCGCACTTCCGGTGCCTTCGGCATGTCCTGCGCCGGAATGGCGGTGGGGGCGGCGTCGGGCAGGTCGTCCATGCCCAGCCCATCGGCAACGCGCTTGGCCAGCGACTCATCGATGTTCAGCACGTGGCTGACGACGCGCTCGCGGATGTAGCCGGTCTCCACCTTGGACAGCTCGAAGACCAGCGCGGAGGCGAGATGTGCCTGCTCCGGTTTTTCCAGACTGCGGAAGAACATGCGGGCCTGGCTGTAGTGGTCGGCAAAGCTGTCCGCGCGGGTCCGGCCCTTGCGCCCGTCATCGGGCGTTGCATGGCTACGGAAGCCAGCCGGGGTCTGCCGCGGGCTGTCGCCTTCCAGCGAGCTCGGATCGTAGGCGACGCGGCCTTTGGGAATCTGCATCTGCATGTGGCCATCGCGCTGGTGGTTGGCGAAGGGGCATTTCGGCGCATTGACCGGGATCTGGTGGAAGTTCGGCCCGCCCAGGCGAATCAGCTGGGTATCCAGATACGAGAACAGACGGCCCTGCAGCAGCGGGTCGTTGCTGAAATCGATGCCAGGCGGCACGTTCGCCGGGCAGTAAGCCACCTGCTCGGTTTCGGCGAAGAAGTTGTCCGGCCAGCGATCCAGCACCATGCGCCCGATCACCTGCAACGGCACCAGCGACTCGGGAATGATCTTGGTGGAATCCAGATGGTCGAACGGGAACGCATCGGCCTCTTCTTCAGTGAACAGCTGAACGGCCAGTTCCCATTCTGGGAAGTCGCCACGCTGGATCGCTTCGAACAGATCGCGGCGCTGGAAGTCATTGTCAGCGCCCTGCAGCTTCAGCGCTTCGTCCCATACCGTCGACTGCAGGCCGAGTTTGGGGCGCCAGTGGAACTTCACGAACGTGGAGTTGCCGGCCTCGTCGAGCAGGCGGAAGCTGTGGATGCCGAACCCTTCGATCATCCGCAGCGAACGCGGAATGGTGCGGTCGCTCATCGCCCACATGATCATGTGCATGGATTCGGGCATCAGCGAAACGAAGTCCCAGAACGTGTCGTGGGCGCTGGCCGCCTGCGGAAAGGCACGGTCCGGCTCCATCTTCACCGCGTGGATCAGGTCGGGGAACTTCAGCGCATCCTGGATGAAGAATACCGGGATGTTGTTGCCCACCAGGTCCCAGTTGCCTTCGGTGGTGTAGAACTTGACCGCGAATCCGCGCACGTCACGCGGCGTATCGACCGACCCGGCGCCGCCGGCCACCGTGGAGAAGCGCGTGAACACCGGCGTCTTCACGCCGACTTCGGTCAGGATCTTGGCGCGGGTGAACTTGTCCAAGGAACGGGTCAGCTCGAAGTACCCGTGGGCGGCGCTACCGCGCGCATGGACGATGCGCTCCGGGATGCGCTCATGATCGAAGTGGGTGATCTTCTCGCGCAGCAGGAAATCTTCCAGCAAGGTCGGGCCCCGCGGGCCTTGGCGCAGCGAGTTCTGGTTGTCCGCGATGGGAATGCCCTGGTTGCTGGTCAGCACTGGATGCGAGCCGCCTGCCAGCTGGTGCAGCTCATCACCGGTACCGCGCTCTTCACGGGGGGCGTCTTCGGATGGGGCGGTCGAGGCGGATGCGCGCTTGCCGGATGGCTTGCTGGCGGCCATGGGAGGTCTCCTGGAGGGTGGGCGGGGCTTTTTCCCTTCGACCATGGCCCGACGGGTGTTAATCCACGGTCCCGTGCGGGTGAACGCGCAGGGAAAATGGGGCTCGGTTATGCTGTGCGCATGCGTGTTGAACCCGCCGAAATCGAAGCCCTCTTTGACGCCATTCCCGATGTGCTCTTCTTCATGAAGGACTGCGACGGGCGTTATACGCACATCAACCAGACCATGCTGCGGCGGCTGGGATTGAAGTCGCGCAAGGAGGTCATCGGCCGCACCGCGGCGGAAATCTACCCGACAGGCCTGAGCGCGGACTACGCCGACCAGGACACCCGGGTGCTGGGCGGGGCGGTGATCGAAAACCTGATGGAACTGCATCTGTTCGCCAACCGCGAGCCGGGTTGGTGCCTGACCTGCAAGCGGCCCCTGGTGGTGGACGGGCGCATCCAGGGCCTGATCGGCATTTCCCGCGATCTGGGGCAGAAGCACAGCCTGGGAGCGCAGTACGAGCACCTGCGCCTGGCACTGGCCCATCTCAACGCGCACTACGCTGAAAACGTGCGCATGCAGACGCTTCTGGACATCACCGGGTTCTCGTTGTCCAAGCTGGAGCGCAGCTTCCGCAAGGTCTTCCAGATGACGCCGCAGCAGGTGCTGACCCGGCTGCGGATCCAGATGGCCATGCACCTGCTGCATGGAAATGACAGCATCGCCAGTATCGGCCAAGCCTGTGGCTTCAGTGACCAAAGCGCCTTCACCCGCAAGTTCAAGGCCGAAACGGGTGTCTCGCCGCGTGCCTATCGGGCCCGGATCGCCGAACTGGCCGGCGGCTGAGCAGGCAGGCCATCCGGCCTATCCCGTCCGCGCGCTGGACAGGGTAATGTGACGGCCTTGTTGCCGCACACGTGCCCTTCGATGCCTGACAACCCGACCCCCGCTTCCACAGCCTCGACCACCACGCGCCTTGGCCATGCGCTCAAGCCCCGCCAACTGATCATGATGGGACTGGGCAGCGCCATCGGCGCGGGCCTGTTCCTCGGCTCCGGGGTCGGCGTGCAGCTGGCAGGCCCGGCCGTGCTGTTGTCGTATCTGGTCGCCGGCGCGCTGGTGATCATCGTGATGAACGCGCTGGGCGAGATGGCGGCGAACAAGCCGACCAGCGGCGCGTTTTCGGTGTATGCCACCGATGCGCTGGGTGTGACCGCGGGCGCCACGGTGGGCTGGCTGTGGTGGGTCCAGCTGGTGATCGTGATCGCGGCCGAAGCGGTAGGCGCGGCCGGTCTGCTGGCAACGGTATGGCCCGGTCTCTCCGTACCGATGGCAGCCCTTGCCTTCATGGTGTTCTTCACCGCGATCAACCTGCTGGGCGTGAAGAACTTCGGCGAGTTCGAGTTCTGGTTCGCGATCCTCAAGGTGGCCGCGATCCTCGGCTTCATCGCCATCGGTGCGGCCCTGCTGCTGGGCTGGCTGCCGAACGCGGCCTCGCCGGGCCTGTCCAACTTCACCGCCAATGGCGGGTTCGCGCCTACCGGTCTGGCGGGTGTGGGTGCGGCATTGCTCGTGGTGATCTTCGCCTTCGGCGGGACCGAGATCGTAGCGGTGGCTGCGGCCGAGACCGAAGACCCCGAGCGCAGCATCGCGCGCGCCATCCGTACGGTGGCGTGGCGGATCCTGGTGTTCTACATCGGCTCGCTGAGCGTCATCATCGCGGTGGTGCCGTGGACCAGCGAGGCGTTGAAGTCGCCGTTTGCCGCCGTGTTGGAAGCGGCCAATATTCCGGGCGCCGGTACCGCCATCACCCTGGTCGCGGTGATCGCCCTGCTGTCAGCGCTCAATGCCAATCTGTACGGGGCATCGCGGATGATCTTCTCGCTGGCGCAGCGCCGTGAAGCGCCCGCCGCGCTGGGGCGTGCAGACCGCCGCCAGGTGCCGATACTCGCTGTGCTTGCCAGCGTCCTGTTCGGCTTCGCCGCTACGGTCATGGAGCTGTTGTTCCCGACCAGAGTGCTGCCGGTGCTGTTGAACATCGTCGGATCGACCTGCCTGCTGGTGTGGACGATTTCGCTGGCATCGCAGCTGGTGCTGCGTCGACGTGCGGATCGGGCGGGGCTGTCATTGCCGTTCCGCATGGCGGCCTTCCCGTGGTTGACGGGGCTGGCGTTGGCGATCCTGGCACTGATCTTCGCTTTGCTGTTGTATGGCGAACAGACGCGCCTGCAATTCCTGTCCATGGTGGTGCTGACTGCCTTCATTGCCAGCTGCAGTGCGCTTGCCCGACGCATCCGGGCCGGACGTCGCTGATCTCGACGCAGCAACCATTCTGCAATCCGCGTCGGCGCGATCGGTGCACCGGTCGCGCCTGTGGGGACGCTCAATCCGCCTGCGGTCGGGTCGCGACCGCCCTTGTGTCGGGCGTGTCGATACACCGTTTGTAAGCAACCCCGCAGATCAGCCAGTTGCCCGTGGCTGCGACGCATTCTACGAACTTGGCGCCGCAGGTCAGCGGATTTCCGGTTGGAAGGACCTGTGCTTGAGCGTTGGGAACGGTGATGGCGCTAACCAGCAACAAAGTGCTGGCGAGAACTTGGATGTTCATGGATTTTCCTCTTGGTTGAGCATCGCCTCAAGGGACTTAGGGGTCTCGTGAAACCGGGAGCGCGACAGGGCTGCCCCTGGCAAGGCATTTGCGCAGTTCAAGCGTGCAGCTGATGAGGTCGCGTCCTGTGACGTAATAGCATTGGAAGAACGCCTTGGCGCAATCGATCGAGCCAGCACGTGGCTCAGCAGACTGGGCCAGTGCAGGTAGCGATACGGCAAAGGTCATGGCGACAGCCAGAGCGGCGCTTCTTATGACGGACATGTCAGATCCCGTTTGAAGTGGGTCGGATGGGGGCCGCGTTGCTGAAGAGAGCACGGGAGCATTCGCGCCCGTGCTCTTGGGCCTCAGTGCTCGCGGCGATCGACGATTGAAGTCGAGGCATCGCCTGAGGTCAGGCACTGCACGAACTCGATGGCGCAGCTCATTGCACCGCCACCCGTCGCAAGGCACGTGGCCAGCTTCACGGCGCAATCCGCCACGCCACGGTCCTGTGCAGGCTGCGCATTTGCAGCGGGAATGGCGAAGGTGAAGGCGAGGGCAGCGGCGGCGACGAGGGTCTTCAGATGGTTCATGATGATTCTCCGTTTGACAGGTTTCGCCGACCAGAATGGGCGGCGGTGTCGATCCCGTTCGCGATCCGGGATCCGCTCTGGCTGGCCGGCGTCAGAACGTGGAGTCATCGTGCGTCGATACCATCGCGACAGGAGCGTTGGAATGTGACGCGCCCAGCATAAAAATCCGCGTTTCTTACGTCTGCGACACAGTTCCGTTTTCGATGAGCGGTGGGTGGTTGTTGAATGCGACGCGGCGTCAATCGCGAACGTGATGTCGCGCAGAGCGGTGTAGGGAGTCACGGAGTAGTCGTTGTTGGCCATGTCAAATACGACACGACACGACACGCGGCGTGGCGTCCTGGATATTGTTGCTTGGGCACAAAAAAAACGGCCCGCTTGCGCGGGCCGTGATGCATTGAACCGGTCAGATCGTGCTGATGGCGTCAGGCGTCGACTTCGTCGTCCTTGTACGCATCCACCGGGATGCAGGCGCACATCACGTTCTTGTCGCCATAGACGTTGTCCACGCGGGCCACGGGCGGCCAGTACTTGGACTGCCGCAGGCTGTCCAGCGGGAACGCCGCGAGCTCGCGCGGATAAGCGTGGGTCCATTCGCTGGCCGTCACGGCGGTGGCGGTGTGCGGTGCGTTCTTCAAAGGGTTGTCTTCGCGCTCCAGACGACCATCTTCGATCGCCGCGATCTCTTCGCGGATCTGGATCATCGCGTCGATGAAGCGGTCCAGCTCATGCTGGGATTCGCTCTCGGTAGGCTCGACCATCAACGTGCCGGCCACCGGGAAGCTGAGGGTGGGGGCGTGGAAGCCGAAGTCGATCAGCCGCTTGGCGATGTCCTCTGCGCCGATGCCGCTGGTCTTTTCCAGCGGACGGATATCCAGGATGCACTCGTGCGCGACCAGCCCATTGCGGCCGGTGTACAGGGTCTTGAAGTGCGGGGCCAGCCGCTTTGCAATGTAATTGGCATTGAGCAGCGCGACCTGCGTGGCCTTGCGCAGACCCTCGGTCCCCATCAGCGTGATGTACATCCAGCTGATCGGCAGGATCGAGGCGCTGCCGAACGTGGCGGCCGAGACCATCCCGACATCCCCGTCGCCACCAAGCGCGCGCGGCAGGAACGGGGCCAGGTGGGATTTGACCGCACACGGTCCCACGCCGGGACCACCGCCGCCGTGCGGGATGCAGAAGGTCTTGTGCAGGTTCAAGTGGGAAACGTCCGAGCCCCACTTGCCGGGCTTGGCCACGCCGACCAAGGCATTCATGTTGGCGCCATCGGTGTACACCTGGCCACCGTGCTGGTGGATGATCTCGCAGATGTCGACGATCTCTTCCTCGAACACGCCGTGCGTGGACGGGTAGGTGACCATCAGCGCGGCGAGTCGGTCGCTGTACTTTTCTGCGTTGCGGCGGATGTCATCGACGTCGACATTGCCGTTGGCGTCTGTCTTGGTGACCACGACCTTCATCCCGCACATCTGCGCCGAGGCCGGGTTGGTGCCGTGAGCGGAGTCGGGAATGAGGCAGATATCGCGGTGATCGTCGCCGCGCGAGCGGTGGTAAGCACGGATGGCCAACAGGCCGGCATATTCGCCCTGCGCGCCGGAGTTGGGCTGCAGGCTCACAGCGTCGTAACCGGTGCATTCCACCAGCATCGCTTCAAGGCCCTCGATGAGTGACTTGTAGCCAACGGCCTGTTCCGCCGGAACCAGCGGATGGATGTTGCCGAACTCCGGCCAGGTGACCGGAATCATTTCGGCGGTGGCATTGAGCTTCATCGTGCACGAACCCAGCGGGATCATCGTGCGATCCATCGCCAGATCCTTGTCGGCCAACGAGCGCAGGTAACGCAGCAGTTCGTGTTCGCTGTGGTGGGTATTGAAGACCGGGTGGGTCAGGAATGCGCTGCTGCGCACCAGGCCGGCCGGAATGGCATCGGCCGTGCGCGCATCGAGTGCTTCCACATCCGCGTGTGCACCGAATACCTGGGCCAGCGCGACGATGTCTTCGCGGGTGGCGGTTTCATCCAGACTGATGCCCACAGAACTGCTGTCGATCGCGCGCAGGTTGTAGCCGGCTGCGCGGGCCTTGGCATGCACGGCGTCGGCGTCGATGCCGGTGACATGCAGCGTGTCGAAGAACGTATCGCCAACGGCCACCGCGTTGCTGCGCAGGGCAGCCGCCAGGATCGCCGCCAGGCGATGGGTGCGGCGGGCAATGCGGGTCAGGCCTTCCGGGCCGTGGTACACCGCATACATCGACGCCATCACCGCCAGCAGTACCTGCGCGGTACAGATGTTGGAGGTGGCCTTCTCGCGGCGGATGTGCTGCTCGCGGGTCTGCAGGGTCAGGCGGTAGGCCGGGTTGCCCTGCGCATCGATCGATACGCCGATCAGGCGGCCGGGCATCGAGCGCTTGTAGGCATCACGGCAGGCCATGAAGGCGGCATGCGGGCCACCGAAACCGAACGGCACGCCGAAACGCTGGCTGTTGCCGACCACGATGTCCGCGCCCCATTCGCCCGGTGCCACCAGCAGGGTCAGTGCGAGCAGGTCGGTGGCCACGGCCACCAGGCCGCCGCGCGCATGCACGGCATCTACCAGCGCCTTGTAGTCGCCGACCTGGCCGAAGGTGTCCGGGTACTGCAGCAGCAGGCCGAACGCTTCCGCTTCCAGTGCTTCGGCCGGGGTGCCCACGCGCAGTACGATGCCCAGCGGCTCGGCGCGGGTGCGCAGCAGTTCCAGCGTCTGCGGATGCACCGCATCGTGCACGAAGAAGGTGTCCGACTTCGACTTCGCCGAACGCTTTGCCAGGGTCATCGCTTCGGCGGCCGCCGTGGCTTCGTCCAGCAGCGAGGCATTGGCGATTTCCATGCCGGTCAAGTCCGCGCACAGCGTCTGGAAGTTGATCAACGCTTCCATGCGGCCCTGCGAGATCTCGGCCTGGTACGGCGTGTAGGCCGTGTACCACGCGGGGTTCTCCAGGATGTTGCGCAGGATGACGTTCGGCGTGTGGGTACCGTAATAGCCTTGGCCGATGAAGCTGCGCAGCACCGTGTTCTGGTCAGCGATTGCACGGATCTTCGCCAGCGCCTCGACTTCGGTCACCGATTCGGGCAACGCCAGCGGTGCCGGCGACTTGATGCGCGCAGGCACGATGGCGTCGGTCAGCGCATCCAGCGAGACGTGGCCGACCACGCCGAGCATCTGCGCGATTTCGGCATCGTTGGGGCCGATATGGCGTTCGACGAACGCGTTGTGGTGTTCGAGCTCGCGCAGCGAAGGGGTGTTCTGGGGCATGGCGAAGGATCCGTCGGGAAAGGGCACGCACGTGGGCAGGCCGCCATTCGGCAGCCTGCGGGGCGCCCCTCTGTCCTTTTGCCTGAGAGTTTGGAAGCGCGCATGTGCGCGGCTTCGTGCCCCTTCGGCGCCGGATCGAACCGGTCTCTCCAGAGTTTTGATGCGGGTGGTCACGAGCCTGAGCGATTACGGGCGTTTGCGCCTTCGGCAGCGGTGTCCTGCTTCTCCCACCTTGTTGCCCGTTGATTATAGCGGTCGGCCCTGCTGCATGCGCGGCTGAATGGGGTCAGGGACCAGACGTTTTCCGATCGGACCGAATGGTAAAGGGGACCGGTACGGCCTATCATGACGCACCACTCGTATTCATCCGGCGCCGCCTTCCTGTCTTTTCCGGACACGGGCTGGCGCCTGCCGCGCATGGCCTGCGCGGCTCCTCCGGACACCTCCATGACTGCCGCCTCGCCCTCGACCCGCCGTCTGGCTCTGCTGCTCGCAGGTCTGGCGATGTTTGGTCCGTTCTCGATCGACACGATCTTTCCTGCCTTTCCGCAACTGGCGCAGCGCTTGGGCGTGGACGAGGTCGCGGTGCAGCAGACCATCAGCGTGTACCTGCTGTTCTACGGGCTGATGAGCTTGGCCCACGGGCCGCTTTCGGATGCGCTGGGTCGCAAGCGGGTAATCCTGGGGGGGCTGGTGATCTTTGTCGGCGCCTCGGTAGGCTGCGCGCTGTCAACCGATCTGACCACGCTGCTGGTGTTCCGCGCGCTGCAGGGCCTGTCAGCGGGCGTGGGCATGATCGTCGGCCGTGCGGTGATCCGCGATCTGTACCACGGCCATGATGCCCAGCGGCTGATGAGTCAGGTCTCGATGATCTTCGGCATCGCCCCCGCGATCGCGCCGATCATCGGCGGCTGGATCCTGCTCAGTGGCGCCGGTTGGCCGCTGATCTTCTGGTTCCTGGTGGTGTTTTCGTTGCTGTTGCTGGTGGCCACGGCGCGGTTCCTGCCCGAGACACATCCGGTCGAAGCACGTACGTCGCTGTCGCCGCGCGGATTGCTGCGCGACTACCTGCGGATGGGCTCCAACCCACGCCTGTTGCGCCTTGCGCTGGCCAGTGCGCTGAACTTTTCCAGCGTGTTCCTGTACATCTCCTCGGCCCCGGTGTTCGTCATGCAGCACCTGAAACTGGGTGAGGGCGGTTTTGCCTGGCTGTTCGTGCCGACCATCGGAGGGATGACGCTGGGGGCGTTCCTGTCCGGGCAGATGGCCGGACGTGTGCTTCCACAGCGGCAGATCGGCATTGGCTTCGGTCTGTGTGGATTGTCGGCGGTGATCAACATCGGCTACGTGCTGTCGGTGCCAGAAATCGCCTTGCCCTGGGCAGTCGTTCCAATATTCATGGGGGGCACCGGACTGGCGATGATCTTCCCGATCCTGGCGCTGGGCGTGCTGGATCTGTACCCGCACCAGCGAGGACTCGCCTCCTCGATGCAGATGTTCATCCAGATGATGATCAATACCTTCGTCGCGGGCGTCCTGTCGCCCCTGCTGAGCAGCAACCCGGTGCATCTCGCCTTTGGCTACGCCGGTTTCTTCGTGCTCGGGGCGTCGGTGTGGTACTGGGAAAGCGCCTGGGCTCGGCGCAACCCGCACGCCCATGCACGCTGAGCGCCAGCCGGCAGAGCTGCTGCGCCGTGCGCGGGCCGTGGGGGTGAAGCCGACGCGGGACGCCGCTGGGGTATCCTTGCGCACCCGGATGACTGTAAGCCCCTGATGTCGACCACTTCCAAACTGCGCCGCGATATCCGCCGGCGCCGCGAAACCCAGACCGCCAACCGGGACGCTGCCAACGCCTCGCCCGTCGAGCCGCACGCCGAACTGCGCGATCAGCAGCGGACGCTGCTGGCCGGCATTGTCCGCCGCGATGGCGAATGGGTGCTGGGCATGGACGGTCGCATTGCCGGCCAGAGCGAGAGTGCTGCCCAGGTGCTGTCCCTGATCATGCAGGCGGGTGAACTGCACGAGCGCAATGGCACGCCGGTGCGCCTGGTGTATTCCGATGCGCTGCGTGACGCCGCGCAGGCGGAGGCCAATGCGCAAGGGGTCAGTTTCGATGAGTTCAAGGATGCGCTTGCCGCGAAGATGACAGCAGGCAAGGCCAACTGATCAGCCGTGACGGCGCCGGGCGATGCCCGGCGTCGCATGAAGTCCGAAGGTAGCGCCGAGCAGGGCGCGGCGCTACCGGATCACGGGGCGCGGTCAGCGCTGTGCGGGCGCTACCGGTGCTGCCGGCGCTGCCGGCGCTGCCGGTGCAGCAGGCGCCGCGGCACTGGCCTGCCAACCGCACACCTGGCCCTGGTTCTGCTCCTTCAGCCACGCGTTGACCGGGCTGAAGTACTCGATCATCGGGCCGGCATCCAGCTTTTCACCACCGGTGAGTTCCTTCAGGGTGGCCTGCCACGGCTGGCTGGCACCCTTGCTCAGCATGGCCCAGAACTTCTGCCCCGCTTCCTTGTTGCCGTAGAAGCTGCACTCATGCAGCGGGCCCTTGTAGCCGGAGGCATCGCACAGGCCCTTGTAGAACTGGAACTGCAGGATGCGGGCCAGGAAGTAGCGCGTATAAGGCGTATTGCCCGGCACGTGGTACTTCGCGCCCGGATCGAAGAACTCCTCGCCGCGCGTGGTGGCCGGTGCCACGCCCTGGTAACGCGCCTTCAGGTCCCACCAGGCCTTGTTGTAATTGTCCGGGGTGATCGAGCCGTCGAACACGCCCCAGCGCCAGCGGTCGATCATCAGGCCGAAGGGCAGGAAGGCCACGCCGGACAGTGCCATCCGCATCTGGTTGTTGATCACCGCTTCGCGGCTTTCTTCCGGCTTGTCCACCAGACCGATCGAATTGAGGTACTTGGGCGTCATCGCAAGCACGATGGTGTCGCCGATTGCTTCATGGAAGCCGTCGTTCGCACCGCCCTGGAACAGCGGCGGCAGCGGGTTGTAGGCCAGGTCGTAATAGATGTGGCCCAGCTCGTGGTAGATCGTGGTGAAGTTCTCTTCGTTGGGCTTGATGCACATCTTGGTGCGCACATCGCCTTCCATGTTCATGTCCCACGCGCTGGCATGGCACACCACGTCGCGGTCCTGCGGTTTGATGAACTGGGTCTTGTCCCAATAGGACTTCGGCAACGACGGCATGCCCAGTGACACGTAGAAATCCTGGGCGCGTTCGGTCATCTGCCGCGCAGTGCGCAGTTCGGCCTCACGCTGCGCCTTGTACAGGCCTTCCACGTTGGCGTTGCTGCCTGCCTTGGCCAGTGCGCCGCTCAGGTTGCCCTGATACTGCTTTTCCAGCGCAGCCGTGATGTCCAGGCTGCCCGCACCCGGGTACGGCTGCAGCTGGTCCCACAGGTTGGACCAGTCCTGCTGCCACATGTTGCCGGTCAGATGGGCAGCGATCAGGCCATTGCCCACTTCGGCCTTGTCCTTGCCGTAGGTGGCGTCCAGCTTGCCGCGCGCGTAGCAGTGCAACTGCTCGTACATCGGCTTGACCTGTTCCCACAACCGGTCGGTCTCCGGACCGATCTGCTCCGGCGGCATGTCGTAACCGCTGCGCCACATCTGTCCGGCATCAGCGAAACCCAGGCCCTTGGCGCCTTCGTTGACCAGGCTCACGAACTGCTGGTAATCACCGCGCATGTCTTTGGTGGTGCCGTGCCAGCCCTGCCAGGCATCCAGCTGCTGGTCGTAGTCACGGCTGCTGGACAGCACCTGCTCCAGATCGCCCAGTTGGCGGCAGGAAGTGGGATCGTTGGCATCGGTGCAGTACTTGCCTGCACCGTAGCTGCCTTCCATGCGTGTGGCGATCTGGGTCAGCTGGGCCAGCTTGGCCGGGTCGCGCGGGGCCGGCATCGACGACATCAGCTTGAGCAGGTGCAGGGCGCGCTTGCTGTCGTCGGACATCGGCTGCCCCTCGAACTTCGCGGCCTGTTCGATCCAGCTGTTGAGCTGGGTCAGCGAGCGTTCGTTGGCCTTGGCCGCCACACGCTCGGAATCGCTGTTGATGTAGGTGGAAGACAGCCACTGTGCCGAGGTCATCTCCGGGTACGCAGCCTTGTACTCCGCATTGATCCGGGCCACGAACTGGTCAGCGGTTTCGCCGGCCGGTGCCGTGGTCGTCGCGGTGTCGGCTTCCGGCGAAGGTTCCTTCTTGCAGGCGGCCAGCGACAACGTGGCGGCGGCGATCGCCGAGGCCAGCAGGAGATGACGGTGTTTCACGGGCGATCCTTGGGTGATGAACGACCGCCGAAGGCTAGTGGGCGCGGCGGGTTGCCGCAAGTGGCATCCGTGCTGGCGGCGAGGGCGGGGGGACGTGATTCCGACACGGGCAGCGGTACCATGCAGCCACACACAGGGTGGGAAAGCGCATGCGGCTTCTGGTGATCGAGGACAACCGGCAACTGGTCGCCAACCTGTTCGACTACTTCGAATCGCGCGGGCACGTGCTGGACGTCGCGCCGGACGGCATCACCGGGCTGCACCTGGCGACCACGCAGACCTATGACGTGGTGATCCTGGACTGGATGCTGCCGCGCATGGAAGGGCCTGAAGTGCTGCGCCGCTTGCGGTCGGACCACGCCTCTGAAGTGCCGGTCATCATGCTCACCGCACGCGACGACCTGCCTGACAAGATCGCCGGGTTCCGGGCGGGGGCGGACGACTACCTGACCAAGCCGTTCGCACTGCCCGAGCTGGAGGTCCGTCTGGATGCACTGCGAGTGCGCGCGCAGGGCCGTAATCCGCGCAAACGGCTGCAGGTGGGCGATCTGGTGCTTGACCTGGCAACGCTGGAAGCCCAGCGCGCGGGCCAGACGCTGCACCTCTACCCCGCCTGCCGCAAGTTACTGGAGGTGCTGATGCGCGCAAGCCCCGCAGCGGTGACGCGCCAGCAGCTGGAGTTCGCCCTGTGGGGCGACGAGCCGCCTGACGGTGACCTGCTGCGCTCGCATGTCTACGAACTGCGTCGCAGCGTGGACGGCCCCTTCGCGCGCAAGCTGCTGCACACGCTGCCGCGCGTCGGCTACCGCCTGGCCGCGCAGGACGCGGAGGCCACCGATGGCGGCTAGGCCTGCTCCGTTGTACCGGCGGGTACTGGGATGGCTGCTGACCTACCTGGCCTTGATCTCACTGGCCGTGTTCGGGGTTGGCAACAACGTGCATGAGCACGCCGAACATGCGGCCTGGCGGGCGCTGTTGAACTCCGAGCTGGACAGCATTCTCGCGCACAGTGCGCGCGACCCGCAGTACCGCTGGCAGGATTCGGACACGCTCAGTCTGTTCCGGCTGGACCAGCCGGGAACGCCGGCCAGCGTGCGTGATCTCCATCCCGGGCTGCACGATGGCGTGCCCATCGGGGAGCGGCAGGCGGCGGTGATGGTGCGGCAGACCCAGACGATGGGGCGCGTGGCGTTGGCGTTGGATATTTCGGATTTCGAGGCGCTGGAGCAGTTCGCTACCCGCTGGGTGCTGCTGGCTGGCCTGGTGATGGTGATCGTGACCGTGGTGATGGCGCGGCTGGGCATGCAGCGGGTAGTGCGTCCGTTGAGCCTGTTGGCGCGTGACATTGCCGCGTTGAAGCCCGGCGCGCCGGGCCAGCATATCCAGGTGGATGCACGTGGCAGCGCCGAGCTGCATACCATTGCCAATGCGCTCAACGACTACCTGGCGCGCAACGAGCAGTTCGTCGAGCGCGAGCGGGTGTTCATCAGCACGGCCAGCCATGAGCTGCGCACGCCGGTAGCGGTGATCACCGGTGCGGCCGAACTGGCGTTGGAACAACCGGGGCTGCCGGAGCGTGCACGCCAGCAGATGCTGCGCGTACAGCGCACGGCGGCGGACGTTGAAGAACTGATCGAACTGCTGCTGGTGCTGGCCCGCGACCCGGCCCGACTTGCCGCGCGTGCCGAGCGCGTCGCCCTGGACCAGTTGCTGCCGCAGATCATCGAAGACCATCGCCACCTGCTGGGAGACAAGGACCTGACCGTGGCCCTGCGCGCCGCGCCGGTGGATATCGTGGCGCCGCTGGCCGTCGTGCAGGCGGCGATCGGCAACCTGCTGCGCAACGCGATCGAGAACAGCGGTCGCGGCGCGATCCAGCTCGATCTTTCGTCCGCCGGCGTGCTGACCCTGCGCGATCCGGGACACGGCATGAGCCCGGAGGAGATCGCGGCCATCCATGCACGGATGGCGCGCGGGCTCCGCAACGAACACGGCGGCATCGGCCTGGAGCTGGTGGCACGGCTGTGCGAGCACCTGGGCTGGACCTTGCGGTTCGACCCGGTGCAGCCACGCGGCACGCGGGCGACACTGGATGTCAGCGCGTCGGGCGTACCTTTCCCTGGGTAGAGTGCGTGCCGGCTGAAGTCGGCACGCTCGGCAGCGGCTCTTTTCAAGCGCGGTGGTGATGGCGATGTTAAGCTCGAAGGGTGCCGCGTCCTGCGGCATTTTTTTCGCCCACCATTTTCGATCGACAGAGGACGCCATGCCGACCGAACCTGCAACTGCCCTGATTTCCAGCGACATCGTCGGCCTGGGACTCATCGCTGCCACGCTCGCCCTGATCTTCTGGGCTGCCAGTGGTCCCACGCCACTGCTGAAAAAGATCTTCGCCTGGGTGCCGGCGTTGCTGCTGTGCTACTTCATCCCGGCCATCTACAACACGGCCGGGCTGATCGACGGCCATGGCACCGCGCTGTACAACCCGGTGGCGCGCGACGTGCTGCTGCCGGCCGCGCTCATCCTGCTCACCCTGTCCATCGACCTGAAGGGCATCGCCAAGCTGGGGCCGAAACTGCTGGTGGTGTTCTGTGCCGGCACCGCAGGCATCATGCTGGGGGCGATCGTTTCGTTCCAGGTGATGAAGCTGATCCATCCGGAAACGGTGGCTGGTGATACCTGGGCGGGCATGGCGGCACTGGCCGGCAGCTGGATCGGCGGCGGCGCGAACATGGTGGCGATGCGCGAGATCTTCGGCACCGACGCCACCACGTTCGGGCAGTTCGCGGTGGTGGACGTGGCCTGCGCCAGCCTGTGGATGGCGATCCTGCTGTTCCTGGCCAACCGTTCGCAGCAGATCGATGCGCGCAATGGCGCGGATACGCGGGCCATCGATGAGATGAAGGCCCGCATCAGCGCTTACGAGGCGCAGAACTCGCGCATCCCCACGCTGACCGATCTGATGGTCATTGTCGGCGTAGCGCTCGGCGGCGTCGGCCTGGCGCACGCCATCGCGGCACCGCTGGCCGCGTGGTTCAAGGCCAACGTGGGCTGGTCCAGCCAGTTCAGCCTGGACAGCCAGTTCGTCTGGGTCGTGTTGTTCTCCACTGGCCTCGGCCTGGCGCTCAGCTTCACCCGCGCAAGGCGGCTGGAGTCGGCCGGCGCGTCGAAACTGGGTACCGTGTTTCTGTACTTCCTGATCGCCTGCATCGGCATGCAGATGGATCTGCTGTCGCTGCTTGATCGGCCGTGGCTGTTCGCGCTGGGCCTGATCTGGATGGCCACCCACGTGCTGGTGCTGTGGATCGTGGCGAAGCTGTTGCGCGCGCCGCTGTTCTTCTTCGGCGTCGGCTCGATGGGCAACATCGGCGCAGCCGCATCGGCACCGGTGGTGGCCGCGGCCTTCCACCCGAGCCTGGCGCCGGTCGGTGTGCTGTTGGGCACGGTGGGGTATGCGACGGGAACCGGACTGGCGTACGTTACCGGCCTGATCCTGAAGGCGATGGCCGGCGCCTAGTGCCGGCCGTCAGAAAACCATAGGTCCAGCGCGCGAGCCGGCCTTCGCGCCGGCTCGTGACGATGCTCTCGGCACTCATCAAGGTGGTCGGGGTCACGATCGGTCCGATCCAGCCGTCCGTAGGTCTGGTCAGCGTGATCGCCGATGCGGTGCTGACGGTAATGCCTGACGCCTGGTTCGTTGATGAGCACGACTATGTCGACAGTTTCTAGCTGCTGCAACGTGGCCAGGCGTACAAAAGCCGGCCGGGTGCTGGCGCCAACGCGACTGTGGACCTGACGCCCATCACCCTGGGTAAGTGATCGCCCGCAGGCGACTGCGCTCATCGCGCAGCCGCCTGGACGATCACTCAGCAGCAACGGCCTCCATTGCGCCCGCCGTAGCGCGCTTCCTGTCGCTCGCGGAAAAACGTCTTGTAGTCCATCGGGGTACGGTCCGGATGGTTTTCCAACACGTGCCGCACGTAGTTGCCGTAATCCGGGATCCCGCAGCACAGCCGCGCGGTCTGGACCAGCCGCCGCCAGAGACGGCGGTGGGCCTGATGCTGACCGACCGGTACCAGTTGTGTACTCATTACAGGTCCGCCATCTGGTGCGGCAGCAGCTTCACGTACTCGGTCTCGCGATCGGTACGTTGCGGGGTGCGGCGTGCGATGAAGATGGTCTTCAGCGCGTAGAACAGGATCGAGAAGACCACCAGCAGGAACAGCACCGTCAGGCTCGTATTGACGTACGCATTGACCACGATCTGCTGCATCTGGCCGACGGTCTTGGCCGGTGCGGTGATGGTGCCGCTGGCGATGGCGTCCTGGTACTTGTGAGCCTGTGCCAGGAAGCCCTGCGCCGGGTTGCTGTCGAAGATCTTGATCAGCCCCGCATACGTGGTGCAGATCAACAGCCATACCGCCGGCACAGCAGTGACCCAGGCGTAGCGGTCACGCTTCATCTTGAACAGCACCACGGTGCCGAGCATCAACGCGATGCCTGCCAGCATCTGGTTGGAGATACCGAACAGCGGCCACAGGGTCTGGATGCCACCGAAGGGATCGACCACGCCGGAGTAGAGCAGGTAGCCCCACAGTGCGACACAGCCAGCCGTCGCCAGGATGTTGGCGGACCAGGATTCGGTCTTCTTCAGCGCCGGGATGAAGTTCCCCAGCAGATCCTGCAGCATGAAGCGACCGGCGCGGGTACCTGCATCGACCGCGGTCAGGATGAACAGTGCTTCGAACAGGATGGCGAAGTGGTACCAGAACGCCATCATCGCGTCGCCGGCACTCGGGATCGCTTCGTGCAGGATCATCGCGATGCCTACCGCCAGCGTCGGTGCACCACCGGCGCGATGCAGGATGGTCGGCTCGCCGATGGCAACGGCCGTGGCTTCCAGCTGCTCCGGGGTGATGGTGAAGCCCCAGTTGGTGGTGATGTAGTGCGCGGCGGAAACTGCATCGGCACCGATCACCGAGGCGGGACTGTTCATGGCGAAGTAGATGCCCGGCTCGATGATCGAGGCGGCGACCAGCGCCATCACGGCAACGAACGATTCCATCAGCATGCCGCCGTAACCGATGTAGCGCGCATGCGATTCATTGGCCAGCAGCTTGGGCGTGGTGCCCGACGCGATCAGCGCATGGAAGCCGGAGACCGCACCACAGGCGATGGTGATGAACAGGAACGGGAACATCCCGCCCTTCCATACCGGACCGTCGCCGCTGGCGGCGAACTGGGTCAGCGCCGGCATTTTCAGCTCGGGCATGACGATCAGGATGCCGACGGCCAAGGCGATGATGGTGCCGATCTTGAGGAACGTGGACAGGTAGTCGCGTGGTGCCAGCAGCAGCCAGACCGGCAGCACCGAAGCCACGAAGCCATAACCGATCAACATCCAGGTGATCTGCTTGGCGGTGAAGGTGAAGGCGGGACCCCAGACCGGGTCTGCGGCGACGATACCGCCGAACCAGATCGAGCCGAGCAGCAGGATCAACCCGACCACCGAGATCTCACCGATCTTGCCGGGGCGGATGTAGCGCATGTACACGCCCATGAAAAGCGCGATGGGCATCGTGGCGATGACCGTGAACATGCCCCACGGGCTTTCCGCCAGCGCCTTCACCACCACCATCGCCAGCACCGCGAGGATGATGATCATGATCAGGAAGGCACCGAACAGCGCGATGGTGCCGGGAACGGGCCCCATTTCTTCGCGCACCAGGTCACCCAGCGAGCGGCCGTTGCGGCGGCTGGACAGCACCAGGATCATGAAATCCTGCACTGCGCCGGCCAGGACCACGCCGACCACCAGCCACAGCAGTCCGGGCAGGTAGCCCATCTGTGCGGCCAGCACCGGGCCGACCAGGGGACCGGCACCGGCAATGGCAGCAAAGTGATGGCCGAACAGCACGTGCTTGTTGGTCGGCACGTAGTCCAGGCCATCGTTGTTCAGCACGGCGGGCGTGGCCCGCGTCGGGTCCAACTGCAGCACCTTGCTGGCGACGAACAGACCGTAGAAACGGTAGGCGATCAGGTAGATGGAGACCGCAGCCACTACGATCCACAGGGCGTTGATCGGTTCACCGCGGCGCAGCGCCACGGTGCCCAGACAGAATGCGCCGAGCAATGCGAGCAGTGCCCAGCCCAGCTTTGAGAAGCCTTTCATGAGGTGAACTCTCCCGGAGGTACGTCGTAAGGGTCCGCTTTGGCCTTTGCAGGGTCAATGCAGACAGGGTGTTTCAGGGCTAGTACTTTGGTCGTAACCCGCCAGTGCCTCCCGGCGGTCCATTTCGGCGCACCCGGTCCAACGTCACGTGCCGTCGGCGGCGGACACCGAGGCGTGTCACGCCAGCATTGGAACAATGGGTTGCGGGGGGCGTGCTTGGTCCTGATCGCGACAGCGCCCATCTTTGTCGTAGTCATTCACTGGAGTTCCCATGAGCACCCACGCACCGGTCCGCGTTCTGCGTACGATCCGCGGCATGCCCACGTCTGACGGGGCGGGCGTGCGCCTGACCCGTGTCATCGGCGGCTCTTCGCTGCCGGACCTCGATCCGTTCCTGCTGCTGGACGAGTTCGGGACGGAGAAGGCCGAGGACTACATCGCCGGCTTTCCCAGCCACCCGCATCGGGGGTTCGAAACGGTCACCTACATGCTGGATGGCCGCATGCGGCATAAGGACAACCACGGCAACGAGGGCCTGCTGACGCCGGGCAGCGTCCAGTGGATGACGGCCGGCCGCGGTCTGGTCCATTCGGAGATGCCCGAACAGGAAAGTGGGCGCATGCGCGGTTTCCAGCTGTGGGTGAACCTGCCGGCGCGGGACAAGATGACCGCGCCGAAATACCAGGAGTTCGCGCCGGAGGCGATTCCCCAGCTGACGCCGGCCGCGGGCGTGCGGGTCAAGGTCATCGCAGGAGAGGTCGACGGGACGGCGGGCCCGATCGTGCAGCCGGCAACCGACCCGGTTTACCTGGATATCGGCCTTGAGGCCGGGGCGACGTGGGACTACCGGCTGCCCGAAGGCCATCACGCGTTCGCCTACGTGTTCGAAGGCGATGCGGTGATCGGCCTCGGCGAAGATGCGCGTCCGCTGGCGAGCCAGGAGATGGCCGTGCTGGGCGGCGGCGATGCGCTGCACCTCGTCGGTGGCACGCGCGATGCGCGCCTCATCCTGGTCGCAGGCCGGCCGCTGCGCGAGCCGGTCGCACGCCATGGGCCGTTCGTGATGAACACGCGGCAGGAACTGATGCAGGCATTCGTCGATTTCCAGGAAGGTCGTTTCTGAGCATGCGGCAAGCGGGGCCGGTCGTTGCATCGGCCCCACCGGCATGGCCTGCATGATCAGCGGCCGTCTGCCACGGCGGCCGGGGTCAGGTTCATGCCGCGGATCATCTGCTGCAGGCTGGCCCGCTCTTCGCTGTTGCTGGGATACAGGGCCATCTGCGCGTAGCGGTTCTTATCGATCTTGACCACGCTCACCCGCCGGTCAGCGAATCCCGGCGGCTCCTGCCCGCCCAGGTCGGGTTGGTACCAGTACAGTTCTTCGCCGGCGAAGCTGTCCTTTTCATGGCGCAGGGCGCGCGGCAAGCGAAGCCCCGGATCATTGCCGGTCAGCATCAGGCTCAGCACCTCGCGGCCGTCCCCTGTGGTGGCACGACACACCAGGAAATCCCCTGTGGCCTGCTCCTGCCACTGCAGGTTGCTGCTGGTGGGCAAGGACGGGCACTGCGGCGTGGTCTGCGCTGAAGCACTGATGGCGAGCGACATCAGGCACAGCAGTGCGGCGGTAGTCAGGCGGTTCATAGGTATCCCCAAGGCAGCAAGTCGACGGCACCGCCAGCGGCAGGCGGGCGCGGTCGCCGTTGCGACCTGGCCCCCATCCCCGGACGCCAACCCTGCCTGCCAGCCACGCTGGCGGGAGTTGGGATGACCTTAACGGAACGTGAGCGAGCGCACAAACCCTGTTACATCGGTAACCATCAGGCGGGCAGGGGAATGAACTCCTGATCGTCGCCCGGAATGGTGCCGAAGCGCCCGTTTTCCCAATCGAGCTTGGCCTGCTCGATGCGCTCCTTCGAACTGGAGACAAAGTTCCACCACAGATGGCGGTGGCCATCCAGCGGCTCGCCGCCCATCAGCATGGCCTTGACCGGCGTTTTCGCGCGCAGCCGTCCGCGCGCCCCGTCAGCTGGCAGGATCAGGTGCTGCGCAGGCACGTCCACGCCATCCAACTGCGCCTGGCCGTCAAGGATGTAGAGCGATCGCTCGCGGTGACCGGTGTCCAGATCGATCTCCGCATCCGGCTGCAGATCGATGGCGACGTTGAGGGTATCGGCGAATACCTTCACCGGCGATTCCTCACCGTAGGCTCGGCCTGCGATCACCCGAAGCCACGCGCCATTGCGGTGTTGCTGGGGCAGCGTCGCGGCGGCGTGGTGGTGGAACGCCGGCTCCACTTCCTCGAAACCCTTCGGCAGCGCGATCCAGGTCTGCATGCCATGCAGCGGATGGCCGTGTTCGCGCTCCGGCGGCGGCGTGCGTTCGGAATGGGAAATGCCGCGGCCGGCGGTCATCCAGTTCACATCGCCAGGACGGATCACCTGGTCCGAGCCCAGGCTGTCCCGGTGGCCGATCGCACCGGACCAGAGGAAGGTCACGGTGGCCAGACCGATGTGGGGATGCGGGCGCACGTCGATGCCGGTGCCGGGATCAAGCACGGCCGGGCCCATCTGATCGATGAACACGAAGGGTCCGACACTGCGCGCCTGCAGGGTGGGTACGGCGCGGCGGACTTCCAGCCCGCCGATGTCGTGCACGCGCGGGGCGATGATGGTGGTCATGACGGGCGTTCTCGCTGGCAGGGGCAGGGGCGCAGGATCGCATGCGATGTGGGGCGGGGGATCCCCCGAATGGGCAACAGGCTGTTGCGCGGTGCGAACGGGCGGGACCCCCTCGCGGGTGGCTCGACAGCCGCAGCAGGAGAATGGGCCGGGCGGTGGGGCTGTGCGGGGGACGGCAAAAACCGCATCCATGCGGGCCTCGTTTCGCGCCATCCATGGCGGGGTCCACGTCATCGCATTCGCGCTGCCGCTCCCACGCTTTGCTTCGCAAACCGTGGGCCCCGTCTCACCAGCACCCATACCCCGCCGCTTCGCGGCCGCCCCTGACTCAGGGGCTCCCTCCACCAGACGTTTCAACGAGATCTGCGGTAGCGCCGACCCATGGTCGGCGGAATGTTCCCGCCAACAGCCCGCTGCGCTCGCCGACCATGGGTCGGCGCTACCGATGCCCGCAGGTCCCATGGCCACCATGGACCTGTCGAAGGTGGGGCGGGGTGGGTTGGCGGGGGCGTTGAGCGCCATGGATGGCGCGAAACGAGGCCCGCAGGGATGCGGCTCTTGCCGTCCCCCGCCAACTCACCCCGCTCCACCCACCCACGGCCCTGCAGCCGGTGCCGTTGCTGTTGCTGTTGCCATTGCCGTTGCTGTTGCTGTTGCTGTTGCTGCTCGCTTCTGCGGGCGCCGGGCGCAGCCCGGCCGGCACCCCACCCGCTAGCGCAAGGTCTTCAGCAACGTCTGCGGATCACCGTCGTTCGGCGCGGCCGGCACCTGCAGCAGGCGCGCCAGCAGGGGGTACAGGTCGACATTGTCGAAGTCATCGATCACCACGCCCCGCTTGAACGACGGCCCACGCGCAATGAACACCGCGCGCATCGACGGCAACGCGTTGTCATAGCCATGCGATCCACGGTCCTGCTGGGGACGCTTGGCGATCGTCGCACGGGCCAGCGCATCCCAGCCCTCATCCATCTGGCACACGATGGCAGGGATGCGTGGGTTGCTGCCGTAGTGCCATCGGGCAGGCAGGTCGCCCTTCTTCCAGCACGTGTACTGCGTGTGGCGCCCCAGCAGCACGCGTTCGGCCGCGGCGCGCTGGCCCGGCATGGGCTCGAAGCCGACCGACTGGCCCACGCTGATGTTGCGCGCGATTACCGGATCCGCCATGTCTTCGGTAGCGATGACGTGACCCTCCGGCACCGACGCCATACCGTGGTCGGACACCAGCACCACGTTGGTGGTGGCGTCGAGACCGCCCCGCTGCAGTCCATCCAGTACCTGGCCGATCACCGCATCCGCGCGCTGGATGGCCGCGGTGTACTCGTCCGACTGTGGACCATCGTGGTGCCCGGCCTTGTCCACGCCTTCCAGATACAGCGTGACCAGTCGTGGCGCATCGGAACCGGCCTGCTGCAGCCACGCCAGCACATCGGAAGCGCGGCGTTCAAACGGGACACGCTCGTCATACTGGCGCCACTGGCTGGGACGCACGCCCTTTACCTCGGCTTCGCTGCCCGGCCACGACCACGTTGCGGTGCGCACGCCGGCCTGTTCGGCACTGACCCAGATCGGCTCGCCACCCCACCATGCCGGCTTGATGACCGTGTCGCGGTCGCTCAGTTTGAAAGGGCCCAGTTGCCCATCGTCCATGCTGTTGTGGATGATGCCGTGCTTGTCCGGGCGCAGGCCGGTGACCAGTGTGTAATGGTTGGGAAAGGTCAGCGACGGATACGATGGATTCATCCATTTCGCGCGCACGCCGTTGTCGATGATGCGCTGCAGGTTCGGCGTGATGCCACGGTCCAGCGCATCGGCGCGCAGACCGTCGATGGAGATCAGCAGCAGCTTGGGTGCAGGCGCGGCGACAGGCGCGGCGGCGACGCCGGAACCGGGGCGGGCAACTGGGGTGGTGCAGGCAGCCAGCGGCAGGATCGCGGCCAGCGCCCAGGCAAGGCGTCGATAGGTCATCGCGCCATTGTAGGCAGCCGCAATGACGTACCCAAGACACCAAAGGTCATGGGGGGTCGAACAACGCGCCTGCCCCTTGTTCCAGCCGCAGCAGCGCGGCCTTGGTCTGCAGTCCACCGGCGAACCCGGTCAATGAGCCGTCGCGGCCGATCACCCGATGGCAGGGCAGCACGATCGGCAGCGGATTGCGGCCGTTCGCCGCGCCCACGGCGCGCGTTGCAGTGGGCTGGCCCAGCGCGGTCGCCAGTTGCAGGTAGCTCCAGGTCTGCCCGAACGGAATCGTCGCCAATGCGTGCCACACGCGCAGTTGGAACGGCGTGCCGCGGGGGGCCAGTGGCAAGGTAAAGGCCGAGCGCTCGCCCTGCAGGTACTGGAGCAGCTGCATGCGCGCCTCGCGCACCGTCGCTGGCTGGTACTGCCAGTGCTCGCGGCCCTTCGGCGGATGGCGGTTCTCAGGGAAAAGAACATGGGCGATGCCGTGCGCGTCGCCGGCCACGGTGAGCTCACCGATCGGCGAATCGAAGCGATCGTAATGAAGGGTCATGACGGAGCTCCACGGAAAGGAGGAGAGAGGTGCCAGAGGTGCAGCACGGCATAGGCGCGCCAGGGCCGCCACGGCTGCGACCGTTGCTCGGTCTGGTGTTCGGTCAGGCGCTTTTCGGGCGTGCCCAGCATCTGCTGCAGCACCAGGTCACCGGCGGGAAACGCATCAGGCTGGCCCAGCGCGCGCAGCGCAATGTACTGCGCCGTCCACGGACCGATGCCGGGCAGGGCGATGCAACGCTGGACGAAATCCTCAAGCCGTTGCCCTGCACCGAAGTCGAGCCGACCCTCGGCGCAGGCACGGGCCAGCGAACGCAGTGTCGATGCACGGGTACGTGGCAGGCCGATGGCCTCCAGCGGCGCATCGGCCAGTCGTGCGGGTTCTGGAAACAAGCGATCCAATCCGTCGGGCATGCCGTCCAGCGGGTGCCCATGGGCGTGCACCAGCCGACGCGCCAGCGTGGTTGCCGCGGCGACGCTGACCTGCTGGCCGAGCACCGCGCGCACCGCCACTTCAAACCCTTCCCAGCCGCCGGGAACGCGCAACCCCGGGCGCTGTGCGATGCCCCGTGCAAGCAGGGGCTCTGCCTGCAGCGCCGCGTGGACCTGATGCAGGTCGGCATCCAGGTCGAACATATGGCGTACGCGGCGGACCACGGCCGGAATCTGTCGCGGATCGATGCGCTCAAGCCGCAGCACGAGTTCGTTGCGCCCGGGCGACGCGCTGACCTGCAGCAGGGCAGGGCGCTGCGCAGGGCCGATCACCCGCTGGTAGCCGTCGTCGTCGATGCGTTCAATCCCGGGAATCATCCGGCGCTGCAGGAACTGCAGCATCAGGCCGAAATCCAATGGAGGCCGGTATCCCAGGCGCAGTTGCACGGCGTCGCCCGCACTGGAAGCCCGGGAAGGCAGGCGGCGGATGGCGGTGGGCGGCATGCCACAGCCGCCTAGAAACGCATCATTGAACCGCCGCAGGCTGTTGAACCCGGCGGCCAACGCCACATCGGTTACCGGCAGGCGCGTCTCGGTCAGCAGCTGCTTGGCCTGCAGCAGGCGCTGGTTGGCATGCAGTTGCTGCGGCGTCACGCCCAACGCAGCGACGAACAGCCGCTGCAACTGCCGCGCGCTGACACCCACCCGCGCGGACAGCGCGGCCACCGTCGCGCCCTGCAGGAAGCCGTCATGGATCAGATCGAGCGCCCGCCGCACGGCGTCCTCGTCGATCCGCTGCTGCGCCGCGGGTGACAGCTCCGGCCGGCAGCGCAGGCAGGGCCGATAGCCGGCCGCAGCGGCAGCGGCCGCGTTGGCGTAGTAGGTCACGTTGGACGGCTTCGGCGCCGGCGCCGGGCACACCGGGCGGCAATAGATGCCGGTGCTGCGGACGGCCGTGAAAAACAGCCCGTCGAAACGCGCATCGCGGGCCAGTCGCGCACGTTCGCAGCTTGCAGTGTCCAGGGCGGCAGAGGATGTCATGCGATCAGTCTAGGCCGGCCGGCGTGTCCGGGCTCGCCATTTTCGGACACCAATGCATCGGCCCCCTGACGCAGCCGGTCAGGTTCAGCGGCGGTTGCAGCCATCTGCTGTGCAGGCCCTAGACTGGGCGTGTGTTTCCGACCGGTTCGATGGTACATGTTGCTCAAATGGTGGTCGCCCCTGCTGTGCCTGGCCTTGGCCTCGTGCAGCCAGCTTGAGAATCCCGGCAACGTGACGGCCAACGAGGCCGCCACGCGTGCTCCCAGCGCCGACGGCGACCACATGGTGTCCATCAACGTGGCCGATGCGCCGCCACCCGCGTCGCCGCCTGTTGGCCGCGCCGATCGCCCGTGGCCGGCGGCAGCGCTGGAAAACGGCAGGGCATGGATCAGCTGCACGACCGACTACGCGGCCGAGCCCGGGGATGGCGAGGAGCTGGCGGGCCTGGAGCGTGTGCAGATCGAGCAGGCACTGCAGCCGTGCGCCGAGCGCGGCCTGGCGCGTGTGCGATACAGCGGCAAGATCAATCCGGGCTTTGCAGAGCTGGTCTGGCGGCTGGCCGTGGTGGCCGACGGGCTGGGCATCCACAAGCGCATCCTCGACCTGGACTCCAGTGGTGGACAGGTTGAATCGGCCATCGTCGCCGGTGACAGCATCGGCGAGTCGAACTGGACCATCTGGGTGCGTGAGGCCTCCATCTGCCACAGCGCCTGCGTGTTCGTCCTGGCGGCGGGCGACAATCGTTTGGTGCTGGGCAAGGTGGGCATCCATCGCATGATGCGGATCAGCTCGAAGGCCACGTCGCGTGCGGAACTCAACCGCGAGCTGCATGAGGTCTATGACAACGTCAAGGATTACCTGCAGCGCAACGGCGTTGCGGTGGGCGTGGCCGACCTGATGATGACGGTGCCCAACCGCAGCCTGCGGGTGCTGACGTCGGACGAGCTGCGGCAATATGGCCTGGACGGCACCAACGCGGTGCAGGACGATCTGGAGCGCATCAAGCAGATGCGCGCCTGCGGCGATGATTTCGTGCGCCGCAAGGATGCGTTCCTGGTGGCCTTCGACCAGCAGTGCAAACGCGAAGGCGCCGAGTTGGAAGCCGTCAATGCCTGCGGGCAGTCGCTGAAGAAAGACTACGGATTCCCCGATGAGGTATGCCCCTCGGACAGCCCGCTGTCGGAAATAGACGTGGCCACCCTGCCGCCCGCACCGGGTGTCTCGCCGTCGCAGCAGGGAGCTGCGGATGATGGACGAGACGAGGCGGCGCCGACCGCCGAGCAGATGCCGGCCGAACCGGCCGAACCGTCGGCTTGAAGCGCGGGGCGGTGGGTGGCGTAGACTGCGGGCATCTACCCTGAACCGGCGGTTCCGATGAAGCGATCGTTGATTTTTCTGTCCTTGCTGCTGCCCGTCGCGGCGGTCGCTCAGCAGCCCCAGGCTGCCCAGCCGTCCACCGCACGGCCTGCCGCAGCCCCGGCTGCAACGGGCGCGCGCCCGGCCGCCGTCCCGGCGCCGGCTGCACCGGCCCAGCAGCTCACGCCGGCCCAGCAGGCGCAGCTTGAAAAGCAGAATGCCGAGATGAGTGCGGCGGCGCTGCAGGCGGCCCGGCTTGTGGACGGCGGCCAGACGGCGCAGCTGTGGGACGGCGCATCGGCCGTAGCACGCAAGGCGGTTACGCGTGATGCGTTCACCAAACAGGTCAGCGCGGATCGCGCTCGACTGGGCGCCCTGGTGGGTCGTGGCCAGCCGAGCATCAGCCGGGTGCGGTTCAACGCAGGGGCGGCCGTTCCCGAAGGCCTGTACCTCAACGTGACCTACCCGACGCGCTTCGCCAACAGTCCGCAGCCGGTGCGTGAGCTGGTCAGCTTCCGCCTTGATGAAGACAAGGTCTGGCGCCTGGCCGGTTACAGCGTCCGTTCGCCGGGAACCTGAGCCATGCCCCTGTCCATTGAGCTGCAGATGCTGGCCTGGTCCGGCCTGCTGGGTATCGGTTACGTGCTGCTCGCCGTCGCAGCGGTCACGCGGGAACGGGGGCAGAAGTGGAACGCCTCCGCGCGCGATGGTGCGCCACCACCGCCGGGTCTCGTGGCGGGTCGCCTGCAACGCGCGCAGGCCAACTTCTTCGAGACCTTCCCGATCTTCGCTGCCGCTGCGTTGGCGGTCGTAGTGGCCGGCCGGCAGGACGGCAGCACGGCGCTCGCGGTGCAGCTGTATTTCTGGGCGCGATTGGTCTACCTGCCGCTGTATGCAGCAGGCGTGCCCTATGTGCGCAGTCTGGCGTGGGTGGTCTCCATGGCCGGCGTGTTCATGCTGCTCAAGGCGTTGCTGTGAATCCGCGCTGCCCGGCCTGATCCAGATCAAGGGCCGCGCCGGGCAGTCGCCGCTATGCTGGGGCCGACAAACAGCCGGGAAGCACAGCGATGCAGGTGACCGATGTGGTGGTGGTGGGGGCGGGCCCTGCCGGATTGTGTTTCGCACGGTCTCTGGCTGGCAGCGGCCTGCGGGTCGCATTGGTGGAGCCGCAATCCCGGCAGCAGTTGGCCGATGCGCCGTTCGACGGGCGCGAAATCGCGCTTACCCACGCATCCCGGCAGATCCTGCAACGCCTGCAGGTGTGGGAGCGGCTGCCTCCCGCCGAAATTTCCGAGCTGCACGATGCCCGCGTCATGGACGGGGTGTCCCCTTTTGCGCTCACGTTCGCGCGTGACCGGCCGGCCGATGGCCCGCTGGGCTGGCTGGTGCCCAATCATCTGATCCGCCGTGCCGCCTGGAATGCCGTGCAAGGGCAGCCCGGCCTGCAGCTGCTGGACGGCCGCCGGGTCCAGGGCGTGCAGAATGACGACGCAGGCCATGTGGTGCAGCTTGACGATGGCAGCTGCCTGCACGCGCGACTGCTGGTTGCCGCCGACAGCCGCTTTTCCTCTACCCGCCGACTGCTCGGCATCGGTGCCCGCGTGCGCGACTTCGGCAAATCGATGCTGGTGTGCCGGGTGCAGCTCGAGCGCGATCACCGGCAGACGGCGTGGGAATGGTTCGGTTATGGGCGCACCCTGGCCTTGTTGCCGCTCAACGACGGACTGGCCTCGGCGGTGATCACGCTGCCGCCCCAGCAGGTAGAAGGGCTGCTCGCATTGCACGAGGATGCACTGGGCGATGCGATCAGCCGTTTCTTCGCGCATCGCCTGGGCCGCATGCAGCCCGTGGCGACGCCGCAGGCATACCCTTTGGTGGGCGTCTACGCCGAGCGGTTCGTCGCTCCAGGCGCGGCGTTGATCGGCGATGCGGCGGTGGGCATGCACCCGGTCACCGCGCACGGATTCAACCTGGGGCTGGCCAGCCAACAGCGGTTGGCCGACCTGATCTCGCATCAGCATGCGCGCGGTGCCGACATTGCCGATGCGGGGAGCCTGGCCCGCTACCAGCGCGGACACCGACGCGCCTCGCGGCCGCTGTACGAAGCCACCAATGCGATTGCCAGCGTGTACACCGATGATCGCGCGCCGGCGCGTCTGCTGCGGGCGGCCGGTCTGCGGCTTGCGCAGGGTGTACGCCCCTTCCGCCAGCTCATCGCCAGCCACCTCACCCAGCCAGTGGCCGGGCAGGGGGCCTAGCGCGGTCTCAGTCTTCTTCCGGCAGGGCCAGCACCCGGATCACGGTGTCATCGAAATCGACCTGCTGGCCCGCGCGGATCTTGCAGGCCTTGCGCAGCTCGACTTCGCCGTCTACCAGTACGCGGCCCTCGCTGATGGCCATCTTGGCTTCGCCGCCGCTGCTGACCAGGTCGGTCAGCTTGAGCAGCTGTTTCAGCTCGACGTACTCACCGTCAAGGTCGAACTCTAGGGTCTGCATGGGGGGCTTCCGTGTAAGATGATGCGCATTGTGCGGTGATCAGCAGGGACGGTCCATGACCCCTTGCGGTTGCGCCAGCCTCGGATGAATGGCGGCAATCCCCCGGTTCATCCAGCGTGCTGTATCCTATGCACTCGAAAAAGCGCCGGGGCACGCGTCAGAAGGGCGCCCTAAGCGCACAATACCCCCCTTTTTTCGCCTGCCACGTTCGTGGCAGTGCCTTCGGAGTTCCCCATGTCCCAAGATACCCAAGCGCCGATGCAGTTCGCGCAGCTCGGCCTTTCCGAGCCCGTGATGCAGGCGGTTGCCGCCGTCGGTTACGAAACTCCCTCGCCGATCCAGGCTGCCACCATTCCGGCCATGCTGGAAGGCCGCGATGTGCTCGGCCAGGCCCAGACCGGTACCGGTAAGACCGCAGCGTTCGCGCTGCCGGTGCTGTCCAACATCGACCTGCAGCAGACCAAGCCGCAGGCACTGGTGCTGGCGCCGACCCGCGAGCTGGCCATCCAGGTCGCCGAGGCGTTCCAGACCTATTCCTCGAAGATCCCCGGTTTCCGCGTGCTGCCGGTCTACGGCGGCCAGCCGTATGCCACCCAGCTGTCGGCGCTGCGCCGTGGCGTACATATCGTGGTGGGTACCCCCGGCCGCGTCATCGACCATCTGAACCGCGGCACGCTGGACCTGTCCGAGCTGAAGACGCTGGTACTGGACGAAGCCGATGAGATGCTGCGCATGGGCTTCATCGACGATGTCGAAGCCGTGCTCAAGAAGCTGCCGGAAAAGCGCCAGGTCGCGCTGTTCTCGGCCACCATGCCGCCGGCCATCCGTCGCATCGCCCAGACCTACCTGAAAGACCCGGCCGAAGTCACCATCGTCAACAAGACGACCACGTCGGCGAACATCCGCCAGCGTTACTGGTGGGTGAGTGGCATGCACAAGCTGGATGCACTGACCCGCATCCTGGAAGTCGAGCCGTTCGACGCGATGATCGTCTTCGCCCGTACCAAGGCCGGCACCGAAGAACTGGCCACCAAGCTGCAGGCCCGTGGCCTGGCCGCTGCCGCCATCAACGGCGACATGCAGCAGGCCCAGCGTGAGCGCACCATCGCCATGCTGAAAGAAGGCAAGCTGGACATCCTGGTCGCTACCGACGTTGCCGCGCGCGGCCTGGACGTCGAGCGCATCAGCCACGTGCTGAACTACGACATTCCGTACGACACCGAAAGCTACGTGCACCGCATCGGCCGTACCGGCCGTGCCGGTCGCAGCGGTGAGGCGATCCTGTTCGCCACCCCGCGCGAGAAGGGCATGCTGCGCCAGATCGAGCGCGCAACGCGCCAGCCGATCGAAGAAATGCAGCTGCCGAGCGTGGAAGCCGTCAACGACAACCGCGTCAGCAAGTTCACCGCGCGCATCAGCGAAACGCTGGCCCAGGGCGGTCTGGACTTCTATCGCCAGCTGCTGGAGCGCTTCCAGGGCGAGAACGAAGTGCCGGCGATCGACGTCGCCGCCGCGCTGGCCAAGATGATGCAGGGCGATACGCCGTTCCTGCTGCAGCCGCCGGTGCGTGCGCCCCGCGAAGAGCGTGCCCCGCGTGAACGCACGGACCGTCCGGAGCGGAACGAACGCTTCGACCGCGGTGACCGTCCCAAGTTCGACCGCGCGCCGCGCGCCGAAGGCGAAGGGTTCCCGGATCGTCCGCGCCGTGAAATGCCGCCGCGTGGCGCGCCGGAGCAGGGTATGGAAACCTTCCGCATCGAGGTGGGTCACCAGCATGGCGTCAAGCCGGCCAACATCGTCGGCGCCATCGCCAACGAGGCGGGTCTGGAAAGCCGCTTCATCGGCCGCATCGACATCCATGACGGCTTCTCCGTACTGGACCTGCCGACCGACATGCCGCAGGACGTGCTCACCCATCTGAAGAAAGTGTGGGTATCGGGCCAGCAGCTCAACATGCGTCGCGTTGAGCCGGGCGAGGACATCAGCCAGGCACCGCGGGCTGCGGCCAAGCCGCGCTTCGACAAGGGCGGTCCGCGCCGTAGTGGTCCGGGTGGTCCCGGTGGTCCGGGTGGCAATGATCGCCCGCCACGCCGCGAGGGATTCAAGCCGCGCGGTCCGCGCAGCGTCTGATCCCACGCCTGCCATGACATCGAAACGCCAGCCCTCGGGTTGGCGTTTTTTTTTGTCCCGGGACAGCGCGCGGAGGCTTCGCGCCGTGCAGACAGGGCCGCCGCTAGCGTGCATGATGCGCTGAATGCAGTCAGGATCAACCACGGATTGGGGGGCTCCACGAATGGGCGAGGCCGGTGCGAGGATGCGGCAGCTTGCGAGGACGCGCGGCTTGACCCTGCGCTTTGCCTTGCTGACCGGTATGGCCGTGGGCCTGGTAGGCATCTCCGCGCTGATCCAGGAACTGCAGGCTGCATCCACGGCCTGGATCGTAGGCCAGAGCCACTGGTCGCGCAGCCAGCAGCAGACCGTTGCCGCGCTGGATAATTATCTCGACAGCGGCGTGGACACCGACCTGCACGAGGCGCGCACCGCGCTGGCGGTGCCGCTGGCGGACCTGGAGGCGCGCCTGGCGTTGGAGCAGGATGTGCCGGACGTCGATACCGCGCGCGCTGCCTTCCTGCGCGGCGGGAACGCCCTTGGCGATGTCAATCGGTTGATCCTGTCGTACCGCTATGGCCGTGACTTTGCTTATTTCCGCGAAGCGTCCCAGTTGTGGCGGCAGACCGATGCGCCGTTGCAGGAGCTTGCGCGCATCGGCGACCAGTTGGAACAGCGTTTCCAGTCCGGCACGGTCAGTGAGCAGGATGCGGTGCACTATCACCGTCGCCTGAGCGAACTCGATGCGGGGCTGCAGGAGACCGCACGCCATTTCTCTCTCGCGCTGGTGAACATGTCCGCCCTGGTGCGGATGATCACCCTCGCCGTGGGTGCGCTGTCGGTGGTGGCCATCGCCGTGGTCGCGCTGCTGTTGGCCCGTCGCGTGCGCACCGATCTGATGGAGCAGGAAAGCCGCTTCCGTGCGGCTTTCTACCAGGCCAGCGTGGGCATGCTGAAGATCGACGGGGAAGGGGGCATCATGGAGGTCAACCAGGCGCTGGCCGACCTGCTTGGCCGCCATCCCGAGCAGCTGCAGCACATGCACCTGCGTGAGCTGCTGGCAGAGGGCGAGCTGGTGCTCGATGGCGGGGGGCGCATTGACTGGCCCCGCCAGCTGCGTGCCGGTGAACTGCGCTTCCTGCGGGCCGACGGCAGCCTGATGTGGGGGCGCTGGAGCGGCACCGCTGTGTCACGCGGCAAGCAGGGCATTTCGATTTTCGCGATCGTCGAAGATGTCACCCAGAACCATGTGCTGGCGCGCGAGGTGCAGCACCACGCCAGCCATGATGTGTTGACGGGCCTGATCAACCGGCGCGAGATCGAGCGGCTGCTGGACCAGGCCGTGCAGCAGGTGCGCAACGATGGCGGTGTCCACGCGCTGTGCTATCTGAACCTCGACCATTTCAAGCTGGTCAACGATACGGTGGGCCACGCGGCAGGAGACCAGATGCTGCGCACCTTCGCGGAGCACCTGGAGGACGCCGTGCGTGACGGCGACTGGGTAGGGCGGCTGGGCGCGGACGAGTTCGCACTGTTCCTGCAGGGGGCTACGCAGGATGCAGCCAAGCAGATTCTGCACCGGTTGATCCGCACGCTGGGACAAGCGAGCGTGCAGTTCGGCGAGGACACACTGAAGATCAGCTGCAGCGTGGGCGTGGTGGAAATGGGCGCCGATACACCGGATGTGAACTGGCTGATGGGAGCTGCCGACAGCGCCTGCTACGCAGCCAAGCAGGCAGGACGCAACCGCATCCACTGCTTCAACGAAGACCGCATGGCGCTTGAGGAACGGCGCGGTGAAGCGGATCGGCTGCGGCGCGTCAGCCGCGCCATCGCCGAAAACCGCATGGTGCTGTACGCGCAGCGCATCGCCAATGTCGAAGACCCCGGTCACCTGCATTACGAGGTGCTGGTGCGGATGCGCGATGAGCAGGGCGTGCTGCACGGGCCGGGTGAGTTCATTGCCGCGGTCGAGCGCTATGGCATGGGCATGTCGCTGGACCGGTGCGTGCTGTCGATGCTGTTCCGCCACCTGCAGGTATGCCCCGCGCACGTGGCGCGGCTGGGCATGTGCAATGTGAATGTGTCGGCGCAGTCGATCACCGAGCCCAGCTTCCTGGCCTTCGTCACCGATCTGCTCGAGCGTAACCGCTCGCTTGCGCCGCGGTTGTGCTTCGAAATCACGGAAACGGCGGTCATCAGCAACCTCGGTCAGGCGCGCGAGTTCATCGATGCGGTCAAGGCGCGTGGATGCCGTATCGCACTGGATGATTTCGGATCGGGGTCGTCCTCGTTCGGCTACCTTCGCCATCTGCCCGCCGATCAACTGAAGATCGATGGCACGTTCGTGCGTGACATGCAGACCGATCCGATCAGTCGCGCGACGGTGCGCGCGATCGCCGCGCTGGGCCGCGAACTGCAGCTGGACGTGGTGGCCGAATGGGTGGAGACCGACGAGCAGGCAATGCAGCTGGTGGAGATGGGCGTGCACAGCCTGCAGGGCTATGCCATCGAGCGCCCACAGCCGTTGGAGCGCATCACGCAGACCGCGCTGCACCCGCACCGCCAGCAACAGACGCCGACGTGGATGGCGCAGCGCTAGGCAATTGGTCGCAGTCTGCGTGAAAACCGTGCGGCTGCGATAATCTGGCCGCACGGACGGCGCGCAGTCTGCGCGCACGCAAGCAGGCGGGTGGGGCGTGGGGAGCACAGGAGTGCAGTGGCAAGGCTGGGTGGTGATCGTGGCGCTGTTGTGCGCCGTCCTGCTGCCGTCGGAGGCCGCGGCGACGCCACAGCCTGTGCGCGATTATCTGCTGCTCGGCGGCGCCACCGACGAACCCACACCGCATCGCAGTTGCACGCCGAAGATGCTCCACGGCCCGCGCCAGACGTTGGAGATTCCCGCCCCGGCCGGTGGCTGGTCCGGTCAACCGCAGGCGCTGGATGTGTTCAACGTCTTCGCCGGCGAGGTGATGATCCGCCACGCGGCGCGGGAGATATGCGGCAACATGGGGGATGCGCGGACGCGGGATTCACGCTTCCGCGCGGGCATCGGCATCGTCATCGTCCCGCCTGCGGGCAGCGCCGAGCCCATCGTCGTTTCCTGGGCGACGCCCCTGAAGGAACGCTGGGGACCCACGCTGCGGCTTGGCGCGCCCAGTCCGGTACAGCAGCGTGACACGGCCCGCCTGCTGGTACGCGCTGCCTGCCTGGCGGTGGCGTTGGCGTTGGCGCTGTCGGCATTGATGGGCTTTTTCAGCGCGCGCGATCGCCTGTTCCTGATCTACGTCGGCGTCTGCGCGGTGTTCATGGTCTGGCAATCGGTGTTGAGCGGCCTGAGCGGGTATCCAGAGCCCTGGTTTCCGGTGGACGTGGACAGTGCATGGTGGCTGGTGGGATTGACCGCCTGCGCGCAGGCGGTCCTGCTGCCGGTGTTGTGGCGGCTCAACGTGGGCGACCGCCACTGGCCACGCTGGCGGCGCACCTGGGCCATGCTGAGTTGTGGACTGGTGCTGGCGGCCCTCCTGGTGCCCTGGATGGATTGGACGATGCTGGGCTGGACAGCCGACATCCTGCAGGCGGCGCACATCACCGGTTGCGTGGCCGCGTTGCTGGCCGGCGTGTGGGCCTGGTCGCGCGGCGAGCGCTGGGCAGCCATCGGGCTGATTGCCGTGGCGCCGTTCCTGCTGATGATCGTGGCCGATCTCGCGCGCGCCCAGTGGTTGTTGGCGCATCGCGTGGAATCGCTGCAGTTGTCCACGACCTGGTTGTTGATGATGGCCGCCTACGCGCTCAACCAGCGGCTGGGCAAGCTGCGTGAGCAGCGTGACGAGATGCGCCAGCTGGCCGATACGGACTCGCTTACCGGGCTGCCCAATCGCCGTGCCGGGCTGCGCCAGCTGGGTGCGCAGATCGCCCGCGCGACGGACGAAGGCACAGCACTGGTCATCGGCTTCCTCGACATCGACCTGTTCAAGGAAATCAATGATCACCACGGACATGAAACCGGTGACGCGGTGCTGGTCGCGGTGGCAGCCGCGTTGCGCGGTTCGGTGCGCAGCCGCGAAGAAGTCTTCCGCATGGGCGGCGAAGAGTTCCTGCTGCTGTTGCCCGGCGCCAGCCGTGCGGTCGCAGCCGGGCGCCTGGAGCAGATCCGACGGAAGATCAGCGAAGCCGGCACCGCGCTGCAGGTACCGGGATTGCAGGTAACGGTGAGCATCGGCCTGGCGCAATGGCGGCCAGATCAGGACGATCTGGCAGGGCTGCTGCGCCGTGCCGATCATGCGATGTACGGCGCAAAGCGCGCCGGCCGCGACCGGGTGATGGACGGGGACCAGCTGGATGCGGGCAGCGCCGCCTGAATCCATGCCGCGGAGCCCACAATGCCCGATAATGGGGGCATGACCATCCGCCTGAACAAACATATCGCCGAAACCGGCTTCTGCTCCCGCCGCGAGGCCGACCGGCTGCTCAGCGAGCGCCGCGTTACTGTCAATGGCCACGTTGCCGGTACGGGCGCGGTGGTTGGCGAAGAGGACAAGATACTCATCGACGGGCAGCCGCTTCGCGTGCGCCAGGCCAGCAAGCCCGGCGGCCGTCGCCATGTCTACATCGTGCTGAACAAGCCGGTCGGCATCACCTGCACCACCGAAAGCTCGGTAAAGGGCAACATCGTCGAGTTCGTCGGCCACGAACAGCGGATCTTCCCGATCGGGCGCCTGGACAAGGATTCCGAAGGGCTGATCCTGATGACCAGCAACGGTGACATCGTCAACCAGATCCTGCGCGCCGAGAATGGCCACCAGAAGGAATACCTGGTGGCCGTCAACAAGCCGGTCACCGACGAGTTCCTGCGCGGGATGGCCCGCGGTGTGCGGCTGCATGACCAGACCACGTTGCCCTGCCGGACCTCAAAGCTGGCCAAGTTCGGTTTCCGCATCACCCTGCAGCAGGGGCTCAACCGACAGATCCGGCTGATGTCCGCGCACTTTGGCTTCCGCGTCACGCAGCTGCGGCGCGTACGCATCGACAACATCAAGATCGGTGCGCTCAAGCCCGGCCAATGGCGCAACCTCAGCGAGCAGGAACTGCGCGGCCTGCTGCCCGGCCAGCAGGACTGGTAAACGCCGCGAAGCACGCCGCGAAGCAGCGGGTCCATGGCCTGCTGCTTTCCTCTAGACTTGATCCCGGTCCCATCCCCCGAGCGCTGGATGATCAAGCCCGCCAAGCCTGCCAACGAAGCGCAGCGTCTCGATGCGCTGCAACGCTATCGCATCCTCGACTCGGAAAAAGAAAAGTCCTTCGAAGACCTGGTCACCATCGCCCGTGCGGTGGCAGGCACGTCGATGGCGGCCGTGACCCTCATCGATGCCGAGCGGCAGTGGTTCAAGTCGATCCAGGGCACCCAAGTGTCCGAGCTGTCGCGTGACGAGTCCATGTGCGGGCACGCCATCCTGAGGCCGCAGGAAATCATGGTGGTCGAAGACGCGCGGCTTGACGCGCGCTTTCATGACAACCCGATCGTGACGGGTGATCCTCGCGTACGGTTCTACGCCGGCGCGCCACTGGTCAGCAACGATGGCCAGCCGCTGGGTACGCTGTGCGTCTTCGATCCGCAACCGCACCGGCTCGACGCCGACAAGGCCGAGGCCCTGTCCGCCTTGTCACGCCAGGTGATGGTGGTCATGGAGCTGCGTCGCTTCGCGCTGGATATCCAGCAGCACATGCTGGAGCGGGATGATTACGAGAAACTGCTCAGCGACTACCACGACGTACTGCTGGCGCAGAACGCGGACCTGGCCGAACAGAGCCACACCGACGCCTTGACGGGCCTGCCGAACCGGCGTGCGATGGCACTGGCGTTGGACGCGGCGGTGACCACCCGCGATGGCCAGCCGCGGCAGACCTGCGTGGCCCTGCTCGACATCGATCACTTCAAGCGCATCAACGATTTCCAGGGGCATGCCACCGGCGATCGCGTGCTGTCCGAACTGGGTGCGCTGCTGCGTTCCCACTTCGCCGGGGCAGGCCTGGCAGCCCGCTACGGCGGCGAGGAATTCGTCGTGCTGCTGCCGGACACCGACCTGCGCACGGCCGAAGTGCAGTGCGAGTTCCTGCGCACGGCAGTGGCCGACCTGCCATTGGGCTTCCCCGTCACGGTCAGCATCGGCGTAGCGGCACACCGCAGCGGCGACAGCACCGACCACACGGTCGAGCGTGCCGACGCCGCCCTGTACCGGGCCAAGGCCGCCGGCCGCAACCGGGTGGAGACCGCCCCGTAAAAAAGGGGACGGAGGGGATTAAGTCGTTTTTGACCCCTTTGTGGTCGAAAACGACTTAATCCCCTCCGTCCCCTTTTTTCCTCAGTCCGCGATGTTGCGGGCTTCTGCGGTACCGAGGATCTCGGGGTGCTGGACGGGGCGGCGACGGTTGAGCAGGGGATGCAGGAACACCGCGCCGATGATCACCGCGACGCCGACGTAGAACCAGCCGGCGACTTCGTGTTGTTCGCGTAGCAGGACCACGGCGAGGATCACCGCGTAGACCGGCTCCAGGTTGGTCACCAGCTGTACGGTGTACGCACTGAGGTGACGCAGCGCCACCAGGGCCAGGGCGAACGGCAACAGCGTGCAGACGCCCGCCAGCAGCAGCAGCAACAGGCCGTCATGCAGGTCTGGCATTACCCACAGCGGGCTGGCCAAGGCAGGCAGCAGGTAGGGCATCAGCGGGGCCAGCAGGGTCAGGGTCAGCGTGCCCGCACCCAGCTCCAGTGCAGTGACGGTAAGCGGGTCGGCATGGCTGACCATGCGCTTGTTGAGCGAACCGAACACGGCGACCAGTACCGCCGACATCGCCCCGACCAGTACCCCCACCCGCATGCCCTCCGGCACGCCGCCGACCACCAGTGCCACGCCGGGCAGCACCGCGATGCCGAAAACGAGTTCGCGGACCTGGAACGGGCGTTTGGCCACCCAGGGTTCGATGATGGAGGTGAACACCGGCGCCAGTGCGATGCAGGTAGCGGCAACGGACGCGTTGGCCAGCTTCACCGCCCCGTAGAACGTCAGCCAGTGCAGCGCGACCAGCGCGCCGATGCCCGAATAGGCTGCCACGACCCGCCATGGCAGGGTGCGTAGCCCGCGCCATACCCGCGGCAGCAGCGCCAGCATCGCCACCACCAGCAGCATGCGCCACCACACCAGCGGCAGGGCCGGCAGGGTGATCAGCTTGCCGAGGATGGCCGTGATTCCCCACAGCAGTACACAGAAATGAATCTGGAAAAGGGCTTTGCGGGTGTCAGGGCTGCTCATCGCGATATTGTGCGGCAAGCAGGGCCCTGCGGCGATGGGTCAGCGTGCGTCGCAGCGCTGTTGCAGGGCCATCGCGGCGGCAGGATTGCGTGCCTTCGCCGCGCCGATGCACAGCAGATAGACCTCGCGCGGTGCTTGAGCGGCTGCGTCGGCAATCAACGGCAGGTCATCCACGGGCCGTCCAGTTGCCCAGGCCTGCGCCCTTGCGACCCAGCGCTGCTGTGCCGGCGCGGGAAGGCCGGCCTTCAGGCGGGCCTGGCTGCGTTTGATGCGGACATAGGCGAAGTCGGCGGTCAGGTCACCGTGCAGCGGGACGTCATCGCTGTCTTCGATGACCAACGCGATATCGTGCCGGCGTGCCGCGGTGATCAGCGCGGCATCCACTGCAGCGGGGTTGCGCACTTCCAGGGCGTGCTGCAGCTTCACACCCTGCAACGAGGCGGGCAGCGTGGCAACGAACGCCGCAAGCGCATCGGCGTCAGCGGAATGATCCGGGGCGAACTGCCACAGCAGCGGGCCCAGCCGGTCACCCAGGGCGAGTGCGGCCTGCAGGAAGGGCTGCGCGGCATCGGCCACGCCGGACAGGTCCCGCCGCTGCACCAGATAACGCGGTGCCTTCATTGAAAAGCGGAAGCCCTCCGGCGTCTGCGCCGCCCATTGCGCGCATTGGGCAGGGCTGGGCGTGCGGTAGAACGTGCCGTTGATTTCGATGCAGCGCAGGGCCTGGCTGGCGAAGGCCAGCTCTTCGCGCTGCACCAGGCCTTCGGGATAGAACATCCCGCCGCGCCATTCCGGGAACACCCAGCCGCCGATGCCACAGCGTATCGGTGCGGCGCTCACTGCGATGCATCCGTGTGCCAGGGGTCATAGCTGCCAAACCACCACAGGTAGCCTTCCGGATCGGCACAGGCATAGCCACGCCCGCCGTAGGGTTGGTTCGCCAGATCCATGACGATCCGCGCACCTGCGGCGACCGCATGGGTGAAGTGCGCATCGACGTCGCTGACGATCACGCAGGCACTCTGGGTCTGACGGCCGCCGAGGTCGGCTGGATGCACGTCTTGACGCGACCACTCCCCCTCATTGCCGGCCGAGGCCAGCATGAGCATGCCCCCGCCGTAGACCAGCTGCGCGTGGTGCACCGTAGCGCCGTCGGCGAAGACGGCCTGTGCCTGGAAACCGAACGCGCGCTGCAGCCAGGCGATGGCTGCCGGCGCATCGCGGTAGCGCAGGCAGGGAATGATGGTCGAACCGGCAGTGGCCTGTGCATGGTCTGGCATGGCACCCTCCTTTGGCACAGGAAGGCTGCGCTGTGCGCCGTTACCATCCTGAGAAATCCCGGCGGCCCTGCACGGTGCCGCCACTCCCGTCTGGAGACTGTGCGTGATGATGCGTTTGATTGGAGGCGTGATGCTGATGGCGTGTGCGACGTTGGCAGGTGCGGCAAGTCCGCCGCCCCTGCAGGACCTGGATGCCATCGTGGAGCGCGTACGCGAGCGCTTCGACGTGCCGGGCATTGCCGTGGCCGTGGTGAAGGACGGGAAGATCGTCCTGGAGCGTGGTTGGGGCGTGCGCGAGCAGGGCCGCCCTGAGCCGGTGCAGGCCGACACGCTGTTCGCCATCGCGTCCAACACCAAGGCGTTCACCGCGCTCTCGCTGAACCTGCTGGCCGAAGAGGGCAAGCTGAAGATGGACGACAAGGTGACCGAGCACCTGCCGGCCTTCCGTATGTCCGATCCCTTCGTGACCAGCCAGATGACCGTGCGCGATCTGTTGTCGCACCGCAGCGGGCTGAGCCTGGGCGCGGGGGACCTGCTGTTCTGGCCGACTACCACGTACCGCAATGCCGACGTCGTGGAACGCCTGGGCAAGGTGCCGTTGAAGGGAGGCTTCCGTGAGCGCTATGCCTACGACAACATCCTCTACGCAGTGGCGCAGCAGGTGATTGAAAAAGTATCCGGCCAGTCTTACCAGGCCTTCCTGCAGCAGCGTATTTTCGACAAGGTCGGCATGGCCGGCACGCGGTACAACGCGGACCACCTGCACGCGGGGGACCAGGCTGCGGTGGGCCACGCAAAGTTCGACTTCACCGATCTGCGCACGGTCGCGCCGTTGACGTGGCAGAACAATGCCGGCGCAGGCGGTATCTATTCCAACGTGCACGACATGGCGCGCTGGATGCAGGTGCAGTTGGCGCACGGCACGCTGCCCGATGGCACCGCGCTGTTCAGCGCGAAAAGCCAGCAGCAGATGTGGCAGATGATCACCCCGCAGGTGGTCGCCGAACCGACGGTGCCGGAGCTGCTGCCGGCGCGACCGAACTTCGCCGGCTATGGCGAGGGCTGGAGTCTGAGCGATTACCAGGGAAAGAAACTGGTCTGGCATACCGGGGGATGGCCCGGCATGGTCTCGCGGGTGACCTTGGTGCCCGAGGCGAATCTGGGCGTGGTCGTACTGACCAATCAAGAAGTGGGTGCGGCCTTCAACGCGATTACCCTGAGCGTGCTGGATGCGTACCTGGGACGCAGCGGGCATGACTGGGTGGATGCCTACGGCAAGGCCGTGGACAAGGGACGCGGCAAGGCGGACGAGGCGTGGGCGAAGCACCAGGCCGCGCGTGATCGGACCAGCCGGCCATCGCTACCGCTGGACGCCTACGCCGCTACCTACCGGGACAGCTGGTATGGCGACATGCACATCTCACGCAACGGCAAGGTGCTGCGCCTGCAGTTCGACAAGACGCCGCAGCTGGTCGGCACGTTGGAACATTGGCAGTACGACACGTTCATCGTGCGCTGGGATGATCGTTCGCTCAATGCCGACGCGTTCGTGAACTTCAGCCTGGATCCGGATGGAAAGGTGCGCGATGTGCGCATGCAGGCGATATCCGAGCTGACCGACTTCAGCTTCGACTTCCAGGATCTGCTGTTCGTGCCGCAAGGGTGATGCGCACCCGGGGGTGACGGGCCCGGCGGCCGTCACTACCGGGCACGCGCTTGGTGGGATAATCAGCGGGTTCCCGTGCTGTGAGCGACTGTGATGTTCCGCTGGTTTGAATCCCTGATCCCGGTGTTTCCGCCGGTGGACAAGCGCACGCCGCCGCGCAGCGTGGTGAAGTTCTATCTGTTCTATCTGCGTCCGGTATGGCCGGTGCTGCTGGCCACGCTGATCGCCGGTCTGCTGCTGGCGCTGGTGGAAGTGGCGATGTTCGACTTCCTCGGCCGCATCGTCGACATGGTGGCCGAGCAGCCCGGCGCGGGATTCTTCCAGCGCCATGCGCAGGATCTGATCTGGATGGTGGTGGTGTGTGTCATCGCCCGTCCGGTGCTGGTGGGCCTGCACAACCTGCTGGTCAACCAGGCGATCGTGCCGGGCCTGAGCAACCGCTCCCGTTGGCTGATGCACAACTACGTCGTGCGGCAGAGCCTGACGTTCTTCCAGAATGATTTCGCCGGCAGCATGGCCAACCGGGTGATGCAGACGGGCACTTCGCTGCGCGAATCGGCGGTGCAGATGGTCGACTCGCTCTGGTACATCGTGGTCTACACCGGCACCGCGCTGTTCCTGTTCGCGCAGGCCGACTGGCGGCTGATGATTCCGCTGCTGCTGTGGATGCTGGCCTACGCGGTGATCATGGTGTACTTCGTGCCGCGTGCGAAGGAGCGCGCATGGATCGCATCGGAAGCGCGATCCAAGGCAATGGGCCGCATCGTGGATGGCTATACCAATATTCCGACGCTGAAGCTGTTCGCCCACGGGGGGCGCGAGCAAGCGTACGTGGCAGAGGCAATCGAAGAACTGGCGGTCAAGCACCGTCGGCAGACGCGCATCACCAGTGGCATGGACCTGACCATCGCCATCGTCAACGGCTTCCTGATTGCCGGCACCTGCGGACTGGCGTTGTGGCTGTGGAACGACGGGCTGATCACAGTCGGTGCGATCACCCTGGCCACCGGTCTGGTGATCCGCATCCACAACATGTCCGGCTGGATCATGTGGACCATCAACGGCATCTTCGAAGACATCGGCACGGTGCAGGACGGCATCACCACGATCTCCCAACCGCTGACCGTGCAGGATCGCGATGACGCGCCCGCGCTCACCGTGAGTGCGGGCGGCGTGCATTTCCAGAACATCCACTTCCACTATGGCAAGCGTGGGGGCGTGATCGACGGGTTGGACCTGCAGGTGAAGCCGGGCGAGAAGATTGGTCTGGTCGGACCGTCGGGTGCGGGCAAGTCGACACTGGTCAACGTGCTGCTGCGGCTGTATGACCTGGAAAGCGGGCGCATCGTCATCGACGGCCAGGACATCGCCTCGGTGACACAGGAGAGCCTGCGTGGACAGATCGGCGTGGTCACCCAGGATACGTCGCTGCTGCATCGTTCGATCCGCGACAATCTGCTGTATGGCCGGCCCGAGGCGACCGACGACGCGGTGCGCGCGGCGGTGGCGAAGGCGCGTGCCGATGGCTTCATCGAGTCGTTGGTGGATGCGCAGGGGCGCAAGGGGTATGACGCGCTGGTGGGCGAGCGCGGCGTCAAACTGTCCGGTGGCCAGCGCCAGCGCATCGCCATTGCCCGCGTGTTGCTGAAGGACGCGCCCATCCTGGTGCTGGACGAGGCAACGTCGGCATTGGATTCGGAAGTGGAAGCCGCGATCCAGGACAACCTGGACGAGCTGATGGCGGGCAAGACGGTGATCGCCATCGCGCACCGCCTGTCGACCATCGCCCGGATGGACAGGCTGGTGGTGATGGACCAGGGCCGGATCGTTGAAACGGGCACGCACGCAGAGCTGGTGGAGGCCGGTGGCCTGTATGCGCGGTTGTGGGCACGGCAGACCGGCGGCTTTGTTGCCGCCGAGGGCTGAAAGGGTTGCGCCGAGCATGGCTCGGCGCATTCCGTCCGCGACTTCGGTTGGCGTTACTCGATCGGCTGGTCCAGCATCAGCTGGCGCGCGAAGCGCACCGGCGGCGCGCCGTAGGACAGCATCTTGTCGTGGTACGCCTTCAGGTTGAACTGGTCGCCCAGTTTTTCCTGCGCGGCCTTGCGGGTGTCGAAGTGCTCCTGCGCGCCGACGAAGTAGGTCGGCAGCTGCGCCGACGTCAACTGAGCGCGCACCCACTTGCCCGATGCTTCGCTGTCCTGCTGGAAGGCATCGTGGGTCATCAGGTGCATCGCCTGTTCGCGCGTCCAGTTGTCCACGTGCACGCCCTGATCGAGGATCGCGTTGGAAATCGTGCGCAGGTAGAACTTCAGCTGCACCAGGTGGAACAGCGGGTCGTTATCCAGATAGCCCTGTTCCTGCATCATGCGTTCGGTGTAGACCGCCCAGCCTTCTGCGAACAGGCCCGAACGCAGCACCGCGCGCAGGGTCGATGGGAACTTGGCCGAATGCCAGCCTTCGAGGTAGTGGCCCGGGGTGCCTTCGTGGATGCTCAGCAGGTGGATCATGCGTGAGTTGTATTCACGCAGGAACGAGTCGACCTGCTTCTGGTCCCAGTCGTCCGGGATCGGCGACACGGCGTAGAACGTCTTCAGGTTCTTGTCCAGCGGACCCGGTGAATCGCAGTAGGCCACCGCCACGCCGCGCTGGAACTCCGGCATCAGGATGATGTCCACCGGCGCGTCGGGCAGGGTCATCAGGTCATGCTCGCGGACGAACGCAGTGGACTGGTCCAGCGCCGCCTTGGCATCGTCTACCACCTTGTCGCGCGCCGGCTTGTCCGCATAGGCAAGTTCCAGCGCGGCTTCGATGGCTTTCTGCTGCTGCTCGTCGCTCGGGTTGGCCGGCATCTGCGGCGCGCCGGGCTTGTCCTTCAGCACGGTCTGGGCGATGCCATACATGTCCTGGCGCACGCGCTTGAGCTCGGCACGCGCACGCTCGCCGATCTCCTGCCGCGACAGCGACGAGTTCAGCGCAAACTTCAGCTTCTGGTCGTACAGCGCAGCACCCACGCGGAACTCACCCTTGGCGTTGGGCACCAGCGTCTTGTCCAGCCACTGCTGCTGCTCGTCCACGGCCTTCTTCAACCCATCGATGGCCGCCTGCAGGCGCTGCTGGTCGGCTTGCGGCAGTTCGCCGATGTGCGGGGTGATGAAGGTATCGACGATGCTGAGGATGCCGCGGTTCTGCTTGGCCACCGTTTCAGCATGGATCTTCGGCACGCGGGCCGGATCGAGGTTCTCGCGGGCCTGGGCGAAGATCGCCGGGATCTTTTCCATGCGCGCGGTGGCCGACTTCAGGCGCTCTGGCAGCGGGGCGAACTCACGTGCCATCAGGCCGTAAATCGCGCTGCCGGCCAGACCGTTGTACATCTGCGGGTCCCACTTGGACGACTGCAGAACTTCCGCATTCCAGATATCGGACTGCAACTGGTTGCGCAGGATTGCCGCATCCACCTGGTTCTCGCGGCCCAGCTTGGCCACGTCCATCGTGTCCAACTCGGCGAGCAGGCCCTTGTAGGCGGCGAGCGTTTTCTGCTGGCCCGCGGCGCTGAGGTCATCGATCTCGCTGTCGAACCGGTGGTCACCGATCTGCGTGGCACCGACCGGTGACCGCTGCATCCAGCTGTCCAGGGCGCGCTTGGACAGGTCGGCGAAGGCCGCATCGGCGGTGGCCGCCCCTGCCTGGGCGGCGGCGGGCGTGCTGGCAGAGGGAGCGTCGGTCTGCTGGCAGCCACCAAGGGCGGCGATCAGGGCGAGGGCAAGAAGATGCGGGCGCATCGGCAATCCTGTATTCGGGTCAATGCCCAAGCATAGGCTGGCCCCGGTGCGCTGTCTGCGTGCCAAAGGATTACCATCGTCGCATTCCCGTGCGGAGGTGTGTCATGCAGTACGAAGGAAGTTGCCATTGCGGCCGGATTGCGTTCACCGTGCAGGCTGAAGCGCCGATCACCGATGTCATCGACTGCAACTGTTCGCTGTGCCGTCGGCGCGGCGGCCTGCTGTGGTTCGCCGCCCGTGACGCGCTGGTGCTGTCCAGCGATCCGGCGCAGCTGGCGACCTACCAGTTCAACAAGCACCACCTGCATCATCACCATTGCGCCCACTGCGGCATCGCGCCGTTCAGCGAAGGGGTCGATCCGCGCAGCGGTCAGGCCATGGCGGCGGTGAACGTGCGTTGCCTGCCGGGTCTTGCGCTGGATGGCCTGTCAGTCACCGCCTTCAATGGAGCCGATGCGTGAGCCTTCCTGTAACGCGACGTGGCTTGGGTATCGGTGCGGCATTGTTCGCGCTGATGCTCGCCGGGTGTGGCAAGCCGGGGATGGCCGATGCCGGCGGCGCTGGCGCGGGCGCCGTGGCTTCTCCCGAAGGCGCATCACTGGCCTACGAGCACGATCTGGACATCCGCCTGGAGGCGATGCAGATCGGTCCGCGCGTGAAGCAGATCGCCGACGCGTGCCAATCCGCGCGCTTCGGCGACTGTGCTGTGCTGCAGGTGGGGCAGCAGGGGGGGGACTATCCGACCGGCTCCATCCGTGTCCGCATCGCGCCGAAGGGCGTGGAGCCGATCATCGGCCTGGCGGGGCAGGGCGGCGAGGTGTCCTCACGCAATACGCATGCAGAAGATCTTGCCCAGCAGGTCGCCGATACCGCGCTGGCCAAGGCGCGTCTGCAGAAAGAGCATGAGCGGTTGCTCGCTTACCAGGACAGCAAGGACATCAAGTTGGCGGACTTGCTGGTGATCACGCAGCGTCTGTCGGAGATCGAGGCGGGTGTCGAACAGGCGAACAAGGATGCGGCGCAGCAGCGCAGGCGCATCGATACGCAACTGGTGACGATGCAGTTCAACACACCGTCGGGGCAGCGTAGTCGTAGCGAAATCGGCCAGGCGTTGCGTGAATCGGGCGCCATCCTGACCAACAGCGTGGCCTTCCTTATCCGCGCCGTGGCTGCGCTGCTGCCGGTCGCGGTGGTGCTGGGTCTGGTGGGGTGGATCGGCGTGCGCCTGTGGCGTTGGCGCCGACGCCGGAAGGCCTGACCGCCGGAAGCCCGGAGGGAGCGCCAAGCCGAGCTTGGCGCCCCTTGCCCCGGATCAACCTTCGTCGGTTTCGTACTCGACGAACACATCGAGCTCCAACGCGAGCTCCTGCACGGCATCGCGCACTTTCTGCGCGGTGGCCTCATTGCCTACCTCGACCTCCAGTTCGTGGCTGCCGGGGCCCATGTCGTCGGACAGGCCGGCCGAGCTGGAATCATCGTCGTCCATCTTCGGCATCAGGTCGTCGGTTTCTTCGACATGCTCGATGCCTTCGATACCGAGCAGCAGATCGCTGATGGCACGTGCATCGTCTTCGCTACCGGTGATTCGCAGTCGCAACATGGCCATGGGGCGTTTCCTCATTGAATGCAGGCACCCAGCCTAGCCAGCAGATGGAAAAAAGCGGGTGAGGGTGGCGCATGCAGGACGGTAGCGCCGACGGGTAGAGCCGACTTCAGTCGGCTGCACAGACCATGCAGCCGACTGAAGTCGGTTCTTCCGTCGGCGCGGAACGCCACGCAGCCGACTGAAGTCGGCTCTACCCGTGACCCCGTCCAGCCCCGCCGGTGGGGTTACCGTACCGGCACCGGGATGTTGCAGAGGTCGATATGGCCGGCTGGACGCTTGTAGAAATCGTCCACGCGGTTGCGGCGCGCTTCCACCGTCGCCGCAAACGTCTTCGACTCGGTACGCAGGACCTGGATCGGCGTGCGCTCTGCTTCAGGCACCTCGCTGACGCGGCGTATCGAGATGATCGGCGTACGCTGCGCCGCATCCGCGTAGAAGCCCATCGGCGCCGGGCCGCGAGGCAGTGCGCTCAGCAGTTCCATGCCCTTCAGCACGCGCCCCACGACGGTGATGTTGCGATCCAGTTGGCGTGGCGACTGGCCGGTGACGACGTACAGCTCCGCACCGATGCTGCTGTCTTCGTCGTTGTTGCGGCCTGCACCCAGTGCGCCGTAGCAATGCGCAAGCCATGCCTTCCCCGCCTTGGGGTCCGCGCCAGTCGCGAAGCCATCGACGAACCCCGTACGTGCCGCCCAGCCATCGCGGTCAGGCAGCGCGTTGAAGGTCAGCCCGGCACTGGGGCGCTCGAACTCGGCGGGGAGCTTGCGTGCGGCCGATCCGAGCGGCTTGGCTTTCCCCGCATCATCCGCGTCTGCATCGCCGAACTGCACCACGAAGTTGTCCTGCGCGCGGTAGATGCTGGTGCCGTTCCAGAACGCCTCATGGGCGAGGGTCTGGATATTGGCGACGTGGCGCGGGGCGAATTGCGGCGCCAGTTCAAGGATTACCCGTCCCGTCGGCAGATCCATGTACAGCAGGTTGGCCGGGTCCGGCGTGCGCCAGTCACTCGCCGGGGCCGCGTCGAGGATCTGCTGCGGGCTGCGGTACGGCGTGGCGGCAGTGGCCAAGGAGGCGAGCGCACACGCTGCAAGCGCAAGGCCAAGAGCCAACTGAACAGGGCGACGATCCATGACGAGCCTTTTGACGAGGAGCCTTCGATTCTGCCATCAGACCTGCGCAGCGCACAGCCGACGGGTAATGCCATCGGTAAAAGCCATCGGGGAAACGCCATGGGGTAAACGCTGTCGGGCAAACGCCGTGGGGTAAACGCCATGCGGTAGAGCCGACTTCAGTCGGCTGCTCCAACCGCCAGCCGGCTGAAGCCGGCTCTACCCCCCGGGGCGCCGCAGGCCATCGACAGCCCGGCGCCGACAGCGAACGCAAAAGGACACCGTGACCAATGACACCTTTCACTACTCCGAACTTCACACTACTGTTCACTTCAACGTAGTGGAGCAGCCGCCATGGTCGACGAAGAGATCCAGCTGAAGAAGTTCCAGAAGGAGCTCAGTGCGGGGACCGTATCGCTGGCGCTGATGGCCGTGTTGGCCAAGGCACCGGAGCCGTTGTACGGCTACCTGATCGCCAAGGAGCTGGAGCAGGTGGGCGAGGGCGTGCTGAGTGGCAAGCAGAGCGCCCTGTACCCGGTGCTGCGCAATCTGGAAGGCGCCGGGTTGCTGGAAAGTCACGTGGAGCCGTCCAGCAGTGGACCACCGCGTCGCTACTACCGCATGAACGAGCAGGGACGCGCCGTGCTGGAGCAATGGATCCAGGCATGGCGTGCCACCCGCGATTCCGTCGATTCCGTACTGGAGGGCGTACTGCAATGAACACTGAACACACCCTGGGCAGGACCCTGCCAGCGACCATTCCCGACTACCTGGTGCAGTTGCGCGCAGCACTGCGAGGCGCCGACCCGGCGATGGTGCAGGACGCGTTGTATGACGCCGAGGAATACCTGCGTTCGGAGCTGGCTGCACAGCCGGGCCGCAGCGAAGCGGAGGTGATCGCCGACGTCGCCGGCAGCTACGGTGCGCCGGAAGAAGTGGCCGATATCTACCGCGAAACGGAGATCACCGTCAGCCGTGCGCTGCGTACGCCCAGTACGCCGCTCGGTACCCGGGTGGTGGCTGCGCAGGTCGCGCCTTCGGTTACGCCGGCAGCCAGCATCACCCCGCCGAATGGCCGGGACGGTGACCCGTCGCCGCCGCCGTCGCGTTCGCTCGCTGCGCGCTTCTTCGGCGTCGTGGTGGATCCGCACACCTACGGCGCGCTGCTCTACATGCTGCTCTCGCTGGCCACGGGCACGTTCTTCTTTACGTGGTTGGTCACCGGGCTGTCGTTGTCGGTGGGGCTGCTGATCCTGATCATCGGCATTCCGGTCGCCGTGCTGTTCTTCGGCTCGGTTCGCGGCCTGGCGTTGCTGGAAGGACGGTTGGTAGAGGCGCTGCTGGGCGAGCGCATGCCGCGGCGCCCGCGTTACAGCGACCGCAGCCGCAGCTGGCTGCAGCGGATCGGTGACATGTTCACCGACGGGCGCACGTGGCTGACCTTGCTGTACTTCGTGTTGATGCTGCCGCTGGGCATCGTGTATTTCACCGTGGCCACTACGCTGCTGGCGGTGTCGCTGGCCTTCATCTGGTCACCGGTAGCGGCGTTGGTGCCGGGCGATTATTCCGGCTTGACGATCCAAGGCCTGCCCCTGTTGGAGGGCGCATGGGCCACGCCGGTCCTCGCAGTCGTCGGTGTGCTGTTGCTGTTTGCCACGCTGCATCTGGCACGCGGCGTGGGGCGTCTGCACGGCACGCTGGCAAAGCATCTGCTGGTGCGGCTGTAACGCCGAGCCTTGCTCGGCGGCTGTCCGGTCCGGGACCTTGGCGCCTGATACCGGCCGCGCTGCGCGCTCGCCGAGCGTGGCTCGGCGCAACCGGTGCGATCCGGCGTTTGTTGTTTGCGTTCCAGTGCCGTCGCGCGGCAGGGTAGCGCCGAGCCGTGCTCGGCGGCTTTCCGGTCCGGGCCCTTGGCGCCTGACACCGGCCGCGCTGCGCGCTCGCCGAGCGTGGCTCGGCGCTACCAGTGCGATTCCGCGTTTGACGTTTGCGATCCAGGTCGTCGCGCGGCGCGGTAGCGCCGAGCCGTGCTCGGCGGCTTTCCGGTCCGGGCCCTTGGCGCGTGATACCGGCCGCGCTGCGCGCTCGCCGAGCGTGGCTCGGCGCTACGGGATGATGATCAGCCGGCTTTCCGCCGCAGCGGGGTGACGTTGCTCTTCTTCTTCGGCTTCGACGCTGCCGGTGCTTCGGCATTGGCAGCGAAGAAATCACGCACCTTCGGGTACACCACTTCACGCCAGCGGCGGCCGCTGAAGATGCCGTAATGACCCGCGCCTTCCACGATGAAGTGTTCGCGGCGGCTGGCATCGATGCCCGTGCACAGCGATTGCGCCGCTTCGGTCTGCCCCAATCCCGCGATATCGTCCAGCTCGCCTTCGATGCTCAACAGTGCGGTATCGCGGATCGCCGACGGATCCACCTTTTCGCCCTTGATGAACCACTCCCCGCGCGGCAGCAGGAAGTCCTGGAAGACCACGCTGATGGTGTCCAGGTAATACTGCGCCGGCATGTCCAGCACGGCGTTGTACTCGTCGTAGAAACGACGGTGCGCGTCGGCATCTTCCAGATCGCCCTTCACCAGATCGGTGTAGAAATCCCAGTGCGAACTGAAGTGCCGGTTCGGGTTCATGGACAGGAAGCCGGCGTGCTGCAGGAAGCCCGGATACACGCGGCGACCCGCACCGGGATAACCCGGCGGCACCGTGTGGATGACGTTGTTTTCAAACCAGGACAACGGATTCTGGGTGGCCAGGTTGTTCACGGCGGTGGGGCTGCAGCGCGCATCGATGGGTCCCCCCATCATCACCAGCGACTTCGGCGTGGGTTCGCCGCGGCTGGCCATCAGCGAAACCGCCGCCAGCACGGGCACGGTGGGCTGGCAGACGCTGACCACATGCAGGCGCTCCACGCCAAGGTGGCGGATGAACTCCTGGATATAGTCGACGTAATCTTCAAGGCCGAACTCGCCTTCGCTGCCAGGCACCATCCGCGCGTCGACCCAGTCGGTGACATACACCCGGTGATCGCGCAGCAGCGTGCGCACCGTATCGCGCAGCAGCGTCGCGTGGTGGCCGGACAACGGTGCAACGACCAGCACGAACGGCTGGTTCAACATCGTGTGCAACTGGTCAGCTTCGTTGCTATGACGTTTGAACCGCAGCAGCTTGCAGAACGGCTTGCTGACTTCTTCGTGGACCACGATCGGCACGCGTTCGCCATCCACGTCGATTTCGTTGATGCCCCACTCCGGCTTTTCGTAATCCTTGCCCACGCGATGAAAGAGCTCGTTCATCGCGGCCAGCCGGTCGGCACCGGGCATCTGCGACCACCAGTGGCCGGGATTGTTGAAGAAGTGGGCATTGGCCTGCGCCTGATGCACCCAAGGGGCGAGCAGGTTGCGGGTCAGTTCGTGCAGTTGGTAGAGCATACTGACTCAATATGTATGGTCATATGTTGCCGCGCAGCATAACCGATCAGGCCGGCCGGTATATTAATTGGGCGCGGGAAGGCGGGCCGCTGGCCCTCATGCCTTTTCCAGCGCGGATGCATCCGTTGCCAACGGCGGTCCGAGCCAGCAATGCGAGCCAACGGGCACCAGGCCCTGTTTGCCCAGCTCGCGCCGGTACCAACGGGCCGGACGTGCGTGGAAACCCTCATGATCGCCTTCGAAATCGTCTTCCGCGGCAAAGGTTTCGAGGAACGCCACGCCACCGGTGAGCTCACCCAGCCCTGCCATGCCTGCGCGCAGTTCGCGGTCGGGCACGTAATGCATCACGTCCGAGCAGATGAGCAGGTCGACCGGTGCACACGGCCGCAGCCACGCGAAGTCACCGAAGGCCGCAGGACGCAGGTTGCGCGTGCGGCCATAGCGCTGCACGGCGTAATCGCTGCTGTCGAAACCGAGGTAGTGCAGTTTTGGGCGCAGTTTCAGCAGTGGCGCGCGCCACGCGCCTTCGCCACACCCGATATCCAACACGGTGCGGATCGGCCGCTCCAGGTAGTACTCGGCGGTGGCGACGGCCAAGGCCACCTTGCGCGCCAAGCGGGCGCTACCGCCGATGTCGGCGCGGCTGTACCAATGCTGGAAATAGGCGGCGTCGTAGGTCTTGTCCATGTACGTGGGTCTGCGCATCGGTGAAAATGGCGTTCATCCTACGCCAGCCACCGGAGCAAGCGCATGCAGTCGTACTTCTGGGTCAAGACTTTCCATCTCGTGTTCGTGGTGGCCTGGATGGCGACGGTGTTCTACCTGCCTCGCATCCTGGTGAACATTGCCGAGACCGCCGGGCAGGTTGCGGTGAGCGAGCGCCTGCAGCTGATGGGGCGGCGCCTTTATCGCTTCGGGCACGCGATGTTCGGTCTGGCCTTCGTGCTGGGGCTGGTCCTGTGGATGGGATATCGAATGATTCCGGATTTCCCCACGATGGTGGCGCCGGGCGGTGCCGGTTGGTTGCATGCGAAGTTGGGTCTGGTGGTGCTGCTGCTGGCCTATTTCATCTGGACCGGGCGCCTGCTCAAGGGCGTGGCCAAGGGCCGCGCGCTGCCCTCGCCGGTCGCATTGCGCTGGATCAACGAAATCCCCTTGCTGGCCTTCATCCCGATTGTCTGGCTGGTGGTGGCCAAGCCGTTCTGACGAGTTGCTGCCGCCGGGTCTCGCACGGTAGCGCCGAGCCACGCTCAGCGAGCGCGCAGCGCGGCCTGCCTCGGGTGTGGTGGTGCCGGATCGAAAAGCCGCCGAGCACGGCTCGGCGCTACCAGTGCAAGTGCAGCGCGCTGCCGTCCGGACCGCAACGGTAGCGCCGAGCCATGCTCGGCGAGCGCGCAACGCGGCCGCGGTTTACGCGGCTTCGTACGTACCGTAGCTGCGCAGACGCGTGTAGCGTCGGGCCAGCAGTTCGTCGGTCGGCAGGGCCTGCAGGGCGTCCAGCTCGTTCAGCAGCACGGCCTTCAGGCGCTTGGCCATCTGGTTGGGGTTGCGATGGGCGCCGCCGGTGGGCTCACGCACCACTTTGTCGATCAACCCCAGGCCCTTCAACCGCGGCGCGGTCATGCCCAGCTGCTCGGCGGCTTCCTTGGCCTTGCCCGCGTCCTTCCACAGGATCGAGGCGCAGCCTTCCGGCGTGATGGTCGAGTACACGCTGTATTCCAGCATGATCGTCCGATCACCCACGCCCAGCGCCAACGCGCCGCCGGAGCCGCCTTCGCCGATCACCGTGCAGATCACCGGCACTTTCAGCTCGGACATCTCCAGCAGGTTGCGGGCGATCGCTTCGGACTGGCCACGGGATTCGGCATCGATGCCTGGCCATGCGCCGGCGGTGTCGATCAGGGTCAGCACCGGCAGGCCGAAACGCTCTGCCATCTTCATCAGGCGCAATGCCTTGCGGTAGCCCTCGGGCTTGGGCATGCCGAAGTTGCGCTTGATCTTTTCCTTGGTGTCACGGCCCTTCTGGTGACCGATCAGCATCACCGAACGGCCGCCGATGCGGGCCAGGCCGCCCATGATCGCTTTGTCATCGGCGAACGCGCGGTCACCGGCCAGTTCCTGGAACTCGTCGCAGAACAGGCGGATGTAGTCCGCGGTATACGGACGCGACGGGTGCCGGGCGAGCTGCAGGATCTGCCAGGTGGTCAGGTTGCGGAAAATCTGCGCGGTGCGCACGCGCAGCTTGTCGCGCAAGGTATTCACTTCGGCTTCGACGTTGACCGCCGGACCGGCACTGGCGCTGCGCAGTTCCTGGATCTTGGCTTCCAGGTCGGCGATGGGTTGCTCGAAGTCGAGGTAGTTCGGATTCATCGGAAGCCGTCGTGTGAAGTGAAGAGGGGGAGTTTAGCCGAATGCGTGCAGATGCCCCGTACGCCGTCGTCTGGTCAGCTCGCCCAGGGCGGGCTGTAACGCACCTTCAGGGTGCGGATCGCCGGGTCCGCGCGCAGGGCGTCGATCAGCTTGGAATCGATGCGCACCGCGCTGTCGCCGCCCACGTCCAGCATGCCCGCGAGCGAGCCTTCCTCGTCCTTCAACAGCAGGTCCAGGCGCAGGGGCGTACGGCCGGGGCGATGCCGGTCCAGCAGTGCGTTCAGGCGCTGCCACACGGGGCGTTCACGGCGCAGGTCCACCCGCAGTGAAAGCCGGGTGGCGTAGTTGGCACAGACCTCGTCGAAATCCCAGCACTGGCGGATGCGCAGGGCGAAGCCGCCATTGAACTCATCTTCGCGCAGGCCGCCCTTGACCACCAGGATGCGGTCCTTGGTCATCAGGTGGCCGAACTCGGCCATCGCATCGGAGAACGCACTGCATTCCACCCGGCCGCGACCATCTTCCAGCTGGATGAAGATCTGGCTTTCGCCCTTGCGGCGCACGCCAACCACCTGGCCGGCCAGTACCGTCTGTACTTCCGGGCGCCAGCGCTTTTCACCGCCACCACCGCCGCTGTTGGCACTCCAGATTTTTTCCACGGCGCCCAGATCGGTGCCGACCAGGTCACGCACATCGTCGCGATGCGGGTCGAACGGATGTCCGCTGAGATAGAACCCCAGCGTGTCGCGCTCGCCGGTGAGCCGCTGCAGCAGCGGCCATTCGTCGGTCTCCTGCAGTTCCAGGTGGATTGCCGGCGCACTCGGGTCCGGTCCACCGAACAGCGAGTTCTGACCCGATGCACGCTCGCGCGCCATCTGCTCGGTGGCCTTGATCACCTCCGGTAGCTGCAGCATCAACGACGCGCGGTTGCGGCCCAGTTCGTCCAGCGCACCGCAGTTGATCATCGCCTCCAGCGTGCGCCGGTTGAGCTTGGCCGAGCCGATGCGCGTGCAGAAATCCAGCAGGTTGGTGTACGCGCCCTTCTGCAGGCGCTCATCGACCACGGCCTCGCAGGCGCCCTGGCCCACGCCCTTGATTGCTCCCAGACCGTACTGGATGGTGTCCGGCGTGGCGGCCTCGAACATGTAGGCGGACTGGTTCACCTTCGGCGGCAGCACGGTCAGGCCGAGGTTGCGCACCTCGTCGAGGAAGCCGACGACCTTCTCGGTATTGTCCATGTCCGACGACAGCGTGGCGGCCATGAACTCGGCGGGATAATGGCGTTTCAGCCACGCGGTCTGGTAACTCACCAGCGCGTAGGCGGCAGCGTGCGACTTGTTGAAACCGTAGCCGGCGAACTTCTCCATCAGGTCGAAGATCGCATCGGCCTTGGCTTCGCCTACACCGTCCTTGGCCGCGCCCTCGCGGAAGATTTCGCGGTGCTTGGCCATCTCGGCCGGCACCTTCTTGCCCATCGCGCGACGCAGCAGATCGGCGCCACCCAGCGAGTAGCCGCCGACGATCTGCGCCATCTGCATCACCTGCTCCTGATACACCATGATGCCGTAGGTGTCGCGCAGGATGCGTTCGGTGCGCGGATCGGGATACTCCACATCCTCGCGCCCATGTTTGCGGTCGACGAAGGAGGGAATGAGGTCCATCGGGCCGGGGCGATACAGCGACACCAGCGCGATCAGGTCTTCGAACCGATCGGGCTTGGCATCCTTCAGCAGGCGACGCATGCCGGAGGATTCGAACTGGAACACCGCGCCGGTGTTGCCGGAGGCGAAGATGTCCTTGTAGGTCGCCGCATCATCCAGCGGCAGCGCGGCGATATCCACCGGCGGAATGCCGGCGCGCTCGTGGCGCTTGTTGATCGCCTTGACTGCCCAGTCGATGATGGTCAGCGTGCGCAGGCCCAGGAAGTCGAACTTCACCAGGCCGATTTCTTCCACATCGTTCTTGTCGAACTGGGTAACCGGGTTGCGGCCGATGCCGTTTTCATCGTGTTCGGCGAACAGCGGGCAGAACTCGGCCAGTGGTTCGGGGGCGATGACCACGCCACCGGCATGCTTGCCGGCATTGCGGGTCAGGTCTTCCAGCTGGCGTGCCAGATCGATCAGGTCGCGGACATCGTCTTCGCTCTGGTAGCGCTGGATGAGTTCCGGCGAGGCCATCTCGCTGTCCTTGCCTTCCCCCATCGCATCCTTCAGCGAAATGCCGAGGATGTTCGGAATCAGCTTGGCCACGCCATCGACCAGGCCGTACGGGAAGCCCAGCACGCGACCGCAGTCACGCACCACGGCCTTGGCCGCCATGGTGCCGTAGGTGATGATCTGGCTGACCCGCTCGCGGCCGTACTTGCGCGCCACGTAGTCGATGACTTCGTCGCGGCGGTCCATGCAGAAGTCGATGTCGAAGTCGGGCATCGACACGCGTTCCGGGTTGAGGAAGCGCTCGAACAGCAGGTTGTAGGGCAGGGGATCCAGATCAGTGATCTGCAGCGCCCACGCCACCAGCGAACCGGCACCCGAACCACGGCCGGGCCCGATCGGGATGCCCTGGTTCTTGCCCCACTGAATGAAGTCCGCCACGATCAGGAAGTAACCGGGGAAGCCCATCTTGATGATGGTATCCAGCTCGAATTCCAGACGCTCGCTGTAGTCCTGCGCGGTCATGCCCGCAGCGACCGGGTTTTTCTCCAGGCGCAGTGCCAGGCCCTTGCGCGACTCGCTCCTGATCCAGCTGTCCAGCGTCTCGTCGTCGGGCACCGGGTAGTTGGGCAGGAAGTAGGTGCCCAGCCGCATCTCGATGTTGCAGCGCTCTGCCAGCGCACGCGTATTGTCGATGGCATCGGGGATGTCGGCGAACAGCGCGCACATCTCCTCGGCCGACTTCAGGTACTGCTGGTCGCTGTAGTCCCGCGGGCGCTTGGGGTCATCCAGCACGCGACCGGAGGCGATGCACACGCGCGCTTCGTGCGCGTTGAAATCGGTCGGTTGCAGGAAGCGCACATCGTTGCTGGCGATGACCGGCAGGCCACGCTGGCCCGCTGCCATCAGCGCGAACTGGTTGAAGGCTTCTTCGCCGTCGCGGCCGGTGCGGGTCAGTTCCAGGTGCAGTCCATCGCCGAACACGCGCTGCCAGTCAGCCAGTTGTTGCTCGGCCAGCTCATGTTTGCCTGCCGCAGCGAGACGTCCGGCGAGACTTTCACGGCCGGTAAGCGCGAACAGGTTCTGACAGCCGGCCTTCAGCCATTCCGGATGCACCGCGACGCCGCCTTCCGGGCGATGGCCCTCCATCCAGGCACGCGTGAGCAGCCGGGACAGGCTGAGATAGCCCTCGCGGTCACGGCACAGCAGGGTCATCCGCCACGGATCCTGGCCTTCCTCGGCGATCATCACGTCGGCGCCGGCGATCGGCTTGATGCCCACGCCTTCGGCCGCCTTGTAGAACTTCACCAGGGCGAACAGGTTGTTCAGATCGGTGACTGCCAGCGCGGGCAGCCCGAGCTCGACCGAGCGCGACAGCAGGTTGGCCTGTTTGGCTTTCTTCGGGTCAGCCTGTTCCGGCTTCGCCGGCACACGGATGGTGGAATCCGCCAGCGAAAATTCGGTGTGGACGTGGAGATGGACGAAACGGGAGTTGGACATGCCGGACCAGGTTGGAGCGCACCGGCCCCGGGAGCAGGCGTAGGAACGGCCGCCGGGGTCACAGGTGCGCAGGAGTGCCCGCTCAGGGTACCGGCGGTGACCTGTACGGACAAGGTCTTGACGTAGAGGAAGGGGCGCGCTGCGCGGGGGGGCTTCGAAGCCAGAGCTACAGCTGCAGCTACAGCTGCAGGGCTGCTTGTTGGCGGGGCGGGGTGGGTTGGCGGGGGACGGCAACAACCGCATCCTGCGGGCCTCGTTTCGCGCCATCCATGGCGCTCAACGCCCCCGCCAACCCACCCCGCCCCACCTTCGACAGGTTCATGGCGGCCACCAGAGCGCCGTGGCGTGTCGGGGGGAGGGAGCCCCTGAGTCAGGGGCGGCCGCGAAGCGGCGGGGTGTGGGTGTTGGTGAGACGGGGCCCGCGGTTTGCGCAGCAAAGCGTGGGAGCGGCAGCGCGAATGCGATGACGTGTACCCGTGCCATGGATGGCGCGAAACGAGGCACGCATGGACGCAGTTTTTGCCGTCCCCCGCGCAGCCCCACCGCCCGGCCCCAAGCTCGGAACCCGCTGTCAGAGCCACCCGCGAGGGGGTCTCACCCGTTCGACCCACCTACAGCGCCAGCGCCATCTCCAAAGGAGCAGCAACCGGCACGGCGAGGCACTCCCGCACGGGCGCGAAGCTGCGCCGGTGTTCCAGGCACGGTCCGTGTTCGCGCAATGCCGCCAGGTGCATGGGCGTGCCATACCCTTTGTGCTGGTCGAAGCCGAAATACGGAAACTGCTCGTGCACGCGCTGCATGTAGCGGTCACGGCTGACCTTGGCGAGGATCGAAGCAGCCATGATCGCGCGGTCGATGGCGTCGCCCCCGATCAACGCTTCGCCCGGCAGCGCCAGACCCTTGGGCACCACGTTGCCATCGATGCGTGCCAGATCGGCCGCGTGCGCAACCGCAGCCACCACCTCGCGCATGCCCTGCAGCGTCGCCTGATAGATGTTCAGCCGGTCCACGGTGGGAGCATCGACCAGGACCACATGCCACGCCAGCGCACGGTCGATGATGCGGTCGTACAACTGGTCACGGCGGGCCGCAGTCAACTGTTTGGAATCGTCCAGGCCGTTGATGCGAGGCCGCGCAGGATCGAACACCACCGCAGCCACGGACACCGGGCCGGCCAACGGGCCACGACCGGCCTCATCCACGCCGGCGATACGCTGCACGACCACGGTTGCCGCTGCGGTGCCGCTGAACAGCGTCATCGTCGCGGCAGCGGCAGCACGACGGCTCACCGGGGCACCACATCGCGCGCCACCAGCTCGGCCACGGCATCGGCCGCGCGGGCCGAGGCATCACGCCGCAGCAGGGTGTGCAACTGCTGATACGTGGCCTGCAGATCGATGCTTTTCTGCGGATGGTCGAACCACTGCTGGATCGCAGCGGCCAGCTTCTCCGGCACGCAATCGTGCTGCATCAGTTCCGGCGCCAGATCCTTGTTGGCCAGGATGTTCGGCAGGGCATAGCGATCGACCTTCAGCAGGCCAAGCGCCTTGACCAGCCGGTAGGTCAGCTCGTTGACCCGGTAGCCGACCACCATGGGCCGCTTCACCAGCATCGCCTCCAGCGTGGCCGTGCCCGAAGCGAGCACCACCACGTCGGCGGCGATCATGGCGGTGCGCGCCTGCCCGTCCAGCACATGGGAATGCACCACAGGGAACGCAGAGCGGGAGAGCTGCTGGTCGATCAACTGACGGCACGCGGCGTTCGCGGCCGGCACGACGACGTGCAGTCCGGGAATGCGTTCGCATACCTGCCAGGCCGCCTCAAAGAAGGGCTCGCCCAGCCGGCTGATTTCGCCCAGCCGGCTGCCCGGCAGCACCGCCAGCACTTTCGCATTGGACGGCAGGCCCAGGTCGGCGCGTGCCTGTTCGCGATCCACGTGCATCGGGATGTCATCGGCCATCGGGTGGCCGACAAACCGCGCATCAATACCGTGCCGCGCATAGATGGGCGGCTCCATCGGGAACAGGCACAGCACCAGGTCCGCGCTCTCGCCGATCTTCTCCGCGCGTTTCTCGCGCCATGCCCACACCGAGGGACTGACGTAGTGCACGGTGCGGATGCCGCGCAGCTTCAGCCAGCGCTCCACGCCCAGGTTGAAGTCGGGCGCGTCGATGCCGATGAATACATCAGGCTGCCACTCCAGCACGCGCTGGCGGAACTGCGAACGCAGCTTCAGCAACCGCGGCAGATGGCGCAGCACTTCGGTCAGCCCCATCACCGCCAACTCGCTGGCGTCGAACCAGGTCTGGCAGCCCGCATGGCGCATCCCATCACCGCCAATGCCAGCAAACTCTGCATTGGGGAAGCGTGCCTTCAACTCCCGTACCAACCCTGCGCCCAGCTGGTCACCTGATGCTTCGCCCGCCACCAGCGCCACGCGCAGCGGACGCGTATCGACACGCGCGGGGGCGCTGGCAGCCGGTGCTTCACGCAACAGGATGACCTCGGCCGTGGGCGGCAGCGTGGTCTGGTTCATCGCAGCAGCGGCCGCTCGGCCTGTTCGATGAACTCCAGCAGCGCCTTGACGTCTTCGCTGCTGCGCGCCTGCTCGGCCAGCTGCACCTTGGCCTCGGCCAGCGGCAGGCCGGCAACGTACAGGGTGCGGTACGCGCGCTTGATGCTGGCGATGCGCTCGGCGTCGAAGCCACGGCGCTTCAGGCCTTCGCTGTTGATGCCGCGCGGACGGCCCAGCGAATCACTGCCGACCATGGTGAACGGCGGGACATCGCCATTGGTCAGCGCGCCCATGCCCAGGAAGGCATGCGCGCCGATACGGCAGAACTGGTGGGCACCGGCGAAGCCGCTGATGATCACATGGTCGCCCACGGTCACGTGGCCGGCCAGCGTGGTGTTGTTGGAGAACACACAGTGGCTGCCGACGTGGCAATCGTGCGCGACGTGGGTGTACGCCAGCATCCAGTTGTCATCGCCGACGGTGGTGATGCCACCGCCACCGCCGGTCCCCCGGTTGATGGTGACGAACTCGCGGATGACATTGCGGTCCCCCATCACCAGCTCGGTCTTCTCGGCGTTGTATTTCTTGTCCTGCGGCTCGCCACCGATGGCGGCGTGGCCGATGAACCGGTTGTCGCGGCCGATACGGGTCGGGCCGTGGATGCTGCAATGCGGGCCGATCTCGGTGTTTTCGCCGATTTCAACATCGGCCCCGATCAGGGTGAATGCGCCCACGCGGACGCCGTCGGCGAGCTTCGCCGACGGATCGATCACTGCCGTGGGGTGGATCAACGGAGCGTGTCCGCTCATCGGTGGTCCTCCTCGTAGGTTATTCGCGGGTGCCGGCACACATGACTTCGGCGCAGGCGACGATCCTGCCGTCGACGAAGGCCTTGCAGTCGTACACCGCCATGTTGCGGATCACGCGCTTGATCTCCACGTGCATCTCCAGCACATCGCCGGGGACCACCTTGTCGCTGAAGCGGACATTGTCCACCTTCACCATGTAGAACAGCTTGGACTGCGCATCCCGGCCCAGCGTGAGCTGGGTGAGCACGCCGCCCGCCTGCGCCATGGCTTCGATGATCAGCACGCCGGGCATGATCGGCTGTTCGGGGAAATGGCCCTGGAAGAACGGCTCGTTGATGCTGACGTTCTTGCGGGCGACGATCTTGCGCTTCTCGAAGTCGAGCGACACCACCTTGTCCACCAGCAGGAAAGGGTAGCGGTGCGGGATCAAGGCCCGGATCTGGGCGATGTCGGGCAGGTCGATGTCCGACGGGGTCTGTTCCTGGCTCATTCCTTCTCCTTGCTCACAGACAGGATGCGACGGGCCAGCGCATCGAGCTGTTTGAAGCGCGCGGCGTTCTTGCGCCACGTGCGGTTGTCGGTCAACGGCGTGCCGGAGGAATACTCGCCCGGCTCGGTAATGGAGTTGCGGACCACCGATTTGCCGGTGACCACGACTTTGTCGCAGATTTCAAGATGGCCCACCACGCCGACGGCCCCGCCGAGCAGGCAGTAACGGCCAATCTTCGCGCTGCCGGCGATACCCGTGCAGCCGGCAATCGCCGAATGCGCGCCGATCTGCACGTTGTGGGCGACCTGCACCAGGTTGTCCAGGCGCACGTCTTCGGCCAGCACGGTGTCCTCCAGGGCGCCACGGTCCACGCAGGTATTGGCGCCGATCTCGCAGTCGTCGCCGATGCGCACACCACCGAGCTGCGGAACCTTGATCCACTTGCCCGCGTCCATGGCCAGGCCGAATCCATCGGCGCCGAGCACGGCGCCGGGATGGATGCGCACCCGCTTGCCCAGCTTCACCCGGGTGACCAGGGTGACCCGCGCGATGAGTTCGCAGCCGCTGTCCAGGCTGCAGTCTTCGCCGATCACGCTGCCCGCGCCAATGATGCAGTTCTCGCCGATCACGCTGCGCTCGCCGATGATGACGAAGGGCCCGACATGGGCACTGGCGGCCACCTGTGCACTGGGGTCGATGACCGCGCTGGGATGGATGCCCGGCGGGCGGGTGGGGGCCACATCGAACAGGGCCGCGATGCGGGCGAACGTGTTGTACGGGTCCTTGGTGACCAGCGCCGTGCCGGGCGCGGACTCGGCATCCTCGGCACGCAGCACCACGATGCCGGCCTGGCTGTCGGCCAGCTGCACACGGTAGCGGGGATTGGCCAGGAAGGTGAGCTGGGCCGGTCCGGCATGGGCCAGCGTCGCCACGCCACCGATCACGGTGGAGGCATCGCCATGGACCTGCAGGCCGAACTGCTCGGCGAGTTGCTGGGCGGAGTAGGTAGGAGTATTCACGCGGGGAGTTTACCGTGTGGCGTGACAACGGTCATGTTACTGCCCCCACCAGGGCGGTCAGGACGAGGGCCCCGGTGCCGTTCCACCGGTCCCTCGCCACATTCGGCACGCCCACCTAGCCGTGTCCGCCACGCCCACCCACCCGTGTCCGCCACGCCCACCGACCCGTGTTGGCCACGCCCGCCGACGCCGTAGCGCCGAGCCATGCTCGGCGAGCGCGAAGCGCGGGGTGCCTTGGAACGGGAGGGCGTGTTGCCGCTGCATGAGCCCGCCAAGCATGGCTCGGCGCAACGCGGAGCTGCCAAACAGAAACGCCGGGCAATGCCCGGCGTTTTTGTGTTTCGTGCGGACTGCTTAGAACTGACCGCCGAACGTGAACTGCAGGCGTTCGATTTCGTCGCCGTCTTCCTTCTTGAGCGGGAAGGCGTAGCTGATCGAGATCGGGCCGACCGGGGCGCGCCACAGCAAGGCCACACCGGTGGACACACGCAGCTCGTTGGCCTTGAAGTTGTCCGTGCCGTTGTATACGTTGCCGAAGTCCAAAAACGCCGATACGCGGGCCGACGGGCTGTCGAACAGGCGCGGGAAGTACGCTTCCACCGACCCCACCGTTTTCAGCGAGCCGCCAAGCGGCTGGCCATTCGGATAGCCGGGTGTGACTTCGCGCGGACCCAGGGTGTTGTCCTCGAAGCCACGTACCGAGTTGGTGCCGCCTGCGTAGAAATTCTCGTAGAACGGCAGGCCGGACGCGGTAATCACGCGCTGGGTGCCATCCGCCTCGGTCACAACGCGCGACACGTCGTTTCCGTAACTATCGCCGTAGCCGACTTCGAAACGGGTGTTGATGACGAGGGACGGAATGATCGGCCAGTACTTGCTGATCTGGTAGTTCAGCTTGTAGTACTCAACGGTCGACCCAGGCAGAGTTGTTTCCAAGCCTACGCGCTGATAAGTGCCGCGGGTGGGCATGAAGTAGTCATTGCGCGAGTCACGCGCCCAGCCAAGCTCGGTACGCCAAGCGTGGAAGGTCTGATGCCCCACCGCATTGATGTAGTCCCTGATCGAAGCCGGCGTGCTGCCATACGTCTGGATCTGGTTGCTATCGATACCGAACATCAACGAGACCGTATCCGTCTCGGTGATCGGCACGCCGAACACCATCTGCGCTGCACCGTTGGTGCTGTTGTACTGCGCAGTGTTGAAGTCGGAGTAATCGAGCTCGCGCCACGACAGGTTGTAGCCCAGCGACACGCCGTCATCGGTGAAGTACGGGTTGGTGTAGCTGAAGCCATAACGCTGCAGGTAGCTGCTGCGCGACGCTTCCACCGACACGCGGTTGCCGCCGCCCAGGAAGTTGTTCTGCGACAGCTGCACCGAGGTGGTCATGCCGTACGACTGCGAGTAACCCAGGCCGAACACGAAGCTGCCCGACGTGGTTTCCTTGACGTTGTAAATCACGTCGACCTGGTCGTTGCTGCCGGTGACCGGGGTGGACTGCACATCCACCGCTTCGAAGTAGCCCAGGCGCTGCAGGCGGATCTTGGAACGGTCGATGGCGGCCTGCGAGTACCAGCTGTTCTCGAACTGGCGCATTTCGCGACGCAGCACTTCATCGGAGGTGCGCGTGTTGCCGCGGAACTGGATCTGCCGCACGGACACGCGCGGACCCGGCACCACCTGCATGTTGATCGCCACCGTGCGGTCAGCACGGTTGGTGGTCGGGATCGGGTTCACCTTGGCAAAGGCATAGCCGATGTTCGACAACGAGTTGGTGATGCTGTTCGAGCTGAATTCCAGCAGGGCGCGCGAGAACGTGTCACCCGACTTCTGGATGACCATGCGCTCGACGTCTTCCTGCGGCAGCACGGTATCGCCGCTGACCTTGATCTCGGAAATCTTGTACTGCTCGCCTTCGGTGACGCCGGCGCTGATGAACATGTCGCGCTTGTCGGGGCTGATCGACACCTGGGTGGAGTCGATGCTGAAGTCCACGTAGCCGCGGTCCAGGTACCAGGAGTTCAGTTTCTCCAGGTCGCCGGACATCTTTTCCTTGGAGTACTGGTCATCACGGCGGTACCACGACGCCCAGTTGTGCTCCTTCGATTCCCACGTGTCCAGGATGTCTTCGGCCGGGTATTTCTCGGTACCGATCAGGTTGACGTGGCGGATCTTGGCCGCCTTGCCTTCCTTGATGGTGATCGCGATATCGACCCGGTTGCGGTCCAGCGGGCTCACCGTCGGGGTGATTTCCACGTTGTATTTGCCGCGGTCGTTGTACTGGCGACGCAGTTCCTGGGTCACGCGGTCCAGGCTCAGGCGGTCGAACGTGCCGCCTTCGGTCAGGCCGATGTCGCTCAGGCCCTTCAGCAGCTGGTCGGACTTGATGTCCTTGTTGCCGGTGACGGTGAGCTTGTTGATCGCCGGACGCTCCTTGACCGTGACCACCAGGATGTCGCCCTGGCGGTCCAGCTGGACGTCTTCGAAGAAGCCGGTCTTGTACAGGGCGCGGATGGTTTCGCTGACCTTGGCGTCGGTGAGCGCCTGGCCACGTTCCACCGGCAGGTAGGTGAACACGGTGCCGGAGCTGATGCGCTGCAGGCCGTCCACGCGGATGTCGCTGACCGTGAAGGGGGCGGCAGCCTGCGCCAGTGCGGGGGCGCCGATTCCAACAGCGAGGGCGAGGGCCAGCAGGCGGCGGTTCGGGAGTCGCGTCATGTCACGTCCGGTAGAGGTCGATTGCGTAGTGCGGAATGCCGACGTTGTAGACGGCGACAGCAGGAAAAAGTTCATTACAGAGCCCATGTTCATCGCGTGACCAGGCCGAGGATGTCGTTGTAGAACGCCAATCCCATCAGCCCGGCCAGCAGCGCGAGACCGACAAACTGGCCGGCCGCCATGGCACGCTCGCTCAGCGGGCTGCCCTTGACCAACTCGATAAGGTAATACAGCAGGTGCCCTCCGTCCAAGACGGGAATGGGCAGCAGGTTGATGATGCAGAGGCTGAGCGACAGTAGGGCGAGGAACTGAAGGAACCAATCCACCCCCCGTTGCGCGGAAACATTGGCCACCCGGGCAATGGTGACGGGGCCGGAAACGTTCTGCAGCGAGGCATTGCCGGTGACGATGCGGCGCATCATCCCCAGGGAGTCGGAGGCCATGCGCCCGGTTTCGCTGATCGCCACGGGCACCGCGGCCAGCGGGCCGTACTTCAGCACGGTGTCATAAACCGGGGCGTGGGCCTCACTGAAACCGATGCCGAGCTGCCAGACGGGCTGTCTATTGCCGTCCAGGCCTTGTCGTGGCTCGACTTCCAGGGCCAGGCGCTCGCCACCGCGCAGCACGTCGATCATGCCCGGGCCGCCGCGCTTGCCCAGCGCCTGTACGGCCGGATAGACCTGGTCGGCGGCATCTATCCGCTCGCCGTCCACGGCCACGATCAGGTCGCCCGGCTGCAGCACGCCGCGCACGGCGGAATCGTCCACCAGGCGGTCCACCAACGCGGGTTGCAGCCAGAACTGCCAGTTGATGCCGGCCAACGGGGCGACGCGGCGTTCATCGAAGCCTGCCGGCAGCTGGGACAGCGGCAGAGTGCGCTGATGACGACGTTCCTGCGCATCCACTACCTGGAGGGTCACGTCATGACGGTCCATGGCGGCGGCGGTCAGCGCCATGCTGGCCTCGCCGACGGTGGCGACCGAGCGTCCATCGACCGACAGGATGCGCTCGCCGCCCTGCAGCCCGGCCACCTGGGCCATGCCGGTGGCGCGGCCGACCGTGGCCGAATAGTCCTGCTTGCCGATCACGAACATCGCCCACAGCAGCAGCATGCACAGCAGCAGGTTGGCCAGCGGGCCGGCGGCGACCACCGCAATGCGCTGCCAGACGGTCTTATGGTTGAAGGCCTGGCCGCGCTCGTGCGGATGGACCTCCACCTCACGCTCATCAAGCATTTTCACGTAGCCGCCGAGCGGAATGGCGGCAATGGCGAACTCGGTCCCATTGCGGTCGCGGCGCGACCACAGCGGCTTGCCGAAGCCGACGGAAAAGCGCAGCACCTTGACCCCGCAGCGGCGCGCAACCCAGTAGTGCCCGAACTCATGAATGGTCACGAGCAGGCCCAGGCTGACGATCATCCACCACACCGATCCGAGGAACTCAGTCATGGGAGAGCGCAGTGGTGGCGGCAGGGCAGGGCGGCATTCAGAGGGCTTCGATGGCAGTCCGGGTGATCAAACGGGCACGCTGGTCGGCGGCGAGCAGGCCGCCAAGTGTATCGGCAGGCTCGACCGGGAGTGTTGAGAGCGCGTTATCCACCAAGGCAGGAATGGCCAGAAAGCCTACCCTTCCCTGAAGAAACGCTGAAACAGCCTCTTCATTGGCCGCGTTCAGCACCGCCGGCGCCGTGCCGCCGGCCCGCATCGCGTGCCAGGCCAAGGCCAGGCACGGGAACGCGTCGGTATCGGGTGCTTCGAAGTCCAGCCGGCCTTGGCGCAGCAGATCCAGCCCGCCAACGCCGGCATCGATGCGCTGCGGCCAGCCCAGGCCCACGGCCAGGGTGGTGCGCATGTCCGGCAGGCCCAGTTGCGCCAGCGTGGACCCGTCCACGAACTCCACCAGGGAGTGCACCAGACTCTGCGGATGCACCAGTACCTCGATGCGCGCGGCGGGTACCCCGAACAGGTGGTGGGCTTCGATGACTTCCAGCCCCTTGTTCATCAGGGTGGCTGAATCGACCGAAATCTTGGGGCCCATCGACCATTTCGGGTGGGCAACGGCTTGCGCCGGGGTGACCTGCTCCAGCTCGGCGCGGCTGCGGCCACGGAAGGGGCCCCCGGATGCGGTCAGCAGGATGCGGCGCACGCCGGCCCCGTCCAGGCTGGCATCGCGCGAGCGCAGGCACTGGAAGATGGCGCTGTGTTCGCTGTCGATCGGGATGATCTCGGCGTCTGCCTGCTGCGCAATGCGCATCAGCAGTTCGCCGGCCAGCACCAGCGATTCCTTGTTGGCCAGAAGGATGCGTTTGCCGGCCCGCGCGGCGGCCAGCGTAGACGACAGCCCGGCCGCACCAACGATCGCGGCGATCACCGTATCGCAGGTGTCTCCCGCAGCCAGTGCATCCAGGGCGGCATCGCCTGCGTGGGCGGTGGTTGCCAGGCCGGCGTCGCGCAGGCCGTCGCGCAGGCGTGCATACAGCGCTTCATCGGCGATCACCGCATGCAGGGGACGATGTGCACGACACAGGGCCAGCAACGCATCGACCTGCGAGCCGGCCGCCAGCACCGTGGGCTGGAACCGGTCCGGGTGACGGGCGATGACATCCAGCGCAGAGGCGCCGATGGAGCCGGTGGCGCCGAAGACGGCGACACGGCGCAGGGCAGGGGAGGCGTGCATGGTCAGAGCCCGAAGATTTCCTTGCCGATGGCGAACACCGGCAGGGCGGCCAACACGCCGTCGACCCGGTCCAGCACGCCGCCATGGCCGGGGATGATGTGGCCGGAGTCCTTGGCGCCCGCGTGGCGCTTGAGCAGGCTCTCGAACAGGTCGCCCAGCACCGAGGCGAACACCGCCACGGTGGTCACCAGCAGCAGCCACGGCAGCTGCGCCACAGTGACCAGCGTCCAGTCGGCCACGCCGAAGCCCAGGCCGAAGGCGGTCGCGACGATCAGACCGGCGATCAGGCCGCCGAACAGGCCTTCCCAGGTCTTGTTGGGGCTGATGCGCGGCGCCAACTTGTGTTTGCCGAAGGTGCGGCCCGCGAAGTAGGCGCCGGAGTCGGCAGCCCACACCACGGCCAGTGCGGTCAGCAGCCACAGGTGGCCCTGGTCACTGGAGGCGTGCAGCAGCACCAGCGAGGCCCAGGCCGGCAGCACCGCCAACGTGCCGGCGAGCAGCTTGAGGGCGCGCGCATGGCTGTCCGGCTGCGCGCCTAAGTTGAAGAAACGCAGCCACAGCAGGGCCAGCAGCCACCAGCCGACACCGATCAGGGCGGCGACGCGGAACAGGAACAGCGACGCATCGCGGTCCCAGACCACCAGCACCATCAGCACGAGGTTGAGCAGCAGCAGGGTGGTGCGGGCCAGCGTGTCTTCCACGCCGGCCAGCTTCAGCCACTCCCACAGGCCGATCAGGAACACCGCGGCGGCGGCAGCGGCGAGCCACTGGCTGGGCAGCAGCAGGATGGCGGCAATGGCCGTCGGCGCCATGATCAGCGCGGCGAGGACTCGGGTCTTGGTCATGGGCTGGACGTCTCGGTGGCGAGAGCGGCGATCTGGGCGCTGGTCAGCCCGAAGCGGCGCTCACGGCTGGCATAGGTGTCCAGGGCAAGCTGCAGCTGGTCGGCATCGAAATCCGGCCACAGCACGTCGGTGAACCACAGCTCGGTGTAGGCAAGCTGCCAGAGCAGGAAATTGCTGATGCGGGTGTCACCGCCGGTACGGATGAACAGGTCCGGCGCCGGCATGTCCGCCAGTGCGACATGTGTGCCGAGCAGATGCTCGTCGATCTGTTCCGGCAGCAGGCGGCCGGCAGCCACTTCCTGCGCCAGGATGCGAGCGGCCCGTGCGATATCCTGGCGGCCACCGTAGCTGGCGGCGATGCACAGGGTCATGGCACGGTTGTCCGCGGTGCGTTGCTCGGCCAGCTGCATGCGGCTGACCAGCGAAGCGCCGAAGCGCTCGCGCTCGCCGATGAAACGCACGCGCACGCCGCGCCGATGCAGCTCGTCCACTTCGCGATCCAATGCGTGCAGGAACAGCTTCATCAACGACTGTACTTCGTCGTCCGGGCGGCCCCAGTTCTCGCTGGAAAACGCGAACAGGGTGAGCGCCGGAATACCGAGTTCCAGGCAACGGTCGATGGTGTGGTTGACCGCGCGCGCGCCGGCGCGATGGCCGATCATGCGCGGGCGGCGGCGCTGCTGTGCCCAACGCCCGTTGCCATCCATGATGACGGCAACGTGGCGCGGCAGCGCGCTTGGCAACGGTGGAGGGACTGAAGGCATCTGCTTCAGACCGCCATCAGTTCCTTTTCCTTCTCGGCAACCACCTTGTCGACGTCCTTGATGCTGTTGTCGGTCAGCTTCTGGATGTCGTCTTCGGCGCGCTTCTTGTCGTCCTCGGTGATTTCCTTGTCCTTGAGCAGCTTGGCCACTTCCTGGTTGGCATCACGACGGATGTTGCGGATGGAAACCTTGGTTTCTTCGCCTTCCTTGCCCACGGTCTTGGCCAGTTCCTTGCGGCGCTCTTCGGTGAGCGGCGGCAGGTTGAGGCGGATGACGGTGCCGACCACGGTCGGGGTCAGGCCCAGGTCGGACGCGTAGATCGACTTCTCGACCGCGGCGACGAGGCCTTTGTCGAACACCGAGATCACCAGCGAGCGGCCTTCAGAAACGCTGATGGAGGCCACGTTGTCCAGCGGGGACTGCGTGCCATAGGCCAGCACCGAAATGCCATTCAACAGCGCCGGCGAGGCGCGGCCGGTGCGGATGGCTGTCAGGGTTTGACGCAGAGCTTCGATGCTCTTGGTCATGCGCTCGCGCGCGTTCTGCTTGATGTCGTTGAGCATCGCCCGATCCTGGGTAGTACTGGAATCGGGCGATTATAGGCGAATAGGGCCCCAGCCGGGACCGTGCGGCCCCGTCCGTGCATCCGCCGCTCAGTTGGCCGGCGTGTTGCGGCCGCGCACCAGGGTGCCGATGTTCTCGCCGTGTAGGATCTTCAGCAGTTCGCCCGGCTGGCTCATGTCGAACACGCGCAGCGGCAGGTCGCTGTCGCGCGCCAGTGCGAAGGCGGCGGTGTCCATCACCTCCAGGCCGCGGGTGATGACATCGTCATAGGTCAGGCTGTCGAAGCGCACGGCGTCGTCGTACTTGTTCGGGTCTTTGTCGTAGACGCCATCGACCTTGGTGGCCTTCAGCAGCAGGTCGGCACCGATCTCGATGGCGCGCAGGGCGGCACCCGAATCGGTGGTGAAGAAGGGGCTGCCCACGCCGGCGGCGAAAATCACCAGACGGCCCTTTTCCAGGTGGCGGATGGCGCGGCGGCGGATGTAGTCCTCGCACACGTCGTTGATCTTGATCGCGCTCATCACCCGCGCCTTGGCGCCGACTTTCTCGAGCGCATCCTGCATCGCCAGGGCGTTGATCACCGTGGCCAGCATGCCCATCTGGTCGCCGGTCACCCGGTCCATGCCGCCCGCTGCCAGGCCGGCGCCGCGGAAGATGTTGCCGCCGCCGATGACCAAGGCGATCTCCGCGCCCGCCTGCTGCGCTTCGATGACTTCACGGGCGAGGCGGTTGATGACCTTGGGGTCGATGCCGTAGTCCTCGTCTCCCATCAGCGCCTCCCCGGAAAGTTTCAACAGGATGCGGCGATAGGTGAGCTTGGACATGGGGGCCTCGGTATGCGTGAATTCCCGGCAGATTCTACTGGCAAGCGGGCCCCCGCTGTAGTCTTTTCGTGCACTGCGGCATGTGCAGCGCCGCCAGGGCGGTGTGCTGGCGAGCCTCGGTTCAGGCCGCGCTGCCGCTTTCCATCGTGGCCCGGGTGAACGGCTCGTCGCTGGGCGAGCGGGCGATGACGCGGTTGCGGCCCAGGTTCTTGGAGCGGTACAGCACGTCATCGGCAGCGCGCAGCAGGTCCTGCACATCGGCGAAACGCTCGTAGCCCCCTTGGGTCGCGACGCCGGCGGAGAACGTTACGAACAATGGGCCGCCTTCGCTCATGGCCATCGGCGTGATGACGATGCTGGCCAGTACACGGCGGATCACATCCAGCGCGACCGATTCGGTGGTATTCGGCAGCAGCGCGACGAACTCTTCGCCACCAAAGCGCGCGACCGTGTCGCTGGTGCGCAGCTTGCCCTGCAGGTTGCCGGCGAACTCGCGCAGCACTTCGTCGCCGGTCAGGTGACCATGCGCGTCGTTGATCTTCTTGAAATCGTCCAGGTCGATGAAGGCCACAGACAGCGGCCAGCCGTGCCGCGTCGCGCGCAGGAATTCCTGCTCCAGCACGGCTTCCAGCTGGCGGCGGTTGAGGACGCCGGTCAGTGCATCGCGGTGCGCCTGCTCGGTCAGCCGCTTGGCGCGCGCTTCGAACTCATCAGCGCGGCGACGGGCCTGCTCGGCGTCCTGCAGCTGACGCAGGTTGCGCAGCGTGGCCAGTTCCTGTGCGTGGTCGATGAGCAGCTGTACGCGCGTGGGCGTGGTGGGGGCGGTGTCGAACAGGCTGGCGATGGTCGGCAGCGCCTCGCTGATTTTTGCCAGCACCTGGTCGAACTGCGCACTGTCCAGCCCAAGCCGCGCATGCACCTGGGCCAAGGCGCGTTCGCGGGCCGCGTCAGGATCGGTGTCGAGCCAGATGTCCGCCACGGTGCCGGAGAGCTGCACGCAGGCCTGGAAATGGTCGTCGGACAGCGTGGCATCCTCGCTGTGGGCGATGGAGTCGGCAAGGTAGCGCGGCAGGTCCCACTGGCCGGCCATCCATGTGCCGACGTCCGCATGCGTGCACTGCAGCTGCGTGCGCTCGGCGGCCAGCAGGGCGGCGTTGTCATCCGCCTCGCGCAGCAGCGGCTGGTAGGTATCCGCATGTGACTGCAGCAGGGCGAGGATGCCGATATCCTGCAGCAGGCCGGCCAGCATCAGTTCTTCCAGTCGGCGCAGGCCGCGGGCCTGGCCAAGCTGGCTGGCGGCCAGCGCACTGAGGATGCTGCGACGCCAGACGCGTTCGCGCAGGTCATGGCCATTGCCGCTGTCGCGGGCCAGCAGGCCCTGGGTCACGGTGAATCCAAGGGCAAGGCTGATGGTCGCGTTCAGGCCCAGCATGGTCAGCGCCTGGCCGAGATTTTCTATCCGGCGGCGGCTGGCATACAGCGGCGAATTGGCGATACGCAGCATGCGAGCACTCAGCGCCATGTCGATGGCGATGATGTCGGCGGCGGTGGTGATGTCCGCTTCGGGATCCTGGGCAAGTTCGATGATGCGCAGGGCAATGCCGGGGGGCGACGGAAGATTGCGGCAGAGCGCCAGGACGGCTGTCAGCTCAGGAGGCATATCGGGTCGTTCATTCAAATGTGGCGGGAGAGGGGTTCCGTCACAGATCTGCGTAATGCCCCTTGCACCCTACGAACTCCCCTGGAAAGAGTATCGGTCCGAACGCCACATAACGCAAAGGCGCCGCGGTGGGTAGCGCCGACCCACGGTCGGCGAGCGCAGCGGCGTTTGAGGATCCTGCCAAGCAGGGCGCGGCGCTAGCGGACGCGGCCGGCACCGTGGGAAACAAAAAAAAAGCCGCGCAGAGCGCGGCTTTTCCGTGAATCAGGTCAACCGGGCGATCAGGCCAGGCCAGCCTGCTTCATCACTTCGGCGGCGTAGTCTTCCACCACCTTCTCGATGCCTTCGCCGACGGCCAGACGCTGGAAGCCGATCACTTCGGCGCCCGCGGCCTTCAGTACCTGCTCGACCGACTGGTTGGTGTCCAGCACGTACGGCTGGCCGTACAGGGTCACTTCGTTGACGATCTTGGCGATCTTGCCGCTGATGATCTTCTCGAGGATGTCGGCCGGCTTGGCCTTGTCCTTGTCGGTCATCTTGGCCAGCTCGATTTCCTTTTCCTTGGCAACGAACTCGGCCGGCACATCGGACGCCTTGTTGTGCGGCGGGTTCATCGCTGCCACGTGCATGGCCAGGCCACGGGCCAGCTCGGCGTCGCCGCCGGCCAGTTCCACCAGCACGCCGATGCGGCCACCGTGGACGTAGGCCGCCACGTTGTGGGTGCTTTCCAGGCGCACGATACGACGCACGTCGACCTTCTCACCGACCTTGGCGATCACCGCAGCGCGGGTCTCGTTGATGGTCTCGCCCGACGCCAGCTTGACTTCGTTCAGGGTTGCGATGTCGGCAGCGCCCGAGGACAGTGCGGCAGCAACGACCGAATCGGCGAAGTTGGTGAAGTTCTCATCCTTGGCGACGAAGTCGGTTTCGGAGTTGATTTCGACCAGCACCGCGGTGCCGCCGTTCTGTGCAGCGCGGATGATGCCTTCGGCCGCAACGCGGTCAGCCTTCTTGTCGGCCTTGGCCAGACCCGACTTGCGCAGCGCTTCGATGGACAGCTCGATGTCGCCGTTGTTTTCGACGAGCGCCTTCTTGCACTCCATCATGCCGGCGCCGGTGCGCTCGCGCAGTTCCTTGACCAGGGAAGCAGTGATTTCCATGGGATTTCCTCAGAAAGAAAGGGGTTGGGCCGGCATGATGGCCGGCCCGTATGACATGGCCCTGTCAGCGCCAGTGGCGACATGCAGGGGAGGTGGGCGCAGGGCGCCCACCGGGGGCCTGGATCAGGCCTGGGCTTCGCCCGACTTCTTCTCGGCAGCCTTCTTGGCCGGAGCGCGACGGGCCGGCTTGGCCTCTTCGCCTTCAGCGGCAGCGTCGGCGAACTCTTCTTCGCGCACGGTGGCCGAATGCGGAGCAGCCGCCTTGCCTTCCAGCACGGAGTCAGCTGCAGCGCGGGCGTACAGCTGCACGGCGCGGATGGCATCGTCGTTGCCCGGGATGGCGTAATCGACCAGTTCCGGGTTGTAGTTGGTATCAACCACGGCGATCACCGGGATGCCGAGCTTCTTGGCTTCCTTGATGGCGATGTCTTCGTGGCCGATATCGATGACGAAGATCGCGTCGGGCAGACGGTTCATGTCCTTGATGCCGCCCAGCGAGGCTTCCAGCTTGTCGCGCTCGCGACGCAGGCCCAGCACTTCGTGCTTGACCAGCTTCTCGAAGCTGCCGTCGTTCTCACCGGCTTCCAGTTCCTTCAGGCGGGCAACCGACTGCTTCACGGTACGGAAGTTGGTCAGGGTGCCGCCCAGCCAACGCTGGTTCATGAACGGCATGCCGCAACGCTCGGCTTCTTCGCGGATCGACTCGCGTGCGCTGCGCTTGGTGCCCAGGAACAGGATGATGCCGCGCTTCTGTGCGATCGAGGAGATGAAGTTCATCGCGTCGTTGAACAGCGGGACGGTCTTTTCCAGGTTGATGATGTGGATCTTGCCGCGGGCACCGAAGATGTACGGAGCCATTTTCGGGTTCCAGTAACGGGTCTGGTGGCCGAAATGGACGCCGGCTTCAAGCATCTGGCGCATGGTGATCTGGGGCATTGCATTACTCCTGACAGGGAACCTGCGTGCACCGATGTCCCCTGGAGGACGCCCGCGGAAAGTGTGCGGGACGGCGCGGGCGCGCATGAATGGTTCCGGGGTTGGGCTTCCCCATCGTCTCCGTGGCCGAACCCCTTGCGGGGGCACCCCGGCACGGATCGGGACGATGGGTGTGGATTCACCGGTGACGTCCGGTGTGGACGATGTCCCGCGCATGGATGCGGCAGGAATCCGCGGATTATAGCCCGCTGCTGGCAGCCACTGCAATCTCGGCAAGGAGCCCGCTATCGGCGCCATCGCGTCGGGCCTGGAACCGCCCGCCTGCGTAGTGGTCAGCCCGCTGTGGCAGGTCCCAGCACACCGAGGCGCCGTGCAGTACATAGCCGGCCAGCCCGGACTGCAACACCTGGGTCCCGCCGTCGCGATCAACGAAAGCCAGATCGGCCAGCCGCGCCCTGCGCAGGTCCGGATTATGCAGAAACAGGCAGGACGCGTCGGCGGTGCGACGTTGCACGCCTGCCTGCAGGGTCGCCTTGCCAGTCGGCCCCGCAGGTGTGATGAACAAGGGCAGTGAGTACCGGGGCAGGCGCGGGTCGGTGGGCTCCACCAGCACGCGATACGCGCGTTCGGCGCCTGCGGGAAGGGAGTGTGGCAGCACCAGCCGGATACGTTGGCGCGTGCCACCCGGCAGGCGTGGCAGGGCAGGGCTGGCGACCACGTCCGCGCTCGGCTGCAGCGCATCGCGTCCTTCGGTCTGCACCCAGTGCAGGATCTGGATCCGACCGGCCCACGGCTCAGGGCCGGGGTTGCCCAGCCAGAGTTCCCCCTGGGCCTGCCCCTGTGCCAGCTGCAGCGTGGTCGGTTGAAGTTCCAGTGCCAGGGTGCGCGGCGCAACGCCGGTCGCTGCCAACAAGGCGGCGGTGGCGGCAACGGGCACGCGCTGCCGCATCAGAACACCACCGTATCCGCGCCGCGCTCGCTGCGTTCGCTGGGGCGCTGTGGCGGTGCGAGGCGTTGCAGCTGTGCGGGAAAGCGCGCCGGTTCGCCACGCCGGTGCGGCGCGCTGCACTGGACGGGGCCGTCGGTCGGGGCCGTTCGGGCCGGTGCGGGATCGGTGCAGCTTTCCACGATCTGCATGCGCAGGCGCAGCGTGTCCGACGCCGAAGCGCCAGCGCCGGCTGCGTACAGGACGGCCATGGCGGCCAGCAGACTCCGCCCTGTGTAATGACCCATCCTCGTTCTCCTGCAGCCGATACCTGACGGGATATCGGCTGTGACAGAGCGCGCTTTAACCCGGCAACGAGGACGGTTAATCAGTAAGTGATGGTCACCGTTATCCGATCACTGTAGTTGCCGGCCACCGGCAGGGCGCCGCTGGTGGCGGGGGCACGTCCGTGGATGGTGATCTGCTGGGCAACGCCGGTGCCGGTGCCGGCGACGGTATCGATACCGATCGCGTTGCCCCAGCGCTGGGTACGCGCGGCATTGCGGTACAGCTCATAGGGGATGAAGGCGGTGCTGCTGGTGGCGTGGCGCATCCGGCGCGTGCCTGCGGATGCGTACAGGCCGTTGTCCAGGGAGACGTTGAACGGCGTGCGGCGCACGCAGGTGAGGGTCAGCTGGGCGGTCTGGTCGATGGCGCTGCCGATGCGTCCTGCCGCGCTGCCGAAATCCATGTCGGTCACCAGATAGCTGCCGCACTGGGGCAGCACCGTCGCGGTGGCGGTGAAAGGAAAACTGTTGATGGTGGTCTTGCGGTTGGTGGCGGCCGGGGCGCTGCAACTGGCCGGCATGGTCGGTGTGCCGATGACTACTTCGTTGTAGGCATAGGTCAAGGTGACATCGGTCTGGTTGAAGCTGCTGCTGTAGCTGCCCGTGGCCAACGACTGGTTGGCGGAGACAAGCCCGTACACGGTGCTGGATGTGGTGGTGCTGCCGCCGAGCAGGGGGGCGGAGTAGCTGATCTGCAGGTCCTGCGCGGGCGGCGCACCTCCCTGCAACAAGCCCCATGGCACCTGGCGGGCCGCGTCGGTGTACAGCTGGAACGCCAGCGTATCGCCGCTGGCATTGGCCAGTTGCCGGGTTGGCAGAAGGGTGGTGCCGGCGCTGCCGCTGCCGATGCCCACGCACAGGCGCACACGGACATTGGCCAGCAGGGTAAGTCCGCTGGTGGCACACGTGATGCTGATGCCCATGCTGGCGGGCGTGGGCGAGCCCGCCATGTTGCCCACATTACCGAAGGCCACGGCCGTGGCGGTGGCGGTGCATGTCGTGTCGGCGTGGGCAGCACGCGGCCAGGCCAACAGCATGAGCAGCATCAGGATGCCGGGCAGCCCCATGCGGTTCATTGCACGTCCCCGTCGGGCACCGGCTGGCAGACAAGCGGGCCGAGGCGTGGAATGGCACCGTCGGCTGCCACCGGGAGGGGCGGTACGGTAAGCACGCAGCGTCCTTCGCTGGTGGCGATGTCCAACCTGCCGTTGCTGGGCAGGTCCTGGATGTACAGCGCGCCGTCATAGCCGACCACGGCGTCACCCTGCTCGCCAAACCGCGCCACGCTCCCCGCAGGCAGCGGTTGCCCGGCGATATCGTGCACGACCAGTTGCACCGCGCGACTGCGCCGCAACCCGAAACTCACGCCCAGTCCGGCGCCCTGGCTCGGCGTCACCCAATCGTCCACGCGTTCGGCGGCGATGTCTGCCGGCAGGCCCAGGGTATCGATGGACAGGCGGTTGCGCTGCCAGGACAGCAGCGGGCTGACCAGCAGCAGGCCGCGTCGGTTGGTGATGCCGACGGGACGGTTTTCCAGCCGCACGGGCACGCCTTCGATGCCCCCCGTGGACACCACCGCGAAGGCATCGTTGACCTCGCGCGCGGCGAACAGGTGGCCGCCCATCCACACCAGCGCGCCACCGGCGTTGGCGTAGCCATAGGTGCTGCCGCCCTCATGCACCGCCCCCAGCGCGTAGCGGCCAGTCGGGGTCAGCCAGCCGGCCTCTGCGAGTCCGCCGGTGCCGCGGTCACCCTGGCGCGCCTGCACGCGCCAGCCCATGCCATTGCCACCCCCGTCGCCGGGCACGGGTTGCGAGACGTCCACGCTGTACAGCGCGTCGCCCCCGTTGTGCTGCACGGCGGCGCTGGCTTGTCGGTCACGCCCCAGGGTCGTCGCCAGCGATGCGTAGATGCTGCGGTCGCCGCCGTCGCTCAGGTTCTGGTTCACCGACACATAGGCCGACCAGCGCTGTGCGAAGGTGCGCGACCAGAACACGCTGGCGTAGCGGTCGTCCTGGCCTTCCGCCTGGCGCAAGCGCAGGTAGCTGGCACTGAACGCACCCAGCCGGTCCAGGCTGACGCCGAACGTGGCCTGCTCGGTGATGTCCGCTGGCAGGCTGTCCTGCAGCGCGCCCAGGTCGCGGTAATCGCCGTGGGTGCGGCGACTGAGCAGGTTGAGGTTGTAGCGCCGGTTGTTCCAGTTGTAGCCCACCGAGTACTGCCCGCCCTCCAGCGCCCCCAGCGCGCTGCGTGCATAGGCCAGGGTGACCACCCCGGCGCGACCTGCCAGCCAGCCGCCGCCCACCCCGGCCGTGCGCAGCCCGCCACCGGCCTCGGCATGGGCTTCGGCGGTGAACCGGTCGCTGACGCCATGCCGCCAGGTCGCGCTGGCCAGGGTGCGGTTGTCGTAGGCAAAAGAACGCACCCCGTAGTCTTCGCGCAGACGGCCCACGCCCACTGACCAGTCGGTCAGGCCCCGCGCCAGCAGTTGCTGGGTGCCATAGAAATCGAAGTCCACGGTGCGCGTGCGTCCGAACGCATCCGTGATGACCACCTGCGCGGTGCCGGTGCCGCTGATGCCCGGTTGCGTCGCCAGCTGGAACGGGCCTACCGGCACGGCCCCGCTGTACTGGCGCAGCCCGTCCACGTACAACTCGACGTTGCTGGGCACCACGGCCTGGCCAAGGAAGCTGGGCGTGGGCGATAACACGCGGTAGGGCTGCAGGCCGTAGTTGCGCCCGATCTGCAACCCGCCCATGCGCACCGGACGACTCCAGTCGAGAAAGCCGCTGTAAAAATCGCCGACTTCCAGCGTGACCGCCTGCTGAGGGAAATCCAGGGTCCAACGTGTGTCCAGGCGCACGCTGTCGCTGCGCCAACGTCGCGCGTCACCGTCCTGGAACCTGCGCTGCAGGGCAAGGTTGGACAACGTGCCACGGCCTATGCCGAACAGACGTACTTCCGACGTCAGCGCCAGGCTGGACAGATCTGCGACGTGCGTGCCGTAGAGATCGTAGTTGAGCAGGACGCCGGGGCTGGAACTGGCTACGGGAATGTCCGCCGGGCGTGCGCCCACTGCCGTGGTGGGCAACTGTAACGCGTCCAGCGGCGCATCCAGCGCGAGCGTCTGCATGCGCGCGTCATAACGCACCTGTACGCCCATCAACTGGTCCAGATAGACCGGTGCATCACCGCGCGCGGGAAAGCCGAGCTGGCGCAGCACCTGGGGACTGGCCTGCAGTCGCCCGTGGTCGTCGGTGAAGGGCAGCAGGCCGCGCGGTGCCTGGTTCAGGCTGACCTCCAGGTACAGCGACTGGCTGGCGGTGAGCGGGGTGGGAGGCGGCAACAGCGCATCCGGCATGGCGCCGGTGGCGACCACGTCGGCGGCGTGGGCGCTCGCCGGCACCAGGCCGAGCAGGATGCGCATGGCGGCCTCAGCGAGCCGGTGCCGTCGCAGGCAGCGGCGTCTGCGCCGGTTCGCCATTTATCTTCGCCGAGAACGAGGCCGCTTCCGGCAGGGAGGCGGTGTCCAGTGTCCAGTGCATGACTTGGCCGGGCAGGACATAGCCAACCAGGCCCGGCCGTACGATCCGGGGGCGCTGCGGATCGCCCAGCGCCACGTCGGCCAGCTGGGCATGGCCATCCCCCTCGTTGCGTACCTCGATACCTGGGCTGCCATCGGCCATGGGGAGGGGGCGCGCGCTCAGCCGGGGCTGCAGCTTGGCGGCGTCAGCCGGCTGCAGGAACAGGGGGACGGAATAGCGCAGCACGAACTGCATGCCCTTGGCATCCGGATCCAAGCGGGGGAGTTCGTCAACGACCACCCGGTACGCGCGCTGGCGCGTCTCATCCGTTTCTCCCATGCGCACCAGCCGCACCAGCTGCTGCTGTCCCGCGGCGATGTCATGCACCGGGGGGCTGGGCTGGATATCCCGCGTTTCGAGCAACTGGTCCTGTCCGTCGGACTGTAGCCACTGGAACACGCGCACCTGCACCTGCATGGGGGCCGTGCCTGTATTGGTCAGCCACAGCGCCTCGCTGGTCTGGCCCGGGCGCAGCTCGATCCGCGTGGGCGCCACCTGCAGGCTGGCGGCAAGCGCGTCGAGCGGGATAAGCAGCGCGCACAGCGCCGCCAAGCCGATGGTGTGCCATCGGCATCGTTCAATGACCATCGCGATCACCCTCTTCAGTAGGTGATCGTGGCGGTGACCGTATCCAGGTAGGAACCGGCCGCGGCGTTGTTCACGCTGGGATTGAGCACGCGGCCGTACACGTTGTAGGCCTGTGGCAGGCCCGTGCCCACTGCGGCAACGGTGTTGGTGGCCGTCGTAGCGCCCCAGACGTTGGTGCGTCCCGCGTCCTGGTACAGCTGATAGCCGACGAAGTTGTTGGTGGTCACGCCTGCATCGACGTTGCGCATGCGGCGGGTGGTCACATCACCGGCGGTCGCGGCGTTGCTGCCGGCGTTCAGGGCGATCGAGTACGGCGTCAGCGCGGAGCACTGCGCGGTGATGGTGCCTTGGGCCAGCACCGGTGCGGTGGCCGTGGACGCTACCGTGCCGAAATCGACGTCGGTAGGGGCGGCCGCGGCAATGGTGCACGACGTCGTGATGGCGATACGCACATTGAACGTGACGCTGTTCTGCGCGAGGGCGGGCAGGGCCGCAGCTGCGAGGCAGAGGGTCAGGCCACTGAGGGCGAGACGGCGGAAACTACGAGTAGAGCGCATGGGCGGGATCTCCTTGGACCCTTCAGGGTCCTGAACCGGGGCGATGCAGTCGAACGCGTTGTTACATGTCGTTTATAACAAGCCGTCGTGGGCGCGAAGTGAGCGCATTCAGACCTACGTCACACTTTTGACCCATCGGCAGCGAGCCGCGAGGCCAAACCTTCGCTGTCGGTCCGTGCAGGAACCCGTTCAGCATCGGCGCCGGATCGGCGATAATGGTCCCCATGAGCGTAAATCTGAAAACCCCCCAGGAAATCGAACTGATGCGTGAGGCTGGCCGTCTGGCCAGTGAGGTGCTGGACATCGTCACGCCCTTCGTCAAGCCCGGTGTCACCACCGAAGAGCTGGACCGCATCTGCCATGATCACATCGTCAACGTGCAGAAGACCGTGCCGGCCAACGTCGGCTATCGTGGCTTCCCGAAGAGCGTGTGCACCTCGGTCAACAACGTGATCTGCCACGGCATCCCGAGCGAAGCGAAGGTGTTGAAGGACGGCGACATCGTCAACATCGACGTCACGGTGATCAAGGACGGCTGGCACGGCGATACCAGCCGCATGTATTACGTCGGTACGCCGTCGGTCATGGCCAAGCGCCTGGTCGATGCGACCTATGAAGCCATGTGGCGCGGCATCCGTGCAGTGAAGCCGGGCGCAACGCTGGGTGACATCGGCCATGCGATCCAGAGCTATGCCGAGGGCGAGCGCTTCAGCGTGGTGCGCGAGTACTGCGGCCACGGCATCGGCAAGGTCTACCACGATGAGCCGCAGGTGGTGCACTACGGCCGCCCCGGCCAGGGCCTGGTGCTGCAGCCGGGCATGACCTTCACCATCGAACCGATGATCAACGAGGGCACCCGCTACAACAAGGTGCTGCCCGATGGCTGGACCGTGGTGACCAAGGATCGCAAGCTGTCGGCGCAGTGGGAACACATGGTCGCGGTCACCGAGACCGGTGTTGACGTACTGACCCTGTCCCCCGGCGAATCGCAGGTCGCCTGACGATGTTGCCGGCGGGTTCGATGCTGGACGCGCCGGCAGACTCTGCTCCGGATGCCGACTGGGCCGCTGCGGCGCGTCAGGCGCTGCAACAGGCCGACGCGCGGCTGCATCGGCGCTTCGACCAGGGTGACCGCATCGAGCGCTTGCTTGCGCTGCGCGCGCGCGCGGCGGACCACCTGATCCGCCTGGCGTGGCAGCGCTGCATGCCGCCCGGCGATGCATTGGCGATGTTCGCCGTGGGCGGCTATGGGCGCGGCGAATTGTTCCCGCGTTCGGATGTCGATGTGCTCGTGCTGGGCGAAACCAGCGCGCAGCACGCGGCAGAAGGCGGTCTGTCACGGCTGTTCGCCCTGTTGTGGGATTGTGGGCTGCCGGTCAGCCATGCGGTGCGTTCGCTGCAGCAATGCCGTGAGGCCGCGGCCGACCAGACCGTGCTGACGGCACTGATCGAAGCCCGCCCGCTGGTGGCCGGCGATGCCGCGCGACGCGCGCTGCGGCAGGCGATGAATGATGGCACCTTGTGGCCGCCACGCGCCTTCTTCCTGGCCAAGCTGGACGAGCTGCGCACGCGTCATGCGCGTTTTGGCGATACCGCCGACAACCTGGAGCCGGATCTGAAGGACGGACCGGGCGGGCTGCGTGATCTCAATACGCTGGGCTGGATGGCGCTTCGTGCGTTTGGCGTACGTGACCTGGAAGCGCTGGTCGGCCTGGGTCATCTGGGCGCCGACGAGGCCGCTGCGCTGCACCGCGAACGCGGCGTGCTGGCCGGGCTGCGTTACGGCCTGCACCTGGTCGCCGGCCGGCCCGAAGAGCGCCTGCGTTTCGACTACCAGAAAACGTTGGCCGCGCGCTTGGGCTTCGCCGACGACATCGAAAGCCTGGGCGTCGAGAAGATGATGCAGGGCTTCTACCGCGCCGCGTCGGTGGTGCGCCGGATCAGCGACCGGCTGCTGCAGCGCTTCGAAGAACAGTTCGACGGCGAAGCCGTGCCCGAGCCGCTGACCGTGGGCTTCTCGCTGCGCCGGGGTTATCTGGCTGCCAATGATGCACACTGGCCCGACGATGACATCAGCGCGATTTTCTCCCTGTTTTCCAGTTGGGCCAACAACGCGCAGGTGCGCGGGCTGCACTCACTGACTGCACGTGCCTTGGCAGAAGCCCTGCCGCAGTTGCCCAGCTTCGAGCACGCTACCCAGGCCGCCCGCCAGCAGTTCCTGTCGCTGCTGCGCCAGCCACGACCGGTGGATACGCTGTCGCGCATGGCCAGGCTGGGCGTGCTGGGGCAATGGATTCCCGCGTTTGCGCAGGTGAGCGGGCGGATGCAGTTCGATCTGTTCCATGTCTATACCGTGGACCAGCACACCCTGATGGTGCTGCGGAACATCGGCGAATTTTCCAGCAGCCGCGCGGCGGAGCGGTTCTCCATCGCCCACGAAGTGTGGCCGCGTCTGCGGCGGCCGGAGCTCCTGCTGCTGGCCGGGCTGTTCCACGACATCGCCAAAGGTCGAGGCGGAGATCATTCCGAACTCGGCGCGGTGGATGCACGGCAGTTCTGCCAGGCACTTGAACTGGGTGCAGCGGACACCGATCTGGTGGCGTGGCTGGTGGAGCAGCACCTGCGCATGTCGGTGACCGCGCAGAAGCAGGACATCTCCGACCCGGCGGTGATCCATCGCTTTGCCAGCCTGGTGGCTACACGTGAGCGGCTGGATTATCTGTACCTGCTCACCTGCGCGGATATCGCCGGCACCAGCCCCAAGCTCTGGAATGCGTGGAAAGACCGGCTGCTCGCCGACTTGTATTTCGCAACCCGTCGCGCGCTGCGCGAGGGCCTGGAGCCGCCGCTGCCAGCAGCCGAGCGGGTTGCCGAAGCACGCGATACCGTGCGCCAACTGGTGCGCGAGCATGGCTACGACGACGCCACCATCGACCGCCAGTTCGCCGTGATGCCCGATGAAAGCTTCATCCGCCTGCGCCCGGAACAGTTGGCCTGGCAGGCGGCCGCATTGGTGCCCGTGCGCCAGGGGCATACGCTGGTGAAGGTGCGACCGATCAGCGTCGACGACCCGGCGCTGGAAGTGTTCGTGCATTCGCCCGACCGTGATGGTCTATTCGCGGCCATCGTCATGACGCTGGACCGCAAGGGCTACGGCATCCACCGCGCGCGCGTGCTGGACGGCCCGTCGGACACGATCTTCGATACGTTCGAAGTCAATCCGGCCGACACCTACGCCGATGGCGACCCGCTGCGGCTGGAGGTTGCCCTGCGCGACGCGCTGTCGGGCGATCTGTCGCAGTTGCGCCCCTCGCGTCGGGCCATTCCCCGTCAGCTTCGCCACTTCCGTTTCGCCCCGCGCATCGAGTTCCGCGATGAGGCCGGCGAAGCGGCAGGAACCCGTTTCAGCCTGGTGGCACCGGACCGCCCCGGCCTGCTGGCCGATGTGGCGCACGTGCTGCGCAACCAGGGCCTGCGTGTGCACGATGCACGCATTGCCACGTTCGGTGAACGCGCCGAAGACACCTTCGTGATCAGTGATGAGCACGACCTCCCCCTTGATGAAACCGCCAGGCAGCAGTTGCAGGACGCGATGTTGTCCTGCCTGGACCCTGACAGAAACGCCGGAGATACCCTCTGATGGCCACCAAGCCGAGCAAGAAAGCGTCCCCCCAGCCGAAGGCGGGTCAGGCACCTGTTGCCACCCCGACCGCGTCAGCGAAGAAGAAGGCTGCAGGCACGGCCAAGGTCGCCAAGGCGGCACCGGCAGCAACGAAGAAACCGGCGGCGCGCAAGGCCGTAAGCAAGAAGGTGCCAGTCGAGAAGGCGCGGGAGGACAACATCGCGCGCAAGTCGCTGCGCAAGCCGCCGGCGCCGGGCGTGTCGGAGCTGAAGTTTGGTATCGAAAGCGCGTTCGAGCGCCGTGCCACGCTCACCCTGCACGAGCTTGAAGGCTCCACCAAACCGCTGGTCAACCGGGTCATCGACGGGCTGGAAAGCGGCGAATTCCGCGTGGCCGAGCCGGACGGGCAGGGGGGCTGGAAGGTCAACGAGTGGCTGAAGAAAGCCGTACTGCTGTATTTCCGGGTCAACGACATGGCGGTGGTCGATGCACGTCCTGCGCCGTTCTGGGACAAGGTGGAATCGCGCTTCGCCGGTTACGATGAAGCGAAGTTCCGCCGTGGCGGCGTGCGCGTGGTGCCAGGTGCGATCGCACGCCGCGGTACGTATTTCGGCAAGGACGTCGTGCTCATGCCGAGCTTCACCAACATTGGCGCCTATGTGGGCGAAGGCACCATGGTCGATACATGGGCCACGGTGGGATCGTGCGCGCAGATCGGCCAGCACTGCCATCTGTCCGGGGGCGCCGGCATCGGCGGCGTACTGGAGCCGCTGCAGGCCAGCCCGACGATCATCGAAGACCATTGCTTCATCGGCGCGCGTTCGGAAGTGGTGGAGGGCGTGGTCGTCGGCCATCACAGCGTGATCGGCATGGGCGTCTTCCTGAGCCAGAGCACCCGCATCTACAACCGCGCCACCGGCGAAGTCAGCTACAGCTACATTCCGCCGTACAGCGTAGTGGTGTCCGGGTCGCTGCCGTCCGCCGATGGCAGCCATTCGCTGTATTGCGCGGTGATCGTCAAGCAGGTGGACGCCAGGACCCGCAGCAAGACCAGCGTCAATGACCTGCTGCGCGGCCTGGCTGACTGATCGCGATGACCACGACCGTCTACGGGTTGAAGAACTGCGATACCTGCAAGAAGGCGACGAAGTGGCTCGACCGCTTCGCCGTTCCCTACGTATTCGTTGATTACCGCGACGCCAAGCCGGACCCGGATACCTTGATGGCCTGGGCGGCGCAGTTGGGCGGGCTGGGCGCCATGGTGAACCGGTCTTCGACCACGTGGCGGCAGTTGCCGGACAACCGCAAGGCAGCCGCCTCCGATGCGGAGTGGAAGCTGCTGCTGCGCGAACATCCACAGCTGATCAAACGTCCGGTGGTCGTGACCGAGGACGGCACGGTCAGCCAGGGATTCACCGACAACGGCTTCAAGGCACGCTTCGGAGTCGGTGCGTGAGCGCGGTGCTTGAGCTTGCCTGCGATCTGATCGCGCGCCCGTCGGTCACGCCGGAAGACGCCGGCTGCCAGCAACTGATTGGCGGCCGCCTGCAGGCGGCTGGTTTTTCCTGCGAGCACCTGCGGCTGGGCGAGGTCGACAACCTGTGGGCCACCCATGGCAGCGGAGCGCCGGTGCTGGTGCTGCTCGGCCACACCGATGTGGTGCCCACCGGCCCCGCCGCGGACTGGGCCAGCGATCCCTTTGTTCCGACGGTCCGCGATGGCGTGCTGTATGGGCGTGGCGCTGCAGACATGAAGGGCAGCGTGGCCGCGTTCGTGATCGCTGCAGAGCAGTTCGTTGCCACACATCCTGATCATCCAGGCACCTTGGCGGTGCTGTTGACCAGTGACGAGGAGGGCGATGCCATCGACGGCGTACGCCACGTCGCGCGCTTGTTCGCCGAACGCGGCCAGCGCATCGACTGGTGCATAACCGGCGAGCCGTCGTCCACTGCGCGGCTGGGCGATCTGTTGCGGGTGGGCCGACGTGGCAGCCTGTCGGCAAAACTGCGTGTGCAGGGTGTACAGGGCCACGTGGCCTATCCGGAGAAAGCACGCAATCCGATCCATCTCGCTGCCCCGGCACTGGCCGAGCTGGCGGCGCGTCACTGGGATGATGGCTTCGAGAGTTTTCCACCGACCAGTCTGCAGGTGTCCAACATCCAGGCCGGTACCGGGGCCAACAACGTGATTCCGGGCCACCTCCAGGTGGACTTCAATCTGCGTTACAACCCGCATTGGAACGCGGACAAGCTGGAGCGGGAGATCGCCGCGCTGCTGGATCGGCATGACTTGGACTACACGCTGGCCTGGCACCGCAGCGGAGAGCCGTTCTATACGCCGGAAGGCACACTGCGTCGCGTAGCGCGCGAGGTGCTGGGCGAGTTCGCCGGTGCCGCGCCGGCAGAGAGCACCGGGGGCGGTACCTCCGACGCACGCTTCATCGCCCCGCTGGGCGCCCAGTGCATCGAAGTAGGGCCGGTCAACGCCAGCATCCATCAAGTAGACGAAAACGTAGCCCTCGCCGATCTGGAGGCGCTGCCCGCGCTGTACCAGCGTCTGGTCGAGCGCCTGCTGGCCGGGTAGAGCCGCTTGGTAGAGCTGCTTGGTAGAGCCGACTTCAGTCGGCTGCCCCCACCCACGAGCGCTGACCCATTCCGCCGAGCACGGCTCGGCGCTACCAAAGCCCTTCCACCGCTCGCCCGGTAGCGCCGAGCCACGCTCGGCGAGCGCAGCGGCGGCATTGGCTTCAACCGCGCGTGGTAGAGCCGACTTCAGTCGGCTGCCCCCACCCGCACGCGCCCACCCATTCCGCCGAGCACGGCTCGGCGCTACCAAAGCCCATTCACCGCTCGCCCGGTAGCGCCGAGCCACGCTCGGCGAGCGCAGCAGCGGCCGTGGCGTCTACCGCGCGTCAGTCGAACGTCCAGAACGGCGGCTCTATGCTTTTGCGCCATATCGCCTCGCCGGCCAGGTGGAAATCCTGCGCATGGGCCTTTGCGAACCACCCGGCGGCTGCGTCCAGATCGCGCGTCACGCCCGCCCGGCCACGACCCAGCAGCAATCCGCTGAAGTACTGCCCGTAAACGTTGCCCCGGTTGCCGGCCCGCTCATACCACTGGAGCGCCTGCACGCCATCGCGCTCCAGTCCGATACCGGTCTCAAGCAGTGCGCCCAGATCCACCTGAGCCTCCACATCCCCGGCCTGCGCACGTGCCCGGATATCGGTGACCAACGGATGCTCCTGTCCGTCCTGCGGTGCGACGGCCTGTGGCAGTCGCGAAGATTCCGACGACATGTGGTTGTACACCGTTGCCCGCAGGTCCCAGCGCAGTGCTAGCCGCGCATCGCCCTGGAGTCGGTGGAGCCTTGCCAGTTCCAGCATCGCCAACGCATTTCCGTGCTCGGCCGAAGCGCGGTACGCGCGTTCCGCGCGACGCGGCGACGCCCGCAACGGCGACGCCTGCACGATATCCGGGCCATCACCGTGCAGCAGTTGACCACTCTCCCAGATGCGCCCCAATGCCGACTCGGCGCGCGTGGTATCGAAGGTACGTGGCGTCACCGCCGCAGCGCGCTCGTACCAGTACACCGCGCGCGGATCATTGAATATTTCATAGCGCTGGGCCGCCTCCAATGCACTATCGACACGCCCATCGGCGGCCTCGCGCTCGATCTGCGCAGCGCGGGCGACAGGCGTACGCGGCACACTGCTGCAGGCCTGCAGCAGCACCATGATGACAAGGCCGAAAGGCAAGATACGTAGTTTCATCCCACCCATTATCCGCGCAACGGCGCCCACGGTCCCGATCGCATCGCGCGGTCCCGCGCTTCCTCTTTTTTCCGCGGCTGGCGGCCATCGGAATCTGTCAGGGGCTGGACGGGGAGGGACTGCGGGGCCTTGAGCGGCAGGAGCTGCGAAGAGCTCCATGGAAGGATTCACGCGTGCCCCCGCATTGCCTCCCCGTCCGGTCCACACCGCAGCCCGTTTCTCGGCCCGCCACCACGAGGGGCTCCGCCGCTCGATGACCGTTCGTTGCCAACGCAACAGTTGCGCCCGCCGCACAGGCGCGCTACGTTCAATCCCATGCACCGCCACTTGGCCACCGCCGTCACCACCACCAACCGCAATAATCTGCGCGCGAATAATCGTGCGCGGCCGATGCGGGACTGCGCCCAGGGTAGATAAAGCACCATCACACCCGGACACCAGAAACCCGCATCGACCGATGCGGGTTTTTTTGTGCCCGGAGCAGACCCCGGGCCAGGGTGGCCGGTCGAACACCCCCATCGCGTATACACCCCTAAACAGGAGTTGCACCCCATGTGTTCGATCTTCGGAATATTCGGCCTGCAGGCCGGCGACGACCTCCCTGCGCTGCGTCGCCACGCGCTCGAATCCTCGCAGCGTCAGCGTCATCGCGGACCGGATTGGAGCGGGGTCTATCTCGATGACGGTGCCCTGCTGGTGCACGAGCGCCTCGCCATCGTCGACCCGGCCGGCGGCTCGCAGCCGCTGCTGTCCGAAGACGGAGAGCTGGCGCTGGCGGTCAACGGCGAAATCTATAACCACCAGCAACTGAAGGCCGAGCTCATCCAGCCCTACGCGTTCCAGACCGGTTCGGACTGCGAGGTCATCAATGCGCTGTACCGCGAGGGTGATCCGACGCGCTGGCTGGAACGTCTCAACGGCATCTTCGCCTTCGCCCTGTGGGACAAGGCGAAGGCGCGCGTGTTGATCGCGCGCGACCCGATCGGCGTGGTGCCGCTGTACTGGGGCCATGACGCGCAGGGACGGCTGCGGGTGGCGTCCGAGCTGAAGGCATTGGTCGACACCTGTGCCGACGCCGCGCAGTTCCCACCCGGCCACTTCTACGACAGCGCCAGCGATGATCTGGTGCGCTACTACCAACCGTCCTGGCGTGACTACGACGCCGTGCAGGGCACGCCGGTGGATCTGGCCGAACTGCGCGTTGCCTTTGAGCGTGCGGTTGAACGCCAGTTGATGAGCGATGTGCCGTACGGCGTCCTGCTGTCCGGTGGACTGGATTCGTCACTGGTGGCCGCCGTGGCGGCGCGTTATGCGCGAAGGCGCATTGAAGACGGCGGCGAGAGCGAGGCGTGGTGGCCGCGCCTGCATTCCTTCGCCATCGGCCTGAAGGGCTCACCCGACCTGGCCGCCGCGGCCATCGCTGCCGAAGCGTTGGGCACCGTGCACCACGGCTTTGAATACACCTTCGAAGAAGGCCTGGACGTCCTGCCCGAGGTGATCCGTCATATCGAGACCTATGATGTCACCACCATCCGGGCGTCGACGCCGATGTTTCTGCTCGCACGTCGGATCAAGGCGATGGGGGTGAAGATGGTGCTGTCGGGCGAGGGCAGCGACGAAATCTTCGGAGGCTACCTGTACTTCCACAAGGCGCCGGATGCACGTGAGTTCCATGCCGAGCTGGTGCGCAAGCTTGATGCGCTGAGCAACTACGACTGCCTGCGCGCGAACAAGTCGATGATGGCGTGGGGTGTCGAGCCGCGCGTGCCGTTCCTGGACCGCGAGTTCCTCGATGTGGCGATGCGTTTCGATGCCGTGCACAAGATGGTGGGCAGCGATGCATCTGGCGGGCGCCGGGTGGAAAAAGGCGTGCTGCGCGCAGCGTTCGAAGGTTACCTGCCGGAAAGCATCCTGTGGCGTCAGAAAGAGCAGTTCAGCGATGGCGTGGGCTATGGCTGGATCGACGGCCTGAAGGCGCACGCCGAGGCGCAGGTCAGTGAACGGGTGCTGGCCGCGGCGGACAAGCGCTTCCCGCACAACCCACCGCAGACCAAAGAAGCGTATTACTACCGCCACGTGTTCGAGCAGTATTTCCCCAGCCATGCCGCCGCCGAAACGGTGCCCGGTGGCAAGTCGATCGCCTGCTCGTCGCCGGCGGCCATTGCGTGGGATGCCAGCTTCGCCAACGCGGCAGACCCGTCAGGCCGCGCGATTGCCGGCGTGCACGAATCCGCGCTGGCGTAACCCGTCCGATTCGGCGCTGCCCTGGCGGGGCAGATCCGCCGGGTAGAGCCGACTTCAGTCGGCTGCACCCAGACCACACGTGCTGACCCGGTCCGCCGAGCACGGCTCGGCGCTACCAAAGCCAGTTTACCGGTCGCCCGGTAGCGCCGAGCCGTGCTCGGCGAGCGCAGCGGTTGCACGCGGAGGTAAATGGAACGCGTTGGCGGAGACGTCATGGTAAAGGCAGCCGACTGAAGTCGGCTCTACCAAGTCGGCTCTACCACGTCGGCTCTACCGGATCAGCGTGCGGGCTTCAGGGTCAGTGTGTGTGTGGTCGGACCCGGCAGGAACGGGGTGGGGCGCCCGTGCACGTAGTCGTCGTGGCCGGCGGCCCAGAACGGTGACAGGGGATGTCCACTCTGGCCGCCCGGCATGTGGATGATGCCGTCGGCTTCGTGCCCGGGTGATACCACCATGCGCTGCGATGCACCGAAGGCGGGACCTTGCACGCGCGGCATGTTGTTGTCGCCAGGCAGCGGATCGGCTGGCATGCACAGCCAGCGCTGCGCCAGCGCAGGCAACGCGCGGCTGATCGGGTGACAGATCGCCGCCGTATTGCGTTCGCCCCAGGTGCGCTCGGCCAGCGGTCCCTGCGCGGACAGACTGGTTTCCAGGCCCTTCGCCGCATCGATCAGCAGGGCATCCCACGTGGCATATGTCGCCGGCAGCAGATGCGCCGGGCGCTGGCTGACCAACGGCCACAGCACCCCTTCGAACTGCACCAGATTCGGCTCCAGCCATTCCTCGCCTAGTGCCTGTTTCGCCGGTGCCAACAGTCCGGCGGTTACGGCATCCTGCACCCTGCCACGGAATCCGCGGACCATCCGGTAGCTCACCGAATCCACGGACGCATGGCCGTCCCAGACGCGGGTGACGGCTTCCAGCCGTTGCAGCGCTGGATCCTGCGAATCCTTCACCACAGTGCGCAACACGACCCACCAGCGCTGCAGGAACAAGGCCCGATCGTCGAGCTGGATGGCCAGCAGGTCTTTCTCCGTGAAGCGCTCGCTGGCCTGCAGTGCATCGCGGATCTGTCCCGCACGTGCACCGAGGTCATACCCTGCGTCACCGGCAATCGTCAGCTCGGCACCATCCAGCACACGCCCGTTGGCGGTCCACAGTCGCTGCCCGGGGGGATCGATCAACGAAGGGGCTGCATCACTGCGGATCGGCCACGCGGCGCAACCGGCATGCGGCAGCGCATGCATGTCGGCCGGCAGGCAGTCAGCCGTGCGCGCAGGCCGTGCACCCAGCAGTCGCCACGCGATGCGTCCACTGCTGTCGGCCAGCAACAGATTCTGCGCCGGAATGCGCGTGCGGTCGGCGACGCGCAGCGCAGCGTCCAGGTCTCCCGCGCGCGCCAGATCAGCGAGCGCCAGGCTGATCGCACCGGGCTGGTGTGCGACCCAGCGCAGTGCCTCGCCCGAGCCATCCGGACGCTGATGCAGCACCGGCCCCCATGCCGTCTCGCGCACGGTGAAGTCCACGGGGTCGCCGCCCGCCACCTCGATGCGTTCTCGGTGTTCGGTCATCGAGGCCCCTGCGGGGACCGGCTGGAAATCGGCGGTATCGATGAAGCTGTTGGTGAAGCCCCAGGCAACGTGGCCGTTGCTGCCGACCACGATGGCGGGCAGGCCGGGCAGTGAGAACCCACTGACATCCACCCGCCCACCCGGTGCCTGGGCATCGGGGTAGCGCAGGCGCACGCGGAACCAGATGTTCGGGGCGCGCTGTCCCAGGTGCATGTCGTCGGCCAGGATGGCGCGGCCATCCGCCGTCAGCGCGCCGGCCACGGCGAAATTGTTGCTGCCGGTGACGTCCTTTTCCGCAGCAGGGGCCACCGGCCCGGAGGGCAGTGCGCGCAGGTCCAGCACATCGGCACCGGGCAGCGTCGCATCGCCGCGCGCATCACCCATCAACGGTGCGTCCCAGCTGCTGCCGCCGTGGCTGAGCAGCCCATACAGCGCGGGTGGCATCACCTCGCGCAGGCGACGGTAGGCCAGCTCGTTCTGGTTCGAAGGATCCTGCAGGTCGGCGTACATGGCATAGCCGGTCAGCAGGCTGTCGCTGGCCTGCCACGGGGTGGGGCGCTGGCGCAGCAGCAGATAGGGCCAGGGCCGCACGCGCAGCCCGGACATGCCCTCGTTCACGCCCTCGACGTACGCGCGCAGCTCGGCACTGACCGGCTCGCGCGCTGCCCGGTCACGCAGGCGATGCACGCGCATGCGCTTGTCCAGATCCAGTGCAGCAGGACCGAACAGGGCGGACAATTCACCGGCGGCACTGCGCCGCATCAGGTCCATCTCGAAGCCGCGTTCCTGCGCATGCACCTGGCCCAGCGCGCGCATGACATCGATCTGGCTGCTGCCTTCGAGGGTCACGACCCCCAATGCATCGCGGGTGATCGTCACCGGTGCCTGCAGCCCGGTAAGGGAGGCCTCGCCGTCCAGCGGCGCCAGGCTGCCACGCAGCATCCACCATGCCGAACTACCCGCAGCCACCAGCACGACGACGAACAACCAGAACAAGCGCAACAACCATCGACGCATGGGACGCTTCCTTGCCGGACCGGGGGTGAACCGATTGTAGCCACCCTTCAGGACAGATCGCAGGAGAGACGCGACTGCGATTGATTCCGATTAGATCACCGGGTTTCTGGATAGGGCACCATGGCGTCATCGAGTCACAGGAGCATCCCCCATGAAAGGCAACCCGGACGTCATCGCCTGCCTGAAAGAACTGTTGCGCGGCGAGCTTGCCGCCCGCGACCAGTACTTCATCCATTCCCGCCGTTACGAGGACCAGGGCCTGTTCGCGCTGTACGAACGCCTGAACCACGAAATGCAGGAGGAGACCGAGCATGCCGATGCGCTGCTGCGGCGCATCCTGTTCTTGGGCGGCGACCCGGACATGCGCGCGCACGCCTTCGAGCCCGGCGTCACCGTCGAGGAGATGCTGCGCAAGGACCTGGATACCGAGTACGCGGTGCGCAACAACCTGGCTGCCGGCATGAAGCTGTGCGAAGCCAACGGTGACTATGTCAGCCGCGACATGTTGCTGGTACAGCTGAAGGACACCGAGGAAGACCACGCGTGGTGGCTGGAGCAGCAGTTGGGTCTGATCCAGCGCATCGGCCTGGAGCTTTACCAGCTGAGCAAGATCGACGGCAAGGGCGCTGTCGCGCACTGACCGTGTAGCCAGCCAGCCTCGCGCCAGCCAGCAATGAAAAAGCCGGGGATTCCCCGGCTTTTTTGTGTCTGACAATGCGTTGGTGGAGCTGGCTGGTGGGCTGACGGGTGGCACCGACTGGTAGAGCCGACTGGTAGAGCCGACTTTAGTCGGCTTTTCCGGACCAGCCGACTGAAGTCGGCTCTACCCGCAGGCAGGACGGAGTCAGCTCACTCCACCGACAGCCCTTCCACCTTCTGCCAGCCGCGCGGCAGCAGGTGGCCGCGCGTGGCACGCGTGCCCAGGTAGGTGTCGAGCTCGCTGAACTTCAGGCCCATCGTGCGCTGGCCGCTGCGGACCTGCAGGGTCTGGCCGGGGCTGATCGCCACCACCGCCACCACCCGCTCGGTGGCCAGCTTGGCCTTCGGGATCTCGATGATCTTGTTGCCCTTGCCCTTGTCCAGTTCCGGCAGGTCGCTGGCGGCGATGGCCAGCAGGTTGCCCGAACTGGTCACCGCGACGATGCGGTCCGTGTCCACGTTGGCCAATACGGCCGGCTGCAGCACCGACGAGCCCGACGCGAGGTTCAGCATCGCCTTGCCGGCCTTGTTGCGGCCGATCAGGTTCTCGAAGCGGGTCACGAAGCCATAGCCGTGCGTGGAGGCCAGCACGAAGCGTCCGGTCGGTTCGGCGCTCGCCAGGGTGACGAAACTCGTCCCCGATGCAGGCGAAAAGCGCCCGGTCAGCGGCTCGCCATTGCCGCGGGCCGAGGGCAGGGTGTGCACCGCGGTGGAATAGGCGCGGCCCTCACTGTCGAGGAAGGCGACCTGCTGCGTGCTGCGGGCGCGGACCGAAGCCAGCAGGCTGTCACCGTCGCGGTAGTTCAGCGATGACGGGTCCACGTCGTGGCCCTTGGCCGCGCGGATCCAGCCCTTCTCCGACAGCACGACGGTCATCGGCTCGCTCGGTACCAGCTCGGTTTCATCGATGGCCTGTGCCGCACCGCGCTGCACCAGCGGCGAACGACGTGCGTCGCCGAACTTCTTGGCATCGGCCGTCAGTTCGTCCTTGATCAGCTTCTTCAGCTTGGCCTTGCTGTCCAGGATGCCGAGGATCTTGTCGCGTTCCTTGGCCAGCTCATCCTGCTCGCCGCGGATCTTCATTTCTTCCAGGCGCGCAAGCTGCTTCAGCTTGGTTTCCAGGATGTACTCGGCCTGGTCGTCGGACAGGCCGAAGCGCGCGATCAGTGCGGCCTTCGGTTCGTCTTCGGTCCGGATGATGTGGATCACTTCATCCAGGTTGAGGAAGGCGACCAGCAGGCCTTCCAACAGGTGCAGGCGACGCTCGACCTTCTGCAGGCGATGCTGCAGGCGGCGGACCACGGTGCTGCTGCGGAACGCCAGCCATTCGCTGAGCAGGGTCTTGAGGTTCTTCACCTGCGGGCGGCCGTCCAGGCCGATCACGTTGAGGTTCACCCGGTAGCTGCGTTCCATGTCCGTGGTGGCGAACAGGTGGCCCATCAGCTGGTCGGCATCGACGCGGTTGGAACGCGGCACCAGCACCACCCGTACCGGGTTGGCGTGGTCGGACTCATCGCGCACGTCTTCGATCCACGGCAGCTTCTTGGCCCGCATCTGTGCGGCGATCTGTTCGATCACCTTGGACGGCGACACCTGGAAGGGCAGGGCGTTGACCACCACGTTGCCGTTCTCTTTCAGGTAGGTCGCCCGCGCACGCACGCTGCCGTGGCCGGTTTCATACAGGTGCAGCAGATCGGCGGCGGGGGTGATGATCTCCGCGTTGGACGGGTAGTCCGGCCCCTTCACGTGCTCGCACAGGTCGCGCACGCTGGCATCGGGATCTTCCAGCAGATGCAGCAGCGCGCTGACGATCTCGTTGAGGTTATGCGGGGGCACATCGGTGGCCATGCCCACGGCGATGCCGGTAGTGCCGTTGAGCAGCAGGTGCGGCAGCCGCGCCGGCATCCAGGTCGGCTCCTGCATGGTGCCGTCGAAGTTCGGCGTCCAGTCGGTCGTGCCGTGGCCGAGCTCGCCCAGCAGCACTTCCGCGATCGGGGTCAGCTTGGATTCGGTGTAGCGCATCGCGGCGAACGACTTCGGGTCATCGCTGGAACCGAAGTTGCCCTGGCCTTCGATCAGGGGATAGCGGTACGAGAACGGCTGGGCCATCAGCACCAGTGCCTCGTAGCAGGCGCTGTCGCCATGCGGATGGTACTTGCCGATGACATCGCCGACGGTGCGCGCGGACTTCTTCGGTTTGGAACCTGCGTTCAGGCCCAGCTCGCTCATCGCATAGATGATGCGGCGCTGCACGGGCTTGAGGCCGTCGCCGAGGAAGGGCAGCGCACGGTCCAGGACCACATACATCGAGTAGTCGAGGTAGGCGCGCTCGGCATATTCGCGCAGCGGCAGCTGTTCGAAGCCGTGGAAGACGGGGCGGGCAAGATCGGTCATGCGGGGTTGTTACCTGTGTTCGGAGGCGGCGACGGCCGTCGCCCTCGCAATAGGGTGATTATCCGGATGCGGCCGGAGAAGCCAAGCCGCGCGGTGGATCGAGTCCCTGCGCTGCCCGTGCAAGATAGCGTCCCGGCGGCACGCCGAAGTGGCGGCGGAACACCGTGACGAACGCGCTGGAACTGCTGAAGCCCAGCCCGTGGGCGATATCGGCCACCGGTCGTCCTTCGCTGAGCTGGCGCAGCGCCTCGGCCAGGCGGGCCTGTTGCCGCCAATGGGAGAAGCTGAGCGTGGTCTCCTCGCGGAAATGGCGGGTCAATGAGCGGGTCGACAGGCCTGCCCACGCGGCCCACTGCGCAAGACTGCGGTCATCGGCGGGGTCGGCGAGCAGCTGGGAGGCGATCTTCAGCAGGCGCCTGTCGCGCGGCATGGGCAGGTGCATCCGTTGTCGCGGGGCCGTGCGCAGCTCGTCAAGCAGCACCTCCACCAGGTGCTGCTGGCGCGAAGTGACGCGCTCGGCAGGTGTCCATTCGCATACCCGCAAGGCCACGGCCTGCAGCAGGGGGGAGATGCCGATCACACAGGGATCAGCGGGCAGGTCATGGCACAACGTCGGCGCCAGCACCATGCCCCAGCCCCGCAGAGGCCCGTCGATGGCCACGGTGTGCGGTTCGCCCGCAGGCATCCAGCCCGCCGAGCCGGGCGCCAGCGACCACGTGCCGTGATGCGTACGCGTGGTCAGCAGACCACTTTCCACGCAGATAAGCTGGGCGCGGCCATGGGCATGCCAATCCACCTCATGCGCCAGCCCTTTCGCGCTGTCGATGTGGAAGCCCACCACGGGCAGGCCATCCAGGCGCTCGAACCACTCCAGCGCGCTTTCCCGCATCACCTGCCGGGCGGCCACGACGTCCGGACCCTGGCGTACCGGCAGCGGCACGTCCGGTGGACTGATGAGGGTCGCAAGTGGCTCGATAACACCATTCATTGGCTGGATTGTACTACCGGGCCAGCCCGAACGCTCATTAAGGTAGCCCTCTCCCGATCACTCACATTGTTGCAACACAGCATTCGATGCCAGATCGAATATTTCCATTGAGAAATATATTTTTTGGAAGAGAATGTGCGGCATGATCTGTCCCGATACGACACCTCCCAGTTTCGGCCTGTTGTTGCGCCAGGTGCGCGATGGCCTGGTCCGGCAGTTGGACGCCTCCATGGCCGAAGAGAACCTCGGCCTTAATTTCACCCATTACATCGGCCTGAAGGTCCTGTCCCGGACCGCACCGTGCACGGCGAACGAACTGGCCAAGGCCATCGACCAGGTACCCAGCGCGGTCACGCGCCTGCTCGACAAGCTGGAGGCGCTGGGCTGTGTGCGCCGCGAAGCGCATGCGATGGACCGGCGTGCGCTGCAGATCGTGCTGACCGATGAAGGTCGCGCGCTGTGGGCACGCCTGCAGAAGCGCGGCGAGGATGTGATCGATTACGCCTCCCGCGAGCTCAGCGCCGACGAACGTGCGCAGCTGCTCTCCCTGTTGACCCGAATCCGCGACTCATTGACGACCCCATGACTTCCATCCCTCTTGTTTCTACATGGCGCCAGGGCCGGCCCCTGTTGCTGGCCGGCCTGGTGTTGGCACTCGCCGCTTGTGCCAGCAGCCGCGGGCTGCAGCCGCACGGCGCGCTGTTGGATGCCGATGCGCTGCACAGCAGCCGCACGTTGACGGGCGCCTCGCTGGGCGCGGCCGGCTTCCCCGCGCAGGACTGGTGGAAAGCACTGGGGGACCCGCAGCTGGATGCCCTGATCGAAGAAGGGTTGGCCAGCCACCCCAGCCTGGATGCGGCCGATGCGCGGCTGCGCCAGGCACGATCGCAGGTGGGTGGGGCGCGTGCCGACCAGTTGCCCAGTCTTTCGGTATCCGGCGGCTATACGGGTCTGCGCTTACCCGAATCCATGCTGGGCGATGAAACCGGCGGTCACTACGCGGGCAGCAGCCAGCTCGCCCTCAACTTCAGCTACGGCGTGGACCTGTGGGGCGGCAAGCGCGCCACTTGGGAAGCGGCGGTGGACAGCGCGCATGCGGCGGCGATCGACGCGCAGGCGGCGCGCATGAATCTGTCCTCCAACATCGCTCAGGCTTACGCCGGGCTGGCCTACGCATGGCAGTTGCACGATGTGGCCGAAGAAGAGTTGGCACGTTCGCAGAAAACCCTGCAGCTCACCCGCCAGCGCCGCGCCGCCGGCATCGACAGTGACCTGCAGGTGCGCCAGGCCGAATCGCGCGTGCCGGCGGCGCAGCAGCAGCTGCAGGCCGCCCAGCAGCAGATTGACGAAGGGCGTACCGCATTGGCGGCGCTGGTCGGGCAGGGGCCGGACCGGGGCCTGCAGATTGGGCGTCCGCACGCATTGGACCCGATGGCGCTGCAGCTGCCGGGCGTGTTGCCCAGCGAACTGCTGGGGCGCCGCCCGGACATCGTGGCGGCGCGCTGGCGGGTGGAAGCGGCCGGCCGGCAGATCGATGCAGCCAAGGCGGCGTTCTATCCGAGCCTGAATCTCACCGCGCTGGCCGGCGTCGTCGCACCGAATCTCGGCGACCTGCTGCAACGCGAATCCACGTTTGCCTACATCGGCCCGGCGCTGAGTCTGCCGATCTTCGAGGGTGGGCGTCTGCGCGCGGGCCTGGACCGCCGTGACGCCGAGTACGATCTCGCCGTTGCCACGTACAACCAAGGGCTGGTGGACGCATTGCACCAGGTGGCCGACCAGGTCAACGCGGTGCGCTCGCTGCAGCAGCAGGCGCAGTCGCAGCAGCAGGCGGTGGATACCGCGCGCGCTGCGCACGGTCTGGCTGACCAGCGGTATCGCGCCGGCATCGGCGGCTATCTGGATGTACTGACCGCACAGTCCACCCTGCTGCAGGCGCAGCAGCGGCTGGCCGGCCTGCAGTCGCAGCAGCTGTTGTCATCGGTGCGTCTCAGCCAGGCGTTGGGCGGCGGCTTCCAGCCGGCTGCCGATGACACCGTGCGTGCTGCCCCTCTTTCCGATTCCTCGCATTCCTGAAGACATCTCCCATGAGCCAGACCTCTACCCCCGCGGCGCCCGCCGCTCCCAGCCGTCGCGGCAAGCTGCTGCGCGGACTGATTGTGATCGTGCTGCTGCTGATCGCCGCAGCGGCCCTGTGGTATTTCATGTTCGGCCGCTGGTTCGAAGAAACCGACGATGCCTACGTGGGCGGCAACCAGGTGCAGATCACGCCGCTGATCACCGGCACGGTGGTCGGTATCGCGGCCGACGATGGCATGCGTGTCGAGCGCGGCCAGTTGCTGGTACAGCTGGATCCAGCCGATACCGAGGTAGCGCTGCAACAGGCAGAAGCCCAGCTTGCCGGTACGGTCCGCCAGGTGCGTGGCCTGTACCGCAGCGCCGAAGGTGCACAGGCCGAGTTGAATGCACGGCAGGTCACGTTGAAGCGCGCACGCGATGATTTCGCCCGCCGCAAGGACCTGGCCGCCACCGGCGCCATTTCCGATGAAGAGCTGTCGCATGCGCGCAACGAACTGGCCGCTGCGGAAGCCGCCGTGGCCGGTTCGCGCGAAACGTTCGAACGCAGCCGCGCACTGGTCGATGACACGGTGATCGCCACCCAGCCCGACGTGCAGGCCGCCGCTGCGCAGCTGCGCCAGGCGTGGCTCAACAATGCGCGCGCCGGCATCGTCTCGCCGGTCACCGGCTACGTGGCGCGTCGCTCGGTGCAGGTCGGCCAGCGCGTGCAGCCGGGCAATGCGCTGATGGCGGTGGTGCCTACCGATCAGATGTGGGTGGAAGCCAACTTCAAGGAAACCCAGCTGCGGCACATGCGCCTGGGCCAGGAAGTGGAGCTGCGTTCGGATCTGTATGGCGGCGATGTCAGCTACAAGGGACGCCTGACCAGCCTGGGCATGGGCACCGGCTCGGCGTTCTCGCTGCTGCCGGCACAGAACGCCAGTGGCAACTGGATCAAGATCGTGCAGCGCGTGCCGGTGCGCATCGCCATCGATGCCAAGCAGTTGGCCGAGCACCCGCTGCGCATCGGCCTGTCGATGAAGGCCGAGGTCAGCCTGCGTGACCAGAAGGGCGAAGTGCTGCCCAGCCAGGCAGCGACCGGTTCGGTGTTTGACACAGACGTGTATGCCAAGCAGCTGCATGATGCCGACGACATGATCCATACGATCATCCAGGGCAACCTGCCGCAGACGGTCGGTGCGCCGGTGATGTCGGCTGCGGGCCGACCGTCGCCCTCCACCGCGCCGGCCACGCCGCCGCGCACAGCCAAGGCAGGCTGACGGCCCATGTCTTCCCAAGCCCCTGCCGCACCCGGTACGCCGGGTGCACCGGCGGCCCCGGTCGCTGGCTTCCTGCCACCCAACATCGCCTTGTGCACGGCGGGCCTGGCGATGGCGTCGTTCATGCAGGTGCTCGACACCACCATCGCCAATGTGTCGCTGCCGACCATCGCCGGCAATCTCGGCGCCAGCTCGCAGCAGGCGACGTGGGTCATCACCTCGTTCGCGGTCAGTACCGCGATCGCGCTGCCCTTGACCGGCTGGATGAGCCGCCGCTTCGGCGAAACCAAGCTGTTTGTATGGGCCACGCTGGCCTTCACCATTGCCTCGCTGTTGTGCGGCCTTGCCCAGAGCATGGGCATGCTGGTGGTGTCGCGCGCCCTGCAGGGCTTCGTTGCCGGCCCGATGTACCCGATCACCCAGTCGCTGCTGGTGTCGATCTATCCGCGTGAGAAACGCGGCCAGGCGCTGGCCCTGTTGGCCATGATCACCGTAGTGGCGCCCATCTGCGGGCCGATCCTGGGCGGCTGGATCACCGACAACTACAGCTGGGAATGGATCTTCCTGATCAACGTGCCGTTGGGCATTTTCGCGGCGCTGGTGGTCGGCAACCAGATGAAGGGGCGGCCGGAGCAGATCGAAAAGCCGAAGATGGATTACGTTGGACTGGTCACGCTGGTGATCGGCGTCGGCGCCTTGCAGTTGGTGCTGGACCTGGGCAACGACGAAGACTGGTTCAGTTCGCCGATGATCGTGGCGCTGGCGTGCGTGTCTGTCGTGGCCTTGGCGGTGTTCCTGATCTGGGAGCTGACCGACAAGGACCCCATCGTCGACCTGCGGTTGTTCCGCCATCGCAATTTCCGCGCGGGCACGATGGCGATGGTGGTGGCGTACGCCGCGTTCTTCAGCGTGTCGTTGCTCATTCCGCAGTGGTTGCAGCGGGACATGGGCTACACCGCGATCTGGGCCGGCCTGGCGACCGCGCCGATCGGCATCCTGCCGGTGATCATGACGCCGTTCGTGGGCAAGTACGCGTCGCGCTTCGACATGCGCATGCTGGCCACGGTGGCCTTTGTGTTCCTGTCCTTCACCAGCTTCATGCGTTCGGACTTCAACCTGCAGGTGGACTTCCAGCATGTAGCGGGCGTGCAGTTGTTGATGGGCGTTGGCGTGGCGCTGTTCTTCATGCCCGTGCTGCAGATCCTGCTGTCGGACCTGGACGGGCGCGAGATCGCTGCAGGTTCCGGGCTGGCCACCTTCCTGCGTACCTTGGGCGGCAGCTTTGCCGCGTCACTCACCACGTGGCTGTGGGCGCGCCGCACGCAAGTGCATCATGCGGACATCACCGAGCACATCTCCGTGTACCGGCCGGGCATGCAGGAACAGGTCACCGCGATGGGGCAGGGCGACCTGCAGCACGGCGCGGCAGCACTGAACACGATGATCAACCATCAGGCGTCGCAGATGGGCTTCAATGACATCTTCTTCCTGCTGGGCTGGATATTCCTGGCCATCATCGCGTTCCTGTGGCTGGCCAAGCCGCCGTTCGGCGCGGGCGCAGGCAGTTCCGCCGCCGCGGGCGGTCACTGATCCCGTATCCGTAGCGCCGAGCCCCGCTCGGCGCTTTTCTCCACCGGCATGAAACCCGAATGCCGGACATGAAAAAACCCGCTTGCGCGGGTTTGATCATTTTCTGAGTCGTGGTGCCCAGGAGAGGACTCGAACCTCCACGAAGTTGCCCCCGCTAGCACCTGAAGCTAGTGCGTCTACCAATTCCGCCACCTGGGCGACTCAGGAGGAGAATTATGGGCAACGAATTAATTCATGTCAACAGGATTTCAATGCCGTCCTGCTAGTCATCCACGGCATGCCCGCCGAGGTGCAGCAGCAGGCTCTGCATCGAACGCGACAGCCCGTTCCAGCGAACGAAGCACAGGCTCAGCTGGCGGCGTGCCCAGGCATCGTCCAGTGCGATGGCGTGGAAGCCGTAGCGACGCCGATGCTGCCGGCAGATTGATCGGGGTGCGATGCCAACGCCGATGCCGTGTCCGACCATCTCGCATACGCCTTCAAAGGTCTTCATGCGGATCCGGGGCGACAGCACGCGCCCCAAAGCGCGCGCGTGGTCTTCGATATGTTCCTGCAGCGCATTGCCATCGGCCAGCGCCACGAAGTCCTCACCGAGTACGTCCACGAATGAGAGCGAGGCGCGGTGGGCGAACCGATGGGCAGGCGGCACGATCAGCATCAGCGGATCATCCGCGACCGGCTGCAGGTGCAGGGGCGTACTGTCCACTGCATTGGAGGTGATGCCCGCTTCGGCTTGGCCGCCGCGCACGGCGCGCACGATTTCCACGCTGGTGCGTTCTTTCAGGTCGACCTGCAGGCGCGGGCGCGCGGCCATCCACGGCGCCAGCCGCCCCGGCAGAAAGGTGGTCAGCGCTCCGGTATTGGCATACAGGTGCAGGGTGCCGCGCGCGCCACTGGCGAACTCCTGCAGTTCCTCGCGCAACAGGGACTGCTGGCGCAGCATCAGGCGCGCATGGTGGGCAAGCGCTTCGCCGGCCTCGGTCGTGGTGACGCCACGCGGATGGCGTACAAGCAGCGCGATGCCGGCCTCGCGTTCCATCGTCCGCAGCCGTTCGCTTGCTGATGCCAGGGCCAGGTGGGCGCGGCTGGCGCCGGCAGTGATGGTGCCGGCGTCGACCACCAGCAAGAACAGGCGCAGATCCGCCAGGTCCATCCGCATGCTGGAACCTCGTGTCTGCCTTCGGTCCAGCCGAAGGCTCGGTGGGGAATCCCGCATTGTGCCAAAGGGGCAGGGAAGGTCCTAATGGCGCCATGAACGATTCGCTGTACTTCTATGTCCTGCTCATCGGGGTGTTCGTCCTGGCCGGGGTGGTCAAGGGCGTGACGGGGATGGGCCTGCCTACCGTGGCGATGGGCCTGCTGGGCAGTACGTTGTCCCCGGTGGCGGCGGCCTCCCTGCTGTTCGTTCCCACCTTGGTGACCAATGTGTGGCAGATCATCGCCGGACCTTCGCTCGGCCGCATCCTCCGGCGGCTGTGGCCGATGATGCTCGGCGTGGTGGTGGCGACCGTCGCTGGCGCTGCGCTGCTGGTCCGTGTCGAGCCGCGATGGTCGGGCATGGCGCTGGGCGTGGCGTTGATCCTCTATGCGGTGTACTCCGCCTTTGCTCCCGCGTTCCGGGTGCCCGCCAGCAAAGAACGCTGGCTGTCGCCGCTGGTCGGCGCGGTGTCTGGCGTGGTCACCGGCGCTACCGGCGTCTTTGTCATGCCGGCGGTGCCTTACCTGCAATCACTGGGGCTGGATCGGGACGAGCTGGTGCAGGCGCTGGGGCTGGCCTTCACGGTGTCCACGATTTCCTTGACCAGTGGTCTTCTGGTGCACGGCGCCTTTGGTGTGCAGCAGTTGGGCCTGAGTGCGCTGGCCATCGCGCCGGCGCTGGCGGGAATGTGGCTGGGGCAGAAAATCCGGGGCTGCATCAGCGCGAAGGCATTCCGCCTGTGCTTTCTGGGCTTCCTGTTGCTGCTCGGGATCGAACTGGCCACGCGTCCCTTCTGGTGACGTTGCACCCGACCGGGGAAAACAGGCAAAAAAAACCCCGCGTCAGCGGGGTTCTTTTTATCGATGGTGCCCAGGAGAGGACTCGAACCTCCACGAAGTTGCCCCCGCTAGCACCTGAAGCTAGTGCGTCTACCAATTCCGCCACCTGGGCATCGAGGGGGCGAATTATGAGGACGTGGGCAGGGGCTGTCAACACGTGTGAGCGCTGATGCGCGCGATCGGACGAAAGCGCGATCCAGGCTCCCGAATCGCGGCCAACAAAAAACCCCCGCTTCCGCGAGGGTTGTTTGTTTTGGTGCCCAGAAGAGGACTCGAACCTCCACGAAGTTGCCCCCGCTAGCACCTGAAGCTAGTGCGTCTACCAATTCCGCCATCTGGGCTTGCAGAACGGGCGATTTTGAAGATGCGGCGAGCCGTTGTCAACGGTTTTCGTCAAATTGCGGCGGCCATTCATTTACGGCCGGCCATGACCCGTTCTGCACGCCCACAGCGGCTACCATGGAGGGCGATGAATACCAAAAAACCAAGCAAGGGCGGGAAGAGCTCCCGCACGACGCCGCCCTCGGGCGCCCCCGCTGGCTCGCCCAAGGGCCCGAAGAAGAAGAGTCTGCCGCCGTGGATGCCGGACAGCCTGACCGGCAATGCCGGTGCTCCGGCCCCGTCGCGAGGCAACAGCCGACGCGGTCCGGCCCCGTCCACCCCGCGTGGCCGCCGCCCGTTGCCGCCACTGGGCGCGCCGGTCGATGATCCGCACGCCGCGCGCGAAGCAGAAAAGTACGAACAGCCCATCGCCAGCCGTGAGGCGATCCTTGCCCTGCTGGAGCGCTGCGAAGGCCCGCAGACCGCCGAGGAAGTCGGTGCCCGTCTCGGCCTGAGTGCTCCGGACCGTGCCGAGGCGCTGTCGCGCCGACTGGGTGCGATGGTCCGTGATGGCCAGCTGGTGCAGAACCGGCGCGGCGGGTTCGCGCCCATCCAGGCCTTGAACCTGGTTACTGGCGTGGTGATCGCCAACCCGGAAGGGTTCGGCTTCCTGCGCCCGGTGGAGGGTGGTGAGGATCTGTTCCTGCCGCCGTATGAAATGCGCAAGGTCATGCACGGCGACAAGGTGCTGGCCAACGTGACCGGTATCGATCACCGCGGCCGCCGCGAAGGCAGCATCGCCCGCGTGCTCGAGCGCGGCATGACCCGCCTGATCGGTCGCTTCAGCGTGGAAATGGGCATCAACTATGTGGTGCCTGATGACAAGCGCATCCAGCGCAACGTGCAGGTGCCGCCGGACCAGATCGGCGGCGCGCGTGACGGCCAGCTGGTGGTGTGCGAACTGACCCAGGCGCCGGACAGCCGTCGGCCGCCGATCGGGCGCATCATTGCCGTGCTGGGCGACAAGCTGACTGCCTCGCTGGTGGTGGAGACCGCCATCCATGGCCACGAACTGCCGTTCGAGTTCCCGCAGGAGGTGCTGGATGAGGCCGCCTCGGTGCCGTTGGTGGTCGAGCCGCAGATGATCGGCCATCGGGTGGACCTGCGCACGACGCCGCTGGTCACCATCGATGGCGAGGATGCGAAGGACTTTGATGACGCGGTGTTCTGCGAGCCCAATGCCAACGGATTCCGGCTGGTGGTGGCAATCGCCGATGTGTCCAATTATGTGCGGCCTGGCACGCCATTGGACGATGAAGCACAGAAGCGTGCGACCTCGGTGTACTTCCCGGGCTTCGTCGTGCCGATGTTGCCGGAAACCCTGTCCAACGGTATCTGCTCGTTGATGCCGAAGGTCGACCGCATGTGCTTCGTCTGTGACATGCAGGTGGATCGCGATGGCCAGGTCAGCAGCTCGAAATTCTACGAAGCGGTGATGAACTCACACGCGCGACTGACCTACACCCAGGTGTGGCAGGCCGTGGGTGAGGACGATGCCGGTGCCAAGGCAGTGATCGGTCCGCTTTTGCCGCAGGTCGAGCGCCTGTACCAGCTCTATCACGTGCTGGCCAAGGCACGCAGCAAGCGTGGTGCCATCGAGTTCGAATCCAGTGAAGTCCGCTTCGTGCTGGACAATACCGGTGAGGTCACGCAGGCCGGCATGCTGATGCGCAACGATGCGCACAAGCTGATCGAAGAATGCATGATCGCCGCCAACGTGGAGGCCGCGCGCTACCTGCTGGCCAACGGCGTACCGGCCCCGTACCGCGTGCATGACAAGCCGCCGGAGACCAAGTTCGCGGACCTGCTGGAGTTCCTGAAGGAATTCAAGCTGAGCCTGCCGCCGTGGTCGAAGGTGGTGCCGGGCGACTACACCAAGCTGTTGAAGAAGATCCGTGATCGCCCCGATGCGGCGCTGCTGGAGTCGGTGTTGCTGCGCAGCCAGAGCATGGCGGTGTACCACCCCGACAACAATGGCCACTTCGGGCTGGCCCTGGAGGCGTACGCGCACTTCACCTCGCCGATCCGTCGTTACCCCGATCTGCTGGTGCACCGTGCGATCAAGCATGCACTCACCGGCGCACGCGCGGACAAGTACCTCTACACCGCGCGCGAGATGGCCGCGCTGGCACTGCAGTGCTCCGAGCGCGAGCGCCGTGCGGACGAGGCCGAGCGCGAGGTGGATGAGCGCTACCGCGCTGCCTGGATGGAAAAGCATGTCGGCGGCCAGTTCGACGGCGTGATCAGTGGTGTCACCAGCTTCGGCCTGTTCGTCGAGCTGACCGATTCCAAGGTGCAGGGTCTGGTGCATGTTACCCAGCTGCCGCATGACTATTACAAGTTCGATGCGGTGCGCAAAACGCTGGGCGGCGAGCGTCGCGGCACGAGCTACCGGTTGGGCGACAGCGTCCGCGTACTGGTGCTCAAGGCCAGCATGGAAGAACGCAAGATCGACTTCCGTCTGGTCGAGCACAAGGGCGAGGAAGAAGAGGCGCCGCGCGCGGCACCGCTGCCCGAGCACGGCAAGCCGGCCAAGCGCAGCAAGAAGAAGTACTGAAACATCGCGGGAGCGCCGAGCTACGCTCGGCGTCCGCAGCAGAGGAGACGAGAACGATGCAGGGCCAACCCGAACAAAGTGGCGGTTGCCAGTGCGGTGCCGTCCGCTTCGAAGTCCGTGGCGAGCTGACGGACAGCTCGATCTGCCATTGCCGGATGTGCCAGAAGGCCTTCGGCGCGTATTACGCGCCGTTGGTGTCGGTACGCGGCGCGCAGTTCAGCTGGACCCGGGGCCAGCCGACCCATTTCCAATCGTCCAATCTGGTCCAGCGGGGGTTCTGTGCGCTCTGCGGGACGCCGCTGACCTACGAGGCCCCGGACGGGATTGCGGTGGCCGCCGGCGCGTTCGACCAGCCGGAGCGGTTGCCGCCGACCCGCCAATACGGCATGGAGGCGCAACTGCCGTTCGTCGACACGCTGGGCGCGCTGCCGTCCACGCGGACCGAGCAGGATGGGGAAGCGCTGGATTTCCTCGCCCGCATCGTGTCACACCAGCATCCAGACCACGACACACCGCACTGGCCGCCGCAGAGCCGCTGACCCCTGTCCGCCAGATGCTCTACCATACCCACCCCCCTTACCGGTCACGCCGCGCATGAGCAGCAAGAGCAGCCAGTGGATCGTCGGCGTCAACGCCGTCGCCTCTTCCATCGAGAACGACGCCGAGAACGTCCGCGAAGTCCTGGTCGAGGCCGGGGCGAAGAATCCGCGGCTGGTCGAGATCGAGGAGAACGCGCGCCGGAAGGGTATCGACGTGCGCAAGGTGAACAGCCAGGCGCTGGACGGTGTCGGCGGATCGGTGCGGCATCAAGGCGTGGCCGCGCGTTACGCGGCAGCGCGCACGTACAACGAGAATGAGCTGGAAGCCCTCGTGGAGGCAGCCGAGGGCAAGGCGCTGCTGCTGGTGCTGGACGAAGTACAGGATCCGCACAATCTCGGCGCCTGCCTGCGCAGTGCCGCCGCTGCGGGTGCGACGGCGGTGATCATTCCGAAGGACAAGTCGGCCACGGTCAACGCGACCGTGCGCAAGACCTCGGCCGGCGCGGCTGATCGGATACCGGTGGTAGCGGTGACCAACCTGTCGCGCTGCCTGAAGGACCTGCAGAAGCAGGGTGTGTGGATTTACGGTCTGGCCGGCGAAGCAACCGCGTCGCTGTACGATCTGGACCTGAAGGGCAACATCGCGCTGGTACTGGGCGGCGAAGCCGACGGCCTGCGCCGCCTGACCCGCGAGAACTGCGACGGTCTGGTCAAGATCCCGATGCCGGGTGAGATCGAGAGCCTGAACGTGTCGGTGGCCACCGGCGTGAGCCTGTTCGAAGTAGTGCGCCAGCGCGGTTGAGTGGCTGCGCCGGTAGCGCCGAGCCATGCTCGGCGAGCGCAGCGGTAACGCAGCAACGTGCGTCATCCATCAGGGCGAGAAGCCGGACGGCCAGCGGCCGTCACTACCGGGCTGCGCTGCCGCCCAATGCCTTGAACAGGGTGACATCGTTGATCAACTGGCTTCGCCGTACGCTTGCCAGCGCCAGCTCCGCACTGCGCCGGGTCTGTTGCGCCAGCAGCCAGTCGCGCAGGGCGGTGGCGCCGACGCGGTAACGCACCTCCTCGGCCCGCTCCACCGCCACGGCCTCATCGAACGAGGCCTGCGACGCCGCGACCTGGATCGCCAACTGATCCCGCGCCGACAGCGCGTTGTCCACTTCCGACAGGGCCGTGTACAGGGTCTTGCGGAAGCGGGTCGCGGCGATCTGGTAATCGGTACCGGCCAGATCGGTGTTCAGCTGCGCCCGTTGCAGGTTGAGGAAGGGCAGGGTGAGCCCCGCACCCAGCGTCGCCACGGGATTGCGCAGCACATCCCCCAAGGTCGGCCCGCTGGTGCCCACGCCACCGTTCAAGCTCAGCGTGGGGTAGTAGCTGGCAGCGGTCACCTTGATCTGTTTCAGGCTGTTGCGCAGACGCAACTCGGCGGCGCGCAGGTCCGGGCGGCGTGCCAGCAGGTCGGCGGGCAGGCCCGCTTCAAGGGGTGGACTGGTCGCGCCCGACAGGCTCTGCGGCTCATCCGCCTGCGGCCAGGCCTGGCCATCCAGCAGCACCGTCAGCGCGTTGCGCGCTTCCACCCGCTGCTGCTCCAACGCCGACTGCGTGGCGCGCTGTGCCTCCAGACCCTGTCGCGCCTGGCGCACTTCCAGGCCGGATGCAGCCCCCGCATCGAATCGCGCCTGCACCAGCTCCAGCGTTCTCGCCAGCCGCGCCATGTCTGCGGCAGCCGAAACAATCGACTGGTTGAGATAGGCGAGATTCCAGTAGTAGTTCACCGCGTCGCTGATCGCGATCAACGCGGTGTTCTGTCGGTCTTCTTCGCTGGCCTGCGCGGACCACACTGCGATATCGCGCTGCGTGCGCAGTTTGCCCCACAGGTCGACTTCCCACTGCAGCGATACGCGGGTGGCGTAGTCACCCGAACGCCGCCAGTCGTCACTGCGGTCGATGGCGCGCGAGGTGCTGGTAGCCAGTCCGGACAGCGAAGGGTCCGGCCAGAGTGCGTTGTTCGCCAGCCCGGCCTGCAGGCGTGCGCGCTGGACGTTGAGGACGGCGACGGCGAGGTCGTTGTTGGCGGCCAGCACCTGCGTGACCAGACGGTCGAGCCGCTCATCGCCGAATGCCGTCCACCAGCGGTCGGCGCGCACGTCGGCGCGCGGCCGGTCCAGTCCACTGGTGGGCAGGGTGCTGCCTGCAGCAAGGCTGGCACTGTCGGCACCGTAGCTGGACGGTACCGCTGCAGCCTGCACCGGATAGCGGCCCGCGGTGGCGCATGCGGCCAATGAAGTGAGCAGCGCGCTGGCCAACAGCACGCGCACAGGGGTCGAGCAGGAAAACGTCATGGTGGTCCTCATTCGCGTGCAAGGGCGTCGACCGGGTCCAGCTGCGCGGCGCTGCGCGCCGGCAGGAATCCGAAGGCGACGCCGATCAGGGTGGAGCAGGCAAACGCCGCCACGATGGAGCTGGTGGAGAACACCATCAGGTACTCGCTGGAGAGACGGCCGAAGGCCCATCCCAGCCCCAGCGCCAGGCTGACGCCGATCAGGCCGCCCAGCAGGCAGACCAGTACGGCTTCGATCAGGAACTGTTGGCGGATGTCGCTCTGGCGTGCGCCCACCGCCATGCGTACCCCGATCTCGCGGGTGCGCTCGGTCACCGACACCAGCATGATGTTCATGACACCGATGCCGCCGACCAGCAGCGCGATGGCGGCGATGGCGCCGATCAGCAAGGTCATCGTGCGCGTGGTCTGTTCGATGGTCTGGCGGATCTCCGCGCTGTTGCTGAGGAACACGTCCTCGGTGCCATGGCGCAGGGTGAGCAGGTTGGTGATCGCGGCCTGCGCAGCGTCCATCGGCGTATCGTCCTTCACCCGCACGGTGATGCCGGAGATATGGTTCTGCCCGAGCATGCGCGACATCGCGGTGGTGTAGGGCACCCAGACGCTCAGGCTGGTGCTGCCACCGAAGCCGAAGCTCTGCCGCTTTGCTACGCCAACCACCCGCGCCGGCACGTTGCCGAGCAGGATTACCTGGCCGATCGGATCGCTGTCGGGGAAGAACTGGGTCTTGGTGTTTTCGTCGATGACGGCCACCTGCGCCAGCGATCTCACCGCGTCCGCATCGAAGAAGCTGCCGCTTACCAGGCTGACGCCCTTGACCCGGAAGAACTGTTCGCCGACCCCGCTCACCGATGCGGTGGCGGACAGGTTGCGGAACCGCGCTGTCACCGATGTGGAGACGTTGGGCGTGGCGCTATCTACATAGCTTTGCTCGGCCAACGCGTAGGCATCGCTTGCCTTGAGCGTCTGCACCCGTGCCGAACGCATGTCACCGAAACCACGCCCTGGATAGACATCGATCGTGTTGGTGCCCAACGAGCTGATGTTCTGCAGGATCTGCTGCTGCGACCCGTTGCCCAGCGCCACGACCGAGACCACCGACGCGATGCCGATGATGATGCCGAGCATCGTCAGAAAGGTGCGCAGGCGATGCGCGTTCATCGCCAGCAGCGCCATGCGGAAGGCTTCGGTGAAACGGTCGCGGGCCGCGCGCCAGCTGTTGCCCTTGCCGGCGTCGATGCTCGGTGCGCGCTGTGCGCGGAAACGGGGCGCGTTCTCGTTGATGCGGTCGGCGATGATTTCGCCGTCGCGGATCTCGATGATGCGCTGGGCGTGCTCGGCCACGCTCATGTCGTGGGTGACGATGATGATGGTGTGGCCTTCGGCGTGCAGTTCGCCCAAGATGCCCATCACTTCCTCACCCGAGCGGGTATCCAGTGCGCCGGTCGGTTCGTCGGCCAGGATCACCTCGCCGCCGTTCATCAGCGCACGCGCGATGGACACGCGCTGCTGCTGGCCGCCGGACAGCTGCCCGGGCTTGTGCTGCATGCGGTCGCCAAGCCCCAGGCGCTGCAGCAGCTGCACCGCGCGCGCGCTGCGTTGTTCGCTGGGGTTGCCGGCATAGATCGCAGGAACCTCCACGTTGCCCCGTGCATCCAGGTCGCCCAACAGGTGATAGCGCTGGAAGATGAAACCGAAGTGCTCTCGACGCAGTTCGGCCAAGGCGTCCGGACCCATGCTGCCGGTCTCGCGACCAGCCACCTGATAACTGCCGCGCGTCGGCCGATCCAGGCAGCCCAGGATGTTCATCAGGGTGGATTTGCCCGAGCCGGACTGGCCGACGATGGCGACCATCTCACCGGCATGGATATCCAGGTTGACGTCGCGCAGCACGGCGATGGTTTCATCGCCGGCCGGGAATTCGCGGCGCAGGTCGCGCAGCCGCAGAAGGACGCTGGAAGAGCCCACGGTATTCATCGACGCGGCCCGCCGCCCATCCCCGGACCCATGCGCATGCTGGGACCACCGCGCGCACCGCCACCGCTCGCGGCCGCGCCGCCGCCTTCGCCGACCACCACGCGGTCGCCTTCGGCGAGCCCGGACAGGATCTCCGCGTTGGCACCGTTGTTGATGCCCACCTTCACCCGCCGCGGCTGCGGTTGGCCGTCCTCACCGACCACGCGGACCACCTGCTGTCCGTCGCGCGTCTTTGCACCCAATGCGACCGACGGCACCAGGATCACGCCCTTGGCTTGTTTGAGCAGTACCGAAACCTGCGCGGTCATGTCGATGCGCAGCGTGCCGTCGGGGTTTTCTACATCGAACAGCGCGTTGTAGTAGACCGCGCTGGACGAACTGGACGAACTGCTGGAGCTGGACGCGCTGTCGCTGGAGATGGAGGCCGGTGCCGGATTGATCTGCCGGAGTTTGGCGTGATACTTCCGGTCCGGCTCACCCAGGGTGGTGAAGTACACCGGCATGCCCGCCTTGATCTTGACCACGTCGGCTTCGGAGATTTCCGCATTGACCGTGACCAGGTCGAGGCGCGCCAGCATCACGATAGTCGGGGCGGTCTGGTTGGCGTTGACCGTGCGGCCTTCTTCGGTGACCACTGCCACCACGGTGCCATCCATCGGTGCGGTGATGCGGGTGTAGGCCAAATTGGCGCGCGCGGTCGCCACCTCGGTTTCGCTGCCCTTGATCTGGGCCTGGTTCGACTGGATCTGTGCGCGGGCCGTCTTCAGCGCGGCCTCGGCAGCATCGTATTCCTGTCGCGAGGTGGCTTCGGCGGCAAGCATCTCCTGCTGACGCGCGAAGTTCAGCTCGCTCTGCCGCAGGCTGGCCTGCTGCACCGCCAGCTGGGCGCGCTGCTGCTGCAGCGTGGCTTCTGCCCGCAGTACCGTGTTCTGCTGGGTCGTCGCGTCGATTTCGGCGATCAGGTCGCCTTCTTTCACCGTGTCGCCCAACTGGACCTTCAGTGACTTCACCTGGCCGGACGCCTGCGCGCCCACACTGACCAGCTTGTAGGCATCGATCACGCCGGTCGCCTCGACGGTCTGTTCGACATCGCCACGCGTGGCTGGCGAGGTCGCCAGGGCGGGTGCCGCGGGCTTGCGCAGGAAGAACCACGCGCCGATGGCAAGCAGCACCATCACGAGGAGGGACAGCAGCAGGCGACCGCGACGGGTTCTGGGCAGCAGGTGGAAGTTCACGATCGGTGATACTCGGCAGGCCGCTCCAGCGGCGTCGCGTCCATTGTGGTGACGCTTGCGCTGCAGGCTCAATCCTCAGCGTGTGTCCATGTGTAACATTGCAGCGCCTTGTCTGTTTCAATGTGTATCACGTATGCCGCTGGATACAGTGCAACGCATTGGCCTGCGTGCGGTTCAGCTGCCGACAGGGGATGATGCCGACATGGAGACCGCCAACCCGATGCACCGCCTGCTCATCGTCGATGACGACAACGACATCCGCAGCCTGCTGGCCGAGCAGCTGGGACGTGCCGGCTATCAGGTCAGTACCGCCGCCGACGGCGCTGCCATGCGCCAGGTGCTGGAGCGGGAGCACGTCGACCTGATCGTGCTTGATCTGAACCTGCCGCGCGAAGACGGCCTGACCCTGTGCCGCGATCTGCGCGCGCGATCCTCCACGCCCGTGATCATGCTGACCGCGCGTGCCGAACCGATCGATCGCGTGCTCGGCCTGGAGATGGGCGCCGACGATTACCTGGCCAAGCCGTTCGAACCGCGCGAGCTGCTGGCGCGCATCCGCAACGTACTGCGCCGGACCGAAGCCTTGCCTGCCAACCTGGAGCCGCTGGCGATCCGCCGTGCGCGCTTTTCGCGCTGGACGTTCGATCTGGAGCACCGCCATCTGGTGGATCCCGATGGGCGGGTGGTGGTGCTGTCCGGTGCCGAGTTCCGCCTGCTGCGGGTGTTCGTCGGCCATGCCAACAAGGTGCTGTCGCGGGAGCAGCTGGTGGCGCTCAGCAGCGGCCGCAACTATGAGTCGCAGGATCGGGCGATCGATCTGCAGGTCAGCCGGCTGCGCAACAAGCTGGCCGATGATGGCAGTCCGGATGGGCTGATCAAGACCGTGCGCAACGAAGGCTACGTACTGGCGGCGGCGGTGACCCTGGAATGAACCGGTTGCGCCGCTTCCTGTCCTCGATGGTGGGGCGCCTGTTCGTGATCCTGCTGCTGGGCATGGGCGTGGCGGCGATCGGTGCGACGATGCTGGCCGGTGCGAAACGCCAACAGGAGTTCGAGCGGCAGAACCTCAACCGCATCGCCGACCGGTTGCAGGGCTATGTGAACCTGCTGGACGGCAATCCGGAGCTGCGTGAGCGGTTGCTGGATGCCGGCGGCCCCAGTGTGCGCCGCCTGCTGCCGGACGCACGGCAGGGGCGACCGGACGACGCGTTGATGGGCGTACTGGCCGCACGTCCCGGACCGGTGGCCAGCGCGCAGGTCCGCTTCACCTCGTTCCGGGCCTGCCTGCCGCGGCTGAAAGATCTGCTGCCGCCGTCCGACGGGCATCGTGGCCGACCGCCCCGCGAGCGCGACCCCGCCTTCATCCCGCCGCGCTGCCGGTCGGTGCAACTGACGTTGTCCGACGGTGCGTCGTTGGCGCTGGCGCTGGAGTCGCCTGCGGTGGCACACAATGGCGTGCTGGCGGTCGACCCCTTGTTCCTGACGCTGCTGGTGTTGGCGATCGCGGTGCTGGCCTACGTGGTGGCACGGATGGCCAGCGCGCCTTTGCGGCGGTTGGCCGGTGCCGCGCAGGAACTGGGCGTGGACCTGCACCGGGCGCCGATGGCCGTCGCCGGCCCGCTGGAGGTCCAGCACGCCGCTGAAGCCTTCAATGCCATGCAGCAGCAGTTGCAGCGGCACCTTGCCGAGCGCACGCACATGCTGGCCGCGATCACCCATGACCTGCAGACGCCGGTGACCCGGCTGCGCCTGCGCCTGGAGAACGTAGAGGACGAGGGCCTGCGCGAGCGACTGGTCGCCGACCTGGCAGCGATGCAGGCCTTGATCCGCGAGGGCCTGGAGCTGGCCCGCAGCGCCGAAAGCGCCGAGCAGCGCGCGCCCTTGGACCTGGACTCGTTGCTGGAAAGTCTGGTGGAAGACGCGGCGGAGGCCGGCGCGGACGCGCGTTTCGAAAGTGGGTGTGCGGCGGTGCTAATGCTGCGCCCGCTGGCGATGCGGCGCCTGTTTTCCAACCTGCTCGACAACGCCCTGATGTATGGCCACAGCGCCAGCGTGCGCGCCGAGCGCGATGGCAAGGGCGTGCGGGTGGTAATCAGCGACCGCGGGCCGGGCCTGGCCGAGGATGAGCTGCTGAGCGTGTTCGATCCCTTCGTGCGGCTGGAAACCTCGCGCTCGCGGCAGACCGGTGGCGCTGGCCTGGGGCTGACCATTGCCCGCGCACTGGCGGGCAAGGACGGGGCGAAGGTCAGCCTGCACAACCGGGAAGGGGGCGGGCTGGATGCCGTGGTGTACTGGGCGGCACCGGTCGTGGCCGCGGCGCGCGGGCACGGTTGACACACGGCGGCGCGGATTTGCCTATCATGCGCACATCCTCCCAGCGTCAGCCCGATGAAAAACACCCTGTCCGCCCCTGCCAGCAAGGGTGCCCGGTGCGCCACCGTGTGTGTGCGCCGGTCCTGCGGCGTGCCCGGAGACACCGTGCGGCGATGAGGTGTCGGGGGAATCCAGCCACCGCGTGGCGGCGCGGTAGGCCATCAGCGGGCGTTCTGCGCCTGGGCCTGTGCGTCCTGCTCGCCATGCTGGCGCTGCTGGCCAGTGCGCGCACAGCGGCCCAGGAAGGCGGTTCACCGCCCCTGCGTGACTACGCCATCGACGTGTGGACCTCGCGCAACGGGCTGCCGCACAACTCACTGCGCGACATCGCGCAGACGCCGGAAGGCCATCTGTGGTTCGCCACCTGGGAAGGCCTGGTGCGCTACAACGGACTGGACTTCACCGTGTTCGACCGCAGCACGCGGCCGGGGCTGCTCGACAATGGCGTGGGTGCGCTGCTGGTCGATCGGCAGGGCGGGCTGTGGATCAGCGATTCACGCGGCAACATCACCCGTCGTTCCGCGGATGGCCGCTGGCAGGTATGGAAGCGCCAGGATGACACCCCCCAGGTGCTCGTGCAGGCCATGCAGATGGACAGCCACGGGCGCCTGTGGCTGTTGTACGAAGGCAAGGGCGTGGGGTATCTCGGCCCCGATGGGCAGATGGTCTACCAGCCGCCTCCTCCCGATCTGCCGCTGGCCCTCAATTTCACCAAGCTGGTCGTCGACGCGCAGGACAGGGTCTGGATCGGCACGCTGGACGGCCTGGTGCTGCGCGAGGCCGATGGCGAACTGAAGCGCGCGCCTGCGGCATGGGATCTGGGCCGCGGACTGGTCTGGCCGTATCGCGCGCCAGACGGCGTGATGTGGATCGTCGGCGGCGAGCGGATCTACCGGATGCAGGATGACGTGCCGCAGCTGATGCACCGCTTGCCCGGGCAGATCCACCTGACCGCCATGCTGCAGGATCGCCATGGCGACTTGTGGCTTGGCACGGAGAACCAGGGCCTGTTGCGGATTTCACGGCACGGACTCGAACGCCTGCCGGCGGGGCTCAACCTGCCGGGCGGCCGCGTGGTCAGCCTGCGCGAAGACGCCGAGGGCAGCATCTGGGTGGGCGCCAACGGCGGTCTGTACCGGCTGCGCGAGACCCTGTTTGCCAGTTACACCGAGCGCGACGGACTGAGCGGTGATTACATCCGCACGGTGCTGGAAGACCATGCGCGCGGCCTGTGGGTGGGCAGCGCCAGCGGCTTGGACCGGCGTGCGCCGGACGGTCACTTCGCGCCGGTGATCCTGCACAACCGCGGTGGCAAGGCCCCTTCGGTACTGAGCCTGGCGCAGGGTCGCGACGGTGACGTCTGGGTCGGCACGTTCGGTGACGGCGTGTTCCGTCTCGACGCGCAGGGCAGGCCAAAGCACACCTTCGATACCAGCGACGGCATGCCGGGGGGCAATGTGCGCGCCATCAGCATCGACGCGCAGGGCGAGGTATGGGCCGGTACCCAGAAAGGCGTCGTGCGGATCGATGCGCAGGGCGTCAGCGTGCCGCGGGTGCCGGGCATGCCGGGCGGCCTGGTGACCGCCTTGGCGCACGACAGGCAGGGCAACCTGTGGATCGGCACGATCGAAGGCGTCAAGGTATTGCGGGGGGATCACGTGCAGTCCATCGACCTGGCCCCATTGGGCGGCGGTCGCAGCGTGTTCGGCTTCCAGCAGATCGGCGATGCGATGTGGATCAGCAGCGATCGCGGCCTGTACCGCTATCAGGACGGAAAGCTGTCGCGGGTCGGCCTGGAGCAGGGCATGCCGGTGGACACCGTATTCCAGCTGGTCCCTGATCGGGTCGGCAACGTCTGGATCAGCAGCAACCGCGGCGTGCTGCGCACCGACATGGGCATGCTCAACGAGGTCGCCGACGGTCGCGCGCCGCGCGTGGACGTAGAGCGTTACAACGAAATCGACGGCATGGCCAATTCGCAGGCCAACGGCAGCTCGGGCCCCGCCGCCCTGTTACGTCAGGACGGGACGTTCTGGGTCGTCACCGCCGGCGGACTCAGTACGGTGGATCCCCTGCGCCTGCAGCGGTTCCGCGAGCGGCTGGCGCCTCCTGCCGCCATCGAAAGCGTGCAGGTGGACGGCGCGCCTATCCACTGGGAGGGGGCCGAACGCAACCACATTGAAGGGGGGCGCCGACTGACCGTGAGCTTCGTTGGACTGAGCTACCTGATGTCCGAACGCATCCGCTACCGCACGCGTCTGGAAGGCCTGGACAACGGATGGGTGGAGCGCGGGCAGCAGCGCAGCGTCGAATTCATCGGCCTGCCACCGGGCACCTACACGCTGCATGTCTCCGCCGCCCACCCCGGCGGTGTCTGGAGTGACAGCGAGGCAGTGTGGAATTTCAGTGTCGAACCGTTCTGGTGGCAGCGACACAGTGTGCAGGCCGTGGCGGCCCTGCTGCTGTTGGCCGCGCTGGTGGCGTTGTACCGGTTCCTGATCAACCGCTACAAGCGGTCGAACATCCGCTTGGCGAAGCTGGTGGATGAGGCGACGCGTGACCTGCAGGCACAGACCGTCCACCTGCAGGCGCTGAACTCGGAGAAGACCCAGCTGGTGGATCGCCTGGCACTGCAATCCGAGCAGTTCGAACGGCAGGCGCGCGAGGACGCGCTGACTGGACTGCCGAACCGGCGGGCGTTCGACGAAACGCTGGCGCGTGACTTCGCCCGCTCACAGCGCAGCGGCCATCCCCTGTGCTTGGTGGTACTGGATGTGGATCACTTCAAGGCCGTCAACGATCAGTACTCGCACAGCGTGGGCGACGTCGTGCTGGCCGAGGTCGCGCAGCTGCTGGCGTCGGCATGCCGGGATTCGGACATGCCGGCGCGCACCGGGGGCGAGGAGTTCGCGCTGCTGCTCAACGACACCCGGCTGGGCGAAGCCGAACAGGTCTGCGCGCGTCTGCACGGTCTGTTCCACGCGCACCCGGACTGGGCCGGCATCGCCGACCTGCGGGTGACCTTCAGTGCGGGCCTGGTTGAACTGGACGCCACTGACCGCACGCCCAAACTGCTGTACCAGCGCGCTGACCGGGCCCTCTACAGCGCCAAGCGCGACGGCCGCGACCGGACCAGCGTCGGCTGATCCACTCGGGTCAGCCCATGCTGGTCCACACATTCCATCTTATCCCCGCGCTCAGCGCGGCCAGGCGTTGGCGATGGTGCAGAACAGCTTGGCGGTCTGCTCGGTGTCATACACCGCACTGTGGGCCTCGTCCGCATCCCACCCCAGCCCGGCCGCTGTCGCGGCGCGCGCCAGCACGGTCTGACCGTAGGCGATACCGGCCAGGGTGACGGTGTCGAACACGCTGAAGGGGTGGAAGGGGTTGCGCTTGTGGCCAACACGCTCGACGGCGGCGTTGACGAAGCCCAGGTCGAAATGGGCGTTGTGACCGACCAGGATCGCGCGCTGGCAGCCGTACTTCTTCATCGCCGCACGCACCGGGCTGAAAATGTGGTCCAGCGCAGGTTTTTCTTCCTTGGCCAGGCGGAACGGGTGGTCAAGGATGATGCCGGTGATTTCCAGCGATTTCGGATCGATCTCCAGCCCCGGGGCGGGCACGACATGCGCGCTTGCGGTCTCGCCGGGATACAGCAGGCCGTTCTCGTCCATTTCGATGGGCACCGCCGCGATCTCCAGCAGCGCATTGCGCCGGCAGTCGAACCCGCCGGTTTCCACGTCCACCACGACGGGCAGGAAGCCTCGGAAGCGCTGGGACATCACCCGGTGCATGGCAGCAGGTGGGGCATCGGAGGGAGCGGGTACAGGCAGGGGGACATCGTTCATGGGTGAATTCTAACAGAGCGGCCTCGCAGACCCTGTGTCAGTACGGGCCATCTACGTGCGCCAGCGCGCCTTTGCGGCCGCTGCCCTGCGAGCGACGATGCGCTGCGCATCCCCCGGCCGCAGGCGGAGGGCGTGCCATCGCGCCCCCCACGGGCCGCGCCGTGGAGGCGCGGTTGCAGACCTTCCAGCGCTCAGGGTTCCCCGGCGCTGGAGGTTTCGTCGCGCTTCTCGCGCGGCGGCAGCGGTTGCTCGCCATGCACCAGGAACCACACGTTCTCGGCGATGTTGGTGGCGTGGTCGCCCACACGCTCCAGGTTCTTGGCCATGAACAGCAGGTGGGTACATGGGGTGATGTTGCGCGGGTCTTCCATCATGTAGGTCAGCAGCTCGCGGAACAGCGCGGTGTACTGTGCGTCCAGTCGTGCATCGTCTTCGCGCAGCGCCAGCGCCGCTTCGACGTCATTGTCGCGATACGCCTCGATGGCGCGACGGACCTGCACTGCCGCCAACCGGCCCAGTGCACGCAGGCCCTGGATCTGCGGCAACGGCGGGACCTTGCCCAGCGCGATGGAGCGCTTGGCGACGTTGGCCGCGTAGTCGCCGATGCGCTCGATATCGGCCGGAATGCGCAGGCCGGCCAGGATCTCGCGCAGGTCGCGGGCCATCGGGCCACGCAGCGACAAGCGCATGACGTCATGGCTGATCTGCTGCTCCAGCGCATCGATGGCTTCGTCGTTGGCGATGATGCGGCGGGCGGCACTTTCGTCGCGCTTCTCGATGACGTCCATCGACGCCTCCAGCTGCGCGACGGCCATCTCGCCCATGCGCACGATCTCGGCCACCAGGCGCTGCTGCTCTTCGTCGTAGCTCTTGACGATGTGGTCGTTGGGTAGATTCATGTCGGTGCTCTCGGATGGGGTGGTTCGACGGATCAGCCGAACCGGCCGGTGATGTAGTCTTCGGTCTGCTGCTTGCTTGGCTGCGAGAAGATCACTTCGGTGCGGTCGTGCTCGATCAGGTCGCCCAGGTACATGAAGGCGGTGTAATCGGAAACGCGCGCGGCCTGCTGCATGTTGTGGGTGACGATGACGATGGTGTAGTCGTGCTTCAACTCTTCCACCAGCTGCTCGATGCGGCTGGTGGAAATCGGGTCGAGCGCGGACGTCGGCTCGTCCAGCAACAGCACGTCCGGACGCAGGGCGACGGCACGTGCGATGCACAGGCGCTGCTGCTGACCGCCGGACAGGCCCAGCGCACTCTGGCCCAGCTTGTCCTTCACTTCATCCCACAACGCGCCCTGGCGCAGCGCGCTTTCCACACGGTCATTCATGTCCGACTTGGACAGTTTCTCGTGGTGGCGGATGCCGTAGGCCACGTTCTCGAAGATGGTCATCGGGAACGGCACCGGCTTCTGGAACACCATGCCGACCTTGCTGCGCAGTCGGTTCATCGGATACTTCGGCGACAGGATGTCTTCGCCGTCCAACAGCACTTCGCCACGCGCTTCCAGCTTCGGATACAGCGCATAGATGCGGTTGAAGATGCGCAGCAGGGTGGACTTGCCGCAGCCGGACGGTCCGATCAGCGCGGTGACGCGCTTCTCCGGCACTTCCAGGTTGATGCCCTTCAGGGCATGGAACTTGTCGTAGTAGAAGTCCAGCCCGCGCGCAGCCAGCTTGACCGGCGCCGGGGTGGCAAGCGATTCATGCGAGGCCGGGACCACGATGCGCTGCATCGGCACGGCATTGGAAAGATCGTTCATGGCAGTGTCCGCGGAAAGGTCAGTCATGGGAGATACGATTGCGCAGCAGGATGCCGCGTGCGCTGAGGCTGATGAGCAGCACGAAGACGGTCAGCACCAGGGCGCCGGCCCAGGCCAGCACCTGCCAGGATTCGTACGGGCTGCCGGCGAACTGGTTCATCACCACCGGCACCGAGGCCATCGGCTGGAACACGTTGCTGCTCCAGTACTGGTTGCCGAAGGCAGTGAACAGCAGCGGGGCGGTTTCGCCGGAAATGCGCGCCAGGGCCAGCAGGATGCCGGTGACGATGCCAGCGGATGCACTGCGGTACAGCACCTGCACGGTGACCTTCCACTGCGGGATGCCCAGCGAAAGGGCCGCTTCGCGCATCTGCGAGGGCACCAGGCGCAGCATCTCGTCGGTCGTGCGCACCACCACCGGCAGCACGATGAAGGCCAGTGCCAGCGCACCGGCGAAGGCGGAGAAGCTGCCGCCGGTCTGCATCACGAACAGCGTGTAGACGAACAGGCCGAGCACGATGGACGGGGCCGACAGCAGGATATCGTTGACGAAACGCACGACAGTGCCCGCCTTGCGGAAGTTGCCGTATTCGGCCAGCCAGGTGCCGGCCAGCACGCCCAGCGGGGTGCCGATGCCGATGGCCATGGCACACATCACGGCGGTGCCATAGAAGGCATTGGCCAGGCCGCCTTCTTGCATGGGCGGCGGGGTGGACTGGGTGAACAGTGCCCAGTTGATGCCCGGGAGACCCTTGGAAAACAGCGTCCACAGGATCCAGCCCAGGAAGAAGAGGCCGAACAGCGCCGTGGCCACCGACATCAGGATCGCAACGATATTGCCGATGCGGCGGCGCAGGTACAGGGATTGAGCGGCGGTGGACATCAGTTGCCCTCCTTGCGGGACAGACGCATCAACATCAGGCGGGCGATGGCCAGCACCACGAAGGTGACGATGAACAGCACGAAGCCGAGCAGCAGCAGGGCGGAGCGGTAGGTCTCGGTGGCCTCGCCGAAGTCATTGGCGATCAACGCGGCGATGGTGGTGCCCGGCTCCAGCAGCGACGGCGACAAGCGCACGCTGTTGCCGATGACGAAGGCGACTGCCATGGTCTCGCCCAGAGCGCGGCCCAGGCCCAGGAAGATGCCGCCGATCACCGCCGAGCGGGTGTAGGGCAGCACGATGTCCCAGCTGACTTCCCACTTGGTCGAGCCCAACGCATACGCCGATTCCTTCAGGCGGGTAGGCACGGTCAGGAACACTTCGCGCATCACCGAAGAGATGAAGGGGATCACCATGATCGCCAGCACGAAGCCGGCGGTCAGCATGCCGATGCCGAGCGGTGGGCCCTGGAACATCGGCCCGATGATCGGCCACTCGCCCAGTGTCTCGTTGAGGAACGGCGTCACGTACTCGGTCATCACCGGCACCAGCACGAACAAGCCCCACATGCCGTAGATGATCGAGGGGATGCCGGCCAGCAGTTCGATGGCGGTACCGACCGGCCCACGCAACCAGCGCGGGGCGACTTCGGTGAGGAAGAAGGCGATGCCGAAGCTCACCGGCACGGCGATGACCATCGCGATCAGCGCGGTCACCAGGGTGCCGTAGATCGGCGCGAGTGCGCCGAACTTGTTCTCCACCGGATTCCATTCGGCGGAATAGAAGAAACTCAGGCCTTGGGCTTCCAGGGCATGACGGCCGCCCCAGAGCATCGACAGCGCGGCGCAGGCGAGGGCAGCGAGGACGAAAATGACGGTGCCGACCAGCACCCATCGGAACAGGCGGTCGTTGCGGGCATCACGCGTATCACGCGTGGAAGGTGCGGCTGCAGGCTGTGCGATGGCATTCATGGGATGGGCGACGCGGCCAGTAGGGGGCGGGGTGACGCGGGGTGGAAAAGGACGGTGCCCGCGCAGGGCGGGCACCGTTCCTGCATCACTTCAGTTCGGTACCCCAGTAGGCTTCGATCTGGGTGACCAGTTCGGCCGGCAGCGGTACGTAGTGCAGTTCGTTGGCCTGCGTCTGGCCGCTTTCGAAGGCCCACTTGAAGAACGCCAGGGCATCCTGGTTGCGCTTGGCGTCCTTCGGCTTCTTCTGCATCAGCATGAAGTTGGTCGCCGTGATCGGCCATGCCTGCTCGCCCGGCGCATTGGTGATGACCAGGTTGAAGTCCTTGGCACTCGCCCAATCGGCGCTGGCGGCCGCGGCGGCGAAGGTTTCAGCACTCGGCTGCACCCAGCTGCCCGCAGCGTTCTGCATCGCGCTGTACGGCATGCTGTTCTGCAGCGCATAGGCCAGCTCGACATAGCCGATGGAGCCCTTGATCTGCTTCACGTACGAGGCGACGCCTTCGTTGCCCTTGCCGCCCACGCCGTCGGGCCACTGTACCGACGTGCCTTCGCCGACCTTGCCCTTCCAGTCCGCACTGACCTTGGACAGGTAGTTGGTGAAGTTGAAGGTGGTGCCCGAACCGTCCGAACGGTGGACCAGGGTGATCTTGCCGTCAGGCAAGGTGACGCCCGGGTTCGCGGCGACGATGGCCGGGTCGTTCCAGGTCTTGATCTTGCCCAGGAAGATGTCCGCCAGCAGGGTGCCGCTCAGGCGCAGCTTGCCCGGCTCCAGGCCCTCGATGTTGACGACCGGCACCACGCCGCCGATGGCGGACGGGAACTGGGCCAGGCCGGCCTGCGCCAGCTCTTCGCTGCTCAGCGGCTTGTCGGAGGAACCGAAGTCGACGGTGCCGGCCTTGATCTGGGCGATGCCGCCGCCGGAGCCGATGGACTGATAGTTGATCTTGGCGCCGGTGGCGGCGTTGTAATCGGCCGACCACTTGGACACCAGCGGGAAGATGAAGGAAGCGCCGGCACCGGACACTTCGGCGCTGACCTTGTCACCGGCGGCCGGGGCGGCGGCGGTGGCACCGCCGGCGGGCTGCTGGGCGGTCGGCGACTCGCTGCCGCCGCAGGCCGACAGGCCGAGGGCGATGGCCAGGGAAAGGGTGGCCAGGCCGGCCTTCTGCAGATTCATGCGTCACTCCATAGCGGGAAGTTGCCGGTCCATCCGGCGGTTGCGGCTATGAAATGATGTTTTTGTTACAGCCTGATGACTCAGGTCACGGGCGAAGCCCACGCCACGGTTTGACGGGCTTTTCACGGTGTTGGCGGGTGCTGGACGCAGCGGGGAAGCGGTCGAACTGCGCGGATTCGAGCGCGTCCTGGAACAAAAAAAGGCGCGGGATCCTGATGGATCGCGCGCCCGGTGGAGCCAGCGGAGGGAGAGAGTCTCCGCTGGCCCCGTGCCCTTGGATGTATCAGTACTTCAGGTTCTGCGTCCAGTAGGTCTCGATCTGGCGGACCAGGGTGTCCGGCAGCGGCACGTAGTCCAGCTGCTTGGCCTGCTCGTCACCGCTCTTGTAGATCCAGCGGAAGAAGTCCTGCGTTGCCTTCGCGTTGGCCACGTTGCGCGGCTGCTTGCGCACCAGGATGAAGTTGGTGGCGGTGATCGGCCAGGCCTGGGCGCCCGGTGCATTGGTCATCACCAGGTAGAAATCCTTGGCGTTTGCCCAATCGGCGCTGGCGGCTGCGGCGGCGAAGGTGGTGTCCGACGGCTGCACGACGTTGCCAGCGGCATTCTTCATCGACGCATAGGACATCTTGTTCTGCAGCGCGTAGGACAGCTCGACGTAGCCGATGCCGCCCTTGATCTGCTTCACGTACGCGGCGACGCCTTCGTTGCCCTTGCCACCGATGCCGGCCGGCCACTGGACCGAGGTGCCTTCACCGACCTTGGTCTTCCACTCCGGGCTGACCTTGGACAGATAGTTGACGAAGTTGAAGGTGGTGCCCGAACCGTCGGAGCGGTGCACGATGGTGACCTTGGCCGACGGCAGGGTCAGGCCCGGGTTCAGCGCGGCGATGGCCGGGTCGTTCCAAGTCTTGATCTTGCCGAGGAAGATGTTGGCCAGGGTGGGGCCATCCAGCTTAAGCGCGCCCGGTGCGACACCGGCCACGTTGAGCACCGGCACCACGCCGCCGATCACCGACGGGAACTGGGCCAGGCCGGCAGCAGCGAGTTCTTCCGGCTTCAACGGGGCGTCGGACGAGCCGAAGTCCACCGTGGCGGCCTTGATCTGCGCGATGCCACCACCGGAGCCGATGGACTGGTAGTTGACCTTCTTGCCGGTGGCCACGGTGTAGTCGGCCGACCACTTGGACATCACCGGGAAGATGAAGGACGCGCCGGCACCGGTCACATCGGCAGCGTTGGCGGCGAAGACGGACGACGCGGCGAGGATGGCAACGGCGGCGCGCGACTTGAAGGCGTGGATCACGGGAATGGCTCCTGGGTGGTAGACGGGCGATTACCCGTCGTGTCGGTGCACATTCCATAACGATTGCGTGACACCGCCGCGTCTGTCACATGACGCATCGATGACAGCGTCGCCAGAGGCGGGGATAGCCAGGGGTAAAGCCGACTTCAGTCGGCTGGCGCAGCCGCCAGGGTAGAGCCGACTTCAGTCGGCTGGCCGCCGCAGCCGACTGAAGTGGGCTCTACCAAACGCGGGGGCCGCAAACGCGGAAGGGCACGGCGTCATGCCGTGCCCTTCCGTTTTCACTTGCTGCAGGTCTTACCAGAAGAACTGCGCGCGGGCTTCCAGGATGTTCGGATCGTCATTGACGAAGCCGCGTGCGCTGGAGCTGTACTTCTGGCTGTCCACCATCACGTAGTTCAGGGCGAACTTGGTGTTGGAACGCCAGTAATAGTTCACGCCCACCGTCCAGATATCCATCTTGCCGCCCAGCACGCCGTCCACGATCGGCGGACGACCGGCGACCGGGTTCGCGCTCAGGTTGCCGTCGTTGAGATCCATATGGTCGAAGCGCGCGCCCAGCTGCCACATGCCACCGGCGGGGTTGTCCGGCAGGCCGGTGCCCGGTACGCCACCCTTGTAGCCCCAGCTTTCGCCGGTGATGTTCCACAGGCCGCTGACGTAGTAACCGTCACTGGTGTAGTTGTCGTTGGCCAGGCGCTTGGCCTTGCTGCTGTAGTACTCGCTCTGGGCCTTGAAAGGGCCGCCGATGTACATCGCTTCCAGGCCCAGCGTGGTCACGCGGTCGGTGTCGACCATGTTGCCGCTGTCGACCAGGCGCACGGTGGCCAGGTCGGCGTTGGGACGGGCACGCACGCGCAGGGTATCGGCGTCGGTGTCATACGCCACGTAGCTCAGGCCGAAATGCAGGACCTGGCCCTTTTCATTGATCGGCGCGAAGGTACCGCGTGCACCGTAGCCGCTGCCGTGCGCAAGGTTGCGGGTCAGCTCGCGACCGAACGCGCTGGCCGTCACCGACCAGTTGTCCTGTGCATAGCCCCACGCGCCACCGAGGCGACGGGCCACGGCGTAGGTGTTGGTCACGGCGGCCTTCGAGATGAAGTCGTTGTTCTTGGTGCTGGACAGTTCTTCCAGGCTGTTGGGCTGCTTGTACTGGCCCAGCTGCACGAAGTGGTTGCTGTTGCCGCCCAGCTTGTACTTGACGTTGGTGTCGAGGAACTTGTCGGCCTTGGCGTCATACCCGACCACCCATTCCACGTTGCCCGGGCCCTTGCCCTTGAGCACCAGCTCGGCACGGCGCAGCTCGAATTCGCTGTCCTTGCCGTTGGCTGCATCGCCGCCATTGAGGTCGGCTACATCGTTGTCGAACCAGTTGCCGTCGGCCTGGACGAGGCCTTCGAAGGTGATCTCCGAACCGCCGATCACATCGATGGCCACTTCAGCGTGGGCGGCCGGCACGAACAGCGCAGCCGCAACGGCCGCAGTGAGAAGTTGGCGATGCAGTTTCATGGAGAGAGTAGCCTTGCAGGCAGGTGGGAAGATGCGCGCAGGCTAGAACGTGAAGATTGCGTAAATGTGACAGTTTGCGAACGCCGTGCGCCCGCAGCACCCCTTGCGCCTCTTCGCCGGGGCCATTGATGCCCTGTGGTTGTGACGTCCGGATGGCGCGGCGATGGCAGTCTGCGCGGCGGATCAGACCGACGCGGTCTTGTCCTTGAAGCGGCAGAGGTCACGGATGACGCACTGCGGACAATCGGGTTTGCGCGCTTTGCACACGTACCGTCCATGCAGGATCAGCCAGTGATGCGCGTCAAGCAAAAATTCGGCAGGGATGGCTTTCATCAGACCGTCTTCGACCGCACGCACGTCTTTGCCCGGAGCAAGGCCGGTGCGGTTGGATACGCGGAAAATGTGGGTGTCGACGGCCATCGTCGGCTGGCCGAACGCCGTATTGAGTACCACGTTGGCCGTCTTGCGCCCCACTCCCGGCAGGGCCTCCAATGCGGCACGATCCTCCGGCACCACGCTGCCGTGCTGCTCCACCAGCAGCCTGCAGGCGGCGATCACATTCTTCGCTTTGGCGTTGAACAAACCGATGGTGGAGATATACGGCTTCAGCCCTTCCTCCCCCAGGTCGAGAATCGCCTGTGGCGTGTTGGCCACCGGAAAAAGACGCCGGGTCGCCTTGTTGACGCCGACATCGGTGGCCTGCGCAGACAGCGCGACGGCCACCAGCAGTTCGAACGGACTGCTGTATTCCAGCTCGGTTTTCGGATGTGGGTTGAGTTCGCGCAGCCGGGTGAACATTTCCAGCACGTCGGCGCGTGGCATCTTCGTCGTGCGCCGCGCAGCTGTGCGCGTGGGCAAACCCGCAACCGCCATCACGACCCCCGCGGCGCGGCCGCACGCCCCTTCGCCCGCGCCAGGATGGCGGCAGCGGCAGAGGGCAGGGCGGGGGTGTGATCGGGGGCAGGGGGCGGCGAACGCCGCGCATCGCGTTGGGCATCACGTCGCGCCAGCCGGACGGCACGGTCGCGGTACCGTTCTCGTGCCTGCCAGGCGCGCTGCAACTGGCGCTGCACCGCCTGCAGGCGATCGGGCAGGTCCGCGTGGCCGGGGAGCTGGCAGGCATCGGCCGCGTCGGGCACGTAGTCCATCAGCCCGGCCAGCAGCGCACCGTCCAGGTCATCAGCCTGCAGCCGCTCGTACAGCGCCACGGGGTCCGGTCGGCGGGCCATCCGTCAGCGACCCTCGAAGTGGGCGGGACGACGCTCAAGGAAGGCGCGGGTGCCCTCGCGCATGTCATCGGTGGCAAACAGCAGGCCGAACTGCGCACTTTCGTAGTCCAGGCCCGCCTCCAGGCTGCATTCGCCGCCCACGTGAACCGCGTCCAGCAGCGCCCGGACGGCCAATGGCGCGGCGCGCGCCAACTGGTCGGCGCGCTCATCCACCCGCGCATCCAGCGCGTCGGCGGCAACTACCTCGTTGACCAGACCGAGGTGAAGCGCTCGGTTGGCGTCAACCGGGCTGCCCAGCAGGCACAGTTCCAGCGTGGCCGCGCGCCCGCACAGGCGCAGCAGGCGCTGGCTGCCGCCGAACCCGGGAATCAGGCCGAGAGTAATCTCGGGCAGGCCCAATCTGGCGCTATCGGCCGCGATGCGCAGATGGCAGGCCATCGCCAACTCCAACCCACCCCCCAGCGCGAAGCCGTTGATCCGGGCCATCACGGGCTTGGGCATGCGCTCGATCTGACGCATCAGGCGCTGTCCCAGCAGCGAGAAATCGCGTCCCTGCACAGCGCTGAGTCCGTTCATTTCACTGATGTCGGCGCCGGCCACGAATGCCTTCTGCCCCGCGCCGGTCAGCACCACGACCCTTACGCTGTCAGCCTCGCAGGCGGCGGTGAAGGCCTCCGACAGCGCCCGCAGGGTCGCGCCGTCGAGGGCATTCAGCTTGTCCGGTCGGTTCACGGTCAGCGTGCGCACGGCACCGCGGTCAGCGACGATGATCGGGGAATGTGACACGCAGGTGCTCCTGAACGTTAAAAAACAGTGATGTTGAACTCTTGAAACGCAGACAGGTCAAAGCCTACGTCGTCAGTAGCGGATCACCCGTGCGACCGCTATCCTAACCCGTCGCCTCAGGGCGGCGAAAACGCCCCCTGAGTTACCACCCCTGGAGAATTGTTTGATGAAGTTGCGTTCTATCGCGGTCGCCGTTGCGGCCCTGGCCCTGACGGGCAATGCCTTCGCCCAGGACGTCGCGTCCGAAAAGGGCAAGCTGAGCTATTACTTCGGTTATGACTACGGCAACAACCTTGCGGAGCTGACCGGTCGCGGTGAGCAGCTGGACATCAACTCGGTGGTGAAGGGTCTGCAGGACGCCTACGCCAAGAAGCAGCCGGCGATCACCGCCGACCAGCTGAAGCCGGCCGTTGAAGCGTTCCAGAAGCGCGAGCAGGGTCGTGCACAGGCCGCCAAGGCCGAGTACGACAAGGCTGCGGCTGAGAACAAGACCAAGAGCACGCAGTTCCTGGCCACCAACAAGGCCAAGTCTGGCGTGCAGACGCTTGCCAGCGGCGTGCAGTACCGCGTGATCGAAGCCGGCACCGGCGCCAAGCCGACCCAGGCCAGCAGCGTGCAGCTGGAAGTGGCCGGCCCGTTCCCGTTCGGCCAGCGCCCGACCGAAGCCCGCCCGGCCCAGCAGATTCCTGCCATGAAGCTGAGCGAAGTGGAAATGAAGGCCATGCGCGAAACGCTGCTGCAGATGCCGGCCGGCTCGAAGTGGGAAGTCACCCTGCCGCCGGAACAGGCCTACGGTGCCGACCCGCGTACCCCGTTCCCGCCGAACGTGGCCGTGCAGTTCGAGATCAAGCTGGTCAGCGTCAAGTAATCCGCATCACCGTTTGACCCGACGCGCCGGTGGCTTCCACCGGCGCGTTTTTTTATGCCGCGCGGCATCTCGGTAGATCCGACCGGTAGAGCCGACTGGTAGAGCCGACTTCAGTCGGCTGCCCCCCCATCCCTCCCTCGCCGTTTCGCGGTAAATTACATCGGTGCAGACCACGGAAGAAAACACGCGTGCGGTGCCCAGTCCCTGCGTTGGAAAATGCGAGCTTGATCATCATCGATCCTGCATCGGCTGCCTGCGCGATATCGACGAAATTGCGCGATGGTCGTCGATGAGCGAGCGCGAACGCCACCACGTGCTGCATCACCGCCTGCCCCTGCGTGAGCAGCTTCGGGCGTCACTGTCTGGAACACTGGCCGACGATGGACGGCTGATGCGCGCGCTGCATCCTCTGCACGCGCCGCCGATGGGCGACGGCTGGAATCGCAGTGAGCTCGACGATCTGCTGCCAGACGGTCCGTTGGTGGAAGCGGCGGTGCTGGCCGGCATCGTGCCGCGTGGCACCGGGGCCCAGGTCATCCTCACCCGACGCACGGAAACCCTTCGCCAGCATGGCGGGCAGGTGGGGTTTCCTGGCGGGCGCACCGAGCCGGACGATGCCGACGCGGTCGCCGCCGCCCTGCGCGAAAGCAACGAGGAAATCGCACTCCCCGCCGAGCAGGTACAGGCGCTGGGCTATCTGGATCCGTTCGTCACCATTACCGGTTATCGGGTGACGCCGGTGGTGGCGGTCGTCGATCCGCACTTCACGCCGGTGCCTTCACCGGACGAAGTGGCTGATGTCTTCGAAGTGCCGCTCGACTACCTGATGACCGCCGACAACCTGCGGCACGTGGAAATAGTCCATCGTGGCCGCGTCCGCCATGTGCTGGAGTACGGCTGGCCGAGCCACCGCATCTGGGGGGCTACGGCGGCCATCCTGTACAACCTGCGTCGACGTCTGGAGCAACTGCAATGAGCGTGATCGATACCCCCTGGACCACCGTGGTGGACGTAGCGTCCCTGCGGGCTGGATTGACGCAGGAAGGTGTGCGCCTGGTGGATGCGCGCGCGACGCCGGGCACGGCCCTGCGTATCGTTGATGCGCGGTTTTCCCTCGCAGATCCCCAATCGGGCGCGGCACAGTTTGCTGTCGGCCATCTGCCGGGTGCCGTCCACGCCGACCTGGATCGCGACCTGTCAGACAAGAGCACGATCGGCCACGGCCGTCATCCGCTCCCGGACAGTGACGTGTTCGCGGCCACCCTGGGGCGCTGGGGGATTGGCCCTGACACGCAGGTGGTGGTCTATGACGGTGCCGAAGGCAGCATGGCCGCCGCCCGCCTGTGGTGGCTGCTGCGCCTGATGGGACATCGGCAGGTAGCCGTGCTGGATGGCGGGGCGGCGGCATGGCAGCGCGCCGGATTGCCACTGGTGACCGATGCGGTCGCACCTGAGCCCTTGCCTCCGTATCCCGGACGCCTGGATGTCAGCCAGGTCGCGAGCGCAGACGAAGTCACCGCGCGTCTGAAACACAGTCCCGGGTGGTTGGTGGATGCGCGTGCGAACGAACGTTTCCGGGGCGAAGTCGAACCCTTGGACCCGATTGCCGGTCACGTGCCAGGCGCGGTCAACCGCCCCTTCGCGTTGAATGTGGTCGACGGCCATCTGCGGCCGGCGGAGGAGTTGCGCGCGGAGCTGCAGCAGGTGATCGGCCAGCACGAACCGTCTCAGGTGGTGCTGATGTGTGGGTCGGGCGTTACCGCCTGCCATCTGTTGCTGGCGATGGAATCGGCCGGGTTGGGCGGTGCGCGTATCTACGCGGATTCGTGGAGTGGCTGGATCAGCGACGAAGGCCGCCCCGTGGCGACGGGCGCCTGAGCCGATAACACCCATGCCGCTGCGCTCGCCGAGCATGGCTCGGCGCTACCGGGGCTCGGATGTCGTGACCAGTGCCGTGATTCCGTAGCGCCGACCCATGGTCGGCGAGCGCAGCGGCGGCCTGATCGCGCACTCCGCCGAGCATGGCTCGGCGCTACCGGGGCTGCGGGGTCGTGTCGCGGACGAGCGATAGGGTCGCCAGCACGGTGTCCCACGGGAACAACGGGCCGGGATCCCGCTTGCGCGGCACGGTTACCTGGGCATTGTCCGTGGCCGGCACCCGCTCCAGGTCCAGCTCGTCGTGGCCGGCAATCCGCCGCAGCGAAGGATAGCGTGCGCACAGTGCATGCAGCAGCCGCAGCAGCGACGCGATCTGTGCCTCGGGGTACGCCTCGTGCATCTGCTGACGACGGCTGTCGAACCACGCGGGGTAGCGTCCGCTGTTGACCAGTTCAATGCCGATCGACTGCGCATTGAGCCCGCGCACATGGTGCGCGCTGCGATCCGGGGCTACGTACTGGTGCACGCTGCCATCGCGGTCGATATAGAAATGGCCGCTGTTGCCCGTGCCGCTGGGATAGAGCGCCTTCTCGCCGTATTCCCGCGCCGTCGCCAGGTCCGGCAGTTCAGTGCAATGGATCACCACCATGTCCAGCGCATCTGTCGCGCGGAGGGGCAGCAGGTCGTGATAAGGCAGGGGCGCGACCCGCAGGTCGGGGAGCAGAAGACTCGGCATGCGCCGATGCTAGCATTGCGTCATGAATCATGATCTCCCAGACAGTACCGGCCATTGCATTCTCTCGCATGGCTTTGAAAGCGGCCCGGAGGCCACCAAGGTGACCGCATTGGCAGAGGTCGCCACCCGCCTGGGCTGGAGCCACGAGCGGCCCGATTACACCGATCTGGACGCGAAGTCCGACATCAGTCGCGTGGGTGATGTGCCGGCCCGGTTGCAGCGCCTGATCGCGCTGGCTGCGTCGGCCGCCGCGCGCGGCCCGGTGGTCCTGGCCGGGTCCAGCCTCGGGGCCTATGTGTCCGCGCTTGCATCGCTGCATGTGCCGGTGAAGGGGTTGTTCCTGATGGTGCCGCCTACGTCCATGGGCCCCATGCCCGCGTTGGATGCGGCCGATGTGCCGACCAGCGTGGTGCACGCGTGGCATGACGAACTGATCCCCGCAGCGGAGGTCATCGCCTGGGCGGGTGCCCGCTCTGCGTCGCTGCTGCTGGTCAACGACGGCCACCGCCTGAATGACCACGTCGCCGAGTCGGCCGCCGCGTTCGAGGCCTTGCTGCGCCGGATCTGAGGTAAAGGGCGCAGAGGGCGGGACCCGGCCGATGCGCGAGGCAACGTGACCCGGCCGCCTGCGTTGCCATACCGCGGGCCGGACCGGTAGGGGCGCCAGCGATTACAATGGGGTCCCCGTGCCGCCGGCATGGGCGCGGGCCTGTTGCCAGGGCCTGCCCGTTCCTGCGCCGCGCAAGCGGCTGCCCCACCTGCGAAACCGATCCTGTGAATTTCTTCGTCTCCTGCGCCAAGGGCCTGGAATACCTGCTTGCCGACGAACTGTCGGCCCTGGGCCTTGCCAAGGCCACTGCCACCATCGCCGGTGCCAATGCCGAGGGCGATCTGGCCCAGGCGCAGCGGGTCATATTGTGGTCGCGTCTGGCCAGCCGCGTGCTGTGGCCCCTGGCCGAGTTCGAGTGCCCGGATGAGCAGGCCCTGTACGACGGCGTGCACCTGATGCCGTGGCAGGACCACATGAAGCCGGAAATGACCCTGGCCGTGGACGCGCATGTATCCGGCGACAAGATCACCCACGCCCGCTTCGCCGCGCAGCGGATCAAGGATGCGGTCGTCGATCGCATGCGCAGTGAGGGACTGGAACGTCCGTCGGTCAACACCGACCTGCCGGATATCCGCATCAACCTGTCCTTGCGCAAGGGACGTGCGACGATCTCCATCGATCTCGGTGGCGGCCCGCTGCATCGCCGGGGTTGGCGCGGCGCGGCGCATGAGGCGCCGCTGCGTGAGAACCTGGCGGCGGCCGTGCTGCTGCGCGGTCAGTGGCCGCGCCTGCATGCGGCCGGTGGCGGCCTGCTGGATCCCATGTGCGGCAGCGGCACCCTGCTGATCGAAGGTGCCCTGATGGCCGCCGACGTGGCGCCCGGTCTGATGCGCCACGGCAGCCTGCCGCCGAGCCGTTGGCTGGGTTTTGACAAGGACAACTGGAAGACCCTGCTGGCCGAAGCCCGTGAGCGTGAAACCGCAGGCCTGGCCGCGCTGAAGCCGGTGGTGTTCGGCAGCGACATCGATCCGCTCGCCATCGCCGCCGCACGCGAGAACGCGGAAGTGGCCGGTGTTTCGCATGCCATCACCTTCACCCGCGCCGACATCGTCGACCTGCCGGCACCCCCGCTGGACATCGGTACGGTGGTCTGCAACCCGCCCTATGACGAGCGCTTGGCGGCCGATCCGGCGCTGTACCGCCGCCTCGGCGACGCCTTGCAGAAGGCGGTGCCGCAATGGCGGGCCAGCCTGCTGTGCGGCAATGACGATCTGGCGTTCGCTACCGGCCTGCGTGCTGGCAAGAAATACCAGATGTTCAATGGCGCACTGGAATGTGCGCTGATCGTCTGCGATCCGGTCGCCGTGCCGAAGCGTGACCCGGCCATTCCGCGCGAGCTGAGCGAAGGCGCGCAGATGGTGGCCAACCGCATCCGCAAGAACCTGAAGAAATTCAAGACGTGGCGTGGCCGTGAGCAGATCACCTGCTATCGTGCCTACGATGCCGACCTGCCGGAATATGCGGCCGCCATCGACGTATACGAAGAGGACGGCGGCAAGGGCCGCACGTTCCTGCATGTGCAGGAGTACGCCGCGCCGGCGACCATTCCCGAGCATGACGTGCGCCGTCGCCGCAACGAGCTGCTGTCGGCCGCGCGCGAGGTATTCCAGGTGCCGCCGGAACAGGTAGCGCTGAAGTCGCGCGAGCGCGGCAAGGGCGGCAGCAAGTACGGCCGCTTCGAGCGTCGGGATGAGTTCCTGGTCGTGCGCGAAAACGATGCGCTGCTGCGGGTGAACCTGTTCGATTACCTGGACACCGGTCTGTTCCTGGACCACCGCCCGCTGCGCCGGACGATGGCCGAACAGATCCGCGGCAAGCACTTCCTCAATCTGTTCTGCTACACCGGCGTCGCCAGTGTGCAGGCGGCGGTGGCGGGGGCGGCCAGCACGACCAGCGTGGATCTGTCCGCCACGTACCTGCAGTGGTGCTACGACAACCTGGCGTTGAACGGGCAGGGTGGCAACCAGCACCTGCTGGTGCAGGCCGACGCCATGGCGTGGCTGGAGGCCGATGAAGGGTTGTACGACGTGATCTTCTGCGATCCGCCGACCTTCTCCAACTCGGCTCGTGCGGAAGACTTCGATGTCCAGCGCGAGCAGGTGCGGATGCTGCGTGCGGCCGTTGCGCGCCTCGCGCCCGGTGGTGTTCTGTATTTCTCCAACAACTTCCGTCGCTTCAAGCTGGAAGAAAATGCGATTGCCGAGTTCGCCAATTGCCGGGAGATCAGCCCGCGCACCATCGGACCGGATTTCGAGCGCAACGCGCGCATCCACCGCGCGTGGGAACTGCGCGCACTGTGACCAGCTCAGTGACGGCCGGCGGCCGTCACTGCCGTCCCACATGACGCATGACGGCCAGTGGCCGTCATGGGGTTACACGGTGGTAGCGCCGAGCCATGCTCGGCGAGCGCAGCGGCGCCGTGGTCAGACCATCGCCTTGGTCAGAGCACCGCCGCGACCAGGCCCATCACCGGCAACGCCACGGCCAGCGGCACGATCCAGCGCGGCTTCCACGGGTACAGGCCAAACGCCAGCAGCAGGCCCCCCAGGGTCATCGCGCCCAGCCACAGCACCGGGCCCAGCGCCCAGCCATGATCGACCACGCACAGGGCGAAGGCTGCCGCCAGCAGCAGCCAGCCCAGCACGGACCACATGCGTCGCCGTGACACCGGTGCGGCCTGCCGTCCATGGAGGTCCATCTGGTGCTTTTCCATCGCCAGCGACAGCGCGGTGAACGCACTGAAGGACAGGCACAGGGCGAGCAGCATCATGCCTGCGCCTCCGCTGCAACGGCGGCTGCGGCAGCGCGCTTCTTCTTCTCCGCGGCCGTCAGTGGCGGCGTCCAGCGCTGCATGCGCCAGCCACACATCGCCAGCATGGCGCCGAACGCCAGCATCACCAGGTCAAAGCCGGCCAGCACCCAGTCACCGGCCGGAATCGTGACGCCCAGGTGGGCGTGGGTGGTCAGAGCGTTGAGCAGCGGCAACAGCGCGAACAGCGCCGCACCCAGGTACAACTGCCACGTCCACATCACCCGCTTGGGCCAGATGAAGGCGGCCAACAAGGCGGTGCCCCACGCATAGAAGAACACGCTCACTTCCGCATCGGCGCGCTCGGCGGTCTGCAGCGGCAGCAGCCGGTTGGCCCAGAAGTACGACGCGAACGCGATCGGCAGGCCGGCCACCGCCCCGATGTTCAATGCATCGACGAGGCGCAGGCCGAAGCCGATCCTGCCGGTCTTCGCATGCTTGGGACGCTCCTTGACCGCCCACAACACCACGCCGCTGGCCACCATCAGGCAGCCGGTCAGCCCGGACAGGAAGAACAGGGCACGCAGGCCCCAGTCGGCGAAGCGCGCCAGGTGCAGGCCATACATCACGCCACGGGTGGCGGTGGCCGCGCCGGATGCCGGCGTCTCCATCAGCAGTTCGCCGCTGACCATGTCATAGCGCAGCGCCGGCGTATCGGTGGACAGGCGACGGCCATCGCGCTGGCGGATGTCGATCACCGCGTTGGCCGCGCCAGGGCTGGTGACGCTGAACCCGGACACGTCCACGCCCTTCCAATGCGTCCGCGCGCTGTCGAGCAGTTGCTGGATCGGCAGGGCGGCAGCGCGTCCTTCGGCCGGCGCACTGATCTCGGGCATGCCACCGAAGGCCTCGCTGAAGAACGCGTCTTCGTCGGTCGGGTAGGCCACTTTGACGCCCCACGGCAGGTACATCACCATCAGGGTGACGATGCCGGTATAGGTGATCATCGCGTGGTACGGCAGCGCCATCACCGCGCTGACGTTGTGGAAATCCAGCCAGGAGCGCAGCCCCTTGTCTTTGCGGAAGGTGAAGAAGTCCTTGAATATCTTCTTGTGCGTGATGACACCGGTGATGATCGCCACCAGCATGAACATCGCGCAGAAACCGACCAGGTAGCGCGCCCACAACACCGGGATGTAATGAAGGTCGAAATGCAGGCGGTAGAAGAACTCGCCGCCGCGGGTCTCGCGTGCTTCCAGTTTTTCGCCGGTGTTCGGATCGATGGTCGCATCGCCGAAACGACCGCCGCCACGCCGCCGTCGCTCGCCTTCCACCGGCGGCTTGACCATCGATTCGGGGTTGCGCCAGAACATCCGCATGGCCGGGTTGCGCGGATCGGGCAGGGTGACGAACCACGTTTCGGCCTGGCCGGCATGGGTCTGCAGGTAACCCACTGCCCGTTCGGCGGCGACATCGGTACTGACCGTGGTGGCCGGCAGCTCAGGGCGCATCCAGCGGCTGATTTCCTCGCGGTAATAGCTGGCCGTGCCGGCCATGAAAATCAACAGCAGCAGCCAGCCGACCAGCAGTCCGGTCCAGGTATGCAGCCATGCCATCGACTGACGGAATCCGTTCTTCATGCCCATGCTCCCAGTGCACGTGCCACCGCCGCCATGAGCAGGGTGGGCAGCAGAATCCCGACCCACGCCCGCAGCGCGGTGCGGGTGGCGAACGCCCACAAGGCCGCGCAGGCGCAGACCACGATGGCAACCAGCATGCCGGTCAACACGGCCTGGCCGCGCGGGCCGGGCACGACGAGCGCACAGAACACGCTGGTCACTGCGGCCAGCGCGTAGCCGCCTAAAATGGCCGCCATGCTGCGCGAAAACACGCCCCAGCCGGGGCGGGCGAAGAACGCGGCCAGGCGGGGGCTGGCGGTCGTGCTGGCGGAAGTTGGCGAGCGGTCCACGGTGATCCTGCGTTGCGGTTGGAGGCAGTGCTGCCCCATGGAAACGTGAGGGGGTTCAGAGCTTCCAGCGCAGCGTCACGGTGACGTTGCGCGGCTCGCCCCAATAAACGCCCTGGTAGAAGCCGACATTGTTGTAGTACGCCTTATCCAGCAGGTTGTTGATATTGAGCTGGGCACTGAAGTTCTCGTTGAAGCGATAGCCCGCCGACAGGTTGACCAGGTAGAACGCGTCCTGTTCGATGCGCGCGGTTTCGGTCCGACCCGTGGTCAGGTAATCCGCGCGCGGCTTGCTGCTGTTGTTCCAGATGCCGCTCTGCCAGGTGACCCCACCGCCCAGCCAGAACCGGCCTTCGATGCCGCCCGGACGCCAGCTGGTGTTGAGGCGGAACGTATCCTGCGGCGTCGTGGTTTTCTGCAGCACGCCGGCACGGTTGCGGATGGTGGTATGGGCGAAGCCGGCGGACAGGTTCCAGTGCTCGCCGATGCTGCCCTGGGTCTCCAGTTCCCACCCCTTCACCTTGTTGCCCTTGCCGGTGGATCGATAGGCCTGGCTGCCATCGGGCAGCGACGACGGCGGCACCGAATCATCGATCTCCGCCACGTTGTCCTGCTCGCCCTCGAAGACCGCGGCCGATGCATTGAGCAAGCCATCGAAGAACTCCGCCTTCAGGCCGCCCTCCCACATGTTGCCGACCACAGGCTCCAGGTAATCACCGTCGCGGTCGCGGTAGTTCTGCGGCTGGAAGATGTCGGTGTAGCTGACATAACCGCTGAAGTTGCGATTGAAGTCGTAGACCAGGCCGAGATACGGGGTCAGGGAGTCGTCGGGCTTGTAGCCCGTGCGCGTGGTGGCGGTGAGCGCGCCCGCTGTGTCGTGCGTATAGCGCCAGCTCGTGGTTTCCCAGCTGCCGTAGCGCGCACCGACCACCGCCAGCAGCGGATCGGCCAGCTGCAGGCGTGCGGCCACATAGGCAGCGCGCTGCTTCAGCTCGTTCTCCGAAGCGAGATAGCCCAGGCGGGTCACCGGCAGACGCGGAACCTCGCCGGTCCAGTGTCGCCAGTCCGGCACCCTGGCGTAGGCATCGCTGTAGTCGAAATCGATGGCATCCGATTCGCCCTTGCGCACCGACTGGCCCACGCCGAACACCAGTTCATGGTCCCGTCCGAACAGCTTGAACGGCCCACTGACGTTGAGGTCGAACACCGACATCGTGCTCTTTTCGTTGAAGTGCGAGATGTAGGCCACCACGCCGGTGCCATCGGGGCGCGGGTAACCGGATGCGCCGTACCAGACGCTGCCGTCGGTATCGCGGTCGGCATGGGTGACGTTGGCCTTGGCCGACCAGCCATTGCCGAGCTGCTGTTCCAGGCGGACGAAACGCGTCTTCTCGATGATCGGCCAGCTGCTCCACGAGGCGGACAGGTTGGTCGAGCGCGGCAGGTTCGCCGGCGTGCCATCGGCGCCCCAGTACGGCACCACGCCCCACGTCACACCGCGGGTATGCGGTGACTGGTACTCGTAGCCCAGTTCAAGCAGTGTGCTGTCAGTGACGTCGGCCTGCACGATGCCGTAGAACACGTCTTTGTCCAGTGTGTAGACATCGCGGAAGGAATCGCTCTGCTGCTTGGCCGCGACCACGCGCGCGCGGACGCGACCGTCCAGCGCCACCGGGCCGCCGAGATCGGCTTCCAGGCGTTGGTTGCCCCAGCGGCCCAGGGTCAGGTTGGCCCCGGCCTGGAAGGTGTCGGTCGGGCGCTTGCGCACGAAGCTGATGGTGCCCGACGGATCGCCGGCACCCGTGGTCAGGCCGGTGGCACCGCGGATCACCTCGATACGCTCGTAGATCACGCTGTCGGTGTTGGTCTTGATCGAACCGCCGAAAGTGTTGAGCATCCCATCGATCTGGAAATTGGTGATGTTGTAGCCACGCGACACATAGTTGATGCGTTCGCTGTCGGTGACCGACACATGCACGCCGGTAACCTGGGCCATCACATCGGACAGGGCGAACAGGCCCATGTCGTCCAGGCGCTGGCGGGTGATCACGGTCACCGACTGCGGGGTTTCGCGCAGCGACAGGTCCAGCTTGGTCGCGGTCCGCGCGTGCTTCACCGTATAGCCGTTGTCGATTTCACCGTCGGCGGTCACCTGTACGGCATCGAGGGTGCGCGCGGCATTGGCAGCAGGCGCCTCGGCGTGGGCGGTGGCGGCCATCAGCAGGCTGGTGATGGCGACGGCGAGGCGCGATGGGGCGGGTGCAACGAACGGGGACGACATGAGGGATGCGTATCCATGCAGGTAAAAAAGCCGGCGATGGAAGCGGCCGCGTGGACGCGTGCGCTCAGCGCTGCAGTCAGCGCCCGCTCCCATCGTCGCCGCGCGGGCGCAGGGCCCGAGCGGCAGACAGTGGTGTGGGTACACGGGGCGGCGGAGACGGAAGCAGAGCATCCGCAACTGACTGGCTGGGCGTACGACAATGCTTAAATGATAAGTATTCGCATTTAGTTAAGCAAGCGTTTTCAGTACGGTCCCATGGACGAACGGATGGCGCATCAGTCGGTCAGCGAACCGCGCACGCGCGGTGGATTTCCTTGTTGACGCGTTCGGGCGCCGTGCGTCCCGTGAACACCTCGGTCATTTCCTTGCGGACGCGCGCGTCCTCGCACGCTTCCGCATCGACGACGTTGTCGATGACCGTGCCGCGTATGTCCGGCTGGTCATAGCCGACGCTTTCGCGGACCCAACGGCGCGCCTGCGACGTCTCGCGGGCCACACGCACGCGGTCGGCGGAGGTCAGGTTGGGGTCGCGCACGATAGGGCGGCTGACGCCGGTGTCCAGCTCTTTCGGGCACGGCACGGACTGGTAGATGGTCTGCTTGCCGTCGCTGCATTTGTACACGCGTTGCGCATGCGCCTGCGTTGCCAGCGCGCACAGCGCCAGCGTCACCAACATCCTGGTCATGGTTCCCCCGGCGCACCGCCTTGGCGCGCGATGCGCGGGAGAATACCCTATTCAGGGAGCGTCGACACCTATGTTGGTGTAGACGCCGGCGCAGTAGCGTTTACCGTTCCGGCTGAGATTGAAGCGTTGGCAATTGGTGTCGTAACTACTGCCCGTGGCAGTGATCACGTAGCTGGACAGGGTGACCCCGTTCAGATGGTGTTGGCTTCCGTTGGACTTCAGTGACCAATGCTGGTGTGGGCCGGTTGATGCACCCCCGTTGCACAATGCCTGACCCCGGGTATTCGCCGGATTCGCGATGGGGTCGTTGGCCGTCACGGAGTCGCCGGTGGCGGGACGGATATTCATCAGGTGGTAGTAGGTGGTGGACCAGCCACCGTCATGCACGATTTCAGCCATGCACGAAGAGTGGCGTTTGAATTTTCCGGCGGCGGATGCAGATACCCAGTTGCGGCTCTGGTTGCTGCCCCACCACCCGCCCACGCCCATGTCCAGCGAAGACATCGGGAATCTGCCGCTACCGGAATTGGTGTGTGCCCCTCCGACGCGCCAGCGGGCTTTGAGCGGGTAGGGGAACTGCAGCAGGTTTTTCGGTGGAGCGTCGGCGCGGGGCTGCGCCGTGCGCGATACCTGCTTTGGCTCGGTTCCGAACAGACGGCGGTAGACATCAACGAATCCGATATCCGCCAACTGCGTCGCACGCGCGCTTTCGGTTCCTGACAGCGCATACAGCGTGCGCAGCGGATTGCCGGCAGCAAGCGCAACAGGGCCACGGGTGCTTCTGTCAGCAGCGTCGTACATCGCATCGCGCAGCGTTTCGGCAACATCGCGCAACTGCGCACTGAAACCCGTCGTGGCGACAAGCGTGCCAAACGGCCGCTCCAGGCTCGCCGAACTTGGCTGGGGAGAGCTCACCACGCCCGTCTGCAGCTCCATCAGCGCAAGCAGCACACGCGGACTGATCCCGCTGTAGCCCGACCAATGAGAAAGCGTTTCTGCCTGCACAGCCAGCGTTGGCGCATGCGTTTCCAGCCACTCGCCGATATCGAAATCAAACATTTCGTCGTACTGGTAGACAAGGTCCTCGCTGTGCAGTGTGGGCGCGCCAGCGTGCGCAATCGACAGCGTGGACGCAGCACAGAGAACAGCAAGCAGGAGAGGTCTGAACAGACGACGGTTGTGGTCGATCATGGTTAGGATCCGGTTTGAGGACGAGCGGCAGGAATGTTCAGGCCGCAACGTCTCCTGGCCCTGCGCAAAGCGGGCCTTTCAGGTCAATCAAGGACTGGCTCGCCGCTGCCGCTGTTGGCGGGCGAGCACGGCAATGCTAGGCAGGTGCGACGGCGCGGAGTTTGTCGCTAATCACAAAGCGGATGGCGTCGAAAAGATCGATCGCAGGCAGCAGTCTCTGCTTCAGGATCAATCGGTGGCGCGGCCCTGCGCGCGCGCCGTACGCAACGCGGCTTACCCAGGCAGGAACGTGGTGGCGGCATGCAGCAACAGACCGATCAGCCCACCGACCAGCGTGCCGTTGAAGCGGATGAACTGCAGGTCGCGGCCAACGCTCAGCTCCAGCTGCTCCACCAGGTGGCGCTCGTCCCAGCCTTTTACCGTTTGGGCGATATGCGTGGTGACCCCATCGCGCAGGCGCGAAGTCAACCGCTGGGCACCTTCCAGCAGATGCTGGTTGAGCGCATCACGCAGCGCCGGGTCCGATGACAGGCTGCGGCCCAGCGCCGCCATGCTGCGTTCCAGATAGCCTGCCAACGCGGAGGTCTCACTCTGCAGATCCGCGCGCAGGCTGGCGTGGATGCGCGACCACAGCCCCTGCACATAGTCCTGCAGGGCCGGGTGGTCGATCATTTCCTGCTTCAACTGCTCGATGCGTTCGGCCAGCGACGGGTCTTCGCGCAGCCGCTGTACGTAATTGCCCAGCCAAGCCTCGTAATCCTGGCGCAGCGGATGCATCGGTTCGGCGAGCACCTGCTGCATTTCTTCAAGCACTGCACCTGCCAGTCGCTCGGCCAGGCTGTCGCCGATCTCATCGATCGGCTTGATCCAGTTCACGGTGCTGGACAGGGTGGGCCACTCACGCTGGATGTAGCGCACGATCAGCTGCGATGCGCGCTCCTTTACTTCCGGCTGCTCCAGCCATCGTGCGACGCGTTGCAGGCCTTCGTCCAGTACGCGCTGATGGCGGCCATCGGCGGTCAGCAGGGCCAGCAGCTCACCCGCGGTGGAGGCCGCATTCCACTGCCGCAACTGCTGCACCACGAACGCGTGCAGTTGCCGCCGTACGGCCGTTTCATCGAAGAAGTCCAGCGCCTGCAGCGCCCACGTGCGCGCCATATCGGCCAGCATGCGTACCTGTTCCGGCGCGGACAGCCAACTGCCGAGGCGTGCCGCCGGATCAAACACCTTCAATCGTGCCAGCAGCATGTCCGGGGCGAGGAACTGATCGCGCACGAATACAGCCAGACTGTCGCCGATGCGTTCCTTGCTGCGCGGGATGATGGCGGTGTGCGGAATCGGCAGGCCCATGGGGCGGCGGAACAGTGCCACCACGGCGAACCAGTCCGCCATCGCGCCGACGGCGGCCGCCTCGCAGAACGCCGAGACCCATGCCCAGGCGCCGCGCTCTCCCTGCCAGTGGCTGACGGCGAATCCGGCCAGCATGACCAGCAACATGCCGAAGGCGATGGCCTTCAACCGGCGCAGTTGGGCGCGGCGAGGATCGTGGGGAGCAGGGGGCGGGGTGGGCTTCATGCGCGCAGTCTAACGGGGTGGATGTTGGGCGCAGTTGACGGCCTGCGGCGGGGCGGTGGGTGAAGGTGGGGCCGACCGATGCGGCTGACGGTGATGGCCGATGGGTGGGGTCGACCGATGTGGCTGACGGTGACGGCCGACGGGTGGGGTCGACCGATGCGGCTGCCGGTGATGGCCGACGGGTGGGGTCGACCGACGTCAGCCGACGGGTAGAGCCGACTTCAGTCGGCTGCTGTTTGTACGAGGTAACGAGCATCAGCCGACTGAAGTCGGCTCTACCAGTCGGGTCCACCGCTCGGCTTTACGCCAACTGGGCGCGCAGGGACGCCAGCTGCTGGCGCAGGGCGTCGTTCTCACGCGTCAGGCTGACAATCCGGGCGCGCAGTGCGGGCGGGCCTTCACCCAGCTGCTCCAGGGCGGTGAGCACTTCGGCATCGCGCAGCGCCTGCTCATCCTCGCTGACCGCGTCAGCCTCGACCACCGCGTCCGGCTTGGCGGCGCGTGGCTTGCGGTTGGCTTCGCGCGCGCGCTTGGCGGCCTGCTTCAGGTCGTCCTTGCCACCGGTGGCGGCTGCACGTTGTTCGTCTTCCGGCAGCGACGACACGGCCGCTGCCGCGCTGATCGACAGCTGGCCGTTCTTCACCGCTTCGACCACTTCCGGCGCAGCCTGCGCACGGATGCGTTCGATCATGCTGATCTGGTTGCTGCTCAGCTTGGCTTCGCGGGCCAGTTCGGCACGGCTGAACGTCGGTGCCGGGTCCCACGGGGGGCTGTCCTGGTCCTCATCCTGGCCCTCGCTGGTGCCGTCGCTCTCGCGCTGCAGCTGCTCCTGCTCGATGCGCTTGCGCGCAGCCAGGATCTCACGCTTGCGCAGCGCCAGTTCGCCACGCTGGAAGTCGGACACGCTGCGTCGGCCCAGGTGCTGCTCGATCATCCACAGGTGGACATCATCCATGCTCTGGAAGCGGGTGTTCTGCACGGTATTGAAGGGCAGGTCGTGCTTCTGGCAGATGCCGTACCGGTTGTGTCCGTCCACCAGTACATCACCCCACAGCACCAGCGCATCGCGGCAGCCTTCGGCGAGGATGCTGCGCTCCAGCGCTTCGTACTCGTCCGCGGTGAGCGGGTCGATGTAGGCTTTGAGTTCTTCTTTGACGACGATGTTCATGGGCAACGGGCGGTCGTGGAGCGGAACCGCCCATTGTACCGGCTCGTGCCGGCGCGTCCCGGCTCAGGCGGTGGCGCGGATCATGGCCCCCAGCACGTCGGCGATCCGGTCGATCTGCGCCGGTTCCACGATCAAGGGCGGCGACAACGCGATGATGTCGCCGGTCTGGCGCACCAGCAGGTCGCCATCATGGAAGCATCGCCGGAACACCTCGTGGCCGCGGCTGCCAGGGGCATCTCGGCGCGGCGCAAGCTCCACGGCGCCCACCAGGCCGAAGTTGCGGATGTCGATCACGTTGGGAAGGTCGTGCAGGCGATGCAGGGCCTGCTGCCAGTTGTCACCCAGTTCGATCGCACGCTCGAACAGGCGCTCTTCGGCATACACTTCCAGCGTGGCCAAGGCGGCCGCGCAGGCCAATGGATGGCCGGAATACGTATAGCCGTGGAACAGATCGATCGATTGGGCCGGGCCCTGCTGCAGGCTGGCATGGATGGCATCGGCCACCAGCACGCCGCCCAGTGGCACCGCGCCGTTGCTGGCCGCCTTGGCGAAGGTGATCAGGTCAGGGGTGACGCCGAAACGCTGTGCCGCGAAGGGCATCCCGACGCGGCCAAAGCCGGTGATGACTTCATCGAACACCAGCACGATGCCATGGTGGTCGCAGATTTCGCGCAGCCGCTGCAGGTAGCCGGGCGCGGGCAGGATGACACCGGCCGACCCGGCGATGGGTTCAACGAACACCGCGGCGATGGTGGACGCGTCGTGCAGCGCGATCAGTCGCTCCAGTGCGTCGGCCAGCTCGGTGCCATGCCGAGGCAGGCCCTGCGTGAACGCGTTGCGCTGCAGATCGAGGGTGTGTGGAAGGTGGGCGGTGCCGCCAAGCTGCAGGCCGAACTGACGGCGGTTGTTGGCCAAGCCGCCGATCGCCATGCCGCCGAAGCCGACGCCGTGATAGGCCTTTTCCCGCCCGATGAAGCGCGTGCGCTGGCCCTCGCCGCGCGCGCGATGGTGGGCGAGGATGATCTTCATCGCGCTGTCCACCGCTTCCGAGCCGGAATTGGTGAAGAACACATGGTTCAATCCTGCCGGCGCCAGCGCGGCGAGCCGTTGTGCGAGCACGAACGGCAAAGGCGACCCCATCTGGAAGGTGGGTGCGAAGTCCAGCGTGCCGGCCTGTTCGGCAATCGCCTGGACGATCTTCTTCCGACCATGGCCGGCGTTGCAGCACCACAGCCCGGCCGTGCCATCCAGGATATGCCGACCGTCCACGTCTTCGTAGTACATGCCTTCGGCGCGTACCAGCATGCGCGGCGCGCCTTTGTACTGCGCGTTGGCGGTGAACGGCATCCAGAACGCGTCCAGCGTCTCCGGTTGTGTGGTGGCCAGCGTGGTGAGGGAGGCGGCGGAAGAAGGCATCGAACGCTCCAGCGGGGCAGGTAGGCGCACGGTACCGCTGCGCGGGTCGAGGCGCTGTCTGCACTGTGCGAGGCGCATGAGGGCCGCGTTCCCGCGCGACACGAACGCGTTGCCCCGCCGAAGGACGCCGCTACACGGGATCACCGCGCGCTGGGCGCGGCCTCCCGGACCAGCTGCCGTCCCGCGACGATCAGGCCCTCGACCAGACGCTCGCACAGCAGCACCTCGTTGGAGCCATCGTGCTGGCTGTCGTGTACCGCGTGCAGGATTTCCAGGATCGCGTCCAATGCCTGGCGGGTGCCCTCCTGCAGGCCGGGTACTGCGCGTTCGGGCAACGTCACAGCGGACGCTGCGCGTTGCGTTGCGTCGCCGTCGCGGCGGTCAGTGCAGGCAGACACGAACTGCAGAGCAGGGCGCTGACCCGCTGCCGGGTGCGGCACGCCATTGGCCATCAGGATGCGCTCCAGCGTGTCGATGAAGGGGCGGGGCAGGTCGTGCATGCGGTCGCCCAGCAGGGAATGCAGGCGTGCACCGCTCAGGAGTTGGTCGGACATCGGTCAACCTCGCTCGGCAGGAAGGCCACCTGCGCCGAAGCGAGGGTGGCGGACGATGCGGGTTGGCATACCGGTCGTGTGATCCAAAAGCCGGCGGATACGGGGATCCCCACGCACCGTCCGCCGTATGAAGGGCGAGACAATGCATTCTCCGCCGGGCCCGTGAGGGCAGCAACAGAGTGCAAAGGACCACACGATCCGGGATGCCAATCCCGGCTGACGCTTCTACGTCGTCAGCGTCATCATCGTGCGGACGTGACCCTGCCTGCGTCTATGGGCAAAGTTGCGGTTCGTAGGTGGCGCTTAGCGCGTTGGAGGCATGTCCCGATCGGTGTGTGCGGCGGGTGCGCCAATCCGCGCGGGGTGACGCGGTACGTTCGGCGGTGGGGCCCGCTGCGCTCGCCGAGCATGGGTCGGCGCTACCGGGCGTGTGGTGCGGGCGGTGTCGGCTGAAACCAATGTGCCCCCCGGCCGGGAGCCCATGGCAGAATCCGGAACGCTTCCTGCCCAGCGATTCCCCTTCCATGTCGTCCACCGTTGCACCTGCTCCACCCACACCCGTGCCGGCCAATTCGCCGCGGCGCGTGCTGCTGGCCAGCCTGATCGGCACCACCATCGAGTTCTTCGACTTCTACATCTACGCGACGGCGGCGGTGCTGGTGTTTCCGCACCTGTTCTTCCCCGAGAGCAGTGACCAGGCCGCGCTGCTGCAGTCGCTGGCCACCTTCGCGGTCGCGTTCATCGCGCGTCCGGTGGGCTCGGCGGTGTTTGGCCACTTCGGTGACCGGATCGGTCGCAAGGCCACGCTGGTCGCTGCGCTGCTGACGATGGGGCTGTCCACGGTACTGATCGGACTGTTGCCTACGCACGCGCAGATCGGCTTGTGGGCACCGGCGCTGCTGGCGCTGTGCCGGTTCGGCCAAGGCCTGGGGCTGGGCGGGGAGTGGGGCGGGGCGGTGCTGCTGGCAACCGAGAACGCGCCCCCGGGCAAACGCGCGTGGTATGGCATGTTCCCGCAGTTGGGTGCGCCGCTGGGCTTTCTGTTGTCGGCGGGCATTTTCCTGTTGCTGGGGCGGCTGTTGTCGACCGACGACTTCCTGCAGTGGGGCTGGCGCATTCCGTTCATCGCCAGCGCGCTGCTGGTCGGGCTGGGACTGTGGGTGCGCCTGAACATCCACGAGACGCCGGCGTTCCAGAAAGCGCTCGATACCCATGCGCGGGTCAAGCTGCCGATGATGACCGTGCTGCGCGAGCACGCCGTGCCGATGGTGCTGGGCACGCTGGGCGTGTTCGCCACCTTCGTGCTGTTCTACCTGATGACGGTGTTCGCGCTGGGTCATGGCACGTCCGTGCTGGGCTACAGCCGCGAGCAGTTCCTGCTGCTGCAGATGGTCGGCATCCTGTTCTTCGCCGCCGGTATTCCCATTTCCGCGCGCTACGGCGACCGCTGGGGCACGCGCCGCACGATGATCATCGCCAGCGGCCTGATCGTGGGCTTCGGGGTGTTGCTGGCGCCGCTGTTCCAGGCCGGCAGTCCGTGGATGGTGCTGGGCTTCCTGTCGCTGGGCCTGTTCCTGATGGGGCTCACCTACGGTCCGTGCGGCACCTTCCTGGCCGAGATCTATCCGGTGGAGGTGCGTTACACCGGGGCCTCGTTGTCGTTCAACCTGGCCGGCATCCTGGGTGCGGCCCCCGCGCCCTACCTGGCCACGTGGCTGGCCGAACGCTTCGGTCTGGTGGCCGTCGGCTACTACCTTTGCATTGCCGCGCTGATCACCATCTGTGCCCTGTTGGCGCTGCAGCGGCGCGTGCGCTGATCAGCTGAAGAAGCGTTTCAAGGTGCGGCCCAGCCACGTGCCGCCCTGGTGCTGGCGGGTGAACTGGTTGAGGTGCTGTTTCACCTGCTCGGCGTACGCCTTGTCATCGCCGCGGATATGGTTGAACAGCCAACGCGACAGCATGCTGCGCAGTTCATCGGTGACATCTTCCCCCGCCTGGAAACGCAGACGGTAATCCGACACGCGCTTACCGAATATCTCGTGCACGCGTTTGTGTGCGGCACAGAACGGGTAGCCGGCCTCTTCCATCAGCTCCTCTTCGAAGGCGAAATGGGACATGGTGTAATCCACCAGTTCCCCCATCACGTCCGCCACGGCAGCGCGCTGCACCCCCTGCTGGGCAACATGCAGCTGGTTGAGCATCTCCACGATCCGCATGTGCTGATGATCGATGACGTCGATGCCGATGTTGAGGTCGTCCTGCCAGACCAGTAGTGCCATGTGCGCGCTCCATGTGACCGATGGCGCGAGTGTCGACGGCTGTAGAGCGCCGGGCACTGATCTGGATCAAAGCGGATGACGGCGTGGCGACGTGACCGGTAGCGCCGGGCAGTGCGCGGCACTACCGAGCGTCTGCCTCAGGCGGCCGTGGCGGCCGCGTTGGCGCCGCATACGCGGTTGCGGCCACCGGCCTTGGCCAGGTAAAGCTGGCGGTCGGCTTCGGTGATCAATGCATGCAGGCTGTCACGGCGTGGCCGCAGGCAGCACAAGCCGATGCTGACGGTCATGCGCAGCGTGGTGTCGCCGATCGGCACGCGCAGCATCGCGATCGCATGGCGCAACGCTTCGAAGTAGGAGACCGCAGCTTCCGGGTCCAGCCCCGGCACCATCAGGCAGAACTCTTCGCCACCGAAACGCGCCACCAGGTCGCCGCTGCGTGCATGCGCCGCGACGGCATCGGCGCAGGCGCGCAGTGCTTCGTCGCCGCCATCGTGGCCGAAGCTGTCGTTGATGTGCTTGAAATGGTCGATATCGACCATCGCCACTGCCACCCACTCGTCGTCCTGCTGCAACTGCGGCAGCTGGCGCTGGCTGTGTTCCAGGAAATAACGGCGGTTGGGCAGGCCGGTCAGGAAGTCGCGCGTGGCCAGGTCCTGCAGCGTACCGATCAGCTCAAGCTGGTCCACGTTCTGCGAAACCCGGCAGAAGAATTCTTCGCGCGAGAACGGCTTGCGCAGGAAGTCGTTGGCCCCGTTCTTCAGGAAGCGCGGAATCAGGGTGACATCGGTGTTGCCGGACAGGCCGATCACCGCCACCTTGTCGCGCGAACGCTGCATGCGCAGCCGACGGGTGAACTCCACGCCCTGCATGCCAGGCATTTCCTGGTCCACTACGGCCAGCCGGATCGCCGGATGGGCCTCGATGGCGGCCAGGCCCTGCTCGCCGTCCGCGGCTTCGTACACTTCATGGCCGTACATGCGCAGCAGCGCGGCGGCATAACCGCGCGCGGACGGTGAATCGTCCACCACCAGTGCGGCGATGCGCCGGTTGCGGTCCAGCCGCTGCACCAGCCACACCAGGTAATCCACGCTACCCGGTGTGTTCTTGAGCACGTAATCGATGACTTTCTGTTCCAGTACGCGTCGGCGCACGTCCTCGTCGTACACGCCGCTGACCACGACGGTCGGCATGCCGCGGGACACGAAGAAGTCCACCACCCCGTCGCGGTCGCCATCGGCGAGCACCAGGCCGGTCAATACCAGGAACCAGCCCTGTTGTTCTTCCAGCAGCCGGCCGGCTTCGGCCAGCGTGGAGGCCACGGTCACGGTCACATCGAGCCGCTGCTCGATGGCCTCACGCACCAGGGTGGTGAACGTGCGGGAGTTTTCCACCAGCAGGACGCGCTGGGGCAGGGGGTCAACACCGGGGTCGCTTTCGAAAGCGCCCTGCAGCAAGGCGGGCATGAGGCGTGCGCTCGGAACGGGCTGGGTCGTAGGTACTAGCGGCCTGCGGCTCAAAAACTTGAACTCCATCACCAAATTAAATTGCGCAGCTTCACAAATGCCATGGTCGCTACGAGCAGCGGCGTCCGCAGCAGCCGGCCGCCCGGGAAGGGGCGTTGGGGGATGCGTTCGAACACATCCAGTCGTCCCGCCTGGCCTGCGATGGCCTCGGCGATGACCTGACCGGCCAGGTTGGCCGCCGCTACGCCATGGCCGGAAAACCCTTGGGCAAAGTAGATGTCCGGGGTGAGTCGTCCCCAATGCGGTGCGCGGCGGGTGGTGATGTCGACATAGCCGCCCCACAGGTACTCCATCGGTACGCCATGCAGCTGCGGGAACACCTGCCACAGGCGGCGCTGCATCACCTGTGCCAGCCCCGGTGGTGGCCGCGAGGAATAGCTGGCACCGCCGCCGAACACCACGCGGTGGTCGTGGCTGAGCCTGAAGTAGTCCAGCACCAGGCCCGTATCGGATACGGCCATGTCGTTGCGGATCAACGCGCGCGCACGCTCGGCGCCGAGCACCGGCGTCGCGCCGATGTAGGTCCCCACCGGCATGATGTAGCGCTCGAGTTCGGGCGCGATGCCTTCCAGCCAGGCGTTGCCCGCCAGCAGCACGTGGTCGGCGTGTACGGTGCCGGTGGCCGTGCGCAGCGCCGGTCGCGGATGCCGTTGCAGTTCGAGGACCGGCGTCTGCTCGTGGACGGTGGCGCCTGCGGCCAGGGCGGCGTCGGCCAGGCCATGCGCGAACGCCAACGGGTGCAGGTGACCACTGAGCGGATCGAACATGGCACCCCGGTAGCGGGGGCTGTCCAGCTGCTCGCGCAGGGTGGCCTGGTCCCACCATTGCATCGGGTAATCGTAGTGCCCGGTCAGCCGCTCCATGTCGTGATGCAGGGTGCGCGCCTGGCGTGCGGTGATCGGCACGTTGGCGTGGCCTGCAACCCAGTGACAGTCGATGCCGTGGTGGGCGATGCGATCACGCACCAGTTGCACGCCTTGGCGTGAGTGATCGAACAAGGTACGCGCATCGTCCGGGCCGACCAGCGATTCCAGCACATCGACTTCGCAGCCATAGCCGGACAGCACCTGGCCACCGTTGCGGCCCGAGGCCCCCCAGCCTACCCGACAGCTTTCCAGCACCACCACCTTGAGTCCGCGCGATGCCAGCTCGAGCGCGGCGGACAGCCCGGTGTAGCCTGCGCCCAGGATGGCGACATCGGCATGGGTATCGCCATCCAGTGCGGGCAATGGCGTGCGCGGCGCGACGCTGGCGGCATACCAGCTGGGCGGCAGGGAAGGGTCTTCGCGCAGGGGATGCGTAGGGTCCATCCGCATAGTCTGGCGCAGATGGCGCGGCAAGGGTGTGACTATGCCGCGCTTGCTGGCGTCATCATGCGGCGCTACCGTGTCGGCAGCGCCGAGGACTTGCAGATGCGCCTTCCTCCCCTTGTGGGATTGCCGACCGATAGCACGTTGCAGGGACATCACCGCTTCTTGATGGCCGGCGAGAAGTATGTGCGCGCTCTGGTCGATGGCGCTGCGGTGACGCCGGTGATGCTGCCCTCCCTGCAGCCCGCGCTGCCTGCCGGCGACTGGCTCGGGCGGCTGCACGGCCTGCTGCTGACCGGTGCCGTCAGCAACATCGAACCCCATCATTACCCTGGCGGGCAGACCTGGCCCGGCAACCTGCATGATGCGGCGCGCGACGCAGGTGCGTTTTCGCTGCTGGAACATGCGTTGCGCATCGACCTGCCGGTGTTGGCGATCTGTCGTGGTTTCCAGGAACTCAACGTGGCGCTGGGTGGCAGCCTGCATCCCAGGCTGCACCGGGTGGAGGGTCTGCATGACCACCGCGAGGATTCTGCGGCGTCCGCCGAGTCGCAGTATGGCCCCGCGCACAGCATTTCACTGGTTGCTGGTGGCTGGCTGTCGCACTGGCACGGCAGCCGCTCGGCAGTGGTCAATTCCGTGCATGGGCAGGGCGTCGCCGTGCTGGCCGACGGCTTGGTGGCCGAGGCGCACGCCGATGATGGACTGGTCGAAGCGGCACGCAGTCACCGTCATGGTTTCGTGCTCGGCGTGCAGTGGCATCCCGAATGGCGGGTGACCCACAATCCCTTCTATCACGCTGTGTTCCGCGCATTCGGCGATGCTTGTCGGCAGCGTCAACGACTTCAACAGGATTCCCCATGAGTACGGACACCCGCTCGCGAAAACCGCCGACCGTGGACGACGGACAGGAAAGCAGCCTGCTGCGCTGGTTGAAAGAGCGGCGCATCACCGAGGTGGAGTGCCTGGTGCCGGACATCACCGGCATCGCGCGCGGCAAGATCATCCCGGCGGACAAGTTCTCGCACGATTACGGCACGCGGTTGCCGGAGGGTATCTTCGCCACCACGGTGACCGGCGACTACCCCGATGACTATTACGAGCTGACTTCGCCGTCGGATTCAGACATGGTGCTGCGGCCCGATCCCGAGACCGTGCGGGTGGTCCCGTGGGCGACCGACCCGACCGCGCAGATCATCCACGACTGCTACACCAAGGACGGCAAGCCGCATGAGCTGGCCCCGCGCAATGTGCTGCGTCGGGTGCTGGATGCGTACGAGGAACTCGGCCTACGACCGGTCGTCGCACCGGAGCTGGAGTTCTTCCTGGTGCAGAAGAACACCGATCCGGATTTTCCGCTGCTGCCGCCGGCGGGCCGTTCAGGACGGCCGGAAACAGCACGGCAGTCGTACTCCATCGATGCGGTAAACGAGTTCGATCCGATCCTGGACCTGATGTATGACTACGCGGATGCGATGAAGCTGGACGTGGATACGCTGATCCACGAGTCCGGTGCAGCGCAGCTGGAAGTCAATTTCACCCACGCCGATGCGATGAACCTGGCCGACCAGGTCTTCCTGTTCAAGCGCACCATGCGCGAGGCGGCGATGCGCCACGGGGTGTATGCCACGTTCCTGGCCAAGCCGATGGAAAACGAGCCGGGCAGTGCGATGCACATCCACCAGAGCCTGCTCCGTCGCAGTGATGGCAGCAATGTGTTTGCCGGCGAAGGCAATGCCGAGGGCGAGTTCAGTCCGGTGTTCGGTCATTACCTGGGCGGGCTGCAGAAGTTCGCCCCGCAGGCGATGGCGTTCTTCGCGCCGAATGTGAATTCCTACCGGCGGCTGGTGTTTGGCGAGGTATCGCCGAGCAACGTGCATTGGGGGTTCGACAACCGCACCTGCGGCCTGCGGGTCCCGATGGATACACCGGACAACATGCGGGTGGAGAGTCGGTTTGCCGGCTCCGATGCCAATCCCTATCTGGCGATGGCGGCGACGCTGGCCTGTGGGCTGCTGGGGCTGCGCGGCCAGCTGGCGCCGGACGCCCCGGTCAGTGGCAGTGCCAAGGAGCTGGGCTACAACCTCCCGCGCTCGCTGGGTGAGGCGCTGGACGGGCTGGAGCGCTGCAGTGAGCTGCAGGCGTTGTTGGGTGAGCGATTCTGCAAGGCCTACATCTCGGTGAAGCGGAAGGAATACGAGACGTTCTTCCGGGTGATCAGCTCGTGGGAACGTGAGTTCCTGCTGCTGAATGTCTAGACATTGAAAGCGGATGCCCGTTGGCCCGTGCTCCGGTTACGTCCCGCCGAGCATGGCTCGGCGCTACAGAGCGGGCAGCATTCCGTTGTAGCGCCGAGCCACGCTCGGCGGAATCCGTCGGGCACCGCGATGCCTGCCACAGGCCGCGCTGCGCGCTCGCCGAGCATGGCTCGGCGCTACCGATTCCGGTTTTATTCGGTGGGGCCACCGGACGTGTCACCGGGCCGCCCAAGGCGCCGTCGCCAATCCGTCACCCGTGCGTCACTGGATGATCCGGCGTCCGGGCGTTAGGCTGGGTCCGTCTGTTGGCCGGAATCGGCCCCCATCCTTTTCTGGAGCCCCCTCCCATGAAGCTGCGTACCCTCACGCTCGGTCTGTCCGTTGCCCTGCTTGCTGCCTGTGGCGGCGGTGATGGCGCGGGAAGCACGCAGGACAGCAAGGTCCTGAACGTCTACAACTACAGCGATTACATCGCCGAAAACACGATCCCGGATTTCGAGAAGCAGAGCGGGATCAAGGTCACCTACGATGTGTTCGACAGTGACGAGATGGTCGAGACCAAGCTGCTGGCCGGCAACAGTGGCTACGACGTGGTGGTGCCGACGCTGAATTTCTTCGGCCGGCAGATCCAGGCCGGCGTGTTCCTGCCGCTGGACAAGGCGAAGATCCCGAACCTGGCCAAGCTGGACCCGAAGGTGATGGAGCGCATCGCCACCCAGGATCCGGACAACAAGTACGGCGTGCCGTACATGATCGGCACCACCGGCATCGGCTACAACGTGGACATGGTGAAGGAGCGCTTCGGCGGCAGCGCCGACATCGCCAACAGTTGGGACCTGATCTTCAAGCCGGAGAACATCGCCAAGATGAAGGACTGCGGCGTGACCCTCCTGGACACGCCCGCCGACATGATCCCGGTGGCGATGCATTACCTGGGGCTGGACCCGCACAGCAACAACCCGGCCGACATCCAGAAAGCGGCCGAACTGCTGAAATCGATCCGCCCGTACGTGCAGAACTTCCACTCTTCGCAGTACGTGGGGTCGCTGGCCAACGGCGGCACCTGCCTGGTGGTGGGCTGGTCGGGCGACATCATCCAGGCGCGTGATCGTGCCGAGGAAGCGGCCAACGGCGTCCACGTGGCGTACTCGATTCCGCGCGAAGGCGCGCCGCAGTGGTTCGACATGCTGGCGATCCCGAAGGATGCCAAGCACCCCGAGGCAGCCTACGCCTTCATCAATTACCTGCTGGAACCGAAGGTCGCGGCGGCCAACACCAACTTCATCCACTACGCCAATCCGGTGACCGATGCCACCGCGCTGGTCGATGAAGCGATCCGCACCGATCCGACCATCTATCCGCCGGCGGACGTTGCGGAAAAGATGTTCACCTACTCGATCAATACGCCGGAAACCGACAAGCTTTACACCCGCTTGTGGACGGAAATCAAAACCGGCCGTTGAGTCATCGGTAGCGCCGAGCGACGCTCGGCGGGATGCCGGGGCCGCGCGATCTGCTCGCGGCCCGGCCCGGCAGCCCTGCACACGAATCCCTTCCCCTCGGTGGAAGGGATCCGTTTCAACGGCATGTGCTCGGCCCGGCACTTCACGTTTTCTGTGCATCGCTTCCCCTACTGTCGCGTATGGACCTGACCACCCCCGCGACCAGACGATGAGCGAACAGCCCAGCCGGCACGACGATGCGCCCGCGCAGCAGGACCCGCCCGATCACGAGGCGGAAGAAAAGAAACCCTCGCCGCTGAAGAATCCCAAAGTGCGCTGGGCGCTGATCATCGGCGTAAATGTGGTGCTCGCCGTGCTGGTCATATGGCTGTTCTACCACCTGCTGATCGGGCGATACCTGCAGGACACCAACAACGCGTATCTGCAGGCGGACGCGGTCGCCGTGGCGCCGCGCATCAACGGGTATGTGACCGAAGTGCTGGTGCAGGACAACCAACAGGTGAAGGCCGGTGAGCCCCTGCTGCGCATCGACCCGCGTACCTATCGCGCCACGCTGGACCAGGCCGAAGCGGTCATCGCTGTGCGCCAGGCCGATATTGCGGCGGCGACCGCGGGTGTGCAGGGCCAGCAGGCCAGCTTGATACAGGCACGTACCCAGTCCGTCGCCGCCGCTGCCACGCTGCGTTTCGCCAAGGCCGAAGTGGCCCGGTTCGCGCCGTTGGCTGCCAGCGGTGCCGATACCCACGAACATGTGGAAAGCCTGCGCCATGACCTGCAGCGGGCGCAGGCGCAGTACGACGCGGCGCAGGCGCAGATCACCGGCGCGCAGAGCCAGATCCAGGCCAGTCAGGCGCAGCTGGAGCAGGCCCAGGCCGGGTTGAAGCAGGCGCAGGCCGATGCCGCGCAGGCCGCGGTCGCGTTTGAAGACACGGAGCTGCGCGCGCGCATCGACGGCCGCATCGGCAACAAGACGGTGCAGGTCGGCCAGTTCGTCGCCGCCGGCACCCGTACGATGACCGTGGTGCCGGTGGCATCGCTGTACATCGCGGCCAATTTCAAGGAAACCCAAGTGGGCCTGATGCGCCCCGGCCAGCCCGCGACCATCAAGGTCGACGCGCTGCCCGGCGTGGATCTGCACGGCACGGTGGAAAGCATCTCGCCGGGCACCGGATCGCAGTTCGCGCTGTTGCCACCGCAGAACGCGACCGGCAACTTCACCAAGGTGGTGCAGCGCGTGCCGGTGCGGATCAAAGTGGATGCAGGCACCGAGGCGCGCCAGGTGCTGGTGCCGGGCATGTCGGTGGATGTCACCGTGGATACGCGGGGCAACAAGGGCGCGCGTGAGCGCACCCGGGACGAAGCCGAGGCCGGCAAGGACCGATGAGCAGCAGCGCGGCCAGTGCAGGGCCGGCCGACGCGGCGCCGCAGAAGGCCGACGCGGGCGCGTGGCTGGCGGTGGCCGCTGGCACCATCGGCTCGTTCATGGCGACGTTGGACATTTCCATCGTCAACGCGGCGCTGCCGACCATCCAGGGCGAAGTCGGCGCCAGCGGCACCGAAGGCACGTGGATATCCACCGCCTTCCTGGTGTCGGAGATCGTGATGATCCCGCTGACCGGCTGGTTCGTGCGGACGCTGGGGCTGCGCACCTTCCTGCTGATCTGCGCCACCTTGTTCACCGCGTTTTCCGTGATGTGTGGCTTCGCCGATACCCTGCCCATGATGATCGTGGGCCGCATCGGCCAGGGCTTCGCCGGTGGTGCGCTGATCCCCACTGCGCTGACCATCGTCGGTACGCGCCTGCCTCCCAAACAGCAGCCGCTGGGCACCGCGTTGTTCGGCATGACGGTGATCCTCGGGCCGGTCATTGGTCCGCTGCTGGGCGGCTGGCTGACGGAAAACGTGAGTTGGCACTATGCCTTCTTCATCAACGTGCCGATCTGCGCCGGCCTGGTCGCGCTGCTGCTGCTTGGCCTGCCGCATGAAAAATCCAACTGGTGGGGCCTGCTGCGTGCCGACTGGCTGGGCATCATCGGGATGACGGCGGGGTTGTCCGCCTTGACGGTGGTACTGGAGGACGGGCAGCGCGAGCGGTGGTTCGAATCCACGCTGATCATCATCCTGAGCCTGGTTTCGCTGACCGGGTTCGCTTTGCTGGCGCTGTCCCAGTTCACCAGCAGAGAGCCGGTGATCCACCTGAAAATCCTGTTCACCCGCAGCTTCGGCGCGGTGTTCGTGATGGTGATGGCGGTGGGCATGATCCTGTTCGGGGTGATGTACATGATCCCGCAGTTCCTGGCGATCATTGCCGGCTACAACACCGAGCAGGCCGGCTACGTGCTGCTGTTGGCGGGCCTGCCGACCATCCTGCTGATGCCGCTGATGCCGAAGATGCTGGAGACGGTGGATGTACGGATCATGGTGTTCGGCGGCATGCTGTGCTTCGCCGCGGCGTGCTTCGTCAACCTGGGGCTGACGCCGGACAGCATCGGCCCGCACTTCGTACTGGGGCAGCTGCTGCAGGGCTGCGGCCTGGCGCTGGCCATGATGGCGCTCAACCAGGCGGCCATCACCTCGGTTCCCCGCGAGTTCACCAGCGATGCCTCCGGCCTGTTCAACGCCGCCCGCAACCTGGGCGGGTCGATCGGCCTGGCCATCATTTCGACGTTCCAGGACCGCCGGACCACCCTGCACGTGGATGCCATCGGCAGCAGTATCACGGCCAATTCGCAGGTAGCCCAGGATGCACTGGGTGCTTACGGCCAGCAGCTGGGTGACCCGATGCAGGGCATGGCCGTGCTGGCGCAGACCGTGCAGATGCAGGCGATGGTGATGGCCTACAACGACCTGTTCTGGATTTTTGGCCTGATCGTGGTGGCGACCCTGCCACTGGTCTTCCTGCTCAAGCCCTTGCCGAAGGGCGTTCCCTTGGCGATGCACTGATGACCCGATTGAACTCCTTCCCATCTGCTGCACGGATGCGCCCACTGTCTTTCGCGCTGCTGCCGTTGCTGCTCGCCGGCTGCATGTTGGGGCCGGATTACACGCGCCCGGACGTGGCCGGCACGGCGACCGCGCAGGCGGCGCTGCCGCGGGCCGACCAGGCTGGCGTGGTGGCGGCGGCCCCGCCCAGCCAGTGGTGGCGTGAGCTGCGCGATCCGTTGCTGGACGAACTGGTGGACGAGGCGTTGCGCAACAGCCCCAATCTGCGCGCGGCGCAGGCGAAGGTGGTGGCGTCGCGCGCGCTGCAGCGTCAGCGACGTGCCGAGCAGCTGCCGAGCGTGGGTGCTGCCGCTGGCTACGCGAACGTGCAGGCGCCGGATTCGCTGAACGACAGCGTGCGGGGCCTGGGCGAGAACGTGGCCCAGGTCGCCGAGGCCAACGGCCGGCCGCAGGAGGCCGCGCAGTTGCGCCAGCAGTTCGCCGATGTCGACCTGGACACCGAGCTGTACGTGGTCGGCTTCGATGCAAGCTGGGAGCTGGACCTGTTCGGCCGGCGCCGGCGCGCTGCCGAGCAGGCGGCCGCCGAGGCCGGCGCCGATGCGGCGGCGTTGGCCGATGCGCAGGTGCAGCTTGCCGCCGAACTTACCCAGGTCTATCTGAGCTACCGCAGCAGCCAGCAACGCATCGCGCTGGCGGAGGACAACCTGCGGGCAGCCGATGAGGCGTTGCAGCTGTCACGGCAACGGCGCGAGCGCGGCGCCGATTCCGACCTGCAGGTCGAGCGCGCGCAGGCGCAGCGCGAGCAGCAGCAGGCACGCATCCCGCCGTTGAGGGCGCAGGCCGATGAGGCCCGCGATGTGCTGGCCCTCATGGTGGGACGCGAGCCCGGCGCGCTGGACGGGCGGTTGGGGCAGGGCGCGGAACTGCCTGCGTTGCCTGCGCGGATTGCCGTGGACGATGCGGCGGCCCTGATCCGTCGGCGGCCGGACATCCGCAAGGCGGAGCGCGAGCTGGCCGCTTCGTCGGCGCAGATCGGCCAGGCGCTGACAGCGTATTTTCCGCAGGTGACCTTGCTGGGCACGGTCGGCGCCGGCGCGGGTTCGCTGTCCGATCTGGGCTCGGATTCGGCAGCCACGATCGTCGCCCCGTTCCTGCGCTGGTCTGTCTTCGATTTCGGCCGCAACAAGGCGCGTGTCGCGCAGGCGCGGGCAGGCAACGAGGCACGCATGGCGGCCTATGAAGGCACCGTGCTGGCCGCGCTGCAGGATGCCAACACCGCGCTGGCGCGATTCGGTGCTGCGCGCCAGCAGGTGCAGGCGACCACCCGTGCCGAAGCGTCGGCCACGCGTGCCGACCTGCTGATGCAGCAACGCAGGCAGGCCGGTGCCGCGTCGCAGATCGATCTGCTGGACGTGCAGCGGCAGCAGCTCGATGCGCAGGACGGGCTGGCCCAGGCGCAGCTGCAACTGCTGGTCCGCTACGTGGCGCTGCAGAAGAGCCTCGGATTGGGCTGGCAGGAAGCGCCGGAGGCGGCGGTGTCGCGATGAGCTGTGGCTGACGGCCTGCATCGCCCGCCGTACCGTGGCGCGGTGAACGCCCCCAGCACGCGCGACCGCAGTGCAGACGCGATCGGCGCAACGCGCCAGCTGCCGTCATGTCCCGTCGGCACCACCGCCGTTAGAATGGCGCCGCCATCCCCTTGACCGCCGTCGGAGCCCCCCATGTCCGTTGTTGCCCAGCCGGAAGCCGCCGCCGTCGATGCCCACGGTGAGCCCGGCTACCTGTCCGTCCGTGACCTGCGCAAGGAGTTCGACGGTTTCGTGGCCGTGGACGACGTCAACCTGGATGTGCGCAAGGGCGAAATCTTCGCGCTGCTCGGCGGGTCAGGCAGTGGCAAATCGACCCTGCTGCGCTGCCTGGGCGGCTTTGAAACCCCGACCAAGGGCAGCATCGTCGTCGATGGGCAGCGCCTGGACGCGCTGCCGCCGTACAAGCGGCCGGTCAACATGATGTTCCAGTCGTATGCGCTGTTTCCGCATATGAGCGTGGAGCAGAACATCGCCTTCGGCCTGAAGCAGGACGGCATGGCCAGCGATGCGATCCGCCGGCGGGTGGGCGAGATGCTGGAGCTGGTGCAGATGTCCCAGTTGGCCAAGCGCCGTCCCCATCAGTTGTCCGGTGGCCAGCAGCAGCGCGTTGCGTTGGCGCGGTCGTTGGCCAAGGGCCCGAAACTGCTGCTGCTGGACGAGCCGATGGGCGCGCTGGACAAGAAGCTGCGCTCGCAGATGCAGCTGGAGCTGGTGAACATCATCGAAACCTCCGGAGTGACCTGCGTGATGGTCACACATGATCAGGAAGAAGCCATGACCATGGCCACCCGCATTGCGGTCATGGATGCCGGCTGGATCCAGCAGGTGGGCAAGCCGGATGAGGTCTACGAACAGCCGGCCAATCGGTTCGTGGCCAGCTTCATCGGCTCGGTGAATTCGTTCGAAGGGGTGATCGACGAGGACCTGCCGGAACATGCCACCGTGCGCACCTCGGCGTTCCCGGCGCCGATCTACATTGGACACGGCATCACCGGTTACGAAGGCCAGTCCGTGGCCTACGCGGTGCGTCCAGAGAAAATCATGATCGGCAAGGAAGAGCCGGAGGGGCACGTCAACAAGGCGCAGGGCGTGATCGAAGATATTGCTTACTTCGGCAGCCACTCGGTCTATCACGTGCGCCTGCCGAGCGGCGCCACGGTCATGGCGAACTTCGCCAATTCGCAGCGCTGGGCCAGCGATGGCCTGACCTGGGGCGACGCCGTGTGGGTGCACTGGCGCGACAACGACGGCGTGGTGCTGAGCTCATGAGCGCGGCAGCCCCGAAGCGCTGGCTGCCCGGACTACGCAGTGCGGTGATCGGCGTGCCCTACCTGTGGCTGCTGCTGTTCTTCGCCGTGCCGTTCGCGCTGATCCTGATGATCTCCTTCGCCCACACGCAGGTCGGCTCGCCGCCCTACACGTGGTTGCTGCAGTACGTGGATGGCGCGTTCTCGCTCAAGCTCAACCTGGAAAACTACCTGCAACTGGTACGCGACCAGCAGTACGTGCTGGCCTATGCCAGCAGTTTCAAGATTGCGGCGATTTCCACGTTGCTGACGTTGATCATCGGCTATCCGATGGCCTACGCCATCGCACGTATGAAGCCCTCCACCCGCAACGTGATGATGATGCTGGTGGTGCTGCCCTCGTGGACGTCGTTCCTGATCCGCGTGTACGCCTGGATCGGCATCCTCGACCGCAATGGCCTGCTCAACCAGGTGCTGTTGAAGATCGGTCTGATCGACCAGCCGCTGCGCATCCTTTACACACCGGTGGCGGCTTACATCGGCATCGTTTACTGCTATCTGCCGTTCATGGTGCTGCCGCTGTATGCCAACCTGGTCAAGCACGACCAGCGTCTGCTGGAAGCGGCCTACGACCTGGGCGCCAAGCCGTGGCAGGCGTTCGTGCGCATCACCCTGCCGCTGTCCAAGGCAGGCATCATCGCCGGCTGCATGCTGGTGATGATCCCGGCGGTGGGCGAGTTCGTGATCCCGGAAATGCTGGGTGGGCCGGACACGCTGATGATCGGGCGGGTGCTGTGGGGTGAGTTCTTCAACAACCGTAACTGGCCGGTGGCTTCCTCGGTGGCGGTGGTGATGCTGTTGCTGCTGCTGGTGCCGATCTTCCTGTTCAACCGGTCCCAGCAGCGCGTGCTGGAAGGAAAGCAGGCATGAGCACGATGCGAGGTTACCGCTGGATGGGCTGGGGCGCGTTGGCGCTGGGGTTCGCCTTCCTGTACCTGCCGATCCTGTTGTTGATGGTGTTCTCCTTCAACAGCTCACGGCTGGCCACGGTGTGGGCGGGTTTCTCCACGCGCTGGTATGGCGAACTGTTCAACGACCGCGCGTTGATGGACGCGCTGTGGATGAGCCTGAAAGTGGCGTTCTGGACAGCCTGCGCCGCCACCGTGCTGGGGACCATGGCGGCGATGGTGATGACCCGTTTCCGACGCTTCCGTGGCAAGTCCGCGTTCAGTGCGCTGATCACCGCGCCGCTGGTGATGCCCGATGTCATCCTGGGCTTTTCGTTGATGACGCTGCTGGTGTCGATGGGCGGCATCCCGGGCTTCCCGGCCCGCGGCGCGATGACGATCTGGATCGCACACGTCACCTTTACCCTGTCCTTCGTCACCGTGGTGCTGTCCTCGCGCCTGCAGGAGCTGGACATCTCGTTGGAGGAAGCCGCGATGGACCTCGGTGCCAGCCGGCTCACCGTGTTCCTGAAGATCACCTTGCCGATCATCGCGCCGGCGCTGCTGGCGGGCTGGCTGCTGGCTTTCACCCTGTCACTGGATGATGTGGTGATCGCCAGCTTCGTCGCCGGGCCCAGTTCCACCACGCTGCCGATGAAGGTATTCGCCTCGGTGCGGATGGGCATCAGCCCGAAGATCAATGCACTGGCCACGTTGATGGTGTCGGCGGTGGCGGTGGCCGCGTTCATCGGTTGGTACTTCACCGCGCGGGCCGAGAAACGCCGCCAGCGTGACCTGCTGATGGCACGGCAGGACAACGGCTGACGGCCAGCGGGGCATCGCATCACCGCACCCGGTAACGGCGGGTGAAGGCCGCGACACTGTGTCGCGTGGGGTGGCCCGATCCGGCAACGTCTGGCTCACGGGGGCCGGCGCAGAATGGTCGCCTGATTCGAGGAGACCTGCGATGACTGTTGAAATCGTCAATCCCACCACCGGGCAGGTGGATTACCGCCATGAGCTGTTGGACAAGGCGGGTATCGAGCAGCGCCTGGCCGCGGCCGCTGCTGCGTTTCCAGAGTGGGCCGCACAATCGCTGGCGCAGCGCGCCGACGTGCTGCGGGCGATCGCCACGCAGCTGCGTACACGGCGCGATGAGATCCAGCAGGCGATGACGTCCGAGATGGGCAAGCTGAAAGGCGAAGCGCTGGCCGAGGTGGAAAAGTGCGCGCTGGCCTGCGAGTTCTATGCCGATCACGCGGGCGACTATCTGCAGCCGCAGCAGATCAAGACCGAAGCACAGCTCAGTTACGTGCGCTACGAGCCGATCGGCTGCGTGTTCGCGGTGATGCCGTGGAACTTCCCGATCTGGCAGGTGTTTCGTTTCCTGGCACCGGCGTTCATGGCCGGCAATGTGGCGCTGTTGAAGCACGCCAGCAACGTGCCGCAGTGCGCCGACCTGATCAATGCCGTGGTACGTGCCGGGGGCTTGCCGTCAGGCGTGTTCGACGTGCTGCACATCGACAACGACCAAGCCGCGGACGTACTGCGCGACCGCCGGGTGAGAGCAGTGACGCTGACCGGCAGTGAGCGTGCGGGACGATCCATCGCCGCCAACGCCGGCGATCAGCTGAAGAAGTGCGTGATGGAACTGGGCGGCAGCGATGCCTTCGTGGTGCTGGAAGACGCCGATCTTGAGACGACGGTGGATGCGGCGGTGAAGTCGCGCTTCGACAACAGCGGCCAGACCTGCATCGCGGCCAAGCGCTTCATCGTGGTCGATGCGGTGGCTGACGCCTTCACCGACCGTTTCGTGGCGGCGGCGGCCGAGCGTCGTTACGGTGATCCGTCCGACGAGAAAACGACATTGGCGCCGATGGCACGCGCGGACCTGCGTGATGAGCTGCACAAGCAGGTACAGGCCAGCGTGGCCAAGGGCGCACGCGTGTTGATCGGTGGCGAACCGGTAGCGGGCAGCCACGCGGGCTACGCCGCGACGGTGCTGGATGCGGTGGCGCCGGGCATGCCGGCCTATGACGAGGAGCTGTTCGGACCGGTGGCGGCGGTGATCCGGGTCAAGGACGAAGCCGAAGCGCTGCGTGTCGCCAATGACACTCGCTTTGGGCTGGGCGGCAGCGTGTGGACCACCGATGCGGCGCGCGGCGAAGCGTTTGCACAGCAGATGGAGTGCGGTGCGGCCTTCGTCAATTCCATCGTCAAGAGCGATGTGCGGCTGCCGTTCGGCGGCAGCAAGGAATCGGGTTTCGGCCGCGAACTGGCCGAACACGGCATCCATGAGTTCATGAACATCAAGACGATCTACGTGGCCTGAGCAGGCCCGACGGCGCCGAGCCGGGCTCGGCGCTGCGGGAGATCCGCCGAGCATGGCTCGGCGCTACCGCTTCACAGCCAGCGTGCGCGCTTGAACAGGCGGTACATCCCGACGCAGACCGCGGCGACCCCGATGATGATCGCCGGATAGGCCCATGGTTTGTCCAGCTCGGGCATGTGCGTGAAGTTCATGCCGTACCAGCTGGTGATCAGCGTAGGGGCTGCCAGCAGTGCGGCCCAGGCACCCAGCCGCTTTACCGTTTCACCTTGTGCGAGCGTCACCAGTGACAAATTCACACTGAGGGCGGTGCCCAGCATTTCGCGCAGGGTATCGATGACATCGCTGATGCGGACGGCATGGTCATGCACGTCGCGGATGTACAACTTCACCTCGTCGGGCACCAGGCCACTTTCGGCCGGATGCCGCTTCAGTGCCGACAGGACGTCCTGCAAAGGCGCCACCGCCATGCGCATCTTGTTGAGCTCGCGCTTCAACTCATACAGGCGCACGACGGTGCTGCGCTTGTAGTCGTCGGCGAAGATGTCTTTCTCCAGCAGTTCCAGCGTGTCGCGGAAGCGGTTGGTGATCGGCAGGTAGTTGTCGACCACGAAATCCAGCACGGCATACAGGCAGTAGGACGGACCCATCTTCAACAGGTGGGGCTCGCGCTCCACGCGCGCCCGCACCGGCGCGTAGGACAGGGAGGCGCCGTGGCGCACCGTCACCAGGAAGCGGGGGCCGACGAAGGCGTGGGTTTCACCGTACTGGATGCGCTCATCGACCATCTGCGCCGTGGTCACCACCGCGAACAGCGAGTTGCCATAGGTCTCCACCTTCGGACGCTGGTGGGCATTGCGCGCGTCTTCGATCGCCAGGTCGTGCAGGCCGAACTCTTCCTGCAGTTTAAGCAGGACGCTGTCCGCCGGGTCATACAGGCCTACCCAGACGAATCCGTTGCCACTGGCGATGACGTCGCTGATGGCATCCAGGGCGATGTCATGGCGCTTGCCATCATCATCGTAGTGAACGCAGTTGATGACGCAGGCAGGATTATGCGCTGCGGGGGCGGTGGTATCGGGCACGTGCATGCCGCTCATCCTGCGTCAGCGGGCGTGAAGCGGCCATCGCGATGCGCGACCGAGCACCCACGCCAGCGCGGCATGCAGCGGCAGCAGCAGCACGATCCACTGCACGTTGTACTGGGCCTGCAGGCTCAGCCAGTGCAGTACCAGTCCGGCCAGGGACAACCCGGCCACGGCCCACAGCACGATGCGGAACAGGCGACCCGGCCGGCGCCGGCGCAGCAGCGCGATGGCGCCGGGCAGCAGCAGCAGGCACAGCGGTGACAGCTGCAGCAGGTTGCGGTTGGCCCACGCGGCATGGTGGTCGCTGAAGCCCCACAGGAAGACCAGCAGGCTGCCGGCGATCGTGCTGACTATCCAGAACGGCAGCGCCAGCGCGGCCAGCAGACGGGGGCGGCGACGCAGTGCGAACACACCGGCAGCCAGCCCCAGCCCCACCACCAGCCATGGCCACCAGGCACGGGCCTGCTCGGTCGGTTCGGCGTCGATGCGGTGTGCGAGCAGCTGCTGTTCGGACTGCACCAGGGGCCGGCCTTCGCTGTTGCGCACCTGGCGCAGCGCATCGGCCAGGCGCATCGGCACGAAGGCTTCCTGCCAGCGCGACAGCGGCTGATCGGCGAACGGCCCCAGCCCCAGGTCGAAGCCCAGCCACATCCACGGTGCCGGCGAAGCCAGACGCACCGACTCGCTGCGGTAGGTGTTGCCCCGCGAACGGCCCGACAGCTGCGCATGCAGCCCGCCGCCCAACGCCTTGTCCAGCGTATCGCGAACCATCGTGGCGCAGTTCGCGGTGTAGTAATCGTAGCGGTAGCGCGCGTTCTCCGGCTTCGCGCGCTCGGCAAGGTCGGCGGCCAGCGCACGGGCCTGATCGGGTTGCAGATCCAGCCACTGGACGCTCGCGCCGCGACCGGATTCGTCGTAATACCCGAGATCCTGCTGCAAGGGCAGGGCGACCAGGTAATACATCATCTCGCCGCGGATGAAGCGGCTGATGAAGTCCGGCTCGCCCGGGTCGAAGTAGCCGAAGTTGTACGAGGTGGCGGCGCCGCTGAGCGGATCCACCACCACGATGGCATCGTGGCCGAAGCGCTCGAAAAAGATCGTGCCCGGCTGCATGGTGACCACGCCGATGCGCGGGACATCGGCCTGCGCGTCGCCAGAGGCGGCAGCATTGACGGCGGCAGGCGTCGACTGCGCCAGCACCGCCCCCGGCGCGACCAGCAACGCCGCCAGCATCAGCACGGCCAGCCAGCCGCTCAGCATGAGTCCGGCGGTACGCTTCAAGCGGATTCCTGTTCGTCCGTCGGCAGCACGGTCACGTGGAAGGCCTGCACGCGGCGCGCGTCGGCACGTGCCACGCGGAACATGAAGCGGTCCAGGGCCAGCTCATCACCGATTTCCGGCAAGTGTCCGATCGCTTCAGTGACCAGTCCGCCGATGGTGTCGTAGTCATCATCGGGGAAGTCGGCGCCGAAGCGTTCGTTGAAATCGCCGATGGCCGTCAGCGCATCCACGACATAGCGACCGTCGGCCTGGATGGCGATACCGGCCGCCGGGTCCTCGGCTTCGTCGTGCTCGTCGTCGATTTCGCCGACGATCTGCTCCAGCACGTCTTCGATGGTGACCAGTCCGGCGACACCGCCGTACTCGTCCACCACGATCGCCATGTGGTTGCGCGACAGGCGGAACTCCTTCAACAGTACGTTGAGCTTCTTCGCCTCGGGGATAAGCACCGCCGGACGCAGCAGTTCACGGATATTGGCGGGGCCATGGTCGGAAACCACGCCGCGCAGCAGATCCTTGGCCAACAGCACGCCCAGGATGTCGTCCTTGTTGTCGCCGTGCACCGGGAAGCGCGAATGGCCGGATTCGACCACCTGCTTCATCAGGTCGAGGAACGGCGCCTCCACCGGCAGCGATACCATCTGCGAACGCGAGATCATCACGTCGCCCACCGTCAGTTCGGCGACCGAAATGGCGCCTTCCATCATGCGTAGGGTATCGGCGGCGATCAGCCCGTCTTCCTGTGCGGTACGCAACAGGGCGATCAGCTGATCGCGGGTATGTGGTTCACCGGAAAACGCAGCACCCAGGCGTTCAAGCCAGCTGCGTCTTTTCTCACTGTGCTCCAGCGTGGAGCTGCTACTGTCGTCTTCAGACATCTCGGGAAAAAAGGCACCCGGCAGGCCGGGCGTTGGCTGCAGTCTAGCAGGATGTCAGGCCCTGTCGCGCGTCCCCGGCGCTTGCGTGGGGGGCGGCGGAAAGGCCGGTCAGCCCTTGTTGGCAGGCGGGGCCACCGCGGCGGGCGCCTCATCGTCAGCAGGCAGGTCCAAGCTGTAGGTGCAGCCGGCCAGGGTCTGGTCCGGATGGCTCTGGACCGTGGAAACACTGAGGATGATCGATTCGATCTGGGCTTCCCCCGTCACCGGATCGGTGACATCGCGGCTGACCAGCTCACGGCCGGCCATGAACTTCCCGTCGGCGTCGTAGGCGGTTTCCAGTTTCAGCTCCGTCGCCAGCGGCCGCGGATCCTCAAGGTCCAGGATCGCCATGATGCTGGCCCCGGCCAAGGCGATGCGGTCGGTGCGCTGGCCGAACACGGTCATCGGCGTAGCCAGACGGTATTCGGTCATGAATTGATTCTGCTGCGGTAGCGGCTGCAGTCCCTTCGCGACGGCCTGCAGCGGATCGGCCAGGGCGACTGCCAGCGCAGCGTGCGCGGCCACGCCTTGGCGGCATTCCACCAGGGCCGGCAGATCCAGCGGCTCGGCGGCGACGCTCGGCAGGGCGGAACACAGCAGCAGGGCGGCGATGCAGGCGGGCAGTTTCATCGGGGCGACGGGCAGGAGCTGGCGAAGGCGACGATGATAGCGTGCCAAGCCAAGGGTGTCGGGCCGTCGAGGGCGCGCGCGGTTGCCGGCTGAAGCCGGCACTACCGGATGCAGATCAACGGCGGGCGGCGAGGGTCCAGCGCCAGGCGGGGCCGGCGGCAAGTGCGGCGCCGACGATGCCCAGTGCGGTAATCACCATGCGGCCATTGGCCGCCATCGGCAGCCACGGCCCGGCAAGTACGCAGACCAGTCCGACCAGAAGCAGGACCGGAGCCATGAGGGTCGGGCGTTGTTCAAGCATGACGGCCATCCGTGGCAGATATGAGTGGCCGTATTGAAGCATGAAGCGCATCGGCTGCAACAGTGGGCGCGCGAGGATCCCGCACCGGTCTCAACGCTCGCCCGCGTACGGATCGGCGATGCCCAGCTCGGCCAGGATGTCACGCTCCAGCTGCTCCATTGCGTCGGCTTCCTTTTCGTCTTCGTGGTCCCAGCCCAGCAGGTGCAGCACGCCATGCACGGTCAAGTGCGCGTAGTGGGCGGTGAGCGGCTTGCCTTGTTCGTCGGCTTCGCGCGCCACGACCGGTGCGCAGATCACCAGATCGCCCAGCAGCGGGAACTTCACGCCCTTGGGCAGGCCCTCCGGCACATCGGCGGGAAAGCTCAGCACGTTTGTCGCGTAGTCCTTGCCGCGGTAATGGCGATTGAGCGACTGGCCTTCCTTGGCGTCGACCATGCGAATAGCCAGATCCGCTTCGCGGATGCGGCCTTTCAGCGCGGCGGCCACCCATTTGCGGAAGCTCACCGCAGCCGGCAGGCCGGCACGGGGCAGGGCATAGCTGACCGCGACATCCAAGCGGACGGGGCCGCGGGTCATGGGGTTTTCTCCGGCAGGGCCTGCTGCTGTTCACGACGGTCGTAGGCGTTGACGATGCGTGCCACCAGCGGATGGCGGACCACGTCGCGTGCCTCCAGGAAGGTGAAGCTCACGCCTTCCACGTCGTGCAGCACGTCCACGGCATCGCGCAGACCCGATTTCACATGCTTGGGCAGATCGGTCTGGGTGAGGTCGCCGGTCACCACGGCGGTCGAGCCGTAGCCCAGGCGGGTCAGGAACATCTTCATCTGCTCGATGGTGGTGTTCTGTGCCTCGTCGAGGATCACGAACGCATCATTGAGCGTGCGCCCGCGCATGTACGCCAGCGGCGCGATCTCGATGACGTTCTTTTCCAGCAGCTTGACCACCTTTTCCACGCCCAGCATTTCATACAGGGCGTCGTACAACGGGCGCAGATAGGGGTCGACCTTCTGGGTCAGGTCGCCAGGCAGGAAGCCGAGTTTTTCGCCGGCCTCCACCGCGGGGCGCACCAGGATCAGCCGCTGCACGCGTGACTCGTTCAAGGCTTCCACGGCGCTGGCAACGGCCAGGAAGGTCTTGCCGGTGCCGGCGGGACCGATACCGAAATTGATGTCATGGCTGGCGATCTGGTGCAGGTAGCGCGCCTGGTTGGCGCCGCGGCCCCGCACGGTGCCTCGCTTGACCTTGATCGCCACGTCCTGTGCCTCGTAGGAGCGCTCAGCGATGTGCTCGATGTTGGCTTCGTTCAACCGAAGGTGGATCGCCTGGCTGTCGAAAGTGACCTCGGCGGCTTCCTCGTACAGGGCTTCGATCAGCTTCTGCGCTTCGACGGCAGCCTCGGTTGGCCCACTGATGCGGAAGACGTGGCCGCGGTTGGCGATCTCCACACCCAGCTTCAGCTCGATCTGGCGCAGATGACCGTCGAAGGGCCCGCTCAGGTTGGCGAGTCGTGTGTTGTCTTCCGGCGACAGGGTGAAATCTCGGTGCTCGATATTCTTCATGGATCCAGAATTGGGTGCGGGTTCTTTCCACACAAGGTGTGGGTGGTCACGCGGTAAAGTTGTGGATAAGCCTTCTCAGCGCTTGTGCCACAAGCCGCATTATGAGGTGGTGAAAAACCTGCCAGTCAGGCGCCGCTGACCCGGCCACGCAGAGAATTGCTGTAGGCCTCGGTGATCAGTACATCCACGAACTGGCCGACCAGACGCGCAGGTGCGGCGAAGTTCACCGTCCGCATGTTCTCGGTCTTGCCGCTCAACTCGTTCGGATCACGACGCGACGGGCCTTCCACCAGGACGCGCTGCACTGTGCCGACCATGGCAGCGGAAATCTCGCCGGCGTGCTGGTTGATCCGTGCCTGGAGGCGCGACAGCCGTGCGTGCTTTTCGGCATCGGTGATGGTGTCTTCGAGGTCGGCGGCTGGGGTGCCGGGGCGACGCGAATAGATGAAGGAGAAACTCTGGTCGAACCCGATGTCTTCGATCAGCTTCATCGTCTTCTCAAAGTCGGCATCGGTTTCACCGGGGAAGCCGACGATGAAATCCGAGCTGATGGAGATGTCCGGACGTACCGCGCGCAGCTTGCGGATCTTCGACTTGAATTCCAGCGACGTGTAGCCCCGCTTCATCGCCGACAGGATGCGGTCGCTGCCCGCCTGGACCGGCAGATGCAGGAAGTTGGCCAGCTTCGGTACGTCGCGGAAGGCATCCACCAACGAGTCGCTGAACTCCAACGGGTGCGAGGTGGTGAAGCGGATGCGGCCGACCCCGTCGATTTCGGCGATGGTGCGGATCAGCAGGCCCAGGTCGGCATGCTCGCCCTCGCCATACAGTCCACGGTACGCATTGACGTTCTGGCCGAGCAGGTTGATCTCCCGCACGCCCTGAGCAGCCAGTTGCGCCACCTCCACCACGACGTCTTCGAACGGACGGCTGACTTCGGTACCACGCGTATAGGGCACGACGCAGAACGAGCAGTACTTCGAGCAGCCTTCCATGATCGACACGAAAGCGGAGGCCCCGTCTGCACGTGGCTCGGGCAGGCGGTCGAATTTCTCGATCTCCGGGAAGCTGATATCGACCTGCGGCCGGTTCTGCTCACGTCGCGCACGGATCAGTTCCGGCAGGCGGTGCAGGGTCTGCGGGCCGAACACCAGGTCCACATACGGCGCGCGCTTGACGATGGCCTCGCCTTCCTGCGAAGCCACGCAGCCGCCGACGCCGATGATGACGTCGCGTCCGTTGTTCTTCAGCGCCTTCCAGCGACCGAGTTGGCTGAACACCTTCTCCTGCGCTTTCTCGCGGATGGAGCAGGTGTTGACCAGGATAACGTCGGCTTCGTCCGGGTTATCGGTCAGCTCCAGGCCATCGCTGGCTGCCAGCACGTCCGCCATCTTGGCCGAGTCGTACTCGTTCATCTGGCAACCGTGGGTCTTGATGTAAAGCTTGCCACGCACCTGGTCGGGCTTGCGCGGACCGGTGGGCAGGGCGAACAGAGGGGTGTCGTCAACAGCGACGGATGGAAAGACGTCTGGCGTCCCGGTCATGGTGATTAATCCAGGCGGGTGGCGGGTAAGCGGTCCAGTTTACTCCCTTGCGTTGCCGGAACGGGGTAGATGCGCGCGCCGCTGCGCTCGCCGACCATGGGTCGGCGCTACCGGTGCGGGTGGATCGCGCGGGGTGCTGCGCACGCCGACCATGGGTCGGCGCTACCGGTGCGGGTGGATCGCGCGGGGTGGCCGGGCGCGCGCGGGGCGCCCGGCGATGGGGTCAACCGCCTGCCAAACGCGCGTCGATGTCCTTGGCGCGGGCGGCCGCGGGGTGTGCGGCCATCCGTGCGATGTACGCCATGGTTGCCGGTCCCGGCTGCAGCAAGCCGAACGCACTCAACCAGCCCAGCGCGCTGCCCCATAAGAAGTCGGCCGCCGACACCTGCGAGCCCAACAGGTAATCGCCCTGCGACAGCTGCTCTTCCACCACGCGCAACACCGTTTCCGCATCGACATAGGGCGACATGCCGCGCGGGGCAGGGTCTCGTTTCATCGCCTTTTCGACCATCGCCGGTTCGAAGCACGATCCGTGAAACGCCAGCCAGCGCAGGAACGGGCCGCGCTGCGGATCCCCAATGTGCGGTGCCAGTCCGGCTTCGGGATACAGCTCGGCCAGGTATTGATAAATCGCAACCTGTTCTGTCACCAGCGCGCCGTCATGCACGATGGCCGGAACTTTACCCATCGGGTTCACGGCGAGATAGGCCGGTGCCACGTTGTCGCCTGCTTTCAGGTCGAGCACCTCAAGGGCGTAATCCGCACCCAGTGCTTCGAGCAGCACCAGCACGCCGGCCGAGCGCGAGGGGATGGCGTGATACAGGGTGATATGACGTGTCATGTGCGTTTCCCGTTGGAATGTGCCGTCATCGTGGCGCACTATTGCGGACACCTTCTGTCCTCGATGATTTCCTCATGGCGTACACCGCCCAGCGGCTGCTCAGGCTGATCGCCTTGCTGCAGACCCGGCGGCACTGGTCGGGTGCCGAGCTTGCCGAGCGCATGCAGGTGGATCGGCGCAGCATTCGGCGCGACATCGAGCGGCTGCGTGAGCTGGGCTATCCGATCAGTGCATCGTCCGGGGTCGGGGGCGGTTATCGCCTGGGTGGGGGCGCACCGGTGCTGCCCCTGCTGCTGGATGAGGAGGAGGCCACCGCCATTGCGCTGGCGCTGCGGGTCGTCACGGCCAGCGTGTCGGGCTTGGATGACACCGCGCAGTCGGTGTTGACCAAGCTGGATCCGCTGGTGCCCCTCCGCCGTCGGCAGCAGGCGGGTGAGATCCATGCGGCCACTGCCACGATGAGTGGCATGCCCAGCGTCGACGGCCGCCTGCTGGGACAACTCGCCATGGCCTGCCGCGAGCATGCCGTGCTGTCTTTCATGTATTGCACCCATGATGGGGTAAGCGGACCGCGCGAAGCGGAAGCGCAGCACCTGGTGAACTATGGCCAGCGGTGGTATCTGCTGGGCTGGGATCGCAATCGCGACGATTGGCGCACGCTCCGGGTAGACCGCATCAGCGAGGTGCGCTGCCTGCCTGTCCAAGGAACACGTCGCGCATTGCCTGCACCGCCCGAGGTCGTGGTGCGCCAGGCAGTCAGCCAGTCGCCCTTCACCCTTCGCGCCGAGGTGACCTTGTGTGGAAGCATCGACACGTTGGCGCTGCAGGTGCCGCCCTGGTTCGGCGTGCTGCGCGCCGACGGGCCCGACCACTGCCGGTTGCTGATGGGCGCAGACAGTGCCGCGATGCTCGCCGGGCAGATCCTCAGCCTGGGATTGCCACCCGTGGCGATACGTACCACGCCGCCGTCCTTGCATGCAGAACTGCAGGCGCAGGTGGCCGGTCTCGCGAGTGTGCTTGCCGGGGGTGGCGTCCCCTGCCACGACGCGGACGGAGGGCGCGCAGTGGGATCCGATCCGCCCCGCGCGGGGAAAGGGGCCTGACCCCGGAGCGTATGACCCTGACGGGCGTCGTCTGGCCCGGCCCTTGGCAACCGTCGCGCAAGCTGGGACACTCGCGCCCATGAAGGGGACCTTAAGGATCGTGGCGATCAGCATCGCTGCACTGGCGGCCGTGCCGGCCAGTGCCGGCACGCTGTACAAGTGTGTCGGCGCCGATGGCGTTCCCAGTTACGTCAGCAAACGGGTCAGCGGTGCGCAGTGCAGTGGCATCAGCTACAGCCGCGACAGCCGACCGGCCCGCCCCGCAACCAGCGGGCCCGTCCCGCCGGCGGCCCCTGTCACGGCCGTCCCGGCCCGCGAAGCGCCTTCATCCTCTGCGGTTGCTGCAGGCGCGGCCGTTGCCGCCGCCGTGGTGCCTGCGTCTGCTGCCGTGGCCTCGGTAATCGCCGCACCTGCCCCAAAACCCGTTCCGGCCCCGGCCAGCAAGGCGGGCCGCGTCGTCAGCGGGCAGGTCTATTCGTACATGAAGGACGGTGTGCGCCATTACACCAGTGCCCGGCCCGCGGGGCAGGTGGCCAGCCTGTCCCAGGTGCGCACCATCCGCTACAGCTTCATCGAGCGCTGCTTCGCGTGTGGCAGCAATCCGGCAGTCAATTTCGGCTCGGTCCGGCTCAATACCACCGCCTTCCAGAGCGAGATCGCCGCCGCCGCGCGCCAATACGGTGTGGAGGAGGCGATCGTGCGGGCGATCATCCATGCGGAATCGGCCTACAACCCGACAGCACTCAGCCGCGCCGGGGCGCAGGGACTGATGCAGTTGATGCCGCCGACCGCGGCGCGCTTTGGCGTAACCGATTCGTACGACGCTGCGCAGAACATCCGCGGTGGCGTGCAGTATCTTTCATGGCTGTTGAAACGCTTCAATGGCGACCTCACGCTTGCCGCGGCTGGCTACAACGCAGGGGAGGGCGCCGTTGCCCGCCACGGTGGCGTGCCGCCGTATAGTGAGACGCGGTACTACGTACAGCGGGTAGGCCAGTTGGCCGAGCGCTATCGCGGTGCGCTGGCCTCCCATCAGTGATGATTGACCGCAACGCGCGTTTAGATACACTCGCTTCAGATTCAAAGCAGCCTGGCCCCCACCAGGTTGCCGGCAGCCTTAAAGCTACCTAATCAATATCGGAGTGCCGGATGGCCAACGATGGGGTATACGATCCAGTCGATCATGGACGTCGCCGATTCCTCTCAGCCACTACTGCAGTGGTGGGGGCGGTAGGCGTCGGTTTCGTCGCAGTTCCTTTCATCAAGTCCTGGAATCCCAGTGCACGTGCCAAGTTGGCCGGTGCACCGGTGACCGCTGACATCAGTGCCTTGCAGGAAGGCCAGCGGCTGATACTGGAATGGCGCGGTCAGCCCATCTGGATCGTCAAGCGCTCCAAGGCCATCCTCGACGCGCTGCCCAGTCTGGATGACCGCCTGAAGGATCCCGGGTCAGGTGTGAAAGACCAGCAGCCGGAGTACGTGCTCAAGGGCAATCCGGAGCTGCGGTCGATCAAGCCGGCCGTCTCGGTGCTTGTCGGCCTGTGCACCCATCTAGGCTGCTCGCCGGAAATGGTGGCCGAAATCCGCCCGGAACCCTATGACGCGCAGTGGAAAGGGGGCTATTTCTGCCCGTGCCACAAGTCGCGCTTCGACATGTCCGGCCGGGTCTTCAATGACGTCCCCGCCCCGATCAACCTGCTGGTGCCGCCGCATCACTACCAGGACGACAATACGATCATCATCGGCGTCGATCCGGAGGGTACCGCCTGATGGCCAACATCCTTGCCCGTACCGCCAGCGGCCTGGCCGACTGGGTCAACGCGCGCGCGCCGGGCCTGATGCCGGTGTACCGCAAGCACGTCAGCGAGTATTACGCGCCGAAAAACTTCAACATCTGGTACTACTTCGGTTCGCTGGCGCTGCTGATCCTGGTCAACCAGATCGTCACCGGCATCTTCCTGACGATGCACTACAAGACCAGCGCGGCCGAAGCCTTCGCCTCGGTCGAGTACATCATGCGCGACGTCGAGTGGGGCTGGCTGATCCGCTACATGCACTCCACCGGTGCATCGCTCTTCTTCATCGTGGTCTATCTGCACATGTTCCGCGGGCTGCTGTACGGCAGTTACCAGAAGCCGCGCGAGCTGGTGTGGATACTGGGCATGCTGATCTACCTGGTGCTGATGGCCGAAGCCTTCATGGGCTACGTGCTGCCGTGGGGCCAGATGTCGTTCTGGGGCGCGAAGGTGATCATTTCGCTGTTCGGTGCGATCCCGGTGATCGGCAACGGGCTGACCGAATGGATCATGGGCGATTACCTGCCCGGCGATGCCACGCTCAACCGCTTCTTCGCCCTGCACGTGATCGCCCTGCCGCTGGTGCTGCTGCTGCTGGTGGTGCTGCACCTGGGTGCGCTGCATGAGGTGGGCTCGAACAATCCCGACGGCGTGGAAATCAAGAAGGGGCCGAAGGGCAACCGCTGGTCGCCGACCGCGCCGACCGATGGCATTCCGTTCCATCCCTATTACACGATGAAAGACGCCGTTGGCGCCGGCTTCCTGCTGATCATCGCCGCCTTCATCATCTTCTTCGCGCCGGCCTTCGGCGGGCAGTTCCTGGAACACGACAACTTCACCGAGGCCAACCGCCTCGTGACTCCGGAACACATCAAGCCGGTCTGGTACTACACGCCTTACTACGCGATGTTGCGGGTCATTCCAAACAAGCTGGGCGGGGTGATCGTGATGTTCTCGGCGATCGCGATCCTGTTCCTGGTGCCGTGGCTGGACAAGTGCAAGGTCAAGTCGGTGCGCTACCGCGGCTGGATATCCAAGGTGATGCTGGGCGTGCTGGTGGTGTGCTTCATCTGGCTGGGGGTTATCGGTTCCGGCCCGGGCACGGCGGTGTGGGAAACCTGGGTGGGTCGCGTACTGACCTTCCTGTACTTCGCTTTCTTCCTCACCATGCCGATATGGACGCGACTGGACAAGACCAAGCCGGTACCGGAAAGGGTGACCACGCATGAGTAAGCGCTGGATGGTCCGCATGGCCCTGATGGCCACGATGCTGCTCGCAGGCGGCGCGGCGCTGGCTGCCGAAGGCAGCGCCAAGATGCTGCAGGCCGGCAATGATCTGGGCGATCGTGCCTCGTTGCAGCGCGGCGCACAGTTGTACATGAACTACTGTTCCAGCTGCCATGCGCTGAAATACCTGCGCTACTCGCGCATGGCGGCCGACCTGGGGCTGACCGAAGAAGAGGTGATGAACAACCTCAATTTCACCGGGTCCGCGATTGGCGACCAGGTGCCGGTCTCGATGCCCAAGGCCGACGCGGAGAAGTGGTTCGGCAAGATGCCACCGGACCTCAGCCTGATTTCGCGCGTGCGCGGACCGGACTGGGTCTACACGTACCTCAAGTCGTTCTACCTGGACAGCAACCGTCCGCTGGGCTGGAACAACACTGTCTTCCCGAACGCCTCCATGCCCAACCCGCTGTGGCAGATGCAGGGCCTGCAGCACGCCGTGCACGGCAAGCCGGAGGCGCCTGGACTGGATCCGCCCGTGCTGGCTCTGGAAGTGCGTACGCCCGGCAACGTCGATGCCGGACAGTACGACCAGACAGTGCGCGACATCACCAACTTCCTGGCCTATGCCGGCGAGCCGGCGGCATTGAAGCGGCAGCAACTGGGCGTATGGGTGATCCTGTTCCTGGCGCTGCTGACCTTCCTGTTGTATCTGCTGAAGAAAGATTACTGGAAGGATGTACATTGACGGTTCGACCCCGGGACGCGGTGCACGCGTCAATGTGTGACCCGATACCCATGGCCTATTGGCTTTTGTGATCGCCGGTTGCACACTCGGGAACGAGCTGACTGTCGGAAATGGTCCGACAGCGCCGATTCGGCAGGCGGACTCCTGTCGTTGGAGAGCCTTTGATGGCGGCGAGCGTACGCATGCGTAATACCCTGACGCTGTTTTCCTCGAACGACGATGTGCTCTGTCATCGGGTGCGTCTGGTCCTTGCGGCCAAGGGCGTCACCTATGACTTCGTGGCAGTGGATCCGCAGAATCCGCCCGAAGATCTGATCGACCTCAATCCGTACCACTCGGTGCCCACGCTGGTGGAGCGCGAGCTGGTGCTGTACGCCGCCTCGGTGGTCAGCGAGTACCTGGACGAGCGCTATCCGCATCCGCCGCTGATGCCGGTGGACCCGCTGTCACGCGCCCGCATCCGTTTGGCGATGCTGCGCATCGAGCACGACTGGGTGCCGCAGGTACAGGCCATTCAACTGGGCAACAAAGCGCAGGCCGAGGCCGGGCGTAAACGCCTGAAGGAACTGCTGACCTCGTCGGTGCCGTTGTTCAAGGCGAGCAAGTTCTTCCTCAACCAGGAAATGAGCCTGGCCGACTGCGCGATCGCACCGATCATCTGGCGCCTGCAGGCACTGGATATTCCGTTGCCGAAGGATGGCAAGGCGATCGAGGACTACGGCAATCGCATTTTCCGCCATCCCGGTTTCATCCGCAGCCTGACCGATCAGGAAAAGAAGCTGCGCGATCTGCCGAGCTGATCGATACCGCGCGTCCCCCTGTAGCGCCAAGCCACGCTCGGCGGATTGCTGGACCGCGCGCGGCCGCTGCGCTCGCCGACCGTGGGTCGGCGCTACCGATGTGCTGCGGTTCCTGTAGCGCCAAGCCACGCTCGGCGGATTGCCGGACCGCGCGCGGCCGCTGCGCTCGCCGACCGTGGGTCGGCGCTACCGATGTGCTGCGGTTCCTGTAGCGCCGAGCCACGCTCGGCGGACTGCCGGACCGCGCGCGGCCGCTGCGCTCGCCGACGACGGGTCGGCGCTACCGATGTGCTGCAGTTCCTGTAGCGCCAAGCTACGCTCGGCGCATTGCCGGACCGAGCGCTGCCGCTGCGCTCGCCGACCACGGGTCGGCGCTACCGATGTGCTGCGGTTCCTGTAGCGCCAAGCCACGCTCGGCGGATTGCTGGACCGCGCGCGGCCGCTGCGCTCGCCGACCGTGGGTCGGCGCTACCGATGTGCTGCGGTTCCTGTAGCGCCGAGCCACGCTCGGCGGACTGCCGGACCGCGCGCGGCCGCTGCGCTCGCCGACGACGGGTCGGCGCTACCGATGTGCTGCGGTTCCTGTAGCGCCAAGCTACGCTCGGCGCATTGCCGGACCGAGCGCTGCCGCTGCGCTCGCCGACCGTGGGTCGGCGCTACCGGTTTCCGGCGTTCCGCGTTTTCGACTGGCAGCCGAACGCTCTGTCGGCCCCCGGTGCCAAGCAGGGGGGCGGGCGCGTACACTTCGCACATGACTGACGAATTCTTCCGGATGACCAGCCACCGTCCGTACCTGCTACGGGCCTTGGTGGAGTGGATCAACGACAACGCGCTGACGCCGCACATCCTGGTGGATGCGGGGGTGGCAGGCGTACAAGTGCCGCCGTCGAGCATCAAAGACGGTCGCGTAGTGCTCAACATCGCCGAACGCGCCGTCGTGAAGCTGTTGATCGACAACGAGGCCGTGAGCTTCTCTGCGCGCTTTTCCGGCGTGAGCTACGCGGTGCTGGTGCCCATCAGTGCGGTGCTTGCCGTATATGCCCGGGAAACAGGGCAGGGCATGGCGCTGCCTGACGACGTGATCGGCGCGGACGCGGCCGAGGACGATGTGCCGCTCCACGAGGTGTCGGATGAGGCCGATGGTTCGTCGGATGACGATACGCCGCCCGATGCGCCGCCGCCGCGCCCGAGTGGTCGTCCGCAGTTGCGCGTGGTCAAATAACGCCACGCACTGCCAGATGACGACCCTGGGTCGTCATCCCATCAGACATCTTCGGCGTCGTCCACATCCGGCCGGATCGCACTGATCCGCGCCGCACCGGGGCCGCTGAAGGACACCAGATCGTCCCCGCGCAGCACCATCCGCCCGACGTGGCGATCGATCCCATCGTAGGAATACTCGAACTTGAAGGTGCGCTCGAAGCAGAGCTTGCCATCGTCACCGCGCGCCACTTTCAGGCCGATCGCATGCACGCTCTGGTCCAGCCATTGCACGTCGGCGGCCTTGCACGCGTTTCGACCCAGCACGCCGGCGCGCTCGGCGGCCGCGCGCGATGAGTTCCAGAACGCATAACCTGCGGCGCCGACAATCATCAACAGGATCAAGGTAGGCATGTCGCTCGCGCACTGCAGGAAAGGTGCCTACAAGATGGCGGTCCGCGCGCCGCAGTTCAAGGTGGCGTCGTCGGGTGGGGCCGCCACAGAGCGCGGATCCAGGGTCTAGGGCTGCATCTGCAGTGGTGCCGCTGCGGTCAGCTTCAACAGCGCTGCCCAGTCCTGGCGGTTGAAGCTGCACTCCTCCTCACGGCCGGGCGTGCACGTCGGTGCGATGCCGTCCGGGTCCGCTTCCCGCTTGCCAGGCAGCTCGACGCGGCCGGTGCGGTCCAGCATCAACATACGCATGGCCACCGTGTTCATGACGTTGCCGCCGATCAGGTACAGCGTCCGATCGCCGCCCATGTTGGCCGACACCACGACCTCGCAATGCGATTTCCAGTGGCCGACCGAACCATTGCCCAGTGCCTGCACCAGCCCGCTGTAGCTCAGGGTCTGGCTGCGATCACGCAGGAAGCAGAGCATGTCGCCGACTGCCGGTTTCTCGGCCGCCGGATCGGCCAGGCGGTACGGGGCAGACCCGTTGTATGCGGCGCGGATGTAATCAATGTGGCGAGGGGACGCGTTGAAGCCGGGCACGCCCGCGCGCACCATGACCCACGAGATGAAGGCAGCCGACCACGGGTTGTCGAGCAGGAAGGCACGGCAATCGCTGTCGGTATAGCGCGACCCGAGGGGCGCAATGCAGCTGCTGGCACCGGGCTGGGCGCCCATCGCATTCAACGTGCCGCTGTCGCGCCAGTAACCCGCCACGCGCTGCCATGCAATCAGGCCGTTGTCGGCCAGGTGCTCGTTCTCCGCCTCGGTCACCGCCAGGCTGGCGGCGCGGCCCTCCCGATCGATGAAGGGGCGGAACCATAAGCGGTGTTCGTTGCAGGCGGTCTGGCGGATGGCCAGCGCCAACGGACTCTGGCCGAACGGAGGCGGCACATCGCAGGCTTCCGCCGCCGCCACATCGAATGAAACAGCTGACAAGGGCAGTAGACAGGCAAGCAGCAACCGGCGCATGCGGTGCTCCGCAACAAGGGGGATGGCGCAAGCGTCGCAGCGTGCTCGTGAACGAAGGGTAGAGCGGGCGCTCAGATCGCTCGCACGCAGCAGACCGGATTTGATTCCGGTCTACCGCACACATCAAGCCGGCGGGGGGCCCAGCTTCAACGACAGGTCGATGGCTTGCACGTGCTTGGTCAGACCACCGATGGAAATGCAGTCCACGCCGTCCTCGGCGATGGCCCGCAGGCCGTCCAGTCCGACGCTGCCTGACACCTCCAGCGGAGTTCGCCCGGCGGTCAGGCGGACCGCATCGCGACGCAGTGCGGCCGGGAAGTCATCGAGCAGGATCCGCTCGCAGCCTGCCTGCAGGGCCTGCTGCAGCTGGTCCAGGTCTTCCACTTCCACGATCAGCGGCAGCTGCGGCCACATCGCGCGCGCAGCGGCGACCGCAGCGGGCAGCGAGCCGGCGGCGCGGATGTGGTTCTCCTTCAGCATCACCGTGTCGTACAGGCCGATGCGGTGATTGGCTCCGCCTCCGCAACGCACCGCGTATTTCTGCGCCAGGCGCAGGCCGGGGAGGGTCTTGCGGGTGTCGAGGATGCGCGTGGCAGTGCCGGCCACCGCAGCCACATGCCGCGCCGTGATGGTGGCCGTGCCTGACAGGGTCTGCAGGAAGTTCAGCGAGGTGCGTTCGGCACTTACCAGGCTGCGGCTGCGACCCTGCAGCAGGGCCAGCACCGTACCGGCGTGGACCTGCTGTCCTTCATCGACCTTCCAGTCAATGCGTACGTCGGGGTCCAGCGCGCGGTGGGTGGCATCGAACCAGGGCCGGCCGGCGATCACCGCATCCTGCTTGCAGAGCAGGTACGCCGTGTCGGCCTGGTCGGGCAACAGCGCGGCCGTGACATCCCCGCTGCCGAGGTCTTCGGCAAGCGCGCGGGCCACGTCGGCGGCGACCAGCGCCGGATCCGGCGCATCAAAGACGCCAGCGCCGGCGGTGCTCATGCGGCGGGGAAGTCGGCGATCTGGTCGGTGGCGATGGCTTCTTCGGCCAGCAGCACCGGGATGCCGTCATCCAGGCGGAACACCTGCTTGCGGTCGCGGGTGACCAGGGCCTGGCGCAATGGCTGCGCCAGCGGATTGCCGTCGGCCTTGGTGACAGAACCGCTGCCGATGGCGCGGTTGAGGGCGTCCAACCCCTTGGCATCCAGCAGGGAAAGGGGCTGGCGGGTGTCCGGTGAGACCAGCAGGTCAAGCAGCTTGCGATCCATGGTTCTTCGTCTTGCGTGGAAGATGGCTAGAATACGTCTTTAAGGCAGGTGACGGCCAATGACCCCCAACCACCCCTCGCCGCTCGTCGGCATCGTCATGGGCTCCCGCTCCGATTGGGAAACCATGCAGCACGCGGCCCAGAAGCTTGAAGCACTGGGCGTTCCGTTCGAAGTGAAAGTCGTATCCGCACACCGCACCCCGGACGTGTTGTTCGACTATGCCGAACAGGCCGGTCCGCGCGGTCTGCGCGCGATCATCGCCGGCGCCGGTGGCGCGGCGCACCTGCCGGGCATGATCGCGGCCAAGACCGCGGTGCCGGTGCTGGGCGTGCCGGTGCAGTCCAAGGCCCTCAACGGCATGGATTCACTGCTGTCGATCGTGCAGATGCCGGCCGGTATCCCGGTCGCGACCTTCGCCATCGGCAACGCCGGTGCGTCCAATGCGGCGCTGTTCGCTGCGGCAATGCTGGCCAGCGATCAGCCCGCCATCGGCGAGGCGCTGGATGCCTTCCGCGCACGCCAGACCGAAGATGTCATGGCCCACGATGATCCGCGTCAATGAGTACGAAGACCGTTGGCATCCTGGGCGGCGGCCAGCTGGCCCGCATGATGGTCCTGGCCGGCGCGCCGATGGGCCTGCGCTTCGAGCTGTTCGATCCTGCCGCTGATGCGTGCGGCGGACCGCTGGCACCGTTGACCGTGGCGGCGTTCGACGACCGCGATGCGCTGGCGGCGTTCGCAGCGAAGGTCGATGTGATCACCTTCGATTTCGAGAACGTACCCGCCGACAGTGCGCAGTGGCTGGCCGAACGCGTGCCGGTGTATCCGCCGCCGTCGGCTTTGGCCGTCGCGCAGGACCGCCTCAGTGAGAAGACGCTGTTCCAGCAGTTGGGCATCCCGCTGCCGCCGTTCGCCGATATCCGCAGTCGTGATGAGCTTGCTGCCAGAGCAGCGGAGTTCGGCCTGCCGTGCATTCTGAAGACGCGTCGCCTGGGCTATGACGGCAAGGGACAGTTCCGTCTGCGCAGCGAGGCCGATATCGATGCCGCGTGGGACGCGCTGGGCGCACAGGTGGATCGCACGGGATTGATCCTGGAGGGCTTCGTCGCCTTCCAGCGCGAAGTGAGCGTGGTCGCCGTGCGCGCTGTCGATGGCAGCTTCCGCGCTTATCCCGTGACGAGTAACTGGCATGTGGACGGCGTGCTCTCCGCCAGCGTCGCGCCCGCGCAGCTGAGCGCAGCCGAGCACGATGCGGCGATCGGGTATGCGCGCACGCTGGCTGACCATCTGCAGTATGTCGGTGTGTTCGCGCTGGAGCTGTTCTGCCGCGATGGCGAGCTGCTGGCCAACGAGATGGCGCCGCGCGTGCACAACTCCGGCCACTGGACGATTGAAGGCAGCGAGACCTCCCAGTTCGAGAACCACCTGCGCGCCGTACTGGGCCTGCCGCTGGGCGACACGCGCATGCTGGGCCACGCGTGCATGTTGAACTGGATCGGTGCCATGCCCGACCCGCTGCCGGTGCTGGCGCAGGCCAGTGGTCATTGGCATGACTATGGCAAGCAGGCACGCGACGGGCGCAAGGTGGGCCACGCCACGCTGCGTGACGACGACGCGGATGCACTCGCAAGCGCCTTGCAGCAGGTAGGTGAAGCGCTGGGCCGGCAGGCGCAGGTGGAGCCTGCCGTGCGCATACTGCTTCGCTGATCGAGGTAGTGACGGCGGCCGGACTTCAGGTCGGGTAATCAGCCTTTCCGCTGCGCTCGCCGAGCGTGGCTCGGCGCTACCGGGTTCCTATGGGACTCGGGTAGTGACGGCGGCCGGACTTCAGGTCGGGTAGTCAGCGCTTGCCGCTGCGCTCGCCGAGCGTGGCTCGGCGCTACCGGGTTCCTATGGGACTCGGGTAGTGACGGCCGCTGGCCGTCTGTCGGGTAATCAGCCTTTCCGCTGCGCTCGCCGAGCGTGGCTCGGCGCTACCGGTCGCCGACCTCAGTCGGGCATCTGCTCGCTGGCGAACTCCCAGTTCGCCGCTTTCCACCAAGCCTCCAGGTAGCGCGCGCGATCATTCTGGTAATCCAGGTAATAGGCGTGTTCCCACAGGTTGCACCCCAGCAGTGGGGTGCTGTGGCTGGTCAATGGCGTGCCCGCGTTGCGGGTCACCTGGATCGCCAAGCTGCCATCCGGATGCAGCACCAGCCACGCCCAGCCAGCGCCGAACAGGCCCAGCGCGGCATCATTGAAAGCATGGCGCAGACCGGCCACATCGCCGAAACGACGCTTCACCCGGTCGGCCAGCCGCCCTTGCGGGTCGCCACTGCCGCGTGGGCGCAGGCACTGCCACTGGAACTGCAGGTTCCAGGCCTGGGCGGCCGCCTCGAACAGCGCACCCTGGCTTTCACGGACGATCCGCTCCAGCGGGGCGTCTTCCCATTCGGTGCCGATGATCCGCTGGTTGACCGCGTCCACGCAGGCTCGCTGGTGCTGCCCGTGCTGCAGGGCAACCGCCCGTTCGGACAGGTGCGGCTGCAGGGCGCCGGGGGAGTAGGGCAGGGGGGTGAGTTCTATGGGCATGCGATCTGCGATGGGAAAGGGGATGCCGGTGGCCGGTTCCATCGGCTTACAATGGTGGCTACTGTGGGAAGTCTAGCCGACCGTCGCGGTCGGATTCGCCCATCCAGGAGGCAGTGTGGTTGTGGCAGTGATGCAACAGATCCAGGCCGAAGTTGATCGGTACCCCCTCGTGCTGTTCATGAAGGGTACCCCGCAATACCCGACGTGCGGGTTCTCCAGCCGTGCCGTGCAGGCCCTGATGGCCGCCGGTGCCGTGTCACTGCGTACCGTCAATGTGCTGGAAGAGCCCGAGATCCGCGCCAACCTGCCGCGTTTCTCCAACCTGCCGACTTTTCCGCAGCTGTTCATGCACGGGGAGCTGATCGGCGGCTGCGACATCGTCATGGAGCTGTTCGAGGCCGGTGAGCTCAAGCGCATCGTCGAAGAAGCCTCGGTTGCATGAGTGCCGCGCCTTCGCCTGCTGCTGACGGCGGGCCGCTCGAGGGCCGGGTGATTCTGGTCGTCGGGGCTGGCGGCGGTCTGGGCAGCACGGCCGCAGTGGCCTGCGCGCGCGCCGGTGCGACGGTGGTGTTGTGCGGGCGCAAGCCGCGTCGCCTGGATAGAGTGTATGCGCAGGTGCAGCAGGCCGGACCGGAGCCCCTGTTGTATCCGCTGGATCTGGAAGGCGCCAGCCCGGATGACTACGCCGAACTGGCGGCCCGCCTGCACAGTGAGCTGGGTCGACTGGATGGCATTCTGGTATGTGCAGCAGATTTTCCCGGCCTCACCCCTTTTGGACTGGCCGATCCGGCCAGCTTCGCGCGCTCGTTGCACGTCACCCTGACCGCACCGGCGTGGCTGGTGCAGGCCTGCCTGCCTCTTCTGCGTCAGCGCGAGGATGCCGCCGTGGTGTTCTGCGTGGATGATCCCGCGCGGGTGGGGGCAGCCTATTGGGGCGGATACGGCGCAGCCCAGCATGGCCTGAGGGGGCTGATCGCAACCCTGCACGATGAACTCAAGAGTGGCCCGGTAAGAGTGTCCGGCCTGCAGCCCGGCCCGATGCGCACCGCCTTGCGGGCTCGCGCCTGGTCGCTGGACCAGGATGACGCCGCACAGTCCCCGGACCTCGCGGCCGCTGCTGCCGTGCACCTGCTGTCGCCTTCGGCCTTGACGCAGCGCGGTCTTGTCATGGACGTAAACGGGTAAGAACGACGCGAATTCGTACATATCTTCACGGGGAGTGAAGAAAACGTCACGTTTGGGTTGCGTTGGCGCGCCGTTTGTCGCACTACCGTCACATTCAGATCGTACCGTGTTAATCTATTGTTAACCGTTGCGGCAGCTGCCGTTCACGGTTGGGAACCCCAGATAAATGTCCTTACAGCCTCCCGCAAGGCTGTCTGGATGCGCTTTTTTTCCGCCATCGCCAACTCGCATCGAGGCTACCCTAGATGAACCACCCGCTCCGGATGTCCAAGCTCACCCTTGGCCTCATGGCCGTGCTCGCCGCCGCCCCCGCCTTTGCCCAGAGCACCTCTGCCGGTGTCGGCGGTCAGGTTGTCTCCTCGGCCGGCGCGCCCGTTGCAGGCGCAGAAGTCACCATCACCCACACCGAGTCCGGCACCGTTTCGCGTGCTACGACCGATGCGGCTGGTCGCTACAACGCACGCGGTCTGCGCGTGGGTGGTCCTTACACGATCTCGATCACCAAGCCCGGTGAAGGCACCAAGACTGAAGATGGCGTCTATCTGGGCGTGAACCAGACCGGCACCATCAACGCCACGCTGGCCGGCGACCTCGCCGCCACCAACCTGGACGCTGTCCAGGTCATGGCTGTGGGCGGTGGCTCGGAAGTCTTCAGCACCACCAAGATGGGCTCGAGCACCAACATCAGTCAGGAACAGATCGAGATGGCGCCGTCGATCGGCGGCAACATCCAGGACCTGATGCGCCTTGACCCGCGCGTGACCTTCATTGACCGCGCCTCGGGTTCGATCTCGGCCGGCGGCCAGAATCCGCGCTTCAACTCGATCAACATCGACGGCGTGTCGGCAAGCGACACCTTCGGCCTGGAAGGCAACAACATGCCGACCCGTCGCCAGCCGGTCGCGATGGAAGCCATCGAAGCCCTGGACATCAACCTGTCCAACTACGACGTCAGCATCGCCGCTGCCGCCGGCGCCACCGTCAATGCGGTGACCAAGTCCGGTACCAACGAAGTGCATGGTTCGGTCTACGGCACCTATCGTGACGGCGACTGGTTCGGCGACAACCCGGAGGGTCAGCCCTTCAAGGGCTTCACCAAGGAAGAAACCTACGGCGTGACCGTCGGTGGTCCGATCGTCAAAGACAAGCTGTTCTTCTTCGCCAACTACGAGAAGTTCAAGCAGGCTGCCCCGGGCGCCGATCTGTCCGGCACCGCGCTGGGCAAGGCGGGCGCAAACTACTCGATGGCCGACGTGACGCGTGCGCAGCAGATCGCGCAGGACGTCTATGGCTTCGACGCCGGTGGCATCGAAAGCAATGCCGATACCGAGCTCGAAGAGTACGCAATCAAGCTCGATTGGAACATCAACGACAACCACCGCGCCAACTTCCGCTACAGCAAGCTGGAGCAGGACAAGCTGCGTATCAACGGGATGAACTCGACGTCCACCGCGTCGTTGAGCTCGTACTGGTACCAGCACGTCAAGACCAACGAAAGCTACGTCGCCCAGCTGTTCAGCGACTGGAGCGATAACTTCTCGACCGAACTGAAGGCCTCGTACCGCGAGTACTCGGCTGTGCGTGAAGTGTCGACCAACGCGCCGAGCATCCGCATCTATTTCCCGCGCAACGCCACCACCCCGGAAGGCGATTCGCTGTACCTGGGTACGGAAGTGAACTCGCAGGACAACATCCTGGAGACCAAGGCGTGGAACTACTACGCTGCCGGTACCCTGACGATGGGCGACCACGACCTGAAGTTCGGTGCGTCGTATGACACCAACGACATCTACAACTACTACGGCGCCAACTCGTGGGGCACCTACACGTTCTACGGCCTGGACAACTTCGCCGCCGGCCGTTGGCAGACCTACAATCTGGCCAAGGAAACCGCGCCGGGTTCGATCGCTGCTGACTACGAGTACAGCAACCTTGCGCTGTTCGTGCAGGACACCTGGTACGTCAACAACAACCTGACCCTGACCATGGGCGTGCGCGCCGATCGTCCGGACACCAGCCCGTCGCCGCAGTTCAACCAGGCCGCCCTGAACACCTTCGGTCTGGACAACAGCAAGGTCTTCGAAAGCAAGTTCCTGATCCAGCCGCGCCTGGGCTTCAACTACACCTTCGACAGCGAGCGTCCGACGCAGCTGCGTGGCGGCGTGGGCCTGTTCCAGGGTGATTCGCCGCAGGTGTGGATCAGCAACAGCTATTCCACCACCGGCTTCAACTACACCTCGTACAACCTGACCGGCGGCTTCAATCCGGCCCTGCCGTTCAGTGCGGACAAGAACAACCAGCCTGTCCCGACCACCCCGGGCTCGGCGCGCCAGAACGTCAACTTCGTCGGCCAGGACTTCAAGCTGCCGTCGATCTACAAGGCCAACCTGGCGTTGGATCACGAGCTGCCGTGGAACGGTCTGGTCGCCTCGGCCGAGCTGCTGGTCACCAAGGTCAAGGATGGCCTGTATTACCAGCATCTGAACCTGGGCAGTGGCAACCTGGTCGGCCCGGATGGTCGCACGCTGTACTACAACCCGGCCCGTGTCGGCCTGCCGTGGAACACCGGCAGCGCCCGCTTCGGCACCGCCGCTGGCTTCGACAACGTGTACCTGATCGACAACACCGACCAGGGCCGTACCTCGCAGTTCACCGTGTCGCTGAGCAAGCCGTGGGCGCCGGACAGCGATTGGTCCTACAGCCTGGCCTACACCTACACCGACGCAGAAGAAGTCGGCAGCCTGACCAGCTCCACCGCGAGCTCGGGCTGGGGTTACCAGTACGCCACCAACGCAAACGAAGAGCTGCTGAACACCTCGCGTTACCAGATCCGTGACCGCTTCTCGGGCAGCCTGAACTGGAAGCACAAGTTCTTCGGCGACTACGAAACCAAGGTCGGCCTGGTGTATGAAGGTCGCAGCGGTCGTCCGTTCAGCTACATCTATGCGAACGACGCCAATGGCGATGGCCGCAACGGTAACGACCTGTTCTACGTGCCGAATCGTGGCGACGTGCTGTTCGGCGCGCTCAATGCCAACGGCACGTTCACGCCGGATGCGGCCATGGAGAAGAGCTTCTTCGACTGGCTGGCAGCGAACCCGGACCTAGCCAAGTACGCAGGTGGCTCGGCCCCGGCAAACAAGTTCCGCAGTGGCTGGATCAATACCTTCGACATCCGTATCAGCCAGCAGCTGCCGGGCTTCATGAAGGGCCACAAGTCGGAAATCTGGCTTGACGTGCAGAACGTGGGCAACCTGCTGAACAAGGATTGGGGCAACATCTACGACTACGGCTTCTTCGCCAACAGCCGTGTTGCCACCCTGCAGGGCATCTATAACGACAAGTACGTCTACAACTACACCGGCGCTGACAAGCCGAGCGTGGCCAACCAGGATGCCGACGGCTTCGACGCCGGTGTCTCGCAGTGGTCGCTGCAGTTGGGCTTCCGTTACCAGTTCTAAGCGGTAGCGTGTACCTGCTGTAACGGAGAACGGCCGGGGCAACCCGGCCGTTTTCTTTTGTCGGCGGCAGGGCTTGTGGAGCCCACCGCGCAGGCGTAGCATCGACCCACGTATGCGGTGAAAGCCGCTGCCGCGACCTCCGGGGACGCTGGCGACGCCTATCCAACGGTCGGGTTTCCCGGCCGTTTTGCTTTTTAAGGGGGCAGCGCTAAAGTCGGAAACCTTGAGGAAGCGAAACGTTGGACATGACCACGAAGATTGAAACGCCGGCACGTACGTTGCCGGTGCAGGACGCGCGGATCTACCCGCGCGGTGGGCTGGATGTGCTGTCGCGCGCCGAAGTGGCGCGCCTGCGCGATGCCTCCATCGGTGGCATGCATGAGCTGTTGCGCCGTTGCGCGCTGGCCGTGCTGACCAGTGGCAGCGCCTCGGACGATCCGCGCGCGGCGCGTGATCTGTACCCGGATTTCGATATCCAGGTGGCGCAGCAGGACCGCGGCGTCCGCATCGACCTGGCCAATGCGCCGGCGATGGCCTTCGTCGATGGCGAGATCATCCGCGGCGTCGCCGAGCTGCTGTTCGCCGTTGTGCGGGACCTGGCGTACATGGCCATCGAGATGGGCCCGGCCTACGCGGCCGAGCTGGAATCGTCCGATGGCATCACCAATGCGGTGTTCGGGCTGCTGCGCAATGCGCGCATCCTCAATCCGGGCGACCCGAACCTGGTGGTCTGCTGGGGCGGCCACTCGATCGGCCGCGACGAGTACCTGTACACCAAGCAGGTCGGCTATGAGCTGGGCCTGCGTGGCCTGGACATCTGCACCGGCTGTGGCCCGGGCGCGATGAAGGGGCCGATGAAGGGCGCCACCATCGCCCACGCCAAGCAGCGCCGCAGCGTGACGCGCTACATCGGCCTGACCGAGCCGGGCATCATCGCCGCCGAGTCGCCGAATCCGATCGTCAACCATCTGGTGATCATGCCGGATATCGAAAAGCGGCTGGAAGCGTTCGTCCGCATCGGCCACGGCATCATCGTGTTTGCCGGCGGCGTCGGCACGGCCGAAGAGATCCTGTACCTGCTGGGCATCCTGCTGCGTGAGGAAAACAAGGATCTGCCGTTCCCGCTGATCCTGACCGGCCCGGCGATGGCCGCGCCGTATTTCGAGCAGATCGATCGCTTCATCCGCCTGACCCTGGGCGATGCGGCGGCGGAGCGCTACGAGATCATCATCGGCGACCCATCGGCGGTGGCACGGCGCATGTGGGCCGGCATCAAGCAGGTGCGTGAGCACCGTCTGGCGCAGAAGGATTCGTTCTTCTTCAACTGGTCCATCGAGATTCCGTGGGACTACCAGCAGCCGTTCGTGCCCACGCACGAGGCGATGGCCGGCCTGGACCTGCACCACGGCCGGGCCCCGCATGCGCTGGCGGCCGACCTGCGGCGCGCGTTCTCCGGCATCGTTGCCGGCAACGTGAAAGAAGACGGCATGCGCCGCATCGAGGAGTTCGGCCCGTTCCAGATCCATGGCGACGCCGACATGATGCAGGCCCTGGACGCGCTGCTGCGCGCTTTCGTCGACCAGCGCCGGATGAAGATCTCCGGTGAGTACAAGCCCTGCTACCAGGTCGTGACCTGAGGGCAGGGGAAGGGGCGGATCCCGTCCGTGATGCGGATGGGTTCCGGCCCCGCGGAGGTTGCCGCTGCGCTCGCCGAGCGTGGCTCGGCGCTACCGGGGGTCCGTGGTGCCGAACTTTTGACGCCCATCGCCCGGAATGACCGTTCGTCCTGCCGCCGCTTGCGCGCGGCAGGCGCGGGGCCCATCGTGCAGCCATCACGCTGGGGAGCGTTCCATGTCTTTACGCCGCATCAAGGGCTTCACGCTGCTGGAATTGATGGTGACCGTTGCCGTGGTTGCGATCCTCGCGGGGATTGCTTTCCCGAGCTTCGAAAGCACGATCCGCTCAAGCCGGGTCGCTGCTGCGCACAACGAATTGATCGGCCTGCTTAATCTGGCCCGCAGCGAGGCTATCCGCAGCGGACGAGGGGGCGGGGTATGCGCCAGCACCGACGGCGCCACCTGCAGTGGTAGCTGGGGCAGCGGTGCGTTGGCGTATGCCGATACCAACGGTGACGGATCAAAGGGTGCCAGCGAAGTCGCGCTGCGGTTCGTGACCAGCAATGACAAGCTGGTCGTTACCGGGCCCGATGCGGGCATTTCCTTTGACGGCCGGGGGCGTCGGCGTGCCAGCACCGATCAGCAGATCACCATGAAGCCGTCCACCTGCAGCCCTAATGTGCAACAGCAACGCGTGTTCACGGTAAACGCCTCTGGCCAAGTGAGCAGCGTCAAGGAGGAGTGCTGATGAAAGCGTTCAGATCACCGCGGCGACAGAGCGGTTTCAGCCTGCTTGAGGTGTTGATCGCCGTGTTGGTACTCGGCTTCGGTCTGCTTGGCTTCGCGCTGCTGCAGACCATGAATGTCCGCTTCGTCCAGAGTGCCAATTACCGTACTCAGGCCACGAATCTGGCCTACGACCTGACAGAGCAGATGCGGGCCAACCGCTATCAGGCAGCCTGGTACGCCAACGCGAGCTTCACGCCCGGCAGCAAGCAGGCCGCGAAGATCTGCGCACCTGACGTCGGTGTGGTGACCGTTGCGCAGAAGATCACCGCTTGGCAGTGCCAGGTGGTCAAGGCGCTCGGTGACGATGCAGGCGCGACGGTGACCTACGCCAACGGCGCAGTCAGCGTGGCCGTTACCTGGGGTGACCAGCGCTGGAATCGGGATGCGCCGGACACGGCTACGACGTTCGCACTGGAGACCCACCTGTGAGCAGCCGTCTGTCCAAAGGCCTGCGCCATCAGCAGGGCGTGTCGCTGGTCGAGCTGATGATCGCGATGGTGATCGGCCTGATCCTCATGCTGGGCGTGATCCAGATATTTGCCGCCTCGCAGACCGCCTCCAGGCTGTCGGAGGGCGTGTCACGTACCCAGGAAAATGCGCGGTTCGCGCTCGATTTCCTGGAGCGAGACATCCGGATGGCGGGCCACATGGGCTGCGTGAACGACCAGGCACATATCGTCAAAGGGATGGGGGATCCGGTCAGCCATCTTGGCGTTGCGGCGGGCAGCGGGTCACCGCTTGATTTCGGCGTCTCCATCCAGGGCTATGAAGCCCCCGGCAGCAAGCCTGGAAACAAACTGAAGCTGGGTGATGCCTGGCAGCCGCCGGCCAACCTGCCCGCTGGCCTGGCTGGGCTTGGCCCGGCCCCGGTCGGTGGCAGTGACATCCTGGTGCTCCGTTATCTTTCCGCTGAAGGCGTGCCCGTCAATCAGATTTCTCTCAGCTCCGGGAATTCGACACTGACGATGGAGGCGACCCGTCTCGCCAGGGTCACCGCCGGCGGTGTCACCTCGCCCAAGCTGTTCGGTATCGCCGACTGCAGCCATGCAGACATTTTCCAAGGCACGCTCGGTACCGGGACAGTCACTGCGACGGGGGTGGATCTCACGCGGTACACCTCGCAGCCGACGGGACAAACCATGCTGTACCGAGCCGAGTCGCTGGTCTACTACGTGGGCAACAACCCCGAGACCGGCCTGCCCGGACTGCGGCGTGCGCGCGCTAGGGAGACCGGGACCTACGGCACCAACGAAGAAGTGGTGGAAGGCATCCAGAGCCTTCAGCTGCTGTACGGACTTGATACCACGACGGCAATTTCCACCGCCACCCCCCCGGCCGGCAATATTACGGACGTGGCGGATGCCAGCACCATCGGCACGGGAACAGGGCCGACAGTCGCAGCGCAGTGGCTGCGCGTGGGGCAGGTAAAGGTGGGGCTGCTTGCTGTCAGCCCCATGCCGTCGTCTTCGGAGCAGCCGGTCGACCCGGTCAGCGCACTGGGTGTTTCGTTCGACAACGCAACCAACAACGACGGCCGTTATCGCACCAGCTATGAAGTGACCATCGCATTGCGCAATCGCCTGTTCGGGAACTGACATGAGCCCTTCGCCCATCCGCCAACCCCGTTTCCGCTCCGCTGCCGCCCAGCGTGGCGCGGTGCTGTATGTCGCTCTGATCATGTTGATCCTGATGGCGCTACTGGGCATTGCCGGCATGCAGGTGGCTAGCATGCAGGAAAAAATGGCGTCCAATTACCGTGCCGCCAACCGTGCGTTCCAGAACAGTGAAGGGGTGGTGCGCGCGGCCGAACAAACCGCCGAAGCGATTTCAAACCGGCAACCGGTTGCCAGCGGCAGTCTGCTGCAAGCGGCAGATATCGCGCGCAATTGCGACGACGGATTCGATCCGATGGTGTGGGCAGCCGCGCGGGTGGACGAAACCTCGCCTGCAGTGAAAGTGCGTCAGATCGACTCATGCATCGTCGGTGAAGCTGCGCTGGACATGGGCACGCCGCTGGACGAAGCCACGCCGGTTTTCCAGATCACTGGATTTGCCACCGACGACAAAGACGCGGCCACATCGGCCGTGGTCATCGACACTGTATTCAAACTCTGAGGACGCGGGCCATGGCTTTGCGCAGGAAACGTTGGTTGGCCGCGGCCTCGGTAGGCGTGGTGGTGGCAGGCAGTTGGGTGACTTACAGCCTCATGGCGCGACAGGGCCAAGGCACGCTGACGCAGGCCCCGCTGAACATCCAGGTAGCGGTGCCGCCGGCGTTCCTCATGGCGCTGGATGACTCCGGCTCGATGCTCTGGGAAATGCTGAACAATACCCGCGACGGCGTGTTCCGCTGGGTGGATGATCCGGGGACCAATACCTATGCCACCGGCTTCTACAATACGCGGACCGGCAGGCCGCACGGCTTCGGCGACAACGGCAACAACGGCGAAAACTACTACTACAACTTTCCCGGTTTCGGGCGTGGCAACGATTCCGCACTCCCGCCGCTGGACAGCTATGGCTTTGCCCGCTCGGCGGATGTGAACACCGGATACTTCGATCCACGCGATACGTATCCCGCTTGGAAGAATGGCTCGGCCGATCCGACCAAAGCCGATTTCCTCACCATCAATCCGATTGACGCACCGGTTGACCCCCGCCCAGCGGGTAGCCCCTCGTTGATCACAACCCGGGTAAACCTGACGCAGAACATCTCGGTGACGGGTACAGGGCGGCGCTTCACGTTCCGTCGCGGGATGGTCGTGCCGGTCAACACCGTGATCGAAACGGGTCGGTGCGGCGCGAAGAGCTCCAACAGCGTGGCCAGTGCGATCGATGGCTTCAGCATCGTCACCACGGCATTCACGGTCTCCGCCAACGACGTTTCAGCCAATGTGCCGCGCAGCTGCGAAGCGGGCGTTTCCTTCTTCCCGGCGACGTTCTACCTGACCGACAGCAGGACGCTCCCGGCGGACTACGGCTACAAGTCGTCGGCCGTGCTCAGCCTGAACAACCCCACGCACGGACGCCCAGGGACGATCTACAAGTACGAGATCAAGCCTGGGAATTTCGACACGACTGCACAGTACAACGCGGCGATGCAGAACTTCGCCAACTGGTTCAGTTTCTATCGCACCCGCCGTGAAGCGTTGATCGGTGGCGCGAGCAATGCCTTGCAGGAAAGTACGAATCTGCGTGCTGGATGGTTCCGCATCAATGGCCGCAACACGGCGAAGATGTATGACATGAGCGTGGAGACCGAGAAGAAGGCGCTCATCTACGACATCCAGCGGAACATGACGGCGAGCGGCAGTACGCCCAATCGATCAGCCGCCGCACATCTGGGCGCACAGTTCCAGCGCGTGAGAAGTGGGTCTGACCCGAATCCACCAATCCTGCTGTCATGCCAGAAGAACGCCGGCATGCTCTTTACCGATGGCTACATCAATGAGGGCACTAACGCACAGACACCGCGCATGCGGGGCAGCGTTGCGCCGTTCTACGACAATTCCCTGGTGCCCAGCATCGACAGCTACTCCGTGCCTGTGCCGCAGGAGTGCAAGGGTGCGAACCCCAGCCCCTCGCTTGACTGCAAGACCAACCTGCACATGAACTTCTACGGTGTGGTGTTGGGGACGCTGGGCGAACAGTTCGGCGTGACTTACCTGCCCAACGCGACCAAGCCGTGGATCCTCAGTCCGGACCCCTACGTCAATCGGCCCACGTTCGACAGTGGCCCGCAGAATCTCGTGCCGGCCGCGGTGGATGAACTCTGGGAGGCAGTGCTGTACACGCGCGGTGAGATGGTCAACGCCACCAAGGCGGGTGACATCACCCAAGCCATGCGCCGCATCATCAGCAATGTATCCCAGGGCGCGACGCCATCGGGCACCCGGTCGTTGACCGGTGCGCGTGTCGGTGTTGGCTCACTGGCTGTCGAGCCGTTCTATGAGGCCACCAACAACGGTACCGACTGGTACAGCCGATTGTCTGCGTACACGCTGAGCGTGGATGAACAGACCCGCGGCATCACTTCGACCTTGGCATGGGAAGCTTCCACGAAGATGCCCGCGCCCGGCGCGCGTAACGTGTGGTTCTGGAGAAATGGCGCCGCGCTGCGCTTCGACAGCACCAATGTCGAGCTGGATAATCTCTGCAGCAAGCCTGCTGGGCTGTATCCCGGCATGGCCATCTGCAGCGTGGATGAGATCAGGGGGCTTGCAGGCGACAAGGCGACCGCTGTGTCGTACTTGCTGGGCAATACGAGTACGGAGCTGCGCAACGGCGGCACGTTGCGTGATCGCACCACGGTACTGGGCGACATCATCAACTCCACCCCGGTGATGACCGCTCCGACCGATGATTTCGGTTATCGGGCGCTGCCGTCGACGATGGGAACGAGCTATGCGACCTACCTGACGAACAAGCGTGCAAACCGCCGCTTCATGGTCTATGCAGGTGGTAACGACGGCATGCTGCATGCCTTCGATGGTGGCATGGGCGCCAACGGGCGGATGGACGCCAATGGCGGCAAGGAGCTGTTCGGTTATGTCCCCTCGACCGCACTGGGGCACATGGGCAACCTGCTGCTTCCGTATGACGCACAGAGTGGCAACAACCAGCGCTTCGATCATCGCTATTTCGTCGATGGTCCGGTCGTGGTGGGTGATACGTATACGGGTACCAACTGGAATACCGCCCTGGTAGGCACGTCGGGCGCCGGTGGGCGCAGCGTCTTCGCCCTGGATGTCACCGATCCCGGTACCTTCAACGAGACCAAGCTGCTCTGGGAGCTCAACGATTTCGATGCCAGGCTGGACCAGGTTGTCCGTGACAACATCGGCCATGTGCTGGGCAAGCCAGTGATCGTGCCGGTCAAGGCGGCCAACGGGGACATCAGCTTCAAGGCCATCTTCGGCAACGGGTTTGAAAGCAAGAGTGGCAAGGCCGCTCTGTTCATCGTGGACATGGCCAAGAACCGCACACCCACCGTCAGCGTGCGCATTGCCGAAGAAACCGGGCAGAACCTGCCCGCCGGTAACAACGGGCTCGGCAACATCGTCGTGGTAGATCGCTGGGGTGGCACCGATCAAACCGGTCGTGCGCGCGATGGATTTGCCGACACGGTGTACGCCGCCGATCAGAAGGGCGCGATCTGGAAGTTCGACCTGCGTAACACCACCGCGCCGGCACGTCCCTTGTTCACTACCCGAACCAGTGTTGATACCGACACGAAGACCTACCGTCAGCCGATAACCGGGGGCCTGACCGCCACGGCGGGTGCATCCGGGGGCGTGATGCTGTTCTTCGGTACGGGCAGCTTCTCCTACAAAGAAGATGGCCAGGACAGGAGCGTGCAGGGACTGTACGGGGTGAACGACATTTCAACGGGCCAGCCGGCGACCACGCTGACGGCAGCGAACCTTACGGCCATCACCCTGACCACGTCGGACGGTGTACGCCGACTGTCCACCGGCACTCCACCGCAGAACAGTCGGGGCTGGACGGTCGCATTGCCGGCAGGTGAGCGTGCGGTAGGTAATCCAGCAGTGACGTCCGGTACTGTGTTCATTCCCACCTATGTACCCAATCAGACCGTGGGCTGCTCCGTGGATGGTTCGAACTGGCTGTTCGGCCTGAACACACGCACCGGTGCAGGCGCGCTGGACCAGGTCAGGTTGGGCACGCCAGATGGTAAGAGCCCAGGTGCCGGAACGGCCGCCGTCCCATTGGCAACAGGCGGCAACGCACCGGTTCGCGATGTGACAACGGCCGTTGTTCCGCGCCTCACGCCGCCGGAGAAGGATGCAAACGCCGCACCGCCGCCTCCGGGCTCGGCGTGTACGATGCAGATCAGCGTCGCGGGTGCGCCGCCGATGTATCTTCCCTATCCGTGCGGCCGTCAGTCGTGGAGGCAGGTCCAGTGACTTACCGTGATCATTCATCCACCCTTAGCGGGAGCATCATGCCTTTCCCATCCAAGGCCCGCTCGATACGCGGCTTCACCCTTATCGAATTGATGATCGTGGTCGCTGTTGTTGCCATCCTGGCGGTGATCGCATTGCCCAGCTACAACGAGTACGTCCGCAAGTCACGGCGTGCCCAGGCAAAGGCCGATCTGGTCGAGTACGCCGCGTTGGCCGAGCGTTTCCATACGGTCAACAACACGTATGTCGGTTTCAAGTTCCCCGGCGGCAGCGCGACGGTCAACTCGCCCCGGGAAGGAGGGACGGCGGCCTACAACCTCAGCATGGACACCGCACGGTCCACCTTCAAATTGACGGCTACCGCTGCCAATGAGCAGGCCAACGACAAGTGCGGCAACCTGTCGGTCAACCAAGCGAACGTGAAGACAGCGAAGATCGCGCTGTCCGAATGCTGGTAAGCACGTCGGCAGAAGGAAGTGGCGCCTCGACGCCGGCCACTGATCGGTATTGCAACGGCGGAAACAGGTGTTTAGAATACGCCTCCCCGCCCGAATAGCTCAGCCGGTTAGAGCACTTGACTGTTAATCAGGGGGTCGTTGGTTCGAGTCCAACTTCGGGCGCCAGTTTCACGAAAAGCCGCGAGAAATCGCGGCTTTTTGCTATTCTTTCGGCTCCTTCATGCCGCACGGCAGGGGCCAGCGTGTACGCACCCGATGGCCGCGCAAGCGCCCGGGGATGCTGACTACGATCTTGCTGGTAGTGCGGTCGCCGACGCAGATGCTCAGTGTCTGGTTAAGCCCGGCGCTTCTTCCGTCCGGCCTGAATCTGAATGCAGGACGCGAGTTGTCGTGATGGACCTGCAGGGCACTGCGCGGACGTTGCTCCACCAGCAGGATCGGCACGCTGGGCCGGCGCCGTGGCGTTTTAGATGATTCGACGACATACAGCAGCCAGCCGTGCGCCCATTGCGCTCCGCAGGTCACCCCGTCGCTGCTGGGGCACACTTCGACATAACGTCGACGCGTGATCGCGGTGTTTCGTGCGCTGGCCAGCACGGACATCAACTGCATGCGCAGGGCGTCGGCACGTTGGTTGTCCAGCATCTTGATGAACCCGGGTACTGCAAAGAAACAACTGATCGCCAACAGGGCGACAACGATCAGCATTTCCAGCAGCGTGAGTCCGGAGGCCGATCCTGCGGTGCGTCGGGGCCGGGGCATCGGAGGGTCTCCGGTTGGGGTGGGGCTGGGCCCAGCATCGCCCCCCTGCGCGGCACAGGCCGTCGGCTGACCCGGGCCAAAGGCCTCCGGCATCCCCTCAACCGGCCGTCACCAACCCCCCCGCTATACTGGTCCCCCCCTGACCCGGCAGCCCCATGAGCGACCGTTTCCAACTCGTATCGCCGTATTCGCCGGCTGGCGACCAGCCGAATGCGATCGAGAAGCTGACCAGCAACTTCGAAGCCGGCGTGGCCAAGCAGACCCTGCTGGGCGTGACCGGCTCGGGCAAGACGTACACCATCGCCAACGTCATCGACCGCATCCAGAAGCCGACGCTGATCATGGCGCCGAACAAGACGCTGGCCGCGCAGTTGTACGGTGAGTTCAAGGCGTTCTTCCCGCACAACGCGGTGGAATACTTCGTCAGCTACTACGACTACTACCAGCCCGAGGCCTACGTGCCCTCGTCGGACACCTTCATCGAGAAGGACAGTTCGATCAACGAGCACATCGAGCAGATGCGCCTGGCCGCGACCAAGACCCTGCTGTCGCGCCCGGATGCGCTGGTGGTGGCGACCGTGTCGGCCATCTACGGCCTCGGTGCGCCCGAAGATTACCTGTCGCTGCGCTTGATCCTGTCCAAGGGCGAGCGGATCGACCAGCGCGACCTGATCAACCACCTGACCCAGTTGCAGTACACGCGCAACGAGTACGAGCTGCATCGCGGTACGTTCCGTGTACGCGGCGAAGTGATCGACGTGTTCCCGGCCGAGTCGGACAGCGAGGCCCTGCGCATCGAGCTGTTTGACGGGGAAGTGGAAAAGATCACGCTGTTCGACCCGCTGACCGGCGAAACACTGCGCAACATGATGCGCTTCACCGTGTACCCGAAGACCCACTACGCCACCACGCGCGAACGGGTGCTGGGCGCTGTAGAGACGATCAAGGTAGAGCTGAAGGAACGGCTGGACCAGTTGTACGCAGAGAACAAGCTGGTGGAAGCGCAGCGACTGGCGCAGCGCACCCAGTTCGACATCGAGATGATGGCCGAGGTCGGGTTCTGCAACGGCATCGAAAACTACTCGCGTCACCTGACCGGCAAGCCTGCCGGCTCGCCGCCGCCGACCCTGTTTGATTACCTGCCGCCGGACGCGCTGCTGGTGATCGACGAATCGCACGTGACGATTCCGCAGATCGGCGCGATGTACAAGGGCGACCGTTCGCGCAAGGAGACGCTGGTCGAATTCGGTTTCCGCCTGCCCTCGGCGCTGGACAATCGGCCGCTGCGTTTCGAAGAATGGGAACAGCGTTGCCCGCGTGCGATCTACGTGTCGGCCACGCCTGGTCCGTATGAATACCGCGAAGCAGGCGAGGACATGGCGGAACTGGTGGTGCGCCCCACCGGCCTGATCGATCCGATCGTGGAAATCCGCCCGGTCGGCACGCAGGTGGACGACCTGATGAGCGAGGCCAACGAACGGATCAAGATGGGCGACCGCGTGCTGGTCACCACCCTGACCAAACGCATGGCCGAGAACCTCACCGAGTACCTGAGCGAGCACGGCATCCGCGTGCGTTACCTGCATTCGGACATCGAGACCGTGGAGCGGGTGGAGATCATCCGCGACCTGCGGCTGGGCAAGTTCGACGTGCTGGTGGGCATCAACCTGCTGCGCGAAGGCCTGGACATGCCGGAGGTGTCGTTGGTGGCGATCCTGGATGCGGACAAGGAAGGTTTCCTGCGTTCAACCGGTTCGCTGATCCAGACCATCGGCCGCGCGGCACGCAACGTGCGCGGCAAAGCGATCCTGTATGCGGACCGGATGACGCGGTCGATGCAGGCGGCGATCGATGAGACCGACCGGCGCCGGGCCAAGCAGGTCGAGTACAACGAAGAGCACGGCATCGTGCCCAAGTCAGTCGCCCGCCCGATCGTGGACGTGCTGGAGGGCGCGCGCTCTGACCCCTACGACAAGGGATCGCGGAAGGGGAAGGGCAAGGCCGGCAAGATCGGTGCGGTGGAACTGGCAGAAGAGGGGGCCGATTACGCCACGCTGTCGCCCTCCCAGGTGGCAACGCGGATGAAGGCACTGGAACAGCGGATGTACCAGCACGCCAAGGACCTGGAGTTCGAGGAGGCCGGCCGCGTGCGCGACCTCATCAAGCGCCTGAAAGAAGCCAGCCTGGCCTGAAGCGGGCACGCGTAGCGCCGAGCCACGCTCGGCGGAATCCCCGAAAGCGCGCGCAATCCCCTCTTTCGAAGATTCTTCACAAAAGTGTTGCACAACCCCGGTCTCCTCCGTAATATACGCGGCCTGCCCCGACGCAATCGCAACGGGTCAGGACGCAACAAACGGGCGGTTAGCTCAGCGGTAGAGCACTACCTTGACATGGTAGGGGTCACAGGTTCGAACCCTGTACCGCCCACCACTTCCAACGAAGTGGATAACGAAAAAAGCCAGCCATCGCGCTGGCTTTTTTGTGTGCGTGGATTCCTGGAGTGAGTCCCGACAGGTCGCCCGCATCCGGTAGTGACGGCCGCTGGCCGTCAAGCTTCGGAACTTCCACGCGACCCGCGCGATGTGCGCGCATGAGGCAGCTCGCACTTGGATCAAAGCGTCTTCGCTTCGCGAAAACCCTCCGACCGCATGGACCTCACCCCGCAGCAAACGCCTGGCGCAAGCTGTGCAGTGAATCCTGCCGACAGGTTGTCGCGCACGCTTCGCCCATCTTGAATTCCTGCAGGCGCATGCCGACCAACGTCAGCGACAACGCATAGCCGCTACCGGGTGTGTTGCGCGCATGGCTGATGGCATGGCGGGCAAGCGCATCCACGTGATCGCGATCCGGCAGCAGGCCCAGGTACGCGCGTTCGGCGCTGTCCAGGTCCGGAGCCATCAGCACGACCCGCGGATCGTGAGAAGGGGAGAGCAGGGCGGGCGCAGGGCTGGCCGGGGAGGGGGAGGCATCCATGGCGTCGTTCGGCTCGATACAGAAGCGGTCCGTGCACGATGCGACATCAACATTGTCGGAACATTGCGCGGCGGCCGGGGGGCTTATCATCCACGCTGTTCCTCCCTGGCCTACCGGTTCCCCATGCGCATCCTGCTGGTTGAAGACGACCCTGATCTGTCCCGTGCGCTGCAGTCAGGGCTGGAACGGCAGGGCGTGGTCGCCGATGCCGTGGATACGTTGGCCGCCGCGACGGCCGCGCTGCGCGAGCCGGTGCACCAACTGGTGCTGCTGGACCGCCAGTTGCCCGACGGCGACGGTGCGGATTTCGTCGCGGTGGCGCGCGCCCTGCGTCCCAACATCCCGGTCATCATGCTCACCGCGAAAGGCAGTCTCAGCGACAAGGTGGAAGGCCTGGACGTGGGCGCGGACGATTACCTGGTCAAACCGGTTGCCATCGAGGAGCTGATGGCGCGCATACGCGCTGTTGCGCGGCGACCGAGCGAGATGGTGGCGCCGGTGCTGAGGCTGGCCAACCTGACCTTCGATTTCGAATCCCTGCAGGCCGACGTGGAAGGCCATGCGCTTCCCTTGCCGCGCAGGCAGGTGCTGGTGCTGCAGGCACTGGCCCTGCGCCAGGGGCGCACGGTCACGCGCAGCGCGCTGGAAGAGGCGGTGTACGGTTTTGACGATGACATCCAGTCCAACGCACTGGACGCGCATATCTCCAAGTTGCGCAAGGCGCTGCAGCAGGCGGGGGCGCGCGTGGAAATCCATGTGATCCGCGGCGTGGGTTACCTGTTGGCCGAGGTATGAGGATGAACACCGATATCCGCTCTATTTCCCTGGGCCTGGCGTGGCGCGTGTGCCTGGCGCAGGTGTTCACCGTGCTCATCGCGGTGATGGCGTTGATCCTGACCTGGGGTGATCAGGATTCGGTGCAGATGGACATGTTCATCTCCGACGATGTGGTGGAAGCGCTGCACGGGGATGGCACGGCGATCACCTTGGACCGTGCGCGCTGGGACGCGCTCAATGCACGCGCTGGCGGCAACCTGTGGTTCGTGGCGGTGGACGAACGTGGCAACCGCCTGTCCGAGGGCGCGGTGCCGGAGATCCATCGCGAACTGCTTTCCCGCCTGGAGCGGGTGGGCTACAGCGAGCTGGGATCGCTGACGCCGCCCTACCTGGATGCGGCCCGCATCATGATCAGCAAGGAGAACGGCCGACGGCTGACGGTCATGGTCGGCGGGCAGCCCAAGGGCGGCATGTGGGAGGGCGCGCTGCTCGTGCTGCGGCTGATCGGACCGTGGTTTTTCCTGCCGCTCATCGTGGTGACTCTGCTGGTCATGCCGCTGGTGATCCACCGTGCGATGCGCGGTGTGCGCCGTCTCGCCCAGCAGGCCAAGCAGCTGGATATCGGCAAGGCAGGCGCACGGCTGGATACGCAGATGGTCAGCAGCGAGATCGCGCCGCTGGTCAGTGCGTTCAACGATGCCATCGGCAAAGTCCAGCAGGGCTATGCCGCCCGTGACAAGTTCCTGGCAGATGCGGCCCATGAGCTGCGGGTGCCGATCGCCGTGGTGCAGGCGCGCCTGTCGCAGCTGCCGCAAGGCGCACTGAAGGCGCAACTGCTCAACGACGTGGCGCGGCTGGGCAATGTGGCTGAGCATCTGCTCGATCTGCAGCGCCTGGACCGCAGCGTGGAAAAACTGCAGCCACTCGATCTGGCGATGCTGGCGCGCACGGCCGCGGCGGAACTGGCGCCGTTGGTGATCGGTGCGGGCTACAGCTTCGAGGTGGATGCACCGGAACAGCCGGTGTGGATCGTCGGTGATGGCATCGCGCTGGGGCGTGTGCTCGCCAACCTGGTGCACAACGCCATCGTGCACGGCGGGGGGCGCGGCGCCATCAGCGTGAGCCTGGACAGCCGTGGGACGCTGGAAGTATCGGACCAGGGTGCCGGTGTGCCGGAGAATGATCGCCAGGCTATTTTCGAGCCGTTCCATCGGCTGCGTGCCGCTGGCGGTGGCAGTGGGCTGGGCCTGCATCTGGTGAAGGAAATCGTCCAGCACCATGAGGGAACCGTCTCGGTGGGCGAGGCGCCGGGAGGCGGTGCCAGTTTCCGCATCGCCTTCCACCGCACAGTGCGCCGACCCGACTGATCCCCCGACAGGCGATCGGGCACTGCGCCGATATGAGCCGGCGACCGGCCGCGCGATGCTGGCGGCATGGGGGGACAGGTCCGCGATCATCTCGTCGTGCCGCCGGGCCTGTTGGGCACGTCCAGCGCGGCGGCACTGGTGGCCGGCGCCACGGCATGCTGCCAGCTGCCGGCGCTGCCTCCCGTCGCCGCCGCCTGGACGGGATGCGCGGTGGGCCTGCTGCTCTGGCTGCTGCGCTGGCGCGGTCGATGGTTGGGCATGCTGCTGATCGGCTGCGGCTGGGCGGCCGTTCATGGCCACTGGGCCTTGACCGCGCAGCTGCCGCCACTGGATCCGCCCCGTGACCAGCTGCTGACCGGCACCGTCATCGATCTGCCTGAGCACCACCCCACGTACAGCCGCTTTCTGCTTCGCATCGCAGACAACCCTGAGCTGCCGGTCGCATTGCGCGGGCGGCGGGTGCAGGTCTACTGGAGCGCGCCGTTCGCGCGGCCTTCGGCACGTCCCTCCACGCAACCGGCAGCGGAGGAAAAACGCCGCAGCGTGCAGGCAGGATCGCGCTGGCAGCTGCCGTTGCGCCTGCGTGCACCTCGCAGCCGGATCAACCCCGGCGGGTTCGATGGCGAACGACATGCCTTGCTGCTGGGCATCACCGCAACCGGGTCCGTGCGCGATGGCGGCAATGCGCGCGAGATCGCGCCGTCCACAGGGCTGGGTGCCTGGCGCGAGCGGATGTCCGCGCGCATCAGCGCGGCATTGCAGCGGCCGACATCGCGCTTCATCGCTGCCTTGGCGCTTGGCGATACACGCGGCTTGTCCGACACAGACTGGGAGCAGCTGCGGGCGCTGGGCCTGACCCATCTGATCGCCATCTCCGGCTTCCACGTGGGCCTGGTGGCGGGCGGCGTCGCGCTGATGGCCAGCCTGCTGTGGCGATGTACCCGCCTGCTGCCGATGCTGTTGCCGCGGCCTATCGCGGTGGCGCTGGCTGCGGCAGTCGGGGCAGCGTGCTATGCGCTGGTGGCGGGGCTGGCGCTGCCCACGGTACGCACGGCCTTGATGATCGTGGTGGTGGCGTTGGCGCGATGCGGCCGACGGCGCATGGCCTGGGGCCAGTCGCTGGCACTGGCCGCATTCGCCACCCTGCTGGTCGCACCGCTGTCGGTGCTGGTGGCTGGCTTCTGGCTCAGCTTCGGTGGCGTGCTGTGGTTGCTGTGGTGCTTGCCCGGTGGTGGACGGCCGGAGGGAGGCTTGCGCGGCATCCTCAAGCCTTTCTTCGCTGCACAGGGCGTTGCCACTCTTGCGCTGCTGCCGTTGGGGATCAGTCTGTTCGGCCAGGCCTCGCGGATCGGGCCGCTGGTCAATCTGCCGGTGGTGCCTTGGTGGAGCCTGGTGGTGGTGCCGCTGGCCCTGCTCGGCACGGCGCTTGAGGCCCTCCACGCTGGGCTGGGGCAGTGGTTGTGGCAGCTGGCCGACTGGAGTTTCGCCCTGAGCTGGCGCTGGCTGCAGCCCCTGACTGAATGGAGTGGGGCAGTGTGGTGGCTGCCGGAAGCACCGCGCTGGACCTTGCCGATGGCGCTGGTGGGCGTGTTCTGGTGGCTGCTGCCACGGGGGCGGGGGGGCGTGCTGGCGGCGCCCTTGTTGTGCTTGCCGCTGCTGTGGCCATCGCGGGGCGTGCCGGCCGTGGGCGAGGTGGAGCTGCTGGTGATGGACGTCGGCCAAGGCACGGCGGTGCTGGTGCGCACGGCCACCCACGTGCTGCTGTACGACCTCGGGCCACCGGGTGCAGGCAGCGATGCCGGTGAACGCGTGGTGGTGCCAACCCTGCGCGCCTTGGGCACCGGGCCGCCGCAGCGGGTGATGCTCAGCCACGGTGACGCTGACCACGCGGGCGGATTGCCTGGCGTTCGTGCGGCGTTCCCCGAAGTTCCCGTATCGGCACCGCTGGGGGCCGGCATCGCAGTGGCCACGCTCTGCCACCGTGGCCAGCGCTGGAACTGGGACGGCGTGGACCTGCAGGTGCTTCATCCCGCACCTGGCCATGCCGAGCGCGGGAACGAGAGCAGTTGCGTGCTGCGTATCGCCACCGCGCACGGGGCCGTACTGCTTGCCGGTGACATCGGTACGTCCAGCGAAGCGGCCCTGCTGCGCGGCGACCGCGCGGCGTTGGCCGCGCAGGTGGTGCTGGTGCCGCACCATGGCAGTGCCGGGTCGTCCAGCGCCGCCTGGGTGGCGGCGGTGTCGCCGCGGCTTGCGCTGGTGTCGGCCGGTCATCGCAACCGCTTCCGCCATCCGCGGGCAGAGGTGGTGGCGCGTTGGCACGCGGTAGGGGCCGAAGTGCTGAACACCGCCGAATCGGGCGCCGTGCGCGTGTGGCTGGGCGGGCAGGGCCTGCAGGTGCGCGAACAACGTGCGCATGCTGGCCGCTGGTGGGATGCTGCGGGGCGGACGCGGGCGGCTGCTATCCTATCGGTGGACAAACAGGCGGCCGCTGGGCCGGAGGGTTGAAACGTGTGGGAACTGGTCAAGGCCGGTGGCTGGCCAATGGTGCCGCTGCTGCTGTTGGGTGTGTTGGCTTTGGCGATCGTCCTGGAGCGTTTCTGGTCCCTGCGCCGTAACGAGGTCCTGCCGCCGGGACTGGGCCAGGATGTGCGCAACTGGGCCGCGCGCGGCAAGCTGGATCCAGCGCACCTGCAGACCCTGCGGGCGAATTCGCCGCTGGGCGCTCTGCTGGCTGCCGCGCTGGATGCGCGCAACCGCCCGCGCGACCAGATCCGCGAGCGCATCGAAGACACCGGGCGCTTCCTCGTCCATCGCATGGAGCGCTTTCTCAACACGCTGGGCACCATCGCCTCGGCCGGCCCGCTGCTGGGTCTGCTGGGCACGGTGGTCGGCATGATCCAGATGTTCATGGGCATCCTCGACCACGGCGTGGGTGATGTGAACCAGCTGGCCGGTGGCATCGGCAAGGCGCTGGTGTGCACGGCGACCGGCATGATCGTGGCCATCCCGGCGCTGATGTTCCACCGTTACTTCAAGGGCCGCATCAACGGCTACGTGATCGAAATGGAGCAGGAAGCCAGCGCCCTGCTGGATGCGCTCGATGGGCGTCCCAGCGTACTGGCGACGGCTGCCCGCGCGGCCGGCCAGGCGACCGCGCCCACTGCGCCGTCCCCGGCCAAGGTCTGACGGATGCGCATCCGCAACGACCGTGCCGCCGATGAGCCGCACATCGACCTGGTGCCGCTGATCGACGTGATCCTGGTGCTGATCATCTTCTTCGTGGTCACCACCACCTTCGATGCGCGGTCCACGCTGCAGGTGCAGCTGCCGCATGCCAGCCAGCAGGCCAACAGCGAGCCGCCGCGCGCACTGAGCATTCTCATCAACGCCGACGGCCGTTACTTCGTCAATGATCAGGAAGTGCTGCGCACCGACGTGGAGTCGGTCAAGCAGACCATCGCCAGCGTTGCCGGTGAAGACCGCACGCAGTCGGTGCTGCTGCGCGCCGATGCACGTACTCCCTACCAGGCCGTGGTCACCGCGCAGGATGCGCTGGGCCAGCTTGGCTTCCGCAGGATTTCCATCGCGACCGCTCCCGAGGTGCGTCAATGAGTTCCAAACACGCGCCCGTCTGGCCGATCTACAAACGCCTGCTGGGCTACACACGCGCCTATTGGGTGTTCATGGTGGCTGCCGTGGTGGCCATGGTGGTTGAAGCCCTGGCCGGCTATCACTTCACCAAGCTGATGGAGCCGCTGGTCAATCGGGGCTTCGTCAACCCGGAACCGCGCATGGCGGTGATCCTGCCGCTGACCATCCTGGGCCTGTTCATGATGCGCAGCCTGGCCACGCTGGTCAGCGATTACACGCTGGCTCGCACCGGACGCAGCGTGGTGCGCGACCTGCGCGAGCAGGTGTTGGACAAGTACCTGCACCTGCCGTCGTCGCACTTCGATACCGAAGCAACGCCGGTGATGGTCAGTCGCCTGAACTTCGACACCGAGCAGGTCACCCAGGCCAGTGCGGATGCGCTGAAGACGCTGGTGGCCGACACCCTGACCATCATCGCGATGCTGGTGGTGATGCTGCAGATGAGTGTCAAGGTGACCGTGGCGATGCTGGTGGTGGTGCCACTGATCGGGGTCATCGTGTCCTTCGTGGGCAAGCGCTACCGGCGCATCAGTCGCGGCATCCAGGACGGCATGGGCACCATGGCGGCCACGGCCGAACAGTCCCTGGCCGCACAGCAGGAAGTGAAGGTGCATGGCACGCAGCAACTGGAGATCAGCCGCTATGCGCGGCTGGCCAACCGCATGCTCGGCTTGAACATGAAGGTGGAGACCACGCGCGCGTTCGCCTCCAGCACCGTGCAGTTCCTGGCGGCGCTGGCGCTGGCGGTGATCGTCTGGGTCGCCACGCGCGAGGCGCTGGTGGGCAAGCTCAATGCCGGCCAGTTCATGGGGCTGATGACCTCGATGATGGCCATCATTCCGTCGCTGCGGCGCTTGACCAGCGTGCAGACGTCGATTTCGCGCGGCGTGGCCGCTGCCGAACGTCTGTTCTCCATCCTCGATATGCCGGTGGAGCGCGACAAGGGCAACCAGCGCATCGGCCGAGCGCGCGGCGAGCTTGCGTTCGAGCACGTGATGCTGCGTTATCGCGAAGATGCCGGCACGGCGCTGGATGACATCAGCTTCGTCGCGGCGCCCGGTACGGTGACCGCCGTGGTCGGCCGCTCGGGCAGTGGCAAGACCAGCCTGATCCGCCTGGTGCCACGCTTCTACGAGCCCAGTGGCGGACGCATCACGCTGGACGGCGTATCGCTGGACGACTACCCGCTGGCCGACCTGCGTCGGCAGGTGGCGATGGTGGGGCAGAAGGTGATGCTGTTCGATGACACCATCGGGGCCAACATCGCCTACGGCATGGATGCCAGCGAAGAACAGATCCGCAGCGCCGCAGAGGCAGCCAACGCCTGGGAGTTCATCGCCCGCCTGCCGCAGCAGTTGCAGACGCCGGTCGGCGAAAACGGTGCACTGCTGTCGGGTGGCCAGCGCCAGCGCCTGGCGATCGCCCGCGCGATCCTGCGTGATGCGCCGATCCTGATCCTGGACGAGGCCACTGCGGCACTGGACAACGAATCCGAGCGGCTGGTGCAGGACGCCCTGCAGCGCCTGATGCCGGACCGCACTACGCTGGTGATCGCGCACCGCCTGTCCACCATCGAGCACGCAGACCAGGTGCTGGTGATGGACCAGGGACGCATCGTCGAACGGGGTACCCACGTCGAACTGTTGGCGATGGGTGGCCTGTACGAGCACCTGTACAAGATGCAGTTCCGCGAAAGGCAGGCCTGATGTCCGGCAAAGGTACGCAGACACCGGTTTACTGGTACGACGGCTCGACGATTCCGTTCGGCATGCGCCTGCTCAGCCCCGTGTATGCGGCGGTGACCGGGCTGCGTCGACGGCTGTTCCGGCGCGGCTGGCTGAAGCAGCACAGCCTGCCGGTGCCGGTGATCGTGGTGGGCAATATTACCGCCGGTGGCACCGGCAAGACGCCCCTGACCATCGCGCTGGTACAGCGCCTGCGCGATGCGGGATGGAAGCCGGGCGTGGCGAGTCGTGGCTATGGCCGCGACGCCGCCGACACCGCGCGCTGGGTGGACGCCGATACGCCCACCGATCTGGGCGGTGACGAGCCAGTGCTGATTGCTTGGAAAACCGGCGCGCCGGTCCGCGTGGACCGTGATCGGGTGGCTGCCGGCAAAGCCCTGGTAGATGCGGGCTGCGATGTCATCGTCTGCGATGACGGCCTGCAGCATTACCGCCTGGCGCGCGACATCGAGATCGAAGTCATTGACGCCCAGCGTCGCTATGGCAACGGCCGCCTGCTGCCTGCCGGCCCCTTGCGCGAGCCGGTGGCCCGCGCGTCGGAATGCGATTTCCGCGTCGTCAATCTCGGCTCAAGCAGTGGTGAAGCAGCGGAAAGCGCCTGCGGTTTCGGCCAATGGGCCATGAGCCTGCGCATCGACAGCGCCCAGCCGTTGGTGGGGGGGCGCCTGCGTGCACTTTCTCATTTCGCCGGACAGCGCGTACATGCGGTGGCCGGCATCGCCAATCCGCAGCGCTTCTTCGACATGCTGCGTGCCGCGCGCATCGGTGTGGTGCCGCATGCCTTCGCCGATCATCACGCCTACCAGGCCGCTGATCTGCGCTTCGGCAGTGAGCTGCCGATCCTGATGACCGAAAAAGACGCGGTGAAGTGCCGCGCGTTCGCCAACGACTGGCATTTCGCGGTGCCGCTGCAGGCCGACCTGCCTGCTGCCTTCTGGGTGGCATTGACCGATCGCCTCGAGAAACTGCGTGCGGGCTGATGTGCCGCATGAACTGCCTGAAAGGACTGCTCCCATGACTGACTTCGTCGTCGCCATTCCCGCCCGCTATGCGGCATCGCGCCTGCCCGGCAAGCCGCTGCGGCTGCTGGGTGGCGAGCCCCTGGTGCTGCACGTGGCGCGACGCGCGCTGCTGGCCGGTGCGCGCGAAGTCTGGGTCGCCACAGATGACACGCGCATCGCCGAGGCGCTGGGCGGGCTGGCCGACGTCAACGTGGCCATGACTGACGCCGCGCATGCATCGGGCACCGACCGGTTGGCCGAGTGCGCGCGGATCGCCGGCTGGGCCGATGACACGGTGGTGGTCAACCTGCAGGGCGATGAGCCCTTCGCGCCGGCAGCCGGCATCCGCGCCGTGGCCGAGGCGCTGGGCGATGGCCAGGCACCGATGTCTACCCTGGCGACACTTGTGGAGGACGCCGAAACCCTGTTCGACCCCAACGTGGTCAAGCTGGTACGCAACGTGCGCAACGAGGCGATGTACTTCAGCCGCGCGCCGATCGCCTGGCACCGCGATGGCTTTGCGCGCAGCCGCGAGGTGCTGCCGGACGGTCACCGCTGGCTGCGTCATATCGGCATCTACGGGTATCGCGCCCGCTTCCTGCAGCAGTTCGCGGCGATGCCGCCGGGAACGCTGGAGCAGGTCGAGAATCTGGAGCAGCTGCGCGTACTGGAGGCCGGTTTTCCGATCAGCGTGGCGTTGTCACCCGCCCCGTTCCCACCGGGCATCGATACGCCCGAAGACCTGGCGCGGGCCGAAGCGCTGCTGGCCACCGGCCAGGCGTAAGGCTTGGCCGGCAGGGTCTGGGGGCACAACGATTGCATGACACGGTCTCCGGCATAATCAGCGCATGAATGCCCAACCCGTCCAGGATCTCCCCGAATTCGCTACGTGGCTGAATGCTGCGCCGGCCACCTTGAGCGAACTGCGTGGCCGACCGCTGGCGCTGCTGTTCGTCAACGCGGCCTCGGTCTGGTGCGCACAGCGTCTGGCCGAAGTGGCCAACTGGCAGTCGCGCAACCCGGGCCGCCTGCAGGTGCTGGTACTGCAGGTGCCGCGCTTCGATTTCGAACGCGACCAGGCGGCCTCGCTGAAGCTGCTGCGGCGGCAAGGGCTGAGCTCGATCGCACTGCTCGACAGCGATTGGGATGGCTGGCGCCGGTTCGGCGTGACCGCGTGGCCGACGATGGTGATGATGGATGTGTATGGCCGCGAGAGTGGCCGACTGGTCGGACTGGGGCAGCCCGGCGAGCTGGATCGCAGCCTGAACGAGCTGTGTGCCGGCGCGCAGGCTGCCGATATCGCGCCGCTGCGTGAGCTGAATCCAGAGCCCCGCGTGCCGCTGTGCTTTCCCACCGGCCTGGCGGTGACCACCGAGCGGCTGTACATCGCCGACACGGGACATCACCGCATCCTCGAATGCAGCCATGGCGGCCGTGTGCTGCGCCAGTTCGGCCAGGGCACCGCCGACCTGATGGATGGCGGCGCGCAGGAGGCGGCGTTCAACCGCCCGCAGTCCTTGGTGGTGGAGCGTGAATGCCTGTACGTCGCCGATACCGGCAACCATGCCCTGCGGCGGATCAACATCATCACCGGCCAGGTCGACACGTTGTGTGGCAACGGGCGCTGCGGCGAGCCGGTGGAGGGCGAGCTGAGCGATCCACGGTCCTCGCAGCTCAATCACCCCATCGGCCTTGCCCTGGCCGACAACGAACTGCACATCGCCATGGCCGGTGACAACCGGATATGGAGCTATCACCTCGGCCAGCGACGCCTGCAGCGGCGCGCCGGGAGCGGGATCATCGATCAGCGCGACGGCGCCGGCAACGTGGCGGCGTTTGCCCAGCCTACCGCCCTGGCGGTAGTGCAGCAGGCGCTGTACGTGGCCGATGCGCTGGGGTCGTCGATCCGGTCGCTGCAGTTGCGCGGTGATCTGGTGCAGACGCTGGTGGGGCAGGGGATGTGGAGCCACGGTGCCGAAGACGGCCCGCGCGAGCAGGCCAGCCTGCAGTTCCCGCAGGCCATCGCACTGAGCCCGGACGCGCCACTGCTGTGGATCGCCGATACCGGCAACGGACGGCTGCGCACGCTCCGCTTGGGCGGCGGCGAGCTGCTGACCCAGGCGCTGCCACGGCGGCTGCATGGGCCGGCGGGGCTGGCGGCCGGCGCAGGCGCGGTATGGATCGCCGAAACCGATGCACATGCCGTGCTGCGCCTGGACCCCGCCAGTGGCGTGCTGAGCGAAGTGCCGATCACCGAATGAACGAAGTACCCGCTTTTGATGGCAAGGCGTTCGCCGCTGCCTTGAGTACCGCACCCGGCGTCTACCGCATGTACGGTGCCGACGATGCGCTGCTGTACGTGGGCAAGGCGCGCGCGCTGCGCAACCGCGTCGGCAGCTACTTCAACGGCAGCCCGAAGAACGCACGCATCATGTCGATGCTGTCGCAGATCGTCAGGATGGACGTGACGGTCACGCGCTCGGAAGGCGAAGCGCTGCTGCTGGAAAACCAGTTGATCAAATCGCTGTCGCCGCGTTACAACGTGTCGCTGCGCGACGACAAGACCTATCCGCACGTCCTGCTGACCCGCGAGCAATGGCCACGCATTGCGCTGCACCGCGGCCCGCGCGCGGTGCCGGGCCGCTACTTTGGCCCGTATCCCGGCGTCACCGCCGTGCGCGAAACGCTGAACCTGATGCACAAGCTGTTCAAGCTGCGCAGCTGCGAAGACAGCGTGTTCCGCAACCGCTCGCGGCCCTGCCTGCAGTATCAGATCGGTCGCTGCAGTGCGCCGTGCGTAGAGCTGGTGCCGGCCGAGGACTACGCCGAGTCGGTGCGCCGGGCGTCCATGTTCCTGGAAGGCAAGAGTGATGACCTGACCCGCGAGCTGGGCGAACAGATGCAGGCCGCGAGTGAGTCGCTGGAGTTCGAGCAGGCCGCGCGCTTGCGTGACCTGGTCAAATCGCTGCGCAGCATGCAGACCCGGCAGTATGTCGATGGCCGCGCGGCCGACCTGGACGTGCTGGCGGTGGCCACGCGCGGAGCGCAGGCCTGCGTGATGCTGCTGGCGTTCCGTGATGGCCGCAACATGGGCACGCGGCCGTTCTTCCCGCGCACCAATGGCGAAGACAGCCCGGACGAAGTGCTGGGCGCGTTCGTATCGCAGTACTACGTGGAATTCCAGCCGCCGCGCGAGATCCTGCTGGACCGCGAAATTCCCGATGCGTCCCTGCTGGAGGTGGCGTTGTCCGCCTCCGCCGAGCACAAGGTGCAGTTGAAGTGGAACGTCCGCGGCGAACGCGCGGGGTATCTGGAACTGGCCAGCCGCAATGCGCAGTTGACCTTGGCCACCGAGCTCAACAGCCGGGATTCGCAGCACGCGCGCAGCGAGGCCGTGCGCGAGATGCTGGGCCTGGCCGAGCCGGTGAAGCGGGTGGAATGTTTCGATATCAGCCACACCATGGGCGAGGCTACGGTGGCATCGTGCGTGGTGTTCGACGCCGCCGGTCCAGTGAAAGCGCAGTATCGCCGTTTCAACATCACCGGCATCGAGCCGGGGGATGACTATGCGGCCATGCGCCAGGCCATCGACCGACGCTTCCGCCGGGCGGTGGAAGAGCAGGGCGTGCTGCCGGATGTGCTGTTGATCGACGGTGGTGCTGGCCAGCTCACCCAGGCGCAGGAAGCGCTGGCCGACCTGGGCGTGGAAGGCGTGCTGCTGGTGGGCGTGGCCAAGGGGGCGGAACGCCGCGCCGGACACGAAGCGCTGGTGCTGCCCGACGGTCGCGAGCTGCGCCCGGGCGCAGCCTCGCCAGCCCTGCAGTTCATCCAGCAGGTGCGCGATGAGGCGCACCGCTTCGCCATCACCGGCCATCGCGGCCGCCGCCAGAAAGCGCGGATGACCAGCAAACTGGAAGATATCGCCGGCATCGGCCCACGGCGGCGGGCCAGCCTGCTCAAGCATTTTGGCGGACTGGTCGGCCTGAAGGCGGCAGGCGAGTCGGAAATAGCCAAGGTCGAGGGCATCAACGATGCCCTCGCTGCCCGTATCTACGCTAACCTTCATGGACTGCCCGAGCCGAATGCGGCGGGCGAGTAGAGAGATCTGATGACGTTGACCCTCCCCACCTGGCTGACACTGCTGCGGATCCTGATGATCCCGGTGCTGGTGCTGGTGTTCTATCTTCCCTATACATGGACGAACTTCGCCTCGGCGGCCCTGTTCGGCTTGGCAGCGATCACCGACTGGCTGGATGGCTGGATCGCGCGGCGCTACAAGCTGGAATCGGCGTTCGGCGCGTTCCTGGACCCGGTGGCTGACAAGCTGATGGTGGCCGTGGCGCTGTTCCTGATCGTGCAGGGGCACCCGACCCCGTGGATGGCCTTCTGGGCGGCGGTGATCGTCGGTCGCGAAATCGCCGTGTCCGCGCTGCGCGAGTGGATGGCGGAACTGGGCCAGCGCGCGAAGGTGCGCGTGGCGATGATCGGCAAGGTCAAGACCACCGCGCAGATGGTGGCCTTGCTGTGCCTGCTGTATTCCGTAGCGCCCAACACCCCGGTCGAGTCGATCTGGATGGGCCCGCCGGTGTTCCATATCGGCGACTGGACCCTGGCGATCGCCGCCATGCTGACGCTGTATTCGGGGCTGCAGTATCTGCATGCCGCCTGGCCGAGCCTGCGCGCCGATGAACGCGCCGCACGCGAACGGGCGCGATTGAAGAAAGGCGGCTGAAAGGCCTGTTGACACCGATGTGAAGACAGGTAAAATGCCGCCTCCCAAGCGGGAATAGCTCAGTTGGTAGAGCGCAACCTTGCCAAGGTTGAGGTCGCGAGTTCGAGTCTCGTTTCCCGCTCCAGAATCTGAAAAGAGGCCGAAAGGCCTCTTTTTTGTTTTCGCGTTTCTTGACTCCTGCGCTGGCTGCTGTAGAATGCCGCCTCCCAAGCGGGAATAGCTCAGTTGGTAGAGCGCAACCTTGCCAAGGTTGAGGTCGCGAGTTCGAGTCTCGTTTCCCGCTCCAGGTTTTCGAAAAGAAGCCCACGTGGCTTCTTTTTTTTGCCTGCATCCCGCGCTGGAAAACCAGCATCCGGACTGTTCGATTGCAGATGAACAGGCTTGACGAGATGAAGGTTTTTAGACACAATATCGCTTCTTCGGCGCAGGTCGAAGAAAACGCGGGAATAGCTCAGTTGGTAGAGCGCAACCTTGCCAAGGTTGAGGTCGCGAGTTCGAGTCTCGTTTCCCGCTCCAGTTTTACCGGGCCCCGGAAGGGGCTTTGTTTTTCTCCCGCGCTGGCTGCGCGGGGCAGCGCTCCAGTCAGCGGCCTGCAACGGGAAAAACGATGTGTTGAAGCGTGAAAAACGCTGGTGTGGTCCCGGGTCATCCGGTAGCATGTCGGCCTCACGCGGGAATAGCTCAGTTGGTAGAGCGCAACCTTGCCAAGGTTGAGGTCGCGAGTTCGAGTCTCGTTTCCCGCTCCAAATCCCGACAGGTTCCAATACGGAACTTCGTCTTACCAGGGTCTCGCATCCTTGGTTGCTGTACACCGGCCTGGTGGCAGAGTGGTTATGCAGCGGCCTGCAAAGCCGCGTACGCCGGTTCAATTCCGACCCAGGCCTCCAGACTGAAGCCCTGATCTTGATCAGGGTTTTTTTTATGCCTGTAATTCGGCGTGTGCTTCGGTCGGCGGTCTTGGCTGCATGTCGCATGCTGCCCACTGCCGTATGGATGGTGGCCAATGCGGCGTCATCTCTGGCCCCGCGCTTCGCGCCATCTCATGTCTTTGATGGCTACCCGGGATACATGGCGCACATGGGCGGAACTTCGCAATTTTCCTCATGGACGCAGGCACTTGCCGCTGCGCACGATGATCCCGCTGGTGCCACGGGGCATCAGCCGGGATTGCCATCCTGATCGTGCTGATAACTGTTGACTCTGTTCTGCCCTGAGGGGCACGGCGGAGAATGCACTGCATCGCCTACCGGTTTCATGGCAGGCGATGCGGGGGATCCCTGATCCGCCGGTTAATAGTTTTCAGCACCCGGTATGGCAACCCGCATCGCCCGCCACCCTGCGCTCAGGCGCAGGTGGCCTCATTGCGAGGTCCTGCCGTTGACTACCGAACATCCCCTGAGCTCCGCGCGTCTCGCCTCCCTGCTAGGCGAGCAGATCCACGACGTGCCGCAGAAATTCATCGAGACGCTGGAACGCCGTCTGCAGCAGTACGCCGCTGAGCACCCGGCGAGTACGCGACTGACCCACCTGACGCTGGTGCCGTCGCTGCCTGCACCTGAGGTAGACCCGTCCGCCGAACTGGAGCGCGTCGGTAAAGTCGCCGTGCCAATCCGCGTGATGCAGGCTCTGGATGCGGCTTTGGAAATCCTGCATGCCGAGCACATAGCGCGTTGCGATGGGGATAGCACGTCGTTGCTTGGAGAGCACCTGGTAGATGGCTTGCTGGTTGCTGGCCGGGAACTGATCAAGGCCTCGGCTGGGAAGCAGTTGCAAGTGCGATGAGCGCGGCGGTCCTTGGCCCTTTGCACACCTGAATCAGTGGGCGCGGTGGTGCGTTCCATCTTCGCCGCGCTCGGGTCATTCAATACCTTTCGAGAGGGTCACAGCGATCCCGTATGGCTGTAGCGCATTGGCAGAACAGTAGGTATGCGGCAGCGGGGATAGCGGTTTTTGAGTCCCACATACGTGATCCTTGGCGTCGTTGGGTCGCTGCTGAGGCAACAGAAGGCTGCCTGCGGGTAGAGGTAAACCAGTCTGGTAGAGCGGACTTCAGTCCGCTGCCGTCCCGCATCGCAGCAGCCGCGACGGCAACGGCAACCGCAACGGCAACCGCAACCGCAACGGCAGCCGACTGAAGTCGGCTCTACCGGGTATCAGTGTGGCCAGTGCCAACAGGTCACGGCGCGTGCGGGCATCAGTCACACGCCATTGCGCGTCTTTACCAGCCATCTGCGCGCGGCATCGTGCCCAGTGCCAACAGAGCACGGCGCGTGCGGGCGCCGCGTTCGCTCAGCGCCTGCGGTGTGGCTTTGCAGGCGGCGTTTCCCAGGTTGACGTGTCGGCTTATTGCCAGCAGATCGTCCTTGTCGGCCAGTACGTTGAGTCCGGCGTCGTGCCACCTCGCGGCTGCCGCCAGCGCAGCCACTTCCGGGGATTCCATCAACTCGGGTTGTTCTTCCAGTGGCATGCCGATCAGCACGCCGATGCGCCGATAGTCGCCACGCCCGCGTAGCGGTAACGGTCCGCGACCGCGATACCGATATCCGTCGCCGCTGGCTTCGTCGCCGTTGCCACCTCGATCAGCGTGCACGCGATTGGCCAGTCGCTCTGGCTTACGGGCGTAGGACGCATGCTCCGCTTCGGCAACGCGACAGCCGTATTCGTCTCGGATGCGCTTGGGGCTGTACGACAGCAGTTCCTGCAACGTCTGCAGGCTGTGGCTTTCATGCCCCAGTTGGGCCAGGAAGTGGGCCTGGCGCCGTGGTGTGGTGATGTCGAAGGTGTCCATGGCCACGTTCAACGGATCTGCCCAACGCTGCGCCAGCGTCAACGGGCACATGAGAATCTGCGAAAGGTGTGCTGCGGTGAGCATCTGACGCTCCGGGAGCCGGGGCGCGCATCGGCCCTGCGCGCGATAAGGCTGCACGAAGGCGGTGGAGCCGCTGTGTCCTGTCAGCAGAAGGCGGCTTGCGCGCGACGTGCAGCCTACACAGTGCCGCAGGCTCGCTGGATATCCCTCTGTTCCGTCGGCTGCGCCCCGCCGCCGCGTGGTACGCAGCCCGCGGCGTCGCATGGGGCAGGGCGCAACCTGTCAACCTGCGCAGCGAGTGCCCCCACAGGCTGGGGAGGTCTCAGCCGATGATCGGCTCGACCTGCTGTCGGCCTTCCTGGCTCAGGTCGATGTCACCATCTTCGGCCTGTACGGCCAAGCCGGCCTTGACTGCCCACGTCGCGTCTTCGGCAGACACCTCACGCGTTGCGTGGATGTCCTCAAGGATCCTGCGCTGCTCGGTCGTCAGTTGCATGCTCGTCTCACCTGTCTGTTTCCACCAACCTTAGCGGTACGCGGTGAGGGCGGTGTCGGTGGTACGCGACGTAACCGGGCGCGAGGAGGTTAATCGTTCAGGTTAATGGCGATGATGTGTTCTTCTTGTCATTGACGTGTAGTCAAATTTATGACTAATTCAATAGGCAGCATAAGCAGGCTTTCTGGACGAGAGAGTCGAAACCGGGCGTTTATTCCTTGGAGGGTCGTACATGGACTACGGCACGCAGGATCTGGCAGACCAGGTTCGCAACGAGCTGGAAGACAGTTACCAGAAGCACGGATGCGGTCCAGAGTTCTGGAACACCTATCAGCAGGTGCTCGCGCGATTGGTGCCACAAGGCGGCCAGCGCACGCAGGTCACCAATGAAATGGCGTTGTTGATCGAGCAGCTTGGCATCGTGCGGCAGGCGCAACTTGTGCCACCTGCCGAGTCGCCAGCGCGCTGAGTCAGCCCGCGAACAGGCGCGCCACCAGCCACGCCCCCAGCACGCAGAGCGGGACCAGCAGCACCAGCGTGACCGGTCGCAGCATGCTGCGTGGCGCGGACAGGCCGCGGTCGGGCCGCGTGTAACGGATCAGCCCGGAGGTGCCCATCGTGGCGTGCTGCACGTTGTTGCAGGCCACCAGGCATGCGCCACACGCCAGACAATCCGCCTGTGGCCCCTCACGTACGTCCAGCCCTACCGGGCAGGCGCTGACGCAACGGCGGCAGTCGATGCAGTCCCCCAGCCGGTCAGCGGCGAAGAACGGCATGGGCCCGGCAAGTTCAGGATGCGCGGCGCGAAACACGTAGTCCTGCGCGGTAGTGGGGTCGAGCAGCCCCCGGCCGCGCGCCGCCACGCTGCCCAACCCGGCAGCGCGCATGCCTCGGGGCTCGCCGCGCGGCGCCAGGTACAGCATGCGTGGCGTATGCGCATCGGCCAGCAGGGGCTGGACGCGTGCAAACGGACACAGCGCCCTGCATACATGACGGCGCAGGAATCCTGCATTGCCCCATGTCGCGGCAGCATAGAACACGATCCAGAACGTTTCCCAGGCACCCAGCCGGCACTGCACCGCCCGCATCAGCAACGGGTGGAACGGCGTGAAAAGGCCGACGACGGTCAGGCCGGTGGCCAAGGCCAGGCAGGCCCAGATCGCATGCCGCAACAGCGGCTCAACGGACGCATTAAGAAGTGCCCACCGGGTGCCACGTTCTACCCAGCCAAACAGCTGGCTCCACAACGTCTGCGGACAGGCATGGCCGCACCACAGTCGCCCCGCCAAGTGGGTGAACAGCGCCAGCAACACGGCGGCAAACGCCAGCAGAGCCAACAGCAGGCCCACATCGTCCGGCCACAGGGTGAGCCCGAACAGGTCAAACCGGCGCTTCACGAGATCCAGCAACAGGGCTTGTCTGCCGTTCCACTGCAGCCACGGCAACCCGTAGAAGCCTGCCAGCAGCGCAAGCGTCAGTCCGGTTCGCAGATAGGGCGTGCGCAGCAGCCAGTTCACCCCAGCGGCACCTCATCGTCGTCCGCATCCATCGGCCGCAGCAGGTACGCGGTGACGGCGCTGGAGGCGGCGGTGACCGTCCAGAACATGAAGAACCCCAGCGTGTAGCCCAGTTCACGGCTGATCACGTGGTCTGGAAAGGTGATGGCACACAAGCGCACCGGATCAACGAAGGCGAAGAACACCCCGCTGGCCAGCCCCGCCGCTATGAAGCTGGGCCACAGCACCATCCCCCACCGCTCGACGCGTTGTCGGCAGGGCAGGCGATGAGGGACAGGCGACAGCGGCATGCGGGTCAGTCCGGCAGGAGGCAGTGGGGCGACGTGCTGCGGGTGCATCGCGCGCCGGCGAGCGATCAATCTAGGAAGCCCGCCCGGCGCAGGCATTGATCTAGATCAAGCGCTGCAGGGTCCGCCCGCTGCGCGCACGCGCGCGCGGTGGGATAATCGCGGTTCGACACCTGCTGGATCCCATGAACACTGCCCCGCTGCCCCTGCCTGACGCCTCGCCCGATCTGTGTACGGAGGAAGAGGTCACCCGTCTGGTGCATGACTTCTATGCGCGCGTCCGCGACGAGCCCCGACTCGGCCCGGTGTTCACCGCGCATGTCGTCGACTGGCCTACGCACCTGCGCCAGCTGGTGGATTTCTGGTCGGCCCTGCTGCGTGGCACCCGCCGTTTCCAAGGGTCGCCGATGTCCAAGCACATGGCGATCGACGACATGGACCGCGATCTGTTCGATCGTTGGCTGGCGCTGTTCCGGCTGACCTCGGCGGAGTGCGGCAATCCAGACATGCAGCGGCTTGCCGACGATATCGCCGCGCGTATCGCTGATACCTTCTGGAAGCGCTATCGGATGCTGCGCTTGCCGTCGCTTGGCCTGCCGATCGTCGGCTGATTTGATCTGGGTCAAAGCGCGGCGTGTCCGTTGGCGGGATGCTTGCGTCATGGATACGTACTCTCCCGTGCACGGTGGCTTGGCCTGGTGCTTCGATGCCGAGGTGCTGCAGCGGCATGACAAGGCCGGCCCGCGCTATACCTCCTACCCGACCGCGCCGCACTTCCACGATGGCTTCGGCGAACGGCAACTGGCCGATTCGCTGGCTGCCAGCAATGGACCAGGCAAGGCGCTGTCGCTGTATGTGCACGTGCCCTTCTGCAGCAGTCCATGTTTCTACTGTGGCTGCAACCGGGTAATCACCCGCGACCGCAGTCGCGGCCAGGCTTATGTGGCCCGCGTGCTGGCCGAGGCAGAGCTGCTGGCGTCGCATGTCGATCCGCGGCGCGAGGTGATTCAATTGCATATGGGCGGTGGCACGCCGAACTTTCTCACCCGCGACGCGCTGGCCGAGCTGGTCAGCGGCCTGCGGCGTCGTTTCACGTTCAGTTCCTCGCCATCGCGTGATTTTTCGATCGAGCTGGATCCGCGTTTCATCGACCGTGACGACGTGGCGCTGTTGGCCGAGCTGGGATTCAACCGGGCCAGCCTGGGGATCCAGGATTTCGATCCGGCCGTGCAGGTGGCGATAAACCGCGTGCAGGGGGTCGGGCAGACGCTCGACATCCTGCAGGCCTGCCGCGATTACGGCATGCGCTCGGTCAACGTGGATCTGATCTACGGATTGCCGGGTCAGACCCCACAGGGATTCGGGCGTACGCTGCAGCAGGTGCTGGCCCTGCGTCCGGACCGGTTGGCGGTTTACGGCTACGCACACCTGCCGCACGTGTTCCGGGCACAGCGGCAGATCGACGAAGCCCAGCTGCCCGCGCCGGGACAGAAACTCGCCCTGCTGGGGTTGGCGGTGCAGCAGCTGATGGCGGCGGGGTATCAATACATCGGCATGGACCATTTCGCGCTGCCCGAAGAGGACCTGTCACGCGCGCAGCGGGCAGGGCAGCTGCATCGCAACTTCATGGGCTACACCACCCATGCCGATACCGATCTGCTGGGGCTGGGGGTGAGCGCGATCAGCAACGTCGGTGCCAGTTACAGCCAGAATCCGCGCGACCTGCCTTCGTGGGAAGCCGCGGTGGATGCCGGCCACATGCCGGTATGGCGGGGACTGCAGCTGGACCCCGACGATGTGCTGCGTGCGGAGATCATCCAGCAGCTGATGTGCCACGGCGAAACGGACGTTGCCGCGGTGTGTGCTGCGCGCGGCGAGCACTTCGACACGTACTTCGCCGATGCGTTGCCACGCTTGGCGGCCCTGCAGGCCGATGGGCTGGCCGAGGTGATCGAAGGACGCGTGCGCGTGACCGAGCAGGGCAGGCCGCTACTGCGCCTGCTGGCCATGTGTTTTGATCGATATCTGTCGCAATCAGCACCCGTGGCGCAATATTCGCGCGCGATCTGAGCGGTGCAGACGCAAGGGTGATGGCTGGTGCCCGGACCCGGAATCGAACCGGGATGACCTTGCGGTCGGCAGATTTTAAGTCTGATGCGTCTACCAGTTTCGCCATCCGGGCCGCGCGCATAGGGTGCACCACGCGGCGCCAATTTGGAATGGTGACGTGCCGCCGGCAATTCGTTTCTGCATTACCTACCAACACAAATAGGTTCATGCCATATTTGAATCAGGCGTACCTGGGGAGGGAAACATGCCACTGCGCGCGATTGTCTATGTCAGTCAGGCCCGGGCGGAACTGTCCCTCGCCGAGCTGGACGGGCTGATGGCCGATGCCACCGCGTTCAATCGCATGGCCGGGGTCACCGGCGTGCTGATGTTCGATGGGGCGTGCTTTCTGCAGTATCTGGAGGGTCCCGCTGATGGGCTGGATTCGGTGTATGCCCGGGTGGTCAACGCGCGTCGACATCACGGCCTTCGACAATTGGCCAGCGCACGCGTGCAGGCACGCTGGTTTCCGCGCTGGACCATGGCCAGCCGGCAGATCGATGCCCAGGCATTGGCGGCCATCGTGGACGCGCCATGGGAAGGTCTTTCGCTGGAGCCGGCGCTGGCTGGGCACGGCTTCGAGCGGCTGCTGTACACCTGGATGGGCGGCGGCGGCGAGCTGGAGCCTGCGGCGGTCAGCCTGGGGTCGTGAGGCAGGACGTGGTCAGCGACCAGCAGGGCGGTTAACCTTGTCGCTCTTTATGCAGGAGCCGGGTGCGCCATGGAACGTTCCGATCGCATCACGTGCTGCCGGTGGATGGCATGAGTACGCCGCTGTCGGCGGCGCAGTCGCCGCGTCCGGCGATCATCGGACTGGGCTATGTGGGCTTGCCGTTGGCCGTCGCTTTCGGTCGGTTGTTCCCCACGCTGGGCTTCGACATCGATGCCGCCCGCGTGGCCGAACTGCAGCAGGGCCATGATCACACCCTCGAGCTGGAAGACGGCGAACTGGCACAGGCCACGCACCTGCGCTGCACGGCCGATGCCGGTGAACTGGCGGCGTGCAATGTCTACATCATCACCGTGCCCACGCCGATCGACGTGCATGAGCAGCCCGACCTGGGGCCGTTGCGCTCGGCCAGCGAACGGGTGAGCAGCGTGCTGCAGCCCGGCGATCTGGTCATCTACGAATCCACGGTATATCCCGGCACTACCGAAGAAGTGTGCATCCCGCTGCTCGAGGCCGGTTCGGGCCTGCGCTTCAACGATGACTTTTTCTGCGGCTATTCGCCGGAGCGGGTCAGCCCGGGTGACCGCCAGCGTCGCCTGGCCGACATCCGTAAGATCACCTCCGGCTCCACGCCGGAAGTCGCTGCCGTAGTGGATGCGCTGTACCGGCAGATCATTACGGCAGGCACCTTCCCGGCACCGTCCATGCGCGTAGCCGAAGCAGCCAAGGTGGTGGAGAACATCCAGCGCGACGTCAACATCGCCCTGGTCAACGAGCTGGCGCTGATCTTCGACAAGCTGGGCATCGATACGCAGGACGTGCTGGAAGCGGCGGGCAGCAAGTGGAATTTCCTGCCGTTTCGGCCGGGCCTGGTGGGCGGGCACTGCATTGGCGTGGACCCGTATTACCTGCTGCACAAGTCGGAGAGCGTGGGCTACCACCCCGATCTGATCCACACCGCGCGACAGGTCAACAACCGCGTCGGTGCACATGTCACCCAGCGCGTGCTGTCGTTGCTGGCCGGACGTGGGCGAGCACCCGAGGCAGCGCGCGTGCTGGTGCTGGGCGTCACCTTCAAGGAAGACTGCCCGGACCTGCGCAACAGCCGTGCACTGGAACTGGCCCAGCAGCTGCAGGCCAGTGGCGCACGCGTACAGGTGCAGGACCCCTGGGTAGGGCCGGCCGCGCTGCAGGATGCGGGCGTCGAATGGGTGGCCGAGGCCGAAGCGGGGGTGTATGACGCGGTCGTGCTGGCGGTGGCGCACCAGCGCTTCCGGCAGATGGATGCGGCCGCGATCAGGGCGTTGCTGGCACCGCAGGGTGTCGTCTATGACGTCAAATCGGCCTGGCCGCGTGACGTGGTGGACGACCGGCTCTGAGGCCGTTGGCGGGGCATTGATCAGCGGCGGGGTAGACTGGCCACAGCTACGCTAAGAGGAACGCCATGCACCGCTATCTGGCCTACGTGCTCGCCATCATCCTGTTTCCGGTCTGCCTGTGGTTGGCCACCTTTTGGCCTGCCTGGTACTGGGGCGTAGCGTTCACGGCGACCGTCTTCGTGGTGGGTACGTGGGATCTGCTGCAGACGCGCAGCACGCTGCGTCGCAATTATCCGGTACTGGCCCACTTCCGCTACGGCTTGGAGTCGATCGGTCCGGAGATCCGCCAATACTTCGTGCAGAGCGATCTGGAAGATGTGCCGTTCTCGCGCCAGCAACGTGCGTTGATCTACCAGCGCGCAAAGAACGAGATGGACGTGGTGCCGTTCGGCACGCTGCGCAGCACGTATGCGGTGGACTACGAATGGATCAATCATTCGCTCGCTCCGACCAGCATCGGGCATCAGGATTTCCGCGTGTTGATCGGGCCGAACTGCGCCAAACCCTATTCGGCCAGCATCTTCAATATCTCCGCGATGAGCTTCGGCTCGTTGTCGGCCAATGCCATCCGCGCACTCAACGAAGGCGCGCGCCGCGGCGGGTTCCATCACGATACCGGTGAAGGCTCGATATCGCCGTACCACCGTGAAAAGGGCGGTGACCTGGTATGGGAAATCGGGTCGGGCTATTTCGGCTGCCGGGACGAGCAGGGCGGCTTCAGCGAGGAACGTTTCGTTGCCAATGCCACGCACGATCAGGTCAAGATGATCGAGATCAAGCTGTCGCAGGGCGCCAAGCCGGGCCACGGTGGCGTGCTGCCGGCGGCGAAGGTCAGCGAAGAAATCTCGGTGACGCGCGGTGTACCGATGGGCGTGGACTGCGTGTCGCCGTCGCGGCATTCCGCCTTCTCCACCCCGATCGAACTGCTGCAGTTCGTCGCGCGCCTGCGTGAGCTGTCCGGTGGCAAGCCGGTCGGCTTCAAGCTGGCGATCGGCCATCCGTGGGAATGGTTCGGCATTGCCAAGGCGATGAGTGAAACCGGCCTGCTGCCTGATTTCATCGTCGTGGACGGTGCGGAGGGTGGCACCGGTGCGGCCCCGTCGGAGTTCATCGATCATGTCGGGGTACCGATGCATGAAGCGCTGCTGCTGGTGCACAACACCTTGGTCGGACTGGACCTGCGTGACCGCATCCGCATCGGGGCGGCCGGCAAGATCACCAGTGCCTTCGACATCGCGCGGATCATCGCGCTGGGCGCGGACTGGTGCAACGCGGGGCGGGGTTTCATGTTCGCGCTGGGCTGCATCCAGTCGCTCAGCTGCCACAGTGACAAATGTCCCACCGGCATCGCCACCCAGGATCCGAAACGCTGGAAGAGCCTGGACCCGACCGACAAGGCCGAGCGGGTGCACAACTACCACCGGCAGACATTGCATGCGTTGAAAGAACTGCTGTGCGCGGCGGGACTGAACGATCCTGCCGAGCTGGGGCCGGAACACATCCTGCGTCGGGTGTCGCCGGTGGAGATACGCTCGCTGGCGTCCCTGTATCGCTATCTGGCGCCGGGCGAGCTGCTGCGGCAGGTGCCCGACCATGCGGTGTTCCACGATTACTGGGGCGATGCGCGCAGCGATTCCTTCCAGCCGCCGTCACGCATCCAGGCACTGCGCGCCAGCAAATCGCGATGAGCACTGCCGGCGCGCTGCGCTTTCGCGTGGGCAGGTCGGGCGATGAAGCGGTGCTTTGGGCAATGCGGACGCGTTGCGTGCGCGAGCTGTGCAGCAGCCATTACCCCGCTGACGTGATTGCGCGCTGGTCCGCATCGCCGCCGCCTGCTCACTATGCCGCGCTGCTGGGGCAGGGCGGCTGCGTGGTCGCCGAGGATGCGCAGGGCCGCGTGGTCGGCTACGGCATGCTGGTTCTGCAGGACAACGAGGTCGATGCGCTGTTCGTGGATCCGGATGCGGCGGGTCAGGGGGTCGGACGGGCGCTCCTGCAGCAGTTGTTCGTCCTTGCCGCACCGGATGCCGACATCGTGCTGTCGGCATCGTTGAATGCGGTGGCGTTCTACCAGCGTGGCGGATTCATTGCCGAAGGACCGCAGGATTACCTGCACCCCAGCGGAATCACCTTGGCCGCGATCCGCATGCGGCGGCCCGCCGCGTCAGCGGGCAGCTAACCACGCGACCACACCATCGGCCGCACGTTGCGCGCTCGCATAACACGCGGTCAGCAGGTAGCCGCCGGTCGGCGCTTCCCAGTCGAGCATTTCGCCGGCGCAGAATACGCCCGGCACCGCCTGCAGCATCAAGTCGGCATCCATCGCGGGCAGCATCACGCCGCCCGCCGTGCTGATCGCCTCTGCCATCGGTCGCGGCCGCTGCAGGACCACCGGAAGGCGCTTCAACGCGGCCGCAACGCGGTCGACGTCCTGGCCCGCTTCCTTGCCCAGTACCTCGAACAGCAGCGATGCCTTCACTGCATCCACGCCGGTCTGGCGACGCAGATGCTCGCCGAAACTGCGTCCTTTGCGGGGGCGTGCAAGATCGGCTGCCAAGCGTTCCTGCGACCGTCCCGGAACGAGATCCAGCCACAGCGTCGCCGTGCCATCGCGGGCGAGTGCATCGCGCAGGTCTGCAGATACGGCATAGACCAAGCTGCCTTCAATGCCGTACTCGCTCACCACGCATTCGCCCTGCTGCTGGTGATCCGTACCCTGCAGGTCGGTCCAATGCGCCACCACGGATTTCAGTGGGGTGCCGGCGTGGCGCTGCACGAACCAAGGCGTCCATGCCACATCAAAACCGCAGTTGGCCGGCTGCAGGGGCGCAACGGCGACGCCACGTTCCTGCAGCAGCGGTACCCAGCTGCCATCGGAACCGAGCTGCGGCCAGCTGCCACCGCCGAGCGCCAGGACGGTGGCGTTGGCGACAACGCGGGTGTCGCCCTCAGCCGTGGCAAAGCGCAGCGCGCCGTCGGCGTCCCATCCCTGCCAGCGGTGCTGCACATGGAAACGCACGCCCTGTTCCTTCAGCCGGCGCACCCAGCCGCGCAACAGCGGCGCGGCTTTGCGGTCCACCGGGAAAACGCGACCGGAACTGCCCACGTAGGTTTCCACACCCAGCCCAGCAGCCCACCGCCGCAGCGCATCGGCATCGAACGCATCCAACCAGCTGGCCACCGCCGTGGATTGCGATCGGTAGCGGCTGTCGAACAGCGGGCGCGCGTCGGAATGGGTCAGGTTCAAGCCACCCTTGCCGGCGATCAGGAACTTGCGGCCAGGCGAGCCCTTGGCCTCATACAGATCCACCGCCAGTCCCGCCGCGCACAGCTGCTCGGCGGCAAACAGCCCTGCCGGGCCGCCACCGATCACCGCAACGCGCGGCACCGCTACCGGATCAGCGGGGCTGGACATCAAGCAGCTCGACATCGAAGACCAGCGAGGAGCCGGCGGGAATCGGTCCGACACTGCGCTGCCCATAGCCCATGTCCGGGGTGATCATCAGGGTGCGCTTGCCGCCCACCTTCATGCCCGCCACGCCTTCGTCCCACCCGCGGATGACCTGTCCGCCCCCCAGTTCGAAGGAGAACGGTTCGCCACGCGTCACCGAGCTGTCAAAGGTCTTGCCGTGCTTGTCTTCAGCGCGCTCGTCGTATATCCAGCCGGTGTAGTGGACGGTCACCTTGCTGCCGGGTGTGGCGACAGCGCCGGTACCTGCCTGCGTGTCGATGGTCTCAAAGGCGGCAATGGAGCCGCCCGGCGGCGGACCGGCCGGTGCGCATGCAGCGAGGGCCAGGGACAACAGGAGGGGAGCGAGCAGGCGGCGCATGGGCGGCATCCGAATTCGAGGGGATGCAAGGGTAACGCATCGCATCCACGGCAGAGACAGGGCGGGCCGTCGCCCCTCTCCTCTCGCTGAGGAGGGTGTTCGCCGGGCTATGATGGCGGCATGTCAAAGCTGCTCTTGAACCTGCGCCACGTCGGCAACGATGAATACCATGACGTCTGCACGCTGCTGGATCAGCACCGTATTGCGTGGTATCGCACCGAGCCGAGCCCTTGGGGCATCTCGAACGGGGGGCTGTGGATCCGCGACGACGACGATCTTGCGCGAGCCCGCGACGTGATGGGCGCGTACCAGCGCGAGCGCAGCGTGCGGATGCGTGCCGAGCGTGAGCAGGCCCTGCAGGACGGCAGCGCCGAGACCTTTCGCGGCCTGTTGCAGCGTCGTCCCGGCTTTGTGGCGCTGGTGCTGCTGGGCATGGTCGGCGCGGCCGCGCTCGTGCTTCTACCGTTCATGCTGCTACGAGGCTGAACCGGCGCGCAGCGGGTAAAATGGGCGGATGATCGCCAATACCGCCGCCTATCATTTCGTCACCATCGACGCGCCGCAGGTGCTTGCCGACCGCTTGGTTGCCGACGCCGAGGCTGCAGGCCTGCGCGGCAGCATCCTGGTCGCCGCTGAAGGCCTGAACCTGTTCCTTGCAGGCAGCCCGGCGGCCATCGATGCCTTCTACGATGCGCTGCATGCCGACCCTCGGTTTTCCGATATGCGGGTCAAGACCAGCTTCAGCGAGCACCAGCCGTTCGCTCGGTTGAAGGTCAAGGTCAAGGACGAGATCATCAGTTTCCGGCGCGATGACGGCCAGCCGCTGGATTATCCGCGCGCACCGGCCGTGGACCCGACGACGGTGCAGCGCTGGCTGCGGCAGGGCCACGACGATCACGGCAAGCCGGTGGTGATGCTCGATACGCGCAACGTGCAGGAGATCGAGTACGGCACGTTCAAGGATGCGCTGGTGTTGCCCATCGACAAGTTCACCGACCTGCCCGCCGCGCTGGCGCCGCATCGGCAGGCGTTGAAGGACAGCACCGTGGTGAGCTTCTGTACCGGCGGCATCCGCTGCGAGAAAGCGGCACTGTGGATGCAGAACGATGGCATGGACAATGTGCTGCAACTGGACGGCGGCATTCTGGGTTATTTCGAGGAAGTGGGAGGCGAGGGCTACGAAGGCCGCTGCTTCGTCTTCGACGAGCGCGTAGCACTGGATTCCCAGCTGCAGCCCCTGGTGGACCAGCCACTGCCCGAGCCGAAGCCGAGCGCGTTCTGATACCGCGCAGGTAGCGCAGACAGGTGGAGCCGACTTCAGTCGGCTGAGCAATAACGCCAACAGGTAGAGCCGACTTCAGTCGGCTGAACGAGAACGCTGCCGGCTGAAGCCGGCACTACCGGCGCCTGTTGCCTTGGCGGGAATCAGCGTCCCGCGGCGTCCGCTGGCAATCCATCCCGCGCGGCCCCACACAAGGGAGAGTCTCCTGAAGAAAAGCCGCGCTGATGATTCCCTTGTCGATCCTCGATCTGGCCCCCGTCTGCGAGGGCAGTGACACAACCGCTGCCTTCGCCAACATGCTTGAGCTGGCCCAGCAGGCCGATGCGCTGGGCTACCGGCGCTTCTGGCTGGCCGAGCACCACAACATGCCCGGCATCGCGAGTGCGGCCACCGCGGTGCTGATCGGTCACGTCGCCGGTGGCACCCAGCGCATCCGCGTCGGCGCGGGCGGCATCATGCTGCCCAACCATGCGCCGCTGCAGGCCGCCGAGCAGTTCGGCACGCTGGCCTCCCTGTACCCGGACCGCATCGACCTGGGCCTGGGGCGGGCCCCGGGCACCGATCAGCCGACCGCTCGCGCGCTCCGCCGGTACTTCGATGGGGCCGATAATTTCCCGCAGGACGTGCGCGAGCTGCTGCACTACTTCGAGCCGGCGAAGCCGGGCCAAGCGGTGCAGGCGGTGCCGGGCGCGGGTCTGCGGGTGCCGGTCTGGATCCTCGGTTCCAGCCTGTTCGGCGCACGCCTGGCCGCTGCGCTGGGCCTGCCTTACGCCTTCGCGTCGCACTTCGCGCCCGATGCGATGGACGAAGCGTTGGCCGTGTATCGGCGCGAGTTCCGTCCCTCCGGCTCGCTCCAGCAGCCGCATGCCATGCTGGCGTTGAACGTGGTGGCCAGTGAAAGCGAAGCCGAGTCGCGCCGCTTGTTCACCAGCCAGCAGCAGAGTTTCGTCAATCTGCGGCGCGGCAGCCCGGGCAAGATCCCACCGCCGGTGGATGACATCGAAACCTTCTGGCAACCGCACGAGAAGGTCGGCGTGGAGCGTGCGCTGGCCTGCACGGTGCTGGGTGACGCGCAGCAGGTAGGCGAGGGCATTGCGGCCTTCGTCGAGCGCCACCAGCCCGACGAACTCCTGCTCACGGCGAACATCTACGACCACCGCGCGCGCCTGCGTTCGTTCGAATTGGCCATGCGGGCCTGGCACGCGCGCCACGCAGCCTGAATGCAGCGCGCAGGCCACCACGCGCACTGAACATCCGCCTCACGCAGCGTTGCACCGCGCTCGCGTGAGATGGGGCCCTACCCACGGAGTTCCCCATGAACGCAGATCGCCAGCAGCACATCACCCAGCTTGCCGCCCTGATCAAGGACGTCGAGGTGGCGATGTTCACCACCACCGGCGTGGACGGCCGCCTCTACAGTCGCCCGCTGGGCACGCAGGAAGTGGAGTTCGACGGTGACCTGTGGTTCGCCACGTCGGCCGACAGCCCGAAGGTGGCCGAGATCGCACTGAACCCCCGCGTCAACGTCGCCTATGCGTCAACGTCCAAGAACAGCTATGTGTCGGTATCGGGCACCGCGGAGATCGTTGCCGACCGCGCGAAGATCGACGAACTGTGGTCGCCGGCGATGAAGCTGTTCTTCCCGGAGGGCAAGGACGATCCGAACCTGCGCCTGATCCATGTGCATGCCGAGTCGGCCGAGTATTGGGACGGTCCGGGCACCTTGCTGGGCAAGGCGCTGAGCTTCGTCCTGTCCGCAGTGCAGGATGAGCCCGCGCGTCTGGGCGACAACGGGTTTGTTGATCTGCGCTGAGGTCTGCAGCGCACGGCAGCCGACTGAAGCAGGGCAGCCGACTGAAGCAGGGCAGCCGACTGAAGCAGGGCAGCCGACTGAAGTCGGCTCTACCGGGAAAATGAAACAGGGGTAGAGCCGGCTTCAGCCGGCTGTTTTTCAGCAGCCGACTGAAGTCGGCTCGACACAGCTAGAACCAGCGCTGGAACAACTCGGCGATATAGCCAACCAGTTGCCCGGAGCTGAAGCCGAAGAAGACGATGGCGGCGATCGCCGCTATCCAGTTCACCAGCATCAATGCACCGTCCCGTTCCAGCAGCGCCAGCGCGAACAGCAGCAGCTGGAAGCCGAACAGATAGTTCGTGAACGGTATCGGCAACGACAGCAGGACGGCCAGCAATACCAGCAGCAGGCCCGTAAACGCATGCGCCAGCACCGGCACCAGCAGCTGCGGCATGCGCGGCTTCAGCAGGCGATCCAGCCGGCGCAGGGCGCCGTCGATCCGGTCCAGGAACTTGTGCATGGTGCCGCGCCGTGGACCGCGACGGGCGATGAACCCCGGTACCCACGGCTTGCGCAGGCCGAACATCATCTGCGTGCCCATCAGCAGTATCAGCGGGCCACTGACCGCGCCGCCCACGCCCGGGATCGGGATGAAGGCGGGCAGGATCGCAATGAACAGGAAGACCCCGTACGCACTCTGCTGCAGATTCTGCAGGATCTCCCCCAGCTTCATGTGCTGGGCGGGATCGCCGAACTGGAACATCGCCAACAGCGTGCGGATGCCCTCGTTGCGGTAGAGCGGGGCCTCGTCCGGCGACGGCGACGGCGACGGATCAGGCGGTGAGTTCATCGGCCTGCTCGTCAGACAGCATGCGCAGCAGCAGCTTGTCGACACGCGCGCCATCCAGATCGATGACTTCGATCCGCCAGCCGGCCCAGTCGAAATACTCGCCGACATGCGGGATGCGGCCGAAGTAGTGGATGCACATGCCGGCCAGCGTGTAGTAATCGCCATCCTCGGCGTCAGGCAGGTTGCTGGTACCCAGCAGTTCGCGCAGGTCTTCGATGGGCAGCGACCCATCCACCAGCAGCGAGCCGTCTTCGCGCGTTACCACCAACGCATCTTCATCGGCGTTTTCGGTGGCCTGCAGGCGGCCCACCACGGCGCCCATCAGGTCGCTGATGGTCACCAGACCCTGGATTTCGCCGTACTCGTCCACCACCAGGGCTACGGACTGCTGTTCTTCGCGGAAGATCTCCAGCAGCTTCATGGCATGGGTGCTTTCCGATACGTACAGCACCTCGCGCAGGTTCTGGAACAGCGCATGGTCACCGCGTGCCATCCGCGTGGCGAGGGTCTTCACCTCGAGGATGCCGACCACGTCCGAGTCGTTCTCGCGGTATACCGGATAGCGCGAGAATTCGTTCTCGCTCATGATTTCCAGGTTCTTTTCCAGCGCGCCCTGGGTGTCCAGCCACGCGATGCGGTTGCGCGGGGTCATCAGGCTGTCCGCGGTGCGGTCGCCCAGTCGCATGACGCGGTTCATCATGTCGCGCTCGTGCGCATCGATGACGCCGGCTTCGTGGCTTTCGGCCACCAGCATGCGGATCTCTTCTTCACTGACGCTGGCGGCTTCGTCCTTGCCCAGGCCGATCACCCGCAGCACCAGGCGCGTGGTATGCGACAGCAGCCAGACGCCGGGGGCGGCCACCTTGGCCAGCCAGCTCATCGGCAGGGCGACCAGCCCGGCGATATCCTCCGATCGGGTGATGGCCAGGCGCTTGGGCACCAGCTCACCGAAGATCAGGGTCAGGAAAGTGATCAGGGCCACGGCCAAGGTCTTGCCCACGCCGGACGCATAGGCGAACCCGGGGGCGACCTCATGGATCCACGCCCCGATGGCCTCGCCGATGGCTTCGCCGCCGAACAGGCCGGTCAGCACGCCGATCAGGGTGATGCCGATCTGCACCGTGGACAGGAAGTTTTCCGGCCGTTCGGACAGCTCCAGGGCGCGCGCCGCACGCTTTGAGGAGTGCGCCATCTGCTTCAGGCGGCTCTTGCGTGAGGTCATGACCGACATCTCGGACATGGCGAAGAAACCGTTCAACAGAACGAGGGCGAGGACAATGATCAGTTCAAACACGGGCGGCATCCCCGGTTGGTGGCAGGGAGGGCGGGTGCTTGCGATGGCGGCAGGCGCTGGGGAGGTAAGTCCGGCGCGGCGGCGGGGGGTAAGGGTCGTCTTCCATAGGTGTGCGCCCGTGGGCGCGCTGGCATCTTAGCAAACGGGGGGTGGAATGCTGCAAGTGCCTGTTCAGGTAGAGGGGAAAACCTGACAGAAGTGTCGGGGAGTACCCGGAACGGTCATCTAGCCGTCATAATTCCGTCTGGTGCCGTCCTTCCCGCGACGGCGAACAGGTTTCTCGATGTTCTCTCTGCAGACCATTTTCGGCTCCGGCAAACAGTTCTACACCCTGCTTGATGAGGCTGCCGTCGCGGCCAACGACAGCGCCCGGGCCTTGCACGCCATGATGCGCGAGTCCGACCGCCAGCCTGCGCTGGACGCCTTCAAGCTTGCCCGCCTGCGTGAGCGCGCCGCGTCGGACAAGATCAGCCAGGCCCTGGTCGACAGCTTCATGACCCCGATCGAGCGCGAGGATATCGAAGCGCTGGGTTCGGCGCTGTACAAGATCCCCAAGCAGATCGAGAAGTTCGCCGATCGCTATTCGCTGGCGGTGGCCCATCTGGAACACATCGATTTCGCGCCGCGCGCGGCGATGCTGGAACAGGCGGCCGGCGTGGTGGTGGAGATGGTGGCCGACCTGCGCCACATGAACCTCGATCGCATGACCGCGCTGAACGAGAAGCTGCGCGCGCTGGAGAACGAGGCCGACCGGCTGATGCTGGAGCTGTACCGCGATATCTACTCCGGTCGCCTGGACCACGTGCAGATGTTCCTGTTGAAGGAGTTCTTCGAGATTCTGGAAAAGGCCATCGACCGCTGCCGTGAAGCGGGCGTCGTGGCGTACCAGATCGTGTTGAAGAACAGCTGACGGGCCGCACGGATGCTGACCCTTGTCCTGGTGGTGATCTTCACCGCTCTCGTCTTCGAGTTCATCAACGGCTTCCACGATACGGCGAACTCGATTGCCACCGTGGTGGCGACCAAAGTGCTGTCCCCGGGCTGGGCAGTGATGATGGCCGCCTTCATGAACCTCATCGGCGCGCTCACCGGCACCGCCGTCGCGCTGACCATCGCCTCGGGCCTGCTCAACACCAACGTGGTCGACGTGACGCCGCAGGTGATCCTGTGCGCGCTGCTGGGCGGCATCATCTGGAATCTGATCACGTGGTGGAAGGGGCTGCCTTCCTCGTCGTCCCACGCGCTGATCGGCGGTCTGTGTGGTGCAGGCCTTGCGGCCGCGCAGAACAACTGGGATGCGCTGATCTGGTCGGAACGGCTCGGCAGCTGGGCGCAGAACAAGGGCCTGCTGTGGAAGGTCTTCGTGCCGATGATCACCTCGCCGGTGGCGGGTTTCCTGCTCGGCATCCTGGTGATGCTGCTGCTGTGGGCGCTGATTGCGGCCCTGGCCAAGGTCGGGGGTGCGATCGGTCGCCTGGCGCGTCCGCGTTTCGTCAACATGTTCTTCGGCAAGGCGCAGATCGTCTCGGCGGCCTACATGGGCTTCGCCCACGGCCACAACGATGCGCAGAAGACCATGGGCATCATCGCGATGACCTTGATCGGTGCCGAAGCCACGGGCGCCTTGAACGACCTGCCGTCCTTCCTGGCGTTCATGCACCCTGACGCGAGTGCCGGCGACGGCATCGCGATGTGGATCGTGTTGACGTGTGCGGTGGTGATGGCGGCCGGTACGGCGTCGGGCGGCTGGAAGATCATCAAGACGCTGGGCCACAAGATGGTCAAGCTGCACCCGATCCATGGCTTTGCGGCGGAAACCAGCTCGGCAACGGTGCTGACGGTGGCCGCGCACTTCGGCATGCCGGTGTCGACCACGCACAGCATCTCCACCGCGATCATGGGCGTGGGTTTTGCCAAGAACCCGCGTTCGCTGCGCCTGGGCGTGATCGAGCGCATCGTGTGGGCATGGATCCTGACCATCCCCGCTGCAGGCGGTTGCGCCTACCTGATCCTCAAGCTGTTCGAGATGATCGGCTGGGCCTGACGGCTGGTACCTCGCTGATGGAAACCGCCGAGCATGGCTCGGCGCTACCGGGTCCACCGCGGCACAAAAAAACGCCGGCCCTCGAGGCCGGCGTTTTTGTTCAGGCTTCCAGCGACGCCAGGTCGCCCTTGGTCTCCAACCACCCCTTCCGGTCCGATGCCCGCTTCTTCGCCAGCAGCATGTCCATCAGCGAATGGGTCATCTCGCCGTCGTCGATGGTCAGCTGCACCAAGCGGCGTGTATCGGGATGGATGGTCGATTCGCGCAGCTGCGGCGGGTTCATCTCGCCCAGGCCCTTGAAGCGGGTGACACTGATCGCGCCCTTGATCTTCTCGCGCTCGATCTTGTCCAGCATGGTGCGCTTTTCTTCTTCATCCAGCGCGTAGAACACCTGCTTGCCCACGTCGATGCGGAACAACGGCGGCATCGCCACGAACACGTGGCCGGCATCGACCAGCGCCGGGAAGTGCTTCAGGAACAGCGCCGTAAGCAGGGTCGCAATGTGCAGGCCGTCGGAATCGGCGTCGGCCAGGATCACCACCTTGCCGTAGCGCAGGCCGCTGATGTCGTCCTTGCCCGGGTCACAGCCGATCGCGATGGCCAGGTTGTGTACTTCTTCCGACGCCAGCACGCTGTTGGACGACACTTCCCAGGTGTTCAGGATCTTGCCGCGCAGCGGCATGATCGCCTGGAAATCCTTGTCACGCGCCTGCTTGGCGCTGCCGCCTGCGGAGTCACCCTCCACCAGGAACAGCTCGGTGCGGGACAGGTCCTGGCTGATGCAGTCCGCCAGTTTGCCGGGCAGGGCAGGGCCCTGGGTGACCTTCTTGCGGACCACCAGCTTTTCCGTCTTCAGGCGGGCGCTGGCGCGCTCGATGGCCAGCTGCGCAATCCGCTCGCCCATCTCCACGTTCTGGTTGAGCAGCAGGCTGAAGGCGTCGTGGGCGGCGCCCTCGACGAAACCGGCGGCCTGGCGCGAGGACAGGCGTTCCTTGGTCTGGCCACTGAACTGCGGGTCGGTCATCTTCACCGAAAGCACGAAAGCCACGCGGTCCCACACGTCTTCCGGTGCCAGCTTGACGCCACGCGGCAGCAGGTTGCGGAAGTCGCAGAACTCGCGCAGGGCTTCGGTCAGGCCGGTGCGCAGGCCGTTGACATGGGTGCCGTGCTGGGCGGTCGGGATCAGGTTGACGTAGCTTTCCTGGACCAGCTCGCCCTCCGGCATCCAGGCAACGGCCCAGTCGGCGATCTCGTTCTCTTTCTTGACGTGGCCGACGAACAGGTTGGTCGGCAGCATTTCGCGCTCGCCGAGCTCGACCTTCAGATAATCGCGGAGGCCATCTTCGTAATGCCAGGTATCGACCTCACCGGTCGCCTCGTCGGTCAGCTTCACGGTCAGGCCCGGGCACAGCACCGCCTTGGCGCGGAGCAGGTGCTTGAGGGCACGTACGGCGAACTTGGGGGTGTCGAAGTACTTCGGGTCCGGCCAGAAGCGCAGGCGCGTGCCGGTGTTCTTCTTGCCCACGCTGCCCACTACTTCCAGCGGCGAGGCCAGGTCGCCGTTGCGGAAGGTGATGCGGTGCTCGGCGCCTTCGCGCTTGATGTGCAGCTCCACCAGGGTGGACAGCGCATTCACCACGCTCACGCCCACGCCATGCAGGCCGCCGGAGAAGGTGTAATTGTTGTTGTTGAATTTGCCGCCGGCATGCAGGCGGGTCAGGATCAGCTCCACGCCCGGAATCTTTTCTTCCGGGTGGATGTCCACGGGCATGCCGCGGCCGTCATCGCTGACCTCCACGCTGCCGTCCTTGTACAAGGTGATCTCGATGGAACGGGCGTGGCCGGCCAGCGCTTCGTCCACCGAGTTGTCGATCACTTCCTGCGCCAGGTGGTTCGGGCGGGTGGTGTCGGTGTACATGCCGGGGCGGCGCTTGACGGGGTCAAGGCCGGACAGGACTTCGATATCGGCGGCGTTATAGCGGGCGTTCATCTATATTTCAAAGCGTTGGAGCGACGCGCAAGTGTGCGGTCTGGGCGGGTATTTTGCACGCCTGCGGTTCATCTGGCAGGGCCGGCGGGGCGCTAAAATGGCCACAGCTGGGAAAAGGACGCCAGCACCCCCCGTTTCCGGGTCGATACCGCGAGGAGGACTCCATGAAGAAGCTGCTTACCATCGCTGTCATCGCTGCTGCCGTGGTCGCCGTGCCACTGGCAATGGCGCAGAACGCACCGCCGCAGGGTGATCAGGCCAACGCCGCGCAGGCCGAGGCGGACGCCAAGGCCAAGCGCCGTGCGCAGGCCAACGCGGAACTGAAGGCCAAGGGCCAGCAGACGCCGCCGCGCGAGGAAGAAGAGGAAGAGGCGCGCAAGAAGCGCTGACGTCCGCTGTTTCGGTAACCAGGCCCCGGCATTGCCGGGGCTTTCTTTTTGGCCGGTTGACGGCGCCCCCTTGGGCTTGGGCGCTTCAATCTGTAAACTATCGCTTTCCGGGAGTAGTGCGTGTCCACCATCAGCGATTGGACTGGCAAGGCCATGCATGGCGGCCAGCAAGGCTGGGCGCAGGTGACGGTCTCCATGACCGGCACGGCCAAGCTGACCTCGCACGATGGTCATCGCACCGCCCACTCCCTCGCTGCTCCAGCGAACCGGAAAACCCCCTTCCAGCCCACCCCCTGCCCCTCGGGACAGGGGAGTGCGGCCGTTTTCCAATTCAATACAGGATGCTTGCAGCCATGACTCCCTTGATTTTCGTAACCGGCGGCGTGGTGTCCTCGCTCGGCAAAGGCATTGCCGCCGCGTCACTGGCCGCCATCCTCGAGGCGCGTGGCCTGAAGGTCACGATGATGAAGCTCGACCCGTACATCAACGTCGACCCGGGCACCATGAGCCCGTTCCAGCACGGCGAGGTGTACGTCACCGATGACGGCGCCGAGACCGACCTGGATCTGGGCCATTACGAGCGCTTCGTGCGCACGCGCCTGAGCCGCAAGAACTCGGTCACCACCGGCCGCATCTACGAGAACGTGATCCGCAAGGAGCGTCGCGGCGACTACCTTGGCGCCACCGTGCAGGTCATCCCGCACATCACCGACGAGATCCGTCGCTGCATCGATGAAGCGACCGAAGGCTTCGACGTGGCACTGGTGGAGATCGGTGGCACGGTCGGCGACATCGAGTCGTTGCCGTTCCTGGAAGCAATCCGCCAGGTGCGCACCGAGCGCGGCCCGGAAAAAGCCTTGTTCATGCACCTCACCCTGGTGCCCTACATCAGTGCTGCCGGTGAGCTGAAGACCAAGCCGACCCAGCATTCGGTGAAGGAACTGCGCTCGATCGGCATCCAGCCGGATGTGCTGCTGTGCCGTTCCGAGCAGGCAGTGCCGGATTCGGAGCGTCGCAAGATCGCCCAGTTCACCAACGTCTCCGAGCGCGCGGTGATCAGCGTGCCGGACGTGGACGTGCTGTACAGCATCCCGATGGGCCTGCATGCGCAGGGCCTGGACGACATCGTGGTCAACCAGTTCAAGCTGGCCGACAAAGTCGGTCCGGTGGATCTGTCGATGTGGGAAGACGCGGTGGATGCCACGCTGAACCCGCTCGATGCGGTCACCATCGCCGTGGTCGGCAAGTACGTCGACCATCAGGACGCGTACAAATCCGTTGGCGAAGCGCTCAAGCACGGTGGCCTGCGCCAGCGCACCAAGGTCACCCTGAAGTGGCTGGAAGCACAGGAGCTGGAAGGCAGCGACATGTCCGCGCTGGCCGATGTCGACGGCATCCTGGTGCCGGGTGGCTTCGGCGACCGCGGCTTCGAAGGCAAGGTGCTGACCTCGCAATACGCCCGCGAGCACAAGGTGCCGTACTTCGGCATCTGCTACGGCATGCAGGCTGCGGTGGTGGATTACGCACGCCACGTGGTCGGCCTGGAAGGGGCCAACAGCACTGAGAATGACCGCCAGTCGCCGAACCCGGTGATCGGCCTCATCACCGAATGGCGTACCGCCACCGGCGACGTTGAAAAGCGCGACGACAAGAGCGACCTGGGGGGCACGATGCGCCTGGGCCTGCAGGAGCAGCGCCTGAAGCCGGGCACCCTGGCCCGCGAGCTGTATGGGCAGGACGTAGTGTCCGAGCGTCATCGCCACCGCTACGAGTTCAACAACCGCTACCGTACCCAGCTGGAAGACGCCGGCCTGGTGATCGCCGGCAAGTCGATGGACGACACGCTGGTGGAAGTGGTCGAGCTGCCGCGCAGTGCACATCCGTGGTTCCTGGCCTGCCAGGCGCACCCGGAATTCCTGTCCACGCCGCGTGCGGGGCACCCGTTGTTCATCGGTTTCATCCGGGCCGCGCGAGAGCGCAAGGCCGGTGGCCAGCCGCTGGCCGAAGCAAACGCCTGACTTGCAGCGGGGGCGAGCCGCCCCCATCTTCGGCACTGAAAACCCTGCTGCCTGCCGGCCCTGTCGGCACCGCGCAACTACCAAGGAAATGCCATGAAACTGTGTGGATTCGAGGTCGGGCTGGACCAGCCCCTGTTCCTGATCGCCGGCCCCTGCGTGATCGAGTCGATGCAGCTGCAGCTCGACGTTGCCGGCCGTCTGAAGGAAATCACCGGGCGGATGGGCGTCAACTTCATCTTCAAGTCGAGCTTCGACAAGGCCAACCGTACCTCCGGCACGTCCTTCCGTGGCCCGGGCCTGGAAGAAGGCCTGAAGGTGCTGGCCGAGGTGAAGAAGCAGATCGGCGTGCCGGTGCTGACCGACGTGCACGAATACACCCCGATGGACGAAGTGGCCTCGGTGGTCGATGTGCTGCAGACCCCGGCCTTCCTGGTCCGGCAGACCGACTTCATCACCAAGGTCTGCGCCGCTGGCAAGCCGGTGAACATCAAGAAGGGTCAGTTCCTGTCCCCTTGGGACATGAAGCCGGTGGTGGAGAAGGCCAAGGCGACCGGCAACGAGCAGATCATGGTCTGTGAGCGCGGCGCCAGCTTTGGTTACAACAACCTGGTCAGCGACATGCGCTCGCTGTCGGTGATGCGCGATACCGGCTGTCCGGTGGTGTTCGATGCCACCCATTCGGTGCAGCTGCCGGGCGGGCAGGGCAACAGCTCCGGTGGCCAGCGCGAGTTCGTGCCGGTGCTGTCGCGTGCCGCGGTCGCGGTGGGCGTGTCGGGGCTGTTCGCCGAGACCCACCCGGACCCGTCCAAGGCATTGTCCGACGGCCCGAACGCCTGGCCGCTGGACCGCATGGAAGAACTGCTTGAAACCCTGATGGAGCTCGATGCCGTGACCAAGAAGCACGGGTTCTCGCGCTTCGCATGAGTCAGGACCCGTGGGCGGCGCTGGATGCGCGCCGCCAGCGGCGGCACTGGCGCCAGTGGCCCTGGGGCTGGACGGCGTTGGCGCTGTCCATTGCGGCCTGGATCTGCCTGTTCGCGCTGGCATTCCTGGTGGCGGCCAGCGTCGGCATGCCCGGCGACGGCGACCATGCCATGCGCGCCACCCGCGTTCCCCTGTTCATCACCGTGGCGTTTGGCGGGTTGGTGGTGATCGGTTGCCTGATCGCCAGCGTGCTTTCGCTGCGCTTGCCGCAACGGCCAGCAGGTGGTGCCGCAGCGCTTGCGTTGCTGACGCTGCTGGTGGCCTGCCTGGCGTTGCCTGCGCTGCTGCCCTGAACGCTGCGCGGGGTGGCGTCACCGGTGCCCTGCGCGCCGATTTGGCATCTGACCGGTGTGCGGGGATAATCACGCGGCATTCGTTTTTGTCGCATCCCTCTACAAACAGGTAACCGGCCAGCCCATGAGTACGATCCGCAGCATCCACGCCCGTGAAATCCTCGACAGCCGTGGCAACCCCACGCTGGAAGCCGACGTCATCCTGGAGGACGGTTCGTTCGGTCGTGCCGCCGTGCCCTCCGGCGCCTCGACCGGCACCAAGGAAGCGGTGGAGCTGCGTGACGGCGACAAGACCCGCTACCTGGGCAAGGGCGTGCGCAAGGCCGTGGAGAACATCAACGGCGCGATCGCTGGCGCGCTGACCGGTTTCGATGCCGCCGACCAGGAAGGCCTCGACCGCCGCCTGATCGATCTGGACGGAACCGAGAACAAGGGCCGCCTGGGCGCCAACGCGCTGCTGGGTGTTTCCATGGCCGCCGCGCATGCCGCCGCTGCTTCCAACAAGCAGGCGCTGTGGCAGTACCTGGCCGGCAAGACCGGCGTCACCCCGTCGTTGCCGGTGCCGATGATGAACATCATCAACGGCGGCGCGCACGCGGACAACAACGTGGACTTCCAGGAGTTCATGGTGCTGCCGGTTGGCTTCACCTCGTTCTCCGAAAGCCTGCGTGCCGGTACGGAAATCTTCCATTCGCTGAAGTCGGTGCTGAAGGGCCATGGTCTGAGCACGGCGGTCGGCGACGAAGGCGGTTTCGCGCCGGACTTCCGCAGCAACGTCGAAGCGCTCGACACCATCCTCGAAGCGATCGGCAAGGCCGGCTACACCGCCGGTGAAGACATCCTGCTCGGCCTGGACGTGGCGTCCAGCGAGTTCTACGAGAACGGCAAGTACAACCTGGTGGGCGAGAACAAGCGCCTGACCTCGGATCAGTTCGTCGACTTCCTGGCCGACTGGGCCGCGCAGTACCCGATCATCACCATCGAAGACGGTCTGGCGGAGAACGATTGGGCAGGCTGGAAGCTGCTCACCGACCGCATCGGCAAGACCGTGCAGCTGGTGGGCGACGATCTGTTCGTGACCAATCCGCGCATCTTCAAGGAAGGCATCGATTCGGGCACCGCCAACGCCATCCTGATCAAGGTCAACCAGATCGGCACGCTGAGCGAAACGCTCGAAGCGATCGCCATGGCCGACCGTGCCGGCTATGCCGCCATCGTGTCGCACCGTTCCGGTGAGACCGAAGACACCACCATCGCCGACATCGCCGTCGCTACCACGGCGACCCAGATCAAGACGGGTTCGTTGTGCCGCAGCGACCGCGTGGCCAAGTACAACCAGCTGCTGCGCATCGAAGAAGCGCTGGGTGCCGGTGCGCGCTATGCCGGTCGCGACGCTTTCGTTTCGCTGAAGCGCTGATCCCATGCGCAACTGGCGGTGGGTGCTGTTGGCGTTGGCCCTGCTGCTGGCATGGTTGCAGTACCGCTTCTGGTTCGGCCCGGGCAATTCAGGGGAAGTGATGACCCTGGAGGCCCAGGTCGAGCACCAGAACCGCGATAACGACGGTCTGCAGCAGCGCAATGATGCGCTGGCTGCGGAAGTGCAGGACCTCAAGGACGGCCAGGCCGCCATCGAAGAGCGCGCGCGCAGCGAGCTGGGCATGATCAAGCCCGGCGAGAAGTTCTACCGCGTGGTGGAAGATGCGCCGGTGGCCCCGGTGCGGGCGCCTGCCGCAGTACCCGTAGTCGAGCACCCGGCGGACGTGCCATGAGCGCGGCGATCTGGGTGGTGGTGCCTGCCGCCGGTCGGGGTGCGCGCTTCGGCGCTGCCCTGCCCAAGCAGTACCTCGAGGCTGGCGGGCAGAGGGTGATCGCGCACACGCTGGACGCCTTGCTGGTGCACCCGGCCGTGGCCGGCGCGATGGTGGTCATCAGCCAGGATGATGTCGACTGGCCAGGCTGGACCGAATGGGCGGGCAAGCCGGTGTTGACCTGCGTTGGCGGCGCTACCCGCGCGGACTCCGTGCTGGCGGGTCTGCAGGCCCTGCCGGACAGCGTGCGTGCCGATGAGTTCGTGCTGGTGCACGATGCGGCGCGACCGAACCTGGCACTGGTCGACCTCAGCCGCTTGTTGGAAGTAGGGCGGGCCGATCCGGTGGGCGCGATCCTGGCCGCACCGGTCCGCGACACGCTGAAGCGTGCAGGCGATGACGGTGGCATCGATGGCACCGAGCCGCGTGCACGGTTATGGCGTGCATTGACGCCGCAGCTGTTCCGCCGCCATCAGCTCAGCCGCGCGCTGGCCGAGGCCGCCGCTGCCGGGGTCGAGGTCACCGACGATGCCATGGCCATGGAGCGCCAAGGCCAGCGCCCGCTGCTGGTGGAAGGCAGCGAGGACAATTTCAAGGTCACTACGCCGTCCGACCTGGACCGCTTCGAATTCGTACTCTCCCGTCGCGCCGGCTGATCCAGCCGCGCGTGGCATTGCAAAGGCATCACCCATGACCACCCTTCCTTTCCCGCCTGTCCGCATCGGCCAGGGTTACGACGTCCATGCCTTCGGCGAGGGCGACCACATCATGCTGGGGGGCGTGCGCGTGCCGCACAGTGCCGGCGTGCTCGCACACAGCGACGGCGACGTCATCCTGCACGCGCTCTGTGATGCCATGCTGGGTGCCCTGGCGCTGGGCGACATCGGCCAGCATTTCCCACCCAGCGACGAGCGCTGGAAGGATGCCGACAGCCGTGATTTCGTCATCCACTGCGATGCGCTGCTGCGCTCGCGTGGTTGGCAGGTCGGCAACACCGACATCACCGTGATCTGCGAGCGCCCGAAGGTCGGGCCGCATGCGATGGCCATGCGCGAGCGCATCGCCGAACTGCTGCAACTGCCGCTGGATGCAGTGAGCATCAAGGCAACCACCTCGGAGAAGCTGGGGTTCACCGGTCGCAGCGAAGGCATTGCCGCCCAGGCCATCGTACTGCTGGTGGCGGCATGATTCCGTTGCCGCTGGCCTTCGGTGCGCCGCTGTTTTCCAACGCCCGCATCCGCACCACGCCGGAAGATTTCCAGGTAGACGAGCTGCCTGCCTTCGAGCCGACCGGCGAGGGCGAACACCTGCTGCTCGAGATCCGCAAGCGCGGTGCCAATACCGTGCACGTGGCCACGCTGCTGGCGAAATGGGCGGGACTGCCGGAAATGGCAGTGAGCTTCGCCGGGATGAAGGACCGCCATGCGGTGACCACGCAGCGTTTCAGCGTGCACCTGCCCAAGCGCGTGGCCCCCGACCTGGCGCTGCTGGCCAGCGACGAAGTAGAGGTCGTGTCGTCGACCTGGCACAACCGCAAGTTGCAGCGTGGGGCACTGGCGGGCAACCGCTTCAAGCTGGTGCTGCGCGAGGTGGACGGCGATCCGCAGGCCATCGACGAACGGCTGCAGCAGATTGCCGTGCGCGGCATTCCCAACTGGTTCGGTGAGCAGCGGTTCGGCCGTGACGGTGGCAACGTACCGGCGGCGCTGGCGATGTTCGGTGGCCGCCGCATGCGCAAGGACCAGCGCTCACTGCTGCTGTCGGCTGCCCGCTCGGCGCTGTTCAACCGCGTGCTGGCCGCGCGCGTGGAGCAGGGCAGCTGGGATCAGCCGCTGGACGGCGAAGTGTGGATGCTGGACGGCAGCCGCAGCGTGTTCGGCCCGGAAGCCTGGACCGACGTGCTGGCCGAGCGCCTGGCGCGTTTCGACATCCATCCCAGCGGCCCGTTGTGGGGTGCCGGCGAACTGCGCAGCACCGATGCCGCACGCGAACTCGAACTGGCCGCGATCAGCGACGAGGAGTCGCTGGCGCTGCGCGCAGGGCTGGAAGCGGAAGGACTGAAGCACGAGCGCCGCGCCCTGCGCCTGCGTCCGGCATTGCTGCAGCACCAGTGGCTGGAAGAAGGCGTGCTGGAGCTCAGCTTCGCCCTGCCGCCGGGCTGCTACGCGACGGCCGTCCTGCAGGAACTCGGCCCCGTCAGCTGAAAAAAGGGGACGGAGGGGATTAAGTAAAAAGGGGACGGAGGGGGTTAAGTCGCATTTGGCCCACGCGTGGGCCAAATGCGACTTAACCCCCTCCGTCCCCTTTTTGAGCGACTTAATCCCCTCCGTCCCCTTTTTTTGCTCTACCGCGCCAGCAGTACCAGCACCGCGCCGGTGCCGCCTTGGCCGGCGGGGGCCGAGTGGAAGGCGAGGATGTCGTTGCGCAGCCGCAGGTGCCGGTCGACCAGGTTCTTCAGCACCGGGGCGCCGCCGTCGGCCTGCAGGCCCTTGCCGTGGATGATCCGGACGCAGCCGTGGTCGTGGGCGTGCGCTTCCAGCAGGAACTGGCGCAGCAGGGTTTCGGCCTGGGCGGCCGTGGCGCCGTGCAGGTCCAGCTCGTCCTGTACCGAGTACTGGCCTTTCTTCAATCGTTGGAACATGCGCGGGGGCAGGTTGTCACGGCGGTAGCTCAGCGCGTCGCCGGCATCCAGCGGCGGCCCTGCCCGCAGCAGGCGGGCGAACTCCCCCAGTGCTTCCTGATCGTCGCGTTCGGCCATGCGCGCACGCGGGCGCGGCTTCGGCGCGGCCGGAGCCGGCTCGCTGACCTTGCGCAGCGGCGTGATCTCGCCGATGGCCGAGCGGAACAGTTCGGCAGGATCTTCGTCATGCGGATGCGACATGCTCACAGATTACCGCATGCGGCCCCGGCCATGAGCGCTGTCCAATGACCCATGGCAGGGTAGGCCATGGGGGCGGCTTGCGGCACAATACAGAACGCACTTGCGAGGTTGCGGCATGCGCCGGGGGGAGCGCCGCGACATGTCCATGTCAGCAGTGATGGAAGCAGAAGTCTTGAACGATCAAGTGGTTAAAACGCAGATGCGGGTCCTGGTCAGCAACGATGACGGCGTCGACGCCCCCGGTATCGGCATGCTGGCGTCTGTCCTGCGCGAAGCGGGCCATGAGGTCACCGTGGTGGCGCCCGACCGTGATCGCTCCGGTGCCAGCAATTCGCTGACGCTGGACCTGCCGATCCGCGTGAAGCGCCTGGACCCCTCCACCGTCTCGGTCGCCGGTACGCCTACCGATTGCGTGCACTTGGCGCTAACCGGCCTGCTGGACAACGAGCCGGACATGGTGGTTTCCGGCATCAACAACGTGGCCAACCTGGGCGACGACGTGATTTATTCCGGCACCGTGTCCGCCGCGATGGAGGGCCGCCACCTGGGCCTGCCCGCGGTCGCGGTGTCACTGGTGAGCCGCAACCATGAGCCGAAGCATTTCGAGACGGCGGCGCGAGCGGCAGTGGAGATCGTCGCGCAGTTGAAGGCCGATCCGTTGCCGGCCGACACCATTCTCAACGTCAACGTGCCCGACCTGCCCTGGGACGAAGTGAAGGGATTCGAGGTCACGCGTCTGGGCAACCGCCATCGCGCCGAAGGCTGCATCGCGCAGAAAGATCCGCGCGGCAACACGGTGTACTGGATCGGACCGGCCGGTCGTGAACAGGATTCCGGTCCCGGCACCGATTTCCATGCGTTACGTACCGGCTTCATCTCCATCACGCCGATCCAGGTCGACCTGACCCGTTACCAGGCGCTGGAGAACGTTGCCAGCTGGGTAGGTGGGCTGACTGCCGCGCTGGGCCGACCGGCATGAGCCAGCGCCTGCGCCTGCAGCCGGAAGCCGTCGGCATCGGCATGACCTCCCAGCGGGTGCGTGACCGACTCGTCGAGCGTCTGCGTGAGGCGGGCATCGTGGACGAGGCCACCCTCAACGCCATCCGCGTCGTGCCGCGCCACCTTTTCATCGACGAAGCGCTGGCTTCGCGTGCCTATGAAGATACGGCGCTGCCGATCGGCCATGGGCAGACCATTTCGCAGCCGTGGGTCGTGGCGCGGATGACCGAGGCGGTGCTGCAGGTCGCACCGAAGAATGTGCTGGAAGTCGGCACCGGTTCTGGGTATCAGGCGGCTGTGCTCGGTGCCGTAGGCCTGGAGGTGTTTACCGTGGAGCGGATCGGCGACCTGCTGCGCCAGGCGCGCAAGCGCTTCCGTTCGCTGGCGATGAACATCCGTACCAAGCACGATGACGGCCGCGTGGGCTGGCCGGAGCATGGCCCGTACGATGCGATCGTGGTGACTGCTGCAGCGCCTGCGTTGGTCGACGCGCTGGTGGAGCAGCTGGCGGTCGGTGGCCGCTTGGTCGCGCCGGTCGGCGGCCCGGGCGCGCAGTCGCTGGTGCAGTTGGACCGGCTGGAGGATGGCAGCATCACGCAGTCCGTGTTGGCGCCGGTCACCTTCGTCCCGTTGCTGTCTGGCATGCTTGACTGAATTTCACGGAGCAGGGCATTCATGAAGATCTTTGGGCCGCTGTACGAGCGGGCGTTGAAGTGGGCCAACCATGAGCGGGCACCGACCTACCTGACGGTGCTGAGCTTCATCGAGGCGATCATTTTCCCGGTGATGCCGGAAGTGATGCTTGCCCCGATGTGCGTTGCCCAGCCCAAGCGCGGCTGGTGGTTCGCCACGCTCAGCCTGTCCGGCTCGATGGTCGGCGCGGTGGTGGGCTATGCGCTGGGTCACTTCGCCTACGAGGCGGTCAAGCCGTTGCTGGATACGATGGGCATGCTGCCGGGCATCGAACGCGGTATCGCGATCGTGCAGGAAAAGATGGCTGATTCGCCGTGGGCGGTGTTCACGTTCCTGGTGCTGGGCGGCTTCATGCCGATCCCGATGAAGGTCTTCACATGGGCGTCGGGTATCGTCGGTGTTCCGATGCCGCAGTATCTGCTGAGCATGCTGATTGGTCGCGGCAAGCGCGTATTCGTGCTGGCCGCCGTCATCCGCATCGGTGGAGCGCGCGCTGAAGCGGCGTTGCGTCGCTGGATTGAACCGCTGGGCTGGATCGCTACTGCATTGGTAGTGGCGATGGTGGCTTGGCTTGTATGGAGGTCGAAGTTCGCATGAGTGCTGATTGTTTGAACAGGGGGTTGCGCCTGGGCGCGCTGGCCATGGCGCTGTCCGCGCTGACCGCGTGCGGCACGGCCACCGTGGTGCGTCCGTCCGGTGGGGGGAGCGGTGGGGCCTCGTCCACGCCGAAGACCTCGGTGGCGCAGCCGGGCAAGACCGTGCGCGTACAGAAGGGCGATACGGTCTACGCCCTTGCGCGCATCCACAGCATCACGCCCTCCGACCTGATTGCCTGGAACAGCCTGTCCAATCCCTCGACGATCTATCCGGGGCAGATCATCCGGCTGTATCCGCAGGGTGCGGGCGGCGGTCGGGTGCCGACCACGGTGGTCACGGCGCCGCGGCCTTCGGGTGGCACGACGACCACGACCACGCCGGTGTCCACGGTGGCCCCGGTGCGCAGCAATGTCAGCTGGCGCTGGCCGGCCGACGGCGCGGTCGTGGGCCGCTACGTAGCGGGTGAAACGACCAAGCAGGGCGTAGACATCGCCGGCACCAGCGGACAGGCGGTGAAAGCTGCCGCCGATGGCGTGGTGGTGTATTCCGGTGCCGGTCTGGTGGGCTATGGCGAGTTGATCATCGTCAAGCACAACGAGCAGTGGTTGTCGGCCTATGGTCACAACCGCAAGCGCCTGGTCAATGAAGGACAGAGCGTGAAGGCCGGTCAGCAGATCGCCGAGATGGGCCGCACCGGTGCGAACCGGGACATGCTGCATTTCGAGATCCGCTACAACGGCAAGCCGGTCGATCCCCAGCAGTACCTGCCAGCGCGCTGAGGTGTCGCGCCGAGGGCGCGGATGCCGAGTTGGTTGTGGGGTTTGGCAGCGGGCAGGTGCCGGCGGGACAGATGGGACCCGCCGCAAGTACGTCCCTGTAGGCTCGTTTCCGCCCATCCATGGGCTCCAACGGTCCCATCTGCCCCGCCGGCACCCGCCTTCGACACATCCCCTCGGCGGGGTAAGAAAGAAAAGCAAAGCAAAGCGAAGCAAAGCAGCCGATCGTTGGATCGGCTTTGTTTTGCTTTTGCTTTTTTTCTTTTTCCCCGGCCACCGGCGGACTGTCGGGGCGAGGGGGAAGGGCGCTGGGCGGGACCTTGAGCGGCAGGAGCCGCGAAGAGCTACACGGACGTACTTGCGCGTGTCCCGCACAGGGGCGTTCCCCCTCGCCAAACACAGAACCCATGGCCGAAAGCCGCTCTCAGCGGCCAACCCTCATCGCTCGAGAATGAACGCGGCGGCGACCTTGCGGCCTTCGCCGGCGAGGATGTTGAACGTGCGCGCGGCGGCCGGGTTGTTCATCACTTCCAGGCCGATACCGCGCGACAGGCACGTGGCCATCAGCTGCGGTGACGGAAATACCTGACGGGCACCCGTGCCCAGCACGATCAGCACCGGCTCCAGTGCCAGGATCTGCTCCAGATGGGCGACCGTCAGCGCGGCCACCGAAGCGACCGGCCAGTCCTCCACCAGCACTTGGGGGGTGACGATGAAGCTGCTGGCCAGCTCGCGGTCGTTGATGCGCGCCGAATGACCATCCGCACCCCGCAGGGTGTAGGCGTAATCAGGCGCTTCGTGACTGAGTTGCATACGGGGACGGGGCTCCGATCAACCGCGCGGAAGCACGATCTGGCGGTTTTCCTTGCTCGGGCGGTACAGCACGGCGACGTGGCCGATGCGCTGCACCAGGGTGCTGCCGGTCGTGGTCACCAGCTCGGCGATCATGGCGTCGCGGGCTTCGCGATCTTCCGCACCCACCTTCACCTTGATCAGTTCGTGGCGCTCCAGCACCTCTTCCAGCTCGGCCAGGAAGGCCGGGGTCACGCCTTTGCCACCAATCTGGAGCAGGGCTTTGAGGTCGTGGGCTTGGCCGCGAAGAAAACGGGTCTGGGATGCGGTCAGGGCAGTGGACATGCAGGAAAGCGCTGTGACTTGGGGGGTTCAGGGTATCATGGCGACCCCACCCGGCTGTATTTACTATGGTTTCCCGCAGCAAGAGCAGCCAGCGTTGGCTGAAAGAACACTTCTCCGACCCCTATGTGAAGAAGGCGCAGGCCGAGGGCATGCGCTCGCGCGCCGCCTACAAGCTGGAAGAGCTGCTCGAACGTGACCGGCTGCTGAAGCCGCACATGCTGGTCGTGGACCTCGGCGCGGCGCCCGGTGGCTGGTCGCAGCAGGTCCGCCGGCAGATGGGCGATACCGGTCGGGTGTTCGCACTGGACATCTTGGAGATGCCGCCGCTGGCCGGCGTGGACTTCCTTCACGGCGACTTCAGGGAAGAAACCGTCCTATCGCAGTTCGAGGCAATGGTCGGTGAGCAGCCGGTGGACCTTGTGCTCTCCGATATGGCCCCCAATAAGAGTGGAATGGATGCGGTGGACCAGCCGCGGATGATGCACCTGGCAGAGCTGGCCATGGATTTCGCCGACAACCACCTCAAGACCGGTGGGGCATTCCTGATCAAGCTGTTCCAAGGGGTAGGCTTTGACGACTACGTGCGTGAAATGCGCCGGCGGTACGACAAGGTCTCCATCCGTAAGCCGGACGCCTCACGCAAGCGCTCCCCCGAGGTCTATGCCCTCGGACAAGGCAAGCGCGCCACGATCAAGTAAGCTCGACACGCAAGCAGTACCCACGCGCCACCCAGCACAAGAGGAATACCGGAGCCAATGAGGATGAACGACTTGACCAAGAACCTCCTGCTATGGGTGGTCGTCGCCGTCGTGCTGATGGTGGTATTCCAGAGCTTCTCGCCCAAGACCAGTGGTGCGGGCGCTCCGGGTGCCACGTATTCGCAGTTCCTGGACCAGGTGGACAGCGGCACGGTACAGAAGGTGACCTTCGCCGGCGACATGCGCGGCGGCACCAACGAAATCACCTACACCACCCGTGGCGGCCAGACCTCCACCATCACCGCGCCGTTCGATCGCGACCTGATCAACGTGCTGCGCACCAAGAACGTGGAAATCGTCCAGCAGGAGCCGTCCAGCGGCATCTCGCTGGGCGCCATCCTGATGAACTTCCTGCCGGTCATCCTGATCATCGGCTTCTGGCTGTTCATCATGCGCCAGATGCAGGGCGGTGGCGGCGGCGCCAAGGGCGCCATGTCCTTCGGCAAGTCGCGGGCCAAGCTGCAGGGCGAAGACCAGGTCAAGGTCACCTTCGCCGACGTGGCAGGCTGCGACGAGGCCAAGGAAGAAGTCGGCGAACTGGTCGACTTCCTCCGCGATCCGTCGAAGTTCACCAAGCTGGGCGGCAAGATCCCGCGCGGCGTGCTGATGGTCGGCCCGCCCGGTACCGGCAAGACGCTGCTGGCGAAAGCCATCGCCGGCGAAGCCAAGGTGCCGTTCTTCTCGATCTCCGGGTCGGACTTCGTGGAAATGTTCGTCGGCGTCGGCGCCAGCCGCGTGCGCGACATGTTCGAGCAGGCCAAGAAGCACGCGCCGTGCATCATCTTCATCGACGAAATCGACGCCGTCGGTCGCCATCGTGGCGCCGGCCTGGGCGGCGGTCATGACGAGCGCGAGCAGACCCTCAACCAGTTGCTGGTCGAGATGGACGGGTTCGAAGGCGGCGAAGGCGTGATCGTCATTGCCGCGACCAACCGTCCGGACGTACTGGATCCGGCGCTGCTGCGTCCGGGTCGCTTCGACCGTCAGGTCGTGGTCGGCCTGCCCGACGTGAAGGGCCGCGAGCACATCCTCAAGGTGCACATGCGCAAGCTGCCGCTGGCCGACGATGTCGTACCGATGGTAATCGCCCGCGGTACGCCTGGTTTCTCCGGTGCCGACCTGGCCAACCTGTGCAACGAGGCCGCCCTGTTTGCCGCGCGCAACAGTGAGAAGGAAGTCCGCATGGACCACTTCGACCGTGCCCGCGACAAGATCCTGATGGGTGCCGAGCGTCGCTCGATGGCCATGAGCGAAGAAGAGAAGACGCTCACCGCCTACCACGAGGCGGGCCACGCCATCGTCGGCCGTCTGGTGCCCGAGCATGATCCGGTCTACAAGGTCACGATCATTCCGCGCGGTCGTGCGCTGGGTGTGACCATGTACCTGCCGGAAGGCGACAAGTACTCGATCAACCGCGTGGCGATCAATTCGCAGCTGTGTTCGCTGTACGGTGGTCGCGTGGCCGAGGAGCTGATCTTCGGTGCGGACAAGGTCACCACCGGTGCCTCGAATGACATCGAGCGTGCCACCAAGATGGCCCGCAACATGGTCACCAAGTGGGGCCTGTCCGAGACCCTCGGTCCGATCGCCTATGGCGAGGAAGACGACGAGGTATTCCTGGGCCGTTCGGTCACCCAGCACAAGAGCGTATCCAACGATACCGCGCGCCGCATCGATGAAGAGGTGCGCAGCATCCTGGACAAGGCGTATGCCCGTACCACCGAGCTGTTGACCGCCAACGTCGACAAGCTGCACGCGATGACCCAGCTGCTGCTGCAGTACGAGACCATCGACGCGCCGCAGATCGACGCCATCATGGAAGGCCGCGATCCGCCGCCGCCGATGGGCTGGGCCAAGTCGCCGAACAACAGCGACAACAAGGATGGCGGCAACAATGACAAGGGCGGTGACGCCCGTCCGGTGCCGCCGATCAGTGGGCCGGCCGAGCAGATCTGATCCGCCAAGCGTGATCGTGCAGGAAAAGGCCGGGGAAACCCGGCCTTTTCCGTTCATGTGTTCCGTGCACGGGGCGGGCCGGTGCGGGACAATAGGACGACGTTCCTTCCACCCCCGGATGCCTCATGTCGACGCCCCCTCCCGAGCCGATTTCCCACACCACCGAAATGGTCATCGCCACCGTCGTCGGCGTGGCCGTCGGGTTGGGCATGGACAACCTGCTGCTGGGCTGCGGGGTCGGTATCGCGCTGGGTATCGTGCTGAGCATCGGCAAGACGCTGTACGTGGATCGCAAGCGCCGCAAGCGCTGACTCCCCCTGCTGGTCGCGCCGCGGTATGCCAGGCGGATCGGTTGAATTTCCTGTTCGCGGCCAGCGGCCGTCACTACGCCCGAGGGTCCGCCATGTTCGATATCTCCCCCCAGCTTGATTGCGCCGGTCGTGTTCTGCGGCTGGACCGTGCGCAGGTGATGGGTATCGTCAACGTCACCCCGGATTCTTTCTCCGACGGCGGCGCACACGACAGTACCGACGCCGCGGTAGCCCATGGCCTGAAACTGGTGGAAGAAGGAGCGGACCTCCTCGATATCGGCGGGGAATCCACCCGCCCCGGCAGTGCGCCGGTGTCGCTGGAGGAAGAACTGCGCCGGGTACTGCCGGTCATCGAGCAACTGGCGGCGCGCACCGCTGTGCCGATCAGCATCGACACCTTCAAGCCGGAGGTGATGCGTGCCGCCGTCGCTGCGGGCGCCGGCATGATCAACGACATCCATGCGCTGCGTCAGCCTGGCGCGCTGGAGGCCGCGGCGGATACCGGCGTGCCGGTGGTGCTGATGCACATGCAGGGCGAGCCCGGCAGCATGCAGGCCGACCCGCGGTACGACGACGTGGTGGCCGAGGTACATCGTTTCCTCGTGCAGCGGCTGTTTGCCGCCGAAATGGCAGGCATCGCCAAGAAGAACCTGATCGTCGATCTCGGTTTCGGCTTTGGCAAGACGCTGGAGCATAACCTCACGCTGTTGGCCCGCTCGGACCGCTTCATCGAACTCGGCGTGCCGATGCTGGCCGGTTTGTCGCGCAAGCGCATGCTGGGCGAGATCACCGGCCGCGACGTACCCGCGGACCGGCTCGCCGCCTCGGTGGCGGCGCACGTGATCGCCGTGCAGCGTGGCGCGCGCATCGTGCGCGTGCACGACGTGGCGGCCACGGTGGATGCCCTGAAGCTGTGGCAGGCGGTGCAGGCCGTGCCTGCCGTGCGCAAGGACGCCGCGCCGAGCATCCGTTGGCCGGACGAAGACTGATGGCCATCGATCGGCGGCCACTTGCCATCGCGGTGATGGGCCCGACCGCCAGCGGCAAGACCGCGACCGCGATCGCGCTGGCCCAGCAGCTGGATGGAGAAATCGTCAGCGTCGATTCGGCGCTGGTGTATCGCGGGCTGGATATCGGGTCGGCGAAGCCCGATGCCGCCGAACGCGCGCAGGCGCCGCATCACCTGCTGGACCTGTGTGACCCGTGGCTGGCGTTTTCGGCCGCCGAGTTCGCCACCGCCGCCCGCCGCGCCGTGGATGACATCGTCGCGCGCGGCAAGCTGCCGATCCTCGCCGGTGGCACCGGGCTGTACTTCCGCGCGCTGCTGGAAGGGCTGTCGCCCATGCCGCCCGCCGATGAGGCCACCCGGGCGGAGATCAGCGCGGAGGCGGCCGAGCGCGGCTGGGCGGCCCTGCATGCTGACCTGGCGAAGATCGATCCGCAGGCCGCCGCACGAATCCACGCAACGGACCCGCAGCGTATCCAGCGGGCGCTGGAAGTGCATCGGCTGACCGGCCAGCCGATCAGCCACTGGCAGCGCCAGCCGGGCGAGGGCAGGTTGCCGCTGCGGACGCTGAAGCTGGTGCTGGCGCCACAGGATCGCGCTGTGCTGCACCGGCGCATCAAACAGCGCTTCGACGCCATGCTGGCGCAAGGCTTCCTGGATGAGGTGCATGCGCTGCGCGCGCTGCCCGCCTTGGCCGCCGTGCCCAGCCCGTTGGATCTGCCCGCCGTGCGTGCGGTGGGCTACCGCCAGGCCTGGGAGTTCCTGGATGGCCACGTGGATGCGGCCGCTTTCCGTGACAAGGCGATATTCGCCACACGCCAGCTGGCCAAACGGCAACTGACCTGGTTGCGCGGGGAACTTGATGCGCGCTGGTTCGATCCCCATCTAGAACATCAGCGGATGGCTGCAGCGGTCTCCGCCTTCGTCCCGTCCTGAAAGCGTCCCGTGCGCCTGCCGTGTACCATCGGCAAGTCGGTGGTTGGCTGGGGGGCCGTGGTAGCTGCCGACACCCATAAAAACAATAATCAGGAGTTAGCCATGTCCAAGGGGCAATCGCTGCAGGACCCGTTTCTGAATGCACTTCGGCGCGAGCGCGTGCCGGTCTCGGTGTATCTGGTGAATGGCATCAAGTTGCAGGGCACGATCGAATCGTTCGACCAGTTCGTGGTGCTGCTGCGCAATACCGTCAGCCAGATGGTCTACAAGCACGCCATTTCCACGGTGGTGCCAGCGCGTAATGTGAAGATGGGCCCGGGCGGCGGTCTTGTGCAGTCCAACGAGGACGGCCAGCAGGCAGGTGATGACTCAATTGAATAACCTTGGAGTGGTTCGTGTTTGATCGCTCGAAAAAGGGCGAAAACGCCCTGTTGATCCAGCCCCATATGGGCAAGCTGGAAGAAGACGTGCTGGAAGAGTTCGGTGACTTGGCACGCTCGGCGGGTGCCAGCATCGCCGCCACCATCACTGCACGCATCGACCGGCCCAGTCCGTCGACGCTGATCGGCAGCGGCAAGCTGGAAGAAGTGAAGGCGGCGGCCGATGCAAGCGGTGCCGACCTGATCCTGGTCAACCATGCGTTGAGCCCGGGCCAGGAACGCAACCTGGAGAAATTCCTGGAGCGCCGGGTGATCGACCGTACCGGTCTGATCCTGGATATCTTCGCCCAGCGCGCTCGCAGTCATGACGGCAAGCTGCAGGTCGAGCTTGCCCAGTTGCGGCATATGTCCACGCGCCTTATCCGTGGCTGGACCCACCTGGAGCGCCAGCGCGGTGGTTCCATCGGCCTGCGCGGCCCGGGTGAGACGCAGCTGGAAACCGATCGCCGCCTGCTGCAGAAGCGCGTCGAACAGCTGCAGAAGCGCCTGGAAAAAGTGGAAGTGCAGCGCACGCAGATGCGTCGTGCGCGCCTGCGCAGCGAGCTGCCGCGCGTGGCGCTGGTGGGCTACACCAACGCCGGCAAATCCACGTTGTTCAATGCGCTGACCGGTGCGGACGCTTACGCGGCCGACCAACTGTTCGCCACGCTGGATCCCACCGTGCGCCGCATCGTGCTGCCCGGCGGCAACGTGGTGCTGGCCGATACCGTCGGCTTCGTGCGCGACCTGCCGCATGACCTGGTGGCGGCGTTCCGTTCCACATTGTCCGAGGCGCGCGACGCCGACTTCCTGCTGCATATCGTCGATGCCGCCGATCCGCACCGCGAAGAACGCATCGCGCAGGTGGACGAGGTGCTGACCGCCGTGGGGGCAGGTGATCTGCCGCAACTGCTGGTCTTCAACAAGATCGACCGCATCGACGGGGCCGACGTCCGCCACGACGGCCAGGATGGCGTGCCGGACGAGTCGCGCCGCGAACGCGTGTGGATTTCCGCGCGCGATGGGCGCGGCCTGGAGCTGTTGCAGAGCGTACTGGGCCAGCGCCTCGGCCTGCAGCATGTGACGGCTGAGCTGCGTCTGCCGCCCTCTGCGGGACGATTGCGGGCCAAGCTGCATCAGCTGGAGGTGGTGGGCGAGGAAGTGAGCGATGAAGATGGCTGGTTGCTGCAGGTCAACATCCCGATCGCCGAGGCGGAGAAACTCGCCGCCGGTGAAGACGGTGCTCCGATCCGCGCGCTGCTGCCCGAGAAACTGCCGGAGTGGTAGCGTGGGCTGCCCCCTTGCCGCAGGATCGCCATGACCGTTCCCACTGATGACATGCTGGCCACCCTGGCCAGCGAACTGGGCCAGACGCTGCGGCTCGCCCAGCTGCAGCTGGTCACCGCCGAAAGTTGCAGCGGCGGCTGGATCGCCAAGTGCATGACCGATATCGCCGGCTCGTCGGCGTTCTTCGACTGCGGGATGGTGGTGTACAGCTACGAAGCCAAGCAGCGCCTGTTGGGTGTCCGTGCGCAGACGCTGGAAGTGTTCGGTGCGGTCAGTCGCGAGACCGTGCTGGAGATGGTATCCGGTGCCCTGATCAATTCCGGCGCTGGAGTGGCGATCGCCGTGACGGGTATCGCCGGTCCTGGCGGTGGCAGCGATGACAAGCCGGTCGGCAGCGTCTGGATCGGCTGGAAGCGGCGCGGCGGCTACGCGCAGGCACAGCTGTTCCATTTCCACGGCGACCGCGACGCGATCCGTCGGCAGACCGTTTCGGCGGCGTTGCACGGGATGCTCGCCCAGCTGTGAGATGCTGGCCGCTCACTCGGCACGGAGCGGTCTTCGATGTGGGAAACACTGGGCACGGTCCGTGACCTTGGACGTCTGCAGGAAATTGCGGCGGTCCTGATCCGTTATGGGTTCGGTGATCTGGTGCGGCGAATCGGCCTGGCCGATGTGCTCGAGCGTGCAGGTCGCCTGCTGCACTGGGGCGATGACAGCAGCCAGCGGCTGCCGATGACCGCGCCGATGCGTGTGCGCCGTGCGATGGAAGAGCTCGGTCCTACGTTCGTCAAGTTGGGACAGGTGCTGGCTACCCGCGTGGACCTGTTCCCGCCCGAATGGATCGCTGAATTTTCCGAACTGCAGAATGCGGTGCCGGCGCTGCCCTATGCGCAGATCCACGAGCAGTTGAAGCGAGACGTCGGTGGAGAGCCGGCGCAGGTATTTGCATGGCTGGACGAAACGCCGCTGGCCGCCGCCTCGCTGGCGCAGGCGCATCGTGCGCGGCTGCACGACGGCCGCGAGGTCGTACTGAAAGTGCGTCGCCCCGGCATCCGTGACGTCGTCGAGGCGGATCTGCGCCTGTTGGCACGGCTGGCCGAGATCATCGAAGCGCGGCTGCCGGACCTGCGCCGCTATCATCCTGCCGAGGTGGTGCAGCAGTTCACCACATCGCTGCGTCGCGAGCTGGATTTCGCGGCCGAATGCCGCAACGCCGAGCGCATCGCACGCGACTTTGAAGGTCGCCAGGACATCCTGATCCCGCAGGTGCACTGGCAGTGGACCTGCGAGAGCTTGAACGTCCAGGATTTCGTCGACGGCATCTCCGGGCGTGACCTGGCCGGCGTGGATGCCGCCGGGCTGGACCGGCGCCAGCTGGCCAACCGCGGCGCCGATATCGTGCTGAAGATGGTGCTGCAGGACGGCTGTTTCCACGCCGATCCGCACCCGGGCAACATCATCTACCTGCGCGACGGGCGCATCGGGGTGATCGATTTCGGCATGGTGGGTACGCTCTCCGAGTCGCGTCGATTCCAGGTTGCACAGTTGCTGCACGGATTGGTCGAACAAGAGCCGGAGGCCGTCGCCGATATCCTGTTGGACTGGGCGGGCGGCGTAGCGGTGGACGAAGGACGCCTGCAGCAGGACATCAGCCAGTTCGTCGACCGCTATCGCGGTGTCCCGCTGAAGGACCTGCGCATCGGCTTGATGCTCAGTGACATCACCTTGCTGCTGCGCAGCTACAACCTGATGCTGCCGGCGGATCTGGCGCTGATGATCAAGGCCTTCCTGACCCTGGAAGGGATGGGGCGGCAGCTGGATCCCGAATTCGACATGGCCAGTGCCGCGCGCCCGTTCCTGGAGCGTGTGGTGATGCAGCGCTACGCGCCGCGCGCACTGCTGCGGCGGGGACGACGCAGCCTGCTGGGAATGATCGACCTGGCTGGCGAGCTGCCACGTGATCTACGTCGGCTGGTGCAGGCGGCACGCCGCGGTCGCCTGCAGATCAAGGTCGAAACCAATGCGCTGAAGGGTTTCGGCGATCAGGTGAACCAGGCAGCGAACCGGCTGGTGGTGGGCATCATCACCGCAGCGCTGATCATCGGCTCCTCGATCGTCATGCACAGCGTGGGTGGGCTTTCCAGCCGCTGGCTGCTGGTGCTGGGCGTGGGCGGCTTCATCGGCGCAGGGTTGTGCGGGGTGTGGATTCTGTTTTCGATCTGGCGCAGCGGCCGCCGTCGGTGAGGCGGGCGAACGGCTGAGCCCCTCGTGGTGGGTCGGTTGGAGCTCTCTGGGTTTGGCCGGGCGGGAGGGGTTGGTGGGGGACGGCAAGAGCTGCATCCATGCGGGCCTCGTTTCGTGCCATCCATGGCACTCAACGCCCCCACCAACCCCTCCCGCCCGGCCCTGACAGTCCGCGTGTGCGTCCCACCACGCAAAAAGAAAAAGGTAGCGCCGACCCATGGTCGGCGAGCGCAGCGGGCCGTTGGCGGAAACATCGGGCGAACGGCTGAGCCCCTCGTGGTGGGTCGCTTGGAGCTGCCTACTGTGGATGGGCCGGGCGGTGGGGCTGGTCGGGGGACGCGCACAAGTACGTCCATGTAGCGCTCGTTTCGCGCCATCCATGGCGCTCAACGCCCCCGCCCAGCCCCACCGCCCGGCCCTGACAGTCCGCGTGTGCGTCCCACCACGTAAAAAGAAAAAGGTAGCGCCGACCCATGGTCGGCGAGCGCAGCGGGCCCTTGGCGGAAACATTCCGCCGAGCACGGCTCGGCGCTACCGCTTCCGCTTCTGCTCCTTCTTTTTTTGTCCGTGGTGGGCGCACGCGAACCGTCACAGGGCCGGGCGATGGGGCTGGGCGGGGGCGTTGAGCGCCAAGGATGGCGCGAAACGAGGCCAGCATGGATGCAGCCTTTGCCGTCCCCCGCCCAGTCCCATCGCCCGGCCCAATCACCGTAACCCGCTCTCCGCGACCCACCACGAGGGGCCCAGCCGTTCGCCGCCACATCGGAGGCACTTGCGACACGATTGAGTTAGTAGTATTACTACTAACCATGGACACGACGACGCTCTCCGAAACCCAGCAGGCCATCCTGCAGATGATCACCGACCGCATCGAAAGCGATGGCGTGCCGCCGTCGCAGACCGAGATCGCGCGGGCCTTCGGCTTCAAGGGGGTGCGCGCAGCGCAGTATCACCTTGAGGCCCTGGAAGCGGCCGGGGCGATCCGCCGCGTGCCGGGGCAGGCGCGTGGTATCCGGCTGATGCAGGCCCCGCCGTTGAAGCAGGTGGCCGATCCGGCGCTGGATGACAGCGTGCTGCGCCTGCCCGTGCTGGGTCGTGTCGCCGCCGGCCTGCCGATCGGGGCGGACATCGGATCGGACGATTTCGTCGTGCTCGACCGGGTGTTCTTCTCGCCTGCGCCGGATTACCTGCTGAAGGTGCAGGGCGACTCGATGATCGACGAAGGCATCTTCGACGGTGACCTGATCGGCGTGCATCGCACCCGTGATGCGCGCACCGGGCAGATCGTGGTGGCGCGGATCGACGAGGAAATCACCGTCAAGCTGCTGAAGATCGGCAAGGACCGGATCCGCCTGCTGCCGAGAAACCCGGACTATGCGCCGATCGAAGTCCAACCTGACCAGGATTTTTCCATCGAAGGCCTGTACTGCGGCCTGCTGCGACCCAACCGCTGAACATCCCGGGGACGGCTGCCGCTGACGTCTGCGGCGATAATGTTCGACTTGCCCGGCCCGCGTCTCACTCTGTGCGATGAGCGGCCGCTACAGTCTCCCCCGAACCCGAGTTGACCACGATTAAAAAGATGACCACTACTTCAAGGACCAAGACAATGGACGAGAACAAGAAGCGCGCCCTGGCCGCCGCTCTGAGCCAGATCGAAAAGCAGTTCGGCAAGGGTTCGGTGATGCGCATGGGCGACCGCGTTGTCGAGCCTGTCGAGATCATCCCGACCGGTTCGCTGATGCTGGACATTGCCTTGGGCATCGGCGGCCTGCCGAAGGGCCGGGTAGTGGAAATCTATGGCCCGGAATCGTCCGGCAAGACCACGCTGACCCTGCAGGCCATCGCGGAGTGCCAGAAGAAGGGCGGCACGGCAGCGTTCATCGACGCCGAGCATGCGCTGGATCCGATCTATGCCGGCAAGCTGGGCGTCAATGTAGACGACCTGCTGCTGTCGCAGCCGGATACCGGTGAGCAGGCGCTGGAAATCGCCGACATGCTGGTGCGCTCCAACTCGGTGGACATCGTGGTGATCGACTCGGTCGCCGCATTGACGCCGAAGGCGGAAATCGAAGGCGAAATGGGCGACCAGCTGCCGGGTCTGCAGGCCCGTCTGATGAGCCAGGCGCTGCGCAAGCTGACCGGCAACATCAAGCGCTCCAACACGCTGGTGGTGTTCATCAACCAGCTGCGCCACAAGATCGGCGTCATGATGCCGGGCCAGAGCCCGGAAGTGACCACCGGCGGCAACGCGTTGAAGTTCTATGCCTCCGTGCGCTTGGATATCCGCCGTATCGGCGCGATCAAGAAGGGCGACGAGATCATCGGCAACCAGACCAAGATCAAGGTGGTCAAGAACAAGCTGGCGCCCCCGTTCAAGCAGGTCATCACCGAGATCCTGTACGGCGAAGGTATCAGCCGCGAAGGCGAGCTGATCGACATGGGCGTGGAAGCCAAGCTGGTCGAGAAGGCGGGCGCCTGGTACAGCTACGGTGAAGAGCGTATCGGCCAGGGCAAGGACAACGCCCGCGGCTACCTGCGCGACAACCCGAAGGTCGCCCAGAAGCTGGAAGCGGAACTGCGTGAGAAGTTCCAGCCGGCCGAGGCGCCCAAGGAAGCGGGCGACGAAGACGACGCCGAAGAAGCGTAAGCAGTGCCTGCGGGGCAGGGCGGCGCCGTCAGTGACGTCGCCCTGTCCCGCAGCTCTTGATGCCCGTTGGTCGGGTGGCGTGACGCCACGACGCTGACGGAAGGATGTGGACATGCACGACGAAACCGAACCGCCCGCCGCTCCGGCCCGCAAGCGCCGACGGCCTGAGCTGACGCCGCTGCAACGCGCGCTGGGCCTGCTGGTGCGGCGCGAGCACTCGCGCAAGGAGCTCGGCCGGAAGCTGGTGGCCCGCGGCATCGAACCCGAGCAGGCCCAGGCCGCCGTGGACCGGCTGACCAGCGAAGGCTGGCAGGACGATGAGCGCTTTGCGGAAACACTGGTGCGCAACCGCGCCAATGGCGGCTATGGCCCGCGCCATATCCTCGCCGAGCTGGGTACCCACGGTCTGGACAGCGACGCCGTGAGTGCGGCAATGGATCGGTACGAAGGGGATTTCCTCGACAACGCCCGCGACCTGGTTCGCCGTCGATTCGGCGAGGAAGGACCGCAGGATCTGCCCCAGCGGCGCAAGGCTGCCGACCTGCTGGCCCGCCGCGGGTTCGATGGCGACACCATCCGCCGCGCGACCCGCTTCGATGCAGAGGACTGAGCGGCGCTGGCCTGTTACCCTTCAGAGTTTCGGAGGTCCGAAATCCGACCCTGGCCAGTGTGGCTGGCGGCGGTGGCTCTCCGGCCCGCAGACTGCCAGCCCCCATGACCGCATCCGCCAAATTCACCACCTCCCAGATCCGCAGTGATTTCCTTGAGTTCTTCAAGGGAAAGGGGCACACCATCGTGCCGTCGGCCCCCTTGGTGCCCGGCAATGACCCGACCCTGCTGTTCACCAATTCCGGCATGGTCCAGTTCAAGGACGTGTTCCTCGGTGCGGAAAAGCGCAGCTACGTGCGCGCCGCCGATGTGCAGCGCTGCCTGCGTGCGGGTGGCAAGCACAACGACCTGGACCAGGTCGGCTACACCGCACGTCACCACACCTTCTTTGAAATGCTGGGCAACTGGTCCTTCGGCGACTATTTCAAGAAGGATGCGATCGCGTGGGCGTGGGAGCTGCTGACCCAGGTCTGGAAGCTGCCGGCCGATCGCCTGCTGGTCACTGTCTACCAGACCGATGACGAAGCCTATGCACTGTGGCGCGACATGGTGGGCATCCCTGAAGAGCGCATCGTGCGCATCGGCGACAACAAGGGCGCCCCGTACGCCTCGGACAATTTCTGGCAGATGGCCGACACCGGGCCGTGCGGTCCCTGCACGGAAATCTTCTATGACCATGGCGATCATATCGCCGGTGGTCCGCCGGGTTCGCCGGACGAAGACGGTGACCGCTTCATCGAAATCTGGAACCTGGTGTTCATGCAGTTCGATCGCCAGCCCGATGGCACGCTGATCCCGCTGCCCGCGCCGTGCGTGGATACGGGCATGGGCCTGGAACGGTTGGCGGCGATCCTGCAGCACGTGCATACGAACTATGAAATCGACCTGTTCCAGGCGCTGATCCGCAAGGCCAGCGAGCTGACCGGCATGGGCGATCTGGAAAACAAGTCGCTGCGCGTGATCGCCGATCACATCCGCGCCTGTTCCTTCCTGATCGTGGACGGCGTGCTGCCGTCCAACGAAGGCCGCGGCTACGTGCTGCGCCGTATCATCCGCCGCGCACTGCGCCATGGCTGGTTGCTCGGCGTGCGCCAGCCGTTCTTCAGCAAGTTGGTGCCCACGCTGGTGGAGCAGATGGGTGTGGCCTATCCGGAGCTGCCGGCCACGGCCGACACCGTGACCCGTGCGCTGAAGGCTGAGGAAGAGCGCTTCGCTGAAACGCTCGATGCCGGCATGAAGATCTTCGAAGACATCGCCAGCCGTGCCAGCAACAAGGTGATTCCGGGTGTCGATGCCTTCCGCCTGTTTGACACGTATGGCTTCCCGCTGGACCTGACTGCCGATATCGCCCGCGAGCGCGACATGACCGTGGACACGGCGGGGTTCGATGCGGCGATGGAACAACAGCGCGAAACCGCGCGCGCCGCGGGCAAGTTCGGTGGCGGCGTGTCGCTTCCGGCTGATCTGGTGGCCACGCTGAAGCCGACCGTGTTCCTGGGCTATGACGCGTTGCAGTCCGATGGCCTGCGCGTGGTGGCCCTGCTGAAGGACGGTCGCCCGGTACAGGCCGTGCAGGCCGGTGATGCGGTCATCGTGCTGACCGAGCAGACGCCGTTCTATGCCGAATCCGGTGGCCAGGTGGGCGATACCGGGGTGCTGTCGGCCAACGGCGTGCGCGTGGACGTAGCGGAAACGCAGAAGTTCGCGGGGCAGTTCCATGGCCATGTCGGCACGCTGGCCGAAGGCAGCCTGAAGGTCGGCGACGTGCTGGCCGGGCAGGTCGATGCCGAGCGCCGTGGCGCCACCATCCTCAACCACTCCGCCACGCACCTCCTGCATGCCGCCCTGCGCGAAGTGCTGGGTACCCACGTGCAGCAGAAGGGCTCGCTGGTGGCTCCGGATCGCCTGCGCTTCGACTTTTCGCATTTCCAGCCGATCAGCGCCGAAGAACTGGCGATCATCGAGCGCAAGGTCAACCAGCAGGTACGCATCAACAACGCCGTTGAAGTGCACAACATGGGCATGCAGGAAGCGCTGGACTTCGGCGCAATGGCCCTGTTCGGCGAGAAGTACGGCGAGAACGTGCGCGTCCTGAAGATGGGTGACTACTCGACGGAGCTGTGTGGTGGCACGCACGTCAGCCGCACCGGTGACATCGGTCTGTTCAAGATCACGTCCGAGGGCGGCGTGTCGTCCGGCGTGCGTCGCATCGAGGCCGTGACCGGCCAGGGTGCGCTGGACCATGTGGATGCCGAAGAAGCGCGTCTGGCCGAAGCCGCCCATCTGCTGGGTGGCAGCGCGGCCGATGTGGTGGAAAAGATCCGCGTGCAGGTCGCACGGCAGAAACAGCTGGAACGTGAGCTTGAATCGTTGAAGGCCAAGCTGGCCGCCGGTGCCACGGCGGACCTCTCGTCGCAGGCGGTGGACGTGGCCGGAGTGAAGCTGCTGGTCGCCCGGCTTGAAGGCTTTGACGCAAAAGCCCTGCGTGATGCGGTGGATCGCCTGAAGCAGCAGCTGGGTGATGCCGTGATCCTGCTGGCCGGCACCCAGGACGGCAAGGCAGCGCTGGTCGCTGGCGTGAACGGCAGTGCAACCGGCAGGGTCAAGGCGGGGGAACTGTTGGCCCACGTTGCCAGTCAGATCGGGGGCAAGGGCGGCGGTCGCCCGGACTTGGCCCAGGGTGGTGGTGAGGACGGGCCCGCCCTTGCATCTGCATTGGCGGCGGTTGCCGATTGGGTCGAGCCGCGTCTCGTATGAACCGCAGCCCTCTCGTGCCTTGTGGCTGCGGGAGGGCTGACGGTACCATTGGCCATCTTTTTCCCTTAAACGTGGGGCGGGCCTTGAGGGTCTGCCAGGCCGGTGGGGGATACCCTTCCACACGGTTTCATGGAGAATTACTGCAATGTTGATCTTGACCCGCCGCGTTGGCGAAACCCTGATGATCGGCGACTCGGTCAGCGTTACTGTGCTCGGCGTCAAGGGCAACCAGGTCCGTATCGGCATCACGGCGCCGAAGGATGTGGCCGTCCATCGCGAAGAAATCTACCAGCGCATCCAGCGCGGAGATGACGCTCCGACCAGCAGTGAAGATTCTGCTGAATAAGGCTTTACCTGCGGCCGCGAAAAACGTTATTATTCGCGTCCCCGCTGCGGAGTACTTCTCCACCAGCGGTTGCACCACCCCGGAGCGATGCCCGAGCGGCTGAAGGGGCTCCCCTGCTAAGGGAGTATAGGGTCAAAAACTCTATCGAGGGTTCGAATCCCTCTCGCTCCGCCACATACGAAAACGCCTGCAGAGTTGATCTGCAGGCGTTTTTTTTGCCTTCAGCCAGCGCACGCGCCGTGCCCCGCGGTGTTGAGAGTTGACCCGGTGGTCGAGCCGCCGAGCATTACGCCGCGCAACCGAGTCTCTGCATGTCGACGCCGTTGACGTCAGTGGACTGCAATACACTGGGCTTCGTCGTCCCGATGGTCCTGGTAGCGCCTTGAACGCTTCATCCGAAACCGAAGTGCCTGACTCGCTGATCTGCGTCGCCCTGCTGGAGGACGACGACATGCTGCGCGACCGGGTGCTGTTGCCGGGGCTGCGGCGCCATGGTTTCAACGTACTGCCCATGCGTACTGTGGCCGAACTCGAACAGGTGCTGCAGCACCGTCGGTTGGACCTGATCGTGCTGGATATCGGTCTACCTGATGGCGATGGTCTGGTTGTGACCCGTGATCTGCAGCAGCGCTTCCCTGGCCTTGGCATCGTCATCCTGAGTGGCCGTGGCAGCGCCCCGGACATGGTGCAGGGACTGAGCCAGGGCGCCGATGCGTATCTGGCCAAACCGGTGGAAATCGAGATGCTGGCGGCGACGCTGTTCAGTGTCGCGCGGCGGCTGCAGCGGGTCGCCGTCGGTGCGACGGTTGCCGCGGAGCGTGATATGACCAGTGCCCCGGCCGCCGCGGACTGGGTCCTGCAGGATGATGGCTGGTGCCTGTTCGCACCGGATGGCAGTGCGCTTGCCTTGACCAGCTCCGAGCGGCGTGTGCTGTTGTGCCTGTGGCGCACGCGCGGACGGCTGGTGCAGCGCGATGCCTTGCTGGCGACCCTGGGCGGCGAGCTCGGCATGGAGATCGACCCGCATCGGCTGGATGTGCTGCTGCACCGGTTGCGGCAGAAAGTGCTGGAGCGCACAGGCAGTGCGCTGCCCCTTACCTCGATTCGTGGGCAGGGGTATCTGCTGATGCCTGTGGCAGGCGCAGGCTGAAACACGCCCCCACCGCGCGTGTGCTGTCCACGCTGATCGTGCCCCCGGCGTCGCGTGCCATTTCCCACGCTACCGCCAGCCCCAGGCCGGTGCCCTGGCCGGTCGGCTTGGTGGTGTAGAAGGCTTCGAATACACGCGCGGCGACGTCCGGGCTCATGCCGGTGCCGGTGTCGGCCAACTCCAGCAGTGTCCAGGTGCCTTCGTGCTGGATGCTGATCGAAAAACAACCGCCGGCGGGCATCGCATCGCGCGCATTGGCGGCGAAGTTGAGCAGGACCAGTTCGAACTGGCTGCGATCCAGACGAACCGTGCACGGCTGTGCGGGGACGGTCACCTCCAGTGCCACGCCGGGGCCGAGCAGCTGGCGCAGCATCGGCCGCAGCTCCTGCACGGCGTGGCCGACGTCGAACACCACCGGCACCAACAGGTCCTGGCGGCTGAAACTGAGCAGCTTGCGGGTCACGCTGATGCCACGTTGGGCGGCCTGTTCGACGCCTTCCAGCGCATCGGCCAGCTGCGGTGCCTCGCTGGCAGCATCGAAATCCAGTTCATGGATGCGGTGGCGCAGCGAGGCGTGGCCGATGATGCTGCCCAGGATGTTGTTGAAGTCATGCGATATGCCGCTGGTGAGCTGGCCGACCGTCTCGATCTTCTGCATGTGCAGCAGCCGCTGCTGCACGCGTTCGCGTTCGCGCATCTCCTCGCGCATCCGCCGTGCGGCATGTTGCGCGCGCGCCAATCCTTCGCGCAGCGCGGCGACGGTCCGGTCCAGCACCAAGGTGATCATCAGGTAGCTCAGTGCAAGCGATGGCAGGTTCTGGAACCGGCTGCCGCTGCCCGACGGCGGCTGCCCCCACGGGCTGCCCATGCCCAGCACGAACATCAGCGGGATGCAGGCGTAGACACTCCACAGCGCACCGCGACCGATCACCAGCGCGGCCAGGGTTAGCAGCAGCATCGGGTAAGGATCGAAGGCCTGCAATTGGTAACCGAAGGCGAGGTTGGCGATGAGCGCGCAGCACATCGTGACCGCGATGAACATGGCCGTGCCGGGCTTGACCAGCCCGCGGCGGATCATCACCACACCGCTCCACGCTGCCACCGTCATTGCGGAATCGGTGCCGATATCCACCGCCAACTGCGCGGCGCTCATCTGTATCTCGTAGGTAAGCAGGTGATAGAGCTTGTTGAGCGGTATTTCCACGCCCAGGAAAATCAACAGGATCTGCAGTGCCGGCGCGTTGCGGCGGTCAATCGGATCAGCCACCGGCACGCGGCGCAGCCATGCCGCCGCCCGGCGCCATGGCGCCCACGTGACCCGCTGCAGTCCAGGCATCCCCATGCGGTGAGTCTAGCGTGAGGAAGCAGAGAGAATGCGTGCATTGAAGCGACGTCGTCGCTGTCGGTAAATCGAGGTACGGAACGCGTCGGCCAAGGGGGCCCGGTGCGGCCAACCCTTCCTCCGGACAACCCACATGACCAGCCGAATCAAGCCGATCGCCCGCGTCGGGCAGCGTTCCCTGCGCCGCAGTCTGAGCGCCCCGTCTTTCAGTTCGTTGACAGCCGCATTGCTGCTGGCGCTGTCCTCGCTGGCGACCGCCGCCGAGCCGACGGCCGCCGATACGGCCGCCGTGCAGGCTGACGCCGATCCCGTGGTCACGCCTGCATCGGTCGATGCGGCCAACCGTTACTTCGCGGCAGACGGCGAAGAAGACGATACCGACGACGCCACGGCGGTCGGCACGCATGCGATCGGGATCGGTGCCAGCGCGGCGGCGGACGGCAACTTCGGTGTGGCCATTGGTCCGCGTTCGCTGGTGACCGACGCCTACGGCATCGCCATCGGCCACCGCACGACCGCCGGCAACACCGCCATCGCGATGGGTGACGGCGCGGCAGCCACTGGCCAGTCGGCCGTGGCGATCGGCGGGAGTTTCTTCGGCAGTTCCTTCGGTGACTCGGACGGCGCGCTGAGCAGCGGCTTCGGGTCCGTGGCAGTGGGCTCGGTGGCTACCGCAACGGGTAACACGTCCACGGCGGTCGGCTGGTCGGCCGTTGCCGAAGGCGACAACGGCACCGCATTGGGCTCCGGCTCGCGGGCACAAGGCCTGTATTCGGTGGGCGTGGGCGCTTCAGCGGCCGGCAACGGTGTTCAATCCACTGCAGTGGGTTACGGCGCCTATGCCAACAATGACGTCGCGGTGGCGCTGGGCAGCTTCGCCGAGGCGACCGGCTTTGCCTCGCTGGCCGCCGGTTGGTCCAGCCAGGCTGCAGGCGATGGTGCGGTGGCCCTGGGTGAAACCGCACTGGCCCAAGGGCAGCAGAGCATCGCGATCGGGTCCAGCAGCGCGGGCATCTACACACAGGCCAATGGACTCGGCTCGGTGACCGTCGGTGCAGGCTCGTGGGCACTGTCGGACTATGGCGTGGCGATGGGGTATGACAGTCACGCCGATGGCATGTATGCCACCGCCCTGGGTGGGCAGGCATTGGCCACCGACAACAGCGCAAGCGCATTGGGTGCGATGAGCTTCGCCGCTGCAGAAGAAGCGACGGCAGTGGGCTACGTCGCCAGCGCCAACGGGGTCGGCGCCACGGCATTGGGCGCCGGTGCGACCGCATTGAGTGACGGCTCGTTGGCCTTGGGCCAGAACGCGGCGGCGACGGGCTTGGGCAGCATCGCGCTGGGCGCAGGCAGCGTGGCCGAGCGGGATAACACGGTCTCGATCGGCAGCGAAGGGGCTGAGCGCCAGCTCACCCGGGTCGCGGCCGGTAGCGAAGATACCGATGCGGTGAACGTTGCGCAGTTCCGTGCGCTCTCCACCGTGCTCGGCAGCAGCGATGAAGCGCTGCGGGCCAACCTGGGGCTCACGGTTGCCGCGTTGGGTGGTCGCATCGCCGACGATGGCGCTTTCGTGGCGCCGGCGTACAGCGTGCAGGGCAATGTGTTCAATTCGGTGGATACCGCCTTCGCTGCACTGGACAGCGCGTGGACCCGGTTGGACCAACGCGTCACTGCCGTGGAATCGCGTCCGCAGGGCGGCGCCGGCAGCCCCGGTGTAGCAGTGGGCGGCGATGACAGTGCAAGCATCGCGGCAGGCAGCAATGCCGTGGCCATCGGCTCGGGTGCCAGTGCGGGCGGGCAGAATGCCACCGCCGTCGGTGCGGGTGCCGTGGCTGTGGGTCCGAACGACACGGCGCTGGGCGCCAATGCGCGGGTGCTCGCGGATGGCAGCACGGCGGTAGGGGCCAACAGCACGATCAGTGCAACGGCGACGAACGCGGTAGCGGTGGGCGAGGGCAGCCAGGTCAGCGCCGCCTCGGGTACCGCGCTCGGCCAAGGTGCCAGCGTCACGGCCAGCAACGCCGTTGCAGTGGGGCAGGGCAGTGTCGCCGACCGTGCCAATACGGTATCGGTCGGCAGCAGCGGCAATGACCGACAGGTCGCTCACGTGGCGGCAGGCACTGCTGGCACCGACGCGGTCAACGTGACCCAGATGCAGGCCGCTGATCGCCAGTCGGTGAGCACGGCCAACGCGTACACCGATGGTCGTTTCAACGCGCTCGACAGCACGCTGGATGATCGCTTCGAACGGATGGGCACCGACCTCGACCGACGCCTCGGCAAGCAGGACCAGCGCATGGACCGGATGGGCGCGATGAGCTCGGCGATGATGAACATGGCGATCAACGCAGCAGGCAGCCGCAGTCCGCGTGGTCGTGTGGCCGTCGGCGCCGGTTGGCAGGGCGGGGAGAACGCGCTGTCGGTCGGCTACGCCAAGCAGATCAGCGAGCGCGCCAGCTTCAGCCTCGGCGGTGCCTTCAGTGGCAGTGACAACTCGGCCGGCATCGGCTTCGGCATCGACCTGTAACCCGCATCGCCTGCATGGCGGTGGCTCCCTGCTGCCGCCAGCCCCTTCCTCGGAGAGAAACAGATGAGCAAGCGTTCCACGATGCTGCGCCGCAGCCTGCTGACGGCTGCGCTGCTGTCCGCACTGCCGGCCGTCCATGCCGCCCAACCGCGGTTTTCCACGCTGCAGACCGGCAGTACGACCCAGCCCACGGCGCTGTATGACGGATTGATTGTCACCTACCGCACTGGCACCACCGCACGCACCAGTGCCAGCGCCGCCGCCAGCCGCTTGAGCACCGTCATGGGCAGCAGCACGGTGCGCGCGCAGTGGAGCAGCCAGTACAAACAGGCACCGCCGGTGCTGACCCGCGTGCGTCGACTGGGTGTGGGCGCCGATCTGGTACGGCCCAGCCGCATCCTGACCCAGGGCCAGGTAGACAGTCTGGTGCAGCAGTTGAAGGCTGATCCCAACGTGGCCCATGTCGAGCCGAACCTGATGCTGAAGGCCATCCGCAGCACGGCCAGCACCGTGCTTGCTCCCGGTGCGACCGTACCCAACGATCCCAACTTCAAGGTGCAGTGGCACATGCGTGCGGCGGACGGCACGCTGGAGCGGGTGGAGCCGGATACCAGCATCACGGCACCCAACCGTGGCGGCATCGATGTGATCCCGGCATGGGAGCTGGGCGATGGCGAAGGCATCACCGTCGCTGTGATCGACACCGGCATCACCCAGCATCCGGACCTGGACCTGTCGCTGGCCAACGCGGGCTACGACTTCATCAGCAATGCGTTCGTGTCCGGGCGTGCCACCGATGGCCGCGTTGCGGGCGGTTGGGACACCGGCGACTGGACCACCGACCCCAAGTTCCTCGTCGCCAATGGCGGTTGTGTGCAGGAGCAGGAAGCCACTGACAGCAGTTGGCACGGCACGCACGTGGCCGGCACCATCGCGGAGTTGACCAACAATGGCGTAGGCATGGTCGGGGTTGCACCGAAGGCCAAGGTGCTGCCGATCCGCGCGCTGGGCCACTGTGGCGGCAGCACGGCGGATATCGCCGATGCCATCACCTGGGCATCGGGCGGCCATGTGGATGGCGTGCCGGACAACCAGAATCCGGCCGAGGTCATCAACATGAGCCTGGGCGGCAGCGGCGTCTGCACCGCCGACAGCGTGACGGCACAGGCGATTGCCGGTGCGATGTCGCGCGGCACGGTGGTGGTGGTCGCCGCCGGCAATTCGAACGTGGATGCGGCGTCCTTCACGCCGGCGAGCTGCCCGGGCGTCATCAACGTGGCCGCCACCGGCATCACCGGCAAGCGCGCTTCTTACTCCAACTACGGCAACAGCATCACCCTGTCGGCGCCCGGCGGTGGCGCGTACACCAACGATGATCCGTCTACCGGTACGACGGCACGTGCCGGCTACATCTGGTCCACGCTCAACACCGGCTCGCACGGGCCAGAAACCCCCACGTATGCGGGTTACACCGGGACCTCGATGGCCGCCCCCCACGTCGCCGGCGTGGCAGCCTTGGTGTTCAGCGCCGCATACACTGCCAACCGTCCGCTGCCGACACCGCGCGAAGTGCGTGACATCCTCACCCAGACGTCCAAGGTGTTTCCGGTCAAGCCGATTCTGCGCATCGGCGCGGGCCTGCTGGATGCACGGCAGGCTGTCGCGCGGGCGGCCGGTGTTTCCGCTGGCGGAGACGAAGGTAGCGCGGTGACCCTGGCACGCGGTGCGTCTGCCAGCCAGCTCACTGCTGCGCAGGGCGCATGGCAGCTGTACCGCGTGGACGTGCCGGCTGGCGCGCGAAATCTGCAGATCCGCACGCTGGGCGGCAGCGGGCAGCTGAAGATGTACGTACGCACCACCCGCGCACCGGAACGCGATGGCACTGGCGCGGATATCAGTGCGGTGCGCGCCGGCACGACGCAGAACATGCAGGCCGCGTTGCCGGTGGCGGATTCGTACTTCATCCGGTTGGTGGGCGGCACCGGCGGGTATCGCGCGGTGACGTTGACGGCGACCTACACCGCCCCGTGACGGACGCAGGTCATGCCGGCTGATGGTCGGCATGATGCGGTGCGGCCCGCTGCGCTCGCCGACCATGGGTCGGCGCTACCAAGGCCACGGTAGCGCCGAGCCGTGCTCGGCGGCCGACTGAAGTCGGCTCTACCTTGCGATGCCGGCTCAGCCTGGCGCAGGCTTTTCGTAGTCATCCGGGGTGGCGTGGCCCTCCTGCTCGGGCATGTCGCGTTCTTTCCAGCGTGCGCCGTCGTTGCGCAACTTGTCCGGCGTGTCCGCCTGGTTCTGATCGTCTTCTTCGTTGCCCGGATTGGTCGGCGATTGTTTGTTCATGGCACCCTCCGTGTTGTGACACGGATCGTGCAGCCCGGGTCGTTAAGCGGACGAGTCCGTCGCATGAACGCGGTGCGGGCATGGAAGGCGGACAGACCCGGCACGGACAAAGCCGTGTGTGGGACGCGTGGACGCCGCTGGCGGGACGGTGCGCTACGCTTCTTTGCCGCAGGGGGGGGGCATGCGCTGCCTCACCCAACACAAGGAGCACGGACGATGTGGATCTACAGGGCGACCGCGATGGCGGTTTTCGGGGTGACAGGCTTGTATGCGGGCACTGCAACGGGCGCGACCTGCGCGGAGAGTTTCCAAGCGGTGGGTGACCCGCGCAACGGCATGCGCTATGCGGCCAGTCGGACCATTCCCGGCATCAGCATGGCCAGTGCGCTTGGCCAGGTGCGCAGCATGGCGCTCAGTGTCGGCTTTGAAGCCAGTGGCGACGTCATCACGCCCGAGGACGGCACGATTCTGTTGACCCAGCGCAAAGGCGTCACCATTCCGGTCATCACCGCGGTCCAGGTCCAGCCCAGCGGCGAAGTGTTCGTGACGGTCAAGCTCGCGCGCGGTCAGCTGGTGCGCGATGAAGACGCGAAGACCGGCCTGTGCACCCAGTTGCTGGACAAGATCAAGCCGGGCAAGGAGGGCGAAGCAATCGCCGAGGCTGCGCGTCGTGCCAGCCGTTTCGATGAGCCTGTGTCTGTCGACGCGCAGGCGCTATCAGGTGAGCTCGGCAAAGAGGCGGGTCGCCTGGGACGTTCGATCAGCACGGCGCCGATCCGGGGGTTGTTCAGTGGCAAGAATGCCGGCGATGCAAGTGAACTGATGCTGCCCTTCGCGGCCAAGTACATGGGCCGCCGCTACATCGTCGACGGCACCGTCTATACAATCGGACCCAACCGCTTCACCCAGCGGGTCGAGCTGGATTATCTGGTGACCCAGCCGAAGGGCCTGCTGGGACTGCGCGGCTCTGCGGATTTCAACGGCGGAAACTTCGGGGTGCAGTGCCAGTTGGCGCCTGACCAGCGCCTGCTCGCGGGAACCCTCAAAGGCCGCGACAAGGTGCGCCTGGTCGGTACCGTGCACGACATCAACACCGGTGGCGTCGTCCTCGGTGACTGTCGGCAGGTTCGATAAGGGTGTCGACGACGTGCAGGCGGGTGGCAGGCATTGCCCGCCACCCGGACGACGGCCCTTACAGCGGCACGTCGAACACCAGCACCTCTGCATCGTTGCCGTTTTCCAGCGTTACCTGCACTTCGTCGCGCATCTGCAGCGCATCGCCTGCCTCCAGGGTGATGCCGTTGACCTGCAGCTGCCCGCGGGCCACCTGCACATAGGCTCCGCGGCCCGGTGCGAGGGTGTGGTGCAGGCGCTGTGCGCCATCGAGGATGCTGGCGAAGATGCGCGCGTCCTGGTGGATCAACAGGGAGCCATCGGCACCATCGGGCGAAGCGATCAGGCGGAGCTGGTCGCGCTTGTCATCCGGGGTGAAGTGGGTTTCCTGGTAGGACGGTTCGATGTTCTCCTGGTCCGGGAACAGCCAGATCTGCAGGAAGTGCACCGGTTCGTCGGCGGAATGGTTGAACTCGCTGTGGCTGACGCCGCTGCCCGCGCTCATGCGCTGCACGTCACCGTAGCGAAGGACCGACCCGGTGCCCATCGAATCCTTGTGCTCTAGCGCACCGCCCAGCACGTAGGAGACGATTTCCATGTTGCTGTGGCTGTGGGTGCCGAAGCCCTGACCACCGATCACCTTGTCTTCGTTGATCACCCGCAGCGGGCCGAACTGGGTGTAGCGGGGGTCATGGTAGTTGGCGAACGAGAAGGTGTGCATGGAGTTCAGCCAGCCATGGTCGGCCTTGCCACGGGTTGCGCTCTTGCGGATCTGGATCATGGTGAATCTCCTTGTTCGATGGTTTCGATGCGGGGTTGGCTGCCTGTGCAGGCCGTGTTTCCCGTTGCGAAGAAGTATCCGCTTGCCCTGCCGCTTTGAAAAACGGATAGTTTTGCAAGCCATCATCGAAAAATTCGAATGCTCAAGCTCAGTCTCGACGCGCTGCAGATTCTGGACGCCATCGACCGACGTGGCTCCTTCGCCGCCGCAGGCAAAGCCCTGCACAAGGTCCCCTCGACCATCTCCTACACCGTGGCCAAGCTGGAAGAGGATCTGGGGGTGCAGTTGTTTGACCGCATGGGGCCCCGGGCAGAGATGACCGAGGCGGGGCGCGCGTTGCTCGACGAGGGCCGGCACCTGCTGCGCGCGGCACGCGAACTGGAACTGCGTGTCCGGCGCGTGGCCTCCGGCTGGGAGGCCGAACTCACGCTGGCGATGGACTCGATGTTTCCCACCTGGTTGCTGGGGACGGATATCGCGGCGTTCCGTGAGGTCGCGGCGCAGACCCGCCTGAGGCTGATCGGCGAGGCGCTGTCGGGCACGTGGGAGGCCCTGTTGGATCGTCGCGCGGACCTGCTGGTCGGTGCGGCGGGCGAGGGCCCCAGTGGCGGGGGCTATGTGGTGGAGCCGATGGGGAGCGTGGCGTTCGTGTTCGCCGTGGCACCGGGACATCCGTTGGTGGGCGTGCCGGGCGTGCTGCGGCGCGAACAGCTGGTGGAGCACTGTGCGATCGCCGTATCAGACTCGGCACGACGCCTGCTGCCGCGCACCGTTGGCCTGTTGATGGGACAGGAAACACTGAGCGTGCCCGACATGGCCAGCAAGTTGCGGCTGCAGCGCGAAGGGGTGGGCTTTGGATTCCTGCCTGAGCCCTGCGCGCGCGCGGCCGTGGCGCGGGGCGAGCTGGTGATCCGCGATGTCGAGGAACACAAGCCGGAGGAAACGTTCTGGCTGGCGTGGCGCACCGGAGAAGATGGCGCCGCACTGCGCTGGTGGCGTGAGCGCCTGCGCGCGCCGGGCGTGCTGGATGCATGGTGGAGCGCGATGCGGTAAGCATTCTGTTGGAATGGGGGTAGCGCCGACCCAGAGTCGGTGACGGCCGGAATCCGGACACGCAAAAAAAAACAGCAGGCCGAGGCCTGCTGTTTTCTTCGAATAATGGTGCGCCCGGAGAGATTCGAACTCCCGACCGCCTGGTTCGTAGCCAGGTACTCTATCCAACTGAGCTACGGGCGCACGGTGTACTGCTTTTACGGCTGCATCAACGGCGGCGTTGATGATCGCGTCACTGGTGCGCCCGGAGAGATTCGAACTCCCGACCGCCTGGTTCGTAGCCAGGTACTCTATCCAACTGAGCTACGGGCGCATGCGACAGCGATTTTTTTACCACTCAACACCAGCGGCGGGGCTGGTGTTCCTGTTGATGGTGCGCCCGGAGAGATTCGAACTCCCGACCGCCTGGTTCGTAGCCAGGTACTCTATCCAACTGAGCTACGGGCGCGCTTCAACAGGAGCGGAATTATGCGGATTACCGCCGCATCCGTCAACGTTTTTGTGAAGGGTTTCATTCAAGTGAACGCGTCAGCGCCCCTGCGACGGCCTGTGGCGCCTTCATCCAGTGGAAGTGGTCGGCACGTACGCCCAGCCTTGCCGCATCCAATGTGCAGGTCGTGGCCTGCACCTGTGGCAGTTTCTGCAGCAGGGCCTGCATCGATCCGGCCGGCGCCAGCCAGTCATCGGCCATCAGGACCGCCTGCGCGTGCCCCTGCACCCGCTGCAGTTGGCCGTCCAGGTCCTCATCCAGGCCCGCCGCTGCGTACCGGCTGCTTAGTCCAACCCGCGACCAGTCGGCGATCAGGCTGCGCGCCTCGGTACCGCCAAAGCCCAGCCGTCGGCCAGGCAGCACACCCGTGCGCTGCGCCAGCCACGCCAGGAAGCGATAGGCCAGCGGCAACGACCAACGGCGTGGAGCGGGAAAGCTGCGCCACCAGGGCGTGCCACTGGCCACCAGCCAAAGACGTGGAAAAACGGAGGGGACGCGGCCGGCATGCAGGCAGGCCAGCTGCCCACCCAGGCTGTGCCCGCCGATGATCCAGGGCAGCGCGCCGTCCTGGGCGTCGTGCGCGGCAAGCACCTGCTGGCTGGCCGGCAGGTCGTACTCGAGAATCTGCCGGTAGCCCCAATCCTGCGACCGCGAAGGACGCAATGCGCTGCTTCCATTGCCGCGCCACTCGTGCAGGTACACCGCGATCCCGTCGGCAGCCAGCGCCTGCGCCAAGGGCAGGTAATGGCGCGCGGCCACGCCCAGGGCAGGCAACCACAGCAGCCGCGCACGGGGATGAGTGGGGAGACAGTGCAGCAGATCGAAGCGGTGCCCGTCCGCGGTCTGCAGCGGGCTGGTGCGGCTGTCGACGGTCATGCGTGGGTTGCCGCACCGAAATGGTCCAGCACCAGCACCTCGCTGCGACCAGGCAGGTAGCCCAGCTGCAGGCCACGCGCCACATAATCGATTGCGGCCTCGCAGGCGTTGGGCAGGCTGAGGCCGTTGCAGAGTTGTGCGGCGATGGCAGAGGCCAGCGTGCATCCGGTGCCATGTGCATCCACCACCAGGCGTGCGTGGCTGAACTCCTCGCTGCTGACGCCATCGAAGTACCGGTCGATGACCCGGTTGCCTTCATGCAGATGGCCGCCTTTCAGCAGCACGGCGCCCGCACCACGGTCCAGCAGGATGGCCGCCGCATGCTCGGCGTCGTCGGCATTGAGGATGCGGCGTCCGATCAGCAGCTCGGCTTCCGGCGTGTTCGGGGTGATCAGCGTGGCCAGTGGCAGCAGGCGCGTGCGCAGGGCGTCCAGCGCACTGTCTTCCAGCAGCCGCGCACCACTGGTGGCGACCATCACCGGATCCAGCACGATGTGCGGCGGGCGATGTTTCTCCAGCGCATCGGCCACGCAGTGGATGACCTCGGCGGTCGCCAGCATGCCCAGCTTGACGGCATGCACGTCGAAGTCGTCGAAACAGGCGTCGATCTGCGCTTGCAGGAACGAGATCGGCGGCACGTGCACCGCGATGACGCCGCGCGTGTTCTGCGCCGTCAGCGCGGCGATCGCGGAAAGCCCATGCACGCGGTGTGCGGCAAAGGCTTTCAGGTCGGCCTGGATACCAGCGCCACCGCCGGAATCAGATCCGGCGATGGTGAGGACGGAGGCAGGGGTGTTCGGGCTCATGCAGGCATTGTAGGCCGTGACGAGCACCGGCCGTCAGATGCCCGGTTTGCCGCCGCCATTGGGATGGAACTCGGAGAACGTGGCCGTCTTCGGATCGAACACCGCACCCCAGAACATCGCGCCGCCATCGCATGCGCGGATCGCTTCGCGTGCCGGATTGATCGTGCTGTTGTCCGGCAGGTGGAAGGCGTTGACGTAGATCAGCTCGCTGCCGCCGGCCTCGATGCCGACGTACTGGCGATCGAAATCCTGCGGCGCCGCGACACGGGGCTCCAGTTGCGCAAGTTGCGCTTCGAGCTGCTCCACCTGCTGGCGACTGGGGGCCCAGTAACCGGTGACCCGGCCCTCGTCGCGCCCCGGGCTGGGGCGTGAGCACGTGTCCAGCACCTGCGCGGCAATGACCGGCCGGGTCACCACCCACGATTGCCCTGTCTTGATCGCCGTCGGCACGCTGGGCGGCCCTTTCACCGTGCTGCAGCCCGCCAGCACGGCAACCGCCACCAGCGGAAGCGTTTTCCACATCGTGTTGCTCACAGCACCTCCGAAGCGTAGTCGGCCAAGCGCGAACGTTCGCCCCGGCGCAGGGTGATGTGCGCGCTGTGTGGCCAGTTCTTGAAACGGTCCACCGCGTAGGTCAGGCCCGAGGTGGTCTCGGTCAGGTACGGCGTATCGATCTGCTCCACGTTGCCCAGGCAGACGATTTTGGTGCCAGGGCCGGCGCGGGTGATCAGGGTCTTCATCTGCTTCGGCGTGAGGTTCTGCGCCTCGTCCAGGATCAGGTAACGCGACAGGAACGTACGGCCGCGCATGAAGTTCATCGAGCGGATCTTGATCCGGCTGGCCAGCAGGTCGTTGGTCGCCGCCCGCCCCCACGAACCGCCTTCGGAAGGCTGGGTCAGCACTTCCAGGTTGTCGGTCAGCGCGCCCATCCACGGCGTCATTTTTTCTTCTTCGGTACCGGGCAGGAAGCCGATGTCTTCGCCCACGCTGACCGTCGCACGGGTCATGATGATTTCGCGGTAACGCTGCTGGTCCAGCGTCTGCGCCAGGCCCGCAGCCAGCGCCAGCAGGGTCTTGCCGGTGCCGGCAGTACCCAGCAGGGTGACGAAGTCGATGTCCGGGTCCATCAGTGCATTGAGGGCGAAGTTCTGTTCGCGGTTGCGCGCGCTGATACCCCATACGGCATGGCTGCCGTGGCGGAAATCATCGACCAGCGACAGCGTGATCCTGTCTCCGGCGACCTTGCTGACACGCAGCTCGACTTCGTCATCACCGGGCAGATGGACGTACTGGTTCGGGTACCAGTCTTCGGTCTCATGCGCTTCCACTTCGTAATGCGTGCGGCCCTTGTCGCTCCAGCTGCGCAGGTCGCTGCCGTGCAGCTTCCAGAAGTCTTCCGGCAGCTCGGTGGCGCCGGTGTAAAGCAGGCTGAAATCATCCAGCGCGCGGTCGTTTTCGTAGTCTTCGGACACGATGCCTGCGATCGCTGCCTTGATCCGCAGGTTGATGTCCTTGGACACGAACACCACCGGAACTTCCGGCGTCTCCTCGTTCAAGGCCAGGATCGCGCCCAGGATGGCGTTGTCCGGGATGACCTTGCCAAAGCTCTTGCCGGCATCGAAATGGCTGGTCTGGAAGCGCAGCTTGCCCGCACTGTGCTTGCCACGCAGCTGCAGGCCGTTGGGCAGCTGCAGGGGAATGCCTTCGGCGAGGTTGTCCAGCCCCGACGCCTGCACCAGTTCATTGAGGAACCGGCTTACCTGGCGTGCGTTGCGGCTCGCTTCAGAGGTGCCCTTCTTGCCATTGTCCAGTTCTTCGATCACCTGCATCGGCAGGTAGACATCGTGCTCCTCGAATTTGAACAGCGCGGTGGGATCGTGCATCAGCACGTTGGTATCCAGCACGTAGATGCGCTTGCCTCGGGTCATCATCGGTTCCTGGTGGACGGGCAGGGAAAAATCACCACAGCCTGCAGGGCAGGGTGGTGACGGACGAAGTAGGCGATGGGAGTCACTGTGCTTGGGCGGCCTTCAGCGCGTCGAGAACCGCATCGGCATGGCCGGCTACCTTCAGCTTGCGCCACGACTGCACGATGCGGCCTTCCGGCGAGATCAGGAATGTGCTGCGTTCGATGCCGCGCACCTGCTTTCCGTACATGTTCTTCAGCTTGATCACATCGAACGCAGCGCACAGCGCCTCATCCGTGTCGCTGATCAGTGGGAAACGAAATCCCTGCTTCGCGCAGAACGTGTCGTGCGACTTGACGGAATCCCGAGACACGCCGAGCACGCGGGCGCCGAGCTGTTCGAACTGCGGCAGCCGGGCGTTGAAATCGATCCCTTCGGTGGTGCAGCCGGGAGTGCTGTCCTTCGGGTAGAAGTAAAGCACCAGCCACGAGCCGGAAAAATCGGCGAGGGTGGCGTGATCGCCGCCGGACAGCGCCAGCGGCAGGGAGAGGGTGGTGCGGTCCAGGGTGTCGCCGTTGTCCATATGTTCCTTGTGCCGAACCGGGTTCTGGCCAATCGACTGAATGCCACTACACCTGCACGCTGCTACAGCTTCATGAAACATCGCGCACCCGTGACGAACGCGCGAAAAACCGTCAGAACTTCATCGGGTCCATGATCGCATCCAGGTTCAGATGGTCGCAGAACTCCAGGAAGTCATCGCGCAGCGCGGCGATGTGCATGGCAGCGGGCACGCCGACGGTGACCTGCGCGCTGAACATTTCCGCGCCGGTCTGCATGGCCCGGTAGCGGGTGCTCTGCAGGTTTTCGATGGTGATGCCCTGGCGGTCGAAGAAATCGGCCAGCTGGAACAGGATGCCGGGCTTGTCGGCGGCAATCACTTCCACGATGTAGGGCAACAGGTTGGACTGTGCGCCTTTCGCTTCGGTGCGGTACCAGACCAGCTTCAAGCCTTCTTCGCGCTCCAGCCGCGTCAGCATGGCTTCCAGCTTGGCGACCGAATCCCACGAGCCGGTGGCCAGCGCGGTGACCGATACATCGCGGCCCACGGTGGACAGGCGGGCGTCGACCAGGTTGCAGCCGCTATCTGCGATGCGGCGGGTGACAGGCAGCAGGGGGGACTCCGGATGCGTCGTATAGGCGTTGATCAGGAGGTGGTTTTCGCTCGGCGAAGGGCGCGGGGTGGTGTCGGTCAAGGCGATTCCGGGGTAATGCGTGCGTGAGTCTGAATGCCCGCAACGGGCGGGGATTCACCGGTGACCAGCATACTTGCCCGCGCTTTCGCGCCGCAAGTAACATGCAGGGCGCATCGGAGCTTTCCGGCCCCGTCGCGTCTCCCCTACAGCCAAGAGCAGCACGCCTTGTCCCTTTCCGGTCTCATCACCGCGCTGGCGACCCCGTTCCGGGCCGACGGTTCCCTCGATATCGATGGTTGGCAGCGTCTGCTGCGCCTGCAGCTGGAAGGAGGCGTGCACGGCGTTGTCGTGGCAGGTTCCACCGGCGAAGCCTCCACCCTGTCCGACGACGAGTACGACCAGCTGCTGGCCAGCGCGGTCGCGCAGGTCGCCGGTCGGCTGCCGGTATTGGCCGGTACCGGCCTGTCGGGCACCGCCAGGACGATCGCCCAGACCCGGCGCGCGGCGGCGGCCGGCGCTACCCACGCGCTGGTCGTCACCCCCCCCTACGTGCGTCCCACCCAGGCCGGCCTGATCGCGCATTACCGCGCGGTGGCGGACCAGGGCGGGCTGCCGGTCGTCCTGTACAACGTGCCGGGCCGCACCGGCTGCGACATGCTGCCGGACACGGTGGCCGAGCTGGCCCAGCACCCGAACATCGTCGGCATCAAGGAAGCGGTGGGCGAGGCCGGCCGTGTGCAGGCCCTGCTGGCGCTGCGTGCGCCGGGCTTCGTGGTGCTCAGTGGCGATGACGGGACCGCGTCGCGTTCCATCCAGGCCGGCATGGAGGGGTTGATCTCGGTGGGGTCCAATGCCTTGCCGGGCGCCTACCGCCGCCTGTGTGACCTCGCCGCCGCGCATGACCCCGCCGCCGACAGCTGGGACGCGCGACTGCAGCCGTTCCATGATTTCTGCGGTGTTGAATCCAACCCGATCCCGGTGAAGGCGCTGCTGCGCCGGATCGGCATCGGACACGACCTGCGCCTGCCGCTGCTGCCCCTGTCGGCAGCGCACCAGCCCGCTGCCGAGCAACTGGCCGGTGATATCGCCGCGCTTGAAGCCCTTTCCAGCCACTGATCCCCACGTGGCGTCCCAGGAGATTCCCATGCGTCAATCCACTACTACCTTCCGCGTGCTGTCCATCGCGTTCCTTGCCCTCGGCACCGTCGTGGCGACCACCGGTTGCTTCAAGAAGGGCGCGAAGGGCGATTACGCCTTGGCCCCGGAAATGCGTCCGCTGGAAGTGCCGCCGGATCTGACGGCACCGGCCGGTGCGACCGCCGCAGGTGCATCCGCTGGCACCAGTTCCGCGCTGGCCTCGCAGGCCAACCGTCCGGCGGCGCCCGCCGTTGCCGGTCAGGCGCCTGCCGCCCCGGCCAACAGCGCGTCCGGCTTCAACGTCAGCACCGCCAAGGATGCCGCGTTTGCCGCCGTCGGCACCGCGCTGGAGGGTACCGAGGGCGTGCAGATCGTCACCCGTGCCCAGCTGTTGGGTTCCTACGACGTCGCCTTCGAGGGCAGCAACTTCCTGGTGCGCGTGGTGGCCGTGAATGGCGGTTCGTATATTTCCGCTGTTGACCCGCGCGGCCTGCCGGCCACCGGCGACGCGCCGGTGAAGCTGATCGCTGCACTCAAGGCGAAGCTGGCCCCGTAAGCCACGTCGGACCCTGTCCACGCCGGGCATGCCGGGCGTGGATGGGCTGATGGCGGCCTGGAGGTGGCTGGGTTGGGCCGCTTGGATTGTGTTGCCTCGCCTTGCCTTGCCTCGCCTCGCCTCGCCTTGCGTTGGCTTGGCCTGGCTTGGCTTGGCTTGGCTTGGCTTGGTTTGGTTTGATTTGGCCTGGTGGTTTGGCTTGGTCTGGTTTGGTCTGGTTTGGTAGAGCCGACTTCAGTCGGCTGCACCTGCCGGGACAACGGGCCATGCCATTGCCCATCAGCCGACTGAAGTCGGCTCTACCAATCGGCCCCACTGGTCGGCCCCACACGTAGGCCCCATCCATAGGCCCCACCGTTCGGCCCCACCCGCCGGGTATTACGAAAAAGGGCGCCCTCGGCGCCCTTTTTTTTGCATCGCGCCTGTCTCAGCGCTCCAGCAGCTTCAGCTTGTCCGGCTTGCCGTCCCACTCTTCTGCATCGGCCGGCGGATCCTTGCGCACGGTCAAGACCGGCCAGTCCTTTGCCAGTTCGGCATTCAGGCTGACGAACACTTCCTGGCCGGCGGGCACGTCGTCTTCGGGGAAAATCGCGTTGACCGGGCATTCCGGCTCACACAGGGTGCAGTCTATGCACTCGTCCGGATCGATTACCAGGAAGTTGGGGCCTTCGTGGAAGCAGTCCACGGGACACACTTCCACGCAATCGGTGTGTTTGCACTTGATGCAGTTTTCGGTGACGACAAAAGGCATAGGGGGAGAGGCAGATCCGTCTTCAAGCCCGCAATTCTAGAACAGGTTGGGCGTGGGTGCTGGTCGAACGGATAAACCCCTTCGCGGCCACGGCACAGCAAGGTGTCGGAAACGGGTCGGGCGGGGTGGCTGTCCGGGGCACGCGCAAGTACGTCCGTGTAGCTCTTCGCGGCTCCTGCCTCTCAAGGCCCCGCACAGCCACCCCACCCGACCCTCTGACAGGGTGCGGGCGCGGTGGGTGGCCGCGACGAAAAAAGAAAGAAAAAAGAAGAGCAGGGCAGGGCACTGCGCGGCCCGGCGCGGCCTGTGCTTTTGCCGCAGTGCACATTGCCAATCCGAAAACAGCGGGCAACACTCGATGTCTAGCGGTAGACATTTTCGGAGGCGGGGGTGCGGGAGCAAGGCGGTGAGGCAGCAGGACCCGTTTATCTGGGTATCGATGCGGGGACGCAGAGCCTGAAGGTGCTGGCTTACGACTCTGCCCTGCGGCAGGTGGTGGCCCAGCAGGCACGTGAACTGGGACTGGTCAGTGCCGATGACGGCACCCGCGAGCAGGACGCAGGTGAGTGGATCCGTTGCCTGCAGGCCTGCGTGTTGGCGCTGCCCGCGGACATCCGGTCGCGGGTACGCGGCTTGGCCGTATCGGGCCAGCAGCATGGCTTCGTGCCCGTGGCTGCCGATGACAGCGTGCTCGGTCCGGTGAAGCTCTGGTGCGACACCAGCACCACCGCCGAATGTGACGACATCACAGGGGCGATGGGCGGTGAAGCGGCGTGTATTACGGCCGCAGGCAATCCGCTGCGTGTGGGCTATACGGCCTCGAAGCTTCCCTGGACCCGGCAGCATCGTCCGGAGGTCTATGTGGCGCTGGATGGCATCCTGCTGCCACACGACTACCTCAACCTGTGGCTCACCGGCGAGCGGTTCATGGAGTGCGGCGATGCCTCGGGTACCGGCTGGCTGGACGTGCGCTCGCGCACTTGGTCTGCCCCGTTGCTGGCGGCCACGGATGGCACGCGGGACCTGCGCGCGCTGTTGCCGCCGCTGGTCGCGCCCGATGCCACGTTTGCCTTGCAGTCGGCCACGGCACAGGCGCTGGGCCTGCCCGCCGATGTGCGCGTGGCGGTCGGTGGTGGCGACAACATGATGGCGGCGATCGGTACCGGCGCGGTGCGCGAAGGCCGCCTGAGCATGAGCCTGGGGACATCCGGCACGCTGTTTGCCTGGCGCGGCAGTCCGACGATCGACCCGCAGGGACGCTGGGCCGCCTTCTGCGCGTCCGATGGCGGCTGGTTGCCGCTGATCTGCACCATGAACTGCACCGTGGCCACCAACCAGGTCGCGCAGTTGCTGGGGCTGCACCGTGGCGACGGCGAGCAGTTGATGGCGGCCAGCCAACCCGGTGCCGGTGGCCTGGTGCTGCTGCCGTTCTTCAACGGTGAGCGCAGCCCGGACCTGCCGCTGGCCAAGGGCGCCTTGCATGGCATGGATCTGCACAACCTGACCGCAGCGAATCTGTACCGCGCTGCGATGGAAGGCGCCAGCTTCAGCCTGCGCCTGGGCTACGACGCACTGTGCGAGGCCGGGCTGCAGGGCGAGCGGATCGTGCTCACCGGCGGCGGCGCCAACAGTGCCGCTTGGCGTCAGTTGATCGCCGATCTTTTCCAGTTGCCGGTGGAGGTACCGCTGCAGACCGAGGGCGCGGCCTTCGGTGCGGCGCTGCAGGCGCTGTGGGCCTGCGACGGTGCAGGGCATGAAGGCAACGCACTGCAGGACATCGTCGATGCGCACGTGGTCTTCGATCCCCGGCTGTCCGCCCGGCCGGACCCCGCACGCGGTGCGCTGTATGCGCGTGCGTACCAACGGTTTGTCCACCATCTGCAGGAACTGTTGCCGCTTTACCGGCAGCGCCTGCCCTGATTCCCCCAAAGGATGTCGACCATGAGTGCTTCGTTCCACGTTGGCCAACGCGAGTTCTTCCCGGGTATCGGCCGGATTCCCTTCGAGGGACGTGATTCCGACAATCCGCTGGCCTTCAAGGTGTATGACGCAGGCAAGCAGATCGGTGGCCGCAGCATGGCCGAACACCTGCGCTTTGCCGTTGCGTATTGGCACAGCTTCTGCGGGGCAGGGCACGATCCTTTCGGCCCGGGTACGCGGGCGTATCCGTGGGACCAGGGGGCCACGCCGCTGGCGCGTGCCGAGTCCAAGGCCGACGCGGCCTTCGAGTTTTTCACCAAGCTGGGCGTGCCGTACTACTGCTTCCACGACGTCGATCTGGCGCCGGATGCCGATGACATCGGCGAGTACCGGGACAACCTGGCGCACATGGTCGAGGTGGCGCGCGAGCGGCAGGACAAGACCGGCATCAAGCTGCTGTGGAGCACGGCCAACCTGTTCTCGCATCCGCGCTACATGAACGGTGCGGCGACCAACCCGGATTTCAGCGTGGTGGCGCGCGGCGCGGTGCAGGTGCGTGCGGCGCTGGATGCCACGGTCGCGCTGGGTGGCAGCAATTACGTGTTCTGGGGCGGCCGCGAGGGCTATTCGTGCCTGCTCAACACCGACATGAAGCGCGAACAGGCGCATCTTGCGCGCTTTTTGACAGCGGCCCGCGATTACGGGCGCAGTGTCGGCTTCACGGGCACCTTCCTGATCGAACCCAAGCCGATGGAGCCGATGCACCACCAGTACGATTTCGACAGCGCCACCGTGGTCGGCTTCTTGCGCGCGCATGGCCTGGACAAGGACTTCAAGCTCAACATCGAAGCCAACCATGCCACCTTGTCCGGGCACACCTTCGCGCACGATCTGCAGGTAGCTTCCGACGCGGGCCTGCTGGGCAGCATCGACGCCAACCGCGGCAACCCGCAGAACGGCTGGGACACCGATCAGTTTCCCACCGACATGTATGACGCGGTGGGGGCGATGCTGGTGGTGCTGCGGCAGGGCGGATTCGCCGATGGCGGCCTGAACTTCGATGCAAAGGTACGTCGCGAATCAACAGATCCGCAGGACCTGTTCATCGCCCACATCGGCGGCATGGACGCGTTTGCCCGCGGCCTGGAAGTCGCCCATGCACTGCTCACGGCATCGCCGCTGGAGCAGTGGCGCAGCGAGCGCTATGCCAGCTTCGACCAGGGCCCCGGTGCCGCGTTTGCCCAGGGGCAGCTGACCCTGCAGGACCTGTGTGCCCATGCACAGCAGGCCGGCGAGCCGCGCCAGCGTAGCGGACGGCAGGAAGCGTATGAGAATCTGCTCAACCAGTACCTGCTGCGCTGAGCAGCCGGCGTCCACCGCAACCGGATAAACCCATGTCCACAGCGATACCTGCATCCGTCGGCACGCGCGGAGAGAACACGGCTTTCATCGTGCTGATCAGCTGCGTGGCCACCATTGGCGGCTTCCTGTTCGGCTTCGACAGTGGCGTCATCAACGGCACCGTCGATGGCCTGCGCACCGCGTTCAATTCCAGCGAAGCGGCGCTGGGTTTCGAGGTGGCCTCGATGCTGCTGGGCTGCGCCATCGGTGCATTCCTGGCCGGGCGGCTGGGGGACCGGCTGGGCCGGCGCGGGGTGCTGATCATCTCCGCGGTGCTGTTCCTGCTGTCCGCGCTGGGAGCTGGCGCCGCCCATGCATCGTGGCTGTTCGTCACGGCGCGCGTGGTGGGGGGCTTTGCCGTCGGTGCTGCCAGCGTGATGGCCCCGGCCTACATCGCCGAGGTCGCCTCGGCACGCTATCGCGGCAAGCTGGCGACGGTGCAGCAGATCGCGATCATCAGTGGGCTGTTCGCTGCGTTCCTCAGCAACTATCTGCTGGCCCGCGCGGCGGGCGCCTCCACCGAAGCCTTGTGGCTGGGGCAGGAGGCGTGGCGGTGGATGTTCTGGATGCAGGCCATCCCGTCGTTGCTGTTCCTCGCGCTGCTGCTGGTGATTCCCGAAAGCCCGCGCTTCCTGGTGGTGAAGGGACGGCGCGAGGAGGCCGCCGCCGTGTTGACGCGGCTGTATGGAGCAGCCGAGGCGCAGGCCAAGCTGGGCGAGATCGAAGCCAGCCTGTCGCAGGACCAGCACACACCGTCCTTTGCGGATCTGAAGGACCAGGGCACCGGCAAGCTGCGCCGTATCGTATGGGTGGGTATCGGCCTGGCTGTGTTGCAGCAGCTGGTCGGTATCAACGTGGTGTTCTATTACGGCGCGGTGCTGTGGCAGGCGGTCGGCTTCTCGGAAAGCGATGCATTGCTGATCAACGTGCTCTCCGGTGCCCTGAGCATCGGGGCGTGCCTGGTCACCGTGCTGCTGATCGACCGCATCGGCCGCAAGCCATTGCTGTGGATCGGCTCGGTGGGTATGGCGGTGTCCCTGGCGCTGATGGTAGTGGCGTTCTCCAGCGGCAGCCTGGTCGATGGCAAACTGCAGTTGTCCGATGGCATGGGCCGTCTGGCGCTGGTGGCCGCCAATGTCTACGTGGTGTTCTTCAACATGTCCTGGGGCCCGGTGATGTGGGTGATGCTGGGGGAGATGTTCCCCAACCAGATCCGGGGCTCGGCGCTGGCCGTGGCGGGCGCGGCACAGTGGACGTCGAACTTCGCGATCACCGTCAGCTTCCCGGTGCTGTTGACCGGGATCGGGCTGGCCGGTGCGTATGGCATCTACACGGTAGCTGCCTTCCTGTCCATCTTCTTCGTGCTGCGCTACGTGCGCGAAACGAAGGGCAAGGAGCTGGAGCAGATGGAGGGCTGAGGTGCGGTCGGCCGAGGGTCGACCGTTTCCTGCGGCGGCGGGATGTCGTGCGTGGTGCAGCCGGCTGAAGCCGGCTCTACCGGGTGCAACAGCAGGGGCTGGACGCAGAAAAGCCCGCTTTTGGCGGGCTTTTTGCTTCCTGCTGCAGTGACTGGTGCTCCCTAGGGGACTCGAACCCCTGTTTTAGCCTTGAGAGGGCCACGTCCTAACCATTAGACGAAGGGAGCGTTTGAAGTGTCACTGCCGGGGCAGGCGCGCTAGTATATGCATCTCGATGCCATTGGGCAATCCCGAAACTTCAACCGGAAGCGCCAACATCATTTCCTCCGTGACAACTCCGATAAGCCTGCGCGTCATCCCGCGCGACCAGCACACCATCTCCCGCAAGGACATCAGCCCGAACGCACTGCGCGTGCTGTACCGCCTGCGTGATGCCGGCTTCGGCGCCTACCTGGTAGGCGGTGCCGTGCGTGACCTGCTGGTCAATGGCCATCCCAAAGATTTCGACGTGGCCACCGACGCCACGCCCGAGCAGGTCAAGCAGCAGTTCCGCAACTGCCGGCTGATCGGCCGCCGTTTCCGCCTGGCCCATGTGGTGTTCGGCCGCGAGATCATCGAAGTGGCCACCTTCCGCGCCAATCTTGATGATGGCAGCGGTGACCGCGAGATGGACAACGGCATGCTGGTGCGCGACAACGTGTACGGCTCCATCGAAGAGGATGCGATCCGCCGCGATTTCACCTGCAATGCGTTGTATTACGCGGTCGAGGATTTCTCGGTGCGCGACTACACCGGTGGCTTTGAAGACGTGCAGGCGCGCCTGATGAAGCTGATCGGCGACCCGGAGCAGCGCTATCGCGAAGATCCGGTGCGCATGCTGCGCGCGATCCGCCTGGCGGCCAAGCTCGGTTTCCAGATTGAAGAGAAGACCGCCGCGCCGATTCCGCAGCTGGCGAACCTGCTGAACGAAGCCGCGCCCGCACGCCTGTTCGAGGAAGTGCTGAAGCTGTTCCTGTCCGGCCACGGCGTGGCCAGCTTCGAGGGACTCGAGCGCTATGGCTTGTTCGACGTGCTGTTCCCGGAAAGCGGCAAGGCGCTGCGCTCCAACCGCAGTGGCGCGCTGCGCCGCATGTTGATCGAAGGTCTGGCCAACACCGACCTGCGCGTGGCCAATGATGAGCCGGTGTCGCCGTCGTTCCTGTTCGCGCTGCTGCTGTGGCCGGCGTTCTGCCGCGCCCAGGCCAGCCTGCTCAAGCAGGGCGTGGCTGAAGAAGAGGCGCAGCGCCGTGCGGCCGATCGGGTGACCCTGCACCAGCTGACTACCGTGGCACTGCCGCGCCGGTTCTCCCTGCCGATGCAGGAGATCTGGTTGCTGCAGGCACGCTTCGGATCGCGCCAGCGCAAGCGGGTGTTCCGCACCCTGACCCACCCGCGCTTCCGCGCCGCCTTCGATTTCCTGATCCTGCGCCAGGTGGCGTCCAGCGAGCACGCTGCCGACGTGGCGTTCTGGCGCGAGGCACAGCAGCAATCCGGCCGCGAGCTGGAGACCACGCTGGACGATATCCACGAGCAGGATGACGCCAGCGAAGAGGACGCGCCGCGCAAGCGTCGTCGTCGCCGTCGTCGTCCGGAAGGTGCCGCCTCCGCGCCGGCGGAATAAGTCGCATGGTCGAGGCCTGGATCGGGCTCGGGGCCAACCTCGGCGACGCCGAGGGAAGCGTGCGCGGTGCATTGCGCGCGCTCGATGGCCTGGCGGACACGACGCTCCTACGGGCATCCTCGCTGTACGCCACCCCTGCGTGGGGCAACGAGGATCAGCCGCCCTTCGTCAACGCGGTGGCCTGCGTGCAGACCACGCTGCCGCCGCTGGCCCTGCTGCACGCCTTGCTGGCGCTGGAGCAGCAGTTCGGCCGGGTGCGCGATCCGTCCCTGCACTGGGGGCCGCGCATGCTGGACCTGGATATCCTGCTGTATGCCGACCAGATGATTGATCTGGCCGAGCTGACCGTGCCGCATCCCTTCCTGCACCAGCGTGCGTTCGTCCTGGTGCCGCTGGCGGAAGTGGCTCCCGGGCTTGTGCTTCCCGGTCATGGTCGCGTGCAGGATGCAGTGATGCAGGTGGACCCCTGCGGGATTTCCCGGTTAGAGGGATAATGGGCGCGTTATCACCCCCGGTTATTTCCTGATGAGCACGCACGCAGACAGCAAGCCCTGGACCGTCCCGGCGCTGGCGGAGGCCAAGCGCAACGGCCAGAAGCTGGTCATGTTGACCGCCTATGACGCAGGGTTCGCCCGCGCCTTCGATGCCAACGGGGTCGACATCGTCCTGATTGGCGATTCACTGGGCATGGTGGTGCAGGGCCATGATTCCACGCTGCCGGTGACCGTTGCCGACATGGTCTACCACACCCGTGCGGTGGCCCGCGTACTGGAACGCGCGCTGTTGGTGGCGGATCTGCCCTTTGGTGCGGACGCTACGCCCGAGCGCGCGTTCGATGCATCGCTGCAGCTGCTGCAGGCCGGCGCGGAAATGGTCAAGATCGAAGGCGCCGGCTTCAAGCTGGACATCATCCGCCATCTGGTGGAACGCGAGATTCCGGTCTGTTCGCACCTTGGGCTGACCCCGCAGTCAGTACTGCGGCTGGGTGGCTATCGCGTGCAGGGCCGTGGTGATGCCGCGCGGCAGCTGGTGGAAGATGCCAAGGCCGTGGTCGAGGCAGGCGCCAGCATGATCGTGCTGGAATGCCTGCCCACCCCCGTTGCCGCCGCAGCAACCGCGGCGGTGTCCGTGCCCACCATCGGCATCGGCGCCGGCCCGCAGTGCGATGGCCAGGTGCTGGTGATGCATGACCTTCTCGGCCTGGACAGTGGCCACCGCCGGCCCAAGTTCGTCAAGGATTTCCTTGCCGAAGGCGGTTCGGTGGCCGGTGCTGTCCGTGCCTACGCCGACGCCGTGCGCGCCGGCACTTTCCCCGACGCTGAGCACGCCTACGCATCATGATCGAGACCGTCACCGAACTTGCCCAGCTGCGCGCCATCGTCAGCGGCTGGAAGCGCGAGGGGCTGCGCGTTGCGCTGGTGCCCACCATGGGCAACCTGCATGCGGGCCATTATTCGCTGGTCGCGCTGGCGCGGCAGTACGCCGACCGCGTGGTGTCCAGCGTGTTCGTCAACCCGACGCAGTTCGGCCCGAACGAGGATTTCACCCGCTACCCGCGCACCCCCGAGGCCGACACCAGTGGCTTGGAAGACGCGGGCTGCGACGTGCTGTGGTTGCCGACCGTCGAATCGATGTACCCGTTCGGCGTCGAGCTGGCGGCCAATGTCAGCGTGCCCGGCATCAGTGGCCTGCTTGAAGGGGCGCACCGCCCTGGCCATTTCGATGGCGTGTGCACGGTCGTATCGCGCCTGTTCAACCAGGTCCAGCCCGACGTGGCCGCGTTCGGCAAGAAGGACTACCAGCAGTTGGCGGTGATCCGGCAGATGGTGGCCGACCTGGCATTCCCCATCCAGATCGTCGGCGGTGACATCGTGCGCGAAGACGATGGCCTGGCCATGAGTTCGCGCAACCAGTACCTCGATGCAGCGCAACGCCCGGCGGCGACCACCATCCACCGGGTGTTGACGGGGATGCGCGAGGGCTACATCAGCGGGCATGCGCGCGAGCGCATCGAGGCTGATGCTGCAGACGCGCTGCAGGCGGCAGGCTTCCAGGTGGACTATGCCGCACTGCGCACGCCGGACCTGATCGAACCGCCGCATGAAGGCGGCCCGCGCGTGGCCCTGATCGCTGCCCGGCTGGGCAGCACGCGCCTGATCGACAATCTCGAGTTCTGACGCTGGGGCATGGCGCAAACGGGGGCGCAACCGGGTCAGAGTCCGTTTCGCGAAGCGAAAAGGACTTTGACCCTTTTTTACACCTGCTCCAGCGCCCGCCTGACCAGCCCTTCGCGATACCACGTTCGATCGGGGTAGACCGGCTGCCCGCGTGCCATCCGCTGTTCATGGATCTGCACCGCGATCTCCATCGCCCTGTCTGATTCGGTATCCATAAGCGTGGGCGTGCGGGATGGCGCAGGGCTCACTGCGTTAGCCGGGGCGGAAGGTCGGTAGCGGAAGCCGCTGGCCACCGAGATCGCCTTGTCGGTCTGTTCGGCCTCGGCCCACGCGGCCTGCGCCAGCTTGGCTTCCAGGTTTGCGATTCTGCGCAGCATCGGATGCGCGGCATAGATGCCGGTGGCGGGAAACTGCATAGCGTCCTTCGCCTTGCCCGCTAGCGGCGCAGTTTCCGCCGGGCCGGCGCCTGACCTCTCAACGCGGCGCCGTGGCGGCCCCACAGGTGGCCGGTGCACGTTGCGCACGGCGACCGCACGCAGCTTGCGTCGGCGGGGTTCTGCCGGCACATCGCCGATCCGGGTAGGACCGGAGAAGCGGCTGACAAGCTGGTTGAAATCCTTGGCACGGCTGAGGGTGGCGAACATGGGTACTCCCGGTTGAAGCGGACAGTTCAGCGGATGCAAGCAAGCCGCGCTTGCGGGAATCGTGCGTGGCCGCCAGTACCTGAACCGCCGCCTGACTGGCATGGGCTGCCCCTGTCGCCAATCCCCCAGATGGTAGAATCCGGACTTTCCTTTACCGCGTTGCCTGTGCCATGCATCTGTCCCTGCTGAAGACCAAGATCCACCGCGCCACCGTCACCCATTCGGAGCTGAACTACGAAGGGTCGATCGCGATCGACGACAACCTGTTGGCTGCCACCGGCATCCGCGAGTTCGAACAGGTGCATATCTGGGACGTCACCAACGGCGCCCGTTTCAGCACCTACGCCATCCGTGCCGAGGCCGGTAGCGGCGTGGTGTCGCTCAACGGCGGCGCGGCGCGCCACGTGCAGGTCGGCGACATCATCATCATCGCCGCGTTCGCCAGCATGACCGAGCAGGAAGCAGACAGCTTCCGGCCGAAGCTGGTATATGTGGATGGCAACAACCAGATCTCCCACACCAACGACAGCATCCCGACCCAGGCCGCATGACCACACACAACGGACTCGACGCGCTTCACTCCCATGCCCAGCGCCTGCGTGGCGCGCGCATCCCGGATCTGCTCACCGCCGAACCCGGCCGTGTCACCGATCTGGCGCTGCGGGTCGGTCCGTTGTATGTCAACTTCGCGCGGCAGAAGTACGATGCCGCTGCGTTGCAGGCGTTGCTGGCGCTGGCCGCCGAACGCGACGTGGGCGGTGCGATCACACGCCTGTTCCGTGGCGAGCAGGTCAACCTGACCGAAGGCCGCGCCGCGCTGCATACCGCGCTGCGTGGCGATGTGGTGGATGCGCCGGTCGCCGCCGACGCGTTCGCTACGGCACGCCAGGTCCGGCAGCAGATGGGCGAGCTGGTGCGCGCGCTGGAAACCAGTGGCGTCACCGACGTCGTCAGCGTCGGCATCGGCGGTTCGGACCTCGGTCCGCGGTTGGTGGCCGATGCCCTGCGCCCGGTTGATGGCAGCCGGCTGCGCGTGCATTTCGTGTCCAACGTGGATGGCGCGGCCATGCAGCGCACGCTGGCTACGCTGGATCCGGCGCGCACCGCCGGCATCCTGATCTCCAAGACCTTCGGCACGCAGGAGACCCTGCTCAACGGGCAGATCCTGCACGACTGGCTGGGCGGCAGCGAACGTCTGTATGCGGTCAGCGCCAATCCCGAACGTGCAGCGAAGGCGTTCGACATCGCATCCAGCCGCGTGCTGCCGATGTGGGACTGGGTGGGTGGCCGGTATTCGCTGTGGTCGGCCGTTGGTTTCCCCATCGCGCTGGCCATTGGCTTTGAACGTTTCGAGCAGTTGCTGGACGGCGCCTCGCAGATGGACGCGCACGCACTGGACGCGCCGCTCGAGCGCAACCTGCCGGTGCTGCACGCGCTGACCGATATCTGGAACCGCAACCTGCTGGGTCATGCCACGCATGCGGTGATGACCTACGACCAGCGTCTGGCCTTGCTGCCGGCTTACCTGCAGCAGCTGGTGATGGAAAGCCTGGGCAAGCGCGTGCAGCGCGATGGGCAGCCGGTGGCCAGCGATACCGTGCCGGTATGGTGGGGCGGGGCGGGCACCGATGTGCAGCACAGCTTCTTCCAGGCGCTGCACCAGGGGACCAGTGTGATTCCGGCCGATTTCATCGGCTGCGTGCGCAGCGATGATCCGTACACGGTCAACCATCAGGCGCTGCTGGCGAACCTGCTGGCGCAGACCGAGGCCCTGGCCAATGGCCAGTCCAGCGATGACCCGCATCGGGATTACCCGGGCGGTCGTCCGAGCACCATGATCCTGTTGGATGCACTGACGCCGCAGGCGCTGGGTGCACTGATCGCGATGTACGAACACGCGGTGTATGTGCAGTCGGTGATCTGGAACATCAACGCGTTCGACCAGTTCGGCGTGGAGCTGGGCAAGCAGTTGGCAGGCCAGTTGCTGCCGGCGCTGCAGGGCGAGGCAGTGGAGATCACGGATCCGATGACCCGCGAGATCCTGCGTTTGTTGTAAGTCAGGTAGATGCCCCGTGGTGTGTCACGCGGGGCCGGCATTCCGCCGAGCATGGCTCGGCGCTACCAGACGCATCGCGCGCGGGCCGGCATTCCGCCGTCAGCGTGAAGGTTCCGGGCTCGGGCGTTTGGCCAGCTTGCGCTGCAACGAACGCCGGTGCATGCCGAGCAGGCGCGCGGCGGCCGATACGTTGCCGCCGGTTTCATGCATCGCCTGCTGGATGTGCTCCCACTGCAGCCGGCTGATCGGCGTCATCGCATCAGGCAGGTCCAGCTCGCCATCGTCGGCCGGGCCGTCATCTTCTTCCCCCAGCGCGCGCAGGATCATCGGCACCGTGGCCGGCTTGGGCAGGTAGTCATCGGCGCCCAGCTTGATGGCCTCGACGGCCGTGGCGATGCTTGCATACCCGGTGACCAGCAGGATGCGCATGTCTTCGCGCAGGGCACGCAGGGGCTGGATCAGCGCCAGCCCGGACTCGCTGCCCAGCTTCAGGTCGATCAGCGCGAACGCGGGCGGCTGCTGGCGGGCGAGCAACAGGGCACTTGCTGAGTCCTGCGCGGTGCGCGTTTCCAGGCCTTTGCGGGCCAGGCTGCGCTGCAGCGTGCGCAGGTACAGTTCGTCATCGTCGACCAGCAGGCCATCGCCATGCAGGCCTGCGGCGGAAGAGGGCAGGGCAGTGTTCATGGGGTTTCCTCGCGGGGGACCAGCGGAATACGGAAGCCGACGCGGCTGCCTGCGCCATGCGCAGGGCGCATCCACATTTCGCCATGCAGCCGTTCGATGGTGGCGTGGGACAGGGCCAGGCCGACGCCCATGCCCTCGCTCTTGCTTGAGCTGAACAGGGTGGCGGGCAGGACGGCCTGGCGTGCATCGAAGCCGTGGCCGAAGTCACGGACTTCGCCCACCAGGTCGTCGCCCTCGATGCGCAGCGACAGTTCGACTTCCGCGCGTCCGGCGTTTTCACCGGCCTCGGCGGCGTTGTTCAGCAGCACCATCAGCAGGTGGCCGACGCCGGCATCCAGCGGCAGGGTAAGCGGGGCATCTGCGTTGCGGCTGAGGATGATGGTCGGCCGTACCAGCCGCCATTGCTCCAGCACCTGCAGCGCGGTGGCCGGTCCTCGCCCGGGCACATCCGGTGATGCCGGCGCGGCCAGGGCCAGGACCCGCTCGCGGCACTGCACCAGCAGTTCGCGCAGGGTTTCCACGTCGTCGCGCACCTCGGCACTTTCGTTCTGCTCGGCGATATCGTCGGCCAGCAGCGTCATCGTCGCCAGCGGGGTGTTCAGCTCATGCGCCACCGATGCGGCATGGGTGGCCAGCGCGACGATGCCCTCGTTGCGGGCGAAGCGTTCGCGCAGCAGTGACAGCTCGTGTTCGCGCTGGCGCAGGGCAACCGCCAGCCGCGTGGAGAACGCCAGCACCACCGTCACCGAGATCAGGAAGTTGGCCACCACGCCCCACTGCTGCAGGTCTTCCGGGGCGAAGTAGCCGCCGGCCGGCAGCGGCAGGCCGAACGCGGCGCTCACCGAGTAACCGATGAGGCACGACGCGGCCACCGCCAGCGTCCAGCGTGCCGGCAGGGCCAGTGCCGCCAATGCGATCAGGATGAGGAACAGCGAGCCGAAAGGATTGCTGATGCCGCCGCTCCAGCCGACCATCCAGGTCAGTACGGTGACATCCACCAGAATATGGCCGAAGGCGGTGACTGGCGCGGTATCGGTGCCGTGCACGCGCAGCTGCGCGTACGTGTTGAACAGGGCCAGCACCAGCACGCCGGCCCACAGGGGCACCTGCGGCAGCGGCAGGCCCAGCACCCAGGTGGCCACCAGGATGGTCGCCGCCTGGCCGGCGGTAGCCAGCCAGCGCAGGCTGCACAGGGTCTGCAGGAACGGGGCGTCGGGAGAGGTCATGGGCGCTCATCGTATGCGCTCCCCGTGTGTCCTGCCTGCGACAATCGGCCGCAGACCGCACCGGCACTGAATGGGAGTCACCCGGCGTGCGCGCGGCAGCGCTAGAATAATCCGATGCATGACGCCGTCTCCCGCCCCACACCTCCTGCCGAGCCCACCGCCTGGCCGCGCCGCCTGACCCAACCTGTCCGCATCGGCGGGGTGGTCGTGGGCGGTGGCAAGCCCGTGGTGGTGCAGTCGATGACCAACACCGATACCGCCGACGTGGCGTCCAGCGTCAAGCAGGTCGCCGAACTGTGGCGCGCTGGATCGGAAATGGTCCGGTTGACGGTCAACAACGCCGAATCGGCTGCCGCGATCCCGCGCATCGTCGAGAAGCTGGCGATGATGGGCATCGAGGTGCCGCTGATCGGCGATTTCCATTACAACGGCCATCAGCTGCTCACCGCCGAGCCGGCCTGCGCCGAAGCGTTGGCGAAGTACCGCATCAATCCCGGCAACGTGGGCTTCGGCAAGAAAAAAGACCTGCAGTTCGCGCAGTTGATCGAGTTCGCCATCCGCTACGACAAGCCGGTGCGCATCGGCGCGAACTGGGGCTCGCTGGACCAGTCGCTGGCCGCCAGATTGATGGATGAAAATACCCAGCGCGCGCAGCCGTGGGATGCCGGGCGGGTGCTGCGCGAGGCGCTGATCCGGTCGGCACTGGATTCGGCGGAAACCGCCGTCGACCTGGGCCTCCCGCGCGACCGCATCGTGCTGTCGGCCAAGGTCAGTGGCGTGCAGGAACTGATCGCCGTGTATCGCGACCTGGCGCAGCGGTCCGATTTCGCCCTGCACCTCGGCCTGACCGAAGCAGGCATCGGCAGCAAGGGCATCGTCGCCTCGGCAGCCGCGCTGGCGGTGCTGATGCAGGAAGGTATCGGTGACACCATCCGGATATCGCTGACGCCCGAACCGGGCCAGTCGCGTACGCAGGAAGTGATCGTCGCCCAGGAACTGTTGCAGACCACGGGCCAGCGCGCGTTCACGCCGCTGGTCACCGCCTGCCCCGGTTGTGGCCGCACCACCTCCGAGTTCTTCCAGGAGCTGGCCAAGGTCGTGCAGAACCACGTGCGCGAGCGCATGCCGCTGTGGAAGATCGAGCACCCCGGCGCCGAGAACATGACCTTGGCGGTGATGGGCTGCATCGTCAACGGCCCGGGTGAGTCGCGGCACGCCAACATCGGCATCTCGCTGCCGGGCACCGGGGAAGCGCCGTCGGCGCCGGTATTTGTCGATGGCGAGAAGTCGGTCACCCTGCGCGGCGAGAACATCGCCCAGGAATTCGTGGCCCTGATCGATGACTACGTCGAGCGCAACTATGTCCGAAGTGCCGGATAACCTCGTCGGACCGGACGGCCAGGAAGAGGCGGCAGGGGTTCGTCACTGGCTGTCGCGCAACGCGTGGCGCTTCCTGCTGCTGTTCGCCGGCGTGCTGGTGCCGCTGGCGGTGTTCGTTGCGTTGGCCGATGAAGTACATGAGTTCGAATCGTTCCACTTCGACGCCCCGCTGCTGATGCGCATGCATGGCTGGCATGGCCCGGCGCTTGACCAGTTCGTCGTGGTCGTCACGCGGCTGGGCTATGAGTGGTTCCTGATCCCGGCCGACGTGGTCATCGTGGCGGCCCTGCTGCTGCGTCGGCACTGGCGTGAGGCCAGCTTCGCGGCGATCGCGTTCGTCGGATCTGCCCTGCTCAACATGGGCAGCAAGCAGTTCTTCCAGCGCGATCGGCCAAGCCTATGGGAGTCCATCGCGCCAGAGTCCACGTACAGCTTCCCCAGCGGTCATGCGATGGGCTCGATGACCTTCGCCTGCGTGGTCGTGCTGCTGGCGTGGAACACGCGCTGGCGTGTGCCGGTGCTGATCGGTGCGCCTCTGTTCGCGGTGCTGGTCAGCATCTCGCGGATCTATCTGGGCGTGCATTACCCCTCCGACATCCTGGCCGGCTGGTGTGCGGCGCTGGTGTGGGTCGTGGGCTGCTATCTGGTGATGTTCCGCCAGCGGCGTCCGTGGGGTCCCCGGCGTGGGCCGCTCGCCCGGGCTGACGTGAACAAACCGTAAAGATGCGCCTCCTATAGGCTATATTGATCGGACAAGCAGGTTCACGGCGAGCGATACAGGGTCAGACACGGGCGTTATGTGATTCTGGCCGCAGTTCGGCAGCGACCGTCGGGAACTACGCTTGTGGGGCGTCTGCGCGGTACCTACCGTGGAAGACGGCAGCGGTGGTGAAAGGGGAACATGCATGACGATTCGTATCTATCTGGTGGATGACCACGCACTGGTCCGTACCGGAATGAAGATGATTTTGTCCGGTGAGACCGATATCGAGGTCATCGGCGAGGCGGAGTGTGGCGAGGATGCGCTGCGCGAAATCCGCCAGCTGAAGCCGGACGTCGTGCTGTGCGACCTGCACCTGCCGGGCGTCAGTGGCCTGGAAGTCACCGAGCGCATCGTGCGCGGGCAGGAGGCCACCCGCGTGGTCATCGTGTCCGTGCTGGAAGATGGCCCCATGCCCAAGCGGCTGCTGGAGGCCGGTGCGTCCGGCTACATCAGCAAAGGCTGCAACGCGCAGGAGCTGCTGCGCGCGGTCCGCGAGGCATCGCAGGGACGGCGCTACCTGGGCAGCAACATCGCGCAGAACCTGGCGTTGTCCACGGTGGAGGGCAGTGCCTCGCCGTTCGACAGCCTGTCGCCGCGCGAGCTGGAAGTGGCCCTGTTGTTGACCCAGGGGCTGCGCCAGGAAGACATCGCGCGCCGGCTCAGCCTGAGCGCGAAGACCATCAATACGCACAAGGCACGCCTGTTCGAGAAGATGGGTATCCACGACAACATCGCGCTGGCGCGCATGGCCAGCCAGTACGGCCTGGTGGACCCCGCCCGCCCGATGTGATCGGAGCAGGTAGCGGTACGTGTGGTTGGGTGACGACCGTTGATCGTCACCCTGTCGTCCGCCGCCGCGCAGGGCGCGGCGCTACCGCTTCAGTGACCGCGCACCCGGGCGACGATCTTCGCCGCACCCGCCGCTGCGTCGCGCACCTTGTCCCACGCGCCGTCGGCGATCCAGTTGCCCGGCACCATCCACGACCCACCGATGCAGAGCACGTTCTTCTGCTCGAGGTACTCTGCGGCGCTGTCTTCGGTGATGCCGCCGGTCGGGCAGAGCTTCAGCTCCGGCACCGGTCCGGCCAGTCCCTTGATCATCGCCAGCCCGCCCACGGCGGTGGCCGGGAACAGCTTGCATACCCGGAACCCCCGCGCGTACAAGGCCAGCAGTTCGGTCGGCGAGGCCGCACCCGGCACGACCGGCAGCGGTGCCGCGGCCAACGCATCGGCCATGTGCGCCGGCGTCCCCGGCGTCACCAGGAAATCCGCACCCGCATCGATGGACTGCTGCATCTGCTCCACCGTCAGCACGGTGCCTGCACCCACCACCACGCCTGGCAGTTCGCGCTTCAACATCGCCAGCGCGTCCATCGCCACCGGCGTGCGCAGGGTCAGCTCGATGGCCGGCAGGCCGCCTTCCAGCAACGCCGCGCTGACCGCTCGCGCCTGATCCAGCGTATGGACGGTCACTACCGGCAGGATGCCCGCTGCACGCAATAATTCCGCCGCCCGTACCTGATGCTCTGCGATACCCATGCTCTGCTTTTCCTTTCTTTTCTTCTGCTGCGCACAACGCGCCAGGAATGTGTCCGGAGGCTGCGGGAGGCCTCGGTCAGGACCGCTCTCGCGCAGGGATGCGCGTGTGCGAGCCTACATGGACGTACTTGCGGCGTGTCCTGATCGAGGCCTCCCGCAGCCTCGGCCAGGAATCGTCACCGCATGATGCTCAGGCGTCCTTCGACTCGTGCGGTGCCGCCGCCGCTGCGGCGTCATGCCCCAGTTCGTATTCCGCGTCGTAATCCCACGCACTGCCGTCAGAGGCTGCTGGCCCGCAGGAAATCGAAATCGCCCCCTGGTCGGCGGGACCCACTACCAGACGATTGATCGCGAACAGGTTGCGGCCCAGATCATTGGCTGCCGGCGCCGTGTTCGGTGCCTGCTCGCGCGCTGCCCACTCGGCCGCATCGATCAGCACTTCCAGCGTGCCCGCTTCACCATCCAGGCGGATGATGTCGCCCTCGCGTACCTTGCCCAGCGGACCGCCACGTGCGGCCTCCGGCGTCACGTGGATCGCCGCCGGAATCTTGCCCGACGCACCGGACAGGCGACCATCGGTGACCAACGCCACGCGGCGGCCCTGGTTCTGCAGCAGGCCCAGCAGCGGCGCCAGCGAATGCAGCTCGGGCATGCCGTTCGCACGCGGGCCCTGGTAGCGCACCACTGCCACGAAATCCTGCGGCAGCAGGCCAGCGGCATGCAGCTTGTTCAGCACCTGCGGCGCATCGACAACCACGGCAGGCGCTTCAATGGTGCGGTACTGCGGCTTCACCGCAGACAGCTTGATCAGCGAACGGCCGAGGTTGCCACGCAGCAGGCGCAGACCACCTTGGCTTTCGAAGGGGTTGTCGACGCCGCGCGCCACGTCCTCGTCCGCGCTGCGGATGATGCCGTCCACCCATACCACTTGGCCGTCCTGCAGGCGCGGCTCGCGTGCGTAGTCGGCCATGCCGCCGCGGGCGACGGTGACGATGTCGCCGTGCATCAGCCCGGCGCGGATCAGTTCACCGAACACGAAGGCCGGTCCGCCGGCAGCGGCGAAGCGGTTCACATCGGCTTCGCCATTGGGATAGACGCGGGTCAGCAGCGGGATCAGCTGCGACAGCTCGTCCATGTCGTCCCAGGTCACCACGATGCCGGCGGCACGTGCCACGGCGATCCAGTGGATGGTGTGGTTGGTCGAGCCACCGGTCGCCATCAGCGCCACGATGGCGTTGATGATTGCGCGCTCGTCGATGATCCGGCCGATCGGGCGGTAATCATCGCCCAGCGCGGTCATGTCCAGCGCGCGCACGGTGGCTTCGCGGGTCAGCGCGCCGCGCAGGGTCTGTTCCGGATTGACGAACGAGGCACCGGGCAGCTGCACGCCCATGGCTTCCAGCAGCACCTGGTTGGAATTGGCCGTGCCGTAGAACGTGCACGTACCGGCGCCGTGGTACGACGCGGCCTCCACCTCCAGCAGCTCCTCGCGGGTCGCTTCGCCGGCGGCGTAGCGCTCACGCACTTCCGCTTTCTGCTTGTTCGGGATGCCGGGGGTCATCGGTCCGGCCGGCACGAACACCGACGGCAGGTGGCCGAAGGCGAGCGCGCCGATCAGCAGGCCGGGCACGATCTTGTCGCACACGCCAAGGTAGATCGCCGCGTCGAACATGTCGTGGCTGAGGCCGATCGCGGTGGACTGGGCGATCACATCACGCGAGAACAGCGACAGCTCCATGCCGCCACGGCCTTGGGTCACGCCGTCGCACATCGCCGGCACGCCGCCGGCCACCTGGGCGGTCGCCCCCAGCTCACGCGCGATCTGCCGGATCTGCTCCGGGTAGCTCTCGAACGGCTGGTGGGCCGACAGCATGTCGTTGTACGAGGTGATGATGCCCAGGTTCGGCGTCACACCGCCACGCAGGCGGCTCTTGTCGGTACCGCCACAGGCGGCGAAACCGTGGGCAAGGTTGCCGCAGCTCAAGCGGCTGCGGAACGGACCATCGCGAAGGGCGGCATCAATCCCGGCCAGGTAAGCGGCGCGCGAGGCGGCGCTGCGGCGGACGATGCGCTCGGTGATGGCGTGCAGTTGCGGATGCAGACTCATTGGCTACCAGCGTTGGAAGGTGGCGAGAGGGGGAAAGCGGTTCACGGCGATCAGGTCAGTCGGCCCAGTGCACGCGCAGGCGCGGACCGGGCTGTTCGATGGCGGCGAGGATCGGATACTGGTGGACGTCGTTGCTGTCCAGCGCGTGCTGCAGCACTTCCAGCTTCTGCTTGCCGCGCAGCAGCAGCAGGCGCTGGCGGCAGGAACGCAGGCCATGCGGCGTCAGGGTGATGCGCAGCGGCCACTGGTTGGCGCCCGGGCAGCCGGTCGCATCCAGTGAGGCGTAGGGCAGGGTGCTTTCCAGTGCACGCGGCAGCTCGCGCGAGCCGGGGAACAGCGAGCAGGTATGTCCGTCATTGCCCATGCCCAGTGCAACCACGCTCGGCTGCAGGCTGTGCTGGGCCTGCAGGTTGGCGGTGTACACGCACTCGGCCAGCGGCTTGCCGATGCGCACCAGCGGATCGAAATGGGCGCCTTCGGCACGCTGCAGGAAGTTTTCGCGGACCAGGCGCGCATTGCTGTCGCGATCCTGCGGCGACAGCCAGCGTTCGTCGGCCAGCCCCACCTCGACGCGGTCCCAGTGCACGTCCAGCTCGGCCAGTGCCTGGTACACCGGCGCGGGGGTGGTGCCGCCGGACAGCAGCATGCGCGCACGGCCATGTTCGGCGATGTCGGCGTTGAGGATCTTCGCCATGTCCGCGGCAACGGATTCGATCCAGCCGTCGGCTTCGCGGTGGGCGATGAATTCGACGCGGTCGGTAGAGAAGGGAACAGGCATCAGGCAACAGCTCCGAGGGCACCGCACTGCGCATCGACCGCATAGGCCGCCGCGCCGAGCAGGCCGGGATTGGGATGGATGACGGCCAGCGAAGGAACGCGGCCCATGATCGAAGAAAAACGCCCCTTGTGTTCGAAGCGCTGGCGGAAGCCGGAATGCTGCAGGGATTCCAGCATGCGCGGCACCAGGCCGCCGGTCAGGAACACGCCGTCCCACGCCCCCTGGATGAGCACCAGGTCACCGGCGATGGCGCCGAAGATCGCGCAGAACAGGTCCACTGCACGCATCGCCTGCGGATCGCCCGTGGCGGCGCGTGCGGTGACATCGGCCGGCTTGAGGTGGCCCGGATCGAAGCCGGCCATTTCGCAGACGGCGCGATGGATGTTGACCAGGCCGGGGCCACAGATCAGGCGCTCGTTGGATACCCGGCCGAAGGTTTCCGACAGGATTTCCAGGATGCGGATCTCTTCCGGGGTGCCCGGCGGGAAGCTGACGTGGCCGCCCTCGGTTTCCAGCGGGAAGCAGCGGTCATTACGGATCACCAGACCACCGACGCCGAGGCCGGTGCCAGGCCCGATGACGCCGTAGTTGGCCGGTGCACCGCTGCGCCGCGGACTCCACGCGGCGCCGCCGATCTGCACCACATCCTTGGGCTGCAGCAGCGAGATGGCCATCGCCTGCGCGGCGAAGTCATTGATCAGGTGCAGCTCGGAAAACCCGAGCATTGCCGCCGTGCGGCTGCGCGAGATCACCCACGGGTGGTTGGTGATGCGGGCCTCGTCACCGTCCACGCGACCGGCAACGGCGAACACGCCGCGGTCTGCCTCGGCAGCGACTTCCTGCAGGTAATGCCGTGCGGCATCACCGAGCGAAGGAAAATCGACCACCGGGAATTCCCGGATGCTGTCTTCCAGCAGCGGCGTGTCACTGGCGGTGTCGGCCAGTGCGAAGCGCGCATTGGTGCCGCCGATGTCGGCGACCAGCAGCGGCCGCTCCTGCGCCGTCATGCCGGGTCTCCGTGTGCGGTATCGATGACATCGCCAGGCAGGAAGCCGGCCGCTTCGGCGGGGCCCCAGGTGCCGGCGGCATACGGCTGCAGCGGCAGATCGGCGTTCTTCCACGCATCGGCCACGCTGTCGATCCAGTGCCATGCCGCACGCACCTCGTCATCGCGGACGAACAACGCGTGGTTGCCATTGAAGGCGTCCAGGAACAGGCGTTCGTAAGCAATGCGGCGGTGCAGGCCGGTCGGTACCGACAGATCAAGCTCGACAGGCTGCAGTTCCAGCGCGCCCCATTCCGGGCCCGCCAGGCTGCTCATCAGGCCGAGCTCGATGTTCTCCTGCGGCTGCAGCTGGAACACCAGACGGTTCGGCGTGGCCTGGCCACGATGCGGGCGCTCGAACAACCAATGGGTGACCGGCTTCAGCGTGACCACCACCCGGCTGGTGCGCTCGGGAAGTCGCTTGCCCGTGACCAGGTGGAACGGCACGCCGCTCCAGCGCCAGTTGTCGATGTGCGCGGTGACCCCGGCGAAGGTTTCCACGTCGCTGCCTTCCGGCGGCTGATAGGCCTGCGCCGGCTGGCCGTCGATGCTGCCGGCGGTGTAGCGGCCACGCACGCTGTCACGTGCGGCGTGTTTGGCATCCAGCGGACGCAGCGAGCGCAGCACCTTGACCTTTTCATCGCGGATGCGATCGGCTTCCAGCGACGCCGGCGGCTCCATCGCCACCAGGCACAGCAGCTGCAGGATATGGCTCTGCACCATGTCGCGCAGCGCACCGGAGCGCGCGTAGTAGGCATCGCGGCCATCCACGCCTTCACTCTCGGACACCAGGATGTGCACCGATTCGATGTAGGTCCGGTTCCACACGGCTTCCAGCAGGGTGTTGCCGAAACGCAGCGCGATCAGGTTCTGTACCGCGGCCTTGCCGAGGTAATGATCCAGGCGGAACACGCGGTCTTCGTCGATCCACTGGCCGATGGTGCTGATGATCTGCTCGGCGCTTTCGCTGTCGCTGCCGATCGGCTTCTCCAGCATCAGCCGGTGCGGTGCGGCAAGTGCGCCGCCCTTGGCCAGACCTTCGCAGGTGGAGATGTACAGGCCGGGCGGAATCGCCAGGTAGCTCACGCAGCGGCGGCCGACCTGGTCGGCCACGGCTTCAGCGACCGAGTCGGCGTTGCGCAGGTCCACCGAGCGGTAGTCGATGCGCTGCAGCAGCGAGGCGATGTCCGCTTCGCTGGCCGCCGGCATGGATTGCTGCAGGCGCGGGCGCAGGAGGTCCCGGAAGGCGTCGGTGTCGTGCGGCGACAATGCCAGCGCACGGACCTTGAAGTCTTCCGGCAGCAGACCATCACCAAGCAGCCGCAGCAGGGAAGGGAAGAGGTAGCGCTGGGCCAGATCGCCAGTGGCGCCGAACAGGAAGAGGGTATCGTGCATTTCTCGAGTTTCAGATCCGGGTGACATCGTTGTCAATCGCTGCCTGGCTGGGTTCCGGGAGGGGTTTGGCGCTGCTTTGTCCGTTCCATCGTGGGTGCATGCCAGCGTCTGCTGGCGCTGCCCGTCACGAGGGGCCGGGTGTACGTTCCATCATCGATGCACACTGCGTGCGCAGCAACCTACGGATACTGCCACGTGAAAACGTTTACATGGCAGAATGTGCAACTGTATTCGATTGCATTGGTGCCGTCATGCGGCACTGAGGCAAAAACACTGCCATCGGGAGGGCCGAAGGCAGTCCACATGCAATGCCCAGGCAACGGGCGGACTGGAAGAGTGATATGGCAAAAGTACAGTTGCAGGGTGTGCGCAAGGTCTACGACAACGGCCAGGTCGCGGTGAAGGAAGCCACCTTTGAGGTGGCTGACGGTGAGTTGATGGTGCTCGTGGGCCCCTCGGGCTGCGGCAAGTCGACCCTGCTGCGGATGATCGCCGGGCTGGAAGAGATCAGTGGCGGCACGCTGACCATCGGCGACCGCGTGGTCAACGACGTGGCGCCGAAAGACCGCGACATCGCGATGGTGTTCCAGAGCTACGCGCTGTATCCGCACATGACCGTCGCCGAGAACCTGGCCTTCGGCCTGAAGCTGCGCGGCCACGACAAGGCGACCATCGACAAGCGCATCAGCGAAGCGGCGCAGACCCTTGGCCTGACCGACATGATGGACAAGCTGCCCAAGGCGATGTCCGGCGGCCAGCGCCAGCGCGTCGCGCTGGGTCGCGCCCTGGTGCGTGAGCCGGCGGTGTTCCTGCTCGATGAGCCGCTGTCCAACCTGGACGCCAAGCTGCGCCACAGCGTGCGCACGGAAATCGCGCAGCTGCACCGCAAGCTGGGGACCACGATGATCTACGTCACCCACGATCAGGTCGAGGCGATGACCCTCGGCCAGCGCATCGTGGTGCTGAAGGACGGCGTGATCCAGCAGATCGACACGCCGATGGCGCTGTATGACCGACCGGCGAACCTGTTCGTGGCCGGCTTCCTCGGCAGTCCGGCGATGAATATCCTGCGCGGCACGCTGCAGGCGACCGCGGCGGGCGTGGCGGTGATCGACGGGGCATGGAAAGCGCCGCTGGGCCAGGCCACGATCGATCCGCGCTGGCTGGACAAGCCGGTGGCCGTCGGCGTGCGGCCCGAGCATCTGCAGCCGGCCGACGGCAATGCGGAGTGGGCGTTCGAGGCCCGCATCGAAGGGATCGAACCGGTGGGCAACGAGATCTTCGTCAACATGGTCAGCGGCAACCACGCCCTGACCATGCGCGTCGCACCGCGTTCGCTGCCCGCCGTGGGCGAAACCCTGCAGGTGGCGGTACAACCCGGCGCGCTGCACTTCTTCGACCCGGAAACCGGCGAGCGCCTGACCGCCTGAAGGCAGTCGACGGGTAGAGCCGATGGGTAGAGCCGACTTTAGTCGGCTGCGCGCGGGGCTGGCCGAGACCACCGGCCATCACGTGAAAGGCAGCCGACTGAAGTCGGCTCTACCAGTGGGCACCGGCGTCGGCTCCCCTCGGCGCCACCTTCGGCTCTACCGCGCCAAGCCTTCCAGCAGCGGGAGGCGCTGCGCGGGCTGGCCGGCTACGCTCAGCGGGGCGTCACTGGCTTCCAGCGGCAACACCGCCAGCGCCAGCTCACCGGCCACGCAGGCTACGGTGCCCAAGGTGCTGCCGTTCTGTTCCACGGCCACACCGGGGGCGGCGCCGGCCGCAAGCTGCAACAGCTGCAACGCGCGCTTCGCCTTGCCAAGGAAATGCGTGCGCGCCACGATCTCCTGACCCGGGTAGCAGCCCTTCTTGACGCTGTAGCCGTTCAGTCGATCCAGGCCGAGTTGCTGCGGTGTCCACTGTTCGCGCTGGCTTGCGTCCAGTCGCGGTATACCGAAGCGAAGGTCCGCCTGGCGCCACGTCGCGGTGAATCCGGCGTCCACCTGGCTGGGCGCGTCGGCGGCAATGCGCATCGTCCTCGGCAGGTCCCCGCTACCCACGTCCAATTCCAGGAATCCAGCCAGCGATCCGGCCAGAACTGCGCCAGAAGCAGTTTTCGGGGCAGTGAACGCGGCCTGCAGCTGAAGATCATCGCGCAGACCAATTTTCACTTTCCGACGGAACACAAAACGCTGCAACTGCGACGCAATCTCATCTGCGTCGCCGTCGGCGAAGATCAGCAGCAGATCATCGGAAGTGATCCGAATGAGCTGAAACACCGCGATCGTGCGGCCTTTGGCCGTCAACCACGCGCTCCACTGCCAGTGGCCATCGGCGAGGGCGAGCACATCGCTGGAGAATTGCGCCTGCGCGAACACCGCCGCGTCGGGGCCGGAAATCGCCAGCAATTGGCGGTCTGCCAATGGGCGATATGCATCGATATCAGGGGAAAGGTTGTCAGGCACGTGCGTGAGGTCTAGAATTTGTGCGTTGCGAGAATCCTGATGATAGGCCAAACAACCCCCACTCCCGACGCTGAATCTGAAGCTCCGCTGGACCCGAAGGCGCCCGCGCCCGAAAGCATGCCTGCTGAGCAGAAGGAATACGGTGGCCGCGGCGGACTTGATCCGGTGCGGTACGGTGATTGGGAGAAAAACGGACGCTGCATCGATTTTTGATCCAGCATTGAGCCAACGCGGCAGCTGTGCCGCCCAGCCGAGACAACGAGCCCAGCGAATGGCGACCCGAGAACGCCCCCTTTCCCCGCACCTCCAGGTGTATCGCTGGCAGATCCAGATGGCCACCTCGATTCTGCATCGAGCGACCGGCATCTTTCTGTCTGTTGGAGCCTTGATCATTGCCGGCGGACTGCTCGCCCTGATGATGGGCCCCGCCTCCTGGACCTGCTTCACCGACCACGCAGGCGCCTGGTACGGCAAGCTGTTCCTGTTTGCCTGGACCTGGGCCTTCGCCTACCACCTGTGCAATGGCCTGCGCCATATCGTGCAGGACTTCGCGATCGGCTTCAGCATCCCCGCCTTCGTCCGCAGCAGCTGGCTTTCGGTGTTCGCATCGCTGGTCATCACCGCCGCGATCTGGGCCTACGTCGTGCTTTCCGGAGGTGCCGCATGAGCCGTTACCGCACCCCGCTGAAGAACGTGCGTGGCCTTGGCGCGGCCAAGACCGGTACCGAACACTTCGTCCACCAGCGCCTGACCGCCACCGCGCTGGTCGCGCTGTCGATCTGGTTCCTGGTGTTCGTGCTGAGTCTGGTCGGCGCTGATTACGTGACCGCGTCGGCGGCCATCGCCAAGCCGTGGAATGCGGTGCTGGTGGTCGGCTTCCTGGTGGCCATGTTCTGGCACGCCCAGCTTGGCCTGCAGATCGTGCTGGAAGACTACATCCACAACTCGCTGGTGGCGCTTGCGCTGCAGACCCTGGTGAAGTTCATCGCCGTGCTCGGCGCGATCGTCAGCATATTCGCTGTCGTCCGCATTGCCCTCGGCGCTGCCTGAGTCCAGGCACCAAGACAGGAATCCAGATTAGATGTCCGCTTACAAGATCACCGAACACAAGTACGACATGGTCGTGGTGGGCGCCGGCGGTGCCGGCCTGCGCGCCACGTTCGGGCTGGCTGCCAAGGGTTTGCAGACCGTGTGCCTGACCAAGGTCTTCCCAACCCGTTCGCACACCGTCGCCGCGCAGGGTGGCATCTCCGCCGCGCTCGGCAACATGGGCGAGGACGACTGGCGTTACCACTTCTACGACACGATCAAGGGCTCGGATTGGCTGGGTGACCAGGACGCGATCGAGTACATGTGCCGCGAAGCGATCCCGGCGATCATCGAGCTGGAGCACTACGGCGTGCCGTTCAGCCGTACCGAAGAGGGCAAGATCTACCAGCGCCCGTTCGGCGGCATGACCACCAAGTACGGCGAAGGCCCGGCGGCGCAGCGTACCTGCGCGGCGGCCGATCGTACCGGCCACGCCATGTTGCACACCCTGTACCAGCAGTCGCTGAAGCACGATGCACGCTTCATGATCGAGTACTTCGCGCTGGACCTGATCTTCGACGAAGACGGCACCTGCCGCGGCGTGCTGGCCATCGACATGGCCGAGGGCTCGCTGCACCTGTTCCGCGCCCAGGGCGTGGTGCTGGCCACCGGCGGCTACGGCCGTGCCTACTTCAGCGCGACCTCCGCCCACACCTGCACCGGTGATGGCGGCGGCCTGGCCATGCGTGCCGGCATCGCGATGCAGGACATGGAATTCGTGCAGTTCCACCCGACCGGCATCTACGGCGCGGGCTGCCTGATCACCGAGGGTGTGCGCGGCGAAGGTGGCATCCTGCGCAACAGCAGCGGCGAGCGCTTCATGGAGCGCTACGCACCGCACTACAAGGATCTGGCATCGCGCGACGTGGTTGCGCGTTCGATGACCGTGGAAATCCGCGAAGGCCGCGGCGTCGGCGAGCACAAGGATCACATCCTGCTCGACCTGACCCACCTCGGCCCGGGCGTGATCGATGACAAGCTGCCGGGTATCGCCGAAAGCGCGCGCATCTTTGCCGGCGTCGACGTGCATACGCAGCCGATCCCGGTCATCCCGACCGTGCACTACAACATGGGCGGCATTCCGACCAACTTCCACGGTGAAGTGGTGCGCATCGATGGCGACAACCCGGATGCAGTCATCCCGGGCCTGTACGCGATCGGCGAAGCGGCCTGCGTATCGGTCCACGGTGCCAACCGCCTGGGGTCGAACTCGCTGCTGGATCTGGTGGTGTTCGGTCGTGCGGTGGCCAACCGCTGTGCCGAAACCATCAAGCCGGGTGCATCGCACAAGCCGCTGCCGGCCGATGCCTGCGACAAGGCACTGGGGCTGCTGGACAAGCTGCGTTATGCCAAGGGCGATACGCCGACGTCGGTGATCCGCGACAACATGCAGCGCACCATGCAGGCCGATGCGGCCGTGTTCCGCACCAGCCAGACGCTGAAGGAAGGCTGCGAGAAGATGGCCGGTATCTTCGACTCGTTCCAGGACGTCAAGGTCACCGATCGTTCGCTGGTCTGGAACTCGGACCTGATCGAAACCTACGAACTGAACAACCTGCTGCTCAATGCCGTGGCGACCATCAACTCGGCCGAGCAGCGCAAGGAAAGCCGCGGCGCACATGCGCACGAAGACTTCCCGGATCGCGACGACGTCAACTGGCACAAGCACACGCTGGTCAAGGTCGACGACCAGGGCAAGTGCAGCTTCGATTACCGTCCGGTGCACATGTACACGCTGACCGATGAGGTTGACGTGGTGCCGCCGAAGCCGCGCGTGTACTGATCGCGACCCCCGCCTACCATGCAATCCGCGCCTTGAGGGCGCGGGCCGCCTGAGCCAACGAGAGCAGCCATGGCCGAGTTTTCCCTGCCAAAGAATTCAAAGATCACGAAGGGCAAGCACTTCCCCGCCACCGGCGGCGCGAAGAACGTGCGTACCTTCAAGGTCTACCGCTGGAGTCCGGACGACGACAGCAACCCGCGTACCGATACCTACGAGATCGACCTGGACGCGTGCGGACCGATGGTCCTGGACGCGCTGATCAAGATCAAGAACGAGATCGATCCGACCCTGACCTTCCGTCGTTCATGCCGCGAAGGCATCTGCGGTTCGTGCGCGATGAACATCGACGGCACCAACACGCTGGCCTGCACCCGCGCCATTGCCGATTGCGGCAAGGCCGAAGTGCCGATCTACCCGCTGCCGCACATGAGCGTGGTCAAGGACCTGGTGCCGGACCTGACGCATTTCTATGCGCAGTACGCGTCGATCAAGCCGTGGATCCGCACGCAGACGCCGGCACCGCCGGACCGCGAGCGCCTGCAGTCGCCGGAAGACCGCAAGAAGCTGGACGGTCTGTATGAGTGCATCCTGTGCGCGTGCTGCTCCACCAGTTGCCCTAGCTACTGGTGGAACGGCGAGCGTTACCTGGGGCCGGCCGTGCTGTTGCAGGCCTACCGCTGGATCGTGGATTCGCGCGATGAAGACACCGGTGCCCGCCTGGACGATCTGGAAGATCCGTTCAAGCTGTATCGCTGCCACACCATCATGAACTGCGCACGGACCTGCCCGAAGGGCTTGAACCCGGCGTTGGCGATTGCCGAGATCAAGAAGCTGATGATGGCGCGTCGCGCCTGATCTGCCTGCCACACTGACGCACCCTGCAGCGCCGAGCCATGCTCGGCGTTGCGCTATCCGGGAACCCCGATGGACGAAGCCACCCTGGTGAAGAAGCTGCGCTGGCGCTGCCGCCGCGGCATGCGCGAGCTGGACCAGCTGTTCGAACGCTACCTGGAGCGCGAGTGGCCGACTGCACCGGCAGCGGACCGCGAGGTTTTCCTGTTCCTGCTGGACTGCGAGGACGATAAGTTGTGGCGGTGGTTCATGGGCTACGAGGCCTGCCCGCATGCACACGCCGTCCCGATGCTCGACCGGATCCGCGCCCTCAAGGCTTGAGTGGCGACCTTCGCGCGTGCGCCTGCTGGCGGAGGCCCTGGTCGCGCTCGCTGCGCCTTGGCTGGTCGCTGCCAGCGGGATATCCGCACGCGCGCAATCACCGGTGATCCTGCTGTGCTGGCTGGCGGGCGTGGGCCTGATCTGGTCCGCGATGCGCTGCCCGCGTCGTCTGCTGTGGCTGCAGGAACTGCCCCGTCCATTGCTGCTGGATGGCGTGGAACTGGACGTGCCGACCCTGCAGGTACGCGGGCCGTGGCTGCAGCTGCGCTGGCAGGGACCGGGCAGCGGCGCCAGCCTGTTGTTCTGGCCGGACGTGCTGTCGCGCGGGCAGCGACGTGAACTGCGTCTAGCCGTCCGTGCACGACAGGTTTCCCGTAAGCCGCCGTAGGTGGCACCATACGCTGAATCTACCGGCGCACCTGCATGTTCAAACCCATCCCCGTGGCCATCGGCCTGCGCTACCTGCGAGCCAAGCGCCGCAACGGCTTCATCTCTTTCATTTCGATGGCATCGATCCTCGGCATTGCGCTGGGTGTCACGGTGCTGATCACCACGCTGGCGGTGATGAGCGGCTTCCAGAAGGAAATCCGTGACCGCCTGCTGCAGATGTCCGCGCACACCACCATCACCCGCGATGGCGAGCCGATGAGCGACTGGCAGCGCGCCGTGGATCTGTCCTACAAAGATCCGCGCGTGGCCGGTGCCGCGCCGTATATCGAGATCCAGGCGATGATCAGCGGCCCCCGCGTGCAGGGCGCGCTGGTGCAGGGCGTGGATCCGGCGATGGAGCCCAAGGTTTCCGTTGTCGCCGATAAAATGAAGAAGGGCCGTTTCGACAGCCTGACGCCGGGCAGCTACAACATGATCCTCGGCCAGGAGCTGGCGATCTGGCTGGGTGTTGGCGTCGGCGACCAGGTGGTGGCGACGCTGGCCGAAGTGCAGGGCACGCCGATGGGCGCGATTCCGCGGATGAAGCGCTTCACCGTCAGCGGTATCTTCGAAGCCGGTTACAACGAGATCGATCGGGGTGTGGCGTTCGCCAACATGAAGGACCTGGAGCGCGTGTTGCGCATCGATGGGGCCACGGGCGTGCGGCTGAAGCTGCATGACATGGACCAGGCGCTCAACGTCGGCGTCGACCTTGCGCAGCGCCTTGGCGGCGGCTATCGGGTCAGCGACTGGACCCAGCAGAATGCAAACCTGTACCACTCGCTGCGGATGGAAAAAGTGGTGATGGGGATCCTGCTGTCGCTGATCATCGCGATGGGTGCCTTCAACCTGGTGTCCTCGCAGGTGATGCTGGTGACCGACAAACAGGCCGACATCGCCATTCTGCGCACGTTGGGGCTGACCCCGCGCGGGGTGATGGGCGTCTTCATGGTGCAGGGCTCGCTGATCGGCATCATCGGCACGGTGGCCGGCGTGATCGGCGGCATCACCCTGACCCTCAACCTGGAGCGCATCCTGGGTGCCATCGAGGCGGTGTTCAACGTGAAGCTGCTGCCGGAAGACGTCTACTACATCACCGGCCTGCCGACCGACATGCAGCCCGCCGACATCGTGGTGATCACGGTGGTCGCGCTGGCGATGAGTTTCCTTGCCACCCTGTATCCGGCGTGGCGCGCCGCCCGCACCCAGCCCGCGGAGGCGCTGCGTTATGAATGAGGTTTTCTCTCCCGGCCAGGAAGTCATCCGCGCCGAAGCGTTGGGCAAGACCTACGCGGAAGGCAAGATGCATACCCCGGTGTTCAACGGCCTGGACCTGCACGTGACGGCCGGCGAAACCGTGGCCATCATCGGCGCATCCGGCGCCGGCAAGAGCACGCTGCTGCACCTGCTGGGCGGGCTGGATACGCCGAGTGCCGGTGAAGTGTTCGTCGCGGGTCAGCAGATGTCCAAGCTGTCCGATGGCGAGCGCGGGGTGTTGCGCAACCGGGCGTTGGGCTTCGTGTATCAGTTCCACCACCTGCTGCCGGAGTTCACCGCGTTGGAAAACGTGATGATGCCGGTGCTGCTGGGCGGCGGCGAGGTGGCGGCGGCCAATGACCGCGCAAAAGCGCTGCTGGAGTCGGTAGGCCTGGGTCACCGCCTGCAGCACAAGCCGGGCGAGCTGTCCGGTGGCGAACGCCAGCGTGCGGCCGTGGCGCGTGCACTGGTCAATCAGCCCGCCTGCGTGCTCGGCGACGAGCCCACCGGCAACCTGGATGACCGCACCGCAGGGACCGTATTCGAGCTGATGCTGGAACTGAATCGCGCGCGGCATACCTCGCTGGTGCTGGTCACCCACGACCGCAGCCTGGCGCGCAAACTGGACCGCGTGCTGGAGCTGCGCGAAGGCAAGCTGCACGCGCTGGCGCACGCCGACGTCTAACGTCGGCGACCCGGTAGTGACGGCCGCTGGCCGTCAAACTGGACCGGGTTAGTGACGGGCGCTGGCGTTCCACTGCAGCGGTCCCGGATTGACGGCCAGCGGCCGTCACTACCGCGTTCACGGTCGCGATTGCATCATCGGCCGTGAATCCCCGGGATATCCGCCATGAAGCGCCTGATCACCGCCACTGCGTTGTGCCTCTGTCTTGCGGCCTGTGCCACCAGTGGCCGGTTGACCACTGAACAGAAGGTCCAGCTGTACCGCGCCCACGCCGGTCCTCCACAGAACGACATGCCGTTTACCTCCAGCCTGAGTGGCTGGCAGGAACTGGGCGACAGCGCACTGGCCGTGTGGACACGCCCCGGCGAGGCGTACCTGCTGGAGCTGTCAGGCCCGTGCCCTGACCTTCCGTATGCGCAGGCGATCGGCCTCACCAGTCGCGTCGGGCGGGTGGCGGCCCGCTTCGACAAGGTGCTCGTAGGCGGCCCCGGCCCGGGCCCGCAGATGCCGTGCTTCATCGCCCGCATCCGCCCATTGGACATCAAGGCGCTGCGCGTGGCCGAGCAGGACCTGCGCCAGGCCGCCACCCAGGAACGCGAACCCTGAGCCCGATCAGGCCTCAGGCACGAAGCCCGGCGGCTTTTCCGCATTGCCCGCGAACAGGTACTTCACCAGTTCCTCTTCCAGGAAGGCGCGGTGTTTCGGATCACGCGGCGACAGCCGGTTTTCATTGATCAGCATCGTCTGGTGCGCCAGCCACGCGCTCCACGCCGGCTTGCCGATATGGGCGAAAATGCGCTGACCCAACTCACCGGGGTAGGGAACGAAGTCCAGCCCCTCGGCATCGGCTTGCTGGTACTGACAGAAAATAGTGCGGGACATGGGCAGATACTCTCGAAAAAAGGGAAGGGCGGCCGCAACAGCCGACCGGGATAGCCGGCCGGTAGAGCCGACTTTAGTCGGCTGCGGATAGCATCAGCCGACTGAAGTCGGCTCTACCGAACATCGCCACGTTCGCCGAGACCGAGCCGCATCACGAACATCGCCACGTTCAGCACCACCGATCCACATCACAACACCGCTTCCAGCAGCTTGCGGATCGGGGCGGGCAGGCCCAGCGCTGGCATGTCTCCGGCCGCCACCCAGCGCAGCATCGGATGGTCCACCTTCAGTCCGCTCACCCGCGCGCGCAACACCTGCAGCTGCAGCCGGTAATGACTGAAGGTGTGCTGCAGCACCGGCAACGCCTGCGCATCTTCCAGCGCGCCGTCCACGTGCGCATCGAACCAATCCTGCATCGCCAGCCCCGTGTCCGCCTGCGGCAGGGTCCACAGCGACGCCCAGATGCCCGTTTCCGGGCGCTTCTGCAGCAGCGTGCGGCCCTGGCCGTCCTGCAGCAGCACCGCCACGGCCTCGCGCTCGGGTAGTACCTTGCTCGGCTTCGCCGTGGGCAATTCCGCCGTGCGACCTTCGCGGCGGGCTACGCAGCGCTCCTGCAGCGGGCAGATCACACAGCTCGGCCTGCTGCGCGTACACAACGTAGCGCCCAGGTCCATCTGTGCCTGCGTGTAATCGGCCATCCGGCCCACCGGCACCTGCGCGACGTGGGCGTCGGCCAACGCCCACAGCGGCCGTTCCACCGCCGGCAGCCCAGGAAACCCCTCGATGCCGTGGTAGCGGGTCAGTACCCGCTTGACGTTGCCATCCAGGATCGCGAAAGGATCCTTCCACGCTTGGCTGAGGATTGCCCCGGCGGTGCTGCGGCCGATGCCCGGCAAGGCGTGCAGCGCATCGAGATCGCGCGGCAGTTCGCCACCGTGGTCGGCCACGCAGCGCTTGGCAGCCGCATGCAGGTTGCGCGCACGGGCGTAATACCCCAGCCCGGCCCACTGCGCCATTACCGCATCGTTCTCGGCGGCGGCAAGGTCGGGCAGGGTGGGGAAGTGATGCAGGAATTTCAGGAAGTACGGGATGACCGTCGCGACCTGGGTCTGCTGCAGCATGATTTCCGACAGCCACACACGGTAGGGCGTTCGCGGATGCTGCCAAGGCAGGTCATGGCGGCCGTGGCCATCGAACCAGTGCAGCAAGTGGGCGACGAACGGATCGCTGCCGCCGGCGACCGACGCCAGCGGAGGCGCGGCCGCGACGACGGTGGCGGCCTCAGGCACTGCCCAGCGCTTCAGGCAGCAGAGCGTCGACGAAGGCTTCCGGGTCGAACACGCGCAGGTCTTCCGGACGCTCACCAATACCGGCGAAGCGGATCGGGATGCCGAATTCCTGCGCCAGCGCGAACACCACGCCGCCCTTGGCCGTTCCATCCAGCTTGGTCACGACCAGGCCGGTGACATTCACTGCGGCGTTGAACTGGCGCAGCTGCGACAGCGCGTTCTGGCCCGTCGTGCCGTCGATCACCATCAGCACTTCATGCGGTGCGCCGGGATCGATCTTGCCCAGTACGCGACGGATCTTGCCCAGCTCGTTCATCAGCCCGGACTGGGTGTGCAGGCGGCCGGCGGTATCGGCGATCAGCACCGAGGTGCCGCGCGCCTTGCCGGCCTGCAGCGCATCGAACGCAACCGAAGCGGCATCGGCATTCTGACCCTGCGCGATCACGGTGACGCCATTGCGGTCGCCCCACGACTGCAACTGCGCAACCGCAGCGGCACGGAAGGTGTCGCCGGCGGCCAGCATCAGGCTGTGGCCTTCGTCTTTGAAGCGCTTGGCCAGCTTGCCGATGGTGGTGGTCTTGCCGACGCCGTTGACACCCACGGTGAGCACGACGAAGGGCTTGGCGCTGCGGTCGATGACCAGCGGCTTGGCCACCGGCACCAGGATGTTGATCAGGTCGGCGCGCAGTGCCTTCAGCAGCGCCTGCGCATCAGCGAACTCGCGTGACTTCATGCGTCGGCGCAGGCTTTCGACCAGCGTGGTGGTCGCGGTGACGCCAACATCGGCGGTGATCAGCGCGGTCTCGATTTCATCCAGCAGGTCATCGTCGAGCTTGGGGTTGCGCGAGAACAAGCCACCAAAGCTGCGGGCGAAGGTGCTGTTGCGCAGTCGCTCGCGCCAACCGCTCTTGCCGGCAGGTGCAGGCTCGGCATCCACCAGCACGGGCAGGTCGGCGGCCGGAGCGGCCGGTTCCATGGCAGGCGTGACCGGCGCGATCGGCGCCAGTACAGCGGCGGCGGCAAGCGCCTCGGCCACGAAATCTTCAGGTGCGCGCTCGGCGGTAGGCGGCGCTGCGGGGAGCGCAGGGGCAGGGATAACGGTAGCCGGCGCCGCGACCACGGGCGGCGCAGGTGCAACCGGTGCGGGCACACTGGCCACGGGCGGTGTCGGGACGACGGGTGCCGGTGCAGCCACCGCGGGTGACGGCGCGCTGGGCGCCTGCGGCGGCTCGCTCACCACTGGCGGCTCGAGCGCTACGGGCGGGGCAGGGATTTCCTCGGCCAGGCGTGCCGATGGGAAGGCAGCCGCCAGCTCTTCAGCCGTGTAGTGATGGGTCTTGGGCGCGTCGGCCTGCGGCGCATCCTGGGTCTTTTTACGACGGAAAAAACTGAGCATTGGCGGGCAGCGGCTTTGAATCAGGGGACAGGGTACCACCGGCCCCGGTAGGGCCTGCGTGGAGGAAGGGAAGCAGCCCGGTAGAGCCGACTTCAGTCGGCTGACGTGGACCGAGCAGCCTGGTAGAGCCGACTTCAGTGGGCTGACGTGGACCGGTCAGCCTGGTAGAGCCGACTTCAGTCGGCTGACGTGGATCGAGCAGCCGACTGAAGTCGGCTCTACCAAGAGCCAGACCGAGCAGCCGACCAGAGCCGGACCGGGCAGACGCAGCAGCGTGACGACCGATCGTCCTCACGCTGCTGCATCACGAACGGCCTTTACGCCGACAGCTCCAGCAGCAGCTTGTTCAAGCGAGCCACATAGGCGCCCGGATCTTTCAGGCTGTCACCGGCGGCCAGCGCGGCCTGGTCGAACAGTACCCGGCCCAGGTCGTCGAAGCGCTCGCCGTCTGCTTCCGCGTCCAGCTTGGCAATCAGCGGGTGGCCCGGATTGATCTCCAGCACCGGCTTGCTCTCCGGCACCTTCTGCCCGCTGGCTTCCAGGATCTGCCGCATCTGCAAGCCCAGGTCCTGCTCGCCGATCGCCAGCACGGCGGGCGAGTCGGTCAGCCGGTGCGACACCCTTACCTCGGCGACGTCATCACCCAGCGCGGTCTTCAGACGCTCGACAAGGGCCTGCTTGTCCTTGGCCGCCGATTCCTGTGCCTGCTTGTCTTCCTCGCTTTCCAGCGCGCCCAGGTCCAGGTCGCCCCGTGCGATGTCAACGAAACGCTTGCCGTCGAACTCCGTCAGGTAGCCCATCAGCCACTCGTCGATGCGGTCGGTCAGCAGCAGGACTTCAATGCCCTTCTTGCGGAACACTTCCAGATGCGGGCTGTTACGCACCTGGGTGTAGCTCTCGCCCGTCAGGTAGTAGATCTTGTCCTGGCCTTCCGCCACGCGGCCGAGATAATCGGCCAGCGACACCGTCTGCGCATCGCCATCGCCACGGGTCGAGGCAAAACGCAGCAGGCCGGCGATCTTCTCGCGGTTGTTGAAGTCTTCGGCGGGGCCTTCCTTCAGCACCTGGCCGAATTCCTTCCAGAACGTCGCGAACTGCTCCGGCTTGTCCTTGGACAGCTTCTCCAGCATGTCCAGCGAGCGCTTGGTCAGCGCGGACTTCATCGAATCGATGACCGGCCCGGACTGCAGGATTTCGCGCGACACATTGAGCGAGAGGTCGTTGGAATCCACCACGCCCTTGATGAAGCGCAGGTACAACGGCAGGAACTGCTCGGCTTGGTCCATCACGAACACACGCTGCACGTACAGCTTCAGGCCCTTGGGGGCCTCACGGTGGTACAGGTCGAACGGTGCGCGGCCCGGCACGTACAGCAGCGAGGTGTACTCCAGCTTGCCTTCGACCTTGTTGTGGCTCCACGCGAGCGGATCGCCGTGATCGTGGGCAACGTGCTTGTAGAACTCGGTGTATTCCGGGTCGGTGATCTCGGTGCGCGGACGCGTCCACAGCGCACTGGCGCGGTTGACGGTTTCCCATTCCAGCGCCGGCGCCGCATCGTCGCCTTCGGCGGCCGGCTGCTCCTTCGGCATCTGGATCGGCAGGCCGATATGGTCGGAGTACTTTTTCAGGATGCCGCGCAGGCGCCAGCCATCGGCGAAGTCCTGCTCGCCCTCCTTCAGGTGCAGCACGATGCGGGTACCGCGCTCGGCTTTTTCCACCTGCGCGATATCGAACTCGCCTTCGCCGCGCGAGGACCAGCGCACGCCTTCGGCGGCCGACGCACCGGCGCGACGCGAGTACACATCCACCTGGTCGGCCACGATGAAGGCGCTGTAGAAGCCGACGCCGAACTGGCCGATCAGCTGCGAGTCCTTCTTCTGGTCGCCGGAGAGCTGGCGCAGGAAGTCGCCGGTACCTGATTTGGCGATCGTACCCAGGTGGGCGATGGCTTCGTCGCGGCTCATGCCGATGCCGTTGTCTTCGATGGTCACCGTGTGCGCGGCGGCATCGAAGCTGACGCGCACGCGCAGCTCGTTGTCACCGTCCAGCAGGGCCGGCTGGGTCAGCGCTTCGAAGCGCAGCTTGTCGGCTGCGTCGGCGGCATTGGACACCAGCTCGCGCAGGAAGATTTCCTTGTTCGAGTACAGCGAGTGAATCATCAGCTGCAGCAGCTGTTTGACCTCGGTCTGGAAGCCAAGGGTCTCGGTCTGTGTGGTTTCAGTCATCGCATGGGGCTCCGTGTCAGTGCCGCGTCAGCGTGTGCGGCCTGCGCAAGGGGTGAGGGTGATTGTCCCGTTATCAAGGCCCTCGGCGTCGGGCGAACGGCTGAGCCCCTCGTGGTGGGTCGCTGGAAGCGGTGTCTTGGGAGTGGGCCGGGCGGGAGGGGTTGGTGGGGGACGGCAAAAACCGCATCCATGCGGGCCTCGTTTCGCGCCATCCTTGGCGCTCAACGCCCCCACCAACCCCTCCCGCCCGGCCCGGACAGTCCGCGCGCGCGTCCCGCCACGTAAAAAGAAAAAGAAAAAGCGGTAGCGCCGACCCATGGTCGGCGGAATGTATCCGTGGACCTCAGCGGGGAGCGGCCGACCATTCCGCTTTTCTTTTTTTCTTTCCGTGGTGGGCGCACGGGGCATGTCGCAGGGCCGGGCGGTGGGGCTGGGTGGGGGCGTTGAGCGCCAAGGATGGCGCGAAACGAGGCCCGCATGGATGCGGTTTTTGCCGTCCCCCACCAACCCCTCCCGCCCGGCCCACTCCCAGGACACCGCTGTCCGCGACCCACCACGAGGGGCTCAGCCGTTCGCTGCTGCCGCTACAATCGAAACATGCTGAATTCCATGAAACAGACCCGTACGCGGGTCAATCCCGGTAGCGCGCCATGAGCGGCCGCGGTGGCAACGAGGGCCAGGTCCGCATCATCGGCGGCCAGTGGCGCAACACACGGCTGCCGGTGCCCCCCCTGCCAGGCCTGCGCCCCAGCAGCGACCGGGTGCGCGAAACCCTGTTCAACTGGCTGATGCCCCGGCTGGGCGGGGCGCGGGTGCTCGATGTCTTCGCCGGCAGCGGCGCACTCGGGCTGGAGGCCGTGTCACGCGGTGCGGCGCACGCCACGCTGATCGAGCGTGATCCGCAGCTGGCGGCAAACCTGACGGCGGTGGTGGCCAAACTCAAGGCCGAGTCGCGCGTGCAGGTGGTGCAGAGCGATGCGCTGCGCTGGCTGCAGAGCGCGCCGCCGGCACAGGCCGACATCGCCTTCGTCGATCCGCCGTTCGCAGCCGAGCTGTGGGAAAGCACGCTGGCCCAGCTGCCGCGACACCTGGCCGCCGACGCCTGGCTGTATGTGGAGTCACCCGAGGGCCAGGCTCCGCGCTTGCCGGCGGAGTGGCTGCTGCACCGCGAAGGAGGCACCCGCGAGGTGCGCTTTGCGCTGTATCGGCGTGCCACTGCTACACTTTGACCAAATCTGAACGTTTACGACCGCACATGACCGTCGCCAATCGTCGCATCGCTGTCTACCCGGGCACCTTCGACCCCATCACCAATGGTCACATCGACCTGGTGAACCGGGCCGCTCCGCTGTTCGAAAAAGTAGTGGTCGGCGTGGCGCAGAGCCCGTCCAAGGGCCCGACGCTGCCGCTGGAGCTGCGCGTGCAGTTGGCCCGCGGCGCGCTGTCGCACCACGACAACGTGGAAGTGATCGGCTTTGATACCCTGCTGGCGCACTTCGTGCGTTCGGTGCAGGGCGGCATCCTGCTGCGCGGGCTGCGCGCGGTCTCCGATTTCGAGTACGAGTTCCAGATGGCCAGCATGAACCGCCACCTGATCCCGGAAGTCGAAACCCTGTTCCTGACACCGGCCGAGCAGCACAGCTTCATCTCCTCGTCGCTGGTGCGCGAAATCGCACGCCTGGGTGGCGACGTGTCCGGCTTCGTGCCGGCGTCGGTGCTCGATGCGCTGCGCAGGGCCCGCGAAGCCAAGGCAGCGCAGGCCTGAACCACCCGCCCGTGGCGCACCAGCGCCGCCGGCATCCTTACGTATCCACTGCAATCCACAGAATCACCACGGGAGATCACCCATGAACACCACCATGCGCGCCATGCTGCTGGCCTCGCTTGCCCTGGCCTTCACCGCCTGCAAGAAGGAAGAAGCCCCGGCTCCGGCCGCCGACGCCCAGCAGGCGCTGGTCGCTCCGGCCAAGGACGACGATGCCGGCTGGAAGAAGTACCTGCAGACCGTGGCCGTGCAGAACATGGGCACCGTGACCAACAGCCCGTTCCTGTACTACCTCGCACCGGAATCGGATCCGGAGTTCGCCGCCAAGTTCGAGCGCCAGACCGAGAGCGCCACCCAGGCCGTCGCCCGTGGCGTGCAGCCGGGCAACATGCTGGCCTTCGGTTCGTCGGCCTCGGCCAAGATGGCCGACATGATCCAGGTCGTGTTCAAGGACGTGTCGCCGGATTCCATGAAGAACGTGCGCGTGCTGTTCATCGGTGACGCCGCGGACAATGCGCGCGTGCAGGCTGTCGTCCAGCCGACCGGTGCCGAGTACGTGTTCGTCGAAGCCAAGTAATACCCGTGCGGTAGCGGCCACGCCCTGCGGCGTGGCCGTAGGTGCCCCCGACGGGGTGCCACTGACCGGCCAGCGCGCCCGCGCCGGCCGGTGCCAGTCCAGCGGTCTGCCTTGCCAGGCAGTCCGCGCTGCGCGGGCGAGGAGTCCATCGCCGTGTCGCTGAAAATCAATGAGCTCTGCGTCAACTGTGACGTCTGCGAGCCGGCCTGCCCCAACCAGGCCATTTCGATGGGTGAAACCATCTACGTGATCGACCCTGCACGCTGTACCGAGTGCGTGGGCCATTTCGACGAAGCCCAGTGCGTGGTCGTCTGTCCGGTGGAATGCATCGACCCGGACCCGGACATCGTCGAAACGCACGACCAGCTGATGGCCAAACTGCGCGGCCTGCAGCACGATCACCCTGAACTCTACGCGGAGCCCCCATCCGAATGAACCCGATCCTGCGCCCCTTGTTGCTGCTGGGCCTGCTGCTGTCTGCGCCGCTGGCGTGGGCGCAATCCACTGGCCCCACCCGTGCCGCCCATCCCGATGGCGTGGCGATCGCCAGTGGCCATCAGTTGGCCACGCAGGCCGGCATGGACATCCTGGCGCAGGGGGGCAATGCCTTCGATGCGGCCGTCGCGGTGTCCTCCACCCTGGCGGTGGTCGAACCGATCAGCTCCGGGCTGGGCGGTGGCGGCTTCTTCCTGCTGCACGATGCCGCGTCGGGCAAGGACCTGATGCTGGACGCACGCGAGACCGCACCGGCGGCCGCCACCGAAGCGGCGTTCCTGGACAAGGACGGCAATCTGGATCGCGACCGTTCGGTCAACGGTGCCTGGTCGGCCGGCATCCCAGGCCTGCCCGCGGCACTGGTCGAGCTGTCCTCCAAGCATGGCAAGCTGCCGCTGAAGACCTCGCTGCAGCCGGCGATCCGCATCGCCACCGAAGGCTTCCCCGTGTACGCGCGGATGGCCAAGGGCTACCAGTCGCGCCGTGAAGTGATGGAGCGTTATGCCGGCACGCGGGAGGTCTACCTGCGCAACGGCAAGCCGATTGCCGAGGGCGATATCTTCCAGCAGCCGGAACTGGCACGCACGCTGCAGCGTCTGGCGGACGGCGGGTTCGATGGGTTCTACCGCGGACAGACCGGCAAGCTGCTGCTGGCCGGGGTCAAGCAGGCCGGTGGCCGCTGGACCGCCGACGAGCTGTCCGGCTACACGGTGAAGGTGCGCGAGCCGATCGTGTTCGATTACAACGGCTGGAAGATCACCACCGCGCCGCCGCCGTCTTCTGGTGGCATTGCGTTGGCCAGCATGCTGCAGATCCTCGAGGGCTGGGACATCAAATCGATGGATGAGGCGCACCGCGCCCACCTGGTGGTGGAGGCCATGCGCCGCGCATACCGCGATCGCACCTTCTTCCTTGGTGATCCGGATTTCGTCGACATCCCGCAGAAGGTGCTGACCAGCAAGGATTACGCGCAGGGGCTGCGCGCGACCATCCATCCGGAAAAGGCCACGCCCAGCGATCTGTTGTCGGGCAATCCGACGCCGCTGGAAGATGACGAGACCACGCACTTCTCGATCATCGACCGCGACGGCAACCGCGTGGGTGCAACGCAGACGGTGAACCTGCTGTACGGCTCCGGTTTGATTCCGAAGGGCACCGGCGTACTGCTGAACAACGAAATGGATGACTTCGCACTCAAGCCCGGTACCCCCAATGCCTTCGGCGTGATGGGTTACGCGGCAAATGCGCCGAAGGCCGGCAAGCGCATGCTGAGCTCAATGACGCCGACCTTCATGGAAAGCGACGACAAGGTGGTGGTGCTGGGCACCCCGGGTGGCAGCCGCATCATCACCATGGTGCTGCTGGGCATCCTCGGCTACGACCAAGGGCTGACTGCGCAGCAGGTTGCCGCGTTGCCGCGTTATCACCACCAGTGGTTGCCGGATGCGATCGAAGCGGAAACCGATGCGTTCGATGCCGGCACCATCAAGCAGCTGCAGGCCATGGGCCACAAGATCGACCTGCCGGGCGACAGCGCCGCTGGCGGTCGCGGATCCAGCCACGTGTGGGGCAACCTGCAGACGGTGGAATGGGATCGCCGCAGCAATACGTTGTACGGCGGCAGCGACCCGCGCAATCCGGTCGGCAGCGCGCAGGTGAAGTAAATGGTTCAGCGGTAGCGCCGAGCCACACTCGGCGTGACCGCCCCGGCTAGCGATTATTTAACGGTAGCTGACCGATACTTGCCGCATGAAACTATGGTCGATCCGCGGCAACACGCAACGTCTGGATGGCGGTGCGATGTTCGGCAACGCTCCACGTGCGGTGTGGGAAAAATGGGCGGCGCCCGACGAACTCAACCGCATCGAACTGGCGTGTCGCGCGTTGTTGGCCAGCCCGCTGCACGGTAAGACCGTGCTGTTTGAAACCGGGATCGGCGCATTCTTCGAACCGCGGCTGCGCGAGCGCTACGGTGTGCAGGAAAGCCGGCACGTGCTGATCGATTCCCTGCGCGAAGCGGGTTTCGAGCACGAAGACATCGATGTGGTGGTGTTGAGCCACCTGCACTTCGACCACGCCGGTGGGTTGCTGGCGCCGTGGGTGGAGGGCAGGCCCCCCGAACTGCTGTTCCCCAACGCCACCTTCGTGGTGGGTGCCGAGCATTGGCAGCGCGCAGTGCAGCCCCACCCGCGCGACCGCGCCAGCTTCATCCCGGAACTGCCCGCCCTGTTGCAGGAAAGCGGACGCCTGGAAATCGTGCAGGGCGAGTACTCGCAGGTACTGGGTGCCAGCGTGCGTTTCAGTTTCAGCGACGGCCACACGCCTGGCCTGATGCTGGCGGAGATCGTCGGCCAGCCAACGGCAGACGGCCAGACCCGGGGCGGCGTAGTGTTCTGTGCCGACCTGGTGCCGGGCCGGTCCTGGGTGCACGTGCCGATCACCATGGGCTACGACCGCAACGCGGAACTACTGATCGACGAGAAGAAACAATTCCTCGAAGACAAGCTGTCGCGCAACGTCCACCTGTTCTTTACCCACGACCCGCAGATCGCGCTGGCGCAACTCCAGCGCGACGACAAGGGGCGATTCGTGACCGTGCACGAGCAGCACGAACTCACCGCCCGCGCCCTGTAACACCATAAAGGGGACGGAGGGGATTAAGTCGCAAATGGCCACGTTCTTGGCCATTTGCGACTTAATCCCCTCCGTCCCCTTTTTTCAGACGCGGGTGCCGAAGATGCGGTCGCCGGCGTCGCCGAGGCCGGGCAGGATGTAGCCCTTTTCGTTCAGATGATGGTCGATGGCGGCGGTGTAGATCTCCACGTCCGGGTGCACGGCCTGTACGGCGGCGATGCCCTCCGGTGCGGCTACCAGGAAAATGCCCTTGATGCGGCGTGCGCCTGCCCGCTTGAGCATGTCGATGGTCGCGATCAGGGTGCCGCCGGTGGCCAGCATCGGGTCCAGGATCAGCGCGTCCCGCTCTTCCAGGCGGCCCGTCAGGCGCTCGAAGTAGGGCACCGGCTGCAGGGTTTCTTCGTCGCGCTGCAGGCCGACCACGCTGACGCGCGCGGCGGGAATCAGCGACAGCACGCCGCTCAGCATGCCCAGGCCCGCGCGCAGGATCGGCACCACGGTGATCTTGGCACCGGCGATGCGCTGCACCGTCACCGGGCCGGACCATCCGTCCATGGTGTGCGATTCGGTGTCCAGGTCGGCGGTCGCCTCATAGGCGAGCAGGGTGCCCAGCTCGTTGGCCAGTTCGCGGAAATCCTTGGTGCTGAGCGCGGCGTTGCGCATCAGCCCGATCTTGTGCTGCACCAGCGGATGGCGCACTTCGACGATATTCATGGGGGGCCGGCAAAGGGAAAGGCAGAGGTCGCCATTGTCCCCCAGCGCGGCCCTGTGCGGCCAGTGCGGTGATGCCGTCATGACCGCACAGGTGTCCCGGTGTCATGCCGGTGCAACCTCGCCGACATACCTTGCCCTCCCATTCTTCACACCGAATGGGATCACCCGTGCAGACCAAGACACCGTTGGCCATCGCCATCACCCTGACCCTGGCACTGGGGGCTGCAGCGCCGCTGCGTGCCGCCGGCCAGGACGTGGCGGCCACCAGTGCCATCGCCGCCGATGCAACAGATCTGGACCGCATCGAAGTGCGCGCGCAGCTGGAATCGCAGATCCGCGCAGTGGACCTCAAGCGCAGCAGCAACGCGATCGAGGACGCGGTGTCGTCGGATGCACTGGGCCAGTACCCGGACCAGAACGTGGCCGAATCCCTGCAGCGCCTGCCGGGTGTCAGCGTCACCCGCGACCAAGGCGAAGGCCGCTTCGTGGTGGTGCGCGGCCTGGACGCGAACCTCAACAGCGTCAGCATCGACGGTATCGCAGTCGGTACGCCGGAGGATTCCAGCCGCGCCGCACCGCTGGACGTCATTCCTTCGGACTCCACCGAGCGCCTTCGCGTCGTGAAGTCGCCGACCCCGGACATGCCCGGCGATGCCATCGGCGGCGCGATCCTGGTGGAGTCGGCCTCGGCCTTCGACCGCGATGGCCGCAGCCTGCGTGGCAAGATCGAAGCCAGCCACCAGGCGCTCTCCGGCCACACCAGCCCGAAAGCTGCCATCAACTACAGCGAAGTGTTTGCCGATACGTTCGGCGTTGCGCTGGGCGTGAACTACCAGAACCGCAAGTTCGAGTCGGACAACAGTGAAGTCGAGTATGCCGGTGAGGACGATGCGGCACCCGGCGATGTCACCGCGATCAACCTGCAGCGCCGCAAGTATGAAATCGAGCGCAAGCGCATCGGCGCCAATCTCAACCTGGACTGGCGCCCCAGCGAAGACAGCACGTACTACCTGCGCACGCTGTACAGCCGCTTTGACGATGCCGAGACGCGTCAGCGCACGATCATCAACTTCGAGGACGCCGACGTCGTCGCGACGGGTGCCGATCAATTCCGCCTGGACGACCTGCCGGCCGATGCGATCCAGAAGCGCATGCGCTACCGCACCAAGGAAGAAAATACCTTGGCCGCCAGCCTGGGCGGCGAGAACCGGCTGTCCGCTGCCGTGGTCGATTACAAGATCGGCTACACCAAGACCGAAGAGCGCGTGGACGACGAGATGGAAGCGCGCTTCGAGCTGGACGGCGACGACCTGTCCGGCACGCTGGACCAGCGCAGCCGACTGCCGCGCTACACGCTGGGCAGCGATGCATGGATGGACAATGCCAACTACGCCTACGACCGGATGATCCTGTCGCCCAAGCGGGTGGATGACAAGGAACACAGCGCGCAGCTCAACGTACGCTTCGATGCGGACAATGCCAGCTACAAGTTCGGCGTGCTCGGCCGTTGGCGCGAGCGCGATGTGGATGTCAACGAAGTCGAGCTGCGCCGTGGCCCAGCCATCGACCTCGCCAGCTGGACCATCGGTGCGCCCGATCACCGCCACGGCACGCTCGGGCAGGGCATGAGCTCGGACCTCATGCGCCGCTACTGGGCGGCCAACAGCGGCCTGTACAGCGCGCGTCCGCAGGAGACCGGGGCCAATGCGTTGACCTCGCTGGAAGAGGACTACAGCGCCAGCGAAGACATCTTCTCGACCTACGCCATGGGTACCTGGGATATCGGTGCGCTGCGCATCATCGGCGGTGTGCGTGTGGAGAACACCCAGTTCAAGGCGATCGGCAACCAGGTCGACGTAGCCGAAGACGAGCGCAGCTTCACCATTACCCCGCGCGTGGCCGACAGCAGCTACACCAATGTGTTGCCCGGCCTGCACCTGCGCTATGACGCTACCGATGACTGGGTGCTGCGCGCATCGGCGAACAAGACGGTTTCGCGTCCGTCGTTCGGCGACATCTCACCGCGCGTAGGCTACAGCCGCGGCGACGAAGAGGTCCGCCTGGGCAATCCCCAGCTTGACCCGTACGAATCGAAGAACATCGATCTGTCGGTGGAGAAGTACATCGGCACGACCGGCATCGTGTCGCTGGGCCTGTTCCACAAGTCCATCGACGGCTACATCGTGGAGACGGTGCGCAACAACGACCCCGCCTACGACGGCTTCGACGTGACCCTGCCGATCAACGGCGAGAAGGCCACGGTACGGGGTGCCGAATTCAACTATCAGCAGCAGCTTGCGTTCCTGCCGCCGGGCCTGGATGGCCTGCTGGTCGGCGCCAGCGGCACGTGGCTGGATACCGATTTCGATCCTGGCGTGGAAGGCCGCGAGGGCGATGACTTCACCCTGCCGCGTGCGTCCAAGCATGTGTACAGCGCCCACATCGGCTACGAAAAATATGGCCTGAGCACGCGCCTGGCCGCGGTGTACCGCAGTGAATACCTGGACAGCATCGGCGTCGGCCGCGCGTTCGACATCTACGTCGCACCGCACACCCAGCTCGATTTCTCGCTGGATTATAAATTCACCCCCCGCGTCAGCATGTACTTCGAGGCACAGAATCTGTTGGACAAGCCGCTTGAGCTCTACCAGGGCACGCGTTCGCGCACCCTGCAGCTGGAAGAATACGGCCGCACCTATGCGGTCGGCCTGAAGGTGGCACTGTGATGGCGCCCCGTATCGCCCTGGTCGGCGCACTGGCGCTGGCACTCGCCAGCGGCTGCACGCCGTCGGCCCCCACTGCGAAGGGCGCCGCTGCTGCGGCCAAGGGCGCGCCGGTCGCGACCGATGCCACTACCACGCCGCGTCAGGTGCATACCCTGGCCGAAGCCTTCCTGACCCCCATGACGCCGGACGACAACATCGACTCGCCCGCTGCGTGGAAGGCACCTGACGGCAAGACCTGGCTGATTGCCACGGCCAAGGCCACCGACAAGCTGGTGGCGTACGACGGCAGCACCGGCACCCCGTTGCGTGACGTTGGCAGCGCGGGCAGCGCACTGGGCCAGTTCGACCGCCCCAACGGCATTTCGATCATCGACGATCTGATGTGGATCGTGGAGCGCGACAACCATCGCGTGCAGGTATTCTCGCTGCCCGACTTCACGCCGCTGGCGGTGTTCGGTGCCGATGACCTGCGCAAGCCCTATGGCCTGTGGGTCGACAAGGGGCGTGATGGCTACACCGTGTATGTCACCGATTCCTGGGACAACGGCGAGGACGCGCAGGGCAACGACATCCTGCCGCCGCTGACTGAGCTGGACAAGCGCGTACGCCAGTACCACGTCACCCGCGATGGGGCGAAGGTGCAGGCCACGCTGACGGCGAGCATCGGCGATACCAGCGAAGCCGGTGCGCTGCGCGTGGTGGAATCGATCTGGGGCGACCCGGCCAACGACCGCCTGTTGATCGCCGAAGAGGACGAAAGCTACGCCAGCGAATTCAAGGTCTACACGATGGCCGGTCGCTTCACCGGCACGACCTTCGGCCGCGATGTGTTCAAGGCGCAGGCGGAAGGGGTGATGCTGCGCACCTGCGGCAAGGACGGCTGGTGGATCACCACCGAGCAGGCCAAGGACCGCAGCGTCTTCCATCTGTTTGACCGGCACAGCTTGAAGCCGGTGGGGGCCTTCCAGGGCAACACCGTGGCCAACACCGACGGCATCTGGATGATGCAGCAGGGCACGCCACGCTTCCCGCACGGCGCGCTGTATGCCGTGCACGATGACCAGGGCGTGGTGGCGTTCGACTGGGAGCAGATCGCCAAGGCGCTGTCGCTGCCGCTGGAGTGTGCGTCGTGATCCGTCGCCTGACCTCGCTTGGCCTGGGCGTGGCCCTGGCGCTGGGTTGCAGCAGTGTGCTGGCCGATGAGCTGGCATCGCGCGTGGAGCCCAACAGCCAAGTGCCGGCCGGCAGCCGCCACTATGCGGCAACCGGCTTCCCGGATCGGATCGTGGCCTCGCCGGCGGCGGATGCCTCACAGGGCTTCGCCGTGCGATGGCGCACCGACGGCAGCGTGCAGGCGCCGCTGCTGGAGATCGCGCCGGCGGATGACACGCCGGGCTTCGGCCCGATCACCCGCATCACCGCCAGCAGCCAGCCGCTGCAGACCGAGAACGGCCCGTCCCATCACCACCGTGCCGACGTCACCGGCCTGAAGCCGGGCACCCTGTACGTGTATCGCGTGCAGGGTAAAGACACCTGGAGCGCCTGGAACCAGCTGCGTACGGCAGGCACCGCCGACCAGTCGATGACCTTCCTGTACTTCGGCGACACCCAGAACAAGAACCTCAGCCATGTAACCCGCGTGGTGCGCGCAGCGCAGAAGGCGGCGCCTGACGCACACCTGAGCCTGTTTGCCGGTGATCTGGTCAGTGGGGGCTACGACGCCGATGACAGCGAGTGGGGCGAGTGGTTCGCCGCCACGGGCTGGCTGGCACAGGAAACGATGCTCGCACCGGCCATCGGCAACCACGAGTACTTCGAAGAGTTCGAAGACACCCCGCAGGAACGCCGGGTGATGGCCCGCCACTGGCCCGCGACCTTCGCCCTGCCGGACAACGGGGCCAAGGGTGCGGAGCAGAGCACGTATTGGTTCGACTATCAGGGCGTCCGGTTCGCCGTGCTGGATGGCACCTCGGCGATGGACCTTGGCACCGCGCAGGCACAGGCGCAGTGGCTGGATGGCGTACTGGCATCCAACACGCAGCCGTGGACGATCGTGGTGGTGCACCAGCCGTTCTACTCGCCCGCGCGTGGCCGCCACAATCCGGTGCTGCAGGACGCCCTGCTGCCGGTCGTGCGACGGCACGACGTGGACCTGGTACTACAGGGCCACGACCACACCTATGGCCGCCGTGGTGAAGACGGCCTGGCCACCCCGCAGTTCGTCGTCAGCAACGCCAGCCCCAAGCAGTACCGCCTGTCCAAAGAGGCGATCGCCACGATGTCCCCGGTAGCCGAAGACACCCAGCTGTTCCAGGTGCTGCGCATCGATCCACAGCGCCTGCACTACGAAGCCCGTACGGTGACCGGCAAGCTGTACGACGCGTTCGAGCTGGTGCGTCAGGCCGACGGCAGCACGAAGAAAGTGGAGCTGGAGGCGGACCGCATCGCACCGCGCCGCTGCCAGCGCCCGCACGCACCGACTGGCCGCAAGGACCGGTGCTGGGAATGAGCCATGACGTGATGCAGAACCTGGAGGAGCCGCAATGAGCGCACGACGTAGCAGGTTGCCGATGGTGGCACTGGCCGCTGCGCTGGCCGTGATGGCCGGTGCCAGCGTTGCCGCCGATAGTGTGTTGCACCCGTTCCTTGCCGCGCAGCCGAAGCAGGCACCGGAGGAAGTGAATCTGGTGGTCGAGATTCCGGCGGGGAACTTCACCAAGTACGAGATCAAGGACGACGGGCTGGTGCATGTGGACCGTTTCCAATCGATGCCCGTCGCGTACCCGGCCAATTACGGGTCGATGCCGCGCACCCTGGCCGGTGACAACGATCCGCTGGACGCGCTGGTGCTGACCCGCGAACCGCTGCACCCCGGTGTGATCGTGCGCTTCCGGCCGATAGGTTACCTGAAGATGGTGGACGACGGCGAGCAGGACGAGAAGGTGATCGGCGTGCCCACCGACAAGGTGGATCCGACCTACGCCGGCATTCGCGACCTGTCCGATCTGCCGCTGATCGAGCGGCAGCGCATCGAAGCATTCTTCCGCGTCTACAAAGACCTGCCGGAAGGCCGCAACCCGGTGCAGTTGAGCGGCTGGGGCACTGCAGCAGAGGCGAAGACCCTGATCCGCCAGTCGATGCAACGCTTCGATACGAACGCGGCCAGGTAACGCCGAGCCATGCCCGGCGGTTGCGGTTGATGTGGCCGCTGCCCGTGCCGTGGCCGTGGCTGCTGCCGTGTGGTTGTGGCCGTTGCCAGTGCTGTGGCCGTTGCTGTGGCTATTGCTGTGGCTGTGGCTGTTGCTGTTGCTGTTGCTGTTGCTCTGGTAGAGCCGACTTCAGTCGGCTGCTGTTGGCAAGCCGACTGAAGTCGGCTCTACAGTCAGGTCACGCGCGCTCGTTATCATGGCAGCCTTGCATTCTCCAGGTACGTCGCGTGTCATCAGCCTTGGTGTGGTTTCGCCGTGATCTCCGCCTTGCCGACAATCCGGCGCTGCAGGCTGCGCTGGAGTCCGGGCACGATATCGTGCCGGTCTACATCCATGCGCCGCACGAGGAAGGCCGCTGGGCGCCCGGTGCGGCGTCCAATGCGTGGCGGCACCGCTCACTGTTGGCGCTGGACGACGATCTGCGCGCACGCGGCTCGGGCCTCGTGCTGCGCGAAGGCGACAGCCTGGCGGTCCTGCAGGAACTGATCGCCGAGACCGGCGCGGAGGCGGTCTTCTGGAACCGCAAATACGAACCCGCCACCCAGCCGCGCGATGCCCTGATCAAGCGCACCCTGCGCGAGCAGGGGCTGCAGGCGGACAGCTGCAACGGCAGCCTGCTGTTCGAACCGTGGGACCTGCAGACCAAGCAGGGGGGACCGTACAAGGTCTTCACCCCGTTCTGGCGCAATGCGCTGAGCCAGTGGCGTCTGCATGCCGTGAGCGATGCACCGGCGTCGCTCCCCGCCCACACGGTCAAGGGCCTGGCGCTCGATGCGCTCGGCCTGCAACCCTCGCTGGGCTGGGATGCAGGCTTCTGGGAGCACTGGCAGCCCGGTGAGGCCGGTGCCCGCGAAGCACTGACCGTGTTCGTCGATGGGGCGTTGAACGGCTATCGCGAGCAGCGTGACCTGCCGGATCGCGTCGGCACGTCCATGATGTCCCCGCACCTGCACTTCGGCGAGATCGCGCCGTGGCGGATCGTCCACGCGCTGGAGGCCGAGCGCACCGCCAGCCGCAGCGCCGACATCGATGCCTACATCCGGCAACTGGGCTGGCGTGACTTCGGCCATCACCTGCTCCATCACTTCCCCGGGACCACGGACGAAAACCTCAACCCGCGCTTCGACAGCTTCCGCTGGGCGTCGCCCGCGGCGGCCGACCTGCAGGCATGGCAGCGTGGCAATACCGGCGTGCCAATCGTCGATGCCGGGCTGCGGCAGCTGTGGCACACCGGCATCATGCACAACCGCGTACGCATGATCGTCGCCAGCTACCTGTGCAAGCACATGCGCGCGCACTGGCTGGAGGGCGCGCGCTGGTTCTGGGACACCCTGGTGGATGCGGACCTGGCCAACAACACCATGGGCTGGCAGTGGGTGGCCGGCACCGGCGCCGATGCCGCGCCGTATTTCCGCGTGTTCAATCCGGTCACCCAGTCGGAGAAGTTCGACCCGCAGGCGCGTTACATCACCCGGTGGGTGCCCGAGTTGGCCGCTCTGCCGGTGAAGGCGCGTTTTGCCCCCTGGCAGCACGCCGATCTGCTGGCGGCCAAGGCACCGGATTATCCGCGGCGGCCGTTGGTGGATCTTGCTGAAGGCCGTGACGCGGCGTTGGCTGCCTATCGGCACACTTGAGCGTCGCAGGGCGCTTTTACACGTCGTTGCGAAGAAGCTGAACGGGGCAGTGATGGGAGCTTCGGCCCTCATCCCCGCATCGCACTAGGCTGTATATGCTCATCCCCGACGCACGCCGGACCACCCGGCTTCCAAGGAGAACACCATGATCCGATCCGCTCCCCGTAATGTGGCCCTCGCCCTGATGACCGCCGCTGCGCTCAGCGCCTGCGCGACCGGTGGTTCGTACGTGCAGAGTGACCCGTATGGCAACGAAACCCAGCAGCAGAACCGCACGGGCCGCAACGCGCTGATAGGTACCGCCGTCGGTGTCGCAGCTGGCCTGCTGACCGGTGGCAGCGCGACTGAACGTCGCCAGCACGCGATGATCGGTGCCGGTATCGGCGCACTGAGCGGCGCGGCCGTCGGCCAGTACCAGGATCGCCAGGAACGCGCCTTGCGCGAGCGTACCGCCAACACCGGTATCGACGTGGTCCGCCAGGGCGACAACATCAGCCTGAACCTGCCGGACGGCATCACGTTCGACTTCAACAAGTCCGCGTTGAAGCCGCAGTTCTACGGTTCGCTCAACGGTGTCGCGAGCACGCTGGCCGAATACAACCAGACCATGATCGAAGTGGTCGGCCATACCGACAGCATCGGCAGCGACGCGGTGAACAACCGTCTGTCGAAGGAACGTGCCGATGCCGTGGCTGCCTACCTGACCGGCCAGGGCGTACAGCGCGCACGCATCGAAACGCTGGGCGCCGGCAAGGCCTACCCGGTTGCCGACAACAGCACCGACGCCGGCCGTGCGCAGAACCGTCGCGTGGAAATCCGCGTGATTCCGTTGCAGCAGTAACGCTGCGCGTTACTGCCGTTGCGGCCGCCAGGCCGCAACAAAAATGCCGCCCTTGCAGGCGGCATTTTTGTAGGTGACTACTTCAGTCGTCACACCTGTAGCAACGAACTGACGGCCAGCGGCCGTCACGATCGTCGCCCATCGTCATCTCACGCGGCAACGACCTCCAGAATCCGCTTCCCTTCAGCCATCGCTTCGGCTTCGGCTTTCTCGTTCTGCTGCTGCGCGTACTTCGCTGCGGGGCACTGCGCCATCATGTAGTTGGCGTCGAAGTTGAGCTTGTCGACCAGGAAATCCACGAAGGCGCGCACTTTCGGCGACACCAGCTTGCCGCCGGCGAAGACCGCATTGAAGTCCACTTCCGGTCCCGTCCAGCCGGCCAGCACACGGCGCACCATTCCGGTTTCCACGTACGGCTTGGCCATCACATCGCCGGTCAGCAGCAGGCCTTCGCCGCATACCATCGCGCCGTTCAACGCCGACATGTCATTGGCCACCATCAGCGGATTCACCGGGAAGTCGCGCAGCTCACCGCCATTCTCGCCGAGCTGCCAGGTGATGCGGTTCGGATGGCTGTGGTACGCCTTGCGCATCGCCAGGATGCGGTGGAACTGCAGCTCGTCCGGGTGCAACGGTTCGCCGTGGCGTTCGATATAGGCCGGGCTGGCGAATACCTGCGTGCGCAACGTGCCGAGCTTGCGGGCGACCAGATTGGAATCGGGCAGGGCACCGACCCGCAGCGCAAGATCCGCTTCACCGGCGATCAGGTCGAGCTTCTCGTTGCCCAGATGCATGTCGAGCCGGATCTCGGGGTACATCGCATGGAACTGGCCCATCAATGGCGCGATCCAGGTGATGCCAAGCGAATAGGGCACGGTGAAACGCAGCCACCCACGCGGGCCGGACTGCAACTGGCTGACGGCACTCTCCGCCTCTTCCAGTTCGCGTGCGATGCGCTGGCAGTGCTCGTGATAGATGGAACCGGCTTCGGTCAGGCCGAGGCGACGCGTGGTCCGGTGCAGCAGGCGCGCACCGAGGCGCGTTTCCAGATCCTGCACCTTGCGGCTGACGGTGGTCTTGGGCAGGCCGAGCGACTTGGCGGCGGCGATGAAGCTGCCTTGCTCGACCACTTTGACGAAGATCAGCGTTTCGTTGAGATCGTGAGACATGGTCGAATTCCTGGACGTCGGGACGGGAATAGCGTGACAAAAAGATTGGACCGGGAGCGGGATGATTATTCCCCTAAATCAGGACTAATCAAGTAGGAGTTAGAAGCGCACCATGGCGCCATTCCCGAATCGGAGGCCATCAGCCATGAGCCTGCGCAACATTCTCAACCACTTCCGCCGCGCTGGCCAGGATGCCCTGGACCAGGCGATGACCGTGGAAACCCGTCCCAGCTCCTTGGTTAACAAGGACTTTCGCGAGTTTACCGCCCCCGCCCGCCAGCAACGCGGCGGTGCCCTGCGTATCCGTCCCCGCGGCACTGATCGCCTGGGTCGGATTGGGATTGTCCCGCAGATGGGAGGAAATATCCCGTGAACGGGATGCTGGCACCGGAGGTCCTCGTCCTCGGCGGCACCGGTGCCGTGGGCCAAGGCGTGGTCGGCGCACTGCTGGAGGCTGGCAGCCCGGTCCTGGTGGTCGGTCGCGATCCGCGCCGCCTGGCTGCGCTGCGCCAGCAGTTCGATGACGAACCCGGACTGGAAACCCTGCTCGGGTCGCTCGCCGACGACGAATCGGCCAAGGTCGTCGCCGACCGCGTGGCCGCACGGCCGCGTCCGCTGGGCGCCGTCGTTGCCGCGCTCGGCGGGCCCTATGCACGTGGCCGGGTGATCGACCGCCCGGGCGATGCGTTGATGCAGACGCTGCAGCTTGACCTGCTGCCGCACGTGCACGCCGTCCGCCATCTGTTGCCGCTGCTGCAGGACCACCCGCATCCGCGTCGCTTCGTGATGATCGGCAGCCCGGCCGGGCTGAAGCCGTGGGCCGCACATGGCGATTCATCGGTGAGCGCCGCTGCGCTGCGGATGTATGCGCAGGTGGTTCATCAGGAAGCGCAGGCGATCGGCGTACGCGCGCAGCTGCTGGAAGTCTGTGCACCGGTGTGCACGCCCAGCAATGCAGCCAATGCGTGCATCGAGTGGCCCAGTGCGCTGCTCGTCGGCCGGCGCCTGGTCTCTCTGCTGGACCAATGCCACGACAACAACGCGATCGTGCGCTGCGACACGCGCGACGGCCAGCTGCCGCGCGGCCTGTTGAAACTGGATGCGCCACCCCGATGGCGCGAGGCGGCCGGTAGTGCTTGACCTCAACCATTGTTGAGGTTGCACCATCCCCCGGTCGTCGGCGCTGCCGACAAACGAACGACTGATCACCTGTATCACCACCCCTTACGGATACATGCCATGAACACCATGATGACCCTCCACCGCACTACCCGCCGCGCGGCCTTGGCCACCGTCTCGGCACTTGCCCTGGCCATCCTGACCGCCTGCAGCGGCAGCCATGCCGAAGAAGCCGGCGCACCGCCTGCGCCTGAAGTCAGCGCCGCACCGGTGCTGGTCAAGCAGATCAGCCAGTGGGACGAGTTCAGTGGCCGGGTGGAAGCGGTCGAGAACGTGGACCTGCGCCCGCGGGTGTCCGGCTACATCGACAAGGTGAACTATGTCGAAGGCGAGGAAGTAAAGAAGGGCGATGTGCTGTTCACCATCGATGCCCGCAGTTACCAGGCCGAATATGACCGCGCCCGCGCCGAGCTCAACCGCGCACGCACGCAGTCCACGCTGGCGCGCGGTGAATCCGAGCGGGCCAAGCGCTTGTCGGACCAGCAGGCGATCTCCACCGAAACCTGGGAACAGCGCCGTGCCGCGTCCGACCAGGCCGGCGCGCAGGTGCAGGCCGCACAGGCCGCGCTGGATGCCGCCGCACTGAACCTGGAGTTCACCAAGGTGCGTGCGCCGATCAACGGCCGCGCCGGTCGCGCGATGGTCACGGCGGGCAACCTGGTCAGTGCTGGCGATGCGGCCAGCGTGTTGACCACGCTGGTGTCGCTGGAAAAGGTGCACGTGTATTTCGACGCCGATGAAGCCACCTTCCTGCGCTATGCGCAGATGGCACGCAAGGGCGAGCGTCCGAGCGAGCGCGATGCGTCGCTGCCGGTGCGTATCGGGCTGAGCGGTGAGCAGGGCTTCCCGCACGAAGGCAAGGTCGACTTCCTGGACAATCAGGTCACCCGCAGCACCGGCACCATCCGCGTCCGCGCACTGCTGGACAACGCAGACCGCCAGTTCACCCCGGGCCTGTTCGCCCGCGTGCAGCTGCTGGGCAGTGGCCAGTTCCAGGCGATGCTGATCGATGACCGCGCCGTACTGACCGACCAGGACCGCAAGTACGTCTATGTGGTGGACAAGGACGGCAAGGCGCAGCGCCGCGATATCGCGCTGGGCCGTACCGCTGATGGCCTGCGCATCGTGGAAAGCGGCCTCGCCGCCGGCGACAAGGTGATCGTCGATGGCGTGCAGAAGGTCTTCATGCCGGGCATGCCCGTGCAGGCCAAGGCGGTCGCGATGCAAGGTCCCGCCGCACCTGCTGTTGCACCGGCGAAGGCCCCGGCTCCCGCCCAGGCCCCCGTTGGTACTGAAACCGCCGCACTGAACTGATCCAACCGGCCAGCGTCACCGCGATGCCCGAACCCCTGCCGGATTGGCAGGGGCAGGGCGGCTGCATCCCAGCGTCGGCCAAACCAAGGACATTCCCAATGGATTTCTCACGCTTTTTCATCGACAGGCCGATCTTCGCGGCGGTGTTGTCGATCATCATCTTCGCTGCCGGCCTGATCAGCATTCCGCTGCTGCCGACCGGTGAATACCCCGACGTGGTGCCGCCCTCGGTGGTGGTGCGCACCGTGTACCCGGGCGCCAACCCGAAGGTGATCGCCGAAACAGTGGCCACGCCACTGGAAGAAGCCATCAACGGCGTCGAGGACATGATGTACATGAAGTCGGTCGCCGGCTCCGACGGTGTGCTGCAGATGACCATCACCTTCCGCCCGGGTACCGATCCGGATGCGGCGGCGGTCAAAGTGCAGAACCGCGTTGCCCAGGCGCAGGCACGACTGCCTGAAGACGTGCGGCGGCAGGGCGTGACCACGCAGAAGCAGTCGCCGACCTTCCTGATGGTGGTGCACCTGACCTCGCCGAACGGAAAGTACGACACGCTGTACCTGCGCAACTACGCGCGCCTGCATGTCAAGGACGCGCTGTCGCGCATCCAGGGCGTGGGCGATGCGCAGATCTTCGGTGGCGGTGACTACGCCATGCGTGCCTGGCTGGACCCGGACAAGATCGCCGCGCGCGGCCTGACCGCCAGCGATGTGGTCGGCGCGATGCGCGAGCAGAACGTGCAGGTCTCGGCGGGCCAGCTCGGTGCCGAACCGATGCCCAACAGCCAGTTCCTGACCCTGATCAATGCACAGGGCCGGCTGAAGAGTGAGCAGGAATTCAACGACATCGTGCTCAAGAGCGGCGCTGACGGCGAAGTCGTTCGCCTGTCCGACGTGGCCCGTCTGGAGCTGGGTGCCGGTGACTACACGCTGCGTTCGCAGCTGGATGGCAAGAACGCAGTGGGTATCGGCATCTTCCAGGCCCCCGGCGCGAACGCGCTGGAAATCCGCGATGCCGTCATGAACACCATGGACGAGATGCAGAAGACCTTCCCGGCCGACGTCAAGTACGAAGCGGTGTATGACACCACCATCTTCGTGCGCGACTCGATCAAGGCCGTGGTGTCCACGCTGCTGGAAGCCATCGCCCTGGTGGTGCTGGTGGTCATCCTGTTCCTGCAGACCTGGCGCGCGTCGATCATTCCGCTGATCGCCGTGCCGGTGTCCATCGTAGGCACGTTCGCTGCACTGTATCTGCTGGGTTTCTCGATCAACACACTGAGCCTGTTCGGCCTGGTGTTGGCGATCGGCATCGTGGTCGACGATGCGATCGTGGTGGTGGAGAACGTCGAGCGCAACATCGAAGAAGGTCTGTCACCCACCGCCGCCGCCCATCAGGCCATGAAGGAAGTGTCCGGTCCGATCGTCGCGATCGCGTTGGTGCTGTGCGCCGTGTTCGTGCCGATGGCCTTCCTGTCCGGCGTCACCGGCCAGTTCTACAAGCAGTTCGCCGTCACCATCGCCATCTCCACGGTGATCTCGGCCATCAACTCGCTGACTCTGTCGCCGGCCCTGGCCGCACGCCTGCTGAAGCCGCATGACGCAACCAAGGATGCGCCCACGCGCATCATCGACCGCCTGTTCGGCTGGATCTTCCGTCCGTTCAACCGCTTCTTCAAATCCAGCTCGGAGAAGTACGAGCGCGGCGTATCGAAGATCCTCGGCAAGCGCGGCGCGGTGTTCGTGGTGTATGCCTTGCTGCTGGTCGGTACCGGCGTGATGTTCAAGCTGGTGCCGCCGGGCTTCATCCCCACGCAGGACAAGCTGTACCTGATCGCGGGTGTGAAGCTGCCGGAGGGCTCGTCCATTGCCCGCACCGACGCGATGCTGAAGAAGGTCGCGCAGATCGCCATGGAAACCGATGGCGTGGCGCATACCATTTCGTTCCCGGGCCTCAACGCGCTGCAGTTCACCAACACGCCCAATACCGGTGTGGCGTTCGTGCCGCTCAAGCCCTTCAGCGAACGCAATGGGCGTACCGCTGCGCAGATCAATGCGGAGATCAACCAGAAGATCGCCGGGCTGCAGGAAGGCTTTGCGTTCTCGATGATGCCGCCGCCGATCCTCGGGCTGGGTAACGGCAACGGCTACCAGATGTTCATCGAAGACCGTGGAAACCTGGGCTACGGTGCGCTGCAGACCGCTGTGCAGAGCATGCAGGGCGCGGTATCGCAGACACCGGGCATGGCCTTCCCGATCACCAGCTACCAGGCCAACGTGCCGCAGCTGGATGCCGAGGTGGACCGTGTAAAGGCCAAGGCACAGGGCGTGCAGTTGACCGAGCTGTTCGACACGCTGCAGACCTATCTGGGCTCGGCCTACGTCAACGACTTCAACCAGTTCGGTCGTACCTGGCAGGTGATCGCGCAGGCTGACGGACAGTTCCGTGACAGCGTGGAAGACATCGGCCGCCTGCGCACCCGCAACGACCGCGGCGAGATGGTGCCGATCGGCTCGATGGTCACCGTCAAGCAGACGTTCGGCCCCGACCCGGTGCTGCGCTTCAACGGCTACCCGGCGGCTGACCTGGCCGGTGAAACCGATCCGCGCCTGCTGTCATCCACCGAGGGCATGGCCAAGCTGAGCGAGATCGCCGCGCAGGTGTTGCCGCCCGGCATGGTCACCGAATGGACCGACCTGAGCTACCAGCAGGCCACCCAGGGCAACGCCGCGTTGATCGTGTTCCCGGTGGCGGTGATGCTGGCCTTCCTGGTGCTGGCCGCACTGTATGAAAGCTGGTCGCTGCCGCTGGCGGTGATCCTAATCGTACCGATGACCCTGCTGTCCGCGCTGTTCGGCGTATGGCTGACCGGCGGCGACAACAACGTGTTCGTGCAGGTGGGTCTGGTGGTGCTGATGGGGTTGGCCTGCAAGAACGCCATCCTGATCGTCGAGTTTGCACGCGAGCTGGAAATGGGCGGCAAGGGCATCGTTGAATCTGCGTTGGAAGCCTGCCGCCTGCGCCTGCGCCCGATCGTGATGACCTCCATCGCCTTCATCGCCGGCACCGTGCCGCTGGTGCTGTCCCATGGTGCAGGCGCCGAGGTCCGCTCGGTCACCGGCATCACGGTGTTCGCCGGCATGCTGGGCGTAACGTTGTTCGGGCTGTTCCTGACCCCGGTGTTCTACGTGGCCCTGCGCAAGTTCGTCACCCGCAACGGCGGTGGCCAGCTGGTCAAGCATGGCGAATCGACGCTGCATCATTGATGCGACGCTCCTGACCTGACCCCGGTAGCGCCGAGCCATGCTCGGCGGCTCCCGGAACCCTCTTTCAAGCTGCAAGGATTGAAACAATGAACGCACATACGAACAAGATCGCGCTGGTCACCGGCGCCACCCGTGGCATCGGCACCGAGACCGTGCGCCAGCTGGCGCAGGCCGGCGTGCACACGCTGCTGGCTGGTCGCAAGCGTGACACCGCCGTGGCCGTCGCACTGAAACTGCAGGCCGAAGGCCTGCCGGTGGAAGCCATCGAACTGGACGTCACCGATGAAGCCAGCGTGGCTGCTGCAGTGGAGCAGGTGCGCCAGCGCCACGGCCGTCTGGACATCCTGGTCAACAACGCCGGCATCATGATCGACGACATGAGCAAGGCACCTTCGCAGCAGTCGTTGGAGACGTGGCGCACCACCTTCGATACCAACGTCTTCGCACTGGTAGCCGTCACCCAGGCATTCCTGCCGCTGCTGCGCGAATCGGCTGCTGCGCGCATCGTCAACGTGTCCAGCCTGCTGGGTTCGGTGACCCTGCACAGCCAGCCGGGCTCGCCGATCTATGACTTCAAGGTACCGGCCTACGACGTGTCCAAGAGCGCAGTGAATGCATGGACCGCACACCTGGCCTATGAACTGCGCGACACCGCGCACAAGGTCAACACCGTGCACCCCGGTTACGTAAAGACCGACATGAACGGTGGCGAAGGCGAGGTCGAGGTATCCGTAGGCGCGCAGTCCAGCGTGCAGATGGCGCTGCTGGATGCCGACGGCCCGAATGGCAGCTTCACCTACCTGGGCGAGGTGCTGCCGTGGTAATCAAAACCTTGGCGGTCGCCCTGTCCAGCGTGCTGCTGGCTGGCTGCGTGACCGTCGGACCCAACTACAAAGCACCGGTGGAAGCACCGGTGGCCCTGCAGGGGGCTGCGGCACCGGTGTACAGCACCGAGTCGCCGGTAGCCACCTGGTGGGCACAGTTTGACGATCCGGTGCTGGAAGAACTGGTGCATCGCGCGCTGGCTGACAACCTGGATCTGCGCGTGTCGGTATCGCGCGTGCAGCAGGCGCGTGCGGTGTTCGTTGAACGCCGCCTCGACCAAGCACCGCATGTCACTGCCGGTGGCGCGTACGATCGCCGCAAGCAGCCGGAAACGCTGGCCGGTGGCGAGCGTGTCTTCAGCGAAAGCTACCAGCTGGGCTTCGATGCCGGCTGGGAGCTGGACCTGTTCGGACGCCAGCGCCGCGCCGCGGAAGCCGCCCGCGCGGATCTGGACGCCGAGTGGGCGAACCTGGCCGATGCACAGGTACTGGTCGCCGCTGAAGTAGCGCGCAACTACTTCGAGCTGCGCGGTACGCAGAAGCGCATCGCCGTGGCCGAGCAGACCCTGGGCAACCTGCGTGACACCCAGAAGCTGACCGAAACCCGCTGGGAACTGGGTGCGGGCAGCGAGCTGGACGTGCAGAGCAGCCGTGCACGCTTGAAGGCCATCGAGGCCGACATCCCGCTGCTGGAAGTGGCACAGACCCAGTCGCGCCATCGCCTGGCGGTGCTGCTGGGACTGCGTCCGGAATCGCTGGACGGCATGCTCGCCCCGCGCGACATGCCGGCCTTCGCCAAGGCGCTGCCACTGGGTGACACCCGCGAACTGCTGCGTCAGCGCGCGGATGTGCGCGTGGCCGAGCGTCGCCTCGCTGCGGCCACCGCACGCATCGGCGTGGCCACCGCAGACCTGTTCCCGCGCCTGTCACTGACCGGCTTTGTCGGCTTCCTCGGCGGCGATGCCAGCGGATTGATCAGCGGCAGCAACAAGGCATGGTCATTGACCCCGCAGCTGAGCTGGGCCGCGTTTGATTTCGGCACCGTGCGTGCGCGGTTGAAGGCCAGCAAGGCCGAAGCCGATGGCGTGGCTGCGCAATACGAACAGGCTGTGTTGCTCGCGCTGGAAGACACTGAAAACGCGTTGACGCGCTATTCCAAGCAGCAGGCCCGGCTGGCGATCGTCGCCGAGCAGGCGCAGGCGGCGCGGCGTGCCGAAACGCTGGCGCAGGTCCGCTATCGCGAAGGGTCGGAAGACTTCCTGACCCTGCTCGATGCCCAGCGCACGCAACTGGTGGCGGACGACGCCCTGGCCGCCGCCGAAGCCGAGGTCAACGTCAGCGTCGTCGGCGTGTACAAAGCCCTCGGCGGCTGGGGCCAAGCTGCACAGCCGAGCATCGCCCTGGCACAGTGACCCGTAGGGTACGGTCTCGCCACTGCGCTCGCCGACCCTGGGTCGGCGCTACCGATATGCTGCCTGTGTCCCGGTAGCGCCGAGCCATGCTCGGCGAGCGCAGCGGCGCTCTCAACGAACACCCGCCGAGTACGACTCGGCGCTACTTCGCGTCCCACTCCAGCTCCACCACCAGCGGGAAATGATCCGACGGCAGTATTCCGCCCACCCGCGCATCGACCGTGGCGAAATCCCGCGCGGTGAACCCACGCACCAGCACCCAATCCAGTTCCGTGGTCGCCTTGCCGGTGAAATCATGGAACGTATTCTTCGGCCCACGCGGTGCAGCCACCTGCGTGCGCGCATCCGTCAACGCACCCGTAAACGCAGCGTATGTGGGTCCGCCCGGCTCACTGTTGAAGTCACCCGTGACCACGACAGGAATGTCTGCCGGCAAAGTCTTCAGGTGCGCCACGATCGCCTGCGCTCCACGGACCCGACGCGGCTCATCTTCATCACGATAGGGCAGGTGGGTATTGAACAGATAGAAGCGCCGCCCATCCTCCACGCGACGGAACAACCCCCACGTCACCATGCGCGGAAACAGGTTGCCCCAGCTGATGCTGCCGGCCACGTCCGGCGTATCGGACAGCCAGAAATTACCCGATTGCTCCAACGCCACCGCCTTGCTGTCGTAGAACACGCCCATGTGCTCATCGTCATCGCCACCGCGTCGGCCTTCGCCGAACCAGCGGTAATCGGGCAACTGCGAGGCCAGGTAATCCGCCTGTTCCTTCACCAGTTCCTGCGTACCCATCACCGCCGGATGCGCTTGGCGGATGGTGGTCACCAAGGCCTCCCGGCGGTCCATCCAGCGCTTGCCGGGCGCGGTATCTGCTGGCGTACGCACATTGAAGGACATCACCTTCAACGGGGGCGGCGGCGTAGCAGCGGCTGCCGGCAAAGCCAGCGCCAGAAGAAGTAATGCGGCAGGGCGCCGCAGGCGGTTCAACATGGGAATCCCTCCATTCCGTGAAATCGTTTGCAGGCAAGAGTCGCATGGGGGGCAGGGAAGGGGATGTGCCGGAATGGCTGGTTTGCCGAGTCGCATCTGATCTTCACCCAATGCAGGCGACAGGCTCACCCCTGAACGACGCGATCCTCGTTAAGGTTTCTCCAACACGCACTCCTTGTTGGAAGGAATCACATGATCAAGTGGGCCATCATCTTCGCCATCATCGGCCTCATTGCCGGTGCACTCGGCTTCGGCGGCATCGCCGGCGCCTCGGTCGGCATCGCCAAGTTCCTGTTCTGGGCCGGCATCATCATCGCCGTGGTGCTGTTCCTGCTGGGCATGACCATCGCCAAGAAAGTCACCTAGTCGCGCGCCTAAAGCCCGCGCAACAAACGAAAAGGCCGCCCCTAAAAGGGCGGCCTTTTCTGCGTTGAGGGTATCGGCGACGGTGCATCCGGCGACGGGGTACATCCAACGCGGTACATCCCACGCGGTAGAGCCGACTTCAGTCGGCTGCCCTTCCATCGGCTGCTCTTCCACCCGCGCCAGTCACTTCAAACGAGCCACTCAACGCCCCCGATACGGCTCACACCCCACACCATCATTATCCCGGTCCAGATGCGGCCCATACCCCGGGTCTCCCCGACGCACCGGCGCCGCACCCGCCGCCCGTGCTTCCGTGCAGTTCTTGAACGCCCCGCCACGCGCACGCGGCGCGTTGAAGTTCTGCCGATCCACAGGGCGGGGCAGGGCGGCTGCTGCGCCGCCGCCATGGCAGTGATAATCCCCTGTCGCCCGATTGGTATGGCATCCCTGCTTGTTCAACCCGCCGCTATGCCCCTCAGCCATCTCCGCCACAACGAGGGCGCCGGCCAGCACAGCGCACTGCAGCCATCGCACAGGCCCATCGTCACGGGCCCGGTTCATCGGGTGACGGCCACGGTGATCACCGCCTCAACCCGATATCCATCTGGGTCGATCAGAAAGCCCGCGTAGTAGTGCTCGCCGTATTCCGGCCGCAGCCCGGGCACGCCATTGTCCTGACCGCCGGCAGCCAGCCCGTCGTGGTGGAAGGCGTCGATCTGGCCGTGCGAAGCGGCTGCAAACGCAATATGGAAACCGTCTGCCGGCGGCCTGGCGTCCGCTGAAAGATTGAGCAGCAGCAGATCCTGGCCATCCACCAGCCCATAGCCGATCGATTCATCGCCGTCGAAAACACGGCGGTAACCCAAGGCGCCCAGCGCGGCGTCGTAGAAGCGGCCAGCACGCGCAAGGTCAAGGACGGCCAGAGAAAGGTGATGGAACATGGGCGGCCCGGCGAGAAAGATGAGCAGAGCATAGCTGCGAATCTGCCTCTGCGATGCAGCACCGCTGGCGCCCACGGGCAAGGCCCCGTCGCCGGAAGTCACCCTGCCGCGCGGCACGTTCCCGCGCCGGCGCCGGTCTCTACTATCGGGTCAACATGCACATCGTCCGCATCCAGCGCGGCATACTCCGGGGAAGCGCCATGCAGGTAAACAATGATCGCCGGCTGACGCTGGCCTTGGCGGCCCTCGGCGCTGCTGCCGCGCTGGCGTTCGTCGCATGGGAGTACCTGCACGGCGGCGTCAAAAGCCACCATCTGCTCAACCATGCCGACCTTCCCGCAATATCCAATTGGTGGGGCGTGCTGATGCTGCCGCTGCTGGGTGCAACCGCAGGGTGGTCCATCGCCCGTCAACGCCCCCGCACCTCATCGGCGGTGTCGCGTGCCCTCATCGCAGCCGTCGGCGCACTGGTCGTCGGCGTTGCGCTTTCGGTCGCGTTTACCACCGGGCACGAGTACGCCGCGTCCATCATCTTCCTCGGCCTTGTCTTGTCGGGTCTGGTGCTGCCGGTTTACCGCGCGGAGTATCTGTTCGGCTTCGTGCTGGGCATGGCCTTTACGTTCGGTGCTGTGCTTCCCACCTTGGTCGGACTGGTTGCGGCCCTGCTTTCGGCCGCAACCCATCTGCTCACCTATCCGCTGATACTGAAGGCGTATCGCCGCGTGCGGGCCTGACTCCGAATGTCTGAGGGTCAGGCGGTAGGCACGAACGGCGGCGGCTGGTTGGTGACGCCCCAGAACATTCCCAGCTCCTGTACCGCTTCCAGAAACTCATTGAAGTCGATTGGCTTGACCACGAACGCATTCACGCCGGAATCGTAGCTCTTCACCAGATCGCGCTCCTGGCGCGACGAGGTCAGCATCACGACCGGGGTGCTCTTCAGCAGGGCATCGCCGCGGATCTCGGCGAGCACTTCCAGTCCATTCAATTTGGGCAGTTTCAGGTCCAACAGCACGACGACGGGACCGCCGTGCAACGCGCCTGCATACGGTCCATGGCTGCGCAGATAATCCAGCGCTTCTTGGCCATCCCGTACGTGCACGACGGGGTTCAGCAGCTGGCACCGCGCCAAGGCGGCCATCGTCAGCTCAGCATCTTTCATGCTGTCTTCTACGAGCAGAATCGGTCGCAGGTCTTTCATGGAGCGTCCTTGATCAATCAGTGCGCCGGTTGCCCTGGCGCCGGGAAGGGCGCATAGCTTTGCATGACCGATAGGGAATGTCAGTAAGTTCCTTAACGGTTAATCTTAACAATTAAGTTAAGGGTGCGTGTAGGTATGGGGCGGGGCATAAGGCGCATGCCAAGCCACCCGGTCAGTGCATCAGGACGCGTTGAAGGTCGTAGCAGAGGCCGACTTCACCATCGCCCGGCCACTGACAATCAGCCCCTCCACCAGGTGTTCGCTCAGGACGCCTTCGGGATCGCCGTCCTGCTTGGCCAGATGCACCGCGTGCAGGATCTCGAAGATAGACGCCAAGCCCTGCAGGGTGCGAAGCGGGATGGCGACCTTACTGTGTCGTTTGAGATCGCTGAATGCATCTGCGCCCAGTAGTGGGGCGTCGTCGGCCACGTCGGGCACCAGTTTCAGGTGCACCGTGCCGGTGCGGGCGATCTGCTCCCGCTCATGCTCTTCCAGCGTCCGTTCCAGCTTTTCAATGAAGCGGGGAGGAAACGAATGCATCTTGTCGCCAAGCAGGGCGTGTAGGCGCTTGGCGCCCAGCGGGTACTGCGATTCCATCGGTATGCCTCGCATTACATGAAGGCCACCTGCGCCAAGGCGCGAGGTGGCAGGCGATGCGGGTTGGCATACCGGACGCTAAGAACCATAAACCGGCGGATCAGGGATCCCCACGCATCGCCCGCCGCAAGAGTCGGTAGGCGATGCAGTGCATTCTCCGCCGTGCCCCGAGGGGCAGAACAGAGTCAACGGTTCTAAGCGATAACAGGATGCCAATCCCGACTGGTGCCGTAGGGCGCCAGCGGATCCATCGTGCGCAGGGCAAGTGCCTGCGTCCATGAGGAAAATTGCGAAGTCAGGTGATCGGGAGCGCGCTCGGGGCGCTGCTCTACCATTGTCGGTGACGCGTCTGGCCTCACCATGATGCGAGCGATGACGGCGTTGAGCCGATGCCCTTACGTCACCCGATCAAGGGCGGAGCGAGTCACCACCCAGTTCATGCTCCGCCGCAAGCGCTAGATATGCGGATCGAGACATGCGGCGGGATGCAGCAGCTTGGTCGATTCGACCCACCAGGTACTCCGGCAGGCTGATATTCAACCGGACGGCGCGCGTGCTGAGCCTGGACAGGTCGACGTCCACCAGCATCCAGAATCCGCCCGTGTACTCATCGCTTTGACTATAACGTTCCAGCGACGATGCGACAGCAGGGCCTGCTGATTCGCCCTCATACCTTGCTTCGACGGCCTCTTGCACCATGCGAGGGATGTCCGCTGATTCATCCGCGGCGGTAAAGACGCCTGGCAGATCCGGGATGGTGACACCATAGGCAGAGCCTGCATCGTGGTGCACATAAACGGGGTAGAGCATCAGGTCCTCCATCCGGCCTGCCGATAAATGTTTCGGACGGTTCCGATAGGTAAGTCCTTCTTCGGGTGCGGAAGGACGACAACACGATCTGCTTTACGAAGCTTGTGATGGCTGCCACGTGTACAGACGACTGCAAACCCATCGGCCAGTAGTTGCTTGAGCAGTGTGCGGCTGTCCATGGGAACTATGTACGCACACGCATTGCCTCTACACAAGTCTACACAATAATTTTGAAGTAAACCTCAAGGCTTATGCGGGATATGCGCGCTCGCGTCAATGCGGCGCTTGAGACGCTTGGCCTTGTCCCAGAGGCATGGTGCAAAGCCAAGGCCGATGCGCCAGGCAGAGCAAGAAGGCTTCGTTACGAATCACGTCCAACAAAAAAGCCGAGATCCCCTTTTTGACGAAGGATCCCGGCTTCTCGCGGCTCCCGAAGGAGCCAATCAATGGTGGAGGTGGGCGGAATTGAACCGCCGTCCGAAGGCACTCCATCCCCAGCTCTACATGCTTAGCTCACCGTTGGATTTCGTTCCGGAACAGCACGGTGTGCGAAGCACATCCCGGAACAAGCCTGCTGTGTTCTAGTGCTGGACTGACAGGCAGCCGCCCAGCTCGATTCCATGATAATGACTCTACGCTGCTAGCATGGACACAGGCAGTTTCGAGGCTTCACCTAAGGCGGCGAAGGATGACGCAGGTCAACCGTTAGGCTGCGACTGCGAAATCCGAAGCGTAGTTGTCGTCGTTGGCAACTAGAGTTTTGCAGCTGGATTTACGAGGAAAGCTACACCCTCGGCATGCGCCAAGCGACTTCACAACCCCCGTCGAAACCAATGCACCCCCGGTTTCAAACAAGTGCTTGCAAGTACTGGCCAGATTCCGGTGCTGCAGGAACGAGGCTGCCCAACGAGACCGATGCTACGCCAATCCGGCTGAACAGTCACGCAAAAGCGCGATTTCTGGTAGCAGGCCTACATATCGAACTGTTAACGTCTTGAGGAGCCATTTGCGACACCATTGTGGTCACGTGTGGTCACGCTGGGAACACGAAGCAGGAGACGTGTGGGTGGAGATGACGAACAAGCGCAGTCTTCGGCAGCTGGTTGGCCCCGTGGGCATTGGCTATCTGCGCCGTGCGGTACCGCCGGGTTGGGTATGGACGGTCCTGGCAGCGCTGGTGGCTGCGGCGTGTCTGATCGAACTGCCCGCGTCGGCCGCGATGGCGCTGTTGGCCAGTGCCGTCGTGGTGCATTGGCCGCGCAGAAAGCGTCCGTCGCTGGGCTACTGGCGGCTGCTGGGGTTGGTGCTGCTGGGACTGTTGGCGTGGGCGCCGGAGCCTGATGTGCTGTCGCAATGGTTCGAGCACGGGCTGGCGATCGCGCTGCTGGCGCTGGCCGGGGTGAGTGCGCTGACCCATGTGCTGCAGGCACGCCGCTTGTCGCGCCGCCTGCAGCAGGCCGCAGATGCGATGGACGACAACCGGTTGCTGGCGCTGCTGCCGGGTGACGCGGCGCGTCTGGCGCGCAGCTGGACGGCAGGCGATGACAGCCACGCCGACGAGCTTGCGGTAGTGATGCATCTTGCCGTGATGCATGCAGCGTTGGCGCCGCAGATGCAGGGTGGGGCGGTCAAGGCCTGACGGCGTACGAGCTGCGGTGAGGGTCCGCCGAGCGTGGCTCGGCGCTACCGGAGTAAGAAGTTGGTCGCCGGAGTACGACGTCGGTCATGCGTCGCGGTTGCCCCGACGCATGACGCGTGACTTTTCGATTGCCCATTCGCGGTCCTTGGCGGCATCGCGTTTGTCGTGGTCCTGCTTGCCCTTGGCCAGCGCCACTTCCAGCTTGATCTTGTTCTTGCTCCAGTACATCGCGGTGGGGACGATGGTGTAGCCGTCGCGCTCCACCTTGCCGACCAGCTTGTCGATCTCGCTCCGGTGCAGCAGCAGCTTACGCTCGCGGCGGTCCACGGCCACGAAGTGGCTGGAGGCCTGGATCAGCGGGGTGATCTGCGCGCCGATCAGGAAGATCTCGCCCTGCTTCACGTACGCGTAGGCATCCACGATGTTGCCGCGGCCGGCACGGATGGATTTGACCTCCCAGCCCTGCAGCGCAAGGCCCGCCTCGAAGCGCTCCTCGATGTGGTACTCGTGCCGGGCACGCTTGTTCAACGCGATGGTCTTGTTGGCCGTCGCGTTCTTTGCTTTATCCTTGCCGTCGTTCTTGCTCATTCCCGTATTGTCTCCGATTCGGGCCCGCCCGGTCGATCACCTGCAGCCAAAACTCTGAAATGCCTACCATTCGTCGAAGCGCCCTGGTCGAACACTCCGCGGCGCGCATGTTTGATCTTGTCAACGATATCGCCGCCTACCCGCGCCGGTTCCGTTGGTGCTCGGCTGCGCAGATCCTGGAGCAGGGCGATGATCGCCTCGTTGCGCGCCTGGACCTGGGGCTGGGCTCGTTCTCCACCTGGTTCATGACCGAGAACACGCTGGTACGCCCGCAGCGTATCGATATGCAGCTGCGCGATGGTCCGTTCAAGAGCCTACATGGCCGCTGGGCGTTCCATTCGCTGGCCGAAGATGCCTGCAAGGTCAGCCTGGAGCTGGAATTCGAGCCGAAATCCCGCTTGTTGGCGCCCGCGCTCGCTTTGGGTTTCCAGGGGCTGGCCGACCGCATGGTCAACGACTTCGTGCGCGTGGCAGACGAGCAGGATTGATCCGATGATCCGCGTGGAAGTGGTACTGGCTTGGCCCGACCGCGTGCTGCATCGCGCGCTGGAACTGGCTGAAGACGCCACGGTGGCCGATGCGGTCGCGGCGGCTGCGTTGGAGGGCAGTGCGGAATGCCCTGCGGTCGCGGTGCATGGTGTACTGGCTACACCCGGGCAGATCCTGCAGGACGCTGACCGGGTGGAGCTGTTGCGGCCACTGCTGGCCGATCCCAAGGACAACCGCCGGCGGCGCGCGAAGGCGCAGCCGAAGTAGTCTTACGGTGGGATGTCGGGGCCGGCGGCCGGTCATGACGGCCAGCGGCCGTCACTACCGACCAGGCGGGATCAGCCGCCGCCCTTCTTCTTTTCCTTCGGCAGGTTGCGACCGAACTGGCGGACGGTCTGCGTGGCCAGCTTGGAGTCCTGCGCGGGGAAGTAGTCGCCTTCCCAGCGGGTGACGGCATCGTTTTCGAAGTAGACGGTGAAGTTCTTCGTTTCCGTGCGGCCGACGCGGTCGATACGCTGGCTGGCTGCGTAGTCCCAGCGCTGGGCGTGGAACGGATCTTCAATGGACGGGGTGCCGAGCAGGGCATTGACCTGCTGCTTGCTCTGCCCCACCTGCAGCTTGGACACGGCATCTTCCCGGATCAGGTTGCCCTGATAGATGGGTTGCTTATAGATGATGCCGCAGCCCGTGGTGGACAGGGCAACGGCGGCGACCAGCAGGAGATTGCGCATCGGGAATCGCGTTTGGGGAAATCGATCCGATGATACACTCCCGGCGTGCCACCGCGACCCAATCCGAGGCAGCTGGCGCTAAATCGCCAATGAACGGAGACCTATGGAAACCCACGACCTGCGTAAAGTCGGCCTGAAGGTGACCCATCCTCGGATGCGGATACTTGCACTGCTTGAGCGCACTGCCCAGCACCACATGACCGCCGAAGACATCTATCGCCAGCTGCTTGAGCACGGTGATGAAATCGGCTTGGCCACGGTGTACCGGGTGCTGACCCAGTTCGAGGCCGCTGGCCTGGTGCTGAAACACAATTTCGAAGGCGGCCAGGCCGTCTATGAGCTGGACCGCGGCGGCCATCACGACCACATGGTGGACGTGGACTCGGGCAACGTGATCGAGTTCGAAAGTGCGGAGATCGAAGAGCTTCAGCGCAAGATCGCATCAGATCATGGCTACGAGCTCGAAGAGCACTCGCTGGTGCTGTACGTGCGCAAGAAGCGCCGCTGAGGCGTCCGCCGAGCACGGCTCGGCGCTACCGAAGCAGAATCCGAAACGCCGGAATCCGTAGCGCCGACCCATGGTCGGCGAGCGCAGCGGGCCTTCGGCGGAGAGTCCACCGAGCGTGAACAGAACCCGTAGCGCCGACCCATGGTCGGCGAGCGCAGCGGGCCGTTCGCGGAGAGAATCCGCAGAGCGTGAGCAGAAGCCGTAGCGCCGACCCACGGTCGGCGAGCGCAGCGGGCCGTTCGCGGTGAAATTCCGCCGAGCGTGGCTCGGCGCTACCGAAGCATTGCCGTAGCGCGCGGCCAGATGTCAGCCGGCCAGCAGCTTCCGCGCCGCGGCGCGGGCTTCTTTGCTGACTTCGACACCGCCCAGCATCCGCGCGAGTTCTTCTTCGCGGGCCTTGGTGTCCAGCTTTTCCACCGCGCTCTGGGTCATGCCGTCGACCGGCGCCTTGCTGACGCGATAGTGTGCGTGGCCTTTGGAGGCCACCTGCGGCAGATGCGTCACGCATAGCACCTGACGCTTTTCGCCGAGGGCGCGCAGCTTCTGCCCCACGATATCGGCCACCGCGCCGCCGATACCTGAATCGACCTCGTCGAACACCATGGTCGGCACGGCATCCAGATCCAGCGCGGCCACTTCGATGGCCAGCGAGATCCGTGACAACTCACCGCCGGAGGCCACCTTGCGCAGTGGTCGCGGCGGCTGGCCAGCGTTGGCCGCCACCAGGAACTCCACCCGCTCGGCACCCTGCGGGTCCGGCTTGCCGGCGTCCTGCGGTTCCAGCTGGATCAGGAACTGGCCGCCGCCCATGCCCAGCTCGGCGATCAGCCCGGTCGTGGTGGTGGACAGCTCCGCGGCAGCGCGCTGACGGCCTGCGCTGAGTACGGCAGCCTGTTCGCGCCATGCGGCAGCCGCTTTTTCGATTTCACCGGCCAGCTTCTGCAGGCGCACATCGGCCCCTTGCAGCTGCTCCACTTCGGCCTGCATGCGGTCGCGCTGCGGGCCGAGTTCTTCCATCGGCACCCGGTGCTTACGCGCCAGATCGTGCAGACGGCCCAAGCGGCGCTCGTTTTCTTCGAACTGCTCCGGATCGGCGTCCAGATCGTCGTGCACGCGGTCCAGCAGGGTCAGTGCTTCCTGCAGCTGGATGCTGGCGCTGTCGATCAGTGCGTCCACGTCGCCCAGCCGGGCATCGTGTTCGATCAGGCGGCCGAGGTCACCACGCACCTGCGCCAGCAGGCCCAGCGCGGAAGCGTCTTCGTCACCGTTGATCCGCGTGGTGGCCGTGTCGCAGGCACTGAGCAGGGCGCTGGCGTGCGCCTGGCGGCGGTGGCTGGCACCGAGCGCGGTGATGGAATCGGGCTCCAGGTCTTCGCGTTCCATTTCCCGCAGCTGATGCTCCAGGAAGCCGATGCGGTCGCTGACATCGCCCTGCTGGGACAACGCGGCGGCCTCGTCCACCAGGGTCTGCCACGCGGCGGCGGCCACGCGCACGGCGCGGCGCTCTTCGGCGTTGCCGGCGTAGGCATCCAGCAGCGAAAGCTGCGAGGGCCGGGTCAGCAGGGCCTGTTGCTCGTGCTGCCCGTGGATTTCCACCAGCAGCGAGGCCAGGTCGGTCAGCTGGGACAGGGTGACCGGGCGGCCATTGATCCACGCACGCGAGCCGCCATCGGCGCGGATCACCCGGCGCAGTTGGCAGTGTTCGTCGTCGTCCAGCTCGTTGTCGGCTAGCCAGCGCCGTGCGGCGGCCAGCTGTTCCAGCGCGAATTCGGCGGAAAGCTCCGCCCGCGCGGCACCGTGGCGCACCACGCCGCTGTCGGCGCGAAGGCCTGCCAGGAAGCCGAGGGCGTCCACCATCAGCGACTTGCCCGCGCCGGTTTCGCCCGATACCACCGTCATGCCGGGCCCGAACTCGAGTTCGGTGGCGCGTACGACGGCAAAATCCTTGATCGATAGATGTCTAAGCATGGTCCGTTGAGTCTCTCAAGCCGCGCAACGCTAGCACGGGCGACGGGGTGGTCCAATGACTTGCCAAGAGGGCATGCCGGCATTATCTAGTGTGTGAGTCTCACAGGCTGATCCGATGCCGTCGTCTTTCGACAACCTTGCTCCACGTTCACGCCATCTGCTGCGCACCCTGATCGCCCGCCACATCCAGGATGGCGAACCGGTCGGGTCGGCAACGCTTGCGCGCACGTCCGGGCTGGACGTCAGTGCGGCAACCATCCGCAACATCCTGGGCGACCTGGAAGAGCTGGGGCTGCTGAGTTCGCCGCACACGTCGGCCGGTCGCGTGCCCACGGCGCATGGCTATCGGGTATTCGTCGACAGCCTGGTGCAGATGCATCCGCCGGGCGAACAGGACCTCAGCCGGCTGCGCAGCGAGCTGCCCAGCGGCGCCGGTACGCAGGCCCTGCTGGGCAGCGCATCGGAGCTGCTGTCGGCGATGAGTCACTTCGTCGGGGTGGTCAGCGCGCCCCGGCGAGGGCAGTTTGCCTTCCGCCAGATCGATTTCGTGGCGCTGGACGCACACCGGGTGCTGGCGATCGTGGTGTTCGCCGACAACGAGGTGCAGAACCGGGTGATCGAGGCCCGCCGGCCCTGGGAGCCGGGCGAGCTGGAGCAGGTGGCCAATTACCTCAATGCCCACTTTGCCGGGGTGCCGCTGGCGCAGATACGCCGCCGCCTGCTGCACGAACTGCGCGACACCCGCAGCGAGATGGAGCAGTTGCTGGCGCACAGCATCGAGCTGGCCGAACAGGCGCTGGAGCCGCCGGCCGACGACATGCTGGTGGCCGGCCAGACCCGCCTGATGGGCGTGCAGGACCTGACCGACCTGGAGCGCCTGCGCGAACTGTTCGAGCTGTTCTCCAGCAAGCGGGAGATCCTGCAGCTGCTGGAGCGCACCATCCAGGCGCCGGGCGTGCGCATCTTCATCGGCGAAGAAACCGGGGTGGTGCCGCTGAAAGGCATGTCGCTGGTCACCGCACCGTACACCGCCGACGGGCAGGTGCTGGGGGTGCTGGGGGTGATCGGGCCCAAACGGATGGCCTACGACCGCATGATTCCGCTGGTGCAGGCCACGGCCGAGGTGCTGGGGGCGGCCTTTTCTCCCGGATCGGTCAACTCCGTGCCACGCAGCGCTTGAAACGCAGTTTCCCGCCCACACTAGGTGGGATGGAGGCGGGGAGTGACCGCCAGGGAAACGCACATGAACCAAGATCAGCACGATATCGAATCCAACCCGGCCGCCGACGAGGCCGCTGCCGCCCACCACGACCAGCTGGAGCAGCTGCGCGGGGAGCTGGAGCAGGTCAAGGCCGATGCGCTGCGTGAGCGCGCCGACCTGGACAACCAGCGCAAGCGCGTGGCCCGTGACGTGGAACAGGCCCGCCGCTTTGCCAACGAAAAGCTGCTCGGCGAGCTGCTGCCCGTGTTCGACAGCCTGGACGCCGGCCTGAAGGCGGCGGGCGAAGAGGCCAGCCCGCTGCGCGATGGTCTGGAAATGACCTACAAGCAGCTGCTGAAGGTCGCCGCGGACAACGGCCTGGTGCTGTTGGACCCGACCGGCCAGCCGTTCAACCCGGAACACCATCAGGCCATCAGCCAGGTAGACGCCAACGGCGCCGCACCGGGCAGCGTGGTGCAGGTGTTCCAGAAGGGCTACCAGCTCAACGACCGCCTGCTGCGCCCCGCGCTGGTGGTGGTCGCGCGGGACTGATCGCAGCGGCAGGCGAGGGTGTAGCCGACTTCAGTCGGCTTCGGTACCAGCAGCCGACGGTAGAGCCGACTTCAGTCGGCTTCGGTAGGAGCAGCCGACTGAAGTCGGCTCTACCTGGCAAAGGCCAGCAGACGGCAAGGGCCAGCGGCAGGCAAAGGCCAGCAGCCGGCAAGAACCAGCAGCCGGCAAGAACCAGCGCCGCGCCGCGCGATTTTCCCGCCAGACGCTGAACGCGTTTGGCCTTGCAGAAACACAGCGTTCGGGGGATGGCTTGAATGTTCCACGAGCCTCCCCCACATCCCATTCATACACCGGCCACGGCCGGATTCACCGAATTATCTTCAGGAGTTCCCCATGGGCAAGATCATTGGTATCGACCTCGGCACCACCAACTCGTGCGTGGCGATCATGGACGGCGGCAAGGCCCGCGTCATTGAAAACTCGGAAGGCGATCGCACCACCCCGTCGATCGTCGCCTACACCAAGGACGGCGAAGTCCTGGTGGGTGCCTCGGCCAAGCGCCAGGCGGTCACCAATCCGAAGAACACCTTCTACGCGGTGAAGCGCCTGATCGGCCGCAAGTTCACCGACGCTGAAGTGCAGAAAGACATCTCCCACGTGCCGTACTCCATCCTGGGGCACGACAATGGCGATGCCTGGGTGGCTACCAGCGATGCGCGCAAGATGGCGCCGCAGGAAATCTCCGCCAAGGTGCTGGAGAAGATGAAGAAGACCGCCGAAGATTATCTCGGCGAGAAAGTGACCGAGGCGGTCATCACCGTGCCGGCCTACTTCAACGACAGCCAGCGCCAGGCCACCAAGGACGCCGGCCGCATCGCGGGCCTGGACGTCAAGCGCATCATCAACGAGCCGACCGCGGCTGCGCTGGCCTACGGCCTGGACAAGGGTGACAGCAAGGATCGCAAGATCGTGGTGTACGACCTGGGCGGCGGCACCTTCGACGTGTCGGTGATCGAAATCGCCAACGTTGACGGTGAGAAGCAGTTCGAGGTGCTGGCCACCAATGGCGACACCTTCCTGGGTGGCGAAGATTTCGACAACCGCGTCATCGAATACCTGGTGGAAGAGTTCAACAAGGACCAGGGCATCGACCTGCGCAAGGATCCGCTGGCGCTGCAGCGCCTGAAGGACGCTGCCGAGCGCGCGAAGATCGAGCTGTCCAGCGCCCAGCAGACCGAAGTGAACCTGCCGTACGTGACCGCCGATGCTTCCGGTCCGAAGCACCTGAACATCAAGCTGACCCGCGCCAAGCTGGAGTCGCTGGTGGACGAGCTGATCAAGAAGTCGATCGAGCCGTGCCGCGTTGCGTTGAATGATGCCGGCCTGCGTGCCAGCGACATCAACGAAGTGATCCTGGTCGGTGGCCAGACCCGCATGCCGAAGGTGCAGCAGGCGGTGACCGAGTTCTTCGGCAAGGAACCGCGCAAGGACGTCAACCCGGACGAAGCCGTGGCACTGGGTGCGGCGATCCAGGGCGGCGTGCTGGGCGGCGACGTCAAGGACGTGCTGCTGCTGGACGTGACCCCGCTGTCGCTGGGTATCGAAACCATGGGCGGTGTGTTCACCAAGATCATCGAAAAGAACACGACCATTCCGACCAAGGCCTCGCAGGTGTTCTCCACCGCCGAGGACAACCAGTCGGCCGTGACCGTGCACGTGCTGCAGGGTGAGCGCGAGCAGGCCCGGTTCAACAAGTCGCTGGCCAAGTTCGACCTGTCCGGCATCGAGCCGGCACCGCGCGGCCTGCCGCAGGTGGAGGTGTCCTTCGACATCGACGCCAACGGTATCCTGCACGTGTCGGCCAAGGACAAGAAGACCAACAAGGAACAGAAGGTCGAGATCAAGGCCGGTTCGGGTCTGTCCGAGGACGAGATCGCACGCATGGTCGCCGATGCGGAAGCCAACCGCGAAGAAGACAAGAAGTTCCAGGAACTGGTGCAGGCCCGCAACCAGGCCGATGCCCTGATCCACGGCACGCGTTCGGCGATCACCGAACACGGCAGCAAGGTCGGTGGCGACGTGATCGGCAAGGTCGAGGCCGCACTGGCGGACCTGGAAACCGCAATGAAGGGTGACGACAAGGCGCAGATCGAGTCCCGGTCGAAGGCGCTGGAAGAAGCCGGCCAGGCACTGTTCGCCGCCGCTTCGGCCGGTGACCAGGGTGGTCCCGCCGACGCGGATGCCGGTGCGAAGCACGACGACGTCGTCGATGCCGAGTTCACCGAAGTAAAGGACGACAAGAAGTCCTGATCCAGACCGACGCGGGACGTTGCCTCACGGCAGCGTCCCGTCGTCGCATCAGGGTCCTGACCGCCAGCAGCGGGTCGGGGCGCCCGACGCAGGAGCGGACCATGTCCGCTTTTCTGCTTTGACGAATCCCGACGTACCGGAAAGCGATCCATTCCATGAGCAAGCGTGATTACTACGAAGTTTTGGGCGTAGCCCGTACCGCGACCGACGAAGAGCTGAAGAAGGCATACCGTCGTTGCGCGATGAAGCATCACCCCGACCGCAATCCGGGTGACGCGGCGGCGGAGGCTGCCTTCAAGGAGTGCAAGGAAGCTTACGAAACGCTGTCCGACGGCAACAAACGCCGCATGTACGATGCCCACGGCCACGCGGCCTTCGAGCACGGCATGGGCGGTGGCGGCGGTGGTCCGGGTGGTCCGGACATGAACGATATTTTCGGTGACATCTTCGGCAATATTTTCGGAGGTGGGGCCGGTGGCCCGCGCCAGGCGCGTCGCGGTGCCGACATCGGCTACGTGCTGGAGCTGGATCTGGAAGAAGCGGTGCGGGGTGTTGAGCGCCGCATCGATATCCCGACCCTGGCCGAGTGCGGTGACTGTGACGGCAGCGGTTCGGAAGACGGCAAGGTGGAAACCTGCACCGTCTGCCATGGTCGCGGCCAGGTGCGCATCCAGCGCGGGATCTTCGCGATGCAGCAGGCCTGCCACCATTGCAACGGCCGCGGGCAGACCATCGCCCAGCCGTGCAAGACGTGCCACGGCAACGGTCGCGTGGAAGAAGACAAAGTGCTGTCGGTGAAGGTACCTGCGGGCGTCGATACCGGTGACCGCATCCGTCTGGCTGGCGAAGGCGAGGCCGGTCCGGCCGGCACGCAGCCGGGCGATCTGTACGTGGAAGTGCGTGTGCGCGACCACGCGATCTTCCAGCGCGACGGCGATGACCTGCACTGCGAAGTGCCGATCCGCATTTCGCAGGCATCGCTGGGTGACAGCATCCGCGTGGCGACCCTGGGTGGCGAGGCGGAGATCCGCATTCCGGCCGAGACCCAGACCGGCAAGCTGTTCCGCCTGCGTGGCAAGGGCGTGCGATCGGTACGCAGCCGCAGCGAAGGCGATCTGTACTGCCGTGTCGTGGTGGAGACCCCGGTGAACCTGACGCCCGACCAGCGCAAGCTGATGGAGCAGTTCGAAGCCACCTTCGTGGGCGAGGACGCGCGCAAGCATTCGCCGAAGTCGGCGACGTTCATCGATGGCGTGAAGGGTTTCTGGGACCGGATGACGTCTTGATCCCAGGGTCGTGACGGCCGCTGGCCGTCACGGGTCTGCCGCTGCGCTCGCCGAGCACGGCTCGGCGCTACCGAAGCCGGGTTTGGCGCGTTCCACCGGGCGCGGCGCACCGCCGGGCGTGGTGCATATCGTCAGGCGCGGCGCGTTCCACCGGGCGCGGGCGTAAAATGCGCCCATGAGCGAATCCCTTGAAAATCATCTGGTCCACGGCCGCCGCCAGCGGCCGGATGGACCCTCGCCGGTCGATGTCATCTCGGTCCAGTCGCAGCTTGTGTACGGTCACGCCGGCAACAGCGCGGCGGTACCGCCGCTGCGCGCGCTGGGCGTGCGGGTGGCCGAGATACCGACCACCTTGCTGAGCAACGCGCCGTTCTATGCAACCACCCGTGGCCGCGTGCTGCCGGTGGACTGGTTCGCCGATCTGCTGCGCGGTACCAGCGAGCGCGGGCTGCCACAACGTGCGCGGATGCTGGTCTCCGGCTACTTCGGCAGTGTCGACAATGGCGCGGCATTCGCCGATTGGCTGGATGAGATCCTGCCGCTCTGTCCGCAACTGCGTTACTGCCTGGATCCTGTGATCGGTGACACCCACACCGGCCCCTATGTCGAACCTGGCCTGGAGAAGGTCTTTGCCGAGCGGCTGCTGCCGCATGCCTGGCTGGTCACGCCCAATGCGTTCGAGCTCGGTCGGCTGACCGGCATGCCGTCGCTGGCCCAGGACGATGCCATCGCCGCGGCCCGCGCGCTGCTGCAGCGCGGCCCGGAATGGGTGCTTGCGCACAGCGTGTCGGGCGAGAGCGGTGAGCTGGTGACGCTGGCCGTGGGCCACGAAGGCGTCTGGCGCTGGACCTCGCCGTTGTTGCCGGTGGACGTGGCCGGTACCGGCGATGTGCTGATGGCGCTGATCGTGGCCTTCCTGCTGCGCGGGGAGACCCTGCAGCAGGCCATCAGCCGCTCGGTGTCCGGCACCCATGCCGCACTGGAAGCGACCCTGGCCAACGGCGTCGAGGAGTTCGACGTGCACGCGGCTGCACCGGCCGCCTTGGCCCAGCCGGAGCGGTTCGCGGTGGAGCGGCTGGCATGAGTGCGTCGCCGCAGGTGATCGGCATCGTTGGCAGCGCCGGTGCGTATGGGCGCTGGCTGCAGCGCTTTTTCAGCGAGCGCATGCAACTGCGGGTGATCGGCCACGATCCGGCGGATCCTGCGTCGCACACGCCCGAGCAGTTGTTGGAACAGGCGGATGTGCTGCTGTTTTCCGCACCGATCCGCCACACCCCCGCATTGATCGCCGACTACGTGCAGCGTGCGGCTGGCCGCGAGGCGGGAACGCTGTGGCTGGACATCACCTCGGTCAAGGAAGCACCGGTGGAGGCGATGTTGGCGTCACGCGCTGAAGTGGCAGGCCTTCACCCCATGACGGCACCACCGAAAGCGCCGACGCTGAAGGGCAGGGTGATGGTGGTCTGCGAAGCGCGTGTGGATCGCTGGCAGCCGTGGCTGCAGGAACTGTGCGCCGCACTGCAGGCCGAATGCGTGCGCGCGACGCCGGCCCACCACGATAAAGTGATGGCGCTGGTGCAGGCAATGGTGCACGCCGGCCATCTTGCGCAGGCGGGCGTCCTGCGCGGTTACGCGGCGGAACTGGGTGATCTGTCGGCGCTGCTGCCATATCGCTCTGCCTCGTTCGAGCTGGATACGGCGATCATTTCGCGCATCCTCTCGTTGAACCCGGCGATCTACGAAGACATCCAGTTCGGCAACCCGCACGTGGCGCCGATGCTGGAGCGGCTGATCGCGCAGCTGCAACAGTTGCAGTCGCAGGTGCTGCAGGGCGATGACGACGCACGCGCGGCATTCCGCCAACAACTGCTGCACGACAATCGCGACGCGTTCGGGCCGGACGTACTCGCTGATGGCAACTACACCTTCGAGCGCGTGGGTTATCTGCTCGCCGATCTGACCGAGCGGCAATCGCTGTCTGTCCATCTGCCGGAAGACAGGCCGGGCTCGCTGCGCGCGTTGCTGCACGTGTTCGAGCAGCACCAGATCAGCCTGGCCTCGATCCATTCCTCGCGCACGCCGGGTGGCGAGGTGCATTTCCGCATCGGCTTCGTGCCCGGCAGCAGCGACATGGCCATCGCCGCCGCTGCAGCTGAAGTGGACGACAGCGGCATCGGGCGAGTACTTCCACGCTGACGGTTTCATCCACAGGCCGTGTGGATGGTTTCCGCACAAACATGTGGATAACCTGTCTCATCCCTTGCGACGCTAGGCTGTCAAGATGGGTGGTGAAAACTTCGCCACCCATCGGATGGTGGCATCCACGGTAGCGCCGAGCCATGCTCGGCGGAGAGTCCCGGGACATTGTGATAGTCCCCGCCGAGCATGGCTTGGCGCTACCGTTTTCTCAGCTCAGATGCTCAGGCGCACATCGCCACCGGGCGTTACGAACTCCCGCCCCTTGCGGACCAGCGCGCGGCCGTCTTCCAGTTCGTAACGCGGTTCTACCGCGCTCGCCGCTGCTGCCGCCTCGTCGGGCTTGAATTCAAGAATGATGCGGCTTTCGCCATCCGAATCGGTGGCGGGAAACTGACGGAATGACATCGTCTACCTCCTTCAATCATCGAACATGCGGCGCCAGCGTGCGCCGCCACTCGTTAGCCGCGCGTGGTCAATCGATGAACTGCAGTTTCGCCAGGTCCGCGTACAAGCCGCCTTCGGCCAGCAACTGCTCATGCGTGCCTTGGGCGATGATTCGTCCATGGTCCATCACCACGATCCGATCGGCCTTGAGGATGGTCGCCAGGCGATGCGCGATGACCAGCGTGGTGCGTCCCGCCATCAGGCGTTCCAGTGCCTGCTGCACCGCCCGCTCGCTCTGCGCGTCCAAGGCGCTGGTCGCTTCGTCGAGCAACAGGATCGGGGCATCCTTCAGCAACGCGCGGGCGATGGCGATGCGCTGCTGCTGCCCACCGGACAGGCGCGCACCACGCTCGCCCAGCTCGCTCGCGTAGCCTTCGGGCAACGCACGCAGGAAGTCGTCCGCTTCGGCGGCGCGTGCGGCCGCTTCCACTTCAGCGTCGCTCGCGTCCAGCCGACCGTAGCGGATGTTGTCCCGTGCACTGGAGGCAAACAGCGTGGGCTGCTGCGGCACCAGGGCCAGCTGCGCACGCAGGGATGCCGGGTCCATCGCACGCAGGTCGATGCCATCAACGGTGATCGCACCGGAAAGCGGATCATGGAAACGCAGCAGCAGCTGCAGCACCGTACTCTTGCCGGCGCCGGAAGGACCGACCAGCGCCACGGTTTCACCATGCCGCACGTGCAGGCTGAAATGCTCCAGCGCCGGCGTGTCCGGGCGCTGCGGGTAATGGAACACGACATCGTCGAAATGGATCTCGCCGCGCAGCGGTACCGGCAGCGCGGTGGGCGTGTCAGGGGCGCGGATCTCAACGTCTTCCTGCAGCAGTTCGCTGATCCGGCCCATGCCGCCTGACGCACGTTGCAGCTCATTCCAGACTTCGGCCAGCGCGCCGACCGAGCCGCCGCCAATCAGCGCGTACAGCACGAACTGCCCGAGCGTACCGGCCGTCAGACGACCGGCGATGACATCGTGCGCGCCCAGCCACAGCACGCCGACGATGGCGCCGAACACCAGCAGGATGGCGCTGGCCGTGACCAGCGACTGCGCGCGGATGCGGCGCTTCGCGGCGCGGATCGAATCGCTCAGTGCCACGCCGAAGCGACCCTGTTCGTAGGGTTCGCGCGCATGTGACTGTACGGTGCGCACGGCGCCCAGTGTTTCGGCCGCCAGACTGTTGGCATCGGCGATGCGGTCCTGGCTGTCGCGTGAGATCCCGCGCAGGCGGCGCGCCCCGATGATGATCGGCAGCACCGCCAGCGGAATGCCCAGCAGGGCCCAGGCGGCCAACCGCGGACTGGTCACGAACAGCATCACCAGGCTGCCGACCACGGTCACGCTGCTGCGCAGGGCGACGGACATGGTGGAGCCGATCACGCTGCGCAGCAGTTCGCTGTCCGCGGTCAGGCGCGACACCAGTTCGCCGCTGCGATTGCGGTCATGGAAGCCGGCCCCCAGGGTGATCAGGTGCCCATACAACTGCGCGCGCAGGTCAGCGACGACTTTTTCGCCCAGCAATGAAACAAAGAAGAAGCGCGCCGCCGTGGCGAGCGCCATCACTACCGCCACCAGCATCAGCAGGGCGAAGGCGCGGTTGATCTGGCCGCCACCGGTGAAGCCGTGGTCGATCATCTGCTTCACCGCCGGCGGCAGGCTGAGCGTTGCCGCCGACGACACCGCCAAGGCGGCCAGCCAAGCGCTGAACAGCCCCGCGTGGCGGCGTACGAACGGCCACAGCGTACTGAGGCTGCCAAGGCGCTTGAGGGTGGGGCGGGGCGGGGCGGCGTCAGTCATCGGTGGGGCACTCGGAAGGTTGCAGCAGGCGTACCCGGTTACGGGTGGCGTCGCGCAGGCGCGTTTTCAATGCGTCGCACTGGTCAACGGGCAGTTCGATGCGGATGGCGACCCCGTCGGCGTCGAACGATTCGTCCAGCTTCAAGGCATTGTGCGCCGCCAAGGCCGCGTGCAGCGCGCCCAGGTCGTCGAACCCGGCACGGATGTGCAGCTGCGCCAACGCGATCAGCGGCAGGCGTGGCGCGATGCGCAAACACTCGGCTGCCGTGCCGCCATAGGCCCGCACCAGTCCGCCGGCACCCAGCTTGATGCCGCCATACCAGCGGATCACCACCACCATGATCCGGTCGAAGCCTTGTCCGTCGATCGCCGCCAGGATCGGCCGGCCGGCCGTGCCTGCAGGTTCCCCGTCATCGCTGGAGCGATATTCGTTGCCGTGCCGGTAGGCCCAGCAGTTATGCGTGGCGTCGGGCACCGCGACATGCTGCAGGAACGCGAGCGCATCGCTGGCATCGCCGATGGGTGCGGCGTGCGCGATGAAGCGGCTGTGCTTGATCTCCAGACTATGGTGGACGGCAGCGGCGAGGGTGTCAGGCATCCGTGCAATGTTACCGCGCCGGCTCGCGCTGGGCCGGGTGGGCGGTCAGACCGTCAATCGGCCAGCAGCGGCTGCAGGTCGCGCGGCAGGCGCGTTTCCGGATACTGGAACAGATAGCGCTCCAGGCTGGCGCGGGCGACATCGACGTCCCCTGCGTCGCGGCGATGGCGGATCTTCTGCAGCCATTGGCGGCGTGTCAGCTGCGCGTCGGCCAGCACGGCGTCCTGCACGGCTTCGGCACTCAGCGATGCCGCCTGCTTGCGCTGCGCGAAGGCCTGCGGGTTGTTGGCCTGCGCATTTTCCGGCGCGGCGCGCAGGCTACGTGCGGTACGCGAAGAGGACGATTCGACGTCGGCTGCGCGTGGCTCTGCGGCATCCGCTTCCATCGCGGCAGCCGGCGCTGCGGCGTACGCATCGGCGCGTGCAGGCGCAGGCGCGGCGGAAGGTGCGGGAAGCGGAGGCGCGGGAAGCGGATGCGCGTGCGGCACCGCGCGCTCACGTGGCGCCGGTTCTGCAACGACAGGTGGGGGCGCCGGGGCGGCTTCGGGTGCGAGGGCCGGCTCGGGCGCCCTGCGTGCTTGCCGTGTCGCTTCTGCGGGGGCAGCGGGTTGTGCCGCCGGCCGCTCATCAGCCTGCATCACGGCCGATGCGTCGGCCGCTTCGTCGGCCTGCGCAGGGCGCGCAGCGGGCGCGCTGCTGTCTGCCGCTGCAGAGGCCGGCGCGGGTGCCGCCTCGACGCGGGCGGGGGCCTGCGGCGGCTCGGGACGCAGCTGCCAGGCCAGGCCGACGGCGAACACCACCGAAGCGGCCACGCCGAACACGGCAGGCCAGCGCGGGCGACGGTGCTGCAGGCGCGGGGTGGGTGCATCGGATGGCGCTGAAGGGGCCGCGTCATACCTGCCACGATCGTCTAGCACCGCCGCGCGGGCGGCCGCCAGCACGGCGGCATCCACCGCAGGCGGGGGCGCCTTGTCCAAGCGGCCACCCAGCAGCTTGGCCATCTCGCGCTCTTCGGCCGTCAGCGGATCGTGGCGATTCAGGTCGGAGCCGGTCATGGGGTCAATCCTGCGCGCAATTTGTCCATCGCGTAACGCAGCCGCGACTTCACGGTTTCCCGGCCAACGCCGGTGATCTGGCCGATCTCTTCCAGACTCAGCTCCTGCTCCAGGCGCAGCAGCAGCACCTCGCGCTGGTCGGGCGGCAGGGCATCCATCGCCTGCTGCACGCGCCGGCGCTGTTCAAACCCGCTGAGCTCGGTTTCAGGCGTGTGCCCATCCACCACGGCCTCCACCCGTGCGTCAGCATCGTACGGCGCAGGCGGGCGGTGGCGGGACGCGCGCCAATGGTCGTTCAGCCGGTTATGGGCGATGCGGAACAGCCACGTGCCGAAGGCGGCGTCGGGCTGCCAGCCGGCACGGGCCGCGATGACCCGCTGCCACACGTCCTGGAACATTTCTTCAGCCAGGCCGGGATCGCGCAGTTGCCGCAGCAGGAAGCCATGCAGCTTGCGCCGGTGACGCTCATACAGGGCTTGGAACGCGGGCAGGTCGCCGCCGGCCCAGGCGAGCATCAAGGCTTCATCGGTTGGCAATGCGGCAGTGTCCACGGCGCACAGGGTAAGGCCTGCCCGCGACGACGCATAGCGGGTCGTGCCGGAGGCGGGGGCGGCAAGCAACGGGCGAGGAATGGACATGTCTCCCTCCCTAACGGACGAGGGGGGGCAGAGGGGTTGCAGGGCTCCATTTCCGGGGGTGGAAAGCGCTATGCTCCGCGTCAAGGGGAGGTGTCGGGAATTCCCGCGCCATGGGGTCGTCATGTTGTCCAGCCAGATCGTTGCGCCATTGATGGAAACACCAGGCGACGCCGTGGTGACGGCCGGGGTGTTGCAGGCCTTGCACGGGCTGCTGCCGGCGGGCGCGACGCTGCAGGCGTACTGGAACGACCCGCTGCTGGGCGAGGGAATGCAGGGGTTCCCCTGCGACGGCGCGCCCTGCAGTACAGCGGACTGGGCCAAGGTCGGCGTCTGCGACGATCGGCACCAGCAGTGGCAGCACGCCGGTGCACGACTGGGCCTGCAGGTGGATGCGCAGAGCGTTCCGCCGGGTTGGTGGCCGGTCGCCCGCGAAACATTGCAGGCGGCGGTGCGGCAGGCCCGCCAGGACGCGCAGATCCACGTGCTGGAAGACGGCAAGCGGCTGCAGCAGGCGCTGTATGAAATCGCGGACCTGTCCGGGGCCGAGCTGGAAATGGCCGAGATGCTGCGCCATGTCCACCGCGTGCTGAACACCCTGATGTACGCGCACAACTGCTTCATCGTGGAATACGACGATGTGCGCAGGACGATACGATTTCTGTACTTCGCTGATCAGATCGATGACTTCGTCGCCGATGCCTCGCGCACCTATGCGGAAAGCGAGATGCCCGGCAGCCTGACCTTCGCGCTGCTGCAACACGGGCAGGCGCTGAGTGGTCCATCGCGGCAGCTGCTCGCCAGCGTCGGGCAGGATGCACAGCACTGGCGCGGACCGGAAAGCCTGGACTGGTTGGGCGTGCCGATGCTGCGCGACGGCCGGGTATGCGGCGCCATCGTGGTGCAGAGCTACGACCAGCATGATCGCTATGGGGATGCGGATCGCGCGTTGCTCGGCTTTGTGGCCCAGCACGTGCAGACCGCGATGGACCGGCGCCAGGCGCAGGTGCAGCTGGAGCGGCAGGTGGAACGGCGCACGCTGGAACTGCAGCGGGCGAACCGCAGCCTGCAGGATGAAGTGTTCGAACGTCGGCGTGCGGAAAAACTGCAGGCCGCGTTGTACGGCATCGCCGAACTGGCGATGAAAGCCGAGAGCCTCTCGCAGTTCCATGCGCAGGTGCACGGCATCGTCGGCACGCTGCTGGATGCACGCAATTTCTACATCGCGCTGGTGAACGAAGCGGGTGACGGACTGGAGTTCGTGTACTCGGTGGACGAATACACCACGTTGCGGGCGCCGCGCGCTTTCAGCCAGGGACTGACCGAACACGTCGTGCGTGAGCGCAAGCCGCTGCTCGCTGCGCGCGCGGCTATCGATGCGATGATCGAGGCGGGGCAGATACGCGAATCCGGAGTGCGCTCGCAGTGCTGGCTGGGTGTGCCGCTGCTGCGCGACGACGAGGTGGTTGGTGTGATCGTCGTACAGAGCTACAGCGCGGATGTGGGATTCACTCCGAATGATCAGCGGCTGCTGACGTTCGTGGCGCAGAACATCGGCGCCGGGTTGGCGCGGCAGCGCGACCAGGAGCGCCTGCGGCTTGCCCACGCCGGGCTGGAGCAGCGCGTGGAAGAGCGCACGCGCGAGCTGGCCGATGTCAACGAAAAGCTGCTCGGGCAGATCGCCGAACGGCTGCGCGCCGAGCAGCGGCTGACCCACCAGGCCATGCACGACGGCCTGACCGGCCTGCCCAACCGCATTCACCTGCTGGATCGACTGGAGGACGCGCTTGCACGCGCACGGCAGGGCGAGGGCGGCGAGTTTGCCGTGCTGTTCCTGGACCTGGACCGCTTCAAGCTGGTGAATGACAGCATCGGGCATGCGGCGGGCGACCAGATGCTGGTCGAAGTGGCCCGGCGCATCGTCTCGATGCTGGGGGCCGACGACGTGGTGGCACGCTTGGGCGGCGACGAGTTCGCCATCCTGCTGCAGTGTCCGCAGGGGCTTGCGCAGGCACTCGAGTTCTCGCAGCGCATGCTGCTGGCGCTGCAGGAATCGATGTGGGTGGCAGGGCGCGAATTGTTCCCGTCGGGCAGCCTGGGCATCGCGCTGTGGAACAGCCGCTACCACCGCGGCGAAGAGCTGCTGCGCGATGCCGACGCGGCGATGTACCGGGCCAAGGCACAGGGCCACGACCGCTGCGCGATCTTCGATGAAGACATGCGCGAACAAGCGATGCGCAGCCTGGACCTGGAATCCGACCTGCGCCGGGCGATCATCAACCACGATTTCATGCCGTACTACCAGCCGATCGTTCGCCTGTGTGATGGCGAGATCGTCGGCTACGAGGCGCTGCTGCGTTGGCAGCACGAAACGCGGGGGGTGCTGTTGCCGGGGGCCTTTCTCGACCTCAGCGAAGGCAGTGGCCTGATCGAACAGGTGGACTGGCTGATCTACGAACAGGTGATCGCCGCACTGGCGCACGGCGGCAGCGGGTATGTATCGGTGAACGTGTCGCCGCGGCATTTCCGTTCTGCCGATTTCAGTCAACGGTTGTTCGGGCTGATCGAAGCGTTCAACGCCGACCCGCACCGCCTGCGGCTTGAAATCACCGAAGTGGCCCTGCTCGATGACGGCCCGCGCACCCTGCGCGTGCTGCAGGCGCTGCGCGAGCGCGGCATCCTCGTACAGCTGGACGACTTCGGCACGGGATTCTCCGCGCTGTCCTACCTGCACCGTTTCCCGATCACCACGCTGAAGATCGACCAGAGCTTCATCGCCGGCCTGAACGGACCGGAGGCGAAGAGCACCTTGGCGCTGGTCGAAGGCGTGGTGTCACTGGCCCGCACGCTGGGCATCGACACGATCGCCGAAGGCATCGAAACCGAGAGCCAACGCCAGATACTGCTCGGCCTGGGCTGCGACTACGGCCAAGGCTACCTTCTCGGCCGCCCCGCCCCGCGCTGAAGCAAAAAAGGGGACGGAGGGGATTAAGTCGCATTCGACCACGTCCGTGGCCGAATGCGACTTAATCCCCTCCGTCCCCTTTTTTTCGTGTTTACGGGACCAGTGCCTTGCGGCGCTTCTCATCGATCCACTTGGAGGCCTGGGCGGGCTCGTAGTGGCGCATCCATTCCAGCATCTCGTCGATGTCCGAGCCGTACCACAGGTCGGCGCGCTGGGCGGGGTGCAGGAAGCGCTCGTCGACCATGCGGTCGATCATGCCGATCAGCGGGGCGTAGAAGCCGTCGACATCGAGGAAAGCGCAGGGCTTGCTGCCGATGCCCAGCTGGCGCCAGGTCAGCATCTCGAAGATCTCTTCCATGGTGCCGAAGCCGCCGGGCAAGGCGACGAAGGCGTCGGACAGGTCGAACATGCGCGACTTGCGCTCATGCATCGAGCCCACGATTTCCAGGGAGGTCAGGCCGCGGTGGGCGACTTCCCAGTCCGCCAGCTGCTGCGGTATCACGCCGGTGACTTCACCGCCGGCCTCCATCACCGCGTTGGCCACCGTGCCCATCAGGCCGACATTGCCACCGCCATAGACCAGGCGCAGCCCGTCGCGGGCGATACGTTCACCCAGCGCGGCGGCGCGTTCGCTGTAGATGGGCTTGCTGCCTGCGTTGGACCCGCAGTAAACACAAATGGACTTCATGGGATTTCCTGCAAATAACGACAAAATGGGGACGGAGGGAATTAATCAGAATTAATTCCCTCCGTCCCCATTTTCGCATTTTCAGGCGGCTTCGGCCTCTTCGCGGCGCGGGCCTTCGCGCAGGGCGCGGCCGATCATGCCGACCAGCAGCTGCAACTCGCTGCTGTCCATGCCGAAGTGCGGGGTGAAGCGGAGCGAGCGCTCGCCGCCGTGGATGACGTTGACGCCGCGACGGCGCAGCCACTCTTCGGTGGAGCCGGCGCCATAGCACTTGAACTGTGGGGCCAGCTCGCAGGAAAACAGCAGGCCGGTGCCCTGGACCTTGGTGATCAGGCCGCCCAGTTCGTCCTTCAGCTGTTCCAGCCGCTGCACTGCTTCCGCCCCGCGCTCGGCGATGTTGCGGCGGACCTCCGGCGTCAGCTGGGCCAGCGTGGCGCAGGCCACGTCCAGTGCCCGCGGGTTGCTGGTCATCGTGTTGCCATAGATGCCCTTGCGGTACAGCTGCGCAGCGCGTTCATTCACTGCCAGCACCGACAACGGGTACTGTGCGGCGTTCAGCGCCTTGGAGTAGGTTTCCATGTCCGGCGGGTCCAGGCCCTCGAAGCCCGGGTAATCCACCACCGACAGGACGCCGTGCGCGCGCAGGCCGGCCTGGATCGAGTCCAGCAGCAGCAGGCTGCCGTGCGCGCGGGTCAGTTCGCGGGCGAGGGCATAGAACGCCGGTGGCACCGAACGGCCCGGATCGCCTTCGCCCATCACCGGTTCCAGGAAGACCGCTTCGATGAACCAGTTGTTGCGGCCCGCGTCGTCGAACACGGCGCGCAGGGCGGCCTCGTCATACGGTGCGATCGCGATGACCGAGTCTTCGCTGCGGTAGCTCGCCAGGTACTGCTGGTACGTACGGCGGCTGGAATCGGAGTACAGGGCAGGGCGGTCGGTACGGCCGTGGAAGCTGCCCTTGATCACCACGCGCTTCACCGTCGCGCCCGCATGCGGGGCACCCGGGTCGGTCTGCAGCTTGCTGTTCACATCGGCGATGCGCGCGGCAAGGCCGACCGCTTCCGAGCCGGAATTGAGGCACATGAAGCGGGTGAACGGGCAGCCGCCGCGACGGTGGCCGATCTCTGCACGCAACGCGCGGACAAAGCGCTGTTGCGACAGGCTGGGGGTCATGATGTTGGCCATCACCTGGGGCTGGGCCATGGCGTCGATCACGGCGTCCGGGGTGTGGCCGAAACCGAGCATGCCGTAGCCGCCCGCGTCGTACAGCACTGCGCCCTTCAAGGTGACCACCCACGGTCCGCGCGCGGTCAGCGCCACGTACGGGGTGACTGCGTCATCGGCATAGAAGTTGATGAAGCCGTCCTGCATGGCGTCGATCTGCGCTTGTTCGTCCAGCGCCAGCAGCTCGCCCAGCTCCGCCTGTACCCGGGAAAATTCCGCAGCAGCGGCGTCCATTGCAGCCACCAGCGACGGGTGGCTCGCGGCCAGCTGCTCCAGCGTGGCGTCATCCAGGCCGGTGGTCAGGCGGGTGCCGGGCTGGGCGCGAAGGGGGGCGAGGCGTTCGATGAAGCTCATTGCAGGTCTCCTGAAACGATAGGTCGCACGGCCCCGGAAAAGCACAACGCGCGGCAAGCGCGCGCGTTGGATGATGGCTCGTGCATTCGGACTTCTGATTCGATGCTAGCACGCGCCTTTTTGCGCGATAACCCCGTGCGTTCGCTGCTGCATGGCAGCATTTTCGCGGCCGTTGGGCTCCTGCATCGCGGTCTGGCGGCGGCCGGTCGTACAATGCGCGCCATTGCCGACCTGTTGCCGCGTGTTCCCTTGAAGAAGTCTGACTTCCACTACGAACTTCCTGCTGAACTGATTGCCCAGGCGCCGCTGGCCGAGCGCTCCGCCAGTCGTCTGTTGCTGGTGCCGCCCGTGCCGGGCGCGCTGGCCGATGCACATGTGCATGACCTGCCGGAGCTGCTGCGCGCGGGCGACCTGTTGGTGTTCAACGATACGCGGGTGATCCCGGCGCGGCTGTTCGGCCAGAAGGCCACCGGTGGGCGGGTGGAGATCCTCATCGAACGGCTGTTGGGCGCACAGCAGGCCCGGGCGCAGGTCGGGGCCAGCAAGACGCCGAAGCCGGGCAGCCGGATTGCCCTGGATGCCGGCGGCGAGGCGGAAGTGCTGGGGCGCGACGGCGAGTTCTACGTGCTGCAGTTCCATGTGCCCGAGGCGCTGGAGCAATGGCTGCTGCATGCCGGTCGCCTGCCGCTTCCGCCGTATATCCAGCGCGAGCCGGGGCTGGACGATCGCGAGCGCTACCAGACGGTGTTCGCCCGTGAAGTAGGGGCGGTGGCGGCGCCGACGGCGGGGCTGCATTTCGATGATGCGCTGCTGGATGCCCTGCGGGCCAAGGGCGTGGAATTCGGCCATGTGACGCTGCACGTCGGCGCAGGCACCTTCCAGCCGGTACGGGTGGATGACCTGAAGGATCATGTGATGCACCGCGAGTGGCTGAACGTGGGCGCGGAGCTGGTACAGCAGGTGCGGCGCACGCGCGAGGCCGGTGGACGGGTGATCGGCGTCGGCACGACGGTGGTGCGTGCACTGGAAAGCGCGATGCGCGACGGCGAACTGCTGCCGTTTGCGGGGGAGACGCAGATCTTCATCACCCCCGGTTACCGGATCCGCAGCGTGGATGCGATGGTGACCAACTTCCATCTGCCGGAAAGCACGCTGTTGATGATGATTTCCGCGTTCGCCGGCAAAGAGCGGGTGTTCGAAGCCTACCGGCATGCGATCGCGCAGCGCTACCGGTTCTTCAGCTACGGCGATGCGATGTTGTTGTTCCCGCAGGGCTGATCGGTTTTCCGTTGGTCTGCGCGTTTCTGTGTCGCCGCGCTGCGAGCCGGGAACAGGCCCCACGGGACACGCCGTGAATCCATCCATGGAGGCTCGTTTCCGCCCGTCCGGGGCTCCAACGGTCCCGTGGGGCCTGTCCCCGGCTCGCCGGACAGAGGGCTGGATGCGGCAGGCGAAGAGCACCCGTGCGGTGGGTGGGGGATGAAAGGCAGCCGGCCTGCTGCCGGCCGTAGCCGCGCCCCTCCCAGACATCCGAGGCGCCATGCTTTTCGCGGTCAACCGGAAAGTGCGGGATAATGGACAGCTATCTGTCCAAGCACCCGCATCATGTCCCGACTGCAGTTCCAGCTCCAGACCACGGATGGCCGTGCCCGCCGCGGCCGCCTCACGTTCCCGCGCGGTACGGTGGAAACGCCCGCCTTCATGCCGGTCGGCACCTATGGCTCGGTGAAGGGGATCTTTCCTGACCAGGTGCGTGCGCTGGGCGCGGAAATCATCCTCGGCAACACCTTCCACCTGTATCTGCGCCCGGGCCTGGACGTCATCGCCGACCACGGCGGCCTGCACGGCTTCGCGCGCTGGGATGGACCGATCCTCACGGATTCCGGTGGTTTCCAGGTGTTTTCGCTGGCCCACCGCCGCAAGATCACCGAGCAGGGCGTGACCTTCTCTTCGCCGACCGACGGCGCGCGGGTGTTCCTGGGCCCCGAAGAGAGCATGAAGATCCAGAAGGTGCTCGATTCGGACATCGTGATGATCTTCGACGAGTGCACCCCGTACCCCGCGACCGAGGATGTCGCCCGGCGTTCGATGGAGCTGAGCCTGCGCTGGGCACAGCGCAGCCGTGACGCACACGACGCGCTGGAAAACGACGCGGCGCTGTTCGGCATCGTCCAGGGCGGGGTGCATACCGGCCTGCGCAGCCGTTCGGCCGAGGCCCTGCAGCAGATCGGTTTCGACGGTTACGCCATTGGCGGACTCGCCGTGGGTGAGCCGGAACATGAACGCAATGCCATGCTGGACCACCTGCACCCGGAGCTGCCGGCGGACCGCCCGCGCTACCTGATGGGCGTGGGTCGACCGGAGGATCTGGTGGAAGGCGTGGCCCGTGGCGTGGACATGTTCGATTGCGTGATGCCCACCCGCAACGCCCGCAACGGCCACTATTTCACCTCCACCGGCACGGTCCGCATCCGCAATGCACGATATGAGCGCGACATGGACCCGATCGAGCCGGGCTGCGGCTGTTTTGCCTGCAGCGGGGGCTACACGCGTTCGTACCTGCGCCACCTGGACCGCTGCAACGAGATGCTGGCGCCGATGCTGGGGACCATCCACAACCTCTTCTATTACGAAAAGCTGATGGCGGACATGCGCGCGGCCATCGCGTCGGGAACCTTCGACGCATTCCGCGGGTCTTTCTACGCGGCCCGGGGCGCCGCCGCACCACCGCTGTAAGCGGCGACACCCCTGCCGAAGGGCCCAAGGACGAATCCCTGGGCCCGTGGCATACTTCACGGCTGACACCGATCTGCGGTCGCGCCCGGTTCCCTGAGGGAGCGGAGTGCCGCCCAACCAAAGGACTTCTTGATGAACCTGCTTGCTTTCCTGATTCCCGCCGCCCACGCACAGGCCGCCGGCGGCCAACCGCAGGGTTTCACCATGACCACCCTGCTGTTCCCGGTCATCCTGATCGCCATCATGTACTTCCTGATGATCCGCCCGCAGATGAAGCGGCAGAAGGAGCACAAGGCCATGCTGGAGAAGATCAAGCGCGGCGACGAAGTGCTGACCAATGGCGGCATTGCCGGTGTGGTCACCGACATCGGTGACAACTTCGTCACCCTGGAAGTGGCCGACAACGTGCGCATCCGCGTGCAGAAGGGCGCTGTCGGCAACGTGCTGCCGGCCGGCACCCTGAAGTCGGCCGTCTGAGCCACTCCCTTTTCGAAGTACAACCGCGGCGCCGGGGATGGCGCCGCGCGGGACCCTAGCAATGCTCGAATTTCCACGCTGGAAGTACGTCGTCATCCTGATCGTCCTGGCGATCAGTGCGCTGTACGCGATGCCCAACATCTACCAGAAAGACCCGGCCGTCCAGATCACGGCCAACCGTGGCGGACTGGTCGACAGCGCGTTGCGCGATCGCGTGCTGGCTGACCTGAAGGCAGCCGGTGTCACGCCGATGGCGGCGGAAGTGGAAGGTGAAAACCTGATCGTCCGCCTGCCGGACATCCAGGCCCAGACCGCCGCCAACGACGTGCTCAAGCAGAGCGTCGGCGAGGACTACGTGGTCGCGCTGAACCTGGCGTCCACCGTGCCGGACTGGTTGTCCAACCTGGGCGCACGCCCGATGACGCTGGGCCTGGATCTGCAGGGCGGCGTGCACTTCGTGCTGCAGGTCGATCAGAAGGCCGCGCTGGACAAGCGCCTGGATTCCTACACTGAAGACGTGCGCACCAGCCTGCGGGATGCGCGTATCCCGTACCAGTCCGTCGAGCGCCGTGGTGACAACACCATCGTGGCCAACCTCAGCCCGTCAGCGGGCGAGGGCGCCGGCCTGCGTGCGCGTGATGCGCTGTTCAAGTCGCAGCCGACGCTGGGCTATGAAGTCACCGGCAACCGCGTCACGGTGAGCATGCCCGACGCCGAGTTGACCGCGATCGCCAACGGCGCCATCGAGCAGAACGTCAACACCCTGCGCAACCGCGTCAACCAGCTGGGCGTGGCCGAGCCGATCATCCAGCGCCAGGGTGCCGACCGCGTGGTCGTGCAGCTGCCGGGTGTGCAGGATACGGCCGAAGCCAAGCGCATGATCGGTGCCACCGCGACGCTGGAATACCGCGCCGTGGTGGAAGGCAATGCACAGGACGCCATCGATACCGGCCGCATTCCGCCGGAAGCGAAGGTGTACCACCGCCGCGATGGCCGCCCGGAGCTGCTGTCCAAGCGCGTGATCGTCACCGGTGACCAGATGGTCGCCGCGCAGGCCACCACCGACCAGAACGGTGCGGCGGCGGTCAGCGTGACGCTGAACAATGTCGGCGGGCAGCGCATGTTCGACTTCACCAGCGCCAACGTGAACAAGCCGATGGCCGTGGTCTACACCGAGCGCATCCCCAGCGTCGAGACCGTGGACGGCAAGGAAGTGCGCAGCTTCCGGGTCAAGGAAGAGGTCATCTCGGTGGCCAACATCAACGGTGTGTTCGGCAAGAACTTCCAGACCACCGGCCTGGAGAAGCGTGAGTCCGAAGACCTGGCGAAGATGCTGAAATCCGGCTCGCTGGCCGCGCCGATGGACTTCGTCGAAGAAAAGATCGTCGGCCCGAGCCTGGGTGCCGAGAACGTGCAGCGCGGTGTGACCGCAGTGGGCTTCGCCTTCCTGTTCACGCTGGTGTTCTTCACCGTGTATTACCGCATGTTCGGCGTCATCACCTCGGTGGCGATGCTGTTCAACCTGCTGATCGTGGTTGCGGTGATGTCGCTGTTCGGCGCCACCATGACCCTGCCCGGCTTTGCCGGTCTGGCCCTGTCGATCGGCCTGTCGGTGGACGCCAACGTGCTGATCAACGAGCGCATACGTGAAGAGCTGCGCGCCGGGATGCCGGCCAAGGCCGCCATCGTGGCCGGTTACGAAAAGGCATCGGGCACCATTCTCGACGCCAACCTGACCGGCATGCTGGCCGGCGTGGCGCTGTATGCGTTCGGTACCGGCCCGTTGAAGGGCTTCGCGGTGACGATGGTCGTGGGCATCATCGCCTCGATGTTCACCGCGATCACCGTTTCCCGTGCCCTTGCCGTGCTGCTGTATGGCCGTCGCAAGAAGCTCAAGTCCCTGGCCATCTGACGGGAAAAGGATCGATACCATGAAATTGTTTCCGCTCCACCTGATCCCGAACGATACAAAGTTCGATTTCATGCGCACCCGCTGGATCGCCATCGGCGTTGCCGTCCTGGTGTTCATCGTGGCCTTGGGCAGCATCATCGGAAAAGGCTTCAACTACGCACTGGATTTCACCGGTGGCACCGTGGTGGAAGTGCGTTTTGACCGCCCGGCCGACGTCGATGCCGTTCGCGAACACCTGGAGACCGCCGGGTACGGCGGTGCCCAGGTGCAGAGCTTCGGCAGCGGCAGCAACCTGCTGATCCGCCTGCAGCCGCAGGCACAGGCAGAAGGCGAAAGCGCCGGCGATGCCAACAACCGCACCGCGGAAGCTGTACGTACCGCCGTGTCGCTGGAAGGCAACGCGGCGACCGTGCTGTCCTCGGAGTTCGTCGGCCCGCAGGTCGGCAAGGAGCTGGCCCTGAACGGCCTGTACGCGGCCTTGTTTGTGCTGGTCGGCTTCCTGATCTACATCGGTTTCCGCTTCGAGTGGAAGTTCGCCGTGGTCGCCATCATCACGACGCTGTTCGACGTGCTGGTGGTGGCGGGGTACTTCTCCCTGAGCGGCCGCGAGTTCGACCTGACCGTACTGGCCGGCCTGTTGTCGGTGATGGGCTTCTCGATCAACGACACCATCGTGGTCTTCGACCGCGTACGTGAAAACTTCCGCAGCCTGCGCGTCGAGCCGCTGGAAGTGATGAACCGTTCGATCAACCAGACCCTGTCGCGCACCATCATCACCTCGCTGGTGTTCTTCCTGTCCGTGCTGGCGCTGTACATCTACGGCGGCGGTTCGCTGGAAGGACTGGCCCTGAGCCAGATGATCGGCGCGGTGATCGGCACGCTGTCCTCGATCTTCATCGCCTGCCCGCTGCTGACCATGGGCGTCCTCGCGGTGACCAAGCAGGACCTGCTGCCCAAGACCAAGGACGTGGAAGCGCTCGCCCGCCGCCCGTAACCGTCCCCGCAGCAGTTGAACAAGAGAGCCGCACGAAAGTGCGGCTCTTTTTTTTTGCTTTGCGCCTCCCCACCCGCACACACCGCGGCGAGCAGGAAACCATCCGGAGGAGGTCGGAGGGTCCGTGCGGGACACTGTGAGGCAGGAGCCGAACGGTAGCCTACATGGACGTACTTGCGGCGTGTCCCGCGCGGGCCCTCCGACCTCATCAGCGCAGGCGCCTGCATACGCCGCCGTCGGTTGTGCATAATCCCCCCGCACACTACGATTCCAGCGTTAAGCGTATGCGCGCCTCCGCGTTGCGCCTGTCCCACACCGAGGTATCCATGGTCATCAAACCGCGCATCCGCGGCTTCATCTGCGTCACCACCCATCCCACCGGCTGCGATGCGGCGGTCAAGCAGCAGATCGACTACATCAGCAGCAAGCCCAGGATCGTCAACGGTCCCAAGCGCGTGCTGGTGATCGGCGCCTCCACCGGCTATGGCCTGGCTGCGCGCATCACCGCCGCCTTCGGCAGCGACGCCGCCACCCTGGGCGTCTTCTTTGAAAAGCCCGGCAGCGAAACCAAGCCGGGCAGTGCCGGCTGGTACAACTCGGCCGCGTTCCACAAATACGCAGACCAGGCCGGGCTGTATGCCAAGAGCATCAACGGCGATGCGTTTTCCGATGAGGTCAAGGCGCAAGTCATCGCGACGATCAAGGCCGACCTGGGTGAAGTCGACCAGGTGGTCTACAGCCTGGCCTCGCCGCGCCGCCGACACCCCAAGACCGGCGAAGTGATCAATTCCACGCTGAAGCCGATCGGCGCGCCGATCACCCTGCGTGGGCTGGATACCGACAAGGAAAAGCTGACCGAGACGCACCTCGAACCGGCTACCGACGAAGAGATCGCCGGCACCGTGGCCGTGATGGGCGGCGAAGACTGGCAGATGTGGATCGATGCGCTGGCCGATGCGGGCGTGCTCGCCAACGGCTGCACCACCACCGCGTTCACCTACGTCGGCGAAGAGATCACCCAGGCCATTTACTGGAACGGCAGTATCGGCGCGGCCAAGAAAGACCTGGACCTGAAGGTGCTGGGCCTGCGCGAGAAGCTGGCGAAGATCGGCGGCGACGCGCGCGTATCGGTACTGAAGGCAGTGGTCACCCAAGCCAGCTCGGCCATCCCGACCATGCCGCTGTACCTCTCGCTGCTGTTCAAGGTGATGAAGGAAAAAGGCACGCACGAAGGCTGCATCGAGCAGCTGGATGTGCTGTACGACATCCTTTACGGCGGCAAGGACGAGGGCACGGCAGTGGATCGTCTGCGCCGCGAACTGATCGACGGCGATGGCCGCACGGTACCCCTGATCGATGCAGAAGGCCGCCTGCGTGCGGACTACAAGGAAATGGTCCCGGAGGTCCAGGCCGACGTGCTGGCGCTGTGGCCGCAGGTGACCAACGAGAACCTGTACCAGATCAGCGATCTGGCCGGCTACAAGGCGGATTTCCTGCGTCTGTTCGGCTTCGGCGTGGAAGGCGTGGACTACGACGCCGACGTCGATCCGGACGTCAAGATCGACAACCTGGTCGACATGACCTGATGCCGCCCGCCGCGCATGGCGCGGCGGTTTTTGTCTACGGGCGCCGATGCGCCCCGCCGAGCATGGCTCGGCGCTACCGGTACTCCGGAGCGCCGGGCCTCAGCCGAACTCAAACTCCATTCGCGGCGTCGCTACGCCGACGAACTCGCCCTGCACGTAATCCACGCCGGCGCTGAACAACAAGGTCATCGAGTTGGCGTCGGTCACGAACTCGGCGATGGTGGCGATGTCCGCCGCCTGCGCGCGCGCCGTGATTTCCTTGATCTTCTCGAAGTTCTCGCGGGTGCTGGCCACGTCGCGGGTGAATCCACGATCGAGTTTCAGGAACTGTGGCTGGAAGTGCGCCAGCAGCTGGAACGAATCCAGGCCGGAACCGAACTGCTCCAGGCCGATGCGGCAGCCTAACGGTGCCACGTCCTGCAGGAACTGCTGGGCGTTGCGCAGGTGGGTGAACACCTTCGATTCCGGCGTGTGCAACCACAGCCGCTCACCGGGCACACCATGGGCGCGTAGTTCGTCGTGAAGCACTGCGATCAGCTGCGGATCAGCGAAGGATTCCGGGGTGATCTTGACCAGCATGCTGGTCGTTCGGCCGGCACGCTGATGCTCGCCGAGAACGGCGATCGCGCGACGCACGACCCAGCGGTTGATGTCCGCCAGCAGGCCATGCTCTTCAGCGATGCCCAGGAAGGCCACCGGGCTCTGCAGTTCACCGTTGTTGTCCAGCCGCAGGTAGGCTTCGTACAGCTCGCGCGGCTCGCCCTGCAGGTTCAACACGGGTTGGTAGTGCAGCTGGAAGCCATCGCCATCCAGTGCCTCGCGGATGCGCGATACCCAGCGCGCAATGCGCTCTTCCTCGACGCGGTCCGTCGCGCCGGGATCGAAGATGCGCACCGTGTTGCCCAGCTCGGAGGCATCCCGCACGCAGGTTGTGGCGCGGGCCAACACCTGGCCGATGCTGGCGATCTTCTCACCCACCTGCACGCCACCAATGCTGACGGTGACGGTCGCGGAGCGGTTGCCGATGCTGAAGACATGGGCGGCGTAGGCAGCGCGGATGCGCTCGGCAAGTGCAGACGTATCGGCGAAGGCGCCCTCGAGCAGCACGCCGAAGCTGTGTTCACCGAAGCGCGCCAGCTCGGCCTGTTCGCCCACCGTGTCCTGCAGCAGGGCGGCCATGGCGGCGATCAAGGCATCGGCCGAATCCAGGCCGAAGTCCGGCAGCAGCCGGGCGTAGTGGTCCGGCTCGACCAGCAGCAGTCCGGCGCGGCCTTCGCTGCGGCCGGCCTGGGCGACGGCGTTCTCCACGCGCACCATGAACGTCGGCCGGTTCAACAGACCGGTCACCTGGTCGCGCTGGCGCAGCTCTTCCACCTCGCGGGCCAGTTCGGGGTCCAGTTCAAGGCGGCGGCGGAACACCACCTGCAGGCAGGTCTCACCCTCGTAAGTGGCCGCGGTGAACTCCATCGTGGCGGCAAACGCGGAGCCATCCTGGTGGCGCGCATCCACTTGGTACTGCGGCGGTGGCGCCTCGCCCTTGCTCAGGCCCTTCAACAGCTGTTTGAAGCCTTCAACGTGCTGCGCTGACACCATGTCCAGCAACGAGATGCCTTCCACATCGTCGAAATGCTCGAAGCCGAACATCTCCAGGTAGGCCTCGTTGGCACGGATGTGCATGCCTTCGTGGATGTACGCGATAGGGTCGCGCGACGAGGCGATCAGTGCATCGCAGCGGCGCTCGGTCTCGCGCATCTGCGCCTCGATGCGGCGCAGGCTGCGACGCGCCTGCAGATCCACCCACTGGTCGCGCACGACGGCCAGCAGGTGCTCCGGACGCGGTCGCAGGGCGAGGGCGCGGAAGCCGTGCGCACTGGCTTCCACCAGCGCGTCTTCCTCGATGTGGTCCACCAGCAGGATGAGCGGCACATCCTTGCCGCTGGCGGCAATCTGCTGGGATACCTGCGGCAGGCTGATCGACTGCGACGGCGTGGCCAGCACCAGGTCGATGGCCTGTGCGGTCAGCACCTGGCCCAGCTCCGCGGCGTCCTGCGGGCGCGACGGGCGGACGGCGATGCCACTGTTGCGCAGCGCGCTCACGATGGCTTCGGCGTTCTCGCCACTGTCATCCACGATCACCAGGCGCAGGGTGATGTCATTCGAGTTCTGCATTCATTGCTCCCCAAGCTGCGCATTAGATACACGATGCACGTCCGCAGGTCCATGCGCCAGCCCCTGGGGCGGACGGGAACTGCGCCATGCCTACACCACGCTGCCGGCGGCATGTCCGCTGGCCCACGCCCACTGGAAGTTGTAGCCGCCCAGCCAGCCGCTGACATCGAGCACTTCGCCGATGAAATACAGCCCGTCCACCTGCCGCGATTCGAAGGTCGACGAAGACACCTGTGCGGTATCCACCCCGCCCAAGGTGACCTCGGCGGTGCGGTAGCCTTCGGTGCCGCTGGCTACCAGCGGGAAGGCGCCCAGCAGGGCCGCCGCCTGCCGCAGTTGCGGTTCATCCAGCTGCTTGACCGGGCGATCCGGCAACCAGTGCTCGCACAGACGCTGTGCCAGCCGCTTGGGCAGCACATCGCCCAGTACCGTGCGCAGCGCCGCGTCCGGGCGGTCGCGCTTCATCTGGCGCAGCCAGTCCGCTGCATCCTGGCCAGGCAGCAGGTCTAGCTCCAGCGCGTCGCCCGGTTGCCAGAACGAGGAGATCTGCAGGATCGCCGGGCCGCTGATGCCGCGGTGGGTGACCAGCATCGCATTGCGGAACGACACCCCGTTGCTGCGTGCTTCCACCGGCAGCGCCACGCCGGCCAGGTCGGCCAGGCGTTGCTGGTGGGTACCACTGAGGGTCAGCGGCACCAGGCCGGCGCGGGTGGGCAGGACATCGTGGCCGAACTGGCGTGCGATCTCGTAGCCGAAGCCGCTGGCGCCCAGGCTGGGGATGGACAGCCCGCCGGTCGCCACCACCAGCGAAGCAGCGAAGATCACGCCATCGGCGGTGTGCACATGAAACCCATCACTGCCACGCTCGATGCGCTGCACCGCGCAGTCCGTGCGGATCTGCACACCGGCCTGCTGGCATTCGTCGACAAGCATCTTCACGATCTGCTTGGACGACACATCGCAGAACAGCTGGCCCAGTTCTTTTTCGTGATACGCGATGGCATGGCGCTCGACCATGTCGATGAAATGCCAGGGCGTGTAGCGGGCCAGCGCGGACTTGCAGAAGTGCGGGTTGGCTGACACGAAGTTGGCCGGCGTGGTGCCGGTGTTGGTGAAGTTGCAGCGGCCACCGCCGGACATCAGGATCTTCTTGCCGACCTTGTTGGCATGGTCGATGACCTGCACCACGCGGCCGCGCTTGCCGGCGGTCAGCGCGCACATCAGCCCGGCTGCGCCGGCACCGATCACCAGGACATCGCAACGGGGGGGCGCCACGCCGCTCACGCCTTGGCGGTTTTGCGCCAGACCGGAATGACGTCCAGCTGCATGTGGTCGGCGATCAGCTGTACTTCGGTGTCCTGGATCAGCACGCTCCAGCGCATCGCGCGCTGGATCTGCGTGGTCCACTGTTCTACGAACGGGGCGGGCAGGTCCAGTACCGACAGGTTGCCGAAGCGCTCCAGCGCCTTGCCCTGCTTCTGCCACCACACATCCGACGCGTGGCCGGCATAGTTGACGATCTGCACCTGCCGGCTGCGGTTGCAGGCCTTGCGGATGCGCGACTCGTCCGGGTGCCCCAGGTCGATCCAGCGCAGGATCTCGCCGGTGTAGTCGTGCTCCCACAGGTCCGGCTCGTCGTCGGTGCTCAGGCCGCGGCCGAACTCCAGGCGATCCGCTTCGTTCAACGCGAAGGCCAGCAAGCGCACCATCAGGCGCTCGTCGGTCTCCGACGGGTGCTGGGCGAGGGTGAGGTTGTGGGTCGCGTAGTAGCCGCGATCCATGTCGCTGATCTGCAGCTCGGCCTTGCGGATGGTGGCGGTGAGGGCCATGGGGCTTCCGTGTACAAAGAGCACCATGATAATGGGTGGGCCATGATGCCGTCCGATCCGATGTGCCCGCACGTTGCCGCCAGTCGCCTGCAGTTGCCGCCGGGGGCATGGGGCTGCCTGCTGGATGGGCTGTGCGCGCGCTTCCCGCGGATCAGTCGCGCGCAGTGGCTGGACCGGTTCGGCCGTGGGCGGGTGCAGGATGCGCAGGGCAGGGCGCTCGACCCTGCACAGCCGTGGCAGGTCGGTCTGGAGATCCGCTATTTCCGCGAGGTGGCGCACGAGCCGATCGTGCCGTTCGCCGAGCGCATCGTGCATCACGATGCGCACCTGCTGGTCGCCGACAAGCCCCACTTCCTGCCGGTGGTGCCGGCGGGCGGGCACGTCCAGCAGACGCTGTTGGCGCGCCTGATCGCCGCGACTGGCAATCCAGACCTGGTGCCCCTGCACCGGTTGGACCGGCTGACTGCGGGCCTGGTGCTGTTCTCGACGCGGCCCGGCAGCCGGGATGCCTACCAGCGCCTGTTCCGCGAGCGCCGTATCGAAAAGACCTATGAGGCGTTGGCGCCTGCGCTGCCTGCGACGGCGTTTCCGCTGCGCTACTGCAGTCGTTTGGAGCGCGGGACGCCCTTCCACCGCATGGCCGAAGTGGAGGGCGCGCCCAACAGCGAGACCGATGTGGAGGTAATCGAGGGAACCGGTCCGGTCTGGCGTTACCGGCTGCGCCCGGTCACGGGCCGCAAGCACCAGCTGCGGGTGCACATGGCCGCCCTGGGGGCACCCCTGCAGGGAGATGATCTGTACCCGACCCTGGCTCCGCGGGACGCGGGGGACTACTCCCAGCCCTTGCAACTGTTGGCCCGGACGCTTTCATTCAGCGATCCGCTCAGCGGGGAGGTGCGCCATTTCTGCAGCGGATTGACCTTGGAGGAGCCGTGGCGAGGATCCCCCGGCAAGGCCACGGGGGCTGACACCAACGCGCCGGAAGCCTGAATTGGGCTTGATGAACGTCTCCGCTATCGCTTTTTAGTCCAAACACGCGTATTGTCCGTCCCACTGTGTTTGCTAGGGTCACCGTAAATCGTGGCCTGGTGCAGTTGATCTCACGATCTGCTCCATCGATCCGCTTTGCCAACGCCTGCAACTCAGTCTCGGCCCCGATATCCGGTGGCTGCGATTTATTTCATATTGTTTCAGGAGTTTCAAAGATGTCTGATCGTCAGAGCGGTACCGTGAAGTGGTTCAACGATGCCAAGGGCTTCGGCTTCATCACCCCGGAAAGCGGCCCGGACCTGTTCGTGCACTTCCGTGCCATCCAGGGCAACGGCTTCAAGTCGCTGCAGGAAGGCCAGAAGGTAACCTTCGTCGCCGTGCAGGGCCAGAAGGGCATGCAGGCTGACCAGGTGCAGGCGGTCTAATCCGCTTGCTACCTTAAGGTAGCTATGAACGCCGGAAGCGAAAGCTTCCGGCGTTTTTTTTTGCCCGCGTTCCAGCCGGGCGACGCCCTTGTTCGTCACGCTTCGCGCAAACGCTGCCCACTACGCTATGGGAACCCTTCATCGCGGATCCCCTGCATGCGCATCGTCCACCACCTCGACAATTCCCGTTCCCTGCGCGTCCTGTGGGCGCTGGAAGAGCTCGGGCTGGACTACGAACTCAAGCAGTACGCGCGGGATGCCAAGACCATGCTCGCGCCTGCCGCGCTCAAGCAGATCCACGGGCTGGGCAAAGCCCCGGTGCTGCAGGACGGGACGCGGATGCTGGCCGAATCCGGTGCGATCCTGGACTACCTGGCCGATACCTACGACAAGGAGCGCGTGCTTTCCCCCGCGCCGCAGCCGTCCGGCAGTGACGAGCGCATGGCGTACCGGTATTGGCTGCACTACGCCGAAGGTTCGGCCATGCCGCCGATGCTGCTGACGCTGGTGATGGCCCGTATCCGCAACGCGCCGATGCCGTTCTTTGCCCGCCCCATCGCGCGCGCGATCGCGGACAAGGCAGAGCAAGGCTTCGTCGGGCCACAGCGTCGCCTGCATTTGGACTGGATGGAGCAGCGGCTCAGCGAAAGCCCGTGGTTTGCCGGTCAGCGCTTCACCTTGGCCGACATCCAGATGAGCTTCCCCTTGCAGGCCGCGGGCAGCCGCGGCGATGGCCTGGCCGACAAGCCGGCGATCCGCAGCTTCCTGCAGCGCATCGAGCAGCGTCCGGGCTACCAGCACGCCGTGGCGCGTGGCGGCAGCCTGAAGGCGCTGGACGGCCGCTGAGGAGGCGACTTGCCGGCTCGCGCGGGCATCCCCATGTAGTCGGCATGGATACGCAATCGCCGCACTTCGACAACCGCCTTATCGCCACCCTGCCGGGGGATCCAGAGCAGGGGCCACGCCGCCGTGAGGTGATCGGGGCCGCGTGGTCGGCGGTCATGCCCACCCCGGTCGCCGCGCCGGGCACCCTGGCCGTCTGGCCGGAGGTCGCCGCGCTGCTCGGTCTGCCGGCTGCGTTCGTTGAAAGCAGTGAGTTCGCGGAGGTGTTCGGCGGCAACGCCTTGCTGGCCGGCATGCAGCCGTGGGCCGCTAACTACGGCGGCCATCAGTTCGGCCATTGGGCAGGGCAACTGGGTGATGGACGGGCGATCTCGCTGGGTGAACTGGCCGCTGCCGACGGACGCCACTGGGAGCTGCAGTTGAAGGGCGCAGGGCCGACGCCCTACTCGCGCGGGGCCGATGGCCGCGCCGTGCTGCGGTCGTCGATACGCGAGTTCCTGTGCAGCGAGGCGATGCACCATCTGGGCGTGCCGACCACGCGCGCGCTGTCGCTGGTCGGCACCGGCGAAGGTGTGGTGCGCGACATGTTCTACGACGGCCATGCAAAGGCCGAGCCTGGCGCCATCGTATGCCGCGTGGCGCCTTCATTCCTGCGCTTTGGCAGCTTCGAGCTTCCCGCTTCGCGCGGCGATGTGGTGTTGCTGAAGCGGATGGTCGACGCGTGCATCGCCCGTGATTTCCCCGAGCTGCAGGGCAGCGATGATGCGCTGCTGGGTGCATGGTTTGGCGCGGTGTGCAGGCGCAGCGCGGAAATGGTCGCGCACTGGATGCGCGTGGGCTTCGTGCATGGCGTGATGAACACCGACAACATGTCGGTGCTCGGGCTCACCATCGACTACGGCCCGTATGGCTGGGTGGAGGATTTCGACCCGGAGTGGACGCCCAATACGACCGACGCACAGGGGCGGCGCTACCGGTTCGGCACCCAGCCACAGGTGGTGTTCTGGAACCTCACCCGGCTGGCGCAGGCGGTGGCGCCGCTGTTCGCCGACGTGCAGCCGCTGCAGGCGGGATTGGACACCTTCCAGGTCACGTTGGCCGCCTGCACGCGACGCGACGTCGCCGCCAAACTCGGTCTGTCCGTGGCGGGCGAGGACGACCTGCAGTTGCACCAGCGTTGGCAGGGGCTGATGCAGGACGGAGCGATGGACATGACCCTGGCCTACCGGGCGCTGATCCGCTTCGATGTCACGCGTCCGGATGCCGCTGTGCTGGACGGCGTGTATTACGACCCTGCGCGCCAGGCCGCCGTCCATGCGTCGCTGCTGCAGTGGCTGGGTGACTATGCCGCGCGGTTGCGTGCCGATCCCCTGTCGGTATCGGAGCGGATGACGCGGATGACCCGCGCCAATCCCCTGTACGTGCTGCGAAACTGGCTGGCCCAGGAAGCGATCGAGCGTGCCGAGCAGGGCGATCTGGGCGGTGTGCGGGCGCTGCAGGAGGTCCTGCGTGATCCCTACACCGAACGTGCCGGGCTGGAGCATTACGCCGGCAAACGTCCGGCGTGGGCGGATCACAAGGCAGGCTGTTCGATGCTGTCGTGCAGTTCCTGAGAAGCGCGGTGGAGTGCTCTTCTGTAAGACGATGGCACTACCTGTTCAGTTCGGTAATCGCACACATAGTCGATAAACGCACTTGAATGGTGCAGTGCGATAAAACTACTTTCATCCTCGTTCCAAGCGATCCACCCCTGGCGGGGCGAGGGCAGTGCCGAAGCGGTGCTGAAGCCAGGTGCAGGGGAAGACCGCCGGGATTCCTTCCACCTGTGCGGAGTTCGCATGCGCCGTCGTCTGTCTGCCGTTTCCCTGTTCCTGCTTGCCGTGCTGCCATCGCTGGCGCTGGCCTACCAGGCCGAACCGCCGCGCGAGGCGCTGCAGGTGCTGCGCGTGGACCGCTATACCGACGATGCGGCGCCGGGTTCGCTGCGTTGGGCGATCACCACCGCCAACCAGGCTCCCGGCCGTCATCGCATCGAGATCGAAGCGGTCGGCCAGGCGCCCTACGTGATCCGCCCGGCTTCGCCGTTGCCGGAGATCATCGGGCCGGTGCAGATCATCGGCATGCCGTGGGGACGCGAGGGCGTGCACGTGGCCATCGATGGTTCGGCCTATGTCACCGGCACCGGCACTGACGCGTGCCCGGGTGCCGAGCCGGGTCAGTCGGGCACCAACGTGCGCACCACCACGCTGCCGGGACTGGTGCTGCGCGATACGCAGGGCGTGGAGCTGGCCGGGCTGGAGATCCGCAACTTCTGCATCGGCGTGCTGATCAACCGCGCCAGTCACAGCGAGATCCATGACAACCGCATCGTCGCCAACAAGGGCGGCGCCGGCATCATGCTCACCGGCGATGATGGCACGGGCCAATCTACGCCCACCACCACCGTGCACAACCGGATCGTGCGCAACGTGTTCCTGGACAACGGCGATGGCCTGGAGCTCACCCGCGGCGCGGCCTGGAACCTGGTCGCCGACAATCTGTTCCAGTCCACCGACGCCAATCCGGAACCTTCGCAGGGCATCGAAATCCTGTGGGGCAACGACAACAGCGTGATGCGTAACCGCTTCGTCGATTACTCCGACGGCCTGCAGATCAACTGGGGCAACCGCAACTACATCGCCGCCAACACGTTCACCGGCAACTCGATCGGCCTGAGCATCACCGGTACCGGCAACGTGGTCGATGGCAACACCATCACCGGCAATGGCATCGGCATCGCCGTGCGTCCGCAACCGATCAGTGCACCGAACCGCTTCACCGCCAACCGGCTGGCCGGCAATGGCCTGCGCATCGAACGCTGCGAAGCCGGTGGTGCATGTGCGCCCGGCCAGGCACGCGGCGCGATCGTGTTCGGTGTGCCGGGGCTCGAACATGCCACGTTCGAAGGATCACGCGGCCGTGGCGTGGACACCGACCCATCCAAGCGTGCACGCATCTGCAGCGCCGCAGGGCAGGCCGACTGCCAGCCATTGGCCAACCTCGGCCAGGCCGCACCGACGCTGCAATCGGTGCAGGGCAGGGGTGCTGCACGCGTCGTGCACGGTGTGTTCAACGGCGCGCCGGACCAGCGCTACCAGGTCGAACTGTTCGGTAACGCGGCAAAGGGCAGCAGCGAGGCCGAACGCGTGCTGGGTACGGTGCAGGCGATCACCGATGCGCAGGGGCAGGGGCGGTTCGAGGTGCCGCTGGCCGATGCGGGAGACGGCGCCGGGCTCGCCACTGTGACCGCGACGGTGACGTCCGCGTTGGGCGCCACCTCCCCGTTGAGCGCGCCGCTGGCGCTGCGCTGATGACCTCCTTCCGGAACCTTTCGATGACGTCCACTTCCTCCTGCCTGCGGACCACCGCCACCGTCGCCGCCCTGCTGATGCCGATGCTGGCCAGCGCGCAATCCGCCAACGCTTACGACGGCCAGACGCTCACCGGTGACTGGGGCGGCACGCGCAGCGAGCTCGCCGCGCGCGGCATCACGTTCCGCGGCGACTACGTCGGTGAAGCGATGGGCGTGGTCGACGGCGGCTACGGTGAGACCGGCGCGCGCTACGCACAGCAGGTCCGCGTGGGCATGGACCTGGACATGGGCAAGTTGGCCGGGTGGGACGGCGGCATGCTGCACGTCACCCTCAATGATCGCCGCGGGCGCAGCACCTCGGTCGACTTCGTCGGCAACCGGTTCCCGATCCAGGAAGCCTACGGCGGCCAGTACACGCGCCTGACCGAGCTCAGTTACGACCAGAAATTCGCCGATGGCCAGTCGTATTTCAAGCTGGGCTATTACGCGATGGGCAACCAGTTCGGGCTGCACAGCCTGTTGACGCATTTCGTCAACGCGGCGTTCTGCGCGCATCCGTTGGCAATGTCCGGCAACAGCGGCTGGTACAACTACCCGGTGGCGCGCTGGGGCGGTGAGATCGCCCAGCAGGTCAGTCCGGCGCTGAATGTGCGCACCGGCTGGTTCCAGGTCAATCCGAACCTGGGCGGCAACATCGAGCGCAACGCCTTCCGACCGTTCGCTTCGGGCACCACCGGGTCGTTGTTCCCGGTAGAGCTGATCTGGACGCCCGGCAAGGGCGGTAATCATCCCGGCGTCTACAAGTTCGGCGGTTACTACGACACCTCGCGCGTGCCGCGGCGCGGCCTGGAACCGACCGCTACCACCGGCCGCCATGGCGGCTACGTGCTGGCCGAACAGCGTCTGACCCGTGAGGCCGGTGACCCGGAGCGGGGCCTGACCGCCTTTGCCCAGTACATGGTCTCCGACACCGATACTGCGCAGATCCGTCGCTGGTATGCCGTGGGCGGTGTCTACCAGGGAATCGGCTCACGGGACCAGGACAGCATCGCGCTGGGTTACGTCGGTGCCGACATCAATCGTCGGCTGATCGATGACCGCCGCGCCACCCTGGTCGAGGCGGGTGTACCCGGCGATTCGTCGCTGTACCACCTCAGCCAGGCCGAGGAACTGTTCGAGCTGTCCTACAGCGTGCAGGTCAATCCATGGCTGATGATCCGCCCGGACGTGCAGTACATCGTCAATCCGGGCACGTTTGCCTACACCCGCACCGACAACGCCTGGGCGCTCGGCGTGCAGGCCAAGGTGACCTTCTGATGCGTTTCTTTTCTTGCCCGATGACTCCCATGCGCGCGCTGACGCCCCTGCTGCTGGCCGTGGCCTGTGCCACCTCGATTACTGCGGTACAGGCCGCGCCGCCAGCGGTGGCGCCGTTGCAGATCGGCACGCTGCGCATCGGCGAGGGCATGCCCAAGACGATCGTGCCGATTACCGGGGCGACGGCGGAGCAGGCACTGCAGCAGGCTGCGGTGATCGCCGCCAGCGCGTCCACCGATATCGCCGAGTGGCGGATCGATTACCTGGATATCGCCACCGACGGCACCGCCCTGCTCGCGCTCGGCAAGCGCATCGAGCAGGCGTTGGCAGGCAAGCCGCTGATCGTGACCTTCCGCACCCAGGCCGAGGGCGGCAGCAAGCCGATCCGCGATGCCGACTACGGTGCGCTGTACGCCACCCTGCTGCGCGGCGGTTTCGTGCAGATGCTGGACGTGGAGATGTTCCGTGACCCGCAGGTGGTGCAGTCACTGGTCAGCGCGGCACACCAGGCCGGTGCCAAGGTGGTGATGTCCAGTCATGATTTCCACGGCACGCCACCGCGCGAGGAAATCGTGGCGCGCCTGCTCAGGCAGCAGGCGATGGGAGCGGACGTGCTGAAGATCGCGGTGATGCCGCGCGACGCCGGTGACGTACTGGCGCTGCTGGATGCCACCTGGCAGGTGCGCCAGCAGAGTGACCGTCCGTTGCTGACGATGGCCATGGGCGGCACCGGCGTGGTCTCGCGGCTGGCGGGGGAAACCTTCGGCCAGGCGATGACCTTCGGCATGATCGGCACGCCCTCCGCGCCCGGACAGGTCGACGTAGAGCAGCTGCAATCGGTGCTGCAGGTCATCCATGCATCCAGCCAGGCCGGCCGTTGAAGCGCGCCTGCCAGCTCCTTTCCGTCGTGTGTCGTCGCAGGTATTCCGCATGAGCAGTGCTTCCGTAACCGCCCCACCGCTGGTCCTGGAAAAAATGACGTCGTTCCAGTGGACGGCCATCGCCATCTGCGTGCTGTTGAACATGCTCGATGGCTTTGACGTGATGGTGATGGCGTTCACCGCACCCCACGTGTCCAGTGACTGGGGACTCTCCGGCAAGGCACTGGGCATGATGCTCAGCGCCGGCCTGGTCGGCATGGCACTGGGCTCCTTCCTGCTGGCACCGCTGGCTGATCGCTGGGGACGGCGGCCGATGATCATGTGCTGTCTGGCGATCCTGACCGTGGGCATGGCGCTGTCGGCGCTGGCCGCCACGGCCTGGCAGCTGGCCGCGCTGCGGGTGTTCACCGGTATCGGCATCGGCGGCATGCTGGCCGGCGTCGGGGTGATCACTGCCGAATATGCCAACGCCAAATGGCGCAGCACGGCGGTGGCTCTGCAGGCGACCGGCTACCCGATCGGTGCCACGTTGGGCGGGGTGCTGGCCGCGTGGATGCTGCAGCACTTCAGCTGGCACAGCGTGTTCCTGATCGGTGCGGCGGCCTCGCTGCTGTGCATCCCGCTGGTGCTGGCGTGCCTGCCCGAATCGCTGGATTTCCTGATCGCACGGCGTCCGGCCGACGCACTGCCTCGCTTGAACAAGCTGCTGGCGCGGATGCAGATGCCCGCGCTGCAGGCGCTACCCCCGGCGCCGTCGCACGGAGGTGGGCGCAAGGGCTATGCCGCGTTGTTCGTCGGTCATCTGCGCCCGGTGGCGGTGTTCATCGCGCTGGCGTTCTTCCTGCACATGTTCGCGTTCTATTTCGTGCTCAGTTGGACGCCCAAGCTGCTGGTATCTGCCGGCGTTTCGGCACAGCAGGGCATCACCGGCGGGGTGCTGCTGAACCTGGGTGGCATCGTCGGCGGCAGCCTGTTCGGGTGGCTGGCCTCGCGCTGGGCGCTGTCACGGCTGACCGCCGCCGCCTTGCTGATGGCGATGATCGCGATGCTGGTGTTCGCCGGCTTCAACACCACGCTCGGCGTCGCCTTCCCGGTGGCCTTCGTGATCGGTGCGGCGCTGTTTGCCGCGATGGCCGGCCTGTATGCGGCCGCGCCGGTGGTATTCGCTGCGGATGTACGCACCACCGGGTTGGGCTGGGCGATCGGCATCGGCCGGGTCGGCGCCATCCTGTCGCCCCTCAGTGTCGGCCTGCTGGTGGATCGAGGGTGGCCGCCGTCCGCGCTGTACGTGCTGTGCGCGCTGCCGCTGGGTCTGGCGGCATGGGCCTGCCTGCGGCTGCGGGTCGGCGTGGGGCAGGCACGCACATGACCACGGGATCGGCAAATGAAAGCGTGTTCGATTATCGAACGGCATGTCCGAATATCGGATTGATCGTCCGGTCCCGCATGACGACCATGTCGGTATCCGGTTCTTCTTCGTACGTCGCATCACCGCCTGCCGCTACCGGCAATGCAGGGATGGTGCAGGGAGCAATGCAGTGATCGACAAGACCGTGGCCGATGCAACAGCTGCAGTGGCCGATATCCACGATGGTGCGACGGTGATGATCGGCGGGTTCGGTACCGCCGGCATGCCCGATGCGCTGATCGAGGCGCTGATCGAACAGGGCGCGCGCGAACTGACCATCATCAACAACAACGCCGGCAACGGCGATTCCGGCCTTGCTGCGTTGATCCGCCACAAGCGCGTGCGCCGCATCGTCTGCTCGTTCCCGCGGCAGGCCGATTCGCAGCATTTCGATGCCGCCTACAAAGCCGGTGAGATCGAACTGGAACTGGTGCCGCAGGGCAACCTGGCCGCGCGCATCCACGCTGCCGGCGCGGGGCTGGGCGCGATCTTCACGCCGACCGGCTATGGCACGCAGCTGGCCGAAGGCAAGGAAACGCGCGAGATCGACGGACGCCACTACGTCCTGGAGCTGCCGCTGCATGCCGATTTCGCGCTGATCAAGGCGGACCGCGGCGATCGCTGGGGCAACCTGGTGTACCGCAAGACCGCGCGCAATTTTGGCCCGCTGATGGCGATGGCCGCGCGCTGCGCGATCGTGCAGGTGCGTGAGGTGGTGGCGCTGGGTGGGCTGGATCCGGAAGCCGTGGTGACGCCTGGCATTTTCGTGCAGCGGGTGGTCGCCATCGGCGCTGCGCAGGCTGCAGAAAGGAGTGCGGCATGAACCGTCTGAGCCGCCAGCAGATGGCTGCACGCGTGGCGCGCGACATTCCCGAAGGGGCCTACGTCAACCTCGGCATCGGCCTGCCGACCACCGTGGCCAACTTCCTGCCGGCCGACAAGGAAATCCTGCTGCAGAGTGAGAACGGCCTGCTTGGGATGGGCCCTGCGCCCGATGCCGGCGAGGAAGACCCGGATCTGATCAATGCCGGCAAGCAGCCTGTGACGCTGTTGCAGGGTGGCTGCTATTTCCACCACGCCGATTCGTTCGCGATGATGCGCGGCGGCCACCTGGACATCTGTGTGCTCGGCGCCTTCCAGGTGTCGGCACACGGCGACCTGGCCAACTGGAGCACCGGGGCGGCCGATGCCATTCCCGCCGTCGGCGGTGCGATGGACCTGGCGATCGGTGCAAAGCAGGTGTTCGTGATGATGGACCTGCTGACCAAGCAGGGCGAGAGCAAGCTGGTTGCCGAATGCAGCTATCCCTTGACCGGCCTGCGCTGCGTATCGCGTGTGTATACCGATGTCGGCGTATTCGACGTGGGTGCCGCGGGTGCGCGCGTGGTGGAGATGGTCGAGGGCGCCAGCCTTGAGCTGCTGCGCGAGCTGACCGGCCTGCCGCTGCAGATGGCCGAAGGAGCTTGACATGAGCCTGCACGATACCTACATCGTCGACGGCATCCGCACGCCGATCGGTCGCTACGCCGGCGCACTGGCCGGCGTCCGTGCCGATGACCTCGGCGCGGTCCCGCTGAAGGGCCTGCTGGCGCGTCATCCGGGGCTGGATCCGGCGCTGATCGAAGAGGTTTACCTGGGCTGCGCGAACCAGGCTGGCGAAGACAACCGCAACGTGGCGCGCATGAGCCTGCTGCTGGCGGGCTTGCCCGTTACCGTGCCCGGCAGCACGGTCAACCGCCTGTGCGGCTCCGGACTGGATGCCATCGGTACGGTGGCCCGCGGCATCGCCGCCGGCGAGTTGGGGCTGGCCATTGCCGGTGGCGTGGAATCGATGTCGCGCGCACCGATGGTGATGGGCAAGGCCAGCACCCCGTTCGCTCGTGATCAGATGCTCGAAGACACCACGATGGGCTGGCGTTTCATCAACCCGCGCCTGCGCGAACTGCATGGCGTGGAGACCATGGGTCAAACCGCCGAGAACGTGGCCGAGCGCCATGCGATATCGCGCGAGGACCAGGACCGGTTCGCGCTGCGCAGCCAGCAGCGCGCGGCGGCGGCGCAGCAGGCGGGCTTCTTCGACGGCGAGATCGTCGCGGTCGACGCGCCGGGCCGTAAGCGCGGCGAAACGGTGCGCGTCGAGTACGATGAACACCCGCGCGCGGACACCACGCTGGAGGCGCTGGCCCGGCTGAAGCCGCTGTTCCGCCAGCCCGGCACCGTCACCGCCGGCAATGCATCGGGCATCAACGACGGTGCCGCCGCGCTGCTGCTTGCTTCCGCAGCACAGGTGCATGCCCTGGGCCTGATGCCGCGCGCGCGCATCCTCGGCTTTGCCAGTGCCGGCGTGGAGCCATCGGTGATGGGCATGGGCCCGGTGCCGGCGACGCGCCGGCTGCTCGCGCGGCTGGGCTTGTCGATCACCGACTTCGATGCCATCGAACTGAACGAGGCCTTCGCCTCGCAGGGCTTGGCCTGCCTGCGCGAACTCGGCGTCGCCGACGATGCGCCGCACGTCAACGCCAACGGCGGTGCGATCGCGCTCGGCCACCCGCTGGGCATGAGCGGCGCCCGCATCGTGCTCACCTTGATGCGTCAGCTGGAAGCCAGCGGCGGTCGACGTGGCCTTGCCACCATGTGCATCGGGGTCGGCCAGGGCGTGGCGCTGGCCATCGAGCGGGTGTGACCCGCGCTTCCCCCATCCTGTTTCACGGCCGCCGCCCGCCCTGCGTGGCAGCGTGCGCGAATGCATCAGCCGCGGCCTACGGGCCGCCAGCCAACCGGAGTACGCGATGAGCGATCCCACTGAACTGCGCGGCTATCGAAAGCCGTATCCCGGCACCCAGCCGCCCCGCATCCACCTGCCGTACGCGTCCACCGCGAAGCGCGGGCCCAGCCGTGATCCGATCGCGATCCCGGTAACGCTGTCCGAGGCGACCGGCCCGACCCTGGACCGCATCACCCTGGGCGAGCATGCGGCCGATCTCACCGCCGGGTTCGCCGGCGAACCGCTGGGCGAGCGCATCATCGTCAGCGGCCGCGTGCTGGATGAGAACGGGCGTCCGGTGCGCAACAGCGTGGTGGAGGTGTGGCAGTGCAATGCGGCCGGTCGTTACCTGCACAAGGGCGACCAGCACGATGCACCGCTGGATCCGAACTTCAAGGGCACCGGCCAGGTGTTGACCGATGCGCACGGCCGCTACCGCTTCACCACCATCAAGCCCGGTGCGTATCCGTGGCGCAACCACTACAACGCCTGGCGCCCGGCACACATCCATTTCTCGCTGCACGGCGAAGGCATTGGCCAGCGCCTGGTGACCCAGATGTATTTTCCGGGCGATCCACTGCTGGACTACGACCCGATCTTCAACTGCGTGGATGACGCCAAGGCGCGTGCGCGCATGGTGTCGGCATTCGACTGGGAAACCAGCGCCAACGAATTCGCCCTCGGCTACCGCTTCGACATCGTGTTGCGTGGCCGCAAGATGACCGTGTGGGAGTGAACCAATGAGTTTCCAATCTACCCCGTGGCAGACCGTTGGGCCGTACTACCGTCTGGGCCTGGAACCGCTGTACCGCACCGACATCGCACCGGCCAGCGCGCTCGGCGAGCGCGTGGAAGTACGCGGGCAGGTGTTCGATGGCACCGGGCTGCCGGTGTCCGATGCCGTGCTGGAAATCTGGCAGGCCGATGCCAAGGGAATCTATGCCCATGCCGAGGATCCACGCCGCGACGACCACGACACGGCCTTCGATGGCTGGGGACGGGTGCCCACCGATGAGAACGGGCGCTTCGCCTTCAGCACGATCAAGCCGGGCAGCGTCGCCGGGCCCGGTGGCCGCGCACAGGCGCCGCACCTGGTGGTTCTGGTATTCATGCGCGGCCTGCTGCGCGCAGCCAGTGCACGGCTGTACTTCAGTGACGAGCCGCGCAATGCAGAGGACCCCATCCTGCTGCTGGTGCCGGCGGAACGTCGTGGCACGCTGCTCGCGCAGGCACAGGGCGATGGCTTGTACCACTGGAACGTGCACATGCAGGGACCGGACGAGACGGTCTTCTTCGATTACTGAGCGGTTCTCCACGCCCGCTGATCGCGGGCGTGGGTAAGCTGGTCCCCTCTGGATGGATGGCGGTACATGAGCGAAACCCATTCCCTGCTCGGGGACCTGTTCGGCGATCCGATCGTCGATGCCGGGTTCACCGATGCCGCACGCCTGCAGGCGATGCTTGATGTGGAGCGCGCGCTTGCACACGCGCAGGCGCGCTGCGGTGTCATTCCGCAGACGGCGCTGCCCGCCATCGAAGCGTCCTGCCACGCCCACCTCTACGACATCGCGGCGCTGGCCCAGGCCACGGCATTGGCAGGAAACCCCGCCATTCCGCTGGTCAAGGCACTGACCGCGCGCGTGCGCGCCGATGACGCCGACGCCGCGCGGTGGGTGCATTGGGGGGCCACCAGCCAGGACATCATCGATACCGGTGCGGTACTGCAACTGAGGCGGGCGCTGGGCCAGATGCAGGCGAAACTGCAGCACCTCTGCGCCGCACTGGCTGCACTGGCCAACGCCGAGCGTGATACCGGCCTGCCGGGACGCACCCTGCTGCAGCAGGCCGTGCCGGTCACCTTCGGGCTGAAGGCGGCGGGTTGGCTGGATGCCCTGCAGCGCAGCCAGCAACGGCTGCAGTCGCTGCATGCCGATACGCTGGTGCTGCAGTTCGGCGGGGCCGCCGGCACGCTGGCGTCGCTGCAGGGACGCGGCCTGGACGTGGCGCAGGCGCTCGCGGAGGGACTGCAGCTGCCGTTGCCGGCGCTGCCCTGGCATGCCGCCCGGGACCGCATCGCCGAACTGGGCAGCGTTTTCGCACTGCTGGTCGGCAGCCTGGGCAAGATCGCCACCGATATCGTGCTGCTGATGCAGTCTGAAGTGGCAGAAGCCTTCGAACCGGCGGGCGAGGGCAAGGGCGGATCGTCGGCGATGCCGCACAAACGCAATCCGGTGGGCTGCGTGGCGGCGATTGCCGCGGCCACCCGCGTGCCCGGATTGCTGTCCACGTTGTTCAGCGCCATGCCGCAGCCGCACGAACGCGCGGCCGGGCAGTGGCATGCGGAATGGGAAACCGTGCCGGAGATCGTTCGCCTGTGCGCCGGCAGCCTGGCCCAGGTCACGGTGGTGGTGCAGGGCCTGCAACTGGACCGTGCGCGCATGCAGCAACACCTGGGCAGTCACGGTGGCCTGCTGTATGCCGAGGCGGTAGCGGTCACCCTGGCGGAGCAGGTCGGCAAGGCGGCCGCACACGCACTGGTGGAGCAGGCCGCGCAGCAGGCGCTTGCCCGTTCGCAGCCCCTGCGCGAGGTGCTGCAGTCAAATCCAGAAGTCACCCGGCATCTGGGCAGCGACCAACTGGATGCGCTGTTCGCCGCCGACAGCTGGCGTGGCATGGCCGATACATGGATCAACCGCGTGCTGGCGCGCGTCCCCCACCATGATTGATGGAGCATGCATGGCGTTCCTTGAGCTTCCGCGACACCGTCTCCGCTATGTAGTGGAAGGGCCGGCCGATGCCCCTTGGCTGACCTTCTGCAATTCGCTGGGCACCGATCTGCACATGTGGGAGCCGCAGGCACGCGCCTTCAGCGGTCGCTTCCGCGTGCTGCGTTACGACCGGCGCGGCCACGGACTGTCCAGCACGCCGCCGGGCCTGTACACGGTGGATGACCTCGGTGCCGACGTGCTGGCGCTATGGGACCACCTGGGCATCGAACGCAGCCATTTCTGCGGGCTGTCGATCGGCGGACTGACCGGACAGTGGCTTGGCGTGCACGCCGGTGAACGTCTGGCCTCACTGACCGTGGCCGCCACCGCCGCCAGGATCGGCACCGTGGAAAGCTGGCAGGCACGTATTGCAGAGGTGCGCCAGTCCGGGCTGCAATCGCTGCTGGAAGGCACCCGCGAGCGCTGGTTCAGCAAGGCGTTCGCGCAGGCGCATGCGCAGCAGGTCGAAGACATCCTGCAGCGCTTCCTGACGACCTCGGCCGAAGGCTATGCCGGCTGCTGCAATGCGGTCGGCCATGCCGATTTCCGCGGCCGGCTGGCGGACATCAAGGTGCCTACGCTGGCCATTGCCGGTGACGAGGATCCCGTCTGCCCGCCGGCCGACCTGCAGGCCATCGCCGCCGGTGTCGCGCAGGGACGCTATGCCAGCGTGCGCGGGCGGCACATCTGCAACCTGGAGTCGGTCGACGCGTTCAACGCGGCGCTGGCTGATCATCTGAACGCCTGAGGAGCATCACGATGGACGAACAGCAACGTTACGAAGCCGGCTTGGCGGTACGCCGCGAGGTCCTGGGCGAGGCACACGTGGAGCGCTCGCTGCAGGCGCGTACCGATTTCACCGAGGAGTTCCAAGCCTTCATCACCCGCACGGCGTGGGGCACGGTGTGGACGCGCGACGGTCTGCCGCGGCACACCCGCTCGCTGCTGACCATCGTGATGATGGTGGCGCTGGGGCACGACGAAGAGTTCAAGCTGCATATCCGCGCAGCCCGCAACAACGGGGTGACGCCGGAGGACATCAAGGAAGTGCTGTTGCAGGCGGCGATCTACTGCGGCGTGCCGGCAGCCAACCACGCCTTCGCCCTGGCCAAGCCGATCCTGGAAGAACAGGCGACCGAATGATGCCGTAGTGACGGCCGATCGCTGCCGGTAGTGACGGCCGCTGGCCGTCAGGTTTCGACCTCAGCCCAGCAGCATCCCCAACTGCTGCGCCGATTCGCGCAACCGCGGCAGGATCCGGGTCTGCATCGTGCCCAGGCTGATGCGCCCAGCCTGGGTGCCGATGTTCAGCGCACCCACGACTTCGCCACTGCGGCGCAGCACCGGAACGGCGATCGAACGCAGCCCGATCTCCAGTTCCTGGTCGACCAGCGCCACGCGTTCGCGGCGCACCTTGTCCAGTGTCTCCAGAAACTCATCCACCCGGGTAATGGTGCGTTCGGTGCGCGGGCGGAGCGGCGTGCGCTCCAGGTAGCCGTCCAGCGTGTCACGCGGAAGCGCGGCCAGCAGCACCCGGCCCATCGACGTGCAGTAGCACGGCAGGCGGCTGCCGGCGCGTAGCCCGATGGACATGATGCGCACCGTTTCGGCGCGCGCGATGTACAGCACGTCATCGCCATCCAGCACGCCCAGCGAACACGACTCGTGCAGGTCATCGCGCAGCGCATCCAGTACCGGCTGCGCGGCTGCGGTCATCGACGAGGACGCCACATAGGCGCCGCCAAGACCCAGCACGCGCGGCAGCAGCACGAAGCCACGGCCCTGTTCGCCGACATAGCCCAGCTTCTGCAGGGTGTGCAGTACGCGGCGCACGGCCGCGCGCGAAATGCCGGTCTCGCTGCTGATCTGCGACATGGTCACTTCGCGCGGGTGCTGCGAGAACACCGTCATCACTGCCAGGCCACGGCCCAGCGAGGTCATGAAATCCGGATCGCCCTGGTTGTCCTGGATCTGCTGCATCAATGCGTGGGACAGGCCACGGTCCTGTGGCGGGGCAGGGGACGGCTTGGGGCGACGACTGGGGGGAACAACAGGCATGTACGGAAGGTTCGCGCGGTGATCCTGCATGGTAAGTGCTGGCGCCGAAGATGCGAAACCGCAGGCACCCTGGTCGTGGCGACCACGGTGCCTGCAGGTGCCTTATTTCGACGGCAGTGCGTAGGCGATCACGTAGTCACCGCGATCCGGTGACTGCCGCGCGCCGCCTGCGGAAATCACCACGTACTGGCGACCGGTGGTCGGCGATACGTAGGTGATCGGCGTGCCCTGGCTGCCCACCGGAAGGCGCGCTTTCCACACTTCCTTGCCGCTGCGGCTGTCATAGGCGCGCAGGTAGAAGTCCTGGGTGCCGGCAAAGAACAGCAGGCCGGACTGGGTAGCCAGCGAACCGCCCAGTGTCGGCATGCCAACCGGAATCGGCAGGTGCATGCGGATGCCCAGCGGGCCGGTGTCCTGCACGGTGCCAACCGGCACCTGCCAGACCAGCTGGCGGGTCGCCAGATTGATCGCCGACATCGTGCCGAACGGCGGCTTCTGGCACGGGATGCCCAGCTTGGACAGGAAACGGTCGCGCAGCGAACCATACGGCGTGCCGGTCTGCGAGGCCGCGCCCATTTCCACGCCGCCAGCGCCACTGGTCATCTGCGCGCGCGGAATCAGCTTGGTCCACAGGCCCAAGCGCATGTCATTGACGAACAGATAGCCGGTCGTCGGGTCCACCGAGGCACTGCCCCAGTTCATGCCGCCCAACGAGCCCGGCCACTGCAACGCCAGGTCTTCTCCCGGCGGGGTGAACATGCCGTCGTAGCGCATCTGCTTGAACTGGATGCGGCACAGCATCTGGTCGATGGGCGTGGCGCCCCACATGTCCGACTCGGTCAGGGTCTGTGCACCGATCTGCGGCAGGCCCACCGAAAGCCGTTGGGTCGGCGCGTAGCGCTCGCCCTCTGCATTGCCTTGCGGCGCCGCGACGTCCGCCACCTCGGCGATGGGCTGGCCGGTGGCACGGTTGAGCATGAACACCTGCCCGGCCTTGGTGACCTGAAGCAGGGCAGGCAGCGTACCGCCCTTGCCGTCGGGGACATCGGTCAGCGTCGGCTGCGCCGGCAGATCGTAATCCCACAGATCGTGGTGGACGGTCTGGTAGACCCAACGCTCCTTACCGGTCGCCACGTCCAGCGCCACCAAGGCCGAGCTGTACTTGTCATCCTGCGGCGTCCGCTCGCCGGCCCACTGGTCCGGCGTGGTATTGCCGGTGGGCAGGTAGACCAGTCCAAGCTGGGCGTCGTAGGCCATCGAGGTCCACACGTTCGGGGTGGCGCGGGTGTAGTGGACGGACGGATCCAGCGGCACGTCCGGAGTTTCTTTGGAAAGATCCCATACCCAGGTGAGCGCGCCGCTGCGCACGTTGTAGGCGCGGACCACGCCGGACGGCTCATTGACTTCGATGTTGTCGGCCACGCGCCCGCCGACCACCACCAGGTCACCGGCCACCAGCGGGGCGGCGGTCAAGGTGAAGAAGCCCGGCTTGATCTCCCCCATGCCCTGTTTCAGGTCCACGACGCCATTGCTGCCGAAGTCCGGACAGGCCGCACCCGTGGCCGCATCCAGTGCGAACAGGCGGGCGTCGATGGAGGTCATCAGAATGCGTTTTTCGCACAGCGCCGGCGCGGCGCCGGCTGCTGCCGGCGTCGGTGCTGGATCGGTCGGGGTGGGCGCCGCCGTGCCCGCCAGCGGCTGGCTGGCATCGAAGTAGCCCAGCCCGCGGCAGCGTTGCCAGTTGGGCGCGGTGGCCTTGGGATCAAAGGCCCAGCGCTGGCGGCCGGTATCGGCATCGACGGCGATCACCCGGTTGTGCGGAGTGCACAGGAACAACGTGTCGCCGATCTGTAGCGGCGTGCTCTGGTCCTCGGCGCCGAAGCCGTTGCTCTCCGGTATGTCGCCGGTATGCGCGGTCCAGGCAACCTGCAGTTGATCCACATTGTCCAGGGTGATCTGGTCCAGCGCGGCGAAACGGGTGCCTGCGGTGGTGTTGCCCCAGTGCGCCCAGTCGCGTTGCTGGGTGCCTTCGGCGACCGGCGTGATCGGGGGCCGTGTGCCCTCGGCGGCCACGACGGGACGCTCACGGAAGGCCGAGGCGCCGGTGCCCAGCAGCCCCACCAGCAGCAGGCCGGCGATCACGTAGCCGCCCCTGCCTGGTGCCAGCCCGCGAGCGCGACGCAGTGCCGGCCAGGTCAGGGCCACCAGCAGGGCCAGCACCGCCGGCATCACCAGCCGCGATACCAGCGGCCAGAACTCCAGGCCCACGTCCACCAGGGACCAGACGATGGTGGCGAGGAAGGCGAGCGCGTACAGCAGCGCGCCGCCCGGGCGTCGCCGCAGTATCAGCACGCCGGCCAGCAGCGAGGCCGCGCCCATCGGTGCGAAGTAGCCACTGCCGCCAAGCAGCAGCAAGCGCACACCGCCGACCAGCAGCACCAGGCCAAACAGAGCGACCAGCAGACCGGTCAGGATGACCAGCGCCCGGCACAGCGCCGGGTTTTTTGTTTTCTCGTCCACGTTGCATGAACCTCTACGTTCGAAACCCGGCCGCGGGGTCGGGCAGGCCCGCGCGCGCGGACGCGTGGCGGGGACCGTCGGCATTCACTTCCCTGCGGATCAGAAGGGGCGACAGGGCATCGCTGCACTGTGCGCTGGAACGAGGTGAATGTCCGGCAGGGGCGATTATCGCACGTGTGTGCGATTTTGGAGAGTGCTCGACGCGTCACGCGTGGAACGCAGCGACACGGCGACGGCGCCGACCGGGGCTGCGCACGGGCAGCAAGGCGACGATCTGCCTGTTACCCTATGCCGCCAACTCCGCTGGCCTTGCAATGACCGACGCATCCGTCGAACCGCAGTGGGCATCGCGCCTGCGCGACATCGCTGATTTCCCCAAGCCGGGCATCCTGTTCAAGGACATCATGCCGCTGCTCGCCAACGGCGATGACTTCCGCGCCGCGGTCAAGGCGATGAGCGCACGCTGGCGTGACCTGCAGCTGGATGCGGTGGTCGGCATCGAGTCGCGCGGCTTCATCCTGGGCGCAGCCATGGCACACGAGCTGGGTATCGGCTTCGTGCCGGTGCGTAAGCCGGGCAAGCTGCCGGGCAAGGTGCTGCGCGAGGAATATACGCTGGAATACCGCAGCGACTGCATCGAAGTGCACGCCGACGCGTTGCCGGCCGGTGCGCGGGTGGCGATCATCGATGACGTACTGGCGACCGGCGGCACGCTGGTGGCGGCGCTGTCTTTGGTGCGGCGCCTGGGCGTGAACGTGGTGGGTGCCGGCGTGCTGGTGGAGCTCGACGGCCTGGGCGGCCGCGGCCGCTGGGAAGCCGACCTGCCGCTGCACGCAGAACTGGTGTACTGAGGGACCCGCCGGTCCGACCGGAATGCACGGTCGGCCGGGAACAAACGGGCGGCTGGAATACACGGTCGGCTGGAATGCCCGGTCGGCCGGAAATACACGGTCCGCCGGAAATAGCGGTTGGCCGGAAATACACGGTCCGGCTTAAATACACGGTCGGCTGAAAATACACGGCCGTCCGAAACAAACGGCCGGCCGATACAAACGGTCGACCGGAATCCGGTAGAGCCGACTTCAGTCGGCTGTTGTTGCGTGCGAAGCCGACTGAAGTCGGCTCTACCAGACGCAAAGCAGGCCCGAAGCAAGCCAGGCCCGAAGCAAGCCAGGCCCGAAGCAAAGCAGGCCCGAAGCAAAGCAGGCCCGAAACAAGCCAGAGCACCGGCGTACCGATGCGTGACTCTTACATCACCCGGGTGCGGAAGCGGCGGCCCTTGATCTTGCCTTCTTCCAGCTTGCCCAGTGCGCGGTTGGCGTGGTCGCGGGCGATCGCCACGTAGGAGCGCGTGGGATAGATCGCGATCTTGCCGATGTGCTTGCCCGCCAGTCCGGCATCGCCGGTCAGTGCGCCCAGGATGTCACCTGCACGCAGCTTGTCGGTCTTGCCGCCGTCGATGCGCAGGGTGCGCATGGCCGCCTGCGGCAGTTCGTCCGGGCGCGAGGTGGCCAGCGGGGTTTTCTGCCAGTCCAGCGGCTTGCCACGCTGCGCTTCCAGTGCCTCGGCGCGCGACTTCTCGCGGCCCGCGACCAGGCTGATCGCCATGCCGCTGGCGCCGGCGCGACCGGTGCGGCCCACGCGGTGCTGGTAGGTCTCGATGTCGGTCGGCAGTTCGTAGTTGATCACTGCAGCCAGGTCTTCCACGTCCAGTCCGCGCGCAGCCACGTCACTGGCCACCAGCACGTTGCAGCTGCGGTTGACGAAGCGCACCAGCACTTCCTCGCGGTCGCGCTGCTCCATGTCGCCATGCAGGGCCAGCGACGAGAAGCCGAACTGCTGCAGCGAGTTGGCGACCTCGTCGACATCCTTGCGGGTATTGCAGAACACCACCGCCGATTCCGGGGTGTACTTCAGCAGCAGGCCGGCCAGCGCCTTCTGCCGATGCGCCGGCTCTACTTCGCAGAACAGATGGCGGATGTCGGGGGCGTCGTCGGCACCGTCCACGGTCACTTCCACCGGTTCGCGCAGCACGTCGCGGCCGATCGCGCGGATCGCGTCGGGGAAGGTGGCCGAGAACAGCATCGTCTGCCGATCCTTGTGCGTGCGTCCTGCGATCTCGCGGATGGGCTCTTCAAAGCCCATGTCCAGCATGCGGTCGCCCTCATCCAGCACCAGGGTGCGCACCTGGCCCAGGTTCAGCGCACGCTTGCGCGCCAGTTCCTGCACGCGGCCGGGGGTGCCGACCACCACGTGCGGGTGGTGGGCTTCCAGCGAGGCCAGTTGCGGGGCCAGCGGCGAGCCGCCGGTAAGCACCAGCAGCTTCATGTTGGGGATGCCGGTGGCCAGCTTGCGGATCTGCTTGCCGACCTGGTCGGCCAGTTCGCGGGTAGGGCACAACACCAGCGCCTGCACGCGCTGGGTGGCCGGATCCAGTGCCTGCAGCAGGCCCAGCCCGAAGGCGGCGGTCTTGCCGCTGCCGGTCGGCGCCTGCGCGATCACGTCGCGGCGGTCGAGGATGGGGGGCAGGGCGCGCGCCTGGATGGCGGTCATCGTGGTGTAGCCAAGCGCTTCCAGGCCGGGCTGCAGGGCCGGGCTCAGCGGCAGGGTCGAGAATTCATTCATGGCGCATTGTACGGGGTCCGCGCCGGGCCTGATCCCTTTTCCCCAGAAAAGCGATCCGACCCCGTACAATAGCCCCATGCCTCTGATTACCTTGCAGAACGTCGACTTCAGCGTCGGCGGCCCGTTGTTGCTGGAAAAAGCCGAACTGTCGATCGAACCGGGTGAGCGTATCGCCCTGATCGGCCGCAACGGCGCCGGCAAATCCACTTTGCTCAAGCTGCTGTCCGGCGACCACAAGCCCGACGACGGCGAAGTCCGCATCCAGCAGGGCGTCCGCGTGACGCGCCTGGAACAGGAGGTGCCCATCGGTGCCGCCGGCAGCGTGTTCGACGTGGTCGCCGAGGGCCTGGGCGAGCTGGGCCAGTGGCTGGCCGAATTCCACCACCTCAGCATGGCCGAGGACTTCGACGGCGACGCGCTGGGCGCGGTGCAGGCGAAGATCGATGCAGCCAACGGCTGGGGCCTGGATCAGCGCGTCAGCGAAACGCTGACCAAGCTGGACCTGGACGGTGATGCCGAGTTCGCGCGCCTGTCCGGCGGCATGAAGCGCCGCGTGCTGCTGGGCCGCGCGCTGGTGTCCAGCCCGGATCTGCTGCTGCTGGACGAACCGACCAACCATCTGGACATCGAGGCCATCGACTGGCTGGAAATGTTCCTGAAGAACTGGAACGGCAGCGTGGTGTTCGTCACCCATGACCGCCGCTTCCTGCGTGCACTGGCTACCCGCATCGTCGAGATCGACCGTGGCCAGGTCACCAGCTGGCCGGGCGACTGGGCAAACTACGAGCGTCGCCGCGAGGAACGGCTGAACGCGCAGGCGCAGGAAAACGCCCGCTTCGACAAGATGCTGGCGCAGGAAGAAGTGTGGATCCGGCAGGGCATCAAGGCCCGCCGTACCCGCGATGAAGGCCGCGTGCGCCGTCTGGAAGCGATGCGCAGCGAGCGCTCCGTGCGCCGTGACCTCAGTGGCAACGTACGGATGGAAGCGGCCCAGGCGGCCAACTCCGGCAAGAAGGTCATCGACATCAAGGATGTGTCGTTCTCCTTCGGTGAGCGTTGCATGGTGCGCGACTTTTCCGCGACGATCCTGCGCGGCGATCGTATCGGCCTGATCGGGCCGAACGGCAGCGGCAAGACCACGCTGCTGAAACTGCTGCTGGGCGACCTGGCACCGGACAGCGGCGAAGTGCGTGCCGGCACCAACCTGGAAATCGCGTATTTCGACCAGTACCGCGCGGTGTTGCGCGAGGACTGGACGGCGATCGAGAACGTGGCCGAGGGCCGCGATTTCATCGAGTTCAACGGCAAGCGCAAGCACGTGCATGCCTACCTGCAGGACTTCCTGTTCACGCCGGAACGGGCACGCGCGCCCATCACGCGGCTGTCCGGTGGTGAACGCAATCGCCTGCTGCTGGCCAAGCTGTTCGCGCAGCCGTCCAACCTGCTGGTGATGGATGAGCCGACCAACGACCTGGACGTGGAAACCCTGGAGCTGCTGGAAGAGCTGCTGGGCGATTACACCGGCACGTTGCTGCTGGTCAGCCATGACCGTGACTTCCTGGACAACGTGGTGACCTCCACGCTGGTGATGGAAGGCAACGGCGTGGTCGGTGATTACGTGGGCGGCTATACCGATTGGCAGCGCCATGCGGCGTTCGTGGCGGCGCAGGCGCTCAACGCGCCGGTGGTGGCCAGCCGGCCTGCCGTGGCGGCTGCACCTGCCGTTGCCGCAGCTGCACCGGCCAAGCGCAAGCTGAGCTACAAGGATGCACGCGAGCTGGAGCAGCTGCCGTTGAAGATTGAAACGCTGGAGAAGGACGTCGAGGGCCTGACCGCCGCGATGAACGACCCCGCGTTCTACCAGCGCAGCGCGCCGGACATGGCCGCGCACAACCAGAAGCTGGCGAAGGTGCAGGCCGAACTGGATGCCGCCTACGCCCGCTGGCAGGAGCTGGACGCCTGAGGGATGTGCTGCCGCTCGGGGGTGGGCGGTGGTAGCGCCGAGCCATGCTCGGCGGATTGCGTCGACACCCGGGCCGCTGTGCTCGCCGACCATGGGTCGGCGCTACCGGATGTGTGAACGCCTGGGCCGCTGCGCTCGCGGACTGTGGGTCGGCGCTGCCGGATGCGTGAACGCCTGGGACGCTGCGCTCGCCGACCATGGGTCGGCGCTACCGGTGACGGGGCGGTGGTTTGGGCCTGTGCTTGGGCCTGTGCTTTGGCTTGTGCCCTGGTAGAGCCGACTTCAGTCGGCTGCTTGCTGTACAAAACAGCCGACTGAAGTCGGCTCTACCGTTTCGGCTCTACCCGTGCACGGGCATGTCCGGCCTGCGGCTATTTCAGGCCGTGCAGGTCGCGCAGCTGGGTGGGGCGTGAGCCGAAATAAGCGGCCAGGTCGGCGATCTCCTGATCGCTCAGGCCCGTCGCCTGCGGGGTCATCAGCGCGTGCTGGCGATCGCCGCTGCGGTACGCCTGCAGCGAATGCGCGAGGTAATCGCTGTACTGGCCCCCCAGCTTCGGGTACGTCGGATCGATCGGCGAATTGCCGTCGGCCCCGTGGCAGTCGATGCAGCTCTGTCCGGTGGCCTTGCCCTTGGCCTGCGCACGTGCCTCACCGGCGGCGAGGCGCCCAGCCGGCAGGCCGGCAGACGACGAAGGCGCTGGAAGATCACCCGCGGCCTGTCCCGGCTGTGCGGGCGACTGCGTGCTGCTGTCCTCGTGCGAGGGCGAGCAGGCCGCCAGCAGGACGGCGACGGACAAGGCGATGGCATGACGCGTAAACGGCGCGGCTTTCGACATGTGGGCGTGCCTTACTTGATGGTGGACAGGTAAACAGCGAGATCGGCGATCTCCTGTTCGCTGAAACTCATCGACTGCGCCTGCATCGTGGGATGTCGGCGTTTGCCATGGCGGTACTCGGTGAGCGCCTGCAGCAGGTACTGCTCGCTCTGCCCGCCGATCTTGGGCACTTTGTAGCTGGGATAGGCGTTCTTGTAGCCGGTGATGCCATGGCACCCCTGGCAGGTATAGGCCAATACCCGGCCATTGTCGAAATTGCCGGTCAGCGCCGCGGCAGGGGCGGGCGCCTGCGGGGCCGGAAGCGGCGCCGGCGCGGCCGGAGCCGTAGCGGGTGAAGCAGGGGCAGGAGCGGCCACGGCGGCCCCGAAGGGCAGGAGGACGGCCAGAGCAAGACAAGCGGCGAGCGGCTGCGGGCGCATGATGTCGTTTCCGGGATTCGGGTCTGGTCGTTCCGGCGTGGGGTTCGGAACGGCCCGAGTATAGCGGCTCATTTCATGTTGCTGAAATGGGCAGCAGCCAACCGGCGGCGTGAAGTCACCGTGACCTTTGGGATATGGTGTACCCGTGAGGTGGTGCATTACTTTGCTACCACACCTGCTCACGCATCCCCAGGGACCCGACGATGTCACGCCATGCCTTCCTGCCCGCCGGCCGCAGCGGAATCTGCGCCGCCGCGCTGCTCATCTCCACCTCGTTGCTGCTGTCCGGCTGCGCAGGGGGCCCCAACACCGAAGCCAAGGCAGCGGAAACCAAGGATGGCAAGACCGACGAGAAGAAGGTCGAGTCCGTGCCGGTGGAAGTGGCCGTGGCCAGCCATCGCGGCGTTGCGGCCAGCTATACCGGCACGGCGGCACTGGAACCGCGCGCTGAAGCCCAGGTCGTTGCCAAGACGTCCGGCGTAGCGCTGGCGGTGCTGGTGGAAGAAGGCCAGCAGATACGTGCCGGCCAGCCGCTGGTGCGCCTGGACCCGGACCGCGCGCGCCTGGCCGTCGCCCAGAGCGAGGCGGTGATGCGCAAACTGGAGAACAACTACCAGCGCGCCAATCGGCTGGTCGGCCAGCAGATGGTCAGCGCCGCCGATGTCGACCAGCTGCGTTACGACGTGGAAAACGCCCGCGCGCAGTACCGGCTGGCCACGCTGGAACTGTCCTACACCACGGTCACCGCACCGATCAGCGGGGTCATCGCGTCGCGCTCGATCAAGACCGGCAACTTCGTGCAGATCAATACGCCGATCTTCCGCATCGTCGACAACTCCCGCCTGGAAGCTACGCTCAACGTGCCCGAGCGCGAGCTGGCAACGCTGCGTGCTGGCCAGCCGGTGACCCTGCTGGCCGATGCACTGCCCGGCCAGCGCTTCACCGGCCAAGTGGACCGCATTTCGCCGGTGGTGGATTCGGGCAGTGGCACCTTCCGCGTGGTGAGTACCTTCGACGGCGGCGTGCAGTCGCTGCAGCCGGGCATGTTCGGTCGCATCCGCATCGACTACGACCAGCGCGCCAATGCGTTGGTGATACCGCGCCTGGCGCTGCTGGACGATGGGGATCCGGCCGTGTTCCGCGTGCGGGCCGGCAAGGTCGCGCGCGTGCCGATCACCCTGGGCTACGCCGAAGGGGCGTGGATCGAGGTACGCGAAGGGCTGGCCGCCGGCGATCAGGTGGTGACCGCCGGCAAGGTCGCGCTGCGCGACGGCACGGCCGTGCAGGTCATCGTGCCCGCCGATCCCAAGCAGGTGGCCAAGGCCACGCCGGCGACCAAGGCAGGGAGCGCCCCATGACATCGGCCAGCAACGACCACGGTCGCGACCCCCACGAGGGTCACGGCCCCGGCGGCATGGGCGGCGGCCTGGTGGAGTTCGCCACGCGTCGCCGGGTGACCATCGCCATGTGCACGGTCACCCTGATCCTGTTCGGGCTGATCGCCTTGGGCAGCCTGAAGGTGAATCTGCTGCCGGACCTCAGCTATCCCACGTTGACCGTGCGCACCGAGTACACCGGCGCGGCGCCGTCTGAAATCGAAACCCTGATCTCCGAGCCCGTGGAAGAAGCGGTCGGGGTGGTCAAGAACCTGCGCAAGCTGAAGTCCATTTCGCGCACCGGCCAGAGCGATGTGGTGCTGGAGTTTGCGTGGGGCACCAACATGGACCAGGCCAGCCTGGAAGTGCGCGACAAGATGGAAGCGCTGAACCTGCCACTGGAGGCCAAGGCCCCGGTGCTGCTGCGCTTCAATCCGTCCACCGAACCGATCATGCGTCTGGTGATATCCAGCAAGGAAGCACCGGCCAGCGATGCCGAGGCGATCCGTGAGTTGACCGGCCTGCGTCGCTACGCCGACGAAGACCTGAAGAAGAAGCTGGAGCCGGTGGCCGGCGTGGCCGCGGTGAAGGTCGGTGGCGGCCTGGAAGATGAGATCCAGGTGGATATCGACCAGCAGAAACTGGCGCAGTTGAACCTGCCGATCGACACGGTCATCCAGCGGCTGAAGGAGGAGAACGTCAACATCTCCGGCGGGCGTCTGGAAGAGGGGTCGCAGCGCTTCCTGGTGCGGACGGTGAACCAGTTCGCCGACCTCGAAGAAATCCGCAACCTGCTGATCACCAGCCAGTCGTCCAACGGTAGCGCTGCCGCCTCGGCGATGGCGCAGATGTTCGCGATCGCAGCGGCCACCGGCTCGGATGCGGCGATGTCGGCGGCATCGGCGGCGCAGAGTGCATCCGGCGGCAGTTCCAGCGTGGTGGCCAACGGTGTGCCGGTGCGGTTGAAGGACGTTGCTACCGTGCGCCAGGGCTACAAGGAGCGCGAAGCGATCATCCGCCTCGGCGGCAAGGAAGCGGTGGAGCTGGCGATCTACAAGGAAGGCGACGCCAACACCGTGACCACGGCCGAAGCGCTGCGCGCGCGGCTGGAGCAGATCAAGACCACCTTCCCGGCCGATGCCGAACTGACCACCATCGAAGACCAGTCGCGCTTCATCGAGCACGCGATCAGCGACGTCAAGAAAGACGCGGTGATCGGCGGCCTGCTGGCGATCCTGATCATTTTCCTGTTCCTGCGTGACGGCTGGAGCACCTTCGTGATCAGCCTGTCGCTGCCGGTCTCGATCATCACCACGTTCTTCTTCATGGGCCAGTTGGGCCTGAGCTTGAACGTGATGTCGCTGGGCGGCCTGGCATTGGCGACCGGGTTGGTGGTCGATGACTCCATCGTGGTGCTGGAAAGCATCGCCAAGGCACGCGAACGCGGGCTGGGGGTGCTGCAGGCGGCCATTGCCGGTACCCGTGAAGTCAGCATGGCGGTCGTAGCGTCCACCCTGACCACCATCGCCGTGTTCCTGCCGCTGGTGTTCGTCGATGGCATCGCCGGCCAGCTGTTCCGCGACCAGGCGCTGACCGTGGCGATCGCCATCGCGATCTCGCTGCTGGTGTCGATGACCCTGATTCCGATGCTGAGCTCGCTGAAAGGACGTCCTCCGCTGGCGTTCCCGGAAGAACCGGCGACCGACGCATGGCGTCCGCAGAACCGCTGGCTGAAGCCGGTAGCGGGCGGCCGGCGGGGCGCCATGGCCGGTATCCGGTACACCTTCTTCGGCGCGGCCTGGCTGGTGGTGCGGGTGTGGCGCGGCATCGTGGCCGTGGTCGGCCCGGTGATGCGCAAAGCCAGCGACGTCGCGATGAAGCCCTATGCGGGTGCGGAGCGCGGTTACCTGCGCCTGCTGCCCAATGCCTTGGCTCATCCGGGCAAGGTGCTCGGGCTGGCCGCGCTGGCGTTCGTTGCCACGATGGCGCTGGTGCCGATGCTGGGTGCGGACCTGATTCCGCAACTGGCGCAGGATCGCTTTGAAATGACGGTCAAGCTGCCGGCCGGCACCCCGCTGAAGCAGACCGATGCCCTGGTGCGCGAACTGCAGCTGACCCACGGCGACGGCAAGCAGCCGGCCGGTGAGGGCATCGCCTCGCTGTACGGTGTCAGCGGCGCCGGCACGCGGCTGGATGCCAGTCCGACGGAAAGTGGCGAGAACATCGGCAAGCTGACCGTGGTGATGGAAGGCGGCGGAAACGCACGCAGCGAAGCGGCGATCAGCGATCGGCTGCGCGCCACCATGGCGACGCACCCGGGGGTGCAGGTGGACTTCGCGCGGCCGGCATTGTTCAGCTTCTCCACGCCGCTGGAAATTGAACTGCGTGGGCAGGACATGGCCTCGCTGGAGCTGGCCGGGCAACGGCTGGCGGCGATGCTGCGCAACAACGCGCACTACGCTGACGTCAAATCCACGGTGGAAGAAGGCTTCCCGGAAATCCAGATCCGCTTCGACCAGGAACGTGCCGGTGCACTAGGGCTGACCACACGGCAGATCGCCGATGTGGTGGTCAAGAAGGTGCGCGGTGACGTGGCCACGCGCTACAGCTTCCGTGACCGCAAGATCGACGTGCTGGTGCGGGCCCAGGAAGGCGACCGGGCCAGCGTGGACAGCATCCGCCGGCTGATCGTCAATCCGGGCAGTACCCGACCGGTGACCCTGGATGCCGTGGCCGAAGTGGTGGCCACCACCGGGCCGAGCGAGATCCATCGCGCTGACCAGACGCGGGTAGCGGTGGTGTCGGCCAACCTGCGCGACATCGACCTGGGCGCGGCGATGCGCGAAGTGCAGGCGATGGTCGCCGAGCAGCCGCTGGGCGCTGCGGTGGGCATGCACATCGGGGGCCAGGGCGAAGAGCTGGAAGAGTCCGCACGCTCGCTGATCTTCGCCTTCGGGCTGGCGATCTTCCTGGTGTACCTGGTGATGGCCTCGCAGTTCGAATCCCTGCTGCATCCGTTCGTCATCCTGTTCACCATCCCGCTGGCCCTGGTCGGTGCGGTGCTGGCACTGCTGCTGAGTGGCAAACCGATCTCGGTGGTGGTGTTCATCGGGTTGATCCTGCTGGTGGGGCTGGTGACCAAGAACGCGATCATCCTGATCGACAAGGTCAACCAGCTGCGCGAAGCCGGCATAGCCAAGCACGAGGCGCTGGTGGAAGGCGCTCGCTCGCGCCTGCGCCCGATCATCATGACCACGCTGTGCACGTTGTTTGGCTTCCTGCCGCTGGCTGTAGCGATGGGCGAGGGGGCCGAAGTGCGCGCGCCGATGGCGATCACCGTGATCGGCGGCCTGCTGGTGTCCACGCTGCTGACCTTGCTGGTGATCCCGGTGGTGTACGACCTGATGGACCGCAAGGGCGATGCCTACTACCGTGAGCGCGGCCGCAAACTGGCGTACGGGTCCGCCGTCGAAGGTCACCCGGAGAGTGCGGCATGAGCATTGCCGAGTTCTCCATCCGCCGCCCGGTCACCACCATCATGTGTTTCGTGTCGCTGGTGGTGGTGGGTCTGATCGCCTCGTTCCGGCTGCCGCTGGAAGCGCTGCCGGACATCACCGCGCCGTTCCTGTTCGTGCAGGTGCCGTACGCGGGCTCCACGCCGGAAGAAGTCGAACGCACGGTGATCCGGCCGGTGGAGGAAAGCCTGGCCACGATGACCGGGATAAAGCGGATGCGCTCTTCGGCGACATCGGAAGGAGCCAGCATCTTCATCGAGTTCAGTGACTGGGACCGTGACATCGCCATCGCCGCGTCCGACGCGCGCGAACGCATCGATGCCATCCGCAGCGACCTGCCCGACGACCTGCAGCGCTACAACGTGTTCAAGTGGTCCAGCAGTGACGAACCGGTGCTCAAGGTGCGGCTTGCCAGCGACACCGACCTGACCGGTGCGTATGACATGCTGGACCGCGAGTTCAAGCGGCGGCTGGAACGCATTCCCGGCGTGGCCCGGGTGAACATTTCCGGTGCGCCGCCGAATGAGGTCGAGATCGCCATTGACCCGAACCGCCTCAACGCGCATGGGCTGAGCATCAACGACCTCAGCGACCGCCTGCGGACCCTGAATTTCTCGCTGTCGGCGGGGCAGATCGATGACAACGGCCAGCGCGTGCGCGTGCAGCCGGTAGGCGAGATCACCGACCTGCAGGAGATGCGCGACCTGGTAATCAATGCCAAGGGACTGCGGCTGGGTGACATCGCCGAGGTGCGCCTGAAGCCCACGCGGATGAGCTACGGCCGCCGGCTGGATGGCAACCCGGCCATCGGCCTGGATGTCTTCAAGGAACGCAGTGCGAACCTGGTGGAGGTTTCGCGCGCGGCACTGGCCGAAGTGGAAGCGATCCGCGCGCAGCCGAGCATGCGCGACGTACAGATCAAAGTCATCGACAACCAGGGCAAGACGGTGACCTCGTCGCTGCTGGAACTGGCCGAAGCCGGTGCGGTGGGCCTGATCCTGTCGGTGACCGTGCTGTTCTTCTTCCTGCGCCACTGGCCGTCCACCCTGATGGTGACCCTGGCCATCCCGATCTGTTTCATCATCACCCTGGGCTTCATGTATTTCGTCGGGGTGACGCTGAACATCCTGACCATGATGGGGCTGCTGCTGGCGGTCGGCATGCTGGTCGACAACGCCGTGGTGGTAGTGGAAAGCATCTACCAGGAGCGCGAACGGATATCCGACCAGCCGCGGCTGGCGTCGATCATCGGCACCCGCAACGTAGCCATCGCGCTCAGCGCCGGCACCCTGTGCCACTGCATCGTGTTCCTGCCGAACCTGTTCGGTGAGACCAACAACATCAGCATCTTCATGTCGCAGATCGCGATCACCATCTCGGTGTCCCTGCTGGCATCGTGGCTGGTGGCGGTGAGCCTGATCCCGATGCTGTCCGCGCGCATGGATACGCCCAAGCTGCTGCATTCCAAAACGGGCGTCATCGCGCGCCTGCAGGACCGCTATGCCGTGCTGCTGGACTGGACGCTTCGCCACCGTGGCTGGAGCCTGCTGGGCATCCTGCTGGTGGTGCTGGTCAGCCTGGTGCCGATGAAGCTGACCAAGGTGGACATGTTCGGCGGCGAAGGCGGCAAGGACGTGTTCATCGGCTACATGTGGAAGAGCGCCTACACCTACCGGCAGATGTCCGATGAAGTGAAGCGCGTGGAGGACTGGCTGGACGCCAACCGCGAGCGGTTGCACATCACCCAGGTGTATTCCTGGTACAGCGAGGAAGAAGGCAGCTCGACCATCGTCACGGTCGACGAGGCGCACGCGGGTGGTCTGAAGGCGATCCAGGAAGAAATGCGCAAGGGGCTGCCGAAATCCGCGCGGGCCGACTACTTCGTCGGCAACCAGGGCGGTGATTCCGGCAGCAGCAACAGCGGCGTGCAGGTGCAGCTGGTCGGTGATTCCAGTTCGATGCTGCAGGAGATCGGCGAGGAAGTGCTACCGCTGCTGGCCCAGCGCAAGGAGCTGCGCGATGTGCGCATCGACAACGGGGAGAAGGGCAGCGAACTGGCGATCCGCGTTGACCGCGAGCGCGCCTCGGCGTTCGGCTTCAATGCCGAGCAGGTCGCCAGTTTCGTGGGCCTGGCCCTGCGTGGCGCGCCCATGCGGGAGTTCCGACGCGGTGACAACGAGGTGCCGGTGTGGGTCCGTTTCGCAGGTGCCGAGAAAAGCACGCCGGAAGACCTTGCCGGCTTCAGCGTACGCACGGGCGATGGCCGCACCGTGCCGCTGCTGAGCCTGGTGTCGGTGGACATCGTGTCATCGGCCACGCAGATTGGTCGGACCAACCGACAGACGACGTTGACCATCAAGGCCAACCTTGCTGAAAAGATCACCGCACCCGATGGTCGGAAGGCGATCGAAGCCGTTCTGAAGCCGATGAACTTCCCGGCGGGCTACAGCTTCAGCTTCGATGGCGGCGACTTCGGCAACGACGACGAGGCCATGCAGCAGATGCTGTTCAATCTGGTGATCGCATTGGTGATGATCTACGTGGTGATGGCGGCGGTGTTCGAATCGCTGCTGTTTCCGGCTGCGATCATGAGCGGTGTGCTGTTCTCGATCTTCGGTGTGTTCTGGCTGTTCTGGCTGACCGGCACCTCGTTCGGCATCATGTCCTTCATCGGCATTCTGGTGCTGATGGGGGTGGTGGTGAACAACGGCATCGTGATGATCGAGCACATCAACAACCTGCGCCGCAACGGCATGGGGCGTACGCAGGCATTGGTGGAAGGATCACGCGAGCGGCTGCGCCCGATCATGATGACGATGGGCACGGCGATCCTGGCGATGGTGCCGATCTCGCTGACCGACACGCAGATGTTCGGCGACGGCCCGCCGTACTACCCGATGGCCCGTGCGATTGCAGGTGGGCTGGCGTTCTCCACGGTGGTCAGCCTGTTGTTCCTGCCGACGATCTATGCGGTGCTGGACGATGCGCGCAGCGCAGCCGGCCAGTTGATCCGCAAGGCGCGCGGGCGTGGCGTGGAGGCCCCATCCCTGAGGTAGCGCCGAGCCGTGCTCGGCGGGGTTCACGCGAAGGGCGCCGCTGCGCTCGCCGACCGTGGGTCGGCGCTACGGGGCGGCCGCGTTTCTCGGCGGGGTTTGTGCGAAAGGCGCCGCTGCGCTCGCCGACCGTGGGTCGGCGCTACCGCAGTCCGCCGTTACTGCGCGGCGACCTTGCCCCATACCTGGAACCCGGTCAGCCACAGGCCGAGCATGCTGCCGAGGTTGGTCAGCATGAAGGTCAGCACCACGCGGGTGACGCGGTTGCGGTACCAGCCCTTCAGCGTCTGCGCGTCGTCGCGCAGTTTCAGGAAGTCTTCGTAGGCCGGCTTGCGCAGGCGCGTCTCTACCAGCGCCGCGAACGCGCCGGTGGGAATGCTCAGGCGGAACGGCTTGAACGGGGCCACCACGATCGCGGTGAGAATGCTCAACGGGTGGCTGCCTGCCAACAGGCAGCCCAGGCCCGCCAGGCCGCCGGTGTACATCGCCCAGGTCGCCAGCAGTTCGGTGCCCACGCCCATCCCGCCGCGGTAGAAGCCCACGCCGATGCCGGTTGCCACGATGGCCAGGATGGCCAGGGTGAACCACGGAATGTTGCGCTTCTTCGCCACGGATTCCAGCTGCGCACGCAGCGGCACCGGCGGCTCATTGTCGGTTTCCAGATAGGTGGCCAGACCGGCCAGATGGCCGGCACCCACCACCGCCAGTACTTCGCGCTGCGCCGGCTCGACACCCTGCAGGGCACGTTCTTCGCGCAGGCGGGTCGCCATGTAGCGGTCGCGCTCGCCGATGATCGTGTCGTACAGCGCGGGGCTTTCCTTGGCGAACTCGCCAAAGCTGGATTCGAGCATGTCGCCCTGCTTCAGCTTCTCGATTTCATCACTGCCCACCTCGTCGGACGAGAACAGGCCAGCCGCCAAGCCGGTCATCAGCTTGATCTTGCCGAAAAAGCCCAGCTGCGACGACGCACGCTTGAAGGTCAGGCCGACCTCACGGTCGATCAGGTGCACGGGCAGCCCGCGCTCACGCGCCAGCAGTACCGCGCGCTTCAACTCCGCGCCCGGTTCGATGCCGAGCTGCTCGGCCAGGCGGCGCTGGTAAGCCGACAGCGCGAGGTTGGCGGCGAACAGGGCCACGCGGCCCTTGCGGATCACCTCCACCAGATCCAGCTTGGCCAGCGTATCCGGCTCGGTCAGTGCCTGCAGGCGCTGCGGATCCAGTTCTACCGCGACGGCATCGAAGCGCCCGCTGTAGATGGCTTTTTCCACCGCTTCCACGCTGGTGTGCGATACGTGCGCAGTGCCCAGCAGCGTGTAACGCACACCGTCGCGTACGACGATGCGCACGGGCTGGCCGGCAAACAGTTCTTCGCCATCAGCAACATCGCTGGAGCGGGGCAGGGAGTCAGTCATGCATTACTCATTGGTGGGTGCGCTGTCAGTGCCGTCGCCGAGCGCGCGTTGCATCTGCACCGTGTCGAGCCAGCGGCCGTGCTTGCGCCCCAGCCCCTGGAAAACACCGACCAGATGGAAACCGAAGCGCTCGTGCAACTTGATGGAGGCGGTGTTGGTGGGTTCGCCGATCACGGCCACCATCTGCCGATAACCGCGTGCGGTGCAGGCATCGATCAACGCCTGCAGCAGCGTGGTGCCTACGCGCTGGCCCTGGAAGCGCGCATCCACATAGACCGAGTTTTCCACGGTCCACTGATAGGCCACTCGGGTGCGGTAGGTATTGGCATAGGCATAGCCGGCGACGTCGCCGTCAACCTCGGCGACGATGTAGGGGAAGCCGCGGGCCACGATGTCCTGCATCCGACGCTGCATTTCAGCCGCGTCGGGGATGTCGTACTCGTAGGTGTTGACGAAATCGGTCACTTCCACCGCGTAGATCGCGGTGATCGCAGCGATGTCAGCCTCGCGGACATCACGGATAAGCACGGCCATGGGCGCAGGTTCCGGCAGGGGATCAGTCGATGTAGCGCTTGAGCAGGTCGCCGTACGCGTCGATGCGGCGATCACGCAGGAACGGCCAGATGCGGCGCACGTGCTCGCTGCGCTGCAGGTCGACCTCGCAGATCAGCACCGTTTCCTCACCACCGGCTTCGGCGATGAACTCGCCCTGCGGCCCCAACACGTGGCTGTTGCCCCAGAACTGGATGCCCGATGCGCCCATTGGCGACGGTTCGTGGCCGACGCGGTTGCAGCTGAGCACCGGCACGCCATTGGCCACGGCATGGCCGCGGTGACTGAGCACCCACGCATCGCGCTGGCGATTCTTTTCATCCTGCTGGTCATCCGGGTCCCAGCCGATGGCGGTGGGATAGAGCAGCAGCTCCGCGCCGGCCAGCGCCATCAGGCGGGCCGCTTCCGGATACCACTGGTCCCAGCACACCAGCACGCCAAGGCGGCCGACCGAGGTGTCGATCGGCGTGAAGCCGAGATCGCCCGGGGTGAAGTAGAACTTTTCGTAGAAGCCCGGATCGTCCGGAATGTGCATCTTGCGGTACTTGCCCAGCAGGCTGCCATCCTTTTCGAACACCACCGCGGTGTTGTGGTACAGGCCCGCGGCACGGCGCTCGAACAGCGAGGCGACCAGGACCACACCGTGCTGCTTGGCCAGCTTGCCCAAGCGCTCGGTGCTGGGGCCCGGAATCGGCTCGGCCAGATCGAATTCGTCCACATTTTCGTGCTGGCAGAAGTACGCGCCATTGTGCAGCTCCTGCAGCAGCACCAGCTTGGCGCCATTGGCTGCGGCTTCAGCGACACGGGATTCGATCACGGCGAGATTGGCGGCGGCATCACCGTGGTTGCGCTCCTGGATCAGAGCGACGGTAAGGGGCTGGCGGGGACTCATCCGAAAGCGTTCCTGCAGGGGAAAACATGCATGTTAACGCGGATGGGCGAGGGCAGCGTGGCCGCGGCTGAATGATGGGTATGGGAGCGTTCTGGCCTGCGGCCGGCAGAAGCGCAGGCAACGTCAAAACCAGACGGCAACTGCAATTTCAGGAGCACGGCTGCATCGCCCCGGCCGGCGCGGGAGGGGTTGCCGGGAATCGCCGTGGATCGGCGAACTCCGCCGACCATGGGTCGGCGCTACCGATCGCCGTAACTCGTCGGGTGGAGGGAGCCCCTGAGTCAGGGGCGGCCGCGAAGCGGCGGGGTGTGGGCGCTGGTGAGAAGGGGCCCACGGTTTGCGCAGCAAAGCGTGGGAGCGACAGCGCGAATGCGATGACGTGGACCCACGCCATGGATGGCGCGAAACGAGGCACGCATGGATGCAGCCCTTGCCGTCCCCCGCGCAGTCCCACCGCCCGGCCCAAACCAGCTGCCGCTTCCCCGCCAGCCACGAAGGGCTCAGCCGTTTGCCAACAACCCCGCCGGCAACTGCATCGTGATGCAATGCAGGCTCCCGTTCTGCCAGATCAGCGACCGGCAGGGCACCTGCACGATCTCCCTATCCGGGAACGCCGCCGCCAGCACATCCCGTGCGGCGTCATCGGTGACATCACCGTAGGCCGGCATCAGCACCGCCCCGTTGATGATCAGGAAGTTCGCATACGACGCAGCCAGACGGCGGCCGTCGTCCAGTACCGGCTGCGGCCACGGCAGCGGGAACAGACGGTACGGCGCGCCATCGACGGTGCGCAGCGCGGCCAGCTCGGCGCCCATCGCCTGCAGCTCGGCATGGTGTGAGTCGCCGGCGTCATCACAGGCCTGGTAGACGATGCTGTCCACGGACGCGAAACGTGCCAGCGTGTCGATATGCGCGTCGGTGTCGTCGCCTTCCAGATAGCCGTGATCCAGCCACAGCACCCGGTCCTGCTGCAGCCAATCGGCCATGTCGGTCGACAGGCTGGCGCGCTCACGGTCCGGGTGGCGCTCATGCAGGCACTTCCACGTGGTCAGCAGCGTGCCCTGGCCATCGGTTTCAATGCCGCCGCCTTCCAGCGCGAAGGGAATGCTGCGAACCGGTGCATCGGTGAACACGCCCGCGCCGGCCAACACGCCGACCAGTTGGTCATCCAGGCTGGCATCGAACTTGCCGCCCCAACCGGTGAAGCGGAAGTCCAGCAGCTGGAAGCCGCCGTCCCTGCGCTGCAGGGTGATAGGACCGGAGTCGCGCAGCCACGTGTCGTCGTACTGCGCGGTGACGAAGTGCACGCGGTCCATGTCGATGCGGTTGGAGCGCAGGCGCATTTCGGCGTAGGTCTCCACGTCGTCGTCGGCCACGCAGATCAGCACCGGCTGGAAGCGGGTGATCGCGGCCACCAGGGCGATGTAGGTCTCTTCCACCTGGCCCAGGCGCTCGGCCCAGTCGGTGTCGGCCGTCGGCCAGGCAATCAGGACGCCGCTCTGGGCTTCCCACTCGGCAGGAAAACGTAGGGTCTCGTTCATGGTCTCGCTTGCATTGGCCCGCGCGGGCGCGGGCTGGGTTCGTCAGCGGATCGGCGGCTTCGGGCCGATCTCGTTGGGGGCCGCCTTGTTGGCCACCACGTCGATCACCTTCTGCTTTTCAAAGTAGACGGTGAACTGCGGGTAGACCCAGCGGTTGATGGTCGGCCACTGGCGCTTCTGGCCGCCGCGAGCATCCAACTGCTCGGCCGGTGCGCCGAACTGGCTCTGCACCTGCTGCATGCTCTGGCCGCGGACGGGCAGGGCGATGCCCGGCTTCTCGGCGGCGCGATCCACCAGCAGGGTGTCTGCCAGGGCCGGTGTGGCCGCGGCGAGGGTGGCCATCACGGCCAGGGAAATCAGGCAACGCTTCATCTCGAACTACTCCCCAGTGGTCAAGAAACGCGATTACAACATGGATAAAGCAGAAAGCCGCCCGGAGGCGGCTTTCTGTATCAAACCGGCCCCGCGAAGGACCTGTGGTCGGCCGTGAGGCCGGCCAACTCAGCGCTGGCGCGCCTTGAAACGCGGGTTCGACTTGCAGATCACGAAGATCTTGCCACGACGACGCACGACCTTGCAGTCACGGTGACGGGCCTTCGCTGACTTCAGGGAGGACAGGACTTTCATGGCATACCTCGGCGTACACGTTGAGTGTAAAAGTAAGTGTTCAAGTGGAGCGCGGCCGCGATATGCCAGAGACAATACTGCGTTGACGCTCGTTCAAGCCCGCCATTCTACCGGGCTTTTCTCCATCGTTTCAAGTGGTTGCACAGACCAATCGCAGCACCCGGTCAGGCTGGGGCTAGAATGGGCCCTTCACACCTGCTGGAAACCCCATGTCTGCACTCGTTCCCGTCCTCACCATCGACGGCCCTTCCGGGGCTGGCAAGGGTACCATCAGCCGCATCGTGGCCCGCCGCCTCGGCTGGCATTACCTCGATTCCGGCGCGCTGTACCGGGCCGTGGGCGTGGCCGCCAGCTGGGCGGACATCGACACCTCGGACGCGTCGGCGCTGGTGCGCTGCACGTTCGACACCAAGGTGCAGTTCGTGGAGCAGGGCGAGACGATGCGGGTGCTGGTCAACGGCACCGATGCCACCGACGAGCTGCGGCTGGAAACCACCGGTGCGCTGGCCTCGGCCATTGCCGCCATCCCGGAAGTGCGTGGCGCACTCAAGGAGCGGCAGCGCGCATTCAGGTCTGCCCCCGGGCTGGTGGCCGATGGCCGTGACATGGGAACGGTCATCTTCGCGGACGCCTCCTATAAGGTGTTTCTGACCGCAAGTGCCCAGGAGCGCGCCGAGCGCCGGCATAAGCAGTTGAATGACAAGGGGGTTTCTGTTAACTTTGATGACCTCCTGCGCGAGATCATGGCCCGCGACGCCCGTGATGCACAGCGCACTGTGGCGCCCCTGAAGCCGGCAGACGATGCCGTCCTCATCGATACCACTGGTATCGGCATCGATGATGTCGTTGCACGAGTGATGGATCTGCTTCCGGTTTCGGCTGCCTGATCCGTTCGTACAGGAGAACCGCCCTCGACGGGCGGTGTCGCAATACGCACCGCAGGGTTGTAAATGCTCCGTCGCGCAATGATGCGTGGCGGTTTAATCACTTCACACACGGCCCGCTTTTCCGGGGTCGACCAACAGGCGGGCGGCTGGGTTCCTTGATGGAAACCGCTGACCCATGTGATCAACAGAGTAAATCTAATGACCGAATCTTTTGCCGAACTGTTTGAAGCCAGCCAGGCCAATCTGGCCAAGCTGAAGCCGGGCTCCATCGTCAGCGGTACCGTCGTGGAAGTCCGCGGCGATGTCGTGGTGATCAATGCCGGGCTGAAGTCCGAAGGCATCGTGCCGATCGAACAGTTCCGTAACGATGATGGCGAGATCGATGTCGCCGTAGGCGATGTCGTCAAGGTCGCCCTCGATTCCATCGAGAACGGCTTCGGTGAGACCGTTCTGTCGCGTGAGAAAGCAAAGCGCGCGATGGTGTGGGACGAGCTGGAAGAAGCGCTGGAAAAGAACGAAACCATCACCGGTCGCATCAGCGGCAAGGTCAAGGGTGGTTTCACCGTCGACATCAAGGATGTCCGCGCGTTCCTGCCGGGTTCCCTGGTCGATGTGCGCCCCGTGCGCGATCCGGCCTACCTGGAAGGCAAGGAGCTGGAATTCAAGCTCATCAAGCTGGACCGCAAGCGTAACAACGTCGTGGTTTCGCGCCGCGCTGTCGTCGAAAGCGAGCACTCGGAAGAGCGCGAGCAGCTGATGGACAAGCTGCAGGAAGGCGCGATCCTGAAGGGTGTCGTCAAGAACCTGACCGATTACGGCGCTTTCGTGGACCTGGGCGGCATCGACGGCCTGTTGCACATCACCGACATGGCATGGAAGCGCGTGCGCCATCCGTCCGAAGTCGTGAATGTCGGCGACGAGCTGGACGTGCGCGTGCTGAAGTTCGACCGCGAGCGCAACCGCGTTTCGCTGGGCCTGAAGCAGCTGGGCGAAGATCCGTGGGATAACATCTCGCGTCGTTACCCGGCCAACAGCCGCGTGTTCGGCAAGGTCTCCAACGTGACCGATTACGGCGCATTCGTCGAAATCGAGCCGGGCGTGGAAGGCCTGGTGCACGTGTCCGAGATGGATTGGACCAACAAGAACGTCAACCCGTCCAAGGTGGTGCAGGTCGGTGACGAAGTCGAAGTGATGGTGCTGGATTGTGACGAAGAGCGTCGCCGCATCTCGCTGGGCATGAAGCAGGTTGCCGCCAATCCGTGGGAAACCTTCGCTGCCACCCACAAGAAGGGTGACAAGGTGTCGGGCCAGATCAAGTCGATCACCGACTTCGGCATCTTCATCGGCCTGGACGGCGGCATCGACGGCCTGGTTCACCTGTCCGACATCAGCTGGGCGACCACTGGCGAAGACATCGTGCGCAACTTCAAGAAGGGCGACAACCTGGACGCAGTGGTCCTGGCGGTTGATCCGGAACGCGAGCGCATCAGCCTGGGCGTCAAGCAGCTGGAGCAGGATCCGTTCGGTCAGTTCATGGCCGTCAATCCGAAGGGTTCCAAGATCGAAGGTGTGGTCAAGGAAGTTGACGCCAAGGGCGCCATCATCGAACTGGCCGACGGCATCGAGGGCTATGTTGCTGCCCGCGATATCTCGGTCGACCGCGTCGACGATGCCACCCAGCACCTGAAGGTCGGCGACAAGATCGAAGCCAAGTTCGTGGGCATGGACCGTAAGGGCCGTACCCTGCAGCTGTCGATCAAGGCGAAGGACGATGCGGAAATGCGCGAAGTGCTGGAGGACTACCAGTCCGCCTCTTCGGCCGGCATGACCCAGCTCGGCGCGCTGCTGCGTGCACAGCTGGGCGGCAACAAGTCCGAGTAATCGGTCTGCCGCTGTCGTAGTTTCCTGGACGGCCCGGACATCAGTCCGGGCCGTTTCAGGGTTTGAGCCCCTCGAGCAGAGCCTGCAATGACCAAATCCGAACTGATCGAAATCCTTGCGCGCCGGCAGGCGCACCTGAAGGCCGATGATGTCGATCTGGCGGTGAAGTCGTTGTTGGAGATGATGGGCGGGTCGTTGTCGGCCGGTGATCGCATCGAGATCCGCGGTTTCGGCAGTTTTTCCCTGCATTACCGTCCGCCGCGCCTGGGTCGCAATCCCAAGACCGGTGAATCGGTCGCCCTGCCGGGCAAGCATGTCCCGCACTTCAAGCCGGGCAAAGAGCTGCGCGAACGCGTCAGCGATGTGGTGCCACAGGAAGCCGATCCGGCCTGATCCTGCATCACGACGTGCGATCCACCCACCGGGTCGGATAAGCTACGGTCTTCCGTGACTGGAGCTGTCGCATGAAGGTTTTCCGTTTACTGGTCCTGCTGGCAGTGCTGGTCATTGGACTGATCATCGGTGCGGTCAATATGACCGAGATGACGATCAACCTGGTTTTCACTGAATTGCATACCTCGGTTGGCGTGGCGATGATCGCTGCGTTGCTGGTCGGGGTCGTGGTCGGTGCCGGCCTGGTGCTGGTGAGCGTGGTCGTTCCGCTCTATGCCCAGCTGCGCCGTGCCAACAAGGCTGCCCTGGCAACTCCGGGTGTGGCTGTTACTCCTCCTTATGATGGACGCTGATCGCAGATGGAATTTGTCTCCGAGTACTTCTGGTTTTTCCTGTGTGTCCCGCTGGCGGCGGTTGCCGGCTGGGTCATCGGCCGGCGCGGCGGACAGCGCCACGGCGACAACCAGGTCAGCCGCCTGTCCAGCACCTACTTCCGCGGCCTGAACTATTTGCTCAACGAGCAGCCGGACAAGGCGATCGAACTGTTCCTGCACATCGCCGAGCTGGACAAGGAAACCTTCGAGACCCAGGTCGCGTTGGGCCACCTGTTCCGCCGTCGCGGTGAGGTCGACCGCGCGATCCGCCTGCACCAGGGACTGGTGAACCGCACCGACCTCAGCGATCCCCAGCGCGTACAGGCGCTGCTGGCGCTGGGCGAGGACTACATGAAGTCCGGCCTGCTGGATCGTGCCGAAACCGTGTTCTCCGAACTGGCACAGATCGACCAGCGCGCACCGCAGGCGCTCAAGCACCTGATCGGCATCTACCAGGCCGAGCGGGACTGGGAAAAGGCGATCGACAACGCGTTGCGCTTCGAAGAAGTCACCGGCGAACCCATGGGCAAGCTGGTCGGGCAGTTCGAATGCGAACTGGCCGAGCGCCACCGCGGCGCCGGTAACGTGGAGCAGGCGAGGGCAGCTATTGCGCGGGCCTACCAGGCCGATGCGATGTCCGTACGGGCCGGCATCATAGAAGGCCGTCTGGAAACCGATGCCGGCAACGCCGAAGCCGCCGTCCGCGCTTTCGAGCGCGCCGCGCGCAACGATCCGGAGTACCTGCCGGAAGTGCTGCAGCCGCTGATGCAGAACTACCGCAAGGTCGGTGACCTGGGCGGCGCGCGCAGCTTCCTGTCCGAGATGACGGAACATTACCGTGGCATCGCGCCCGTGCTGGCGCTGACCCGGTTGATGGAAGAGCAGGAAGGCGTCGCCCCCGCGCGTGCCTACCTCGGCCGCCAGTTGAAGGATCGCCCGTCAGTACGCGGCGAGTCGGCGCTCATCGACCTCACCTTGGCCGAGGGTGCCGACCCGACCGCCACCCTGCACGATCTGAAGCACATCACCGACCAGTTGCTGGTGCGCAACCCGGCTTACCGCTGCACGCGCTGCGGTTTTGGCGCACGCACGCACCACTGGCAGTGCCCGAGCTGCAAGGAATGGGGCACGGTCAAGCCACTGCTGAATTACGCGGTGCTGTAACCCATGAACGCTGTTGTCGCGTTCGAGGCGCTGGGCATGCTCACCCTCGCGGCTGCCGGCCTGACCTGGCTGGCACGCCGCTATGCGCTGCATCGCCAGCTGCTGGACCAGCCCGGTGAGCGGCGCAGCCATGCGGTGGCGACGCCTCGTGGCGGTGGCATTGCCATCGTGGCGACGGTCCTGCTGGGCACGACCGCCGGCGCGATGGTGTGGCCTGCTGCGGTGGTCGGGCTGGCCGTTTTCGCTGCGGGACTGTTGCTGGTCGCAGGGATCGGCTGGTGGGATGACCATCATCCGTTGCCGGCGATGCGGCGGCTGATGGTACACATGCTGGCATCGGCGCTGCTGGCTGCGCTGGTGTGGCAGGAAACGGGCAGCATCGTGCAGGCCGTCCTGCTGTTCTTTGTCGCAACTGCCTTGATAAATCTATGGAACTTCATGGATGGCATCAACGGCATCGCCGCCAGTCAGGCGGTGATTGCCGCGCTGGCCATCGCCGCGATCCTGCCAACCCCTGTGGCGCTGCTGGCGATCGCCGTGGCGGGCGGGTGCCTTGGATTCCTGCCGTTCAACTTTCCGCGCGCACGCATCTTCATGGGTGATGTCGGCAGCGGGGCCTTGGGCTACCTGCTTGCGGCGCTTGTCGGGTTGGCCAGTGTGGTGACCGACATCAACTGGCTGCTGTTGCTGGTGCCGCTCGCGGTCTTCCTTGTGGACGCAGGCTTCACGCTGTCATCCCGCATGCTCTCCGGGCAACGCTGGATGGAACCACACACGCAGCACGTCTATCAGCGCGCCGTGAAGGCTGGCTTCAGCCACGCACGGGTGACGGGCGTGTATATTCTGCTCGGCCTGGTCGGAGCGGTGCTGCTGTATGCAGCGCGTTCGATATCTTCGCTGCATCAGGCTGGCGTGGCGGTCGCCTGGGGGGTGCTGTTGGCCTGCCTGTGGGGTGTGTCGCGCGTTCGCCTGCGCAATTTCTGAGGGTTTATCCTGCTCATGTCAGCTAGGTGGAACAGAATTCTCGCGCTGCTGCCGCGCGCCGCCATCGTCGTCCATGATCTTTTCATGGTCTGGGCCTGCTGGCAGCTGCTGCACGCGGGCCGGTACTCGATCCTCCCCGATGCGCCGGCGCTGCCTCTCTGGAATGTAGACACCTCGCTGGTGCTGGGCATCCAGGCATTGGTGTTCTGGCGCGTCGGCCTGTATCGCGGCCTGTGGCGTTTTGCCAGCGTGGCCGACCTGATCAACATCTTCAAGGCCAGCTTCATCGGCCTGATCGCCATCGTCTTGACGTTGGCGTGGAAGCGCTTCGACGGCGTGCCGCTGTCGGTGCTGGTCATCTATCCCTTCGCGCTGTCCGCGCTGCTCGGCGCCCCGCGCCTGCTGTATCGCGCCTGGAAGGATTATCAGTCCGTGCAGTCAGACTCCACCGGTCGCCGTGTGCTGATCCTGGGCGCAGGCCAGGCCGCCGAGGCGCTGGTGCGCGACCTGCGCCGTTCCGGTGAGTACGATCCGGTCGGCCTGCTGGACGATGCCCCGCACCTGCAGGGCGCCAAGCTGCAGGGACTGCCGATCCTCGGCACGCTGGACGACGCGCCGGCGGTTGCGCGCGAAACCGTCGCGCGGCTGATCGTCATCGCCATTCCCTCGCTGGATGCGGTGGGCATGCAGCGGGTGGTCGGCCTGTGTGAAAGCACGGGTGTGCCGTTCCGCACGGTGCCCAAATTGAGCGACATCCTGCAGGGCCAGTCGCTGCCAGGTCAGTTGAAGGAAGTGGCTATCGAAGATCTGCTGGGGCGCAAGCCGATCCAGCCGGACTGGTCCTTGATCCGCGGTTGGCTGGGCGGCCGGACGGTGCTGGTTACTGGCGCCGGCGGGTCGATCGGTTCGGAACTGTGCCGCCAGTGTGCACGCCATGGGGCAGGGCGCATCGTGCTGCTCGAGATGAGCGAACTGCTGCTGCTGACCATCGAAGCCGAGCTGCGTCGCAGCTTCCCGGACATCGAGGTCGAGGCCGTGCTGGGTGACTGCGGCGACCCCGCGGTGATCCGCCATGCGCTGTCGCTGCATCGGGTGGAAGCGACCTTCCATGCGGCCGCCTACAAGCAGGTGCCGGTCTTGGAGCGTCAACTGCGCGAAGCGGTCCGCAACAACATCCTGGCCACCGAGAACGTGGCGCGCGCCTGCATGGAAGCAAAGGTGGAGCACTTCGTCTTCATCTCGACCGACAAGGCCGTAGACCCGGTCAACTCGCTGGGCGCCAGCAAGCGCTATGCCGAGATGATCTGCCAGAGCCTGGACCAGAAGTCCACGCATACGCGTTTCGTGACCGTCCGCTTCGGCAACGTGTTGGCCTCCGCTGGCAGCGTGGTGCCGTTGTTCCGCGACCAGATCATGAAGGGCGGTCCGGTGACCGTCACCGATCCGGAGGTCACGCGTTACTTCATGACCATCCCGGAAGCCTGCCAGCTGATCCTGCAGGCGGCCGCGTCCGCCTCGCACGGCGCGATCTACACGCTGGACATGGGCGAACCGGTACCGATCCGCGTGCTCGCCGAGCAGATGATCCGACTGACGGGAAAGCAGCCGTACAAGGACATCGCCATTATCTACACCGGCCTGCGTCCCGGTGAGAAGCTGCACGAAACGCTGTTCTACTCCGATGAGGAATACCGGCCCACCTCACACCCCAAGGTGCTGGAGGCGGGCGTGCGTACGTTCTCGCGGGACCTCGTGCTGGCCAACGTGCCGAAGCTGCGCGACGCGATATCCACTTACGATATCGAAGCGATCCAGGAGATCCTGTTCGCCACGATGCCGGAGTTCGATCCGCTTCAACAGGATGCTTACATCCCTTCGGCTAACGTGGTTCCCTTCCCGGTAAGAGAGGCCAACAGGTAGCAGATGAGCAAGCGAATCAGAAAGGCAGTTTTTCCGGTGGCAGGGCTAGGGACGCGCTTTTTGCCGGCAACCAAGACGGTTCCGAAGGAAATGCTGCCGATCATCGATCGTCCGCTCATCCAGTACGCCGTTGACGAAGCCATCGAAGCGGGCTGCGACACCCTGATCTTCATCACCAACCGCTACAAGCATGCGGTTGCCGACTATTTCGACAAGGCCTACGAGCTCGAGCAGAAGCTCGAACGCGCCGGCAAGCTGGAGCAGCTGGAGCTGGTTAGGCACGTGCTTCCCAACGGCGTGCGTGCGGTCTTCGTGACCCAAGCCGAAGCGCTGGGCCTGGGCCATGCTGTGCTGTGTGCGAAAGAGATCATCGGCGATGAGCCCTTCGCGGTGCTGCTGCCGGACGATCTGATCTACAACCGTGGTGATGGTGCGCTCAAGCAGATGGCCGACCTCAACGAGGCCACGGGTGCCAGCGTGATCGCGGTGGAAGATGTGCCGCATGAACAGACGGCGAGCTACGGTATCGTCGCCACGGATGCGTTCGATGGCAGTCACGGCCGCATCTCGGCCATCGTCGAAAAGCCGAAGCCGGAAGACGCACCCAGTGACCTCGCGGTAGTGGGCCGTTACGTGCTCAGCCCGAAGATCTTCGAGCTGCTGGAAGCGACCGGTACCGGTGCAGGTGGCGAGATCCAGCTGACCGACGCGATCGCCGAGCTGCTGAAGAGCGAGCCCGTCGATGCCTATCGTTTCGAAGGACGTCGCTTCGACTGCGGCACGCATCTGGGCCTGGTGGAAGCCACCATCCGGTTTGCATTGAACAGCAAGAAGCTGGCCAAGCCGGCCCGGCAGAAGCTGCAGGAAATGCTCGCCGAAGACGATTGATCCGGCGAACGGCGGAGCCCCTCGTGGCGGGCGGCGAAAGCTTAGAGGTGGGTCGGGCGGGTAGGGCTTGCGAGGGACGCGCACAAGTACGTCCATGTAGCGCTTGTTTCGCGCCATCCATGGCGCGGGTTCACGTCATCGCATTCGCGCTGCCGCTCCCACGCTTTGCTTCGCAAACCATGGGCCCCGTCTCACCAGCACCCATACCCCGCCGCTTCGCGGCCGCCCCTGACTCAGGGGCTCCTTCCACCCGACGGGCTACTGTCATCGGTAGCGCCGACCCATGGTCGGCGGAACGTTGCCGCCAACGGCCCGCTGCGCTCGCCGACCATGGGTCGGCGCTACCGATGCCCGCAGGTCCCGTGGCCGCCATGGACCTGTCGAAGGTGGGGCGGGGTGTGTTCGCGGGGGCGTTGAGTGCCATGGATGGCACGAAACGAGGCCCGCAGGATGCGGTTGTTGCCGTCCCCCGCGAACCCACCCCGTCCCGCCCATCCGGCAATGCAGCTGTTGCCGTTGCTCTGACTCCAGCAGGGTGCCAGGGCGCAGCCCCGGCAACCAAACCCCGCTCGGCGGAATGTTGCCGCCAACGGCCCGCTGCGCTCGCCGACCATGGGTCGGCGCTACCGATGCCCGCAGGTCCCGTGGCCGACATTGACCTGTCGAAGGTGGGGCGGGGTGGGTTCGCGGGGGCGTTGAGCGCCATGGATGGCGCGAAACGAGGCCCGCATGGATGCGGCTGTTGCCGTCCCCCGCGAACCCACCCCGTCCCACCAGACACACATACCTGCAGATGCAGCTGTTGCTGTTGCCGTGGCCCTGGCTCCAGAGCTGGGAGCCGGGGCGCAGCCCCGGCAACCAAACCCCGCTCGGCGGAATGTTGCCGCCAACGGCCCGCTGCGCTCGCCGACCATGGGTCGGCGCTACCGATGCCCGCAGGTCCCGTGGCCACCGTGGACCTGTCGAAGGTGGGGCGGGGTGGGTTTGCGGGGGCGTTGAGTGCCATGGATGGCACGAAACGAGGCCCGCAGGATGCGGCTGTTGCCGTCCCCCGCGAACCCACCCCGTCCCGCCCATCCGGCAATGCAGCTGTTGCCGTTGCTTTGGCTCTGGCTCTGGCTCAAGCAGGGTGCCGGGGCGCAGCCAAGGCAACCAAAACCCTCTTACAGCGATTCGAAGATGCCCGCCGCACCCATGCCGGTGCCGATGCACATCGTCACCATGCCGTACTTCTGCTGGCGACGACGCAGACCGTGCAGCAGCGTTGCCGTACGGATCGCACCCGTGGCGCCCAGCGGATGGCCCAGCGCGATGGCGCCGCCCAGCGGATTGACCTTTGACGGGTCCAGCCCGCAATCGCGGATCACCGCCAGCGACTGCGCCGCAAATGCTTCATTGAGCTCAATCCAGTCCAACTGATCCTGGGTCAGGCCGGCCTGCTTCAGCGCCTTCGGAATCGCCGCGATCGGGCCGATGCCCATCACTTCCGGGCGCACACCGGCGACCGAGAAGCTGACGAACCGGGCCAGCGGCTTCAGGCCGTAATCCTTCACCGCCTGCTCGGACGCCAACAGCACCGCACCGGCACCATCGCTCATCTGCGAGGAATTGCCGGCCGTGACCGTACCGCCGAACTGACCGTTGCGGAACACCGGGCGCAGCTTGGCCAGGCCTTCGGCGGACGAATCCAGGCGCGGGCCCTCATCGGTGTCGACGATGGTGTCGCGGGTGATGATGCGGCGGCCGTCGGCCAGGTCCGGCTGACGGGTGCGCACGTCGTACGGGCTGATCTCGTCCTTGAAATCGCCGTTCTGGATCGCGGCGATCGCCTTCTGGTGCGAGGCGAGGGCGAAGGCGTCCTGCTCTTCCCGCGATACCTTCCACTCTTCGGCGACCTTCTCGGCGGTGATGCCCATGCCGTAGGCAATGGCCACGTGGTCGTTGTCGAACACGCTGGGGGCCATCGCGATCTTGTTGCCCATCATCGGTACCATCGACATCGATTCGGTACCGCCGGCCAGCATCAGGTCGGCATTGCCCAGACGGATCTGATCCGCCGCCATGGCGACGGCCTGCAGGCCGGATGAGCAGAAACGGTTCACCGTCTGCGCCGCGATGGTGTCCGGCAGGCCGGCCAGCAGCACGCCGATGCGCGCCACGTTCATGCCCTGCTCGGCTTCCGGCATCGCGCAGCCGATGATGGCGTCGTCGATGCGGTTGACGTCGATGCCCGGCGCCTGCGCTACCACCGAGCGCAGCACGTGGGCCAGCATGTCGTCGGGACGGGTGTTGCGGAACATGCCCTTGGGCGCCTTGCCTACCGGTGTGCGGGTGGCGGCGACGATGTAGGCGTCCTGGATTTGCTTGGTCATTGCAGTGATCTCTTCAATAGGGGTTGGGATGAGGTTGCCGGCCAACGGCCGGCACGACCGATGTCCCGTCAGTTCCGCAGCGGCTTGCCGGTCTTCAGCATGTGCGCGATGCGGGCCTGGGTTTTTTCCTGCTGTGCCAGTTCGACGAAGTGCTTGCGCTCCAGGGTCAGCAGCCACTCCTCGTCCACCAGCGTGCCGCGGTCCACTTCGCCGCCGCACAGGACGGTCGCGATGCGTACGGCGATCTCGTAGTCGTACGGGCTGATGAAGCGGCCTTCCAGCATGTTGACCAGCATCATCTTGAAGGTCGCGATACCGACATCACCGGCGACCTGGATGCGGCGCGAGGGCATCGGCGGGCGATAGCCGCCTTCGGCGAGGGCCAGCACTTCGGCCTTGGCAATGTGGAGCGCCTCGAAGCTGTTGAACACCACCTTGTCGGTGGCGCGCATCAGGCCGAGTTCCTTCGCGTTGACCGCCGAGTTGGAGACCTTGGCCATGGCTACCGTTTCAAAGGTCTTCTTCAGTTCGGCGAACACATCACCACCGGGGCCGGCAGCCTGCGATGCACGCACCGCCAGCTCCTTCAGGCCGCCGCCGGCCGGCAGCAGGCCGACGCCCGCTTCCACCAGGCCGATGTAGCTTTCCAGCGATGCCACGCTCTTCGCGCTGTGCATCTGGAATTCGCAGCCACCGCCCAAGGCCAGGCCACGCACCGCCGTTACCACCGGTACCAGCGAATACTTGATCGCCTGGCTGGTGCGCTGGAAGTTGTGCACCATTTCTTCGAACTGCTCGACCTTGCCGGCCTGCAGCAGGCCCAGTGCACCGGCCAGGTCGGCGCCGGCGGAGAAGGGTTCCTTCTGCTGCCAGATCACCAAGCCCTTGAAGTCTTTCTCAGCGCGCTTGATGGCTTCCTGCAGGCCATCGAGCACGTGATCGGACACGGTGTTCATCTTGGTCTTGAAGCCGACTACCGCGATGCCATCGCCGTCGTGCCACATGCGCACGCCGTCGTTTTCATACACGGTGTCGCCCTGCGGGAACTGTTCGCCCAGCAGCGGATCGGGGAAGCGCTGGCGCTGGTAGACCGGCAGTGCGGAGCGCGGCAGCTTGGCGTTGCGCGTCGGGCTGTAGCTGCCTTCGGCGGCGTGCACGCCATCGCGGCCATCGAACACCCAATCCGGCAGTGGCGCGCTGCTCATGCTCTTGCCGGCGACAATGTCATCGGCAATCCACTGCGCGACCTGCTTCCAGCCGGCGGCCTGCCAGGTTTCGAACGGGCCCAGCGACCAACCATAGCCCCAGCGGATGGCAAGGTCGACGTCGCGCGCGGTCTCGGCGATGTCAGCCAGGTGATACGCGCTGTAGTGGAACAGGTCGCGGAAGGTGGCCCACAGGAACTGTGCCTGCGGGTGCTGGCTCTCGCGCAGCTTGGCGAACTTCTCCGCCGGATTCTTGACCTTCAGGATCTCGACCACTTCCGCTGCAGCGGTCCGGTCAGCGGCGCGGTAGTCCTGCTTTTCCAGGTCCAGCACCATGATGTCCTTGCCGACCTTGCGGAAGATGCCCGCGCCGGTCTTCTGGCCCAGTGCGCCCTTGGAAATCAGCGCGTCGAGCCACTTCGGCGATTTGAAGAACGCGTGCCACGGATCGTTGGGCAGGGTGTCGCCCATGGTCTTGATCACGTGCGCCATGGTGTCCAGGCCGACCACATCGGAGGTGCGGTAGGTCGCCGACTTCGGGCGGCCGACCAGCGGGCCCGTCAGGCCGTCGACTTCGTCGAAGCCCAGGCCGAATTCCTGGGTGTGGTGGATGGTGGACAGGATCGAGAACACCCCGATGCGGTTGCCGATGAAGTTCGGGGTGTCCTTGGCGTACACCACGCCCTTGCCCAGGGTGGTGACCAGGAAGCTTTCCAGGCCCTCCAGCACGCTGGCATCGGTAGTGGACGCCGGGATCAGCTCGGCCAGGTGCATGTAGCGCGGCGGGTTGAAGAAATGCACGCCGCAGAAGCGGTGGCGCAGCTGTTCGGGCAGCACGTCGGCCAGCTTGTTGATGCCCAGGCCGGACGTGTTGGAGGCCAGCACGGCGTGGTCGGCCACGAACGGCGCGATCTTCTTGTACAGGTCCTGCTTCCAGTCCATCCGCTCTGCGATGGCTTCGATGATCAGGTCGCAGTCGCGCAGCTGTTCCAGCCCGCTCTCGTAATTGGCCGGCGTGATCGCCTCGGCGTAGGACTTGCTGGCGAGCGGGGCAGGGCTGAGCTTGCCCAGGTTGGCAATCGCCTTCAGCACGATGCCGTCGGCGGGGCCTTCCTTGGCGGGCAGGTCGAACAGCACGGTGTCGACGCCGGCGTTGGTCAGGTGGGCTGCGATCTGGGCGCCCATGACGCCGGCACCCAGCACGGCGGCGCGGCGGACTAGCAGGGAATTGGACATGTCGATAAGCCTTGGTTGGTCAGCAGTTACTGGGTGGAAAGGGAAGGTGGGGTGACAGCCGGGCTGGCGGACGTCGCGGCGCTGCGTGCAGCCGCGCGGAAGCCGGCTTCGGCGAAACGGATGAGTTCCTGTGCGGCCTGGGCACCATGCGCGGCTTCGGTGACACCGGCAGGCCGCTTGATCAGGCCGAAATCGGCCATCGCATAGGTAAGCGACCCGGCCAGGAAGTCGAGGCGCCAGTACAGCTCTTCCTTGCTCAGATCCGGCACGCAGGCGGAAATGGCACGGCCGAAGTCACGCAGCACGTGGCCGTAGTGATCCGACAGGAAACGCCGCAGGTTGTCGTTTTTCTCCGCATAGGCACGGGCGATGACGCGAACGAACGCGCCTCCGCTCTGGCTGTCCTGCGCCATCGCCAGCGCCGGCTCGACGAACGCGGCCAGCACTGGCCGCAGTTCGCCCGGATGCTCGCTGCGTGCTTTCTCCAGCTGCGCCATCCGCGCGGCGGTCATTTCGTCCATGCGGCGGCGGAACACCTCGTTGACCAGGTTTTCCTTGGATCCGAAGTGATAGTTGACCGCTGCGATGTTGACGTCAGCCTGGCTGGTCACCTGGCGCAGCGACGTCCCGGCAAAGCCATGCAGCGCAAACAACGCCTCGGCGGCGCCGAGGATGCGGTCTTTGGTGGAGAAGTGGGCAGGTCTGGCCATGGAGAGCAGGGTTCAATCAAACGATTGTTTGATATTAGACCCGGCGCCCGGCGCAATGCATTGTGCGCCGCAGCATCATGCCGCCGCCGTTCATCCCCGGCCGCAGATGAATGGCCGGGGCTACCGTGTGTTGCGGCGAGGCGCTACAATAAGCCTACGTATATCAGCCTAAGCCCGCGTTTCGACGTGGGTTTTTTTCATGCTACCCTCGGGCCTTGAGTGGCCCGGATCTCGGAGATACCACCATGGCGCTGGAGCGCACCCTTTCGATCATCAAGCCCGACGCCGTCGCCAAGAACGTCATCGGTGAAATCTACGCCCGCTTCGAAAAGGCCGGCCTGAAGGTCGTCGCTGCCAAGTACAAGCAGCTGTCGCGCCGCGAAGCCGAAGGCTTCTACGCCGTGCACCGCGAGCGTCCGTTCTTCAACGCGCTGGTCGAGTTCATGATCTCCGGCCCGGTGATGATCCAGGCCCTGGAAGGCGAGAACGCCGTCCTGGCCCACCGCGACCTGCTGGGCGCCACCAATCCGAAGGAAGCCGCGGCCGGCACCATCCGCGCTGATTTCGCTGAATCCATCGATGCCAATGCCGCCCACGGCTCGGACTCGGTCGAGAACGCCACCAACGAAATCGCTTACTTCTTTGCCGCCACGGAAGTGGTCTCCCGTTAAGAGGTTGCCGTGAACGAGGTCGTACAGACACCCGCCATCCAGCCGCTGCCGAAGTCGGCAACCACGGCTGGCAAGCAGAACCTGCTCGACCTCGATCGCGCGGGCCTGGAGCGTTTTTTCGTCGAAAAACTCGGCGAACAGAAGTTCCGGGCACATCAGGTGATGAAGTGGATCCACCATCGCTACGTCACCGATTTCGATGAAATGACCGACCTCGGCAAGGGACTGCGCGCCAAGCTGCAGGAACATGCTGAGGTGCTGGTTCCGAACATCGTGTTCGACAAACCGTCCGCCGACGGCACCCACAAGTGGTTGCTGGCGATGGGCAACGATGGCAAAAACGCCATCGAAGCGGTCTACATTCCGGACAAGAGCCGCGGCACGCTGTGCGTTTCCTCGCAGGTGGGCTGTGCGCTGAACTGCACGTTCTGTTCGACCGCCACCCAGGGCTTCAACCGCAATCTGTCCACCGCCGAGATCATCGGCCAGGTATGGATTGCCGCGCGCCACCTGGGCAACGTGCCGCACCTGATGCGCCGTCTCACCAACGTGGTGATGATGGGCATGGGCGAGCCACTGATGAATTTCGACAACGTCGTGCGCGCGATGAACGTGATGCGCGACGACCTGGGCTATGGCCTCGCCAACAAGCGGGTGACCCTGTCCACCTCCGGCCTGGTGCCGATGATCGATCGGCTGTCCACCGAAAGCGATGTGTCGCTGGCGGTGTCCCTGCACGCGCCGACCGATGAGCTGCGCGAGACCCTCGTGCCGCTGAACCGGAAGTACCCGATCGCTGATCTGATGGCGTCCTGTGCGCGCTACCTGCGTGGCAACAAGCGCCGCGAATCGGTGACCTTCGAATACACCCTGATGAAGGGCATCAACGACCAGCCCGAGCACGCCCGTGCACTGGCCCGGTTGATGCGCCAGTTCGACAATGCGGTGCAGGCCAAGGGCTCGGGCAAAGTCAACCTTATCCCGTTCAATCCCTTCCCGGGCACGCGTTACGAGCGATCCGACGATGTGCAGATCCGCGCCTTCCAGACCATCCTGCTGGACAACAACGTGCTGACGATGGTGCGCCGTACCCGCGGTGACGACATCGACGCGGCGTGTGGCCAGTTGAAGGGGCAGGTGATGGATCGGACGCGGCGCCAGGCCGAGTTCAACAAGACCCTTGATGCGCTTGAGAACGTACGGACCGGGCGCGATGCAGCGGCCTGACCGCCTGCTCGCCGGTGCTGCCCTGTGCGCGCTGGTGCTCGCGGGGTGCGGTGGTGGCAGCAAGGGGGGCGGATTGAAGATGGGCAAGGCCGAGATGTCGGTTGCGCCCACCTACACAGCCCATGACGGCGAACAGGTGCGACGCCAGCACCAATACAACAACGACGTGACGCTGGCCGGGGCGGACCTCGGGGCCGGCAATCTGGACGCGGCGGAAAAGCGCGCGCGTTCGGCACTCAAGCTGGACAGTGGGCGCCCTGACGCGCTGCTGCTGCTGGCTGCCGTCGCGCAGCGGCGTGGCGACAACGTACAGACGGGCCAGCTGCTGCAGCGGGCCACCGTGCTGGCTCCCGAGCGCGGCGACGTGCTGAACAACTACGCGGCGTGGTTGTGCCAGCAGGGGCGTGCGGCGGAGTCGCTGCCGTGGTTCGACCGGGCGCTGGTGGCGCCGGGCTACGCCACGCCGGCCATTGCGCTGTCCAACGCCGGTGCCTGCGCCCTGGATGCCGGGCAGCGTGAACGCGCCCAGCGTGACCTGCGCGCATCGCTGGCCAGCGAGCCCAAAAACGCCCAGGCGCTGACCGCGATGGCGCAACTTTCGTACGACGATGGCCGTTTCATGGAAGCGCGTGCGTTTTCGGAGCGCCGCCTCGCGGCTGCACCGTCAACGCTTTCCGTGTTACAACTGGCGTCGCAAATCGAGACGCGACTGGGTGATGCGGCAGCCGCCGCACGCTACCAGCAGCGGATTCGTCAGGAATTTCCGCAGGATGCGGACCCCAATTCCAAGGGTTGAAGCATAGTGACTGACAACCAGACCGTGAACGCTTTCGAGACGGCAGCCGGCTGTGGCCAACGCCTCCGCCAGGCCCGTGAAGCGGCAGGACTGACACTTGATGAGGTCTCCAAGCGCCTGCACATGCCTGTGCAGGTCGTCCGTTCGCTTGAGGAAGAGCAGTGGCAGCGTCTGGGCGCGCCAGTGTTCGTCCGCGGCCAGCTGCGCAGCTATGCGCGGCTGCTGGGCGTGGACGTGGGCCAGGTGCTTGAACAGGCGCAGGTGGGGCCGATCGTGCCGCCTACCCTGGTCAGCCATACCCATACGCCGCGCGCGCGCCGCATCGCGGAAAGCCTGGGCCGACGCCTCCTGTACGTGGGCATCACCGCAGCGCTCGCGGTGCCGGTCTGGTTCGCTACCCGCAGCCATCTGGATAGCGGCGGGCAGGGGCCCAACACGGCCTCCCTGGATGTGATCCCGGCGACGGTGGCCGTCGCGCCGCCTGCCGATGGTCGCGATGCCGCACCGGCACCGACGGCCGCTGCGACGCCGCAGCGACCGCCCGCCCAGCCCTACATGGCCTCGTTGACGCCGGTGCCACGGCCTGCGGCGGTCGAGCCGCCGGTGGCTGCCGGCACGGCGTTGGCACTGCAGTTCAGCGGCGACAGCTGGGTGGACATCACCGGGCCCGATGGGGCGACGGTGGAAAAGGCGCTGATCAAGGCGGGCCAGTCGCGCAGCTTCCCGGCAGGCCAGGTCAGCCGGATCGTGCTGGGCAACGCCTCGCAGGTGCAGGTTCAGCAGAACGGCACCATCATCGATCTCGGTCCGTATCAGCGAGCCAACGTTGCCCGCTTTACGGTATCCTCTGACGGCTCCGTGGTCCCGGTTTCCAACTGAGACCGCGGCGGCACTCCACAACCCAATGAACAGTCCTCCCCGGCGAGCTTGTCTCCGGCTCGGGTAGGGCGAGAGTACGCATGGCGATCGACGACCTGCTCGACGAGCACGAACAAAGTGAACGCGTCCGCTCCTGGCTGCGCAAGAACGGCCTGAGCATCCTCGGTGGCGTAGCAGTGGCCGTCGGCGCGATCTGGGGCTGGGGCTACTGGCAGCAGTCGCACGGCGACAAGCTGGCCTCGGCCAACCTGGAGTACCAGAAGGTGCTCAAGGGCATCGAGGAGAACAAACTCGATGAGGCGGGCAAGGCAGTGAAGGCACTCGACGCCGGCCCGTCCAACATCTATTCCGAACTGGCTGCCCTGCAGCTTGCGAAAGCGCAGGTGGAAGCCGGCAAGAACGATGACGCGCTTGCCACCCTGCGCGCGGTCAGCGTGGAAGGCGACCTGAAGCACGTGGTTGACCAGCGCATTGCGCGTCTGCTGGTTGCGACCGGTAAGGGCGACGAAGCCATCAAGCTGCTGGGCTCGGCCACCGACAGCAGTGCGCTGGAGATTCATGGCGACGCCTTGATGGCCGCCGGCAAGCGGGATGAAGCCCGCGGGCAGTATGAGAAAGCGCTTAAGACGCTGGACGTGGCAGCGCCCCAACGGCGCCTGCTGGAAACCAAGTTGATGGACGCCGGCGGCACGGTCGCGGCGACTGAGGAGACGGTGTAATGGGTCAGATGGTCATCCTCAAGCGGGTTGCCACGGTTGCGATGCTCGGCATGGCACTGTCCGGCTGCAGCACGGTAAAGGGCTGGTTCGCCGGCAAGGACGCAGCGGCGAAGAAACTGCAGGAACCGGCCGAACTGGTGAAGTTCGATGCCACGGTGAAGATCGACAAGCTGTGGACGGTCAATCTGGGCAAGGGCGAAGAGCGCATCGGCGTCCGCCAGGGTCCGGTCGTGGCCGATGGTCGCGTCTACGGCGCGGCGATCACCGGTGGCGTGCACGCCATCGACCTGCAGACCGGCAAGAAGATCTGGACGTACGAGCCGGCCAAGGAAAAGAAGAAGCCGAAGCTGCGCCTGTCCGGTGGGCCGGGCGTGGGTGAAGGCCTGGTGGCCATCGGTACGCTGGACGGCCAGGTGATCGCGCTCGATGCCAACGACGGCACCGAGAAGTGGCGTGCCAAGGTACCCGGCGAAGTGATTTCCGCTCCGGCCATCGGCCAGGGCATGGTGTACGTGCGCAGCAATGACGGCCGCATCACCGCGTTCGATGTGTCCAACGGCACCCAGCGCTGGTTCAACCCGCGCGAACTGCCGGCGCTGACCGTGCGCGGCAACGCGCCGATCGTGCCGGGTCCGGGCGTGCTGTTTGTCGGTAACGATGACGGCAGCATCTCCGCGATGGCGTCCACCGATGGCCGCACGCTGTGGGACCAGGTGGTCGGCAACCCGGAAGGGCGCACCGAACTGGACCGCATGGCTGACGTGGATGGCGCCCCGGTGCTGGAAGGCGCCACGCTGTATGCCAGCAGCTTCAAGAACCAGACCATGGCCATCGAAGGCCCGACCGGCCGCCCGCTGTGGGCGCGCGATCACGGCGGTGCCGGTGGTGTCGCCGTGTCGACGTCCTACGTGATCGTCACTGACAACCAGGGCGGTGTATTTGGCCTGGACAAGCAGAGCGGTGCGGCCAGCTGGTCGCAGACCGGCCTGGCCCGGCGCCAGTTGACCGGCCCTGCGCTGCAGGGGGATTACGTGGTTGTCGGCGATCTCGACGGCTATGTTCACTGGCTGCAACAGTCCGACGGCGCGATGGCCGCCCGGGCAAAGACCGGCGGGACCGTCAAGGCCCAACCGATAGTCGCTGACGGGGTGCTGCTGGTGCAGAACGTCGAAGGCAAGCTGACCGCTTACCGGTTGGCCAATTAATTACGGAGTAAACGCGATGCTGCCCCTGGTCGCCCTGGTCGGACGGCCGAATGTCGGCAAGTCCACAATTTTCAACGCGCTCACGCGCACCCGCGACGCGCTGGTCCATGACCAGCCCGGCGTGACCCGTGACCGCAACTACGGTGTATGTCGCCTGGACGAGGACAACCCGTTCCTGATCGTGGACACCGGCGGCATCGCCGAGCAGGAAGAAGGCCTGGCCGGCGCGACCGCGCGCCAGGCACGTGCTGCTGCCGAGGAAGCCGACCTGATCGTGTTTGTCGTGGATGCCCGCGACGGCACCTCGTCGCTGGACGATGACATTCTGGCGTGGCTGCGCAAGCAGCAGCAGCCCAAGGTGCTGCTGATCAACAAGATCGACGGCACCGACGAGCACACCGTGCGCGCGGAATTCTCGCGGTACGGCTTCAGCGAGATGATGACCGTTTCGGCGGCGCATCGTCAGGGTCTGGATGACCTGCTCGAGGAAATCGTCGAGCGCCTGCCGGAAGAGGGCAGCGCCGAAGAGATGGACAACGATCCGAACCGCGTGCGCATCGCCTTCGTCGGTCGCCCCAACGTGGGCAAGTCGACGCTGGTGAACCGCATCCTCGGCGAGGAGCGGATGATCGCCTCTGAAGTGCCGGGCACCACCCGGGATTCCATCTCGGTGGACCTGGAGCGCGAGGGCCGTGAATACCGCCTGATCGACACTGCCGGCCTGCGCCGTCGGGGCCGCGTGGACGAAGCGGTGGAGAAGTTCTCCGTCGTCAAGACCATGCAGGCGATCGAGCAGTGCCAGGTGGCCGTGCTGATGCTGGACGCACACGAAGGCGTGACCGACCAGGACGCCACCGTGCTCGGCGCGGTGCTGGATGCTGGCCGTGCGTTGGTGATTGCGATCAACAAATGGGACGGACTGACCGACTACCAGCGCGAGCAGGCGGAGACCCAGTTGTCGCTGCGCCTGGGCTTCGTGCCGTGGGCCGAGTCGGTGCGTATTTCGGCGATGCATGGCTCCGGCCTGCGTGAACTGTTCAATGCAGTGCACCGTGCGCATGCGTCGGCGAACCATCAGTTCAGCACCAGCGAAGTGAACCAGGCGCTGGAAGTGGCCTACCAGGCCAATCCGCCGCCGACCATTCGTGGTCACGTGTCCAAGCTGCGCTACGTGCATCCGGGCGGCGCCAACCCGCCGACCTTCATTGTGCACGGCACGCGTCTGAAAGAGCTGTCCGAGTCGTACAAGCGCTACCTGGAGAACTTCTTCCGCAAGCGCTTCAAGCTGGTCGGCACGCCGGTGCAGTTCATCTTCCGCGAGGGAGCGAACCCGTACGAAGGCAAGAAAAACCCGCTGACCGAACGCCAGGTCAAGGCCAAGCGTCGCCTGATGAAGCACGTCAAGGGTCGCTGACGCGACCCGGCAACGCTGAATCCACGGTAACGCCGACCCATGGTCGGCGAGCGCAGCGGCGGTGTGCCACCCCTGCGCGCATGGCCGATAATGCCGCCATGCGTATCCCCGAAATAACCCCGGAAATCGCCCTGCAACGCCTCGCCCACGGCGCGGCGCTGATCGACGTGCGCGAGGCGCACGAGCGTGCCGGCGGCATGGCCGAAGGCGCGCGTGGCATCGCCAACGGCGAACTGCAGGCCGATCCTGGCGCGCACCTCCCGCGCACCGACCAGGACATCCTGCTGATCTGCCAGACCGGCCGGCGCTCCGTCGTCGCGGCGCAGGCATTGCTCGCTGCCGGCTATGCAAACGTCGCCTCGGTGGCCGGCGGCACCGTCGCCTGGCGCGCGCAGGGACTGCCGCTGGTGCAGCCCCTGACCTCGGCCGAAGACCGCGATTTCTACGATCGGTATGCCCGCCATCTGCTGTTGCCGCAGGTGGGCGAAGCGGGCCAGCGCCAACTGCAACGGTCGCGCGTGCTGGTGCTGGGCGCTGGCGGGTTGGGCTCGCCTGCCGGCTTCTATCTGGCCGCGGCCGGGGTAGGGCAGCTGCGTTTTGTCGACGATGACCGCGTGGAGCGCAGCAACCTGCACCGGCAGATCGTGCACACCGAAGCCAGCGTAGGCACGCTGAAAGTGGACTCGGCCCGCGAGCGCCTGCTGGCCCTGAACCCTTCTCTCAAAGTAGAGGCCATCGCCGAGCGTGCTACCTCGTCAAACATCGACGCGCTGATGGACGGGGTGGACGTGGTGCTCGACGGCTCGGACAACTTCCCGCTGCGCTACCTGCTCAACGACGCGTGCATCAAGCACGCCAAGCCGCTTGTGTATGCCGCGATCGAGCGCTTCGACGGCCAGGTGAGCGTGTTTGACGCCGGTCGCCAGCGCGGCGTGGCGCCGTGTTACCGCTGCCTGTTCCCGCAGCCGCCTCCGCCGGAGTTCGCGCCGAACTGTTCCGAGGCGGGCGTGCTCGGCGTCCTGCCCGGACTGGCCGGTATCCTGCAGGCGACCGAGGTGCTGAAGCTGCTGCTGGGCATCGGCGAGCCGCTGACCGGGCGCCTGCTGCGCTTCGATGCGCTGGCGATGCGCTTCCGCGAAACCCGGCTCAGCCCCGACCCGCAGTGCGCGGTCTGTGGGCCGGGCGTCGAGTTCCCCGGCTATATCGATTACGCCGCTTTCTGCGCGGGCCGCTGATCCGCCGCTGCGCTCGCCGAGCGTGGCTCGGCGCTACCGAGGCACCGATCTGGCGCGCAGGGCCGGGTCATCGGTAGCGCCGACCCATGGTCGGCGAGCGCAGCGGCAGCTGTTCGTTCGCAGTGTCAGATGGAACGATATGGCAATAAATTGACCACTCGTTGCGCCAACAGAACAATCAACCGCAACTCACGTGCTATTGATTACCACACGCATGCCCTATCGTTGAGCCCTCTCGACGCATCACAGGAACGGCCGCATGGCGGTGGAAGCAGCAGCAAGCAGTGAACTGGTCAAGGTCGTCGCCCTGTTGGGCGCGGCAGTGGTGATGGTGCCCCTGTTCCGACGCTTCGGCCTCGGATCGGTCCTGGGCTACTTCACCGCTGGTCTGGCGATCGGGCCGTTCGGGCTGGGCTGGTTCTCCGATCCGCAAGCCATCCTGCATACCGCCGAACTCGGCGTGGTGATGTTCCTTTTCGTGATCGGGCTGGAAATGCGGCCGTCGCACTTGTGGAGCCTGCGCAAGGAAATCTTTGGCCTGGGTACGGCGCAGATTACCGTCTGCGCCATCGTGCTGACCCTGGTCGCCAAGCTGTTCGGCCTGCCGTGGCAGGTGGCCTTCATCGGTGCGACCGGCTTCGTGCTCACCTCTACCGCGGTGGTGATGCAGTTGCTGGCCGAGCGCGGTGACATCGCGTTGCCGCCGGGGCAGAAGATCGTCTCGATCCTGCTGTTCGAAGACCTGCTGATTGTGCCGTTGCTGGCGCTGGTCGCGTTCATGGGCCCGTCTGCGGGCAGTGCCGACGGCGAGGGCTCGCGCTGGATGTCGGTGGCCATCGGCGCCGGCGCAGTGATCGGCCTCGTGCTGGTCGGGCGTTTCCTGCTCAATCCGCTGTTCCGCATCCTCGCTGCCGCCAAGGCGCGCGAAGTGATGACCGCCGCGGCGCTGCTGGTGGTGCTGGGCGCGGCACTGCTGATGCAGCTGTCCGGGCTGTCGATGGCGATGGGCGCGTTCCTGGCCGGCGTGCTGCTCAGCGAGTCGACCTTCCGTCACCAGATCGAAGCCGATATCGAGCCCTTCCGCGGCATCCTGTTGGGCTTGTTCTTCCTCAGCGTCGGCATGGCGCTGGACCTGGGCGTGGTGGCGCGCAACTGGCCGCTGATCGTCGGTCTGGTGCTGGCGCTGATGGCGGCCAAGGCCGTCTGCATCTATGCCGTGGCACGACTGCTCGGCAGCAGCCATGCGCAGGCGCTGGACCGTGGCGTGGTGATGGCGCAGGGCGGCGAGTTCGCGTTCGTGCTGTTCGCCGCCGCTGCCAGTGCCGGGGTGATCGACGTGGACATCAACGCCAACTTCACCGCCGTGGTCGTGCTGTCGATGGCGCTGACCCCGCTGGTGGTGCTGGCGCATAAGCGCTTCGCTGCACCTGCCGTGGTCAGCATGGAAGGCGTGGAGGAGGCCGAAGGCCTGTCCGGCAGCGTGCTGCTGATCGGCTTCGGACGCTTCGGCCAGGTGGCCAGCCAGTCACTGCTGGCGCGCGACGTGGACGTGACCATCATCGACAACGACGTGGAGATGATCCACAGCGCCGAACGCTTCGGTTTCAAGATCTATTACGGCGACGGTACCCGTCTGGATGTGCTGCATGCGTCCGGTGCAGCGTCGGCGCGCGCGATTGCGGTGTGCGTCAACGACGCTACCGAAGCGGACCGCATCGTTGAGCTGGTGTCGCACGAGTTCCCGCAGGCCAAGCTGCTGGTGCGTTCGTTCGACCGCGAACACTCACTGCGTCTGATACATGCAGGTGTCGATTTCCAGATCCGCGAAACCTTCGAATCGGCCGTGGTGTTCGGTCAGGCCGCGCTGATGGAACTCGGTGCCGATGAGGACGATGCACGCGATATCGCCGAGCAGATCCGCGAGCGCGACGCAGAGCGCTTCCAGCTGGAAATGGCCGGCGGCGACCTGATTTCTGGTGCGCACATGGTGTTCGGCACCTCGCTGCCCGGCGTGCCGACGCCGACCCCGTTCACCGTGCCGAAGCGTCAGTCGCGCACGCTCAATGCCGATCAGGTGCCGCCGGACGCTTGACCAGGGTAGTGACGGCCGCTGGCCGTCAGCCCCTGCAATCCCGCCTTGACGGCCAGCGGCCGTCACTACCGGGCCTGAATCAGGGACAATAGCCGTCCCCGCCGCTGCACGCCTGCTTCGATGACCCTGCCGACCGACGCCCCCTCATCCGCCCGCATCCTCGATGGCCGCCGCATCTCCGAGGCGCTGCTCGACAGCCTGAAGGTGCGCGTGGACGCGCGTGTCGCCGCTGGTGGCAGCCGCCCCGGCCTGGCCGTGGTGCTGGTAGGAGGCGATCCGGCGTCGACCGTCTATGTGCGCAACAAGCGCCGTGCGGCGGAGAAGGTGGGCATCGAAGCGCACGACTTCGACCTGCCGGCCGGCACCAACGAATCCGATCTGCTGGCACTGATCGACGAGCTGAACGCCGATCCGAAGATCCACGGCATCCTGATCCAGCTGCCGCTGCCGGGTATCCCCGATGCCCGCCGCCTGATCCAGCGCATTGATCCGCGCAAGGACGTCGACGGCTTCCATCCCGAAAATGTCGGCCACCTGGCCCTGCGCGAATTCGGCCTGCGCCCGTGCACTCCGCGTGGCATCACCACGCTGCTGGGCCACACCGACCAGCCGGTGCGCGGCCGCAACGCGACCATCGTCGGCGTCAGCAACCACGTCGGCCGGCCGATGGGCCTGGAACTGCTGATCGCCGGCTGCACCGTGACCAGCTGCCACAAGTTCACCCCGAAGGACGTGCTGGAGCAGGCCGTGCGCAACGCCGACATCCTGGTGGTCGCGGTCGGTCGCCCGGGCATCGTGCCGGGTGAATGGGTCAAGCCCGGTGCGGTGGTTATCGACGTGGGCATCAATCGGCTGGACGATGGGCGCCTGGTCGGCGATGTGGGCTTCGAGGCCGCTGCGCAGCGCGCCAGCTGGATCACCCCGGTACCCGGTGGGGTAGGGCCGATGACGGTGGCGACGTTGATGCAGAACACGCTGGAAGCGGCAGAAGCGTTCGTTTGAGAGATCGCGCGTAGAGCCCGCTGCGCTCGCCGACCATGGGTCGGCGCTACCAGTCGCCGCCTCGCCCGATAACGCCGCACCCCGGTAGCGCCGAGCAACGCTCGGCGAGCGCAGCGGCGCCTTTCACCCCGCACCCTACCGGCGCGACACACCGTCGCATCTACCCCCTGCCGCTCGGCCGACAATCAGGGTAAAATGACGCGCTTCCCCACATCTCGGGTATGCCGATGCTGCGCATCCAGGCTGAAGCTCTCACCTACGACGACGTCTCGCTCGTCCCCGCCCACTCGATCATCCTGCCGAAGGATGTCAGCCTGGAAACCCGGCTGACCCGCGACCTGCGGCTGAAGCTCCCGATCCTGTCCGCTGCGATGGATACCGTCACCGAAGCACGCCTGGCCATCGCCATGGCCCAGCTCGGCGGCATGGGCATCATCCACAAGAACCTGAGCGTGGAGCAGCAGGCCGCCGAAGTGGCCAAGGTCAAGAAGTTCGAGGCCGGTGTCATCCGCGATCCGATCACCGTCGGGCCGGAAACCACCATCCGCGACGTGCTGGCGCTGACCCAGGCGCGCAACATCTCCGGCGTGCCGGTGGTGGATGGCGGCCAGCTGGTCGGCATCGTCACCCACCGTGACATGCGCTTTGAAACCGAGCTGGACGATCCGGTCCGCCACATCATGACCAAGAAGGATCGCCTGATCACGGTCAAGGAAGGCGCCGCGTCAGAAGAAGTGCAGCTGCTGCTGCATCGCAACCGCATCGAAAAGATCCTGGTGGTCAACGATGAGTTCGCCCTGCGTGGCCTGATCACCGTCAAGGACATCCAGAAGAACACCGATTACCCGAACGCTGCCAAGGACTCCGCCACGCGCCTGCTGGTGGGTGCCGCGGTCGGCGTGGGCGGCGATACCGATCGCCGCGTCGAAGCGCTGGTCGCCGCCGGCGTGGACGTGCTGGTGGTGGACACCGCGCATGGCCACTCGCAGGGCGTGCTGGACCGCGTACGTTGGGTCAAGAAGCACTTCCCGCAGGTGCAGGTGGTCGGTGGCAACATCTGCACCGGCGAAGCCGCACTGGCGTTGCTGGATTGCGGTGCGGATGCGGTCAAGGTCGGCATCGGTCCGGGCTCGATCTGCACCACCCGCGTGGTCGCCGGTGTCGGCGTGCCGCAGATCACCGCCATCGACTTGGTCGCCGAGGCGCTGCAGGATCGCATCCCGCTGATCGCCGACGGTGGCATCCGCTACTCCGGTGACATTGGCAAGGCGCTGGCCGCCGGTGCGTCCACCATCATGATCGGTGGCCTGCTGGCCGGTACCGAGGAATCGCCCGGCGAAACCGAGCTGTTCCAGGGCCGTTCGTACAAGAGCTACCGCGGCATGGGCTCACTGGCGGCGATGGAAAAAGGGTCCAAGGACCGCTACTTCCAGGACGCTTCCAGCGCCGACAAGCTGGTGCCGGAAGGCATCGAAGGCCGCGTGCCGTATCGCGGCCCGGTCGGCGGCATCATCCACCAGCTGATGGGCGGCCTGCGCGCCACCATGGGCTACGTGGGCTGCGGCACGGTCGAAGACATGCGCAGCAAGCCGAAGTTCGTCAAGATCAGCGGCGCCGGCCAACGTGAGAGCCACGTCCACGACGTGCAGATCACCAAGGAACCGCCGAACTACCGCGCCTGAGGCCGGACGCAAGAAGAGGAACGAGGAAGCTGCTTCCCGTTCCTCTTTCTTCATCCGCCGCTGGTTGCGCTTTCGTACTCCGTTATTCCTCCTGCATCGCCCGGGCATCATGACCAACATCCATACCGACAAGATCCTCATCCTCGATTTCGGCGCGCAGTACACCCAGCTGATCGCCCGTCGCATCCGCGAGCTCGGCGTCTACTGCGAGATCTGGGCGTGGGACCACAACCCGGCCGACATTGCGGGCTTCGGGGCCAAGGGCATCATTCTGTCCGGTGGCCCGGAATCGACCACCCTGCCAAGCGCGCCGGCTGCGCCGCAGGAAGTGTTCGGCAGCGGCCTGCCGGTGTTCGGCATCTGCTACGGCATGCAGACCCTGGCCGCGCAGCTGGGCGGTGAAACAGAAGCCGCCGACCAGCGCGAATTCGGCCATGCCGAAGTCAACATCGTGGCGCCGGACTCGCTGTTCGCCGGGCTGAGCGACCACCCGGGCGAGGCACGGCTGAACGTGTGGATGAGCCATGGCGACCACGTCTCCAAGGCACCGCCGGGCTTCACCATCACCGCCACCACCGATCGCATCCCGGTGGCCGCGATGGCCAATGAAGAAAAGCGCTGGTACGGCGTGCAGTTCCATCCCGAAGTGACCCACACCCTGCAGGGCCAGGCGCTGCTGCGCCGCTTCGTGGTGGACGTGTGCGGCTGCGAAACCCTGTGGACCGCCGCCAACATCATCGACGACCAGATCGCCCGCGTGCGGGAACAAGTCGGCGATGACGAAGTGATTCTGGGCCTGTCCGGCGGCGTCGATTCGTCGGTCGTGGCTGCGCTGCTGCATAAAGCGATCGGTGACAAGCTGACCTGCGTGTTCGTCGACACCGGCCTGCTGCGCTGGCAGGAAGGCGACCAGGTGATGGCGATGTTCGCCGAGCACATGGGCGTCAAGGTGATCCGCGTGAACGCGGCCGACCGGTACTTCGCCAAGCTGGAAGGCGTGAGTGATCCGGAAGCCAAGCGCAAGATCATCGGCAACCTGTTCGTGGACATCTTCGACGAAGAATCCAACAAGCTTAAGAATGCGAAGTGGCTTGCACAGGGCACCATCTACCCGGACGTGATCGAGTCGGCCGGCAGCAAGACCGGCAAGGCGCACGTGATCAAGAGCCACCACAACGTGGGCGGCCTGCCGGAACACATGAAGCTGGGCCTGGTCGAGCCGCTGCGCGAGCTGTTCAAGGACGAAGTGCGTCGCCTCGGCGTCGAGCTCGGCCTGCCGCGCAGCATGGTCTACCGTCATCCGTTCCCGGGCCCGGGCCTGGGCGTGCGCATCTTGGGTGAAGTGAAGCGTGAGTACGCCGAGCTGTTGGCCAAGGCCGATGCGATCTTCATCGAAGAGCTGCGCAAGGCCGACCTGTACGACAAGACCAGCCAGGCGTTCGCGGTGTTCCTGCCGGTGAAGTCGGTCGGCGTGGTGGGCGATGCGCGTGCCTATGAGTGGGTGATCGCGCTGCGGGCTGTGGAGACGATTGATTTCATGACGGCGCACTGGTCGCACCTGCCGTATGAGTTCCTGGGTACGGTGAGTAACCGGATCATCAATGAGCTGCGGGGGGTTTCACGGGTTGTCTATGACATCTCGGGGAAGCCGCCGGCTACTATTGAGTGGGAATGAGTTGAATTGACGGGGGCGCCGAGAGGCGCCCTTGTTGGTTGAGGGGGGGGCATCAGTTGAGCTTAATCGGCAGCCCTGGCTGGGGCGTTTGACGAGCAGCGGGCGCTGATACAATGTCGCACATAGCGTGTTCGCTAAGATTCTGGTTCGTAGAGCCACAGCTTGCGAAGTATCAAGCCCGTCGTGCTGACAGCCGAGTTCTTGGGCGGGCTGGATAAATAGCGTCGAGAACAGGAGAAGGCGCGATGGAACGGATGTGGATGGTTCGCGGCGATGGCGGCATCTTGTATGACGCTTTCCGAGAGCGCGGTGTCGTGGCTGTGGGCTGGAGTCAGCTGGCTGCTCATGCCAAACCTGGCGTCGGTCGAAAACAGCTGATCGGCCTCTATCAGGCCGCTGAACCAGAGGCCAAGCGTGGCACGGTAGTGTCTGGCGCTTCTCAGGTCTGGCGCTTCGTTAATGACATTCGAGATGGCGACTGGGTTATTACCTATTCTCCTCCAAACCGCCTGTACTCCATCGGTAGGATTGCTGGTCCCGCTAAGCATCATGCCGATTGGGCGGAGCAGGGCATGCCCTTAGCCCGAGACGTTCGCTGGGGCGCGCAGGAACTGCCGCGCGATCGTTTGGGCACTAGTACAAAGAACACTCTTGGTTCCACCTTGACATTGTTCGAAGTGCCGCGAGTTGCTGCTACCGAAGTGCTTGCAGCTATTCAGGGACAACCGGCTCCGATAGCCGACGATGAAACCGATGAGATAGTGGCGGACCCCCTGGCAGACATCGACTCTCAGGCGGTCGAGCGAATAAAAGATCGCGTCAACGAGCTTGATTGGGACGATATGCAGCAACTCGTGGCGGGGATCTTGCGCGCTATGGGCTACAAGACTCAGGTGTCTCCACCCGGTTCAGATCGAGGTAAAGATATTGTTGCCTCGCCAGATGGGTTCGGATTTGAGCACCCGCGCATCGTCGTGGAGGTCAAACACCGTAAAGGGCAAATGGGGAGTCAGGAAATTCGAAGCTTCCTTGGTGGTCGCCACAAGGATGATCGCGGGCTCTACGTAAGTACGGGCGGGTTCACCAAGGACGCTCAGTACGAAGCAGATCGCGCCCCCATTCCGCTGGCGATGTGGACGCTAGATCACGTGGTTCGCGCGCTGATTGAGCACTATGACGCCACAGACGCCGAGACCAAACGCATTGTGCCGCTAAAGCGGCTGTATTGGCCTGCCTGACACCAGAGGAATAACAAGTAATTCCTAGAGAACAGAAGATTGAATAATTCATCGGAAAATCGCTCGCAATCAACGCCAGCTTGAAACTCTGGGTCGCCAGGACAGTATCTTCCAATGCCCCAGCCGGCATTTACCGGCGACGGCTCAGCTGCCTTGAGCGGGAACATTTTTCCCTTGCGCAAACCAATCACCGAGCCATCAGCAGCCACCAGGCGAGAAGCCAGTGAGGCCAGCAAGGGAGCCAGACGTGACGCAACACGGGACAAGAACATGAAACCCATCGAACAAGATTTCTTCAACGACCTGGAAAAGAAGCTCTGGACCGCTGCCGACAAGCTACGTTCCAACCTCGACGCCGCCGTGTACAAGCACGTCGTACTCGGGCTGATCTTTCTCAAGTACGTCTCGGACGCCTTCGAAGAACGTCAGCGCGAACTGCGCGAACAGTTCACCAGTCCAGATCATGACTACTACATGGCCCCGGCAGAATACGGTGGCGTAGGTACCCAGGAGTACGAGGAGAACATCGCCGCCGAGCTGGAAGTGCGGGACTACTACACCGAGAAGAACGTGTTCTGGGTGCCGGTAGAAGCCCGTTGGCAGACCTTGCGCGATTGCGCGCAACTGCCACCCAAGGCAGCGTTGCCCTGGAACAGGCCCGGCAAGGACGAGCCGGAGGAAATGCGCTCGGTCGGATGGCTGATCGACAACGCCATGGAGGCCATCGAGCGCGAGAACGCCCGCCTGAAGAACGTGCTCAACAAGGACTTCGTCCGCGTGCAGCTCGACTCCAGCAAGCTGGCCGGGCTGATCAGCCATTTCTCAGATACCGACTTCAGTGCGAAGGAGCATGGTGGGCAGCCGCTCGACCTGAAATCCAAGGACATCCTTGGTCACGTCTACGAGTACTTTCTCGGCCAGTTCGCCTTGGCCGAAGGTAAGAAGGGTGGCCAGTACTACACGCCCAAGAGCATCGTCACCCTGATCGTGGAAATGCTCCAGCCGTTCAAGGGCCGCGTCTATGACCCGGCCATGGGCTCCGGCGGCTTCTTCGTGCAGAGCGAGGAATTCATCGAACAACACGGTGGCGAGGCAACCAACGGCAAGAGCGGGCAGATCAGCGTCTACGGGCAGGAGAGCAACCCCACCACCTGGCGATTGGCCGCAATGAACATGGCTATTCGCGGTATCGACTTCAACTTCGGCACCGGCCCAGCCGACACCCTGCTGAACGATCTGCACCCCGACCTGCGTGCCGATTTCGTGATGGCCAACCCGCCCTTCAACATGAAGGAATGGTGGAACGAAAAGGTGGCCAAGGACCCGCGCTGGATCGCCGGCACGCCGCCGCAGGGCAATGCCAACTTCGCGTGGCTGCAACACATGCTCTGGCACCTGGCACCCACGGGCAGCATGGCACTGCTGCTGGCCAATGGTTCAATGAGTTCTAACACCAATAACGAAGGCGAAATCCGCAAGCGGTTACTCGAAGACGACTACGTGGAATGCATGGTCGCGCTGCCCGGCCAGCTGTTCACCAACACCCAGATACCTGCCTGCATCTGGTTCCTGACCCGCGACAAGAAGAACGGCTTCGCGCTGGACAAGAAGAAGCGTGACCGGCGCGGCGAGTTCCTTTTCATCGACGGCCGCCAGATGGGCTACATGAAGGACCGCGTGCTGCGTGACTTCACTCTGGACGACATCCGGAGAATCGCCGACCGCTTCCATGTTTGGCAGCAGGGCGACGGATATGAGGATGTGCCCGGCTTCTGCTATTCCGCCAAGCTGGACGAAATTCGCAAGCACGAGCATGTGCTGACGCCGGGGCGCTATGTGGGCGCGGCAGAGCAGGAAGACGATGGCGAACCCTTTGCCGAGAAGATGCAGCGGTTGACGGCGCAACTGGCCGAACAGTTTGCGAAAAGTGCGAAGTTGGAGGGGGAGATTAAGAAGAATATGGCGGGGCTGGGTTATGAGTGATGAATGGACGACAAGTACGATCGGAGCGCTCATTGCCGCAGCAGGAGGGCACATTAAAACTGGGCCGTTCGGAACCACTCTAAAGGCGAAGGAATACACAAAGATCGGTGTTCCTTTGATATCAGTTGGGGAGATCGGTTACGGTAAAATTCAAGCTCATGAGAAAACTCCGCGGGTATCTCCCGAAGTCGTCAATCGCCTTCCAGAGTACGTGCTTCGCACTGGAGATATTGTTTTTGCTAGAAAAGGGGCTGTTGATCGCTCGGCCATGGTTAGCCAAGAGCAGGATGGCTGGTTCCTTGGGTCTGATGGCATTCGGTTGCGCCCCCCTGAATCAATAGATAGTCGATTTCTTGCTTATCAGTTGCAAAGTGATGATTCCCGTCGTTGGATTATCCAGCATGCAACTGGAACTACGATGGCGTCCCTAAATCAAGGTGTGATTGATCGGATTCCGATCGTGGTCCCTCCGTTGCATGCGCAGCGCAGTATTGCATCCATTCTTGGTTCATTGGATGGGAAAATAGAAATCGATTGCAGTATTAACCGAACCCTCGAAGCCATGGCGCAAGCTATTTTCAAGTCCTGGTTTATCGATTTCGACCCGGTCAAAGCTAAAATTGCCGCTATTGAACAAGGCCAAGACCCACTGCGCGCCGCCATGCGCGTCATCAGCGGCAAGACTGGCACCGAACTCGACCAGATGCCCCGAGCGCACCACGACGAACTCGCCGCCATCGCCGCACTATTTCCCGATGCTATGGAAGAGTCGGAGTTGGGGGAGATTCCGAGGGGGTGGTCATTTCGGGCTGCCGACTTGTTAACTGAAGTCGGTATTGGCAAGACTCCGCCGAGAAAGGAGCCCCATTGGTTCACTGAAGGTGAAGGCTATCTGCGCTGGGTGTCTATCAAGGATATGGGAGCTAGTGGAGTTTTTCAGCAGCGATCTTCAGAGTTCCTAACTTCGGAGGCCGTCTCGCGCTTCAATGTCCGTGTCGTACCCGACAGAACCGTTCTGCTTAGCTTCAAGTTGACCATCGGGAGGGTATCTATCACAGATGGTCCGATGGTTACCAATGAGGCTATTGCTCATTTTAAGCTGCTTGAAGACTCTGTCATTTCTGCGGAGTACCTTTATCTGTACCTGAAGGGCTTTGATTACTCAATGCTCGGTAGTACGTCATCTATTGCTGATGCGGTCAATTCGAAGACCATTCGTGAGATGCCGATCCTTTTAGCTAACTCAGATCTGATTGACTGCTTTACAACATCAGTCACCCCTATATTTGAGGAAGTTCGAAACAGGCAGGATGAGATTGCAGCTTTGGGCGCGACGCGGGATACTTTGCTGCCCAAGCTCCTTTCAGGTGAGATCGAGGTGTCCGAATGAAGCATCTCATGCCTATGTTTGAAGATGCCTTGGCGCAAGAGGAAAATCTTTACATCGATAAGGGAAGGGTGCATATCCGAAACAAGCTCTGGGCGCCGGATGAAATCCTGGAGGGGTTGCTTGATCCAGATGCATACAACGATCTTTTTCTGGATTGGGTGCAGGAGCGCAAAGAAGAGTTGATCGAATCAGCAAGGGCAATGCTGGATGAGTTTGGCTTGCAAGACCGATTTGGAAAGCTCAAAGAGGTTTATGCCAGAGGGGGTGTTATACCTTTTGTGGGCGCCGGTTTGTCAATTCCAAGCGGTTATCCCGGATGGACTGCCTTTCTCAAGCAAAACAGCCGCGAGACGACGATTGATTCGGTTGAGTTCGACCAAGTTCTGAATGCGGGCCGATATGAAGAGGCGGCCCAGAGGCTTGCAGATGCACTTGGCCCGGCTTTCAACGAAGGAGTAGAAAACGCCTTTGGGCGATCACGTGAAATTTCTGGTTGCGTCCGGATGTTGCCTCATGTCTTCGAATCCTGCGTTATCACGACGAATTTTGATGACGTGACCAAGCGTTGTTTCGAGGCGGAGGGAAAGCCGTTCTCTGAAGAGTTATCCGGGGAGTTCTCCCAAGAATTGCCGAAAAAATTGGCAGAGGGAAAGAGGGTTCTTCTTAAGCTACATGGCACATCAATGAGCCCTCGAAGCCGAATTCTCACGGCCTCGGAGTACGACAGGCACTACGGTGAAGGAAATGAGCTGCAAAGAGCAGTAGAGGCTATTTGCACTAGGACGCTGCTTTTCATTGGTTGTAGTCTTACGGTCGACCGAACCATTTCAGTAATGAAAGCGCTTGTGCAAGCCAATGGACACGACAACATCGCACGTCACTATGCCTTCTTGCCTGCGCCAAACAACCACGACGAGAAAATTATTCGCCGTGATGCGCTGCTTGAATGCAATATCTACCCAATTTGGTACCCGGCAGATATGCATGATGAGTCCATTGAGGCTCTTTTGATGGCGCTTATGGAGGACGGGCTATGATTACAGAACAGGAGCTCGAAAATTACGGCATCTCTTGGTATCAGGAGCTTGGCTGGCAGCACGCTCAGGGTTCAAACATCGCACCGGATGGAGAGAATCCTGCCCGTACTGACTATCGTCAGCCCGTACTTTACGAGCGCCTGTTGACCGCGCTGGCGCGCATCAACCCACACATCCCCGCTGCAGCGCTGGAACAGGCGGCACGTGAACTTCTTACGGTCAGCGAGCCGCTACTGATTGCACGCAACCGTCGTGTGCATCGATTGTTGCTGGCTGGCATTCCGGTCGAGTTTCGCATGGATGACGAGAAACGCGCCGATCTGGTCAGCCTGATCGACTTCGCCAACCCACGCAACAACGACTTTCTGCTGGTTAGCCAGTTCACTGTAACGGGCACCAAGCAGTCGCGCCGCCCGGATCTGGTGGCTTTCGTCAACGGTCTGCCGCTGGCGGTGATCGAGCTGAAGAACCCGGCTAACGAGCAGACCGACATCTGGGACGCCTTCAACCAGATACAGACCTACAAGGAAGAAATCAGCGACCTGTTCAACACCAATGTGGCGGTGGTGGTCAGCGACGGCTCCACTGCGCGGCTGGGGTCGCTTACGGCGAACCAGGAGCGCATGCAGCCCTGGCGGGCAATTGCCAATGAGGACGACCGGCCGCGGCTGGAGTTCGAGTTGGAAACGCTGGTGCGCGGCTTCTTCGAGCCTAATCTGTTTCTCGACTATGTGCGCCATTTCGTGCTGTTCGAGCAGGATGCCGACCAAATCATCAAGAAGATCGCGGGCTACCACCAGTTCCATGCGGTGCGCGAGGCGGTGAAGGCCACGGTGATTGCCGCCAGCGGCCCGAACAAGGGTTTGTTGCAAGTGCAGGAGCCACGTGCCACTTATGGCAAGGAAGTACAGCCCGGCAGCCGCAAGGCGGGCGTGGTGTGGCATACGCAAGGCTCGGGAAAGAGCATCACAATGGCCTGCTACGCGGGCAAGCTTTTGCAGCAGCCGGAGATGAAAAACCCTACGCTGGTGTTGGTGACCGACCGCAACGATCTGGACGGTCAGCTTTTCGGTACTTTCTGCGCTGCCGAAGACCTTCTCAAGCAGACGCCGGAGCAGGCCGGCAGCCGCGAGGAACTACGCGAGATGCTGGCCTCGCGTGAAGCGGGCGGCATCATCTTCACCACGGTGCAGAAGTTTGCCCTGCTGGAAGATGAGGAACTTCACCCGCTGCTTTCGGATCGCAGCAATATCGTGGTGATTTCCGACGAGGCGCACCGCAGCCAGTACGGCATGAAAGGGCGACTGGATACCAAGACCGGCAAGTACGTATTTGGCTACGCCAAGCACATGCGCGACGCGCTGGCCAACGCCACCTTCATTGGCTTCACCGGCACGCCCATCGCCTTGGAAGACAAAGATACTCGGGCAGTGTTCGGCGATTACGTCAGCATCTACGACATTCAGGACGCGGTGGACGATGGCGCCACGGTACCGATCTTCTACGAAAGCCGCCTGGCCAAGCTGGACGTGAACCAGGCCGAGATCGACGCACTCAATGCCCAGGTAGATGAGGTCATCGAGGACGAGGAAGACATCACTGCCCGCGAGAAGACCAAGAGCGACTGGGCTGCGCTGACCAAGCTGGTTGGCGCGCAGCCGCGTTTGGAACAGGTGGCTGCCGACTTGGTGCAGCACTTCGAGACGCGCACGGCCACGCTGGAAGGCAAGGCGATGATCGTGTGCATGAGCCGTGACATTTGCGCCGAGCTGTACAATGCCATCGTCGCCCTGCGCCCGGACTGGCACGATGCCGACCCGGAGAAGGGCGCAATCAAGGTAGTGATGACCGGCTCGGCAGCGGACAAGCCCTTGCTGCAGCCGCACCTGTACAGCCAGCAGGTGAAGAAACGCCTGGAAAAGCGCTTCAAAGACCCGGCAGACCCGTTGAAGCTGGTGATCGTGCGCGACATGTGGCTGACTGGCTTCGACGCGCCCTGCTGCCACACCATGTATGTAGACAAGCCCATGAAGGGCCACAACCTGATGCAGGCCATTGCCCGCGTCAACCGGGTGTTCCGCAACAAGCCCGGTGGATTGGTGGTGGATTACATCGGCATTGCCAACGAACTGAAAGCGGCGCTCAAGACCTATACCGAATCCAAGGGCAAGGGCGACCCGGCGCACAACGCAGCTGAGGCCCTGGCGGTACTACTGGAAAAGCTCGACATCGTGCGCGGACTGATGCATGGCTTCGACTACAGCGGCTTCGAGACCGATGCAATGAAACTGCTGGTGCCGGTAGCCAACCATATCCTGGGCCTGAAGGACGGCAAGCAGCGTTTCCTTGATGCCATGCTGGCCGTCAGCAAGGCGTTTTCCCTGTGCAGCACGTTGGACGAGGCCGCCGCCCTGCGCACGGAGATTGCCTTCTTCGCCGCCGTCAAGGCCGCCATCGTCAAGTTCACCACGGTGGACCGCAAGCGTTCCGACGCGGACAAGAACAGCGCGCTCAAGCAGATCCTGGACAACGCCATCGTGGCGGATGGGGTGGCGGACATCTTCACCCTAGCGGGCCTGGACAAACCCAACATCGGCCTGCTGTCGGAAGAGTTCTTGGAAGACGTTCGGCAGATGAAGAGCCGTAACCTGGCGGTGGAACTGCTGGAAAAGCTGCTGCGTGATGAGATCAAGGCGCGGGCGCGCAACAACGTTGTGCAGGAGAAGAAGTACGGCGACCGCCTGCTGGAAACCCTACGCAAATACCACAATCGGGCGGTGGAGACGGCGCAGGTCATCGAGGAACTGATCCAGATGGCCAAGGACTTCCAGGCTGCGCTGGAACGCGAAGCGGCGCTGGGGCTGAACCCGGACGAAATTGCCTTCTACGATGCTCTGGCCAACAACGAAAGCGCCGTGCGGGAGCTGGGCGACGATATCCTAAAAAAGATCGCTGTCGAAATCACCGAAAAACTGCGCAACAGCACCACGGTAGATTGGCAAGTGCGCGCGAGCGTCCGCGCCAAGCTGAGGATTCTGGTGCGACGCACCCTGAAGAAGTGGAGGTACCCGCCGGTAGGTGAGGATGCCGCAATTGAATTGGTGCTGAAGCAGGCGGAATCACTGTCGAACGCATGGTCGAAGTAAATGGTGTGGCGCGGTGGTTTCGGGTCTTGGAGAGGCAATGTAAGATTGGAGTCGATTGACAATAGGCTCGAAAGTATCAACGCGCCGCAAATCGCTCCATCTCCCGCGCAAGCAAAAGAGGTGTGTTCTGGACGGTAGAAGCGACGGTAAGGCCTCGTGTCGATCGCAACCAATCCCTTTAATCACATGGGCTTACGAGCCCCGTTGATGATCGAGCGGGAGTCAGATCAGATCCCTTTGGGACTATCGCTAGCTATTGTAGAAGTCCCGTAACAGGCGCCGCCAAGGTCACGTTCCTACATGCCTTCCTTGGCGGGCTACAGGCGCGAGCAAGGTCATGGAGTCAGAGGAGACGGACGGAGGTGGCGCCGGTCTTCTCCTTGCGCTGACCGCACGGTAAGTGAAGCGCGCAGGCCCGGATCTGGAAGCCGGGCCCGAGGCGTCAGCCGAGCGAAGCGAGGGAAGGATGGACGCACGACAGGGGCGAGACCCCAGGACCGCAGGGGAGGGTGGCTCGATGTGCAGCACGATAGCGCGACCGGCTATCTCCCAGTTGGCCGGGGACGCCCGACGGCTTTGCGATCCCAGCATGGAGCAAACCGCCATCGACCAAAACGACGTTCCCTTGGAGCACATGCTGCTCCGGTCCGATGCCTTGCACGAGCGACTGGACGAACTGTTAGGCGATGCCGCATTCGATGGATCGGTCCGGGGCGAATCGGCCCTGGGCATGTGTCTGGTCGCCATGGAACACGCAGCATCGTTGCGGGCATTGATGGCGTTGGGCATGCCCACCTCGGCCGTCAGCCTGATGCGGCTGCAATTCGAGGCGCTCACCCGTGCCATGTGGCTGATCTATGCCGCCAGTGAGTCGGCCATCGAGAAGTTATCAGCACCCTTGACGCTGGAAGCCGAACAGGCTGCCAAGAATCTCCCTAGCGCGAAGGAGATGATCGACCAGATCGGCAAGCGCGTCGGGCAAGGCGTACCGGCGGCGGCCCACCAGATGCTGGCCCATTTCAAGGACGTGTCCTGGAATGCCATGAATTCGTTCGTGCACGGCGGAATCCACGCCTTGCGACGCAGCGCCGATGGCATCCCTGAGCACCTGGCGCTGCAGGTGCTGCGCAACTCGAACGGGCTGAGCAACATGACCTGCATGACCATGGCCCTGCTCACCGGCGACGAAGCCATCGCCAAAGCCGTGAGTAAGATCCAACCGGCCTTCGCTGACTGCCTGCCGGATCTGCTCAAACCCTGAAAGCACCAGGGGGAGAGTGTCCTTACAGCGTGCGGGATCTACCGTAACTACACTACCCACCCACACCCGATGGAATCCCGCCCATGCTCAATGGAAAGGTCGCAGTAGGCACCGGCTCCACCAGCGGTATCGGCCTCGGCATTGCCACGGCGCTGGCGCGGCAAGGCGCCGACATCGTGCTGAATGGGTTCGGCGATGCGCAGGAAATCGAAAGGATCCGCGCCGGGCTGGAGGCCGACTTCGGTGTGAGGGTTGCGCATGATGGCGCCGACCTGTCGCGTGGCGAGGCGGTGCGGGAAATGATCGCCCACGCGGTTGCGACGATGGGGCGCATCGACATCCTGGTGAACAATGCAGGCATCCAGCACACAGCGTCGATCGAGGAGTTTCCCGTCGAAAAGTGGGATGCGGTCCTCGCGCTGAATTTATCGGCGGTATTTCATGCAACAGCGGCGGCCTTGCCGTACATGAAGCAGCAGGGATCCGGTCGCATCATCAACATCGCGTCGGTGCATGGACTGGTTGCGTCGGTGAACAAATCGGCTTATGTAGCAGCGAAGCATGGCGTTCTTGGATTTACCAAAGCGACGGCGCTGGAAACCGCGGGCACAGGCATCACCGCCAATGCCATCTGCCCAGGGTGGGTGCGGACGGCGCTGGTCGAACAACAGATCACCGCATTGGCGGAGCGGGAGGGAGTGGATCAGGAGTCTGCCGCTCGCGCGCTGCTGGCCGAGAAGCAGCCAACGCTGCAGTTCGTGACGCCCGAGCAACTCGGCGCCATGGTGGTCTTCCTGGCCTCGGACGCCGCGGCGCAGATGACCGGTACGGCGCTTCCGGTGGATGGTGGCTGGACCGCCCGCTAGGCATTCCGATGACACGCTGAGCCGGAGCATCGTGGCGCGCGCCTGCGTGCGGGGATCACGGCGCGAGGCCGCCCGCCATGGGGCGGCGCTACAGCAGCCCTCAGCGATTGGTTTGTGCCCGCCGTGGAAGACCGGCGCGGATATAGGCCGCCGACCATGAGTCGGCGCTACCAGAGCTGACCAAGGCCGGCGTCGTGCAGTAGCGCGTTCGCGCCGCGCCATCCAGATACCGCGCTGCACCTTATCTGATAGCAGCAAGGCCCCAGCCGACGCATGCTGCGCGACTTGGCGGGCGTCTGTGTCTGACAGGCTGCGACGATCAAGGGCATAGGCCCCACCAATCGACGGTCATGGGGACTATGTGTCGTAAATGACCCGTACGTTGCCGTGGTTAAAGGTCGGAAGGCGACGTCAGGTGGCGTCTGAGGGCCATTTCGACACGCGTTTCTCGTGCGTCTGGGATAGTGCGGATTCAGACCAGTCCGATGGCGGATCGCTCATGACCCACGTGCCCATAGTCCATGTGACCGAGATGCTGGCGCATGCCTTCGGCATTCTTGCGAACACGGTAGTGCCGCAACCCTACGCGCCTCACCGCGCCGTGGTGCGGTTCTTGATTACTGACCGTGACGGCGCCTGTTGGTTCCTGGACGTGTCTGACGCACGGCCGCAGGCCGCAGGTCTGCCCGCAGAAGGCATCCAGTGCGTTGCCCGGCGCTGGGGGCGGTATTGGGCGGTGTTGCCGGCAGAGACGGCAGGCGCGGCCGCTGCGCCGGGGGCGTGGGTGGCTGACCCTGCCAGTGCGGTGGCACGCCCTCGGCTGGTGCTGAACTGCGCCGATGGTCGCGCGCTGGAGCGGGTGGGGAGCTGGCTCACGCAGCCTGCGGGCCTGCCCGTGGCCACCGATATCCTGGGCCAGTGCTTCGTCGAGGCGTGGGCCCGCCATCGCGAGGGGATTGCCGCTGTACACGCCCGCGCGGAGGCAGTGCGCGATGCGCTGGAACACCCAGCGGCACGTGAGGCGGGCGAGGGGGAGTGGGCCGGGCAGTGGCCGATGGGCAGTGAGGCGTATCGGCACCAGCGGGTGTTGCGTCATCTGGTGGACAGCCAACACATCCTGCTGGGACCGCAGGCCGCCGCGTTTCCGATGCCACAGCGTCGTGCCACGCTTCGACGCCTGACGGCCCTGCTTGAAGCGGTGCAGGGCAGGGAGATGCTGCCTGACACGCTGTGGCGGGCGGGCTGAAGATACGTCGTTACCCGTTTGGGGTTGCCAGCCAGCGGCCGGCGCTCACTCGCCCGGCTTGGCCGCAGCGCTCACCGCTGCGCTTTTGGCACGCCGCGCCAGCACCGCCTCACGGTGTGCGATGTAGGCGTTGGAACCGAGGATGATCAGCGCGCCGATCACCGTCCAACGGTCCAGGGCTTCGCCGAACAGCAGCCACGCCATCACGCTTACCAGCGGCAACTGCATGAAGCTGATCGGGGTGAGTGCCGAGACTTCGCCCAGGCGCAACGCGCGCGTCCACAGCAGCTGCCCCAGCGTACCCAGTACACCGGTGAGCGCCAGCCACAGCCATGCGATGCCGGTCGGCCATACCCAGACGAACAGCGCCGGGATCAAGGACAAGGGCACCCAGAACACATACGTGTAGAAAACCACCGTATCGGCACTGTCCACGCGGGTGAGCTGCTTGATCTGGATCGCCACGATCGAACTGAGCACCGCCGCCGCCACGGCGACCAGACTGCCGGCACTGAAGCTGCCCGTGCCCGGACGCACGATCACCAGCACGCCGATGAAGCCGATCACCACCGCCGCCCAGCGCCGCATGCGTACCGTTTCGCCCAGCCACAGCACGGCGGCGATGGTGACGAACAGCGGTGTCGAGTAGGACAGGGAAATCGCCTGCGCCATCGGCAGGTGGCCAAGCGCCCAGAAGGCACACAGCATCGAGGCCAGGCCGATCACGCTGCGCATGAAGTAGCGAGGCAACTGTTGCGTCTTCAGCGGTGTGCGACCCGGACGCATCAGCATCGGCAGCAAGGCGACCAGGCCGAAGGCATTGCGGAAGAACGCCACTTCCTGGGTCGGCACGTACGCGGTGGCGTAGCGGATGGCCAGCGCCATGAACCCGAACGACAGCGTGCTGCCGAGCATCAGCCACGCAGCGCGCAGCGGCGGCGCGCCGGTGGTGGACAGGGCAGGGGTCACCACTGTGCGCCGATCAGGCGCGGCTCCGGCTCAATGGCGACAGAGAACGTCTCCAGCACGGAAGCCGAAATGCGACGCGCCAGCGCGAGCAGCTCCGCGCCGGTGGCAGTGCCATGATTGACCAGCACCAGGGCGTGGCTCTCTGCCACGCCGGCGTCGCCCTCGCGGAAGCCCTTCCAACCGCAGTGCTCGATCATCCATGCAGCAGATACCTTGCGCTGGTCCTCGCGCTCGGCCGGGTATACCGGCAGGTCCGGGAAGGTCTGCTGCAGCACCTCGACCTGGTCCACCGTGAGGATCGGGTTCTTGAAGAAACTGCCCGCGTTGCCGAGTTCGTTGGGGTCCGGCAGCTTGCGGCTGCGGATGGCGATCACCGCGTTGGCCACATCCACCGCGCTGGGCAGTTCAACACCCTGGGCCTGCAATTCTTCGGCAATACCTGCGTAGTCCATGCGCAGTTCGTGCAGCAGCGGCAGCCGCAGCTCGATGGCGGTGATCAGGTAACGCTCCGGTTGTTGCTTGAACACGCTGTCGCGGTAACCGAACGCGCACTGCTCGTTGTCCAGCCGCACCCAGTCGTTGGCCTCGCGGTCCCACGCTTCCACGGTCTGGATGAACTCACCCACCTGCACGCCGTAGGCGCCGATGTTCTGGATCGGCGATGCACCGCAGGTGCCGGGAATCAGGGCCAGGTTTTCCAGCCCGGACAGCCCGTGCTGCAACGACCACAGCACCAGTTTGTGCCAGTTCACCCCGGCGGCGGCGCGCACGATGGTGTGGTCGGCGCGGTGCTCCAGGATCTCGATGCCCTGGTTGGCGAACACCAGCACGGTGGCGTCCACATCGCCGGCCAACAGCACATTGCTGCCACTGCCCAGCACCAGCAGTTCACCTGCGGTGACCTCGGGCAGCGCCAGCGCGTCGGGCAGCTGGGCCGAATCCTGGATCTCCAGCAGGCGGGCCGCATGGGCCTGCACATGGAACGTATTGAGGCCAAGCAGCGATGCGTTCTCAGTCATCGTCCAACCGGTCGCCACCATCACAGCCCTCCTACCGCGCCACGACTGGGCGCTTCGCGGCGGCGACGGATCGCCTCCACGCATTCCGATACCAACGCAGGGCCACGGAAAATCATCCCGCTGTAGACCTGCACAAGGGCAGCACCCGCTGCCATTTTCGCCACCGCATCGGCACCGGAAGTGATGCCGCCCACGCCGACCAGCGGCATGCTTTCCGGCAGGCGCGCACGCAGGCGGCGCAGTACCAGAGTGGACTGGTCCAGCAACGGCGCACCGGACAGCCCGCCGGCTTCGTTGGCCAGCGGATCCCCCACGATGGCGGTGCGGTCGATGGTGGTATTGGTTGCAATCACGCCGTCCACCTGCAGTTCGGCCAGCACACGGGCGGCCGCGTCGATGTCGCGCTCGTTGAGGTCCGGGGCCACCTTGACCAGCATCGGCACGCGCTTGCCGTGCACGCTGGCCAGCTGTTCCTGGCGATCGCGCAGGCCGGCGACCAGCTGCCGCAACGCGTTCTCTTCCTGCAGCTCGCGCAGTCCGGCGGTGTTGGGCGAAGAAATATTCACCGTGATGTAGTCGGCCAGCGGATACACCTTGTCCAGGCACGCGATGTAATCATCCAGCGCGTTCTCGTTGGCGGTGTCCTTGTTCTTGCCGATGTTGATGCCCAGCACCCCGCGGCGGTCGCGTGCGCGCTCGACATTGCGCACCAGCGCGTCCACGCCGTCGTTGTTGAAGCCCATCCGGTTGATGATGGCGCTGTGCGCCGGCAGCCGGAACAAGCGCGGTTTGGCATTGCCGGCCTGCGGACGCGGGGTGATGGTGCCGATCTCCACCGAGCCGAAGCCCAGCGCGAACAGCGCATCGATGTGCGCGCCGTTCTTGTCCAGCCCCGCAGCCAGGCCGACCGGATTGGGGAAGGTCAGGCCAAAGGCAGGGGTCGGCAACGGGGCGATGCGCGGGGCGATCAGGGGCGTGGTGCCGATGCGGTAAGCCGCATCCAGCGCGGACAGGCCGAGGCCGTGGGCACGCTCGGCATCAAGCGAGAACAGAAAGGGACGGGCAAGCGAGTACATGGGCAGATCAGTCCAGCGTGCCGAGGAAGGCACGGGTTTGGTATTCAAATGCCACCCGGCCATCAACGGCGTGGGTGTCGAACAGGGTACGCAGCGCGGCCAGCATGGCATCGTGCCCCTGCTGGCCGGCGGTGGGCGCATACGAGGACGACAACAGCCGACCCTGCAGTGCGTCGAAATCGAGCATCTGCACATTGGGGAAGTGGCCGGTTGCCTGCAGGCCGCCGCCGAACCACTCTCGCATCTGCTCGTCGGTCTGGTAACGCTCGGCCACGGCGCTGTAGTCGGTGCCGAAATCCAGCAGCAGTTGCTCGTAGCCACGCAGGAACGGCGAGGCGTCGAGCAGGCGCGAATTCCAGAACACCAGTACGCGGCCGCCCGGTGCCAGGATGCGCTGCCACTCGGCGCGCACGGCCACGGTGTCGAACCAGTGGAAGGCCTGCGCGGCACTGACCAGGCCCACGCTGGCGTCGGCCAGCCCGGTCGCTTCGGCGGTGCCGTCGATGGCGCGGAAATTCGGGTATTCGGTGCCCAGCCAGGTCTCTGCGGCCGCGCGCATGGCGGCGTTGGGTTCCACTGCGATCAGCGGATGGCCGGCGGCCAGCAGCATCTGGCTGGAGATGCCCGTACCGGCGCCGATGTCAGCCACCAGCGCTTCATGCGGCACGCCCTGCTCGCTGTGCAGCCACTGCAGCAGGGCAGGCGGATAGCCGGGTCGGAAGCGGACGTAGTCGTCGACGCGGTTGGAAAAACGGGATGCGGATGCGGGGGTGCTCATGCCCACCTCATGAGTTCACGTGGGCCAACCAGGCCAGGCCGCCGAAGAACAGGATGAAGGCACCGACGGCCAACAGCGCGCCGATCACCATGACGTAGCCCAGGATCAGCCCGCCGATGGCCATGCCATCGCCGTCCAGTTCGTAGGGGCGGCGGCGGATATCGGCACGGGCCATGTGGCCGGTGATGATCGCCCCGATGCTGGCGATGAAGGGCAGCACAGTCCAGCTGCAGATCCCCAGGACCAGGCTGGCCACAGCCAGTCCACTGGTTTGACGGTTAGGCACGCTCATGCGGGACCTCCTTGGTGGAGCGCCCATGATAGAGGTTGTGGGTCGACAAGCCCATGCCGCTGGCGGACAAAGCCCCCTGCTCAGCCCATCAGTACCTGGCCGCCATCGACGTTGAGTACGTGGCCGGTGATCCAGCGCGCCAGCGGCGAGCACAGGAAGAGGGCGGCGTTGGCGATTTCTGCAGGCTCACCGAAGCGGCCGAACGGGATGCGGGCGAGGGTGCCGTGGTACAGCGCAGGATCTTCCACGCGACGGCGATCCCACAGGCCATCTTCGAACTCGATCGAGCCCGGCGCAATGGCATTGACCCGGATGCGGTCTGCGGCCAGCGCCAGCGCCTGGCTGGTGGTGTAGTGCGAAAGCGCCGCCTTCGCGGCGGCATACGGTGCGCCGCCCGGGCGCGGCATCTGCGCGGCAATCGAGGAAAGGTTGAGGATGCAGGCGTCGGCCGATTCCCGCAGCCAGGGCAGGGCGAGGCGCGATGCCCGTACCGCCGCCATCAGGTCGACCTGCAGGCTGGCGGCCCACCCGTCTTCATCGTCGGCCATCCCGTAGCCGGTGGCATTGTTGACCAGCACATCGATGCCGCCGAGAGCGTCGGCGGCATCCTGCAGCCAGTGGTCGATCTGCTCCAGGCGGGAAAGATCGGTCACGTGCGTGTGCAGCGGGGTGCCTTGGGCCAAAGCATCGGCCTGCAGGGCGTCGAGCCCGGCCTGGCCGCGTGCGCACACCGACACCGAGGCACCGGCAGCGGCGAAGGCCAGGGCCATGCAGCGGCCGATGCCCTTGCTGCCGCCGGCGATGACCACCCGGCGGCCGGTGAAATCAAGGCGAGGAGCATCCGACATGAAGGGGCTTCCCTGTAGCGCCGAGCCACGCTCGGCGGTGTGCCGGTCCGGTCGGGGATGCGCCGGATCGCGGCGTTGGGCAGGTAGTCGACGAGCGGGGCTCGGCGCTACCCGGGTTTCCGGTTTCCGGTTACAGGTCGAACTTGATGCCCTGGGCCAGCGGCAGCGAATCCGAATAGTTGATGGTGTTGGTCTGGCGGCGCATGTAGACCTTCCAGGCATCCGATCCCGATTCACGTCCACCGCCGGTATCTTTCTCGCCACCGAAGGCGCCGCCGATTTCCGCACCGGACGTGCCGATGTTGATGTTGGCGATGCCGCAGTCGCTGCCGGCTGCCGACAGGAAGCGCTCGGCGGTCTTCAGGTTGGTGGTGAAGATCGACGAGGACAGGCCCTGCGGCACGCCGTTCTGCATGTCGATGGCTTCGTCCAGCGTGCTGTACTTCATCACGTACAGGATCGGGGCGAAGGTCTCGTGCTGGACGACGTCGTCGCTGTTTTTCAAGCCGGTGACGATGGCCGGCAGTACGAAATTGCCGGCACGATCGATGCGCGTGCCACCGGTCTGCACGGTGCCGCCGCTGGCCTTGGCCTTCTCGATCGAGGCCAGGAACTGCTGCACGGCGCCGTCGCTGTTGAGCGGGCCCATCAGGTTGGCCGGGTCGGTCGGATCGCCGATCTTGCCTTCCACCTGCTTGTACGCCTTGATCAACGTGGCCAGCACGTCGTCATGGATGGATTCGTGCACGATCAACCGGCGCGTGGTGGTGCAGCGCTGGCCGGCGGTGCCGACCGCACCGAACACGATGCCCGGGATAGCCAGCTTCAGGTCGGCGGTTTCGTCCAGGATGATCGCGTTGTTGCCGCCCAGCTCCAGCAGGCAGCGGCCCAGGCGATGGGCGACCTTCTCGGCGACCGTACGGCCGACCTGGGTCGAACCAGTGAAGCTGATCAGCGGCACGCGCTTGTCGGCCACCATCTTCTGCGACAGCTCGGTGCCGGCATCGTTGATCAGGAAGAACAGGTCCGGGAACCCGCCCTCGCGCAGCGCTTCGTTGCAGATGCGCATGGAGGCGATGGCGGTCAGCGGGGTCTTGTTGGACGGCTTCCACAGGCAGATATCGCCGCAGATGGTGGCCAGGAACGAATTCCACGCCCATACCGCGACCGGGAAGTTGAACGCGCTGATGATGCCCACCAGGCCCAGCGGCTGGTACTGCTCGTACATCCGGTGGCCCGGACGCTCGGAGTGCATCGTGTAGCCATAGAGCATGCGGCTCTGGCCCACGGCGAAATCGGCGATGTCGATCATCTCCTGGACTTCGCCGTCGCCTTCCGGCTTGCTTTTGCCCATTTCCAGGGCGACCAGCGAACCCAGCGCGTCCTTGTTGGCGCGCAGCGCTTCGCCGCACAGGCGCACGGCTTCGCCACGGCGCGGTGCCGGGGTGGTGCGCCATACCTTGAAGGCTTCCTGCGCGCGGGCCACGATGGTTTCGTAGTCGGCGTCGGTGGTGGCATGGACCTGGGCGATGGCTTCGCCCGTGGTCGGGTTCACCGGGGTGATCACACCGGCGTCGGTGGCCGTGGACCACTCCCCGTTGCCCAGGTACGTACCCGCGTTGATTGCATCCAGGCCCAAGGCCTTGAGCAGCTCGGAAGACATGCAGACTCCTGTTTCATCATGTTGTTCTGGTGCCGCCGCGGCACGGGATGCCGGCGGCGAGCTAAGCCGACGATGGTAGCAGAGGGGCTGGTGGGGGCATGGTGCGGTGCGGTGGGGCCGCGTGACCACGTACTGCCACTGGATTGTCACGTCACTGGTAGCGCCGAGCCATGCTCGGCGGGATTCGCCGGCGCCACTGTGTCCGCATCGGGATGACCAACAATTGTTGCTTCCGATAAAAGCGATGGGCAACCTCGACTGCGGCGTCTGGCCAGTACCAAAGTCTAGTTGCCGATGACATTGTTGGCCGACCGCACGCTCACCGCTCCGACCGTTTCATGCGGAGCGGGGAGGGGTGGGATTTTCCCGCTGGCGCAAGGGCGCGGGCTGTGGCGAAATGCTGGGCACAAGAGGCGCCGTGCTGTTCGATCACGTTGAACCGCGGCGACTGTATCCACGTCAAATTATTGGCGTTTTTCGGACTTGTACTAGCGACCTGTGAAGCAGTTCACTCTTTACTAGTGCAGGGGCGAGCGCGATCTCTGGTACATTTACGTCATAAATCAACGCGTTTCACCCATTTTTGTGTATACAAATGCGCTGCCAGGGGAGGCCAGCGCACTAGAGAGAAGGTGCCGGGTGATGCGTAGTCCAGGAGAAGTCGAGGTGCTACAGGGATCTGTAGAAGACCTGCCAAAACCGCAGGCAATCAGCCGCGGTCGGCGTGTAGAGGCGCGTGCCGCGCTGGAGTTGGGGCTGCGGCTTGCTGATCTTCTGGTCATTCCGGGTGCTGCCATCGTCAGTCACTTGGTACGCAACGGCGGCATTGCGCCTTCGCAGCCACAGCGCATCGTGTTTGGCGCGTTGCTGCTCAGCACGGTGATCTGTTTCGGCATCGCCCCGGTCTATCGCAATTGGCGTGCGCGTGGCCTGCTGGCCGATCTGTGGGTGGTGCTTCTGGCGTGGACAGCCTCCTTTGGCCTGTTCTCCATCTATGCCGTGCTGGTGGACATGGCCGACGCGGTGCCAACGTTCTGGTTGGTGGGCTGGTACTCGTTGGGGCTGCTGGGCATGACGGCCACGCGGGTCTGTCTGCGTGTCCAGTTGCATCGCTTGCGCTCAAAGGGGCTGGATCGGCAGCGGGTGGTACTGGTGGGCCTGCGTGCGCCCTCGCTCAAGTTGCATCGCCTGCTGCGCGGCAAGCCGGAACTGGGCAAGGAAGTCATCGGTTACTTCTCAAGCCCGGGCGACATCGTGCGGCCACGCCGTAACGACGGTCCGCGCTGCCTGGGCACCATCGATGATCTCCCGCAGTACATGGACCTGCATCGCGGAGAGTTCGACCAACTCTGGGTGTCTCTGCAAATGGGTAGCGGCCAGCAGATCAAGGAAATGCTGAAGAAAATCGAGCGCTACCCGGTGCCTGTACGCATCATTCCGGACATCAGTGGCTACGGCACGCTCAATCCGGGCGTGCACCTGGTCGGCAACGTGCCGATGATCGGTGTGCGCCAAGGCTTGCCGGACCAGCATTTCAGGCTGGTGAAGCGTATCGAAGACATACTGGTGGCCGGCATCGCGCTGGTCCTGCTTGCGCCGCTGCTGGCGGTGCTGGCGGCGGGGGTGAAGATCAGCTCGCCGGGCCCGGTTCTGTTCAAGCAGCGCCGTCATGGCTTGGGTGGCAAAGAGTTTTCGATGCTGAAGTTCCGGTCCATGCGGGTGCATGCGGAGACGCCGGATAAGATCACCCAGGCGACCCGCAGCGACCCGCGCATCACGCGTTTCGGGGCGTTTCTGCGTAGGTCCAGCTTGGATGAGCTGCCTCAGTTCCTGAACGTGTTGGGCGGCAGCATGTCGGTGGTGGGTCCGCGTCCGCATGCAATCCAGCACAACAATCAGTACGAAAAGCTCATAGAGCGTTACATGCACCGTCACTACGTCAAGCCGGGCATCACCGGATGGGCACAGGTGCACGGCCTGCGGGGCGAGACGCCGGAGCTGCGATCAATGAAAAAGCGCGTTCAATACGATATCGACTACATCCGACGTTGGAGTCCGACGTTGGATGTGCGGATCATCGCGTTGACGGCGTTCAAGGTCTTCGGGCAGAAGTCGGCTTATTGATCTGGTCAGCCAATTTTGCGATGTAAATCAATGAAATAATCTGTAATCGTCGGGCCCGCCGCCCTTGGTGCGGTATCCTGTGCGACTGCCGCCGCCCCGTCTTGGGCGGCCTGCACGGATAGCTACAGGATCGAGTTGTGTTCAAGAACATTCTTTTTGTCTGCGTTGGAAATATCTGCCGGAGCCCCTCGGCCGAGGTGATGCTGCGCCAGCTTGTTGAAGCGAAGGGCATACAGGTGTCGTCTGCGGGACTGGGTGCGCTGGTGGACCATGGCGTGGACGGCATGGCACAGGCCTTGTTGCTGGAGCATGGTCTGGACGGGACGGGTCACCGCGCCCGGCAGATCAATGGCGGCATCCTGGGCCAGGCGGACCTGGTGCTGACCATGGAGCGAAAGCATGTGCGCCGTATCGCCGAGATTGCCCCCGAGGCATCTGGCAAGACCTTCCTGCTGGGCAAGTGGCAGCAGGAGCGCGAAATTCCCGATCCGTACCGCCAGCAGCGCCCGGCGTTCGAACATGTTTATAAATTGATGGCTGAAGGCGTGGAGAGCTGGTCGCGTCATCTTTGATGCGCCCCTCCCGGTTTCAAACGTTACCTCCTTTTCTCTTGATGCCCCATACCCATGACCACTGATTCGCGCAACGCCGCACCGGATGACAACGACGAGATCGACCTGCGCCAGTTGCTTGGCACGCTGGTTGACCACAAGTGGTGGATCATCGGCATCACCGGACTTTTCTTTGTGGTGGCCGCTGCGTACGCGCTGCTGTCCACGCCGATATATCGGGCTGATGCGATCGTACAGGTCGAGCCGAAGGTGCCGTCATTGCCTGGCCTTTCCGACATCAGTCAATCACTCGGGGTCAGTACAGGATCGATTGAAGCCACTACGGAGATCGCTCTGATCACCTCTCGATCGGTGATCGGCAGCGCGGTGAACACGTTGAAGCTCGACATTACCGTGGAGCCCAGTCGTTTCCCGCTGTTGGGCAACTTCTTGGCGCGCCAAGCGGAGAAGTCAGCGCCGGGAGAGCTCGCAGATACGCGTTTCGGACTTGATCGATTCGCTTGGGGCGGCGAGGTCCTTGAGATTTTCCAGCTCGATGTGCCGCGCAAGCTGGTAGGCACGGAGATGACCTTGGTGGCCGGCCAGCGAGGCAATTACGAACTCTTTGACGAAGACAACAATCTTCTTGTCAAAGGTTTGGTAGGGCAGCCGGCGAAGGGGCGCGGCGTGGTCATGCAGGTTGCTCGATTGCAAGCGCATTCCGGTGCGCGCTTCAGCGTTGTCCGTGAGATCCATCTTGCCGTTGTTAATGAGCTTCAGAAAATGGTAGGCGTCGGGGAGTCCGGCAAAGATTCTGGAATACTAAGGCTCTTCTACGACAATGCCGATCCTGTCCTTGCGCGCACCTTCCTGCAGCATGTCGCGCAGGCCTATGTGCGTCAAAACGTAGAACGAAACTCTGCGGAAGCGTCCGCACAGCTGGCCTTCGTGAAAGATGCGCTTCCCAACATCCGTAAGCAGGTGGATGCTGCGCAGAAGGCGCTTACTGCCTACCAGCTGAAAGCAAACTCCGTGGATCTTACTCTTCAGACCAAGGGGCTCTTGGATCAGGAGGTAGCTGTTGAAACAAGCATTCAGCAGCTGCGATTGCAGCAAGCTGAGATGGATCGGAAGTTCACGCGAGACCATCCCGCTTACCAAGCATTGATCCGGCAGATTGGAGATCTGGAAGGGCGCAAAAGTGGGTTCCAGGGGCAAGTAAAGCAGCTTCCAGAAGCTCAGCAGGAGTTGCTCCGGTTGACGCGCGACCTACAGGTCAGTAATGAGATGTATACCGGGATGCTCAACCAGGCACAGCAGCTCGATGTGGCTCGTGCTGGTACTGTGGGCAATGTGCGCATTGTTGACGCTGCCGAAGTGGATGAGACTGAGCCCGTAAAGCCGCGTCGATCAATTATTGTGCTCCTGGGCACCGCGCTTGGACTCGCGCTCTCCATTGCGCTGATTCTGCTTCGACAGTTGCTGAATCGAGGCGTTGAAGATCCAGCTCAGATTGAAGAGTTGGGGTTGCCGGTGTATGCGTCCATTCCGGTGAGTCAGGAGCAGCAGAACGATTCCGTGCGCGGCAAGTTCAAGGCCGACGGCAGATTGCATCTTCTTGCGGTAAAGGATCCAGCAGACCTTGCCATCGAGGCAGTGCGAAGCCTGCGTACAAGCCTCCACTTCGCGCGGCTTGAGGCTAAGAATAACGTCGTCCTCATTTCGGGTTCCAGCCCAAATGCTGGCAAGACCTTCGTATCATCCAACCTCGCTGCTGTCATCGCCCAGGCTGGGCAGCGTGTCTTGATTATTGACGCCGATATGCGAAAAGGTACACTTCACAAGGCCCTGGGCGCGGTCCAGACGCCCGGGCTTTCTAATTTCCTGGTCGGAAAGTCCGATTTTGAGAGCGTCATACGCTCGGTTCCAGAGATTGAGAATCTCAGCTTTATTTCGCGTGGTGACGTTCCGCCAAATCCATCCGAGTTGCTGATGCATGAAAACTTCACGGCGCTGCTTAAGCGTGTGGAGCCTCTCTATGATCTGGTGATTATCGATACCCCGCCGATTCTTGCTGTAACGGATGCCGCAGTCATCGCGCACCATGCGGGAACCTGCCTTCTGGTCGCGCGCTTTGGCTTGAATCAGCCAAAGGAGCTCGCTCTTGCCAAAAAACGATTTGAGCAGAACAACGTTACACTGCGCGGTGCGATCTTCAATGCAGTTGAGCGGCGGGCAGCCGGATATTATAGCTACGGTTATTACGAATACAAGTCGACTAACTGAGCCATGCCGAGTTTTGCGACCGCAAAGTAACAGGTAATGACTTGCGGCGCTTGATGATTCGGCATTCGGTCGAGTGATTGGCAAACGTGCGTAGGTCGCACAAGGAGACGCCCGTTGAAGAATATTTCCATGGGCCAGTATGAATCGAGTGACCTAGCAATGTACTTCAAAGGCAAGAGCGGCGGATGGCCTCTCAGGAGAAGCAAGTACAACGTGTGCTATACACAGTCGATCCCCGAGTGCTTGGAAGTTAGCTGGTGAGCGCATTCAGTAATGCGCGCTGGGTAGCTCTTGCCCAAGGTTCCAAGATACTCGCCCAAGTAGCGGTGGTGTTCGTGCTTGCGCGATTGATGTCGCCCGCCGAGTACGGAGCTGTCGCGATGGCCACGATCGTGACGAGCTTCGCGATGTTGTTCCGTGACATGGGCGTTTCGTCCGCTGTAATCCAGCGCCCGGACCTCACTGAGGTAACGAAGCAAGCTGCTTTCAGAATCGCGACCTTCGGCGGAATTGCCATCGCGGCTTTCGTCTGTATGGCCGCACCGATGGCTTCAGCGTACTTTCGCACCCCCGTGCTTTTGCCCGTCCTGCTGCTCATAAGCGTCGCGTTCCCTCTTTCAGGCCTAACCTCGGTCCATCAAGCATTGCTTGAGCGGGATTCGCTCTTCAGAGTGGTCGCGCGCATTGAGGTAGTGTCGAACATCAGTGGAGTGATCGCAGCGATAACGACCGCGCTTCTGGGTGGAGGTGTATTCAGTCTCGCGGCACTGGTGGTTGTCACGGCTGCTCTTAATTCCATCCAGTTTTTCTGGGCGGTGACTTGGCGGCCGAAGAGAGTCGTATCAGTAGCGCTACTGGAGTACCGGCAAGTCTTGTCTTTCAGTGCGAATGTCATAGGGTTTAACTTCGTGAACTATTTCGCACGAAATTCCGACTCTCTGATAATCGGTCGGCTCTATAGCCCGGCAGTGCTCGGCGCTTACTCGCTCGCCTACCGGATCATGCTTTTCCCGCTACAGAGCCTCACTTTCGTCGCAACCAGGGCTTTGTTTCCTGTGCTGACGCTGCGCTATAGGGAAGGTCAGCCTCTGGCCGGGCCTTACTTGGATGTTGTGCGCGCGATCGCTTTGGTCGTGGCGCCCCTGATGGCTGGATTGTTCATACTCAGAGAAAGCATCGTTCCGCTTGTTTTCGGTGAAGGCTGGGGTCTGGTGATAACGCTTCTCGCATGGTTTGCCCCCACCGGGTTTCTCCAATCGATAATGAGCGTTTCCGGCGTTGTCTTCATGGCCGTCAATCAGCCCCGCTTGCTTTTCCGCCTCGGTATCTTTGGCGCCATCCTCCAGGTCGCCGCGTTCGCCTTGGCTGCTCCTGATGGCGTAGAGCGCATGGCGCAGTATTATCTCGTAGCGAACATCGTGAACTTCGTGCCCGTCATCTATCTGTGCACGAAGGTTGTTGGTGCGAGCATTGGCCAAGTTGTGAAGATAATGCTGGCAGCATCCTTCTGCGCATTTTTCATGATGCTATCCGTTTACTTCACACCTGGCCTCAGCAAATTCATGCCTTCAACACCTTGGATAGATGTTGCTGCGAAGATCGCTGTTGGAGTGATTAGTTACGCTGCGGCGGCCTATGTGTTTGTGCCAACGGTGCGAATTGTTGCGAACGCGCGCGTCATGCGAATGGCGCGGCGATAAGGGAAGGCTCTAGGTATGTATATTATTGTAGCTATTCTCTCTTTGGTGACAGCCTTTAGCATATTTTCGGCCAGGGCGAAGTCCATGGCGCTATATGGGCTTGTTATTTTTTATCTGGGTATTGACTACTCGAACTATCTTTTTCAGCTGGGAGATAGTTTGGCCGGCACTCTGGCGAAGTCCTACAAGGAGATGCTCCTTCTTGCTCTTTTGCTGATGGTCTCCTATTCAGCTGCACGACGCAGAGTGCTCGATAGCGATGTTCTTGTCCTGCTGCTGGTGTCTTCAATGCTGCTGCTGTACGGAGGCACACAGAATGGATTCTTCTTGGCTGCTGTAGATTGGCGGGATTCAGTGCTGCCTGTGGTCACTGCCGCTCTGCTTGCAGCATGCGGGCTGCTGGAGGAGCGGAAACTGGAGCGGTTGCTAATGCTTTTTGCAACTTTGATAGCTGCCAATTCACTTCTGGCCGTGTTCCAGTACTATTCATTCTCGGGAGACTACGAGTCGATCTGGCGCTACGACTTCCTCTTGCAGGAGTCCTTGCGCGCAGATTCCAGTTTCGAAGATCGAATGGTTGAGTACCAGATTGTTCGGGCTGGCGAGCTTCGCTCTTCAGGGCTCTTTGCGAGCGCGCTCCAGTACTCATACTCCGCTGCGCTTTGTTGTTTCTATTTCTATTGCATTGCATGGAGTCGTCTTTCAAAAACGCGATTACTGGCTGCAGTGTTGCCTTTGACCTTGATGGCTGTTTGTGCCATGGGGGTCTATGTAAGCCAGGTAAGGGCCTCCTTGATGATCGTCGTCGTTTCAATCGCCATACACTTCTTCGCGTTCGGCGGAATCAGCGGGAAGCAAAGGGTTGGGCGAGCGTTGTTCATTGGCTTCGGCTGCGTTGCTGCGTTCCTCGTTGCGATCATCTTTTTCTTCAATAGCTTCGATAGTTCGGTGCAAGGCCGCGTGCCCCAGTACGCGTTGCTCATCCAAGAGTTCAGGTTCTTCGGACATGGAGTTGGCGCTTTCCGCGGGAGATTCGATTCCTACTATGTCTATGGCATGTTGACATTTGGCGTCTTGTTCCCGATCTGGATAATTTGGGTCATCAACCTCTATCGAAGATCCTTTCCGAGCAGAAGAGTTGGAGCACGGCAAAGCGGAAATGTTGTGATTCAAGGGTTCATTTTTGCATCAATAATTCCGGCATTGGTTATTGCCTGCTTCCAGCATTTTTCCGCCTCACTGTATTATCAAATGATCTGGCTCATGCTTTTTTCTGCTGTTCGTGCTGCTCGCGGCCGTCGCAGCTCGGCCCTGCATTCGGTTGCTGGACAGTCGGAAGAAATGTCCGCCGGAAATATGCTTCTAAATAAGGCCGAGAGGGGGTTGAGGTGAGAGTACTCGCCATACATCAGAGCTCGGAACTGTACGGTTCGGATCGGAGCTTCCTGGCTGCAGTGGAATCCCTGGCGGCCGACGTTACTACAAAGCGAGAGATTCTTGTCCTCTTGCCAGGGCACGGACCGCTCGCGGACAAGTTAGTTGAAGCGGGAATCGATGTTGAGTACGAGGCGCATGGATATGTGCGGAGAAGTGAGCTCCGATCACCACTGCGATTCGCGCTCTCCATTCTTGGTGGTCTGCGGTCACTCCGGCGGCGTCTAGGTAAGGACGATGTGATTTATGTGAACACGCTGGTCTGCTTGTCAGCGATCCTCCTGGGCGCTGTCGCGCGAAACCGCCTGATCGTCCACGTGCGCGAAATTCCGCGCCCTCGGGAAGCTGTGTTGTTCAGGTGGCTCCTGAAGTTCACGCGTGCCGAGATTGTGTACAACTCTAACGCCACCATGGAAGCGATCGGTGTCGTGGGCTCTGTTGTATATAACGGCGTGGACGCACCCGAACCGGCTTCGGCCGAATCAACACTAATAAACGGCACCGGCGTTGATGAGGCTGAGTCGAGGCTTCGGCTGCTCGTGCTCGGCAGAATCAATGCTTGGAAGGGGCAGGAGCTTGCGCTCAGTGCTCTAGCCCTAGTTGAGCGAGTGATTGAGCTGCGTATTGTTGGCTCTGCAATCGAAGCGCAGAAGCATCTTGAAGTACAACTTAAAGCTCAGGCGTCTGAACTGACGAATAGAGTGAGCGTTGAATTCCATGAGTTTTGCGACGATCCCTCGCCACACCTTGCTTGGTGCGACTATGTGCTGGTTCCGTCGACGCTACCAGAGCCATTCGGACGTGTCGCCATTGAAGGAATGTCATTCGGCAAACCTGTGATCGGTTCCGCGCACGGAGGCTTGATGGAGATTGTCAGGCATGGAAAGAATGGATATCTCTTTGCACCTGGTAGCTCATCGTCATTGTCTGAAATCATCTCCGTCCTGCCCTCTGTCGACAGCAGGTCTTACCTTGAACTGAGCAGCGAGGCAAGTGCGGATTTCATGGCCCGCTTCTCCACTGCATCGTATGCGAAAGCCTTGGTCAACGTGTTCGTAGAAAAGAGATCTAATTAGTCATGAAGCCGACTCTTCGTATACTTGGTATCCGCGGTGTGCCCGCAGCACACGGTGGCTTTGAGACCTTCGCGGAATACCTGGCGCTCTATCTTGTACAGCGCGGCTGGCGAGTGATCGTCTACTGTCAGGAGGGTGGCGGGGGGGCGACGGTGAACGATATGTGGAATGGGATCGAACGAGTCCGTATTCCGGTCAGTGCGAGGGGTGCCGCAGGAACGATCGTTTTCGACTGGCTCTCGATAGTTGATGCCTCGCGCTTCAGTGATCTGTGCTTGACACTCGGGTACAACACAGCAATTTTCACCGCGGTCCTGAAGGCGAAAGGGCTGAAGAACGTCATCAACATGGATGGCATCGAATGGGCTCGTGCAAAGTGGGGGCCATTGGCGAAGGCATGGTTCTATATCAACGAGCGGGCAGGGTGCTTGCTTGGCGATCACCTGATAGCCGATCATCCGGAGATAAAGGCGCACCTCGCAACCCGAGCGTCAGCTTCGAAGATTACGACGATTGCGTATGGGGCGGAAGAGATTGGGTATGCGGACCCTGATCGCGTCAGGGCGCTTGGGCTTGAGCCTGGCACGTTTCTGACGGTAATCGCGAGAGCTGAACCCGAGAACTCAGTCCTTGAGATTGTGCAGGGATTCTCCAAGAAATCGCGTTCCCATAAGCTTGTGGTACTAGGTGCTTATAATCCAGACAACTCCTACCACAAGCGGGTTATGGACAGCGCCGGCACTGATGTCGTCTTTTTGGGTGCAATCTACGACAGAGCAATCGTACAGGCGCTCAGATTCCATTCAGTTGCCTACGTCCACGGCCATCAGGTTGGTGGCACCAACCCCTCGTTGGTCGAGGCGATGGGGGCAGGAAATGCTGTCATCGCTCACGACAACAAGTTCAACCGCTGGGTTGCTGGTCAAGGTGCAAAGTATTTTGACAGTGCGGACTCTTTCGGACAGGTGATCGATGAGCTTGATTCACTTCGTGATGATTTGGACCGAATGGCGCGCGAGTCGAAGATTCGGTTTGAGGAGGAGTTCACCTGGGCTAAAATACTGCGGCAGTACGAGCAGCTCCTAGAGCAGTGGCTTGATGAGAATGCTGCAGCCGGCGGAAGGCATGGCTCGGGATCGCAGGCGAGCGGCCGCCGATGAAGTTTCACATTCTAGTGGTTCTTTACAAGACGTCACCGGGTGAATCTCGCACACTAAGCTCGCTTGCGCGTGCCGGCCAAGAAGATGATCGTCTCTCGGGGCGATTGACAGTGTGGGATAATAGCCCTGCTCCATATGGGCCGGCTGCACTCGACTGTCTTGATTTCGGCCAACTGGACGTTGTTTATAGATCCTGCCCTGAGAATGCACCCCTTTCCTTGGTCTACAATACCGTCCTTACTGGTATGGATCTCGATTGCGCGGTTATCCTGGATCAGGATTCGGATCTGCCGGTCGACTATTTTTCTCACTGCAGACGATCTCTGAGCGCCCAACCTGGCGTCCCTCTTCACCTTCCGATCGTCAAGTCTCATGGTCTCGTCGTGAGCCCTGGCAGGCTGATGTTCTTCAAGGGAAAGCATGTCAAGAACCCGCAGTCGGGTTTGCGGAAAGCGCGCGGGATGCTCGCGATCACGAGCGGCATGGTGCTTTCAAGAAGCTACCTGCAGGTGCCTCGGTTCGACGAGCGCTTGAATCTATATGGCATCGATACCAAGTTCATGATCAATCTTGCGGATGCTGATGAAGGCGTAGTGGTCATGCCGGTAGTCCTCGATCACGACACTGCTCTGTGGTCAGACATAAGTGCGGATGCTATGTTGTTCAGGGCGAAATCATTGGTTGCGTCTTGGCATGTTGTTTTCGAGAGCAGGCCCATAGCCTCATGCTTGGCGGGTATATACGCTAGATTCTTTATGGCAAAGTTGGCAGTGAAGTACAGGGATATGCGGTTTTTAAAGAGTTAATTACTTTAGGCGTCTTGGGAATCTCATGTCTTTTTTTACAAGCATTGGGTCGGCGTTCTCGTTGCGGTTCAAACTGGATGACCGAATCCCGCTGAGTTATAAGATTGGGTTGGCTATCGAGCACCTCTTCAGCTTGGCCAGAGGGTTCCTGACCTTTGGCGTACGCAAGCGTTTGTTCACTCCGGTGTTCAGAGGAAGAGGGGCCTCGATTAGATGTGGGTCGCTGGTCAGCCTGGGTCGTGGGGTCAGGTTAGGTCGCTTCTCATTGGTCGACGGCTTGAGTTCACGCGGTGCTTCGCTGGGTGACGGTGCAAAGCTTGGTGATTTCAGCAGAATCGTCTGCTCGGGTAGCCTCGGCAACCTGGGCGTCGGCGTGGTTATAGGCCATAGAGTGGGCATCGGCGAGTATTCTCGCCTTGGAGGCTCCGGTGGGGTGTTCATTGGCGATGACACCATCATCGGCCAGTACTTCAGCGCACATCCAGAGAATCATAATTTTCTTGATAAGTCCACGCTGATCCGGCTTCAGGGCACGGAGCGGGCGGAAATCGTGGTGGGCCCAAACTGTTGGATCGGCGCAAAGGTCACGCTTTTGGCCGGGGCAACGATCGGTCACTCATCTGTTGTGGCAGCCGGCAGTGTTGTTAATTCTAGTTTCCCGCCTTACTCCGTGATCGGTGGAGTTCCCGCGCGGTTGCTGAAGAGCTATTGATGGTCTTCGAGAGGCGCTCGGCATGTTGCCGGGCGGCCCGTATGGCCTCACTGCCTCGTTGAAGGGTCGCCCGCTGCGGAAATCTGCAGGCACAAGCTGAAGCATGCACAGCTGGTGCCCTTGGTGCGAACGGCATTAGGAGTTCCGCCGTTCGTGGCTCCGCGTACGCCTGCTGCGCGTAGCGTGCATGCGGTGATGTTCGGCTGAGCCGCGTCAGTGCTGATCCGCACTGGTGGGTTCGTGGCGCCTGTTCTAGTCGAGTGCGTCAACACATGGCCGAGGAGTTCTACATGGGAGCGGGCCAGATTCAAGGTGGCTGCAGTCACTGGATTGCACTGCGCTGAAGTCTGATTGGGCGGACGGTTGCGGCTGTCCATGCATCAAGATGTATGTAGCCCCCCGTGCGCCTTCAGACGTGCCGAAGCACGTCCGATGCCACAGACTGCCCTAGAGCTCCGATTGGCGAGCATTTTACGCTTATGCCGGCTTGGTTCGACATGACGCGCGCCGATGGACGGGTCCAAGCCCAGTGAGCCGGCACCTAACGTTGCAGGCGTTTTTCGCTGGTTCGCAGCGTTGGCTGACGACGGGTGCTGCCCGTTCATTATTGCTGTTGGTCAGTCGTCAATTTGATCTATATTTTCATAAAAGTACCGCGTGTCACGTTCGCCGGTCAAATTGTAGAGTTGATACTTGCGAGCTAGCATGGCCGCACCATCTCTGATCAGAGGGTTCCACGTAATCGTCGCTCTCGCGCCAGTGGATCGTGGGAGAACGTTGTCGAGCGGTATGCTGAAATAAATGCCTTTATCGAAGCTTCCTTCGCCGAAATCTCTGGAAGAAACATTGGTCTTCGATGCAAACGCGCCCATTGTCATGCCATTGGGAAACACCCTGGCAATGTTGAGCGTTGCTCCATAGTCTCCGGCGAGGTATCGCCCGGCGCTCAGAGATGCAATGACGCGCTCTTGCCTGTCGAAAGAGTAATAGAGCGTCGCGTGACCGGTAGTTACGGAATAATCTCTCAGGCCAAAGTGCTGGTCGTAGTCTCGCTGCTTTACCCAGTTAAGGTTCGCACCGAGGGCCCACGGCTCACCAACAGGGCGATAAAGAATTTCTCCGCCTACACCCGCAAACATCCATTCCAGATAGCCCGCGTAGGCTATGGAGTACAGGTCCCGTCCAAGCCTCCGCGTGACATTGAGCTGTAGGTTTGGAAGCGTCAAATCAGACGTAGTCGTGTACTGCCGCAGGTCAGTTCGAACTTTCGGAAGGAAGCTGGGTGCGTCGTATTTGAACTTATTATAGTTGTTCAGCAAATCCTGGCTGGCCGTTCCCGTTAACCAGAAGCCGGGTGTCAGGAAATAGGTTGCGCTGTAGTTGGCTGCAATCTGATAGAGGATGAAGCCGTCTGGCCCGCCTATGTTCTGGCGGTATCCAACATTGAAGCCGCCGCCGAATTTTCTCACCTTAGGTGCGTAGACATCTCTGACCGGGTTCGTATCTGGTGCGGAGATGGCAGTACTGCGTTTCAGGGTGGATTGTTCCAGGGTCCCTTCAATGTATTTTTCCAGCGACTCTCGTCTTATGGACGAATCAACGATAGGCAGCCCAAGACGCTCGGTTCTGACCGAGTGCCAGTCATACGAATCTCCGAGTTCCGAAGATAGTACGCGGGAGACCCTGCCCAAGCTCTTGGCGCTATTCGTGAAGCGGGTCTGATATCCGCTCACCAGCAGTTCGCCATCTCGCTCAGATATCTTGGTTACTCGGAATGCAGCATCAGACCGCAGCTTCGTAGATACTTCCGCCCACTTTGCTTCTTTGTCGTCACTCTGGTCGGGAGTCGGCGCAGTCTTGTGTTCGATGCGCGCTGGCGGTGGGTCGAATGGTTTGGGTGATGGAGAAGCATGTCCAGGATTGCCTCTCAAGGCGATAGAGAACATTGCTGCGTCGCCGCGCTCCCAAGCGGCGGTCAGTTCAACGTTCTTATTCGGAACAAACACCAAGCCGAAATTCAGCGGCGTGGTCTGTCGCAGGTTGCTTCCGCGCGGTTCGTTCTTGTAATCATTACCATCGTACTCGACCTTTACAATCAGTGAATCCCAGACGGTTTGATAGGACACGCCTCCGAAAACGCCCACTCGCCCACGAAACATTGCGTCTGCCCCAAACTTGCCGGCGTTGACAATGGCGCTGGTTGGAACGGGGCGTGACTCGAATCGATCATCGATAATGCTTAGAGGATTTGAAAAATCCCCGCGATTACCGATGTATCCGGTAGCAAATCCGAGGGAGGCGTCGAAACGACCAAAGCGTTTACTTGCGACGAGGTACTCGCTGGAAAAGAGCCCTGTACCACCCACGTCGCGGACACCGAAAGCGACCTGTGGAATCCATCGTGATTCAGCCAAGAGGCGAATCTTGAAGTCGATGGACTTGTCCTTGTAATTCTGATCTCCGCTAACCTCCGGAACGCCGTACCTCAAGTTGGAGACGTTGATGTACCGGAAAGAGCTTTCAAGCCACGAGAACGGCTGCATGGTGACGTTGTAGCGACTATAGGGGGAGTTGTGCGACGCCGTGAAGGCAAAGTCGCCGTCTTCCGCCATGCGTGCCGTGGGAGTCTGAAGAAGGCCCACACCGCCCCACTCACTGGCAGTAGGGGGTGGTGCTTCTTGCGCGCAGGCGTTTGTCGCAGTTAGCAACGAAAATGCCACGGCAACAAAAAGATAGGAGCGATTGGGCACGTCAGAGGTTGAGCATCGATTCATCAGGGGCTGACGGCCAGAGTAGAGACAAAGGTGGCAAACTCATCATTGAAATGTACATCGACCTTACGGGCGGCTGACTCTGCTATCGGTATATATATTCTGCCGCCTGGTGAGACGGTTTGGGGGTCGGCGCGGTTCCATGACGCAATTCCATGCCGCGTCACTTGTCCATCTGCCTGGATGATGTAGATGTAATCAGGGTCCGCGCTGGTCTCTTGTCTGCATTCCCTTGCATACTGCGCCGCTACTTTGAGGGGCGAGTGCGTCAAGATGCATGGCGCTTTCACCGCGCCTATCACGTGCACTGTGGTGGGTCGACGTGGGAACTGCAGGCTGTCACCGTCGACTAGTTCAGGGTTGTTTTTCGGCTGGATCTGCATGAGTCGCATGTCAATCGCTTGTCTCACTCGGCCAGTGGCTGGCTGAGTGCCCAGCCATGTAAGCAGTGAGCTGGCTGTGCTGCTGACAGCGGCGGATTCATTGCGCTTTAGTACGCTTAAGTCGTACATCAGTCCTGCTTTCAAACTTTGTTGCTGGAATTCTGCCTCTTTCCGACGAAAGGAGGTGCCAAGTAGGTAGGCGTCAACCAGAGGGGCGGCTGCAGCGATCACGTCTGAAAGTCGCGCGTGATCTTCCAGTCGTTGCGTACCTGGATTATCTACGGCGCCTTCGACCGTTACTTGCGACGCCTCAGCCGAGTGGAGGTAGATGCCGCCAAGCAGCAATGCAGATGCTGCTTTCAGATACAGTGGGTTCATCGCTCAGCTTCCCTTTGGCCGAAAGGGCTTGAGCTGTGTCAACTCTACTCGGTAGCCCGGTGCAAGATACTGAGTGCTTTTCCAGATAAATCCACTTTGCTGGTCTGCCCAGTAGACATTCGTGTGATTCATTCCCGCACCGGAGAGCTCTTCCTCAAAGCGCATCAATGACATGGTCCGTCCAAGGATCTCAACGGGCTCCGCACTCTTCCGAATAAGCGTTCCGACCACTTGCGCTCCCATTTTATATTCAGGCAGCCAGTCGTACTCTCGATTAATCGTGGTGGTTTGCGAAACACTCTGCAGGTGATCGAACGGTGAATCCCCGATTATCCTGCTGGCATAAGTTCGGTTTAGTCCGGTGGTGCCAGTCAATAGGCCGCTGGAGCTCGTGTAAAAGATCGCGTGCGTGCCCGCATACCATACGAGCTCGCCTCTATCGACATGGCCCAGAACGCTGACGGCGCTCACATCATCTGCTTTGAGCTGGAGTTGGGGGTAGCGGTTGGCGGCGACCTGCTGAGCGGTCGCCTGAACGTTTCTGTTCAGGAGCAGCCTGAACGTATCGCTGGTCGCACGACTGCCTGTCGTACAAGCAGTAAGACCACCCGCGAGCAGGAAACACAGCGCAATGCATGACTGCTGGCTCCAGTCGCGCCTCAGTGAAATAAGAGGCCTCTTCCCTTGCGTCATATCAGTTAGTGTCGAGGTCGTTGCGTGCACTAGCCGCGTTGCTGATAATCGAGGTGAACGGCAACAGCTGATTCACGAAGCGGCTCCAGCGTGTCACGCCGGCAGCACCTACGAACACCACATCGCCAGGCAGGAGCTTGAACTGACTGCCTGCTGCGAATGCCGCAGGTGAGCGAGCCGACAACTGATAAATGACCGATGGCTCAGCGAGAAGATCCTTGGCGCCGCGTATCACGTAGACGGCGTTGCCGTTTGAAGTCGTCTGGCTCAGTCCGCGGGCTCTTCCGAGAGCCTGATTGAGCGAAACGTCCCCAGTGCGGAAACTAAATGCGCCGGGCTGACCGACTTCACCCACGACGAAAATTTCTTTGCGATCAAGGAATGGTACGTAGATTGAATCACTTGGCTTGAGGTAAAGCTGCTGCCCGCCGTACTGACTAGCCAGCGCTTCAAGATCAATGGTGTACGTTACTCCGTCTCTACTGAGCTGCACGCCGGATAGATCGGCGCCTGCGGCGCTCAAGCCTGCTTGACTGATCGCATCGGATAACGTCAATGGTGACGTCCCCAAGGAGACGGGAGTCGATTGTTGCGCGGCGCCAGTTACCCAGACGCGCTGACTGCCAAATGTGAGTACCGAGACGTCAACCTGAGGCGATTCGATGTACTTTGCCAGGCGTTTGCCAATTTCTTCCCTGAGCTCACCGGGTGTCTTTCCCGCAGCGTCCACCTTTCCGATGTACGGATAGAATACCGTGCCGTCGCTTTGAACCGCGCGACCGGCAAGATTGGGAGTCTGCTGCGGACCAGCCGGGACGGTCAGCTCGGGATGGTCCCACACAGTAATGTAGAGTGAGTCGCCGACTCCGACACGGTAGGATTCTGGCTTGTATGACAAAAGCGCAGCAGGCAGATTGCGCTGCTTGTCATTGAATGCGTTCATTGCAATCAGCTTTGGAGTGATATCAATCAGTTCCAATCGGCCATCATCGCTTTGATCCTGCCGTGTCAGATCACCCTGGCGCAGATGCTGCCCTGGCGCCCAGATGCAGCCGGGGAGGACGGTGGCAGTCAAGATAGCGACGGCAAGGCTATAACGCATCGTCTTCATGCTTTTCCAAGTTTCCTACAGGCAAAAAAAACCCTCGCCAAGCAACTCCCGGCGAGGGCTCGTTCGGGTCGGGGCGTATTATCAGCCGCCAGTGCCGCCAGTGCCACCCGTGCCACCAGTGCCGCCGGTTCCACCAGTGCCGCCGGTACCACCGCCGCCGCCGCCACCATTTCCGCCGCCGTCGTTGTCGCTGCTGGTGCTGTCACCGCCAACACTGTAAAGAACAGCAGCGGTTGCAACAGTTGCAACAACAGTGCCAACAACAGCTGCGGTCGAGTATCCGGCCGCGCTGGTGCCAGCTACTTCGCTGCTCGTGGCAGCTGCTTCAGTCGTACCCTGCTCAACCTGTGCATCCTGTGCCAGGACGGGGGAGGACAGACCCACAAGGGCCAGAACTGCAAAAATCTTCTTCATAAACGGGGTCTCCTACTCCGTCGGGGGGATTACATCGCCCCTATGGTCACGGTTTGTCGTATTTGGTGTCAAGGCGTTTGAGACATAAATTCTTGATCTGCCGGAAGTTCCAGTAACGCAGGTCTCATTTTTCATCGTGCAACGCGCTGCGATCGAACTCCTTAGCGGCCCCCGACAGCGATTTTGCCATCTGAACGACCAGTTGGTGCGTGCGCACTTGGGGGAACAGCACGGGCATGCAGCACCCGACCACCAGCGCCAGCGCTGCCCATCGGACGCGCAGTCGCCGCGCGGTCGTGGTGGTTGCCGCGAGTGCCCACGCACTGCTGAGTGCGCCCATCGAAGTTCCGGCGATCACTTCGGACAAAGAGTGCGCGTTGAGCGGCAGGCGCGAGTAGCCGATCGCGAGGGCGAGAACCAATCCGAGCAGGGCAGCCCATCGTCCCAGTCGGTGTGTCGGCGCTGCGATGTAGGCGGTCACTGGCCAGATGGCAGCTGATATGGCGGCGTGCCCACTGAAGCCGGTGAAGTCCAGCCGCGCCACGCCGATGCCCCAGCCGAGGAAGGCCAGCTTGGATGCCAGCACGATCAGTCCCACAACGCTCAAAGCCAGCGCCCAGCGGATGCGCCACGGAGACTCGGCGCGCCACCCGGCGATCAGCAGCACGGCCGCCATTGGCAGCAAAAGACGGCTGTCGCCGAGCAGGGAGAGGGAGTGCCAAGGAGAGGGCATGCGATCCAGAGGGCGAGCGGGCAGGGTGCGTCAGCATACGGGGCCGTGAACATGCTGAGCTGACCGAGCGCCATCCGAGGTAGTGCTGCCCGCCGCCACCCTGTATCCTTCACACCCTCAATCTGGCCCCGTAGCTCAGCTGGATAGAGCGTCCCCCTCCTAAGGGGAAGGTCGCCCGTTCGAATCGGGCCGGGGTCACCAGAGTTCCAAGCGCCATGCACCGCCGTCTCAGCGGCATCGGCAGGCGCAGGTCAGTGCCGCGAATCCGCGCGCCGACGACCCGGCAGGAACCTCGCCTCGGACAGCGGTTGCGTCGCATGACAGCCGATGCATTCAATCAGCAATCGGCCATCGGCCGGGCTGCTTTCAATCTGACGCTGCCCGCAGCTATTGCAGAACAAAGAAAGACTGAGGAAACCGGTGGCGCCCCTGTCAGACGGATCAATCAGTTCGATGCAGAAGTAATGGGCCGTGGTCATGGGGTGGTGCCATTCGGGGACGTGACTGTGTATCAGTCTCGCCGTGAATTCGGTGCAGACGTTCGGCACGACGGCGCGTCCCAGCCCCTTTTGACGTGCTTCCACCAGTTGGAAGCGTCGCCCCGGCATCGGCGCCGGTCCGCACTACGCTTGCGCCTGCGCCATTGGTAGAGTGCGGACTCACTCGGGAGGATGTCAGATGCCGCAGCACGTATCTCCCACGCGGTCCCTCCTCCGCGGGGCAGCGCTCTGCCTGCTGGTGGGTGCGGCGCCCGCATCCGCAATCGCCCAGAACGCACTGCAAGCCGCAGGGCCCGTCGTCGACATGGCCTCCGTCCAGGTCACCGGCGAGCAGCCCGGTCCCGGTCTCTGGAAAATCACGTCGCCGCAAGGCCATGTTCTTTGGCTGCTCGGAACGGTGTCGCCGATTCCTGCGGGCGTGCAGTGGCGTTCCACCGAGGTAGAGCAGGCCATTGCCGGCGCTGACCATGTGTTGGGTCCACCGGGCTGGATGCCGGACGTAAAGATCGGGGTGTTCCGCGGGCTGACGCTGCTTCCGCTGGCGCTCAAAACCGCCAAGGACCCGCAGGGCCGCACGCTGCAGGAGATCATCGAGCCGGCGACGTATGCACGTTGGTTGACGCTCAAGCAGACCTACCTCGGGCGCGACCGGGGCGTGGAGAACAAGCGCCCGATGATTGCCTCGGGCGAGCTCTACAGTGCTTTCCTGAAGCGCAATGGCTTACGCGAGAGCAAGCAGGTGACCGAGGCGCTGGAGCGCATCTACAAGGACAACGACCTGGTGCCGGAAGAGGCGCGGGTGAAGTTGAAGATCGATGACGCCCGCGATGCGCTGAAGGAACTGCGCGGCACCGAAGTCGATGACCGTGCCTGCTTTGCGCGCACGCTGGATACGGTGGAGTTCGATGCGCCGGTGCTGCGCGAGCGTGCCAATGCGTGGGCGGCCGGTGACATCGCGGCGCTGCGGCGGCTCGCATTGCCAGCGATGGCCCAGACCTGCATGGGCGTGGTGCACGATTCGGAATTCGCGCGTCGGCGTGGGTGGAGCGACCTGCCGGCGCAGACCAAGGCGCAGTGGCTTGGGTTGGTGGACAAGGCGCTGGCGCAGCATGCGAGTACGTTTTCCACGGCGCCGGTGAGTCTGCTGATGGGCAGGGAGGATTACCTGGGAGCGTTGGCGGCGCGGGGGTATGGGGTGGAGGCGCCGCCAGAGTAGGGGGGGGAGATTTGGGGGGGGATTTGCGGGGGATTTGCGGGGGATTTGCGGGGGATTTGCGGGGGATTTGCGGGGGTAGAGCCGACTTCAGTCGGCTGGTCTTGGCCCCCGCAGCCGACTGAAGTCGGCTCTACCTGTCGTTCAGTGCGACAGCGGCAGGCGGGCGGTGAAGGTGGTGCCGGTGTCTGCCGCCGATGCGGCGGTCAGGGTGCCGCCGTGGGACAGGGCGATCTGCGCGGCGATGTACAGCCCCAGTCCAAGGCCGGAATCCAGCCGCTGGTCGCCAGAGCGATGGAAGGGCTTGAACAGTGTGTCCTTTGACCCTTCCGGGATGGCGCCGTGGTTCTGCACTTCCAGGGTCATGTCGCGGTCGTCCGCGCGCCCGCGGAGCACGATGGGCTCGCCCTGCTGGCCGTGGACAGCGGCGTTGATCAGCAGGTTGCCGATCAGCTGGCCCAGACGGTCCACGTCGCAGTTCACCACCTCGGGAAGATCGAGGTCGATTTCCAGCGGGCAGCCGGGGTAGGGCGCCAGCGCCTGCTGGCTGACCCGGGTCAGGATAGTGGCCAGGCCGGTGCAGGGTTTGATGCGCAGGGCCAGCCCGGATCCCAGGCGTCCGCGGGCGAAATCCAGGGTAACGTCGATCAACTCAGCCATCCGGTCCGCGCTGTCGTCCAGGTGCTGCAGTAGGTTCTGTTGGGCTGGCGATGCGGCCGACAGCGCCAGCAGTTCCGAGGTGACGCGGATGGCCTGCAGCGGATTGCGCAGATCGTGCGCGAGCACGGCGATGAACTCCTCGCGCTCACGGCCTTCTTCACGCAGCGCGCTGTTGACCATTTCCGATGCCTGCAGCCGCTGTTCGGAGTGGGCGAGCGAGGCGCTGGACGTGTGTTCGACCGCACCGACCTGCTCGGCGACGACCTTGGCCAGCGCGTGCATGGCCCGGAGGCTTTCGTCGGTGACCTGGCGAGGGTCCGGGTCCAGCGTGCACAGGGTGCCGTAGACCTGCCCATCGGCCAGGACTACCGGCACCGAGATGTAGCTGCGGAACCCATGTGCGGCCGGAATCGGACTGCTGCAGTGGATGGGGTCCTGCTGGGAGTCGCTGAACCAGACCGCCGCACCGGTCGCGGTGACGTCGCGGCAGAAAGTGTTGATCAGGTCCAGACGCAGGCCGGCAGAGATGCCCATGCCGGCACGATCCAGCGCATGGATGGCGCGCCATTCGTCATTGCTGACCTCCCCCACCAGTGCCACGCGCATGCCGCTGACCGCACACGCCAGCTCAAGGCAAGAGTGGAACGAGGGGAACGTACCGTCCTTGGAAGGAATTCTGCGCATCTGGCGGCTTACGCTTTCAAGGGCCTTCGGGCCCCTGCAGGAAAAAGTGAGGTGTCGATTGTGACATCTCGGACGAGCGAGCGCAGTTCGTGCGTCGTGTCTCTGATCCTGAAGTGTTAAGCATCTTGCGCGTAGCCCGCTGATTTTCTTGCCCATAAGGCAGATGGGTGTCCGGAAATGCGCACTGTCTTGCAGAACGCAGCAGGGCGTACGCGTTAGGTTGAAAGCGACAGGGGCTGTCGTGTTCGTTGTCGCGGGGAGATCGCCATGCACTTGTTGTTTGCCCTGTCTGAAGTGGCCATCGGCTTCGCCTGCGTGCTTGGGGTAGTGCATCTGGCTCAGCGGCAGCGTGAGCGGCGCCGCACTCGCCGTGCTACGGAGGGGCGGCACTTTTCGGATAAGTCTCATTGAGTGCATGAGGTCCCAGGCTTAGCGTCGGCGGGCAGTTATTCGCTGCCTGTGCCCTGCTGACGGCGCCGACGATGCACTGCCCGCGGCAGGTGTCGTGCGCCCGGAGATTCATGACGACTTTGCTTTCTGTGCCGCGATCGGCTTCTTTGCAGCTGACCTCTCTTTCTTTCGGCCGCGATATGGCGGCAAGCGTCAGGGAGGCACGCCCATGCCCCTGAGACGCTTTCGCTATGCGTACGCCAAGCTGCGCAGCTGGCATGTCGGTGTGCTTGTTGCCGTGTCCGGCGCCGCGCGTTACGTGATCACCGGCGACAGCGGCCAAGTGCGTTCTCATGGCGGATGGCGCAAGTCGCGGCTGCGCAGTGCAACCGCCGCCGACCGTGACTGATCGGCGCGGCCTGACGCTTATCGCCTGCGATTCCAGCCCCGTCCTATTGGACAGAGGGGAGCGCCTGCGTACTTTGTGCCAAGGCAATTACGCCTCTTTCCGCTGCCTCGGCGCCCGCGGTGCCGGGTCATCCAATGAGAAACCCTCGTGTCCTCGATCAAGATTGTTTCGCTTTCGCTGCTGGTCCTCGCCGGCATGCAGTCCGCCTCCGCCTTCGCTGATGACGGCAGCTATTATGTCGCCGGCCGGGTCGTGGCAGCCGAGCACAAGGCACGTGAGATGGCCGACAGCGCCCGTCCGGGTATTGGCGCGTTCGTGCCGGGCAAGCAGGACGACAAGTTCACCACCGGCTCGTTCGCACTGGGCTACAAGTACAACAACGGGTGGCGCGTGGAGGGTGAATACACCCTGCCGAAGACCGACACGTTCACCAGTGGGTCGACCACCTTCCCGCTCAGCAACAACGTGCATTACATCGAGGCCCAGCGCCTGATGGCCAATGTGTACCGCGATTTCGCCATCACCGACCAGGTGTCGCTGTACGGTTCGGTCGGCATCGGTATCGCCCGCCTGAAGTCTGATGGCTGGCAGGGCACGGTTGCACGCCAGTACAACGTCGGCCGCCAGGACAACCTGTCGTGGTCGCTGGGCGCCGGTGTGGCGTATTCCCCGATCGATAAGCTGACCCTCGACCTGGGCTACCGCTACGTCGACATGGGCCGTACCGAGAGTGGCTGGAATGCGTTCCCGAACGCGCGTTCGCTGCAGGACGAAAAGATGAGCGCCAACCTGGTGTCGAGCGAAATCTACCTCGGCGGCCGTTACGCCTTCTGATCTGACGGGACGGTGTGGGGCCGCTGTGTCCGCCGAGCTTGGCTTGGTGCGACAAGGTGGCCCCTCTTCATTGGCGGGTAATGACCCGCTGGCGTGGAGGTGACATGGAATACATGATCGCGCTGTTGAAGGAAATGGCGCTGGTCCCGGTGACCCTGCTGCCGATCATCAACCCGCTGAGCATCGCCTCGATTTTCGTGTCGTCCGTCGGCAACAAGCACGGACTTGCGCGCCTGCTTGCTCGGCAGATCGGGATGAACGTGGCATGGGTGATCATCGCCTCGATGCTGGTCGGCACCTACGTGCTGACCGTTTTCGGCATTTCGCTGGCGGTGGTGCGCTTTGGTGGTGGGCTGCTGGTCGCGGCGAGTGCATGGCGCATGTTGGCGCCTCGTCCCGATACGTCGCCGACCGCGCACGAGACCGAGGCAGCGGGCATCGCGGATGACCAGTTGATGCAGCGCAGTTTCTACCCGCTGACATTCCCGTTGACCACCGGACCGGGTGTGATTTCCGCCTGCATCACCCTTGGCGCACACGGCGAATCAATGAACCCGCTGCACTTCCTGTCGGGCGCGATCGTTGCGGTCGGCGGGGCGCTGATGGTGGCGGTGGTGATCTACCTGATCCTGCGCAACTCGATCGTGGTGGTCACGCGCCTGGGGCCCTCCGGCGCGGTGGTGATGCAGCAACTGGTGGCCTTCGTGCTGCTGTGCATCGGCATCCAGCTGGTGTGGTCAGGCTGGCTGGATCTGAGCGCAACGTAGGGCCCACTTCAGTCGGCTGGGGTCATATACAGCCGACTGAAGTCGGCTCTACCCACCGCGTTCAGCGTGGGCTGAGCAGTTCCAGCAGCTGGCGTAGTCGATAGGGTTTGGGCAGGAACTCGACGTGGCCGGGCAGGGGCGGCAGCTGCGAGCGGGCGTAGCCCGACGACAGGATCATGCGGGCACCGGGCTGGGCGCGGGCGACGTGCTCGCTCAGTTCGATGCCGGACATGCCATTGGGCATGCTGACATCGCTGAATACCACGTCGTACTCGCGTTCGCTTTCCATCATCGCCACGGCCTCGTGGCCGTCTGCGGTGGTGTCCACGGCGATGCCCATGTCCTGCAGGGCCAGCCCGATCATGTCGCGCAGGTCTTCCTGGTCTTCGACCATGAGTACGCGGATGGGGTCAGTCATTGGCGGGAACCTCCAGGGCAGGCAGCAGCAGGCTGACCGTCGTACCACCACCTTCGGTGCTCGACACGTCGACGAATCCGCCGCATTGGGTAATGAATCCGAACACCTGGCTCAGGCCCAACCCGCTGCCTTGGCCGATGTCCTTGGTCGTGAAAAACGGTTCGCTGGCCCGTGCTGCGATATCCGGCGCCATGCCATGGCCTTCATCCTGGACCCGGATGGCGACGAAATCACGGTAGGTCGGGGTGTCGGCCTGCGGGTCCAGCCGGCGCTCCAGGTCGCCGATGATACAGATATGCCCACCCTCGGGCATGGCGTCGCAGGCGTTGCCCACCAGATTGAACAGGGCCGCCTCCAGCTGCGAGGGGTCCAGCAGCACGTCGGGCAGTACCCGGGTGACCTGCAGTTGCAGCGTGTGTTTGGCCAGGCAGCGCTGCTGCAGGGCGGCCAGCGCAGGCTGCAGCCAATCGGCCGTGGACACACGCTCCCGCACCAGGGTCTGGCCGGCGCCGAAGGCAAGCAATTGTCGGGTGAGCAGGGCGCCGCGGTCGGCTGCCGCCTGCGCGTTGCCGATCAGCCGTTCGGTCGTGTCGTCTTTGTCACAGCGCAGCGCGATGAGGTCCAGGGCGTTGTGGATGGTGGTCAGGAGGTTGTTGAACTCGTGCGCCAGGCCGCGGCTGAGCTGACTGACTTTCTCGAACTGTTGGGTGCTGGCCAGCGCCCGCTGCGCGTCACGCAGCAGTACCTGGGCCTGGTAGCTTTCGGTGATATCGCGGGTGACCTTGACGAAGCCCACCAGCACCTCGGATTCAAATACCGGCTCGATGACCACGCTCGCCCGGAACCGGCTGCCATCACTGCGTAGCCGCCAGCCTTCGCCGGCGTAGCGTCCTTCACGTGCGGCAATGTCCAAGGAACGGTCCGGCTCGCCCGCATCGCGGTCAGTGGGGCAGTGGAAGCGACTGAAATGCGTACCGATGACGTCTTCGGCCGCGTATCCCTTGATCCGCTCCGCCCCCGGGTTCCAGCTGCATACCAGGCCATCCGTGTCGAGCAGGTACAGGGCGTGATCAGTGACGCTCTCGATGAGAAGCTTCAACTGTTGGCTGGACTCTGTCTGTGAGGTGAGCTTGGTGACGGCGTTTACCACGAGACTGCGCTGAAGACCCCTGAGGCCGGTGAAGCTAGAAGCGATAGTGTGAAGGATCTGTGTAGGTGGGCGCGTGCCGAAAGTCGTGCAGGAAACGACAGTCATTCAGTTACCATCTCACTTCTTTGTGCCGGGATCTCACTCCATGACCTCTGCTTCAAGCACGCGCGACCCCTGGGTCTGGGGGCTGTCTGCCGCCTTGTTGGCCTCTACTGCGGCGCTTGAACTGGTTGTCCCGCTTGGATATGCGGTCTGGTTGGCTTATTTCCTGGCCATTGGCGTGACGGTGTTCCAGCGCCATGCGGGCTTGCCGCTGCTGGTGGCCGTCGCCGCCTGCATCTTCCTCGCGGTGGGCTACAACATCGCACCGGCGAGCACCAATTCAGCTTTCTCGTTCGTCAACCGCACCATTGGCGGCTTCGCCTTCCTGATGATCGCGCTGATCGTCAACCGCGCAATCCAGGCCCGCCGTGAAGCCTCCGAAGCACTCTGGTTGCAGGAGAGTGAAAACGTGGTGGCGATGAGCCTGCGCGGTGACCTTGGCCCGGAAAAGATCGCCGAGGCGGCCATGACCACGCTGGCCGAGCAGCTGAACGCGCAGACCGCCGTCATGTATCGCATTGAAAACCACCAGTTGCTGTTGACCGGTGGTGTGGCGCTGCCAGGCGGCATACCGCAGTCGCTGGGGCTGGCCGAGGGCCAGCTGGGGCAGGTGGTCCGCGAGGGCAAGGTCCGTCACCTGCGCGAGGTGGAGGGCAGCGTGCTGAAGATCAGTTCCAGCCTGGGCGACACCCCCCTGCGTGAGCGCCTGCTGGCGCCGATCCTCAGCGACGATGTGATCGTTGGCGTGGTCGAGCTGGGTCGCATCCGCCCGGGGCGCGTTCCGCACCTCGACCGCGTGCTGCTGGAGCGCTGCGCCGACACCATCGGCATCGCACTGCGCGCGGCCGTGCTGCGCGCAAGGTTGGCCGAGCTGCTGGAGGAATCGCAGCGCCAGGGTGAAGAGTTGCAGGCACAGCAGGAAGAACTGCGCGTGTCCAACGAAGAGCTGGAAGAGCAGAGCCGCAGCCTGCTGCACTCCCAGACCAACCTGGAGCAGCAGCAGGCGGAAATGGAACAGACCAACGTGCAGCTGGAAGAGCGCACGCACGAGCTGGAAGGGCAGAAGCAGGCGCTGCTGATCGCGCAGGCTGCGCTGGTGCGCAACTCCAACGAGCTGTCTGCTGCCTCGCGCTACAAGTCCGAGTTCCTGGCCAACATGTCGCACGAGCTGCGGACGCCGCTGAACAGTTCGTTGATCCTGGCCAAGCTGCTGTCCGACAACCGCGACGGCACGTTGAGCGATGAGCAGGTCAAGTACGCGCAGGCCATCCTGTCGTCCAACAATGACCTGCTGTCGTTGATCAATGACATCCTGGACCTGGCCCGCATCGAAGCCGGCCATGTGGAACTGTCCGATGAGGTGGTGGTGATCGACGGCGCGCTGCAGCGCCTGCGCGAGACGTTCGAGCCGCTGGCGCGCGAGAAAGGGCTCGCACTGGAGATCGTGGCCGATGCCGGCGCGCCCAGCCAGTTCACCGCAGACAGCCAGCGCCTGCAGCAGATCCTGAAGAACCTGCTGGCCAACGCGGTCAAGTTCACCGAACACGGCACGGTCAGCCTGCAGGTGCAGGCCGTGGCCCCTGATCGGGTGCGTTTCGTGGTGCGCGACAGCGGTATCGGCATCGCCGCCGAACAACTGGACGCCGTGTTCGAAGCGTTCCGCCAGGCCGACGGCAGCACGCGTCGCCGCTATGGCGGCACCGGTCTTGGGCTTTCGATTTCGCGCGACCTCGCCACCCGCATGGGCGGCGACATCCGGGTGCAAAGCGAGCTTGGGCGTGGCAGCACGTTCTCGTTGGAATTGCCGTTGAGCGGCTCGCCCGAGCAGGCCGACGCGCCGCCGACGATGGGCAGCGCCCACGCCACATCGACGCCTGCCAGCCCTCGTGTGCCTGCAGCGGCGCCGGCCACCATCCCGGTACAGGCGCGCAGTGAAGCCGCAGCGGTGTCCGCGTCGCCGTCACTGGTGGCGTGGCAGGCGGCGGCGAACCAGCGTGCCGGTTCCCTGCGCAGCGAGCGGCTGATCCTGGCCGTGGAAGATGACGCCACCTTCGCCGAGGCGCTGGTGACGCTTGCGCGTGAACTGGACTTCGACTGCGTGGTCGCGACCACGGCCGAGGAGGCCCTGACGATGGCGCGCGAGCTGCGCCCGAGTGGCGTGCTGCTGGACATCGGCCTGCCCGATGTGTCCGGGCTGAGCGTGCTGGAGCGCCTGAAGCGTGATCCGTTGACCCGCCACATTCCCGTGCACGTGGTGTCGGGCATGGAGCGCAGCCAACTGGCGATGGAGCTGGGCGCTATCGGCTATGTGATCAAGCCGGCCACCCGCGAGCGCCTGGTGGAAGCCATCCAGCAGTTGGAAAAGACCAGTCAGCGTGACGTGCGCCGTCTGCTGATTGTCGAGGACGACACCGAACTGCGTGGCAACCTTGAACTGCTGCTGGGCCGCGAACAGCTGCAGATCACCGCTGTCGGCACCATCGCCGAGGCAGTGCAGCAGCTGAGCAGTGCGACCTTCGACTGCATGGTGACCGACCTGGCGCTGCCCGACGGCAGTGGCTACGACCTGCTGGAGTACATGGCCAAGAGCGAGGACGTCGGCTTCCCGCCGGTCATCGTGTACACCGGCCGCGCGTTGGGGCGCGAAGAAGAACAGCGCCTGCGCCGCTACTCCAAGAGCATCATCATCAAGGGGGCTCGTTCGCCGGAGCGCCTGCTCGACGAAGTGACCCTGTTCCTGCACAGCGTGGAGGCCAACCTGCCCACCGACCAGCAGCGCCTGCTGCGCGAGGCGCGTCGCCGCGATTCGGTGCTGGATGGCCGCACCGTACTGCTGGCCGAGGACGATGTCCGCAACATCTTCGCCCTGTCCAGCGTGCTGGAGCCGTTGGGGGTGAAGCTGGAGATCGCACGCAACGGTCGCGAGGCCGTGGACCGGCTGGCGACCATGGAAGTGGACCTGGTGCTGATGGACATCATGATGCCGGAGATGGATGGGTTGACCGCCATGCGCGAGATCCGCAGCCAGCGCCAGCACAAGGACCTGCCGATCATCGCGCTGACCGCCAAGGCCATGCCCGATGACCGCGAGCGCTGCCTGCAGGCCGGTGCCAACGACTACATCGCCAAGCCCATCGACGTGGACAAGCTGGTGTCGCTGTGCCGCGTGTGGTGCTCGCGGCAATGAACGAGGCGGAGCTGTTCGACCTGGAGTTGAAGGTGCTGGTGGAAGCCATCTACCAGCGCTACCACTACGATTTCCGTAACTATGCGGTGTCGTCGCTACGGCGGCGCATGCGCCAGGCCATGCAGCGCTATGAGTGCGAGCGGCTGTCTGACCTGCAGCATCGGCTGCTGCATGAGCCGGACCTGTTCGCCCAGGCGATGCAGTTCTTCACCGTGCAGGTGTCGGAGATGTTCCGCGACCCGTCGTACTTCAAGGCGCTGCGCGAGCTGGCGGTGCCGGTGCTGCGCACGTATCCGTCGATCAAGCTGTGGGTAGCCGGCTGCAGTACCGGCGAAGAGGTGTGGTCGCTGGCGATCCTGCTGCAGGAAGAGGGGCTGTTGGATCGCAGCATCATCTACGCGACCGACATCAACCCCTCTGCATTGGCAGCGGCGGAGTCGGGCACCTACGGTATCGACCGGATCGCCCAGTTCAGCCGCAACTATCTGCAGGCCGGCGGCCAGAGCTCGCTGTCGGATTACTACACCACCGGTTACGACGGCGCGGTATTCGACCGACGCCTGCGCCGCAACGTGGTGTTCGCCGATCACAGCCTGGCCACCGATACCGTGTTCTCCGAAGTGCACCTGGTCTCGTGCCGCAACGTGCTGATCTATTTCAACCGTCCACTGCAGGATCGCGCCGTAGGGCTGTTCCGCGAGGCGCTGGTACACCGCGGCTTCCTCGGGCTGGGCAGCAAGGAGTCGCTGCAGTTCGGCGAGCACGGCAACGCGTTCGAAACCTGCGCGCGGGAGCAGCGCCTGTACCGGAAGGCGGCCTGATGGGCGCTGCGTTTCCGCGGCTGCTGGTGATCGGCGCCTCTGCCGGGGGCGTCACCGCGTTGCAGCGGGTGCTGGCAGCGTTGCCTGCGGCACTGGGCTGTCCGGTGCTGGTGGTGTTGCACCTGCCGCGCGATCGGCCCAGCCGGATTGCCGAGTTGCTGGATCCGTCGTCGGCATTGACCGTGCGCGAGGCCGAAGACAAGCAACCGCTGGAGCGGGGCACGGTCACCTTCGCACCGCCGGATTACCATCTGCTGGTTGAAGATGCGTCGTCCATTGCGCTGTCGATGGATGCACCGGTGTTGTTCTCGCGTCCCGCCATCGACCCGCTGTTCGAATCGGCGGCCGCCGTGTTTGGTGAGGATGTGTTGGCGATCCTGCTGACGGGAGCCAGCAGTGATGGCAGCGAAGGCGTGGCGGCCGTGCGTGATGCGGGTGGCCAAGCCTGGTTGCAATGCCCCGAAGATGCCGAGGCGTCGATGATGCCCGCTTCGGCCCTGCAGCGTGCCGGTGCCGATGCGGTGCTGACGCTTGAAGAGATATGCAGATGCCTGAAGGATTTGAAATGAACCTGCTTCATCCCGTGGCTGTAGCAGACGCAGCGCCGGTCAATGTGTTGATCGTCGATGACGTGCCGCAGAACCTGGTTGCGATGGAAGCGCTGTTGCGCCGTGATGGACTGCGTATTCTCTGCGCGTCCTCCGGCTATGAGGCGCTGGAGCTGTTGCTGGAACATGATGTCGCCTTGGCGCTGCTGGATGTGCAGATGCCGGAAATGGACGGCTTCGCGCTGGCCGAGCTGATGCGGGGTTCGGCGCGCAGCCGCGATGTGCCGATCATCTTCCTCACGGCCTCGCCGCAGGATCCGGTGCGTGCGTTCAAGGGCTATGAAAGCGGTGCGGTGGACTTCCTGCACAAGCCGATCGAACCGCAGATCATTCTCGGCAAGCTCGGTGTGTTCATCGAGTTGTACGAGCAGAAGCGCTTGCTGAAATCGCGCAACGAGGCGCTGGAGCGCGCGCTGACGCTCAATGAAACGATGATGGCCGTGCTGACCCACGACCTGCGCACGCCACTGTCGGCGATCCTGTTGTGCGCGGACAAGTTGTCGCTGGACATCCCGCAGGATGCCAGCGCGCAGCAGACGCTGCGGCACTTGGAGTCCAGTACCCTGCGCATGGCGCGGATGGTCGACCAGTTGCTCGATTTCTCGCGCATCCGGTCCGGCGGCTTGCGCCTGGAGCGTACGCCATGCAACGCCGCAAGCGTGGTCACCGCCGTGGTACAGGAAGTGGAACGCGGCCAGGCCAACGCGGCCATCGACGTGCGGCAGTCCGGTGATGCGCGCATGCAGGGCGATCCGGATCGCCTGGCGCAGGTCGTGTCCAACCTGATCGGCAATGCGCTCGTGCACGGTGGCAACGAACCGGTCGAAGTGCAGGTGGACGGCGAGGATCCGGCGCAGGTCGTGCTGCGCGTGCGCAATCGCGGGCATATTGGCGACAGCCTGCTGCCGCGCCTGTTCGAGCCGTTCAAGGCCAGCTTCCATGCCAGCAAGGGGTTGGGGCTGGGGTTATTCATTGCCGACCAGTTCGTGCGCGCACATGGCGGCGAACTGGAAGCACGCAACGAAGCACAGGACGTGGTGTTCGAAGCCCGCCTGCCCCGGCGGGCCTGATCGGACCCGCGCCGTAGAACGGCAGGTTTCTCTCGCACCGTAAAAGCGCCTTGGTCCCGCTTGCCCTGCTTGCGCGGGTTCAAGGCGAGCGCGAGACTTGCCCGATGAACACCCCGTGCTTCCATATCCGCAGTTACGGCGACGCCGGCGGTGGCGACCGCCACGACTTCGCGCAATGGGTGCTGCCGCTGCGGGGTGAGCTGCAGTTCGAACTGGACGGTCAGGGGGCGCGGCTGGATGCCTTTCAGGGCGTGTTCGTCGCCCCAGGTGAGCACCATGACCAGAGGGGGCAGGGGTGCAATGCCCATCTGGTGATCGATTGCGATCTGCAGTGGTTCGACGACCACACCTTGGACCACCTGCGCCGTCAGCGCTGGCTGTTCCTGCCGCAGTCGCTGCGCCGCGCGTTGCACGCCACGCCCGCCGGCGATCGCGCTTCGCTGATGCCGCAGCTGTTGCAAGCGTTCGCGCCTGACGGCAGTGGCGCACGTCTGCAGGCGCTGTGCACCCACATCCAGGATGCGCCGGGTGAGCCGTGGCCGGTAGAGCGCATGGCGCGACGGGCGGGGTTGAGCGTCAGCCACCTGCATGCCTGGTTCGTGCGCGAAATCGGGCTGCCTCCACAGGCGTGGTTGAGTGCCGTGCGCCTGCGCCTGGCACGCCATCTGCTGTGCACGACCGCGTTGCCGATCAGCCAGGTCGCTCAGCGTGCGGGCTATTCCGAGCAGAGTGCGCTGACGCGTGCGCTGGTGCGCGAAACCGGGCGTACTCCTACCACCTGGCGCTCTCGCGGGCCCGCGACCATAGCCCGGGTCAAGACACGCCGCGCACGCACCCCCTAGACTTCCCGGCCTGACAGCAGGGTAGGCGGTGTGATGAATCGTTCGATGGGTGTGGGCATCGGCAATGGCGTGGCGGCAGGCGCGCTCTGGGGCGTGGTGTTCCTGGCTCCCGCCGTACTGATGGCCTTCGATGCGGTGCAGCTCTCCGCCGGCCGCTATCTGATCTATGGGCTGGTGGCCGTGGCCCTGCTCTGGCCGCGCTGGAAGCGCTTGGCGCCGCAGCTCGGTGCTGCCGAATGGCGCGGGCTGGTGTGGCTGAGCTTGGCCGGCAACCTGGTGTATTTCCTGCTGCTGGCGACCGCCGTGCAGTGGGCAGGCGGTGCGGCGGCATCGCTGATCGTCGGCTTGATTCCCGTCGTGGTGACGTTGGTGGGCGTGCGCGAAGAAGGGGCGGTACGGTTGGCCAAGCTGGCACCGGCGCTGCTGCTGTGCCTGACAGGCGTCGCCCTGGTCGGTTACGAGGCCCTGGTGTCCGAGCACGTGGCTACGCCGTGGCGACAACGCGTGCTGGGCCTGCTGTGTGCGTTTGGTGCCTTGCTGTCCTGGGCGGCCTATTCGGTGGGCAACAGTCGCTGGTTGCAGCGTCGCCCGGATCTGTCCGCACATGATTGGTCATTGCTCACCGGCGTGGTCACCGGCGCGCTCGCGCTGCTGCTGGTTCCGATGGCCTTCGTCTTCAACACGGCGCATCACGATGCGGGGGCGTGGGGGCTGTTCTGGGTCGTCAGTGCCGGCGTAGCGATCATCGCCTCGCTATTGGGCAATGCCTGCTGGAACCGCGCGAGCCGTCTGCTGCCGTTGACGCTTACCGGCCAGATGATCGTGTTCGAAACCCTGTTTGCCCTGCTGTACGGCTTCGGCTGGCAACGGCGCTGGCCCACCGCGCTGGAGCTGGCGGCCATCGCCTGCCTGGTGACCGGGGTGCTCTGGTGCGCGCATGCGCATCGCACGCCACGCGCGATCACCGAGCATGCTGGATGAGGAAGACGATGTCGTGGCCGCCGCGCCGCGCGCCAGCGACATGGTCACCGATGCAACCATTTTCGCCGACGATGCGTGCATATGAAGCGCTGGTGTTTTTGCAGCGCAGCACTTGACAGCAGCGGGGTCGCCGGTGTTTTCTAGACCCATGGTCACCGCCTCCGCTCCCTTCGCCCTCGCACACGTCGCCTTCGCGGCGCCAGATCGTGCGCGGTTGGATGTCGGCAGCACCATGGCCATTACCACGATTACCACCACCACCGGCACCACCTGCCGGGTGCGGTCCGTCGTCTTCGCGTAACTCACGAAAACCACGGCCCCGCACCGAACCAGGTGGCGGGGAAACCTTCCACCGAGCGCGATGCGGGGCCTCCCACCGAGGTTGCCATGTCCAGTGCCGTTTCCGTAGAACCCGCCGCGTCGCCCTTGCCGGTGCCCCCGTGCACCGTCGTGCACAAGTTCGGCGGCACGTCGGTGGCCGACGCCGATCGTTACCGCCATGTGGCTCGTCTGCTGCTGCAGCGCCCCGAGCGGATGCAGGTCACCGTGGTGTCTGCGATGAAAGGGGTGACCGATGGCCTGATCGACCTGGCGCGGATGGCGGCGGCGGGCTCGCCGCAGTGGCGGGATGCCTGGCATGCGCTGCGCGCGCGTCATCGCGGTGCAGCCGCCTCGTTGCTCGGCGAACATTCCGGGGCGAGCGTGGAATGGCTCGACGCGCGCTTCGATGAGTTGGCCGAACTGCTTGCCGCGTTGGCGGTGATCGGCGGGTTGCCGGACGACGTGCTGGACCGGGTGCAGGGACTGGGAGAAGTGTGCTCGGCGCACCTGCTGGGGCATCATTTCCTGGCAATCGGCGAGGACTGTGCGGTGCTGGACGCGCGCGAGGTGCTGGTGGTCGAGCATGGCGAACTGGGTGTCAACGTGGACTGGGAGACGAGTGCCGCGCGGCTGCAGGCGTGGCGACAGCGGCATCCGCAGACGCGGGTGGTGGCTACCGGATTCATCGCGCGCGACGGCAGGGGGCGCATCACCACGCTGGGGCGCAATGGCAGCGATTACTCCGGGGCGATCTTCGCCGCCCTGTTCGACGCCGATGAACTGCAGATATGGACCGATGTGGACGGCGTGTTGTCTGCCGATCCGCGACTGGTGCCCGAAGCGGTGCAGCTTGATGCACTGAGCTACGACGAAGCCTGCGAACTGGCCTATTTCGGCGCGAAGGTGGTGCATCCGCAGACGATGTCGCCGGCCATCCAGCGCGGCTTGCCGATCCTGATCCGCAATACCTTCCAGCCAGACCATCCGGGCACCCGCATCACCGCCGAGCGCTCGGTGCGCGGACCGATCAAGGGGCTGACGCTGAGTGCCGAACTCGCCGTGCTCAACCTGGAAGGCACCGGCCTGATCGGTGTGCCGGGCACCGCCGAGCGGGTGTTCTCGGCGTTGCGCCAGGCACACGTATCGGTGGTGATGATCTCGCAAGGGTCGTCCGAACATTCCATCTGCTGTGTGGTGCGTGGCAACGAGGCCGTGCGCGGCCGCGATGCCTTGCTGCAGGCGTTTGCACATGAGCTTGCGGTGGCGCAGGTGCAGCGCGTGCAGTTGACCACGGGCGTCAGCGTGCTGGCGGCGGTAGGCGATGGCATGGCGGGCCAGCCCGGCGTGGCGGCACGTCTGTTCGAGTCACTCGGCCGCGCGCAGGTGAACATCCTCGCCATCGCGCAGGGGTCCTCCGAGCGCAACATTTCAGTGGCCATCGACAGCGGCGACGCGACCCGTGCCCTGCGCGCCGCGCATGCCGGATTCTGGCTGTCGCCGCAGACGTTCGCGGTGGGCGTGATTGGTCCGGGCAACGTCGGTGCGGCCTTGCTGGACCAGTTGCAGGCCGAGCAGGGGCCGCTGCTCGGCAAGGCCAACATCGACCTGCGCCTGCGCGCGGTGGCATCGCGCGGCGGCATGTACCTGGCACCGCGCGCGCTGCAGGGCAAATGGCGCACCGCGCTGCAGGAGGGCAGGGAAGCCAACGACCTGGATCGCTTCACCGCCCATCTGCTGTCAGCGCATCTGCCGCATGCGGTGGTGATCGACTGCAGCGGCAGTGCCGAGGTGGCCGAGCGTTACGCGGGCTGGCTGGCGGCCGGCATCCACGTGGTCACGCCGAACAAGCAGGCTGGCTCCGGACCCCTGGAACGCTATCAGCGCATTCGCGCAGCCGCGACCGCCAGCGGCGCGCGCTTCCGTTATGAAGCGACCGTCGGTGCGGGGCTGCCGGTGATCACCACGTTGCGCGACCTGGTCGACACCGGTGACGAGGTGCTGTCGATCGAAGGTATTTTTTCGGGCACGCTGGCGTGGCTGTTCAATCGCTTCGACGGCAGTCAGCCGTTCTCTGCCCTGGTGGAACAGGCGCGTGGCATGGGCTATACCGAGCCCGATCCGCGCGACGACCTGTCCGGCATCGACGTCGCACGCAAACTGGTGATCCTGGCGCGTGAGGCGGGCCGCGCGCTCAGCCTGGAGCAGGTGCAGGTGCAGAGCCTGGTGCCGGAGGCGCTGCGCGGCGGCAGCGTGGAGGCATTCATGCAACGCCTTGCCGACAACGACGCGGCATTGCTGCAGCAGCTGCGGCAGGCGAGCGAACGCGGTGCCGTGCTGCGCTATGTGGCCGCGCTGACGCCGCAGGGCGCGTCGGTCGGCCTGGTCGAGGTGCCGCTGGACCACGCATTTGCCAATCTGAAACTCACCGACAACGTGGTCCAGTTCCGCACCCGTCGGTACTGTGACAACCCGCTTGTGGTGCAGGGTCCGGGGGCTGGCCCCGATGTGACCGCCGCCGGTGTGTTCGCGGACCTGCTGCGCGTGGCTGCCGGCGAAGGGGCGCGCCTGTGATCGCACGCGCGTTCGCACCGGCGTCGGTCGGCAATGTCGGCGTCGGCTTCGACATTCTGGGCCATGCCATCGCCGGCGTCGGTGACACGGTGACCGTGCGCCGGATCGCCGAGCGCGAGGTGCGGATCGACGCCATCCGGGGTGCTGACCTGCCGCTGCCACGGGAGCCCGCGCTCAATACGGCCGGCGCGGCCTTGATGGCGATGCAGGAGGTGCTCGAACTGCCGTACGGCTTTGCCGTCGAGATCGACAAGGGCATCGCGCTGGGATCGGGCATGGGCGGGTCGGCCGCCTCCTGCGTAGCGGCACTGGTGGCCGCCAATGCGTTGCTTGATGCACCCCTGGACCGTAAGGCGTTGTATCCGTTCGCGCTGGAAGGCGAGATGGTCGCCAGCGGCGGCCGCCATGGGGACAACCTGGGGCCGATGCTGCTGGGTGGGCTGGTCTTGAGCACCGCTGACCGGCTGGTGTCCATCCCGGTACCGGCAGCGTGGCACAGCCTGCTGGTGCACCCCGACGCGGTGCTGGAAACCCGTCGCGCACGCGAGGCGTTGCAGGGCAGTTATGCCTTGGGTGATTTCGTGGCGCAGAGCGCGAACCTTGCGCTGGTGCTGGCCGGTTGCTTCCAGAACGATGCGGCACTGGTCCGTGCCGGCCTGCGGGATGTACTGGTCGAGCCGCGGCGTGCACCGCTGATCGGTGGCTTCGCGGCGGCCCGTGACGCCGCGCTGGCAGCGGGGGCGATGGGCGCCAGCATCTCCGGCGCCGGGCCCAGCGTGTTTGCCTGGTTTGAAGACAAAGCCAGCGCACAGGCCGCCGCCGCGCCGGTGCAGGCCGCGTTTGCTGCGGCAGGCTTCGCCAGCCAGGCGTGGGTATCTCCGTTGTCCGCACTGGCGGCGGTGCTGTTGTGAACTCTCCCCCCCTTCAGGAAGCTGCGATGCACTTTGTTTCCACTCGCGGCCAGTCCGTACCCGTATCACTGAGCGCAGCCATTGCCGCGGGGCTGGCCCCTGATGGCGGCCTTTACGTGCCGCAGCAGCTGCCAGCGGCGCGCCGCTTCGTCGCCACCGATTCGCTGGCAAAAACGGCCGCGCAGGTACTGGCACCGTTCTTTGACGGCGACGTATTGTCGGATGCACTGCCCAAGATCTGCGACGAGGCCTTCGACTTCCCGCTGCCGCTGCGGCCATTGGCGCGTCGCGGCGACCATGTGCTGGAGTTGTTCCATGGCCCAACGGCGGCGTTCAAGGATGTCGGTGCCCGTTTCCTCGCTGCCGCCTTGGCGCGCCTGCGGGCGGGGCATGCCCAGCCGCTGACGATTGTGGTCGCGACCTCGGGAGATACCGGCGCTGCAGTGGCCGCCGCGTTTCATGGGCAGCCTGGACTGCGCGTGGTGGTGCTGTACCCGGATGGCCGGGTGTCGCCGCGACAGGCGCACCAGCTGGGGTGTTTTGGCGGTAACGTGCAGGCGTTCCGGGTTTCCGGATCATTCGATGACTGCCAGGCCCTGGCGAAACAGGCGCTGGCGGATACGCAGCTGCAGGCCCAGGTGCCGTTGAGTTCGGCCAACAGCATCAGCCTGGGCCGGCTGCTGCCGCAGATGAGTTACTACGCGCACGCCGCGCTGCAGCACCAGCAGGCCGGGGGCGCGCTGCTGAATCTGGTGATTCCCACCGGCAACCTCGGCAATGCGATGGCGGCGATCCTGGCACGCGCGGTGGGCCTGCCCATTGGACGCATCGTGCTGGCGACCAATGCCAATGATGTGCTGCCGCGTTACTTCGCCGGCGAAGATTTCAGCCCGGGTGTGAGTGTGCCCACGACGGCCAATGCGATGGACGTCGGCGCGCCCAGCAACTTCGAGCGGCTGCGCTGGCTGTTCGCGGGGGATGATCGCGCGCTGCGGGAGACGTTCACCGCATACAGTGTGGATGACGTGGCGATCCGCGCGACCATCGCCAGTGCGTTCGCCAGCACCGGCGAGGTGTTCTGTCCGCATACCGCGACGGCCGTGCGGGTGCTGGATGATCTTCGTACGCAGGGTGCCAAGGGGGACTGGGCGGTCGTCGCCACTGCGCATCCGGCGAAGTTCGAATCGGTGGTGGAGCCGTTGATCGGCACCGCGCTGGAGGTGCCGCCTGCACTGGAGGCGCTGCTGCGTCGGCCGACGCATGCCGAACCGATGGCGGCGGACTATGGCGCGCTGCGGGCCGTGTTGCAGCAGTAGCGCCGAGCCGCGCTCGGCGGATTGCGTCCGACGTTGTAGTGCCCGCCGTCGGCCGTGCCGCTGCGCTCGCCGACCATGGGTCGGCGCTACCCGATGATCACGGGCCCCCGCGACCGCAGCGGATTCGCGTAGCGCCGAGCCACGCTCGGCGGATTGCGTCCGACGTTGTAGTGCCTGCCGTCGGCCGTGCCGCTGCGCTCGCCGACCATGGGTCGGCGCTACCCGATGATCATGGCCCCCGCGACCGCGGCCAATGCGCGTAGCGCCGAGCCATGCTCGGCGGATTCCGTCCGACGCTGCGTGGCCTCGAACGGCTCAGCCGGTGGCCAGTCGACGCAGGGCGGGTTCGTCGAGGATCTCCACGACGCTCAAATGGGGCAGGGCGATCAGCGCCTGCTGGCGAAGGCGGGTGAAGGTGCGGCTGACGGTTTCCATCGTCAGGCCGAGATGATCGGCGATGTCTCCACGCCCCATCGGCAGGGTGACACGCAGGGCCACGCCGCCCAGGCGCACTTCGCGCTCGGCCAGCCGCAGCAGGAAATCGGCGACCTTCTCCGGTGGCTGCAGGCGTGCCAGCGACAGTGCTGCATCCTGCGCATCGTCCAGCGCCTGGCAGGCACGCTGCAACAATTTGCGCTCCAAGTGCGGGTAGCGATCACGCAGCTCGCGCATGTGGGCCACCGATACGCGGCAGACGCGGCTGTCGGCGATCGCTTCGACATCGTGGCGGTGGAGATCACTGCCGCTCAGGCCCAGATAATCGCCGGGCAAGACGAACCCGTTGATCTGCCGGCGCCCGTCGGACAGCGTGCGCACCAGCCGCAATGCGCCCTGCGTCAAGGTATAGACATGGTGGCGGGGTTCACCACTGCGGGCCAGCGTGCTGCCCATCGCCACCTGCTGGGACACCGTAACGGCCTCCAGCGCCTGGCCTTCTTCTGGTGACAGCGCCGAGCAGACCGCCAGATGGCGTACCGAACAGTGCATGCAGTCCAATGTCGAGCAGCCGGGCGTGGCAGGGCGGAAGGCATCGGCAGGGCTGGAATCGAACCGCGACATGGCGTGGGGGGCAAAGCGCGCTGCGAGGGGAAGTGGCCATGATACGACATGTGGCCGATGCGCCCGGACGCGGGCGCGGCGGACGGCGCTGCCGCTACAATGTCCGCCCTTGCCCTTCCCCCGTTTTCTGCAGGAGCCCCACGTGATCAAGCCCCGTACCCCGCCCGGCATCATGGAACTGCTGCCGCGCGAGCAGATCGCGTTCCAGCGCATGCTGGACGTCATCCGCCGCAACTACGAGCGCTTCGGGTTCCTGCCGGTGGAGACGCCGGTGTTCGAGCTGTCCGACGTGCTGCTGACCAAATCCGGTGGCGAAACCGAGCGCCAGGTGTATTTCGTCCAGTCCACCGGTGCCTTGGCCAATGCAGCGCAGGCCGAGGACGCCTCGTTGCCGGAACTGGCCCTGCGCTTCGACCTGACCGTACCGCTGGCCCGCTACGTGGCCGAGCACGAACACGACCTCACGTTCCCGTTCCGCCGTTACCAGATGCAGCGCGTTTACCGCGGCGAGAGGGCCCAGCGCGGCCGCTTCCGTGAGTTCTATCAGTGCGACATCGACGTGATCGGCAAGGATGCGCTCAGCATCCGTTACGACGCGGAGGTGCTGGCGGTCATCCATGCGGTATTCGCCGAACTGCGCATCGGTGACTTCGCCGTGCAGTTGAACAACCGCAAGCTGCTGCGCGGCTTCTTCGAAACCCTGGGCGTAGCCGAGGGCGAACGCCAGCTGGCCGTGCTGCGGGAAGTGGACAAGCTGGACAAGCGCGGACCGGACTACGTGCGCGAGACGCTGGTCGGCGCCGACTTCAACATCCCGGCCGATCAGGTCGAGCGGATCCTTGCCTTCGTGGCGGTGCGCTCGCAGGGGCACGACGATGCACTGGCGCAGCTGGCGCTGCTGGAGGCCGACGCGGCGGCGACGGACACGCTGCGCACCGGCGTGGCGGAGCTGCGCGAAGTGCTGCAGCTGGTGAAGGCGCTGGGTGTGCCGGAGCAGGCGTACTGCCTGAACTTCTCCATCGCCCGCGGCCTGGATTACTACACCGGCACGGTGTATGAAACGATGCTCACCGACCACCCGCAGATCGGCTCGATCTGCTCGGGTGGGCGCTATGAAGACCTGGCCAGCCACTACAGCAGGTCCAAGCTGCCGGGCGTGGGCATTTCCATCGGCCTGACCCGGCTGTTCTGGCAGCTGCGCGAAGCCGGCCTGATCGAAGGGATCGAGGCCAGCAGCGTGCACGCGCTGGTCGCCCTGATGGACGAGCAGGGCATGCCGCAGTCGCTGGACATCGCCCGCCGGCTGCGCATCGGTGGCATCAACACCGAGGTGCAGATGGAAGCGAAGAAGATCGGCAAGCAGTTCCAGTACGCGGCCAAGGCGGGTATCCGCTTTGTCGTCCTGGCCGGCGAAGACGAGCTGGCGCGCGGCGTGGTGGCAGTGAAAGACCTGCTGCGCGAACAGCAGTTCGAAGTATCCCGTGACGAGCTGGCCAGCACGCTGCAGGTCGAACTGGAGCAGGCCCGCGCCATGGCGTGAGGGTTGCCCGGGGCGGGATCCCTTTCGCTCGGTGAGAGGGATCCCCGCCCAAGACACGCGCCGCCGAACCACCCACCTTAATCGGTGGGTTTTTTTTGCCCGGGATTTGACCGGTCACCGGGATTTGCGCTAATGTACTAGCACGCTATTACATTGATACCTGCTGCGATCCCATGAAAGCCCGTCCCGCCCCGAACCCGAAAGACACCCAGGCCGACCTTGCATCGCTCGCTGACGCATTCGCCGCGCTGGATGACGTCGGGGAGGTCGCCGCGTTCCTGCGTGACCTGTGCACCCCGGCGGAACTGGAAGCCATTGCCGACCGCTGGAAAGTGGTGCCGTTGCTGCAGCAGGGCATGCCGTACCGCGAGATCCATGAGCGAACCGGCGTCAGCGTGACCACTACCGGTCGCGTGGCCCGTTCACTGGAGCATGGCCACCGTGGCTACGCTGCCGCCATCGCGCGCCTCGCCACGCGCTGAACCGAATGCTCCACCCCTGAATTCCAAGAGACTTTCCCCCATGAGTGCACTCCAGGCAGCCCCGGCACGAGACCGGCTGCGTATCGCCATCCAGAAGAACGGGCGCTTGGCCGAACCCGCGCGCAACCTGCTCAGCGCGTGTGGCCTGAGCTGGCGCGAGAGCCGCGACAAGCTGTTCTGCTATGGCGAATCACTGCCGGTGGATCTGCTGCTGGTGCGCGACGATGACATTCCCGGGCTGATCGCCGATGGCGTGTGTGACCTCGGCATCGTCGGCCGCAACGAGCTGGACGAGCAGGGCGCGGCACGCGTGCAGCGTGGCCTGAAGCCGGCCTTCCAAGCACTGCGCGGGTTGGGCTTCGGTGCCTGCCGGTTGATGCTGGCCGTCCCCGAAGAATGGGAATGGGAGGGTCCGGCGCAGGTGGCCGGCACCCGCATCGCCACCAGCTATCCGGCCATCCTGAAAGACTGGCTTGCCGCGCGCGGGATCGACGCGCAGGTGGTCGAACTGTCCGGCTCGGTGGAGATCGCACCGCGCTTGGGAACTGCCGAACTGATCTGCGACCTGGTGTCCAGCGGCGGCACCTTGCGCGCCAACCAGCTCAAGCCGGTGGAGACCCTGCTGGAGAGCGAAGCCGTCCTGGCCGGCGCCGTGCATGCCCCCGACGACGCGCGCGGCGCGTTGCTGGCCATGCTGCTGCGCAGGCTGGATGGCGTGGTGCAGGTGCAGGATCGCAAGCTGCTGATGTTCCGCGCCGACCCGTCGCGCATCGCGGCACTGGAAACACTGCTGGCCGATGCCGAGCCGCTGGTGCGGTTGCCCGCCGATGACGGTGCGCTGCGGTTGCAGACCATGTGCCCGGGGCCGCTGTCGTGGCAGCGGATGGAAGAACTGGAGCGCGCAGGCGCCCAGGGCCTGATGGTATTGAGCGTGGAGCGGTCGCTGGCATGAATCGTCTGATGTGGTCCCAACTGGATGAACTGTCACGCAGCGACGCGCTGCAGCGCCCCGTGCAGGCTGTTGCCGCGCAGACGCGCGAGGCCGTGGCGGCACTGATCGCGCAGGTGCGCGCAGACGGCGATGACGCGCTGCGCGCGATTACCGCGCGTTTCGACCGGGTGCAGCTCGATGACATCGAGGTATCGGTGGCCGAGTTCGACGCCGCCGAGCAGGCCGTGCCTGCGGCGCTGCGCGCGGCGATGGAAGAAGCGGCGGCACGCATTACGCGCTTCCACGAAGCCGGCATGAGCCAAGGCTATTCGGTGGAAACCGCCCCCGGCGTGCATTGTGAGCGGATGATCCGGCCGATCGGCCGGGTGGGTCTGTACGTGCCTGCGGGCAGTGCCCCGTTGCCGTCCACGGCGCTGATGCTCGGCGTGCCGGCAGCGCTGGCCGGTTGCCTGCAGGTCGTGCTGTGCACGCCGCCGCGTGCTGATGGCAGTGCCGATCCGGCGGTGCTGGTTGCGGCGCGTCTGACCGGTGTGCAACGCGTGTTCAAGCTGGGCGGCGCGCAGGCGATCGCTGCGATGGCGTACGGAACGGCCAGCGTGCCCGCGTGCGACAAGCTGTTCGGCCCCGGCAACAGCTTCGTCACCGAGGCCAAGCAGCAGGTCGCGCAGGACGGCAGGGTGGCGATCGATATGCCGGCCGGCCCGTCCGAAGTGCTGGTAATCGCCGATGCCGGCGCCAACGCGGCCTTCGTCGCCGCAGACCTGCTGTCGCAGGCCGAGCACGGCCCGGATTCCCAGGTGCTGCTGCTCACCGATGACGAGGCGCTGCTGCAGGCGGTGGAAGCGGAGGTGGAGCGCCAGGTCGCGCTGCTGCCGCGCGAAACCATTGCCCGCCAGGCCTTGTCGGCATCGCGGTTGATCCAGGTGGATCGCCTGCAGGATGCCTTCGATATCAGCAACCGCTATGCGCCGGAGCACTTGATCCTGGCGCTGCGCGAACCGCGTGCGTGGCTGGGCCAGGTGCAGGCCGCCGGTTCGGTGTTCCTGGGTGACTACACCCCCGAAGCACTGGGTGACTACTGCAGTGGCACCAACCATGTGCTGCCAACGGCCGGTGCGGCACGCGCCTGGAGCGGGGTCAGCGTGGCCAGTTTCCAGAACACCATCAGCGTGCAGCGTGCCAGCGCTGAAGGCATCGCGGCGATCGGCGGTTGCGCGCGCATTCTTGCCAGTGCGGAGGGCCTGGACGCGCATGAGCGTGCCGTGGCACTGCGCATGGGGGCCGTGGCATGAGCGAGGGCATACAGGCGGTGCTGGACCTGCTGCGCCCGGACCTGCAGTCCTTCGCCGGCTACAGTTCGGCGCGCAGCAGCGCCGTGCAGGGCTCGGTCTGGTTGAACGCCAACGAATCGGCGTGGCCGAACCCGGCCGATGCGAAGGGCAGCAGCCGACGCTATCCCGATCCGCAGCCGCCGGCACTGCTGCGGGCACTTGCCGATGTGTACGGCATGCAGCCCGCGCAGTTGCTGGTCGGCCGCGGCAGCGATGAGGCCATCGACCTGCTGGTGCGTGCATTCTGCCGTCCCGGCACTGATCCCGTGCTGGTGACACCGCCCGTGTTCGGCATGTATGCCGTGTGCGCACGCCTGCAGGGTGCGCCGCTGCTGGAGATTCCGCTGCTGGATGCGCCTGCGGGGCTGCAGGTGGATATCGACGCAGTGATCGACCTGGCACGCGAACAGCGTGCGCGTCTGGTGTTCCTGTGCTCCCCTTCGAATCCGGCCGGCAGCGAAATCGCCACCGCGGATGTCGTGCGTACTGCACAGGCATTGCAGGGCCAGGCCATCGTGGTGGTGGACGAGGCCTACATCGAGTACAGCAGCCAGGCCTCGGCCACCGCGTTGCTGGCAGCGCACCCCAACATCGCCGTGCTGCGCACGCTGTCCAAGGCGCACGCGTTGGCCGCGGCCCGCATCGGTACGCTGATTGCAGCGCCCGAGCTCATTGCCGTGCTGCGCCGCTGCCAAGCGCCGTATCCCGTGCCCCAGCCGTGTGCGGAACTGGCGGTGGCTGCGCTGCAGCCTGCGGTACTGGCGAAGACCAGTGACCGGATCGCCGGCGTCGTGTCCGAGCGCGAGCGCTTGTTCCATGCCTTGCAGGCAGCCCCCGGCGTGCGCCGCGTCTACCGGTCTGCCGGCAACTACCTGCTGGTGCGTTTCGATGACGCGCAGGCCGCGTTCGATGCCCTGTTGGCGGCCGACATCGTCGTGCGCGACCAGCGCGCAGCCCCGCAGCTGGGCGATGCGCTGCGGATCAGCATCGGTAGTCCTGAGGAAAACCAACGCGTGCTTGCCGCGCTCTCGGCCCGGAGGGCTGCCGCATGACCCCCATTCTGTTCATTGACCGCGACGGCACCCTGATCGAGGAACCGGCCGACCACCAGATCGACGCTTACGAGAAACTGCGCTTCGTGCCGGACGTGATTCCTGCCCTGATCCGGCTGCGCGATGCGGGCTGGCAGTTCGTGATCGTCAGCAACCAGGATGGGCTCGGCAGCGAGAGCTATCCACGCGCTGTTTTCGATGCGCCGCACGCGCTGATGATGCACGTCTTCGAAAGCCAGGGCATCCGGTTCCGTGACGTGCTGATCGACAGTTCGTGGCCGCATGAGAACCTGCCCACGCGCAAGCCCGGCATCGGCCTGATGACGCGGTATCTGCAGGACCGCAGCATCGACTGGACACGCTCGGCGATGGTGGGCGACCGCCCCACCGACATCCAGTTCGCCGAGAACCTCAACATCCGCGGCTTCCAGTTGCGTACCAAAGAGTTCGGTGGCGAGTGGGACTGGCCCGGTATCGCACACGCGCTTGCCGATGCACCTCGCACGGCTGTCGTCCAGCGCAACACCAAGGAAACGCGCATCCGCGTGGAGCTGGATCTGGACAAAGCAGCGGAGCCGCAGATACACACGGGGCTGCCGTTCTTCGACCACATGCTGGAACAGATCGGCAAGCACGGCGGCATCTCGGTGCGGATCCAGACCGAAGGTGACCTGCATATCGACGAGCACCACACCATCGAAGATACGGGGCTTGCGCTGGGCCAGGCGCTGCGCGAGGCGCTGGGCGACAAGCGGGGCATCGGCCGCTACGGCTTCACCCTGCCGATGGACGAAACCCTGGCCAGTGCGGCGCTGGATTTCAGCGGCCGTCCGTATTTCGTCTTCGACGGCGAGTTCAAGCGCGAGCGGGTGGGTGACCTGCCAACCGAACTGGTGCCGCACTTCTTCCGTTCTCTGTGCGACGCGGCCGGGTTGAACCTCAACCTGCAGGTGCGCGGCGACAACGATCACCATAAGGTCGAAGCCTGTTTCAAGGCACTCGCCCGTGCACTGCGCACGGCCGTGGCCCGCCAAGGCACCGACCTGCCCAGCACCAAGGGGGCGCTGTGAGTGCCGTTGCGCTGATCGATGCGGGCGGGGCCAACCTCGGCTCGGTCCGCTACGCGCTGGAACGTCTGGGTGCAGAGGTGCGCCTGGTGCGCAACGCCGACGAACTGCGCGGCGCAACACGGGTGATCCTGCCTGGCGTGGGCGCCGCGGTGCCGGCAATGCAGCGGCTGCATGGGCAAGGCCTGTTCGAGCCACTGCGTCAGTTGCAGGTTCCGTTGTTGGGCATTTGTCTGGGCATGCAGTTGCTGTTCGAGCGATCGGAAGAGGGCGGCGTCGAGACGCTGGGACTGATCCCCGGCACGGTGCGCAAGCTGGTGCCCGCCACCGGCATACGCGTGCCGCACATGGGCTGGAACCGCCTGTTGCCGCTGCGTGAGTCGCCGTTGCTGCGCGGTATCCCGGAGCGCGCCAGTGCCTACTTCGTGCACAGCTACGCGGCGCCCTTGAATGCCCACACGGTCGCCGCCTGTGACCATGGCGGGCTGTTCAGCGCGGTGGTCGAGCATGGTCGCTATTTCGGTGCGCAGTATCACCCCGAGCGTTCCGGTGATACCGGCGCATTGCTGTTGCAAAACTTCCTGCAGGACACCGCCGCATGAGCTTCATTGTCTATCCCGCCCTTGATATCCGCGAAGGCCGCGTGGTGCGCCTGCGCCAGGGCGACTACGCACAGGAAACCCGTTACGGCGATGATCCGCTTCCGCGTGCGCAGGCCTTCGCCGCACAGGGCGCGGGCTGGATGCATCTGGTGGATCTGGACGCTGCACGCGCCGGTGGCTACACGCTGGCACCGCTGCTGAGGCAGATCCGTGCCGAGGCTGGGTTGGACGTGCAGACCGGCGGCGGCGTGCGCGGCCGCGATGACGTGGTGCGTATCCTTGACGCCGGCGCGAGCCGCATCGTGGTGGGGTCGCTGGCCGTGCGCGAGCCGGAGGCGGTGATCGGCTGGCTGGCGGAGTTCGGCGCCGAACGCATCACGATCGCGCTGGACGCCCGCCAGGATGAGGCGGGCACCTGGCAGCTGCCGATCCATGGCTGGACCGAGAATGCCGGTGTCACCCTGGATGCGCTGGCGCAGCGTTACGCTGCCGCCGGGATGCGCCACCTGCTGTGCACGGACATCGCCCGTGACGGCATGCTGGCCGGACCCAACATCGACCTCTATCGGCACCTCGCCGCGCTGCTGCCCGGCGTCGCGATCCAGGCCTCCGGTGGCATCCGCGACGTGTCCGATGTGGTCGCCGCGCGAGCGGCAGGCTGCAGCGGCGCGATCCTGGGCAAGGCGCTGCTGGAGCAGCGCATGGACCTGGCCGAGGCACTGGCATGTTGAGTCGCCGCATCATTCCGTGCCTGGACGTACGCGATGGCCGCGTGGTGAAAGGCGTGCGCTTCCGCGACCACGTGGACATGGGCGATATCGCCGAACTGGCGCTTCGCTATCGCGATCAGGGCGCGGACGAGCTGGTGTTCTATGACATCGGTGCCAGCCCGGACGGGCGCAGCGTGGACGTCGCATGGATCGAGCGCATCGCGCGGCTGATCGACATCCCGTTCTGCGTTGCCGGCGGCATCAGTGACGTGGAGACCGCGCGGCGCGTGCTGCATGCCGGTGCGGACAAGATCTCGATCAACTCCCCGGCATTGGGTCGGCCTGAGCTGATCAGCGAGCTGGCCGAGGCATTTGGCGTGCAATGCGTGGTGGTGGGTATCGATTCGGTGCGCGAGCCCGACGGACAGTGGCGGGTGCGCCGCTTCACCGGCGACCCGTCCAAGACGCAGGCGGTGGCGCTGCGCACGCTGGACTGGGTGCGTGAGGTGCAGCAGCGCGGTGCCGGTGAGATCGTGCTGAACTGCATGGACAGTGATGGGGTGCGGCGCGGGTATGACGTGGAGCAGCTGCGCCATGCGCGCGCGGCCTGCCACGTGCCGCTGATCGCATCGGGTGGGGCAGGTACGCCGGAACATTTCGCCCAGGTCTTCGACCAGGCGGACGTGGATGGGGCCTTGGCCGCCAGCGTGTTCCACAGCGGCGCCATCGCCATTCCCGAATTGAAGCGCTATCTGCGCGAACAACAGATCGAGGTCCGGGATGTCTACTGAAGTTGCAATCATCAACGTGCTGCCCGACCGTGCGGCGCTGGCGGGCCTGGACTGGGGCAAGGGCGATGGGCTGCTGCCTGCCGTCGTGCAGGATGCCGACAGCCTGCAGGTGCTGATGCTGGGTTACGTCAACGCCGAGTCACTGCAGGTCACTCTGCAGCACGGTCACATGACCTTCTTCAGCCGTAGCAAGGATCGCTTGTGGACCAAGGGCGAGCAGTCCGGCAACGTGCTGGTGGTGCAGTCCATCGCGGTTGACTGCGACGCGGATACGTTGCTGGTGATGGCGCGGCCGGCAGGACCGACCTGCCACACCGGTGCGGAAAGCTGCTTCCCGCAGGCCGCAAAGGACTTCATCGGCGAGCTTGACCAGCTGGTGCGTACACGTGAAGCGGAGCGACCGGCGGGTAGCTATACGACGTCGCTGTTCGATGGGGGCATCCGCTGCATCGCCCAGAAGGTGGGTGAGGAGGGAGTGGAAGCCGCGTTGGCCGCAGTTGCGCAGGGTGACGAAGAACTGCTGGGCGAAGCCGCCGATCTGGTGTTCCATCTGCTGGTGCTGCTGCGCGCACGCGGGCTGGGCCTGCAGGATGTGCGCGACCTGCTGCAGGTACGGCACCGCTGAGTTGTTTGGGGCTGGTGGTTGTTAGTCCGCCAACGGCGTGCGGGTGATCACGAACGGTTCCTTCGCTGATGTGGTGTGGATCTGGTAGAGCCGACTTCAGTCGGCTGCGGATACAACCAGCCGACTGAAGTCGGCTCTACCGCAGCCGCAGCCGCAGCCGCAGGCGCAGCCGCAGAGGCCGAGGCGGAGGCCGACGCGGAGGCAGAGGCCGCAGAGGCGGCCGACATCGGCGCGCGTAACACGCTTGTACGGGGCATGGGCTTTACAATGCCCCCGACTTTGATCTGGACCTGTCCAACCATGAAACTCTCTGCCGCCTGGCTGTGCTGCTTGCTGCTCACCAGCGCGCCCGCATTCGCAGATGCGATCACCGTCAGTGGACGGGTATACCAGGACCGCGACGGCAAGCCGGGGCGCGGTGCCACCGACCCGGGCATGGGCGGTGTGCAGGTCTCCAATGGCCGCAGCATCGTGCGTACCAGCGCCGACGGCAGCTATCGCCTGCCGGTCGAAGCGGGTGACACGGTCTTCATCATCAAGCCCGATGGCTACCGGATGGCGGTCGGCCCCGATGGCCTGCCGGCGTTCTGGCGGCACTACGCGCCACAGGGTTCGCCTGCGCTGAAGTACAACGGTATCGCGCCGACGGTCACACCGGTCAATGCCTACGATTTCGCGCTGACACCGGACAAGCATGACGTTCGGCGCGGCTTCCAGATGCTGGTGTTCACCGACCCGCAGACCGCCACGTTGCGCGACATCGGGTACTACGAGCAGTCGATCGTCAAACCGCTCGCGGGCCGGACCAAGGCGCGCCTGGGCACGACGCTGGGTGACATCGTCAACGACGACCTGTCGTTGTACCCGGCGATCAACCAGGTCACCACACAGATGGGCATGCCGTGGTTCCACGTCCCGGGCAACCATGATCTGGACTTCGATGCCGCCACGGATGCCCATTCGCTGGACAGTTGGCGCGCCGTGTACGGCCCGGACACCTATGCGGTGGAGGAGGGCGGTGCCAGCTTCCTGTTCCTCGACGACGTGGTCTATGACCCGAATGCCAAGCCGACCTACATCGGAGGGCTGCGCGAAGACCAGTTCGCCTTCATCGCACAGTATCTGAAGGGCCTGCGCCACGATCGGCTGTTGGTGCTGGGCATGCATATCCCGCTGTTCGACGCGGCACCGGGGCGCGAGACGTTCCGTCACGCTGACCGCCAGCGCCTGTTCGACCTGCTGAAGGATTTCAGCAATGTGCTGGTGCTGAGCGGCCACAGCCACACCCAGCAGCACTACTACCATGCCGCTGGCGAAGGTTGGCACGGCGAAAAACCGCTGCACGAGTACAACGTAGGCGCGAACTGCGGTGCGTTCTGGTCGGGGGTGAAAGACCGCCACGGCGTGCCGGACAGCACGATGAGTGATGGCACGCCAAAGGGCTATGCGCTGCTGGACGTTGCCGGCAACGGCAGCTATCGCCTGCAGTACCGTGTGGCGGGTGCAGCCGACACCGACCAGATCGGCCTGCATGCACCGAAGGTGTTGCGCCAGGGGGCGTATCCGGCGTGGGGCGTGTTCGCCAATGTGTACATGGGCGAGGATGCCACCCGGGTGGAGTTCCGTGTCGACGGTGGCGCATGGCAGCCGATGAAGCAGGTGCGGCAGGGCGATCCGCGGCTGCAGCAGGAGAACGTGGCCGATGACCTGGCGACGACGTTGCGCGGTTACGACCGGTCCCCTGAAGCCACGGCGTCGCCGCATCTGTGGCGCGGCGCGCTGCCCACCGATCTGGCGGTCGGCGAGCACAATGTCGATGTGCGTGCGACCCAGCCGGATGGATCGGTGTTCACGGCGAACACCCGTTACAGTCTGGCCACCGCCACGCCCTGACGCCGACCCGCCCGCCGACGCCGGAGCGGCGCATGCGCTGATAGGCGGGGATGCGGTAGGCGCGCACTGTGGATTTCTCAGCCCAGGTCGAGGAATCCGCCCATGTGCCGCCATTGGACACTGTCATCACCACGCCTGCTGAGCAGGGGCGTGCGCGCCACCTGCGGGGTGCTCATGCTGCTCGTCGGCGCGGTTTCTGTCGCCTTGGCGGTGGAATCACCGGACGAGGTCAACACGTTCATCGGCACCCAGGACGACGGCAACACGTTTCCCGGCGCGTCCGCGCCCTTTGGCATGATCCAGGTCAGCCCTACGGCAGAGCACTGGGCGGGGTGGAAGTACGACGAAGCACGTATTCGCGGGTTCGGCCACTCGTTTCTGTCCGGCGCCGGTTGCTGGGAGCAGGGCGGCCACGTGTCGGTGCTGCCGGTCATCGGCAGCATTGGTCCCGGCAAGCAGTTCGACACCCGTCGGCCGGAAAGCTTTGACCATCGCCGCTATGCCGCCCGGTCAACCCACGACGGCGAAGTGGGCCGCGCCGGCTACTACCGGACCCGACTTGTCGACTACGGTGGCATCGATGTGGAAGCGACAGCGCTTACGCGCGCGGCGGCGGAGCGATACACCTTTGCTGGAAGCGCCGAGACAGGGCACATCCTGGTCAATGTCGGACAGGCGAACGAGCGACACCAGGTCGTTTCCAGCGACATCCATGTGGTGGGTGACAACGCAGTGGAGGGCAGTGTCGTCACCCAGAGCTTCTGTGGGGGGACGCGCTACACCACATGGTTCCGGCTGCAGTTCAACCGTCCGTTCACTGCAAAGGGGACCTGGAACGGGGCCGGTGGCGTAGAGGGAAGCGGCGACAGTACGAACACTTACGGCCTGAACGGCGCGTGGCTGACATTCGATCTGGGGCGCGATCGTGCGGTGGAGGTTGTCAGTGCGTTGTCCCTTGTGGATGGCGAAGGCGCACGCAACAATCTGCTGGCGGAGGGCCACGACGATCGGGGTCTGCGCTCCTTCGAGCAGATGCACGCCTCGGCGCGCGCCCGTTGGAAGCAGGAACTGGATCTGGTGGCGTTGGACGGGGGCAGCGCGGGTGATCGGACGGTCTTCAGAACGGCGCAGTATCACGCCCACCTGCAGCCGCTGACGGCCAGCGATGCTGATGGCCGCTATCGCGGCTACGACAACGCGCTGCATTCCGCGGCCGGATGGACGTATTACGCGTACTTCTCGTTATGGGACACCTACCGGGCACAGAACCAATGGCTGGCCCTCGTGCGCCCGCAGGTGGCACGCGACATCGCGCAGAGCTTACTGGCCATCGAGCGGGAAGGGGGCTGGTTGCCGCGCTGGGGCTATGCGAACTTCGAAACGAACATCATGACCGGGGATCCCGTGACGCCCTTCCTCGTTGACCTCTGGCGCGCTGGCGCCCTGCGGCGCCGAGAGGAGGACGCTTGGCACGCGCTTCGCAGAAATGCCTTCGAGATGCCGCCCGCTGCATCACGTCACGCTGGCCGGTCCGGCAATGTGAGCTACCGGCAGAACGGCTTCGTGCTGTTCGACAAGCGCTGGCCTGCCAAAGGCATGGATGCCGATCCCCATTACGGCGCGTCGGCGACGCTGGAGTATGCGCTGGCCGACTGTGCACTCTCGCAGTTCGCCGATGCACTGGGGCAGACGCAGGACGCCAGCGTGCTGCGCGCGCGCAGCCAGAACTGGAAAAGTATCTGGGACGACACCCTGCGCGACGCGGACCTGGGGCATACCGGGTTTCCGCGGCCGCGCATAGCCGACGGCAGCTGGTACGGCGGAGGGGACTACACACCACGCTCGGAAGGCGGGTTCCACGAAGGAACCGCATGGCAGTATCAGTGGCTGGCCCAGCACGACGTGGTGGGACTATCCCAGGCCATGGGCGGGCGCGATTCGGCGGTGAAGCGGCTTGATGACTTCTTCGCGTATCCCGCGCTGCAGGCCGATCCGGCCGGTGCGGCGCGCAGGGAGTGGGTGGTTGGCCCGTACGATTATTACAACCAGTACCGTTACAACCCCAACAACGAGGCCGACCTGCATGCGCCCTGGATGTACACGCTGCTGGCGACACCGTGGAAGACCGCAACCGTCGTCCGCGCTGCGCAGCATCTGTTTACCGAAGGGCCCGCCGGGGTGACCGGCAACGATGATCTGGGCGCGATGTCGGCGTGGTACCTGTTCAGTGCGTTGGGCATTTTTCCTGCCGTGCCGGGCAGTGGGCAGTTTCTTCTGCATGCCCCTCGCTTTCCCGGTGTGACGCTGGATCTTGGCGAGGCGTCTGGCCGTCTGTCCCTGCGGGCGCCGGGTGCCAGCGGCCGGGACTTGCAGTACGTGAGCGGCGTGCGGATCGATGGGCGCCAGCATCACCCGGTGTGGGTGGACTGGGCCCAGCTCCGGGCCGCGCGCAGCATCGACTTCGATCTCAGCACGATTCCACCGGTGGATGGCTGGGGTACCCGCGCCGCGGATCTGCCTGTCTCGCGCTGTGCATCGACGTCGGCATCCACGCCGTAAAGGAATCGGCGCCGCGCAGGTCGCGGCGTTGCCGGAACAAAAAAAGGCAGCCGCCCAGCACGGCGCGGCTGCCCCGGAAACCGTCGGATCAGAACTTGTAGTTCAGCCCGAAGTACAGCTGACGGCCGCTGTAGATGTTGGAGATCAGGCGGGCCTTGGTGTCACCGCCCAGGTGGGTGCGCTGTTCGGACTTGGTGGCGTTGAGCACCGATGCCGTAACGGTCAGCGCTTCGGTCAGGTTGTAGGCCGCGTTGAGGTCCAGCTGATCGTAGGGCTCGGTGAACACCGTCATGCCGTTGTTCAGGCCGCCGACCACTTCACCGCGACGGTTGTACGAAGCGCGCGCCAGGAACTTGTCATTCTCGTAGAACAAGGTCACGTTGGCCTGGTTCTTGGCGCTGCCCACCAGCGGCGATGCGCCGATGTTCTCGCCATCCAGCACGATCGAGGCGAGGTTGGTGTCGTTGTAGGTGTAGTTGGCCTGCACGCCGAAGCCCATGTCGAAGGTGTACTGACCGTAGACTTCCACGCCCTGCGACACACCATCACGGCCGTTGGCTTCGGTGGAATAGTTCTGCACCGTCACCAGTTCACCGCCGACCATCATCTGTTGGTCGGCTACCACCGGCACGGTGAAGTTGTCCACGTCCTTGCGGAACAGCGCGACGCCGGCCACCGCGCCCGGCTGGAAATAGTACTCCAGGCCCAGGTCGTACTGCAGGGCTTCGAACGGCTCCAGCTGCTTGTTGCTGCCCGATCCGTACCAGCCCGGGGTCAAGGTGCCACCGGCCACGCGACGGTCGTTGCTGTACTCCTCGCTGATGTACTCCAGGCCGCCGGGGTAGGCGATGCTGGTGTAGCCCGGGCGGGCGATCACCTTCGACGCGGCACCGCGCAGGACCAGGTTGTCGGTGATGTCCCAGGCAATGTTGAAGCTGGGCAGTACATCGGTGTACGTCTTGTCCAGCGATGAGAGCGCGTACGACTTTTCGCGGACGTCGGAGCGGACGAAGCCCGATTCGCAGACGGTGCCGGCCGGCGCACCGGTCGGCGGGCAGGCCAGCGGATTACCGTCGGCGCCATCGACGAAATAGTCCTCGAAGCGCTCGACCGAGTCACTCGAAGCGGCGTGTTGGCGGGTCTGTGCGATGCGTACGCCGATGTTGCCTCGCAGGCGCTCGGTACGGAAGTTCGCCTGGAAATAGCCCGAGTAGACCTTCTCGCCCACGTCGTAGACGAAGTCGGGTTCGCGGCGGTTCTGCATGCCGCCATAGCGATCGTTGAGGTAGTCGATGTAGGCCGGGTAGTTCACGCCCGGCAGTACATTGGCGTTGAAGCCGCCTGCGATGTTGTCGATCGGGTTGGACAGGAAGAAGCCCGGCTGGGCCACGTCCTTCTGCGGATCGTTGCAGTTCTTGAACTGGTAGCGGGCCTCGTAATCGGCCGGGTCAGCGCCTTGGCACACCCAGTAGGTGTTGCCGGTATTGCGGTGCACCTTGCTGTCGCGGTACTTCAGGCCGAACTGGATCGAATCCATCCAGCCCGACTCGAACATGCGGGTGACGTCGGCCTGGAAGTAGTTCTGCTCGATGCTGGTTTCGCGCCATGACGAATCGGTCGACCCGGTGTCGATCTCGGCGATGCCGGCCATCAGCTGCTGCTGCAGGTCAGGCGAGAAGGTGGCCGTGGGTGTCCCGGTCAGGTCCCACGCGCTGTAGCTGTTGCCGTTCTGCCAGGCACCATCGACCTGCCGGCGCGGCTTGGCCGACATGCGGAAGTTGAGGGACGGGCCACCCTCGGACCACGTACGGCCGCCCTTGAAGGTGGCCTTGGTCAGCGTGCTGATGTCCCAGTCGACGGTCAGGTCGGCGGTCTGCGACAGCGCTTTTTCCTTGCTGTAGGTGCCGGTCAGCTGCGGGGTGGGGATGGTGCAGTCATCCGGGCCCCAGCCACCGGGCGCCATGCCGGCGGCGGCCGCTTCGGCCTCGTTGCAGTAATAGGCCTTGCCCGCCAGCTTTTCATACTGGGCGCCGGTGACGACGCTGCCACTGGAATCGAAGTCCAGGCCATTGAGCAGGCGTCCGCCGGCCCAGTTGCCGTCGCCGTTGAAGCGCGCGATGTTCCACTCGGGGATGGCTGCGCGGTTGAGCGTGTAGTCGCCGGACAGCTCGAAGCGAAAGTAATTGGCGGTCAGGGTGAGGCTGTCCACCGGCTTGAACTGGAACGTGAACTGGCCGCCGGTGCGCTCGCGCTCTTCTTCGCGTACGCCGAAGCCCACTGCGGTGGGCATGAAGAATTCGCTGTAGTTCTGCCCGGTCTGGTTGTTGAAGCCGGACTCGCCCCACCAGTACTTCACGCCACCCTGGGTGATCTTGTTGCCATAGGCGTCCACCGCGTCGGTACCGTTGCCGTACCACTGGTAGTCATCGACGTTGACTTCCATGCTGCGGTTGGTGCGCTTCTGCTTGGTGGCCCCGATCAGCACGCCGAAGCGCTCATCGTTGCTATGCCAGGAATACAGCGCCGACATCTGCGGATCGATCCCGTCGCTGGTGTCGGACGACACGCCTTCCAGATTGACGAAGCCGGAGTTGGCCTCCATGTCCAGCGGGCGGCGGGTATGCAGGATCACCGTGCCGCCGATGCCACCTTCATCGATGCGGGCTTCGGGCGACTTGAACAGCTCCGCGCTCTCCAGCATGTTCGACGGCAGCAGGGTGTAGTTGAACGAACGCGAGGCCTCGTTGTTGGTTTCCGAGGTGGCGACGTAGTTGCCATTGAGCTGGGTCAGGGTGAGATCCGAATCCAGGCCACGCACGCTGACATTCTTGCCTTCGCCGCCGTCGCGCGTGATCACCACGCCCGGCACGCGTTGCAGTGCGTCGGCGACGTTCTTGTCGGGGAACTTGCCCACGTCTTCGGCAGTGATGACTTCCACCACGGCATTGGCGTCGCGCTTCTGCTGCAGGCTCTTTTCGATCGCATAGCGGTAGCCGGTGACGTTGACGCTGTCCAGCGTGGTGGCGCTGGGCGATGCGGCGGGCGTGGACGGCGCAGCATCCTGGGCAGACGCCGGCGCCACGCTGGCCGCCAAGGCGAATGCAATGGCTGCCGACAAGGTGTGGCGACCGTAGTTGTGTGACATGTAATTCATTCTCTCCCTCTCCTGGATCGAACCGTTGGCTGATACGAAATACTTGAATCGATCTTATGTGTCGACGCGAGACCGCAAGCGTGGGGCAGGAGAGACAGGGCACCTGATGGCGTTGCTGTCGGATTCCGAACCCGGCAATCGTGACCGTTTGAAGTTGGATCGATCTAAACGATTGGCGCGCATTTTTTAACACGGCCCGACGCAACTGGCATGCTGCTGCGCAATATGAAAACGTTTGCAGACGCTATTGGCCCGCCCGCACGGGGCGTGATGTTGCGCTGCAGGATGCACGGCGGCGATCGTTCATGTTTACTTCAATCGATCTAAATCGCCCGAACATGGATGCCGCCCGGATCTTCGCGGACGTGTTGCCGGTTCGGATCCGACGCCCCGACGCCCTCAAGGAGCCAGTGAACGTGACCTTCCGACGTTGTTCCCCCCTGCGTGTCTTCACGCCTCTCGCCTCACTGGTGTGCGTGATCGCCCTGTCCGTCGCACCCGCGCTGCAGGCGGCACCGGCTGCGCTCGAGCGGGAAGTGAACACCTTCATCGGCAGCAAGGACGACGGCAACACGTACCCGGGTGCCTCGGCACCGTTCGGCCTGATCCAGGTCAGCCCGATCGGCAGCCACTATGCCGGCTGGCGCTACGACGACGAGAAAATCCGCGGCTTCGGCCATTCGTTCCTGTCCGGCGCAGGATGCTGGGAGCAGGGGGGCCAGGTCTCCGTGTTGCCGGTCACCGGCACCATCGGCGCGGGCGGCGATTTCGACATCACCAATCCCAAGGCCTTCGACCACAAGGCGTATGCCTCCACCTACGACCACGCCGGTGAAGTGGGGCAGGCCGGTTACTACCGGGTGAAGCTGACGAGCTACGGCGGCATCGATGCCGAAGCGACCGCGCGCACGCGTGCCGCCGCCGAGCGCTACACCTTCGCGGCAGGCCAGAAAGAAGGTCACGTGCTGGTCAACGTCGGCCAGGCCAACGAACGCCATTCGGTGATCGGCAGCGTGATTGATGTGGTCGGTGATCGCGTGGTGGAAGGCAAGCTGGTCACCAAGAGCTTCTGCGGTGGCCATCAGTACACGACGTGGTTCCGCATCGAGTTCGATCGTCCGTTCAAGGCCCACGGGGTGTGGGGCGAAGAGCGCGGCCTGGCCGGCGCACGCCACAGCATGGAAGGCGAGGCCAAGCCGAACGGTGCGTGGTTGAGCTTCGACATGGCGAAGGGCCGTGCAGTGACAGCGGTCAGCGCGATCTCGCACGTGGACGCGGAAGGTGCGCGCACCAACATGCGCAGCGACGGCATGCAGGGCGGCAAGCTGCTCAGCTTCGACCGCATGCGCGGCCTCGCGCAGGAGGCGTGGCGCGAGGAACTGTCGACGGTGAAACTGGACGGCGGCAGCAAGGATGACCGCACCGTGTTGTACACCGCGCTGTACCACGCGCTGCTGCAGCCGCTGACCGGCAGTGATGCTGATGGTCGTTACCGGGGCTACGACGATGTGATCCATCGCGCCGACGGCTGGACGTATTACGAGTATTTCTCGCTGTGGGATACCTACCGCGCGCAGAACCAGTGGCTGGCGCTGACCCGGCCGAAGGTGGCGCGCGATATCGGCCGCACGTTGCTGGCCATCGACGAGCAAGGGGGCTGGCTGCCGCGCTGGGGCTATGCCAACTTCGAAACCAACATCATGACCGGTGACCCGGTAACGCCGTTCATGGCCGACCTGTGGCGTTTCGGTGCGTTGGAAGGCCGTGAGCAGGAAGCGTGGTCGGCGCTGCGTCGCAACGCCTTCGACGTGCCGCCGTTGAACTCCCGTGCGGCCGGCCGCTCGGGAAACCCGTCCTACCTCGACAAGGGGTATGTGGTGTATGACCGCGCATTCCCGTCCAAGGGCATGGACGTGGATCCGCACCATGGTGGCTCGGCGACCCTGGAATATGCATTGGCCGACTGCGCGCTCGCGCAGATGGCCGATGGCCTGGGGCATGCCGCCGACGCGGCCATCCTGCGTCAGCGTGGACGTAACTGGCGCAACGTATGGGACGTGTCGGTGCGCGACGAAGAGACCGGGTTCACCGGCTTCCCGCGGCCGCGCACCGAGGGCGAACAGTGGTACACCCCGTCCGATGGTCACTACAGCCCGCGTTCGCACCATGGCTTCCATGAGGGCACCGCGTGGCAGTACCAGTGGCTGGCGCAGCAGGACGTCCCCGGACTGGTGGACGCGATGCACGGCCGCGAGCAGGCCGGCAAGCGACTGGATGCGTTCTTCGCGATGGATGCCCTGCTGGCCGATCCGCTGCAGGCCGCGCGCAAGGAATGGGTGGTGGGCCCATACAGCTATTACAACCAGTACCGCTACAACCCCAACAACGAACCGGACCTGCACGCACCGTGGATGTATACGCTGATCGGGCAGCCCTGGAAGACGGCCACGGTGGTGCGTGCCGCGCAGCAGTTGTTCACCAACGCACCCAATGGCGTGACCGGCAACGACGACCTGGGCACCATGTCGGCGTGGTACCTGTTCAGTGCGCTCGGCCTGTATCCGGCCGTGCCGGGCAGCGGTGAGTTCCTGCTGCACGCGCCGCGCTTCGCCAAGGTGGATGTCGCCCTCGGCAATGGCCGTCAGCTGACCCTGCGGGCCCCTGGCGCGGACGGTCGTGCGCTGCAGTACGTGCAGGGCGTGGACGTGGATGGCAAGGCGCATTCGGCCGTGTGGCTGGACTGGGAAACCCTGCGCCGTGGCGCCGACATCACCTGGACACTGGGTGCGCAGGCACCGCAGCAGGGCTGGGGAACCGCGACCAAGGACCTGCCGGTGTCTTACTGCGCCGCGCCGGGCAGCGTGCTGGAATGAAGCGTTGCGATGCCTTCGCTGCATGCACCCGTGGCATGGCAGGCTGCGCCCGCTATGATTCAGGTACCTATCCGATCCCAGGGTCCATTCCAGGATGAATGACGCCAGCAGCACAAAGCCCCCGCGCAAAGGCGGGGAGCGTGCCGTCACCGTGACCGACATCGCCCAGGCGATCGGCGTGTCACGGGCGACCGTATCGCTGGTGCTGCGGGGCAGCCCCTTGGTGAACGTGGATACGCGCGCCAAGGTGGAAGCCGAGCTGCGGCGACAGCGGTATGTCTACAACCGTGCGGCGGCGAACCTGCGCCGTCGCACCTCGTCCAGCGTGGCGCTGGTGATCAACGACCTGTCCAATCCGTTCTTCGCGGAATTCGCCGCGGGCGTGGACGAGGCGCTGGGCGAGCAGGGGTATGTGACGCTGCTGGGCAGTACGGGTGAATCGCCGCAGCGCCAGCAGGCCGTGCTGGGCACGCTGATGGAGCACACGCCGGCAGGCCTGATCCTGTCGCCGGCCGAGGGCAGCGACACGGCACAGGTACGCCAGGCGTTGGGCCCCACGGCCAACGTGCTGCTGTTCAATCGTGCGCTGGTCGGGGCGGACTGGGATTTCCTGGCGCTGGACAACCAGCAGGGCGCGTACCTGGCAACCCGCCACCTGATCGAGCGCGGACACCGTGACATCGCCTTCTTCGGGGGTCACGCCGATTCCAGTTCCTGCGAGCAGCGCCGCGCCGGTTATCAGCAGGCGCTGGCTGAAGCGAACCTTGCGGTGACGCCGCAATGGCTGATCGAATCAGCGCCCAACCGCCTTGAAGCGGCGCGGCGGGTGGATGAGCTGTTTGTCGATGGCCTGCGTCCGAGCGCAGCCGTCTGCTACAACGACACCGTGGCGCTGGGCCTGATGCTGGGCCTGACCTCACGCGGCATCCGTCCGGGCGGCGACTTCGCCGTGACCGGGTTCGATGACATTCCCGAAGCGTCGGTGGCGGTGCCGCCGCTGACCACGCTGACCGTCGACCCGCGCGCGCGCGGTCGGCAAGCCGCCGAGCTGCTGCTGCAGCGCGTACAGTCTCCCGATGCGCCGCCCGTGCGCACCGTTGCCCCCGTGCAGCTGCGCATCCGCGAAAGCAGCGCGGCCCGTCCGAACTGACTCCCTTCCACATTCAACCTACGCGCACCGAGGCGCGAACCCGCATGCCGATTTCATCAACGCCCCGTTTCAACACCACGCCCGGGCAAGGCGCACCGCCGGTCAACACCCGCATGGCGCTGGGCGTAGCCACCACGATCTTCTTCATGTGGGGCTTCCTGACCTGCCTCAACGACATCCTGATCCCGCATCTGAAGGCGGTATTCGAGCTCAACTATGCGCGCGCGATGCTCGTGCAGTTCACCTTCTTCGGTGCCTACTTCCTGATGTCGCTGCCTGCGGGCCGGCTGGTGGCCCACCTGGGCTACAAGAAAGGCATCGTGGCCGGCCTGCTGATCGCCGGCGTGGGCGCGCTGGGCTTCTGGCCTGCGGCCGAGCTGCGTGAGTACAGTGCGTTCCTGGGCGCGCTGTTCGTGCTTGCTACCGGCATCACCGTGCTGCAGGTGGCCGCCAACCCGTACGTCGCGCTGCTGGGGCCGGTGGAAACCAGTTCCAGCCGCTTGACCCTTGCGCAGGCGCTGAACTCGCTGGGCACGGCCATCGCACCGATCTTCGGCGGGTTGTTGATCCTCGGCAACACGGTGAAGAGTGCCGATGAAATCAATGCACTGTCGGTGGCCGAACAGGCGGCTTACCGCGCAGCCGAAGCGCAGTCGGTGCAGGGCCCGTACATCGGCCTGGCGATCGCGCTGGTGCTGCTGGCGTTGTTCGTCTATCTGTTCCGCCTGCCCACGCTGAGCGAGGCTGTGGAGAAGGTGGACGATGGCCCGCAGCAGAGCTACGGCGCCGCGTTGCGTCACCGCCACCTGCTGTTCGCGGTGCTGGGCATCTTCTTCTACGTCGGCGCCGAAGTGTCCATCGGCAGCTTCCTGGTCAACTACCTGTCGATGCCGACCATCGGCGGCTTCACCGAGCAGCAGGCCACCCATTACGTGTCTGCGTACTGGACCATGGCGATGATCGGCCGTTTCGCTGGCTCGGCGCTGCTGACCCGTTACTCGCCACGCCACATGCTGGCCCTGTTCGCCGCCATCAACGTGGTGCTGCTGGGCACCACCATGGCCAGCTCGGGTCAGGTCGCGCTGTACTCGGTGGTGGCCATCGGCCTGTTCAACTCGATCATGTTCCCGACCATCTTCGCGCTCGGCATCGAGCGTCTGGGGCCGCTGACCAACAAGGCGTCGAGCCTGCTGATCATGGCCATCGTCGGTGGCGCGCTGGTGCCGTACCTGCAGGGCGTGCTGGCTGACCATATCGGTCTGCAGCCGAGCTTCATCCTGCCGCTGCTGTGCTACGGCTACGTGATCTTCTTCGGCCTGTCAGGCGCCCGCCTGCCGGCCATCGCACCGCGCGGAGGCTGAGTCAGATGGGCAACATTGTCTGCTTCGGCGAGATTTTGATCGATCTATTAGCGCAGCCGCCGGCATCGCCCGAGCAGCCGCGGGCCTTCCTGCAGTACGCCGGCGGCGCGCCGGCCAACGTCGCCGTGGCCGCTGCCCGGCTTGGCGTGGGCACCCAGTTCGTCGGCATGCTGGGGCGTGACATGTTCGGCGATTTCCTAGCCGACAGCCTGCAGCAGCATGGCGTGGGAACCGACTTCATTGCGCGCACCGACGCGGCGAAGACCGCGCTGGCCTTCGTGGCGCTGGATGCACACGGCGAGCGCAGTTTCAGCTTCTACCGCCCGCCGGCTGCGGATCTGTTGTTCCGCGCCGCCGATTTCCAGGCAGGGTGCTTCGACCAGGCGAGCTGCTTCCATGTCTGTTCCAACAGCCTGACCGAGGCGGAGATCGCACGGACCACGTTCGAGGGCATGCAGCGTGCGCGCGCTTCGGGTGCGCTGGTCAGCCTGGACCTCAACCTGCGCCCGGCGCTGTGGCCGACCGACGCTGACCCGCTGCCGACGCTGTGGCAGGCGCTGGAACTGGCCGACGTGGTCAAGCTCTCGCGCGAGGAACTGGACTACCTCGCGGCCCCGCTGGGGGCCCAGGGTGCCGAGCAGGTGCTGCAGCGATTGCTGGGCGCGCACGCACGTTGGGTGGTGGTCACTGACGGAGCGGCGCCGCTGCAGTGGCATGCCCGTGACAGCAGCGGCCAGGTGGAAAGCTTCAGCGTGCCGACGGTGGACAGTACCGCCGCCGGTGATGCGTTCGTCGGTGGCCTGCTGACCGCCCTGGTCGAGCGTGGCGTGGATGCCGCCGGATTGCCGGCGTTCTGCGCTGATCCCACGGCGATGCGCGCGGTGCTGCGCTTCGGCGCTGCCGTCGGGGCATTGGCGGTGACCCGCAAGGGTGCGTTCGCGGCCATGCCGTCGCGCGCCGAAGTCGATGCCTTGTTGCAGCAACCCGAGGAGACCCACTGATGATGCAGACCCCGGACTTCCGTTCGCCCGCCTTCCTGCGCGGCCACATCGCCCACACGATGGCGTTCTACCATCCGCGCTGCATCGATCCGCAGGGCGGCTTCTTCCACTACTTCCGTGACGATGGCAGCGTCTACGACGCAGGGCATCGGCACCTGGTCAGCAGCACCCGCTTTGTCTTCGACTATGCGATGGCCTACCGCGAGTTCGGCGATGCCGCCTACCTGGAAGGCGTCACCCACGGCGTGCGTTACCTGCGCGATGTGCATCGCAATCCCGCGACAGGCGGCTATGCCTGGACGCTGCGCGATGGCGTGGTGGAAGACGATACGAACCATTGCTACGGCGTGGCGTTCGTGCTGCTGGCCTACAGCTGCGCACTGAAGGCCGGCATCGAAGAAGCGCGCGGCTGGATGGATGAAACCTGGCAGTTGCTGGAGACGCGATTCTACGAAGCGCCGTACGGGCTGTACCGCGATGAAGCCGACGCGCAGTGGAATTTCAGTGGCTACCGCGGCCAGAACGCCAACATGCACATGTGCGAAGCGATGCTGGCGGCGTACGAGAGCAGTGGCGAACAGCGCTACCTGGATCGTGCATTGCAGTTGGCCGACATCATGACGCGCCGCCAGGCGGCCAACGCCGACGGCCTGGTCTGGGAACACTATGACAGCGAGTGGAATGTCGACTGGAAGTACAACCTGGATGATCCCAAGCACCTGTTCCGTCCGTGGGGCTTCCAGCCCGGCCATCAGACCGAGTGGGCCAAGCTGCTGCTGATCCTGGACCGTCATGTGCAGGCCGACTGGCTGGTGCCGTTGGCACGCCATCTGTTCGACGCGGCGGTGGAACGCAGCTGGGACCGCGAGCGCGGTGGCCTGTACTACGGCTTCGCTCCCGATGGCAGCGTCTGCGACGACGACAAGTATTTCTGGGTGCAGGCCGAAACGCTGGCCACCGCCGCGGTGCTGGCGCAACGCACCGGCGACGCGCAGTACTGGGCGTGGTACGACCGGCTTTGGGCGTATTCGTGGGAACATTTCGTCGATCACCAGTACGGCGCATGGTTCCGCATCCTCGACGCGGATAACCGCAAGTACAGTGACGAAAAGAGCCCGGCCGGCAAGGTGGATTACCACACCATGGGTGCCTGCTACGAAGTGCTGAACGTGGTCCGGCCCAAGGCCTGAAACCGGAGCTGTCGGTAACGCCGGGCCATGCCCGGCGGATGTCCATCCGGCGGCGCAAGCCCGCCCACCTTCCAGGTATCGACATGCAGACCAGAATCACCTTGTGGTGCTTGGCCATTGCCGCGATGCTGCTGCTCATGCCAGCGCAGGCGCCCGCTGCGGTCCTGGACGCACGGTGGGAGTTCCGCCTGCTGCCCGGCAACGCGCAGGCGTCGGCGCATCCCCGCGCCAGCGCCTGGCGAACGGCGCAGGTGCCCGGCAGCGTACACACCGACCTGCTGGCCCATGCGCTGATCCCGGACCCCTATGTCGGCGCACCCGAAGCATCGCTGCAGTGGATCGGCCTGGCCGACTGGGAATACCGCGCCACCTTCGATGTCGCCGCCGCAGCCCTGGCGCGCCCCCATGCCGAGCTGGTATTCGAGGGGCTTGATACCTTTGCCGAGGTCGAACTCAACGGCCAGCCGTTGCTGCGTGCCGACAACGCGCACCGCAGCTGGACCGCACGGGTGGATGGGCGGCTGCAGCCACGTGGCAACACGCTGCGCATCGTGTTCCGCTCGCCGATCACCACGCTGCTGCCGAGCGTGCAGGCGATGCCGCACAAGATCGCGGGCAACTATCCGTCGCCCTATGGCGACGAGCCGCGCGATGCGATGGTGGGCAACTTCGTGCGCAAGCCGGCGTATCACTTCGGCTGGGACTGGGGCCCGCGTTACATCACGGCGGGTGTGTGGCGTCCGGTCCGGCTGGAGACCTGGGGCGCGCACCGTATCGACGACCTCGCCGTGCGCACGGACCGGCTGGATGCGGATGCAGCACTGTTGACCGCACAGGTTGCGGTGCGGCACGAAGGCGCGGCGGCCTCGGCGATGCTCGACGTGGACGTGCGCGACCCGGAGGGCCGCATTGTGGCGCGTGCACAGCACAACGCGTTGTTGCAGCCGGGCGAGCAGCAGATCGACGTGCCCCTGCAGATCGACCAGCCCCGCCGCTGGTGGCCGGCCGGTCAAGGCGCGCAGGACCGCTATACCGTGCACGCGTCACTCGGTCGCGATGAGGATCCCGCGTTGCGCGCAGAACGCCGCATCGGCCTGCGCAGCATTGAACTGCGGCGGCAGGACGATGTCGACGGTGGGCAAGGCTTTGCCTTCGTGATCAACGGACGCGAGATATTCGCCAAGGGGGCCAACGTCATTCCGTTCGACGCGTTCCCTGCGCGGGTGGACACATCGCGTCTGCGTACGATCCTGACCGCGGCGCGCGACGCCAACATGAACATGCTGCGCAACTGGGGCGGCGGCTATTACGAGGACGACGCCTTCTTCGACATCGCCGACGAGCTCGGCCTGCTGGTCTGGCAGGACTTCATGTTCGGTGGCGGCATGCAGCCGGGCTACGATCCGGCGTTCCGCCAGAGCGTGGTAGCGGAAGCGCGCGACAACGTCCGCCGCCTGCGTCACCACCCCAGCATCGTGTTGTGGTGTGGCAACAACGAAGAAGAGACGGCCTGGAAGGATTGGGGGCATGGCCGCGATCTGGAGAAGGCCGATCCTGTGTTCGCCGCCAAGGTGTGGCAGGGCTATGTTGATCTGTTCGGCAACGACCTGCGCCGGGTCGTGGCTGAGGAAGCGCTGGGGGTGCCGTACTGGTCCAGCTCGCCGAGCAACGATCTGGACACGAAGGCCAACGACTCCACGCGGGGCGACAAGCACTACTGGCAGGTATGGGGTAATCCGGCGCTGCCGGTGACGGCCTACCTGCGCGAGACTCCCCGCTTCATGTCCGAATACGGCCTGCAGTCATGGCCGTCGCAGGCGATGGTCGACCGCATTGCGCCGCGCGCGGAACAGCGTATCGACAGCCCGGTGATACAGGCGCATCAGAAATTCATGGCTGGGCAGGGCAACGAACGGCTGTTGCACTACATCCGACTGGGCTACGGCGAACCGCGCGATTTCGCCGCGTTCCTGTATCTCGGCCAAGTGATGCAGGCGGAGGGTATCCAGTTGGCCGCGCTGCACCATCGCGCATCGCGCCCCTACACGATGGGCTCGCTTTATTGGCAGCTCAACGATGTGTGGCCGGGCGCTTCGTGGTCCGGCCTGGACCATGACGGCCACTGGAAGGCGCTGCATTTCCAGGCGCGGCGCTTCTTCGCCGACCTTGCGGTGGCGGCGTTGCGCGATGACGGCATGACCCGGATCAGCCTGTTGAACGATACGCCCACACCGCAGCGGGTTGACTGGCGGCTGCGGGTAATGGCCCTGGACGGTCGTGAGATAAGCCGTAGGCAACAGGCCATCGTGCTCGCGCCCGGTTCTGCGACCGAGGTCGGGCGGCTGGGGGATGCCCGATTGCTGGGGGTGGAGGACCCTGCGCGCACGATTGCCGTGGTCGAGCTCCTGCAGGATGAGCGGGTGGTGTCGCGGCAGGTGGTCAGCTTCGTCGAAGCGCGCGATCAGGCGCTGCAGGCCGACCAGGTGCAGGCGAGCCTGCAGGGCGAGGGCGATCAGCTTGAGGTGGTGCTGCAGGCGCGGGGTCTGGTGCGTGCGGCGTGGATCGATTTTGGCCCGCACGAGGTGGTGCTGGAAGACAACCTGCTGGACCTGCTGTCGGGTGAGCGCCGTGTGCTACGCGTACGATCTGACCGTGACGCCGCGACGCTGCGCGCGGCGATGCGCGTGCAGACGCTCGGCGATATTCGCGGGGTACACGCAACGCGGTAGCGCCGAGCCGTGCTCGGCGGATTTTCGCGGGAAGGCCCCCGCCGAGCATGGCTCGGCGCTACCGGGATATCGCGGGTGCCGCCGTCACCAGTTTATCGGGGTCTGGTAGCACCGAGCCACGCTCGGCGAGCGCAGCGGCGCAACCGTCAGAACGCGATCTGCTGGAAATTCTCCACGCGCTCGTGGCCGTGCGTCGCTTCACCGCTGCGTGGCAGCGGGTAGTCGTCCAGCCGATCCAACAGCCGCGTCTGCAATCCGGCGTCGCGCGCGGCATCGAGCTCTTCCACCACATCGGACAGGAACAGGATCTCGCCGGCCGGTACGCCGATCGTATCGACGATGCGGCGGTAGCTTTCCGCCTCGCGCTTGCCACCGATTTCCGTGTCGAACCAGCCCGATACCAGGGCGGTCAGGTCACCGGCGTCGCTGAAACCGAAGAACTGCTTCTGCGCCGGCACCGATCCGGACGAATACACATTCAGCGGCAATCCCGCGGCATGCCAGCCCTTCAGCACGGCGGCCACTTCCGGATAGAAGTGCGCCTTGTAATCGCCATTGCGGTAGCCGGTCTCCCAGATCTTTCCCTGCAGCGCTTTCAGCGCGGTGTGCTTGCGGTCCTGGTCGATCCAGCCCTGCAACGTTTCCGCCACCAGGCTGTCCTGGCAGGCACCGCCGATTTCGGTCGCTACGGCGTCCAGCCACCGCCGCACGTCCGGTTCGTTGCCGTGGGTCGCGATGAAACTGGGCAGCGCCTTGCGCGCATACGGGAACAGCACGTTCTTGACGAACGAGATGCTGCTGGTGGTGCCTTCGATATCGGTGAGGATGACGCGGGGCTGCATGGCGATTCAGTCCTGGGTAGGCACGTAGCGGGGGAACTTCTGCGCGATGTCGGTGCCGGTGAAATGCCCGACCCAGCCATCGGCTTCGGTGAAGAAGCGGATCGCCACGAAGCTCGGCTCATCGCCCATGTCGAACCAGTGATTGACACTGTCCGGCACGGCGATCAGGTCGTTCTTGACGCACTCGATCTCGTAGACCTTCTCGTCCACGTGCAGGGTGAACAGCCCGGAGCCGGCGACGAAGAAACGCACTTCGTCCTCCTTGTGGAAGTGTTCGTCGAGGAATTTCTTCCGCAGCTCGGCGCGGTTCGGGTTGTCCGGCGCGATCGAGGCCACGTCCACGCTCTTGAAGCCGCGCTCGGCGACCAGCCGATCGATGTCGCTGCGGTAGGCGGCAAACACCTCGTCCTGGCTGGCGCCGGGGGCAACGGCCTGGCTGGCGGTCCAGCGCTCGAAGGTCACGCCGATCTTCTGCAGTTCGGCGGCAATCTGCGCACCGTCCTGGGTATCCAGCAGCGGCGCGTCGGGGGCAGTGTCGTTGTAGATGCGCAGTCGGCTCATGGCGGCAGCTTGAACAAGGTGGGGGAAGACAGGGTAGCAGCGCGGCGGGCGGGGGTCAGATTCCAATCCGGCATCTGACCCGGCACCCACGGCGTGTCAGTTGCGCAGGCGGCGCAGTTCCAGCTCGCAGTGGAACAGGAACTCGAAGGCTTCCAGATGGCGCCGCGCTTCGGCCATGTCGCGGCCCCATGCGTACAGGCCGTGGCCATCGATCAGGTAGCCCCACAGGCACTGCGTGTCCAAAAGGGCATCGACCTGTGCCGACAGCACGTCCATGTCCTGGGTATTGGCGAACACCGGCACGTCGATGGCCATTTCGTGCGTACTGTTGCCGGCGAAGGCCTTCAGCAGCTCATAGCCTTCCAGGCGGATGTGGCCCTGCGGTGCATACAGGCGCGAGGCGATCGTCTGCACCGGCGAATGCGTATGCAGCACGCAGCCCACTTCCGGAAAGCGGCGATACAGCTGGGTATGCAGCAGGGTTTCGGCGGACGGGCGCAGCGGGCGGCCGACGGCCTTGCCGTCGAAGTCGACGACCATGATGTCGTCTTCGATCAGCCGGCCCTTGTCGCGGCCGGAGACCGTGATCGCGGCATGGTGGTCGTCCAGCCGATGGGAGAAGTTGCTGCTGGTCGCCGGCGTCCAGCCGGCCTGGGCCAGCTCGCGGATGTTGTCGATCAGCAGCTGCGCCAGTTCACTCAGGCGCTGGGTGTCGTAGGGGAAAGTGGGCGCGTTCATGGCCCACATTCTATCCGGTCCCGCCGACCACGTTGGGGGCTGTGCCTGCCTCGGTAGTGACGGCCGCTGTCCGTCCGCTTCTGGCCTTGGCCGCTGCGCTCGCCGAGCATGGCTCGGCGCTACCGACACCGCTCGGCGAAACCCTGATTACTTCCCGCGCAGGCGGCTGTGGCGGTAGCCGTAGCCGAAGTAGATCGCAAAGCCCACCGCCGTCCACACGCCCATCAGCATCCAGTTATGGACCGTCATGGCCGACAGCAGCGCCAGGCAGCTCAGCACGCCCAGACTGCACACCAGCCACGCGGCGCGGATGCGGAACGGCCGCGGCAGGTCCGGCTGGGTGTGGCGCAGCACCAGCACGCCGGCGCACACCGCCGCGAAGGCGATCAGGGTGCCCATCGAGGTCAGCTCACCCAGCACGTCCAGCGGGAACAGCGCCGCCAGCAGCGCAATGCCGATGCCGGTGATCACGGTGTTGATGTGCGGGGTGCGGTACTTCGGATGGATCTTGGTGAACAACGGCGGCAGCAGGCCGTCGCGGCCCATGATCATGAAGATGCGCGGCTGGCCGATGATCATCACCAGCACCACCGACGACAGGCCCACCAGGGCGCCGATTTCCACGACGACGCGCAACCAGCCGAGCGTCGGGTGGGCGGCTACGGCGGTGACCACCGGTTCGTCGGTACCCAGCAGCTGATACGGCACCAGGCCGGTCATCACCGCGGCCATGGCGATGTACAGCACCGTGCAGATCACCAGTGAGAGCATCATGCCGATCGGCATGTCGCGCTGCGGACGATGCGATTCCTGCGCCGCCACGGACACCGCTTCAAAGCCGATGTAGGCGAAGAACACCATCGCCGCGCCACGCAGCACACCTTCCATGCCGAACTGGCCGGGACCGGTGTTTTCCGGGATGAACGGATGCCAGTTGGCGGTGTCGACGTACTTCCAGCCGACGGCGATGACCAGCACGATCAGGCCCGTTTTCAGGATCACCATCGCCATGTTCATCGCCGACGACTTGCGGATGCCGTGGTAGCACAGCCACGTCAGCGCCAGCACCAGCAGCGCGGCCGGCACGTTGGCGATGGCGCCGGTCGGGCGCAGCTGCCCATCCAGCGGTGCGCTGACCAGCGCGGCAGGCAGGTGGATGTCGAAGTGGCTGAGCAGACTGAGGAAGTAGCCGGTCCAGCTGACCGCGACGGCCGACGCGGATACGCCGTATTCCAGCACCAGCATCCAGCCGATGAACCAGGCCGCCAGCTCGCCGAAGGTCGCGTAGGTGTAGCTGTAGGCACTGCCGGATACCGGCACCATCGCGGCGAACTCGGCGTAGGCCAGTGCACAGAAGCCGCAGCAGATGGCGGCCAGCACGAAGGACAGCATGATCGCCGGCCCGGCGTGGTTGGCGGCGGCCTGGCCGGTGATGACGAAGATGCCACCGCCGATCACCGCACCGATGCCCAGCGCCGTCAGTCCCCATGGCCCCAGGGTACGGGTCAGGCTGAGACCGTTGGCGTCTTCATGGGCGGCGTGCGGATGCTTGGTGGCCCACAGTTGCTTGAGCATGGTGTGATGGTCTTTCGGTGCGGGCAGGCCGAAGGGCCTGCAAAGGGTGCGGCATGATACCGAACGGGCCGGCAAAGGAGCCGGCCCGTCGATGCATCAGGGAGACTTGGCGAGCTTGCTGTTACGCATGCCGTAGCCGAAGTAGATCAGCAGGCCCAGGAAGGTCCAGCCGAGGAACAGATGCCAATGCACCACGAAGGCCTGCCAGAACAGGAACAGGCACATCGCCGCACCGAGCGGGCAGATGACCCAGACCAGCGGCACGCGGAACGGACGCTCCAGTTCCGGGCGGGTATAACGCAGCACCAGCACGCCCACGCACACCGTGGCGAAGGCCAGCAGGGTCCCCATCGACACCAGTTCACCCAGCACGTTCAGCGGCACCATGCCGGCCAGCGCGGCGGCCAGCACGCCCACCACGATCGTGGCCCAGTACGGGGTGTTGAAACGCGGGTGGATCTTGCCGAAGAACTTCGGCAGCAGGCCGTCGCGGGAAATGGTGTACGCGATGCGGGTCTGGCCCATCATCATCACCAGCACCACCGACGACAGGCCGGCGATGGCGCCGATCTCCACGGCGGTCTTCAACCAGCTCAAGCTGGCATACGGCTCCAGCGCGGTGGCAACCGGCTTGTCGGTGCCGAGCAGGTGGTACGGCATCATGCCTGTCAGCACGGCGCAGACGATGATGTAGACGATGGTGCACACCGCCAGCGAGCCCAGCAGGCCGATCGGCATGTTGCGCTGGGGGTCCTTGGTCTCGCCCGCCGCGGTGGAGACCGCATCGAAACCGATGTAGGCGAAGAACACGATGGTGGCGGCACGGAACACGCCGCTCCAGCCGAACTCACCGCTCACGCCCGTGTTCTCGGGGATGAAGGGAGTCCAGTTCGCCGGATCGATATGGGTCGCGCCAAAGCCGATGAACAGGCAGATGACGGTGACCTTGATCGCCACGATGATCGCGTTGACGAAGGCCGACTGGGTGATGCCCACGTACAACAGCCCGGAGACGGCAGCCACGATCAGCACGGCCGGCAGGTTGAACAGCTTGCCCGAGGCGATGAACTCCTGGCCGGTCCACGCGATCGGCGCTGCGCTCAGCGCATCCGGGAACGGCATGTTGAGCGTGGTGGTGATGAAGCTGATCAGATAGGCCGACCAGCCGACCGCGACCGAGGCCGAGGCGAACAGGTATTCCAGCACCAGGCACCAGCCGATGAACCAGGCCATGCCTTCGCCCAGGGTGGCATAGGAGTAGGAGTACGCGCTGCCGGACACCGGCATCATCGCGGCGAACTCTGCGTAGCACAGGCCCGCCAGTGCGCAGGCCAGGCCCGCCAGCACGAAGGACAGCATGATCGCGGGGCCGGCATGATTGGCGGCTGCCTGTCCGGTGAGTACGAAGATGCCCGCACCGATCACGGCACCAATGCCGAGCAGGATCAGGTGTTTTGCCGTGAGCGTCCGTTTCAGGGTGGCTTCGCCGTCCAGGCTGCCTTCGATGGGTTCGCCAGCGTCTACGTGTCCGGCTGGCTCAACCGGTTTGACCCTCAACAGAGCTTTCAGCATGCGGTACTTCCCTAAGTCATCGTGGAGCAGTCGGCGATACGTGGCCGCCGACGCGTGTGGTAAGTGAAGGCCATGCGAATGGCTCGCTGTACCTTAGCCAAAGCTGAAGGTGATGCACAAGCCGCATGTGCAACATTTGTGGCGATAATGGCCGATTGGTTTGCTGAACACGCATAGGACATGTCGGAAACAACTACAACCGTTGCCGCGCTTGACGATCAGCTTCGTCAATTGTTACGGGATCATGCGCTCCGAGTACCTGATCAGGCTGCGCTCGCTGACGAATTCAGCACACTTCTGGACGATCCTCTCAATCCCTTCCTGCGCGAGCGTCTCGCCGGCCACTTCACCGGCAGCGCGTGGCTGGTGAGCGCCGACGGGCGACGCGTGCTGCTGACCCATCACCGCAAACTGGCGCGATGGCTGCAGTTGGGCGGACATGCGGATGGCGATCGCGACCTGGCGCGTGTGGCACTGAACGAAGCGGAAGAAGAGTCCGGCCTGGATGGGCTCCGAATGGAGCATTCCGCGATATTCGATCTGGACAAGCACTGGATACCGGCGCGTACCGACGTGCCGGGGCACTGGCATTACGACGTGCGTTTCGTGGTGCGTGCCGGCACCTCCGAAGCCTTCGTCGTCAGCGAAGAGTCGCTGGAACTGGCCTGGCGCGACATCGCACAGATCGCTGCGGACCCCGAAGCCGACCCCTCACTGCAGCGCATGGCCCAGCGCTGGCGGTAGACCGAAAAAGGGGACGGAGGGGGTTAAGTCGTTATCGGCCGCGCAGAGAGGGCCGATAACGACTTAACCCCCTCCGTCCCCTTTTTTATCAGTACAGCACGCGGGTGCGCAGGGTGCCGGTGATCGCGGCGAGTTCGTCGCGGACGGCGGCGGCTTGTTCGACGCTGGCGGTGATGTCGATCACCACGTAGCCGACCTTGGTGTCGGTGCGCAGGAACTGCCCGTCGATGTTCACGTTGTGGCGCGAGAAGATCTCGTTGACCTTGGACAGCACGCCGGGCACGTTGCGATGGATGTGCAGCAGGCGCAGGCTGCCGTGGTGCTCGGGCAGGGTCACTTCCGGGAAGTTCACCGCCGACAGCGTGCTGCCGTTGTCGCTGTAACGCACCAGCTTGGCGGCCACTTCGATGCCGATGTTGTCCTGGGCTTCCAGCGTGCTGCCGCCCACGTGCGGGGTCAGGATCACGTTGTCGTGCGCGGTCAACGGGCTTTCGAAGGCATCGCCGTTGCCCTTGGGCTCCACCGGGAACACATCCAGTGCGGCGCCGCCGATATGGCCGGCCTGCAGCGCCGCGTCCAGCGCGTCGATATCCACGATGGTGCCGCGCGCGGCATTGATGACGTGCGCGCCGCGGCGCATCTTCGCCAGCTCGGTCGCGCCGATCATCCACTGCGTAGCGGCGGTTTCCGGTACGTGCAGGGTGATGATGTCCGAACGCGACAGCAGGTCATCCAGACTGGCGGCCGCACGCGCGTTGCCCAGCGCCAGCTTGGCTTCCACGTCGTGGAAGATCACCTGCAGGCCAAGGGATTCGGCCAGCACGCCGACCTGGGTGCCGATATGACCATAGCCGATGATGCCCAACGTCTTGCCGCGGACTTCGTGGCTGCCGGCGGCCGACTTCGACCAGCCACCGCGATGGCACTCGGCGTTCTTCTGCGGGATGCCGCGGGTCAGCATGATCGCCTCGGCAATCACCAGTTCGGCCACGCTGCGGGTATTGGAGTAGGGCGCGTTGAACACCGGGATGCCGGCCAGCTCGGCGGCGTCCAGGTCGACCTGGTTGGTGCCGATGCAGAAACAGCCCACCGCGATCACCCGCTTGGCCTCGGCCAGTACGTCGGCCGACAACTGGCTGCGTGAGCGGATGCCGACAATGTGCGCTTCGGCGATGCGGGCCTTCAGCTCGGCCTCGGGCAGCGCTTTGGAATGCAGTTCGATCTGGCTGTAACCGGCCGCGGTGAACACATCCACGGCGGTCTGGCTCACCCCCTCCAGCAACAGCACGCGGATATCCTGCTTGGGGTAGGAGGTCTTCTTCGGCGACATGGGACGGCACGGCCAGTGGGGCAAGGGCTGTCCACTATGCCAGATGGCGAAGGCGATGGTGCGCTGCGGAAATGGTTGCATCCGTAGCCAATCGGTAACGCCAGCGGGGCTGGACGCTGGACGCGACCGCTGGCACGCTTGCGTGCTATTCGTGCGCCGCGCTGGACTGACATGACCGATTCCCGCCTTGCTTCCCTGCTGCAGGCCGTTCCCGGACTGCGGTTGAAGACCGATGCCGCAGACCTGGAGCATTACGGCCGCGACTGGACACGGCGCTGGACGCCCGCGCCGCTGGCCATTGCCTTGCCGGGCAGTGTCGAGGAAGTGCAGGCGGTGATGCGCTGGAGTGCAGCCGAAGGCGTCGCGGTGGTGCCATCCGGCGGTCGCACTGGGCTGTCCGGTGGCGCGGTCGCCGCCAACGGCGAGTTGGTGCTGAGCCTGGAACGGATGAACGCGGCGCTGCACTACGATGCCGTGGATCGCACGCTGGTGGTGCAGGCGGGCATGCCGCTGGAGGCGCTGCACAATGCGGCGCTGGAGCACGGGCTGATCTACCCGGTGGATTTCGCTGCACGCGGTTCGTGTTCGATCGGTGGCAACATCGCCACCAATGCCGGCGGCATCCGGGTGATCCGCTACGGCAACACGCGTGAGTGGATCGCCGGGCTGAAGGTAGTGACCGCGCAGGGTGATCTGCTGGAACTCAACAAGGGTCTGATCAAGAACTCCAGCGGCTACGACTTCCGGCAACTGCTGATCGGCTCGGAAGGCACGTTGGGCGTGATCGTGGAGGCGACCGTCAAGCTGACCGACCCGCCACCGGCCAGCAATGTGATGTTGCTGGCCGTGCCCAGTTTCGACGTGCTGATGCAGGTGTTTTCCGCGTTCCGCGCGCGGCTGCAGCTGCAGGCGTTTGAATTCTTCACCGACAAGGCACTCCGGCACGTGCTGGCGCATGGTGCCCAAGCTCCCTTTGCCGAGGTGCATCCGTTCTACGTGGTGACCGAGTTCGCCGCTGGCGACGAGGCGCAGGAAGCCGCCGCGATGGCTGCGTTCGAGGATTGCATGGGCAATGGCTGGGTCAGTGATGGCGTGGTCAGTGCCAGCGACGCGCAGGCGGCGCAGCTGTGGCGCTTGCGCGAGGGCATCACCGAGGCGGTCGCGCGTTACACGCCCTACAAGAACGATGTATCGGTGCGCATCTCGGCGATGCCTGCTTTCCTTGCGGAAACACAGGCGCTGATCGGGGAGGCGTACCCGCAGTTCGAGGTGGTGTGGTTCGGCCACATCGGCGATGGCAACCTGCACATCAACGTGCTCAAGCCGGAAGGCACCAGCGACGCGGAATTCGTGCAGCAGTGCGAGCACGTCACCACGTTGCTGGCGCAGGTGCTTGCGCGTTTCGACGGCAGTATCTCCGCCGAACACGGTATCGGGCTGGTCAAGAAGAAGTACCTGGACAGCACGCGCGGGCCGGCCGAGATCGCACTGATGAAAGCGGTCAAGCGCGCGTTTGATCCGCAAGGGCGGCTGAACCCCGGCAAGGTCTTCGATCTGTGACGCGCCGTTCGCGCGATGGGTCGGGTACGCTCTGCACACACCCTTCACGAGTAACCCGACGATGACCCGATTGCCTTCGCTGCTGGTTCCCTTGGCGCTGTCCCTGCTGGTCCTGCCGCTGGCAGCGGGTGCTTCCAGCTTTGCTGGTACGTCGGCCGGTTCGGCGTCGGGCGCGTCGTCGAATTCGTCGGGCAGCAGCTCCGGCGATGACAAGGTGGTCGTGGCGGCCCGCGACGATGCAGCCGCTTTCGTGGCCAGCGATGGCCAGATCCGCGGCGCACGGCTGCAGGCTGCGCTGGTACATCTGCGCGAGCATGATGCCGCCGCGCGTGAGCGCAGCGACCTGGCCCTGGCGCAGTCCCTGCTCGCACGCTGATGCGGGCCCGCCCCCGCGCGTGGTTGGCGTGGGGGCTGCTGTGCCTGTCGCCCGCCGTCCAGGCGGTACAGCTGACGCCGGCCGATGCAGGACTGCGCGTCGAAGAACGTGCGCGCCTGGACCACGCGATAGCCGATGTCGTGCCCCGTCTGCCGGCCGGGCTGCTGGCCGCACTGCCGGCGGACGTGCCGTTGCGCGTTTCCGACGCGTTGCCTGCCCACGTGGCCGGGCGGGCGCTTGCCGGCGTGATCCTGCTTCCGCGCCGCATGCTCACCGGCAGTGACCCCGCGGCGGCAGATGCCCTGCGATCCACGTTGATCCACGAACTGATGCACGTCGCCGACCGGTCTGCCGGTGGCGGCTGGTCGCGCAGCCCGCGCCTGCGTGAGCTCGCCGGATGGCAGCGCCGGGTGTGGAAGCTCGGCCGAGGGGCCAACCACTTCACCGATCGAAATCCGGATGCCTACGAGCGGCAGAGTGCGGCGGAGTATCTGGCCGTCAATGCCGAACACTGGCTGCTGGATGCGGAGTTTGCCTGCCGGCGCCCGGCATTGGCTGCGTGGTTCAGTACGACCTTCGGTGCGGCGCCGCTGCAGGCGACGCCCTGCGCTTCCACGCTGCCGCTGGTGCAGGCCAGCGAAGCGGAGGGCGCTGTCGCGTTGATGCAGCTGGATCCGGCCCGCGTGTACGCAGTCGATTACCTGTTCGCCGAAGGCGGCCGCGTGCCGATGAGCCGCTGGGGGCACAGCATGCTGCGCTTGGTGATCTGCCGCGAAGGCAGGGCGCCGGGGCCCGACTGCCGGCTGGACCTGGACCAGCACCGTGTCCTGTCTTTCCGCGCCTTCGTGGGCGACGTGGAACTGTCCAGCTGGCGCGGATTGACCGGTGGTTATCCGTCACGTCTGTTCGTGCTGCCGCTGCAACAGGTGGTCGACGAATACACCAAGGTCGAGCTGCGCGGGCTCGCATCGATCCCGTTGCAGCTTTCGCCGGCGGAGATCAGCGGCCTGCTCGAGCGTACCGCGCAGGTGCACTGGGGCTATGACGGTCGCTACTACTTCGTCAGCAACAACTGCGCGGTCGAGACCGCCAAGCTGCTGCAGGCCGGCGTGCCTGCGCTGCAGGAACCGGGCATCGAGCGGATCAGTCCGCGCGGCCTGCGTCGCCGATTGGATCGACTGGGCCGGCTGGATGAAACGGTGCTGGACGATCAGGCGGCGGCGATCCGTGACGGCTACTACTTCCCGTCCAGTGACCGCTACTTCGCGACCCTGTTTGCTGCCGCCCGCGCGGAGGTGAATCTGCCCGCGCGCGACGCACGGGCGTGGATCGACCTTGATGCGGATCAGCGCACGCCGTGGCTGCAGCGTGGCGGCCTGCGGGCCACGGCGGGTCTGCTGCTGCTGGAGCAGGCAGCCTTCGCGCGTGCTGAACTGCGGGCGCGCGATCAACTGAAACACGCGCTGCTGAAACAGCCGGACAGCGAGGGCGCGCGCCAGTTACAAACGCTGTTGGAGGAATCAGGCCAGTGGCTGCGACCGGCGGGGTTGCTGGCCGGAAACGGCTATGGCCTGCCGCAGGCCGCAGAGCTCACGGCGTTGCAGCCGGCGCTGCAGGACATCGCCGCAAACGCACCTGACGCCTGGAAACTCCTGCGCACGCAGATGCGCATGCAGTTGCCGGACGCACAGCGCGCCGAGCTCGATACGCTGGAAACGAACCTGGTATCGCTGCGCGCGCGGCTGCGTGATCTGGCGGCGGTGCCGACGCTGCCGGCTGAACCGCAGGATGCGGCATTGCCCTTGCGTTGACGGTGCGGATGTTAGCGTCCTGTGTGTAGCTAGAACACAAGGAGCTTACATGCGCCCCTCTCTTTTTTTGTTGCCCACGCTTGCCGTAGTGGCCTTGGCTGTCGCCTGCCAGTCCGGTAATGAGCCGGCCGCGCCCGCTGCCGTGGTGCAGCCCGCCGCCGCGCCCGTGGCATCACCCGCTTCAGCGGATACCGCCAGCGGCACCGCACCGCAGGCCTTTCGTGCAACCGGCAACGAGCCCGGTTGGCTGGCCCAGGTCGGTACAGACGGCCATGTCGGCCTGCGCGTCGAGGTGGATCATGGCCAGACGACGTACGACGTGGCGGCACCCACGCAGGGTGCCGACGGGTGGGCGGGTACCGCGACGGACGGCACGCCGGTGAAGTTGAGCATCGAGCGCGTACCCTGCCAGGACACCATGAGCGGTGATTCGTTCGACGCCAAGGCGATGCTGACGGTGGGAGCGCGCCAGTTGCACGGGTGTGGGAGTTTCAGCGCGCCGTAGGCGCGGTAGCGCCGACCCAGGGTCGGCGCGGCTGCCTGGTGACGAGGTCGGAAGCTTTGCGCCGAGCATGGCTCGGCGCTACCGCGACACTCAGTCGGCGCGACCGCCGAATTCGCCGGTTGCGGTGTTGACCAGCACGCGTTCGCCGTTGGCGATGTACTCCGGCACCATGATCTCCAGGCCGGTGCTCAGCTTGGCCGGCTTCGGGCGCTTGGTGGCGGTGCCGCCCTTCATTTCCGGCGGGGTCTCGATCACTTCCAGCACGACGCTGGTCGGCAGTTGGATGGCCACCGGCTGGTCGTCGATCACCTGGACATAGATGCCGGTCAGGCCATCGGTGATGTAGCCGGCGTCGTCGCCGATCACGTCCGCATCCAGGGTGTAAGGGGTGTAGTCCTCGTCATCCATGAACACGAAAGCGTCGCCGTCCTTGTAGGAGTACGTGGACAGCCGGCGCAGCAGTTCGACTTCCGGCAGGTTGTCGTCGGAATCGAAGCTGGCATCGAGCTTGTTGCCGCCCGGCACGCTGTACATGATGAAGCGGAAGCGGACGTTGCCGCCGCGGCCCTGCGGCGAGCTGCGCTCGATGTCGCGGATCTGGTACACGCCGTTGTTGTATTCGACGACGTTGCCCTTCTTGATATCGCTGGCTTTCATGATCGTATGGCTTGATTGGGGGGGTAGGGCGCCGTCCCGGCGCCCGGGGGAATCACTTCGGACCGAGCCGGGTGGCGCCGTCCAGGCGGATGGTCTCGCCGTTGAGATAGGTGTTTCCCAGAATGTAAGCGACCAGGCTGGCAAAGTCTTCCGGTTTGCCCAGGCGCGAAGGGAACGGGATCGACGCGGCCAGCGATTCCTGCACGGCGGGCGGCATGCCATCCACCATCGGGGTCCAGAAGACACCCGGCGCAATCGTGTTGACCCGGATGCCGAAGCGCGAGAGTTCGCGTGCCATCGGCAGGGTCATCGAGACGACGCCGCCCTTGGAGGCCGCGTAGGCGGCCTGGCCGATCTGGCCTTCGTAGGCGGCGATGCTGGCGGTGTTGATGATCGCCCCGCGCTCGCCGTCGACGCCGGCCTCGTTGTGCTGCATGCGGTTGGCGGCGGCCTTGGCGACGTTGAAGCTGCCGACCAGGTTGACCATCACCGTGCCCTGGAAGCCGGCCAGCGGCATCGGGCCTTCCTTGCCGAGCACGCGGCCGGCGCCGAGGATGCCGGCGCAGTTCACTGCGACATTGAGGCCGCCGAGGAAGGTGTGGGCCTGTTCGATGGCTTGGGTGACGGCTGCCTCGTCGCTGACGTTGACCTGCAGGTAGTGGGCGTTTTCGTCGCCGAGCGCGGCGACGGCGGCGGCGCCCTTGTCGTCATTGAGGTCGAACAGGACGACCTTCGCGCCCTGGCCCACCAGATGTTCGGCCACGGCAAGGCCCAGGCCGGAGACACCGCCGGTGATGACGGCACGTACGTTGCTCAACTGCATTGCGCGGTCCTGCAGGTTCAAGAGCCCGCGATTCTAGCGGATGGCGGGGGCAGGGCTGTTGTGCAGTGCGTTGCGCCTGCGGCGCGGCCGAAGCAACAGCAACAGCAACAGCAACAACAACAGCCGAAGCGGCAGGGCGTCCTGTTGGGCGGGGCGGGGTGGGCTGGCGGGGGACGGCAGGAGCCGCTCCTGCGTGCCTTGTTTCGCGCCATCCATGGCGCTCAACACCCCCGCCAGCCCACCCCGCCCCACCTTCGACCGGTCCACGGTGGCCATGAAATCATCGGGCGTGCGCACAGCGGTAGCGCCGACCCATGGTCGGCGGGATGCGTCAGGGGAGGGGAAATAGTGGGGTGGGACATGAGGCAAAGAGCCGCCGAGCATGGCTCGGCGCTACCGTAGCTTGCGCACGAATTCTTCGGGGGTCAGGCCGGGGGCGAACAGGAAACCTTGGCCGACGTTGACGCCCAGTCCGATCAGGTAGCGGCGCTGGGCTTCGGATTCGATGCCTTCGGCGACAACGCCGAGCCCGAGGCTGCGGGCGATCCCGCAGACGGCTTCGCAGATCGCGGTGTCGGAGCGGTCACCGGGGACGCCTTCGGTGAACAGCTGGCTCAGTTTCAGCCCGTCGATGGGTAGCCGGCGCAGGTAGTTGAGGGCGCTGTAGCCTTCGCCGAAATCGTCGATGGCCAGCATCACCCCCATCTCGCGCAGGCGGGCGAAGGTGCGCAGGGTATCCGGCGCATCCTCGATCAGTACGCGCTCGGTGAACTCCAGTTCCAGCGCGGTACCCGGCAGATGGAACTCATCCAGTGCCTGGCGCACCTTCAGTGCCAGGTCATCGCCGGTGAACTGGCGATAGGACACATTCACGGCCACGCGTACCAGACCCAGCCCCTGGTCCTGCCACTCCCGCACCTGGCGGCAGGCCTCGCGCAGTGCCCATTGGCCGATGCGCACGATGTCGCCGGTGCTCTCGGCATGGGCGATGAACAGGTCCGGCCGCATTTCGCCCAGCTGTTCGTTCTGCCAACGGATCAGCGCCTCGGCGGCGATCACCTCGCCGGTGCGCAGGTTGACCTGCGGCTGGTACACCAGGCGGAACTCGTCGCCTTCAAGGGCGCGATGCAGGCGGCTTTCGATCTGCAGGCGGTCGTTCTGGCGCTGTGCCAGTTCGGGCGAAAACACCTGCCAGCCGTTGCGCGTGCGTCGCTTGCAGTCATACATCGCGGTGTCGGCATTCTGGATGAGCTGCTGCGGACGTACGCCGTCGCGCGGTGCGCAGGCGATGCCGATGCTCGCGGTCACGACGAACTCATCGTTGCCGAACACGAAGGGCGGCGCGAACGCGGCGGTGATGCGCTCGGCCAACTGTTCGGGTTGGTCGGCCTGGTCGCGGGTATCACAGACCACCAGGAACTCGTCACCGCCGAAGCGCGCAAGCAGGCCCTCGGTGCCGATGGCGCCGCCGATGCGGCGTGTGGCTTCCACCAGCAGTTCGTCACCGGCGTTGTGGCCCAGCAGGTCGTTGACGGTCTTGAAGCGGTCCAGGTCGATGTACAGCACCGCGGCCTTGCAGTGGGTCGGGTTGGCCAGGCGCACGCCGAGGTCGCTGAGCACGGCGTCGCGGTTCATGATGCCGGTCAGCGGGTCGGTCCGGGCCTGGATGCGCAACGTCTCTTCGGCCTGCTTGCGCTCGGTGATGTCCTGCACGGTGCCGGCGATGCGCGCGGCCTCGACATCGCCCTCGGATACCTCGCCGATCATCCGGATCCAGAAGCTGTGCCCATCCGCGCGCTGGCCGCGCAGTTCCAGCGTGAAGCCGCTGCGGGCGTCCACCGAGTTCGCCAGCGCCTGCTGCAGGGCCAGTCGATCTTCGTTGCGCAGGCAGTCCATCAGGTCGGGCATGTCGTCCATCGGCAGGTCCTGGCCGAGGATGCGGCGCGCCTCTTCGGTCAGGTACAACCGTGCCAGCCCACGGTCCCACTCCCATCCGCCGATGTGGGCCAGCGATTGCGCACGGTCGAACAGGGCGTTGTTGCGCTTCAGCTCGGTGATGTCGCTGAACATCGCGAACACATGATCGGCGTGGTCCCGGCCATTGCCGAACACCGGTACGTTGGTCATCGACAGCCACAACATCCGGCCACGCGGGCGGTGGTACAGGCCGATGATGGTGCTGCGGATGACCCGACCGGCCTGGAAGCACCGGTTCGCCGGCCAGTGCTCATGGCTGAGCAGGTGGCCATGTTCGTCGACCACGATCCAGTCCTGCGGATCGAGCAGGGTCTGCAGGCTGGCACCGGTACCGGCCGTGCCGAGGATGCGGTGCGCCGCCGGATTGGCCGACACGACGTGCAGTTCCCGGTCGAAGAGGATCACGCCCTTGTCGATCGACTCCATCAGCAGGCGATAGCGCGACTCGGCCTGCCAGCGCCCGCTCAGGTCACGGGCTACGGCTACGATGCACGGCGCGCCCTGCAGTTCGAAGCCGGCCGAGTGCACTTCGACGGGAAACCGGCTGCCGTCACCACGCATGTTGGTGACTTCGATGACATAGGTATCGCCGCGTTGGAAGGCGGCCCACACCGGTTCGAGGTGGTCACTGGGCAGGTCGGGGTTCAACAGTTCGATGGGCTGGCCGATGATCGCCTCGCGCGGACGGCCGTAAGCACGCACGCCGGCACGGTTGAGGTCCAGCACCACCCCGGCCGAGCTGAGGATGCTGACCGGGTCGGGCACCGCGTCGAACAGGGCGGCATAGCGCTGCTCGGCGTCCTGGCGGTGTTGCATGGACTCGGTCAGCGCGTGGCGTGCCTGCTGCAGCAGGGCGTGATGCTCGGCCCGATGGGGCTGCGCGAGTGCATGGTCCAGAGCGGCCAGTGCGTCGTTCTGCGTGGCGGGGTGTCCGCCAGCGGCCAGATCGTCGCACGGGCCGCGGCTGCTCATGCAGGCGCCAGGGCTTTGCCGGTGCGGCTGCCGGTCGTTCGGCCAAGCCGCTCCGCCAGCCAGCGGCCGATCGCGGCCAGTTCGTCCAGGTCCACGCCGGTCTCCAGGCCCAGGCCGCGCATCAGGTACACCACGTCTTCGCTGGCGACGTTGCCGCTTGCGCCCTTCGCGTAGGGGCAGCCGCCGGCACCGGAAACCGCACTGTCCACCACCCGCACGCCCGCTTCCACGCAGCTGGCGATGTTGGCGATGGCCTGGCCGTAGGTGTCGTGGAAATGCACGGCCAACGCCTGCATCGGCACCTCGGCCGCCACGGCCAGCAGCATCGCGCGCGCCTTCAGCGGCGTGCCGACCCCGATCGTGTCACCCAGCGAGATCTCATAACAGCCCATCGCGTGCAGCGCCTTTGCCACGCGGACCACTTCGCTGACCGGCACCTCCCCCTGATAGGGGCAGCCGAGCACGGTGGAGACGTAGCCGCGCACGCGCACGCCATCGTGTGCAGCACGCTGCAGGATGGGCTGGAATCGTGCCAGCGACTCGTCGATGCCGGCGTTGGTGTTGGTGCGGTTGAAGGTTTCCGAGGCGGCGGTGAACACGGCCACTTCCTGTACGCCGGCAGCCAATGCACGGTCGTAGCCCTGCTCGTTGGGCACCAGTACCGGATAGGCCACGCCCGCATGGCGGGTGATGCCGGCGTAGACCTCGGCGGCGTCGGCCAGCTGCGGTACCCAGCGCGGGCTGACGAAGCTGGTGGCCTCGATGCTGCGCAGCCCCGTAGCGGACAGGCGGTCGATCAGGGTGATCTTGTCGGCGGTGCTGACCGGCTGTTTTTCATTCTGCAGTCCATCGCGTGGACCGACCTCGACGATGCGGACGGCATCAGACATCGCACAGCCTCCCGCGGTTCGGGAAGGAGAGGGAACAGCGGAATGAGGGGCGGAAATCAGCGATCACGGAACGTCCTGTCAGCGAGGTGGCGCGCAGCGCGGCAGCCACGAGGGAAATACACGCGGGCCACGGTGACAAACGGCCAGCGTGGGGAATGAATCGTTTGGTTTCAGGCCCGGCCCGCCGCGTTGCAGCGTAGGATCCGCGCGTACCGGGCGGCAATGCGTGAAGAATGCGCGGATCAGGCGTCTGCGGCCCAGCTCGGCGACCGTTTTTCCAGAAAAGCCCCCAGGCCTTCCTGGCCCTCGGCCGACACCCGCAGGCGTGCGATCAGGTCCGCGTTGGCCGCATCCAGTGCGTCGCGGTCATGGCTGGCCAGCACCTGGCTTACCAAGCGCTTGGCGCTGGCTGCGGCGATGGGTCCGGCTTTCTGCAGCAGGCTGACCTGTCCGGCCACAGCCGCATCCAGCTGCCCGGCGGTGACCACCTGGTGCAGCAAGCCCATCTGCAGGGCCGCGGCGGCATCGAACTGCTCGGCGGTGGCGAACCATCGACGCGACTGGCGCGGGCCGATGGCGGCCACGACATACGGTGATATGACCGCAGGCAGCAGGCCCAACCGGCTCTCGGTCAGGCCGAAGCGTGCCGTGTCGACGCCGATGGCGATGTCGCAGCAGGCCACCAGACCGACCCCGCCCCCGAAGGCGGCGCCCTGCACGCGGGCGATGGTCGGCTTGGGCAGTTCATCCAGGGTGCGCATCAGCGCCGCCAGTGCCAGTGCATCTATGCGGTTGTCCGCTTCGCTGGCCGCCGCCATCCCGCGCATCCAGTGCAGGTCGGCACCGGCGGAGAAAGAGCGGCCTTCGCCGGCCAGCACGACAACGCGCACGTCGGGGTCATTGCCGGCCTGACGCAGGGCGGCGGTCAGGTCGGCGATCAGGCCGGCATCGAAGGCGTTGTGCAGGTCCGGCCGGTTCAGGCGCAGGGTAAGGGTGGCGCCGGAGCGCTCGATCAGCAGGGAATCGGTCATTTTCAGTCGTGGGTACATACCTGTATGGATCATAGCGGGCCGAAGGTCATGGGCCATGACGCGGCGCGGCGATGGTAGAATTGAGAACCATTCTTATCACTGAGAAGTGCGCGAGTGACGCTGTCCGATCTGCCCTTGCAAACCAATGCCGTGGTCGAAACTGTCCATGACACGCATGCCAATGACACCATCGCCCGTCGTCTGAGGGAGCTGGGCTTCGTCAAGGGCGAGTCCGTGCGCCTGGTCGCGCGCGGCCCCATCGGCGGTGAGCCGTTGCTGGTGCAGGTCGGTTTTACCCGTTTCGCCCTGCGCCGCAGTGAGGCAGCACGCGTGCAGCTGAGCGCCCAGCCGGGAGCGTTGGCATGAGCCCTGCTGCGGACCTGCCGCTGCGCGTTGCTCTGGTCGGTAACCCGAACAGCGGCAAGACGGCGCTGTTCAACCAGCTGACGGGCAGTCGGCAGAAGGTGGCCAACTACACCGGCGTGACCGTGGAACGGAAAGAAGGCCGCATGCGTGCACCGTCCGGTCGCGAGTTCGCCATCCTCGATCTGCCGGGTGCCTACAGCCTGCAGCCGGCCAGCCTGGACGAGGCGATCACCCGCGACCTGTGCCGCGGTTTCTACCCCGGTGAGGCCGCGCCGGACGTGCTGCTGTGCGTGATCGATGCCACCAACCTGCGGCTGCACCTGCGCTTCGCGCTGGAACTGCGCGAGCTGGGCAAGCCGATGGTGGTCGCGCTGAACATGGTGGACGCCGCGCAGCGTCGTGGCATCCAGATCGACGTGGCGGCGCTGGAGCGCGCGCTGGGCGTACCCGTGGTGGAAACGGTCGCCGTGCGCAAGCACGGTGCGCAGGCCCTGGTGGAGCGGCTGGACGCGATGGTGCCGCACCTCGGGGCACCGGTCGTTGCCGTGGACGGGCAGGGCGCGGATTACCACGCGCAGGTGCGCGCCATCCTCGACGCCTCGGTCAGCATGCCCACCCGCACCGCGAAGATCGACGACACGCTGGACCGCTGGCTGCTGCATCCGGTGTTCGGCCTGGTGACCCTGGTCGTGGTGATGTTCCTGATTTTCCAGGCGGTGTTTGCCTGGGCCACGCCGATGATGGACGGCATCGAAGCGTTGTTCGGTTGGCTGGGTGAGCAGGCCGGTGCGGTGCTGCCGGAAGGCCCGCTGGCCAGCCTGATCACCGACGGCATCATCGCCGGCCTGGGCGGTGTGGTGGTGTTCCTGCCGCAGATCCTGATCCTGTTCGCTTTCATTCTGGCGCTGGAAGAATCCGGCTACCTGCCGCGCGCGGCGTTCCTGCTGGATCGCATGATGGCGTCGGCCGGCCTGTCCGGACGGTCGTTCATTCCGCTGCTGTCGAGCTTTGCCTGCGCGGTGCCCGGGATCATGGCCACGCGCAGCATCCAGGACCCGCGCGACCGACTGGCGACCATTCTGGTCGCGCCGCTGATGACCTGTTCAGCGCGCCTGCCGGTGTATGCCTTGCTGATCGGCGCGTTCATCCCGGATGAAAAGGTTGGCATCTTCAACCAGCAGGGTCTGGTCCTGTTCGGCCTGTACATCGCCGGCATCCTCAGCGCGCTGCTGATGTCGTGGGTGATGAAGAAGTGGCGCCGCGACAAGAGCGAGCATCCGCTGATGCTGGAGCTGCCGTCCTACCGGATCCCGCATCCGCGTGACCTGGCGGTGGGCCTGTACGAGCGCGGCATGATCTTCCTGAAGCGCGTGGGCGGCATCATCCTGTCGCTGACGATCCTGCTGTGGTTCCTGTTGTCGTTCCCCGGTGCGCCGGCGAACGCGACCATGCCGGCCATCGATTACAGCTACGCCGGCCAGCTGGGCCACGCGATGACGGCGATCTTCGCTCCGCTGGGTTTCAACTGGCAGATATGCATCGCGTTGATCCCGGGCATGGGCGCACGCGAAGTGGCGGTGTCTTCGCTGGCGACCATCTATGCGTTGTCCGCGGCGGATGACGATGCGGCCATCTCGGCACTGACGCCGATCGTCAGCGATGGCTGGTCGTTGGCGACCGGTCTGTCGTTGCTGGTGTGGTTCATCTACGCGCCGATGTGCATTTCCACGCTGGCCACCATCAAGCGCGAGACCAACTCGTGGAAGCAGGTGAGCTTCGCGACGGTGTATCTGTTCGCGGCGGCGTACATCGCCGCGCTCATCACCTACCAGGTGACCGTGGCGCTGGGGGGCGGCTGATGGAGGCCGGCCTGCTGCTGCAGTACCTGATCATCGCGGTGGCCGTGCTGGTCAGTGCGTGGGTGGTGCTGAAGAAGCAGTTCCCGGGCGTGGTGCGCAAGGCACGCGGCGCGATTGCCGTGCGCCTGTTGCGGCCCGGAACGAAGGGCTGGCGTCAGTCGCTGGGGCGGCGCATCGCCCCGCCGGCCACTGGCAGCGCTGGCGCCTGCGGCGGTTGTGACAGCTGCGGGCCCACCCCGCCGAAGGCGCACTGACCAGTGACGTGGCGGCTCCTCCCTCGGACCGGTAGAGCCGACTTCAGTCGGCTGCTCCTTGCAGCAGGTAGAGCCGACTTCAGTCGGCTGGATGCAGCCGACTGAAGTCGGCTCTACCCCTCACTTGCCCGCAGTCAGTTCCGCACCAACCCGCCATCCACCACCAGGTTCTGGCCGGTAACGGCGCGCGACCACGGTGATGCGAAGAACAGCACCGCATCGGCGAACTCTGCCGGGGTGGTGACGCGGCGCAGCGGGGTGGCACTGGCGATGTAATCGAACACGGCCTCCGGCGTGGCCGCGCTGGCATCGGTCATGCGCAGCAGTCCGCCGGAAAGCATGTTCACCGTTATGCCGTCCGGCCCCAGGTCACCGGCCAGGGTGCGCGTGAGTGCCAGCAATGCCGCCTTGGCGGCGGTGTAATCGTGATAGGGCACGACCGGAAGCTGGAAGAGGTTGGTCCCGATGTTGATGATGCGTCCGAACTGCTGGCTGCGCATGCCCGGGATGGCGGCCTGCACCGTGTTCAGCGCGCCGCGGACACTGCCGTCGAACTGCGTCTGGAAGCTGCTCCAGCTGATGGTGTCGGCCTTCTCGCGGGCTTCGCCGTTGAAGGAGAAGTTGGCCAGCGCATTGTTGACGACAGTGGTCACCGGGCGGCCGAAATGTGCCTGTGCCAGCGTCATCAGGGTGTCCACCTGGTGGCGGTCGGTGACATCGGCCTGTACGGCCAGTCCCTGGTCACCGAGCTCCTGCGCCAGCGCGCGGGCGGCGTCGCTGCTGCGGTGGTAGTTGATGATCACCTGCGCACCCTGCGCGGCGAACGCGCGGGCGATGTGCTGGCCCAGGCCGCGTGCTGCGCCGGTGACCAGCACCAGCTGTTCTTCAATCTTCATGGTAGGGCGCAGGATCGTGAGGCGGGCGCGCAGACTAGCAAGCTGCTGCGTGAGGGCGCGTGCAGTGACCGGATCGGGTCTCCAGCCCCCCTGTGCAAACAGGTGGCCAACCGCTAGCCTCTGTGCATGAATCCGACTCCGCTACGTTTGCTTATCCACGGCGCCTCTGGCCGCATGGGCCAGGCCCTGTTGCGTCTCGCCGCCGAGAACTCCCAGCACGTGCAGGTGGTGGCTGCCTTCACCGGGCACTCGCCGGCCCAGCGTGTCATCGAGGGCGTCCCGCACTTCGCCGCCAGCGAACTGGCGGGTGCACCGCCGTTCGACGTGGCCATCGATTTCAGCCTGCCGGCCGGGTTCGATGCGATCCTGGCACTGTGCGTACAGCGCGGTGCTGGATTGGTGTCGGGCACGACCGGGATCAGCGACGTCCAACAGGACACGTTGGCGAAGGCTGGGCAGGCGATCCCGCTGGTGTGGGCGTCCAATTTCAGCCTCGGCGTGGCGGTGCTGGATGAGCTGGTCGAGCGCGCGGCGCAGGCGGTGGCTGGCTGGGACTGCGATATCGTCGAATCCCACCATACCCGCAAGCTGGATGCCCCCTCGGGGACCGCGCTGACACTGGGCGCCGCAGCGGAGCGGGGTGGGGCACACCCCCATTACGCCAGCCTGCGTGCCGGCGACATCATCGGCGAGCACCTGGTCCAGTTCACCGGCCTGGGCGAGCGCATCGAACTGGTGCATCGCGCGAGCAACCGGGACATCTTCGCCCGGGGCGCGTTGTTCGCCGCCGGGCAGTTGGCCGGCAAGGCCCCGGGCAGCTATCGCGTGCGGGATCTGCTGAACGGCTGAACGGGCGGGCGGGGAACCGGGCCGGACGGCCCGCTGCGCTCGCCGAGCATGGCTCGGCGCTACCAGTGGGCCAGCGATGCCGGTGGGCCCGCGCGACAGGCCCGCTGCGCTCGCCGACCATGGGTTGGCGCTACCGGCGCGCCTTTCCGCAACGCAGCGCTGGCGCGCGCGCCCACATGCGTCTACAATTCGCACTCGCCGAAACACGATAGCCGGACCGGTCCAGAACCGTACGTCCGCGCTTTTTTGCAACCGGTTTTTACCGTGAGCGCAGGCGTGACCTTCGGTACCCCATCGGTAGCCAAAGTGAGATTTCCGTGACCCAAGCCGCAATCCTCGTCCTCGAAGACGGCACCGTATTCGAGGGCGAATCCGTAGGCGCGCCCGGCCTGTCCGTTGGCGAAGTGGTGTTCAACACCGCCATGACCGGTTATCAGGAAGTCCTGACCGACCCGTCCTACGCCCGGCAGATGGTCACGCTGACCTACCCGCACATCGGCAACACCGGCATGACCGATCAGGACAATGAAGCGTCCAAGGTGTGGTCCGCCGGCCTGATCGTGCGCGATGTGCCGCGCCGGCCCAGCAGCTGGCGCAGCCAGGTTTCGCTGCAGGACTGGCTGCTGCAGCGCGGCGTGGTGGCCATCTCCGGCATCGACACCCGCAAACTGACCCGCATCCTGCGCGAGAAGGGTGCGCAGAACGGCGCGCTGATGGCCGGTGAAGGCCTCAGCGTGGAAAAGGCACTGGAGGCGGCGCGCAGCTTCCCCGGCTTGAAGGGCATGGACCTGGCCAAGGTCGTGTCGACCGAAACGACCTATACGTGGACCGAAGGCCAGCTGGACCTGGACGCCAACACGTTCGTCAGCGTGCCGTCGCAGTACAAGGTCGTGGCCTACGACTACGGCGTGAAGACCAATATCCTGCGCATGCTGGCCGAGCGCGGCTGCGAGGTCACCGTGGTGCCTGCACAGACGCCGGCGGCCGATGTGCTGGCGATGAAGCCCGACGGCGTGTTCCTGTCCAACGGCCCGGGTGATCCGGAACCGTGCGACTACGCGATTGCGGCGATCAAGACCGTACTGGACGCCAAGGTGCCGACCTTCGGCATCTGCCTGGGCCACCAGCTGCTCGCGCTGGCCTCTGGTGCCAGCACGATGAAGATGGGCCTTGGCCACCACGGTGCCAACCACCCGGTGCAGGATCTGGACACGGGCCGGGTGATGATCACCTCGCAGAACCACGGTTTCGCGGTGGATGAGGCGACCCTGCCGGCCACGTTGCGGGTCACCCACCGGTCGCTGTTCGACGGTACCAACCAGGGCATCGCGCGCACCGACGTGCCGGCGTTCTCGTTCCAGGGCCATCCCGAAGCGTCGCCCGGCCCGACCGATGTCGGCCCGCTGTTCGATCGTTTCGTGACCCTGATGGCGGGAGCCCGCGCCTGATGCGCGTTCCCGTACTGCTGGCCGGGCTGTTGCTGGCCGGCGCCGCCAGCGCACAGCCGGCCACTCCGGCCGATGTGGCGTTCATCATGCATCAGCTCGGCATGGAAGGCCTGGGCCGTAACAGCGCGGACGTGCTGTTCAGTGTGTCGCCCACGTTGCAGGCGCTCGACGACAGCGGACGCGACTGCGCCGCCACACAGATCGGCAAGCTGCTGGATGCGCATTTCCAGCAGCAGATCGCCGGCAATCTAGGTGACGACGGCGCGGCACTGGTCGTTGAGTTCACGCAGTTCCTGGCCACGCCTGCCGGCAAGGACATGGGTCGCACCTTCCAGGCCAGCGCCGCGGCGCAGCAGGGTGCGAACGCCGAAGCACCGCAGGTAAGTGAAGCGAACAAGGTGGAAATCGCCCGGTTCATGGGCACGCCTGCATTTCAACGTTTCATCGAAGGAATCAGTGCCGACGGCGGGATGCCGGAGAACATCGGCGAAGCGATGTCCGGCGCGCTGAAGCGCGAATGCCGCATCGATTTCGACCCGGAACAGATGTCCTGATCGTCAGCGTGCGATCACTCCCCCTTGTCACGCTGTACCGACCTAGAGAAGAAAATGGCAAAGCGCACTGACCTGAAAACCATCCTCATCATCGGTGCTGGCCCGATCGTCATCGGCCAGGCCTGTGAGTTCGACTACTCTGGCGCGCAGGCCTGCAAGGCGCTGCGCGACGAGGGCTACCGCGTGGTGCTGGTCAACAGCAACCCGGCCACGATCATGACCGACCCGGAGATGGCGGATGCCGTCTACATCGAGCCGATCAACTGGCAGACGGTCGAGAAGATCATCGCCAAGGAGAAGCCCGACGCCCTGCTGCCGACCATGGGCGGCCAGACCGCGCTGAACTGCGCGCTGGACCTGGCGGACAATGGCGTGCTGGAGAAGTACAACGTCGAGCTGATCGGTGCCAAGCGCGAAGCGATCCGCATGGCCGAAGACCGCGAGCTGTTCCGCGTGGCGATGGGCGAAATCGGCCTGGAATGCCCGTCGGCGGCCGTCGCGCACACGCTGGAAGAAGCGCTGGATATCCAGACGCGCGTGGGCTATCCGACCATCATCCGTCCCAGCTTCACCCTGGGCGGCAGCGGCGGCGGCATCGCGTACAACCGCGAAGAGCTGATCGACATCGTCACCCGGGGCCTGGAACTGTCGCCGACCACCGAAGTGCTGGTGGAAGAGTCGGTGCTCGGCTGGAAGGAGTTCGAGATGGAAGTGGTCCGCGATACCGCGGACAACTGCATCATCGTCTGCTCCATCGAAAACCTGGACCCGATGGGCGTGCACACCGGCGACTCGATCACCGTGGCCCCGGCGCAGACCCTGACCGACAAGGAATACCAGCGCCTGCGCGATGCCTCCATCGCCGTGCTGCGCAAGATCGGCGTGGACACCGGCGGCTCCAACGTGCAGTTCGGCATCAACCCGGAAACCGGCCGCGTGGTGGTGATCGAGATGAACCCGCGCGTATCGCGGTCGTCGGCACTGGCGTCCAAGGCCACCGGCTTCCCGATCGCCAAGGTCGCCGCCAAGCTGGCCGTCGGCTACACGCTGGACGAACTGAAGAACGAAATCACCGGCGGCCTGACCCCGGCGTCGTTCGAGCCGTCCATCGATTACGTGGTGACCAAGATTCCGCGCTTCGCCTTCGAGAAGTTCCCGGCCGCCGATGCCCGCTTGACCACCCAGATGAAGTCGGTGGGCGAGGTGATGGCGATGGGTCGCACCTTCCAGGAATCGATGCAGAAAGCGCTGCGTGGCCTGGAAACCGGCAAGGTGGGCTTCGACCCGACCGAGCTGGACCTGAGCAACGAAGACGATCTGCAGACCATGCGCCGCGAGCTCAAGGCACCGGGCCCGGAACGCCTGTTCTATGTGGCCGATGCGTTCCGCGCCGGCCTGAGCGTGGAAGACATCCATGCGCTGTCCTTCATCGATCCGTGGTTCCTGGACCAGATCGAAGAGATCATCACCGCTGAGGGCGAAGTCGCCGCCAGCGGCATCGACGGGCTGGATGCTGCGCGCCTGCGCAAGCTCAAGCGTGCCGGCTTCTCCGATGCGCGCCTGGCCCAGCTGACCGGCACCAATGAAGCCGCCGTGCGTGCCCTGCGCCGTGCGCACAAGGTGCGCCCGGTGTACAAGCGGGTTGACTCCTGCGCGGGCGAATTCGCCACCGGCACGGCGTATCTGTATTCGACCTACGAGGACGAATGCGAGGCCGCACCGACCAACCGCGACAAGATCATGATCCTGGGCGGTGGTCCGAACCGCATCGGCCAGGGCATCGAGTTCGACTACTGCTGCGTGCACGCCGCACTGGCGCTGCGCGAAGATGGCTATGAAACCATCATGGTCAACTGCAACCCGGAAACGGTTTCGACCGACTACGACACCTCCGACCGCCTGTACTTCGAGCCGCTGACGCTGGAAGACGTGCTGGAGATCGTCGAGCTGGAGCAGCCGAAGGGCGTGATCGTGCAGTACGGTGGGCAGACGCCGCTGAAGCTGGCGCGTGCGCTGGAAGCCAACGGCGTGCCGGTGATCGGCACCTCGCCGGACTCCATCGACCTGGCCGAAGACCGCGAGCGTTTCCAGCAGCTGGTCGACAAGCTGGGCCTGAAGCAGCCGCCGAACCGCATCGCCCGCAACGACCAGGAAGCGCTGCTGCTGGCGCGCGAGATCGGTTACCCGCTGGTGGTGCGCCCGAGTTACGTGCTGGGCGGCCGCGCGATGGAAATCGTCTACGGCGAGTCCGACCTGGCCCGCTACGTGCGCGACGCCGTCAAGGTGTCCAATGATTCGCCGGTGCTGCTGGACCGCTTCCTCGACAATGCCGTGGAAGTGGACGTGGACATCATCGCCGACAACCAGGGCAACGTGCTCATCGGTGGCCTGATGGAGCACATCGAAGAAGCCGGCGTGCATTCGGGCGATTCATCCTGCTCGCTGCCGCCGTATTCGCTGTCCGCCGAAACCCAGGCCGAGCTGCGTCGCCAGGTCGTCGAGCTGGCAAAGGCGCTGAACGTGGTCGGGCTGATGAACACCCAGTTCGCCATCCAGGCCGGTGAGAACGGCGAAGACATCGTCTACCTGCTGGAAGTGAATCCGCGCGCTTCGCGCACCGTACCGTTCGTGTCCAAGGCGACCGGCATGGCGCTGGCCAAGATCGCCGCCCGCTGCATGGCCGGCAAGACGCTGGCAGAGCAGGGTGCGACCAAGGAAATCGTGCCGGATTACTACTCGGTGAAAGAGGCGATCTTCCCGTTCGCCAAGTTCCAGGGCGTCGATCCGATCCTCGGGCCGGAGATGCGTTCGACCGGCGAAGTGATGGGCGTGGGCCGCAGCTTCAGTGCCGCGTTCGCGCGTGCCCAGGAAGCTGGTGGCATCAAGGCGCCGCCGGTGGGCAAGGCCTTCGTGTCGGTGCGTGACCCGGACAAGCAGCGCGTGCTGCCGGTCGCCGAGGCACTGCTGTCCAAGGGCTATACCCTGGTCGCCACCCGCGGCACCGCTGCATGGCTGCAGCAGCACGGCATGGAATGCGAGATCGTCAACAAAGTCGTGGAGGGTCGTCCGCACATCGTGGACCGGATCAAGAACGGCGAGATCGTCTACATCGTCAATACCACCGAAGGCCGCGCGGCGATCAATGACTCGTTCTCGATCCGTCGTGAAGCGCTGCAGCATCGCGTGACCTATTCGACCACCATCGCCGGTGCCAAGGCACTGGTGCATTCGCTGGAATTCCGCGGTACCGGCCCGGTCTGGTCGCTGCAGGAACTGCACAAGGAACTGAACGCATGAGAGCTCCCATCACGATGAAGGGCGCGCAGCGTCTGCGCGACGAGCTGGACCACCTGAAGTCGGTCAAGCGCCCGAAGGTCATCGCGGCGATCGCCGAAGCGCGTGAACACGGCGACTTGAAGGAGAACGCCGAGTACCACGCCGCGCGCGAGGAGCAGGGCTTCATCGAAGGCCGCATCAAGCAGCTTGAAGGTGAGCTTTCCCATGCCGAGATCATCGACGTGTCCAAGCTCAACGCGGGCTCGAAGGTGGTGTTCGGCGCATCGGTGACGCTGGCCGACGTGGAAACCGACGAAGAGAAGAAGTACCAGATCGTCGGTGACCTCGAAGCGGACATCAAGCTGGGCCTGATCGCCATCTCCTCGCCTGTCGCGCGCGCGATGATCGGCAAGCTGGAGGGCGACAGCATCACCATCGATGCGCCTGCTGGCCAGCGCGAGTACGAAATCGTCAGCGTCAGCTACGAAGGCTGATCGGTGGCCAACGCAACGCTGCTGCTGCCAGCGCGGAGCCGGTTTTCCGCGGCAGCGTTGCCCGATGACGCCGCACGTGCGCTGGGCCGTGCCCAGCACCACGTTCGCGAGCCAGGTGAGGCGGCGCAACTGCAGCGCCACTTCACCGTGGCGCCGGCGGGCGAGATGCCCGCCGCCGCCCTGACGCGGCAACTCGATGCCGGGGATGCGCAAGGACACCTCTGGCTGCGCGCCGATCCGGCCCATGTGGTGCCGGACATGCACGGCGCCCGCATGATGGGCCATGGCGACACGCTGCGGCCCGGCCACGATGATGTGGTGGCGCTGCTGCCTGCCCTGCAGCCACTGTTCGCCGATCATGGCCTGGTACTGGACGCACCCGTTGCATCGCGGTGGTATCTGCAGGTGCCCGCCGACATGCCGCTGCCGCGCTTCGCCAGCCCGGAGGACGTGCTGGGGGATGATCTGTTCTCGCATCTGCCATCTGGCGGGGAGGGACGCCGTTGGCGTGCCCTGCTGACGGAAACGCAGGTCGTGCTGCACACTCACCCGTGGAACGCCGAGCGCATTGCTGCCGGCAGTTCTCCGATCAATTCGCTGTGGTTCTGGGGAGCGGGCGCCCTCCCCGCCACGGTGACTACGCCGCATGCCCAGGTGCGCAGCCGCGATGCCCTGCTGCGCGCGCTGGCGCAGGCCGCGGGCGTGCAGATCGATGGCGAACAGACCGTGGATGCGCTGGTGGACCTGCGCCAGCTGCGCTCGCTGGAGCAGTTGGGTCGCGATGCGATCACCCCGTTGCTGGCTGCCCTGCAGCGCGGTGAACTGCGCCAACTGGTACTGGATTTCGAAGATGGCACGCAGTTTGTCTTCATGCGCTCGCAGCGCTGGAGCTTCTGGAAGAAACCGCGCCAACTGCACGACGAACGTTCGTCGGCTGGATGAAGAACGGGCGACGGGATGACTTTCGTCTGCTTCATGTAGAACGGCTGACGGGACACCTTCCGTCGGCTTCATGAAAAACGGCCGACAAGGTAGAGCCGACTTCAGTCGGCTGGGTCGCAGCAGCCGAGAGGTTAGAGCCGACTTCAGTCGGCTGGGTGACAGCAGCCGACTGAAGTCGGCTCTACCGAGGTAACAACTGTGGCCCGTTCGTTCGGCGGGGCGCTGCCAGCGCGGTATCATTCGCTGTCTTCCTGCAACCGGCGTCGCCGATGTCCCCTGCCGCCGAACCTGCACTGCTTATCCGTCGCCGTGAGCACACCGAGGTGGGATCGTGGCCCGACGGCACGCTCCCTTTGTTGGCACGGCTGTATTCCAGCCGCGGCGCGACGACACCGGAGCTGGCGTTGCCCAAGCTGGGCAGCCTGCATGCGCCCGAACTGCTGGGCGGCATCGACGGCGCAGTCGCGTTGCTGACGGCGGCCATCGCGCACGACAAGCGCATCGTGGTGGTCGGCGATTTCGACTGCGACGGGGCCACCGCCTGTGCGGTCGGCGTGCGCGGCCTGCGCATGCTCGGCGCGCGACACGTGGCCCATGCGGTACCGAATCGCATGGTGCACGGCTATGGCCTGTCGCCCGCGCTGGTGGAAGAACTCGCCGCACTGCAGCCGGACCTGCTGGTGACCGTCGACCATGGCATCGCCTGCCATGCCGGCGTTGCGGCGGCCAAGGCGAAGGGCTGGCAGGTACTGGTCACCGACCACCATCTGCCAGGGCCGCAGTTGCCGCCTGCCGATGTGATCGTGGACCCCAACCTGCAGGACGATGCCTTCCCCAGCAAGTCGCTTGCGGGCGTGGGCGTGATTTTCTACGTGCTGCTGGCGCTGCGCCGCCATCTGCGCGAAATGAAGGTGTTCGCCGATGGCAAGGGGCCGGACCTTGCCGTCCTGCTGGACCTGGTCGCGGTGGGTACCGTCGCCGATCTGGTCGCGCTGGACGCCAACAACCGTGCGCTGGTCAGCGCCGGCCTGCGCCGGCTGCGTGCGGGGCAGGGCTGCGTCGGCCTGAAAGCGCTGATTGAAGCCAGCGGTCGCGATGCCGCACGGCTCACCGCGACGGACATCGGCTTTGCCTTGGGGCCACGGCTCAACGCCGCCGGTCGCCTGGAGGACATGGCGCTCGGCATCGCGTTGCTGCTGACGGACGAGCCGCGACAGGCGCGCGAGATCGCGCAGACACTGGAACAGATCAACACCGAACGACGTGCCGTGCAGCAGACCATGACCGACGATGCCGAAAAAGCCGTCGCCAAGGTCGTGCTGGATGATGACGGCCAGCGGCCGATCGCGGCGGTGCTGTTCGATGCGGACTGGCACCCGGGCGTGGTGGGATTGGTGGCGTCGAAGATGAAGGATCGTCTGCATCGGCCGGTCGTGGCGTTCGCACCGGCCGAGCCCGGGAGCGATGCGATGCGCGGATCGGCCCGTTCGATCCCCGGCCTGCATATCCGCGACGCGCTGGCCTTGGTGGATGCACGGCACCCCGGGCTGATCGAGCGTTTCGGTGGCCATGCCATGGCGGCGGGCATGAGCATGCCGCATGCGCATCTGGCCGCGTTTCATGCCGCGTTCTGCGCCGCCGTACAACAGATGCTGGACCCGGTGATGCTGCAACAACAGTTGCTCAGTGACGGCGAGCTCGGCAGTGACGAACTGGATCACCAGCACGCTGATGCGCTGCGCCTTGCCGGCCCGTGGGGGCAGGGCTTCCCCGAGCCGCTGTTCGATGGGCACTTCGAGGTGACGAACTGGCGCGTGCTGAAGGAGCGTCATCTGAAGCTGGAACTGCGTCGACCGGGCGTGAGCGGTGTAGTGAACGCAATCCAGTTCGGCGGCTGGACCGGCAATGCGCCCGCGCGCAACGTACACCTGGCCTATCGGCTGGCCTGTGACGACTATCGCGGCGGCACCGCGATCCAGTTGATCGTCGAGCATTGCAGCGCGGCCTGATGGAGTCCGCCGAGCCGGGCTCGGCGCTACAGATACTGCATCAGGCCGCGCGATACCCTCCGCGTACTCTTATTCCTTGACGTGGGTCACCAGCGTCGGCAGATCCCACGCACCGCCTGCGGCCACCAACCGGCACATGCCGCTGGTGGACACCGCCGTGGCAACGAACCGGCGTCCATCCCAGCCCCAACCGTTCATCGACCAGCAATCGCCCAGTCCGCGCCCCTTGTGTGCGCCGCTGATGCTGCGCCCGTCGTCATCGTTGCCCAGATTCGTCACCAGGGTGGGCGCATACGGGGCGCGGTCGTTGACCACCCAATAGCCGCTGCCCTCGTTGTAGGCGCCGCGCCAGCACACCGTCGACACCAGCAGCTTGTCCGCGCTCAGTCGCCGCACGTTCAACGGCGGTGCCGGATCGTCCAGCACGACGGTCTGGTCCGGTTGGATCCCATCGCAGTCCTCGGCCGGCGTGGCCGCTACCAATGCGGCACGCAGCGCAGCTGAGCTGCCCAGCGCGGCATCGGACGGGCGCGGGGCAGGCAGCGTGCCCAGCACCACCACCGGTACCGGCAGCGCAGGCAGCACCGACGATTCGGCGCGCTTGCCCTTGCGCATGAGCGCACCCGGCGTGCCCAGGCGACCCTGGAACTCATCCATCTTCAGCAGCACTGCAGACGCGCCGCGCCCAGACAGCGTCCACTGCGTGCCCTCGTTGCCGGTGAACACGATGCGGCCCTGGCCGCTGAGCGCGGTGAGCAGCGCAGCCACCTGCTTGGGTGAAAACCGTGCCGTGCCTTCCTGGCCGGCATAGTCCACGCGGCCTTGGTCGACCCCGTCGATCTGCAGGCTGAGGCGCGCGGGCAACGTGATCTCTTCGTACTGGCCCAGCATCAGTTCGGCGGTCACCGGTTGGTCCGGCCCACCCAGGCGGGTCAACAGCACCGATACCGGCAGGCTGTCTGGCATCTCTTCATTCTGGTAGCCCGCCGCGCGGCAGGTGCGGGTGTTGTCGCAGGCCAGGGTCCAATCGTTATGGGTGAAGTCCACGCCAGGCACGATGGCAGGTGCGGCGATCGCGGTGAACGGCGCGAGCAGCAACGACGGCAGCAGGCAGAGTAGGCGCATGGGAAGCAGTTTCCGGAGGGCGATCAGGGAGTGACATGGTCGCTCATGCGGATGTGCAGGCCCATCATGCATCCACTCAACCCCGTTCCTCGCAACCAGCCGTTCAATGGAGCATCCACTACGCAGGAGCGCCCCATGGAATCTCTTCATCGCCGCATCGGTCTGCTCTGCTGTCTGGCCGCGGGTCTGCACGGCGGAACGGTCGCCGCACGCTCGCCCCTGCCGCCCGCGGCCGCCGTCACCGCGCCGGTGCTGCAGGTAAAGGGCGCGGAGGTGCCGGTACAGCTGCGTCGGGTCAGCCTGGACAGCCAGGTCGCCGGCGGCCTCGGCGAAACCCGTATCGAGATGGAGTTCTTCAACCCCAACGCGCGCGTACTGGAAGGGCAGCTGGCGTTTCCGCTCGCGGACGGTCAGCAGGTGGCCGGCTTTGCGTTGGACATCGATGGGACGTTGCGCGACGCGGTGCCGGTGGCGAAGGCCAAGGGTCGGCAGGTGTTCGAGGCCATCGAACGACGCCGGGTGGACCCGGGCTTGCTGGAGCAGACCGCCGGCAATCAGTTCCGCCTGCGCATCTATCCCATCCCCGCACGCGGCAGCCGACGCGTTGCCCTGGTGGTGCGGCAGACGTTGCCGGCCGATGCGCAGGGCCTGCGCTGGAGCCTTCCGCTACAGTTCGCCCGGAATGCGCAGCAGGTGGACGTGCACCTGCAGGCAAGTGGTGGCGGCACACCGCGTCCGGTGTCCGCAGCGGGCTGGGCCTTCGTCCTGCGCGATGGCCGGTATCACGCCCGTTGGCAGGGCGCGGGGGCCGCGTTGCCGCCGCTGGCCCAATGGACCGTGCCGCAGGTGCGCCAGGCCGATGTAGTGACGGGAACGCATGAGGGCCAGCGTTATCTGCTGGCGCAGGTGCCCGTCGCCAGCCAGGTCCGCGCGCGCACGATGCCGTCACGCGTCGGCCTGTTGTGGGATGCATCGGGGTCTGCGGTGCGGCGCAACCGCGAGGCGGAGCTGGCCGTCCTGGATGCGTACTTCCGCGCCATCGGCACGGGGCGGGTGCAGCTGACCGTGCTGCGCGACGAGGCCGAGCCCGTGCGTGACTTCGCCATCCGCGGTGGCGACTGGTCGGCACTGCGCGCGCACCTGCAGGCGTTGCCGCTGGACGGTGCCAGCGCACTGGGGGCGTGGACGCCGCGCGCGGACATCGAGGAGTACGTGCTGGTGAGCGATGGCCTGGCCAACTACGGTGCACGTGCGCTGCCGGCACTACGGGCCGGCCAGCGGTTGTACGCGATCAGTGGCGCAGGTGAGAACACCGACGTGCCGCGCTTGCGCGCTTGGACGTCGGCGCACGCCGGGCGCGTGCTGGTACTGACCCGTGCCGCCGACGCCGCAACCGTGGCACCGCAGTTGCTGCAACAGGGGGTGCAGGTGATGTCGCTCGAAGGACACGGCGTGGATCAACTGGTCGCCGAGGTGAGCGATGCAGCGCAGGGGTGGGTGCGCGTGCACGGTGCCGTGCGCGATGACAATGGGACCGTGATGCTGCGCCTGCGCGGGGCGGACGGTGGCATCGTGACCGAGCGCATTGCGGTCAGCGCCGCCCGCGACGTGACTGGAGGTCTTGTTGCCCATGCGTGGGCCAGGGCGATGCTGGCCGACTGGGCGGGCGATCCGTCGCGTCATGATGCGCGCATCCGTTCGCTGTCGCAGCAGTTCGGTCTGGTCGGCGCAGATACGTCCTTGATCGTGCTGGAAACACTGGACGACTACCTGGCCAACGGCATTCGCCCGCCGGCACCGCTGCGTGCCGACTATGACCGCCTGCACGCACTGGGTGTGGACGACGCCGCGCACGCGCGCAGCGCCAGGCTGGAGCAGATCGCGGGGCAGCTGGCCGCACGCCGCCGGTGGTGGGAGACGCGCTGGCCGAAGCAGGCACCCCCGCGTGTCGAGCAGCAGAAAAGCCGCCCGGTGGCACTGCGGGAGAGCGCCCCCGTGGCGGCGCTGCAGGCATTCGCCGAACCGCGTGCCGCCGATGAAATGAGGGCGCCGGCGCCGGCGCCGGTGCCCATCGCGGTGACAGCAGCGGCTCCGGCCGGGCGTCCGGCGATGGACGTGGCTGGGGATCGCGCGAGCAATAGCGGCGCCATCGCCATTTCGCTTGCGCCCTGGGCACCGGATTCCGACTACGCCCGGCGCCTGCGTGCCGCCAGTGCGGGAGAGCTCTACCGCACTTATCTGCAGGAACGTGCCGCGCATGCCGACAGCAGTGCGTTCTACCTGGACGTGGCTGATCTGCTGCTGGCCAAGGGCCAGCGTGCATTGGCCCTGCGGGTGCTGTCCAACCTGGCGGAGATGCAGCTGGAGAACCGCCATGTGCTGCGCGTATTGGGCTATCGCCTGATGCAGGCAGGGGCCGCAGCGCAGGCGGTGCCGGTGTTCCGTGACGTGCTGGCACTGGGCGAGGAGGAGCCGCAGAGTTTCCGCGACCTGGGGCTGGCGTTGGAAGCCGATGGCCAGTACCCGGCCGCATTGAGTGCGCTGTACGAAGTGGTGCTGCGGCCGTGGGATGCACGCTTCAGCGGCATTTCGCTGATCGCGCTGGATGAAGCCACGACCCTGGCGGCCCGCGAACAGCTGGATGCCGGTCTGATCGATCCGCGGCTGCGCGCCCCCATGCCACTGGACCTGCGCGTGGTGCTGGGCTGGGACAGCGACAACAGTGACATGGACCTGTGGGTGACCGACCCGAATGGCGAGCGCGCGTACTACGGCAATCGATTGACCTACCAGGGCGGGGCGATGTCGGAGGATTTCACCGGCGGGTATGGGCCCGAGCAGTTTTCACTGCGCGAGGCCAAACCCGGCGTGTACAAGGTGGAAGCCAATTTCTTCGGCAGCCGCGAGCAGCTGGTGACCGGTGCGACCACGCTCACCCTGCGCCTGAGCACGCACTGGGGGACTGCCCGGCAGCAGGACCAGCAGGTCACCCTGCGGCTGAAGGATCAGGCGGATACGGTGCTGGTGGGCGAGTTCGAGGTGCGTTGACGGCAGACGGACTGGCTGGATTCCGAGCGGGATGCCGGCGCGGCAGGCCGAACAGCGGCCGCAGCAGGGGCACGCGGCGGATCAGCAGCTCATGCAGCAGCAGGCTGCCGGCGAACGTGCCGACCAGCACCAGCACCGGTTCCAGCCAAGGCCCCAAGGCCAGTGGACGCAGCCAGTACAACAGCACGATCAGCACGGTCTGGTGCAGGATATAGAGGCAGAACACCGCCTCTCGCGCATAGGGCAGCCATCGGAACGGCCGGTCCAGCCATGCTCGTGCCCAGCCGAACAGGGCCAGCAGCGCGGTCCACGTGTACAGCGCGCGTGCGATGCGCTCGGTCTGCGCCCACGGCAGTGCGAGCATCCACGCCTCGCTTCCGTCCAGGCCCGGCATCCGGCCCAGCGCGCGGATGCCCAACTCGAGGCACAGGCCCACCACGGCCAGCCACAGCGTGGGCCAGCGCCAGCGCAGCAGCAGGTCCCAGCCGCGCTGCCAACGGGCACCGATGAAACCCAGCGCGAACAACGGCAACGACTCGGCATGGACGAACAGATCGCCGATCAGGGCATGGGTGGGCGGATGGTCGGGCAGCACCACCAGAATGTTCCAGGCCAGCCAGGACACCGGCAGCAGCAGGCCGGCCGTGGCGATCACCCGGTTCGACAGCGACCCGCTGGGCAACAGCGCGCGCAAGGGCCGCAGCAGCGACGCCAGCCCGATCATCAGCAGCGAATACGGAACCAGATAGGCCAGGTACCAGAGATGGTTCCAGGTGAAGCCGAAGGCCGCGCCGGTGAAGTGGGCGCCGGGCCACGGGCGGAATTGCCAGTAGCGGAGCAGGAAGGCGCCCAGTCCGGGGGCGACGTCGCCGGTATCCACCGCTTCGCAATAGGCCTGCAGGCTGACCACCGCGACGATGCCGAACACCAGCGGCAGCAGCAACCGCCCACTGCGGCGCAGCGCAAAGCGCATGCGGCCCGCCGCAGGAACAGCCAATCCCAGCGCGATGCCGGAGATGGCGAACAGCAAGGGCATGCGCCAGCGGTTGAGCGCGATCATCGGCCACTGCAGCCATTCCACCGTGTAAGCGCTCTTCAGATGAAAGCCCCAGTCGTCCACGTAGGCCATGCCGACGTGGTACGGGATGAGCAGCATGAGGGCGAGGACGCGCAGGGCGTCGAGATCATGTCGGCGGTGCATGGTGACGGGCAGCCCGGGAAGGAAGTCCGAAGCGTGCCGTCGTCGGGTGGAGGCGGTGCAGGGCAGGGGCCGTGTGGGCGACCGGCAGGGACCGATGGCGGGCAGGGAGGGACCAACGGGGCGGCTGAAACCGTCGTCGCACGCCATAATGCGCCGGATGGACAGCCCCCACCCAACGCCGCAGGCCCCGGCAACGACGCCACACGTTCTCCGGTCACCACGGCGCACGGCACGTGCGGTGGCCCTGTTCTGGCTGGCCGTATTCATGGGCACGGCAGCGGCCAATGTGCTGGTCGGCTGGATGCGTGCTGCCCGCGACCACGAAGCCTTCGACTGGTTTTCCACCAGCGTGGATGAAGCCAGTAGTGGGGGGGTGTCGCTGCTGTTGCTGGCCGTGCTGATCCGGCTGGCGTGGCGCTGGCCATTGCATGCCGATACGTGGCGGAGGCGATTGCCGGTCTATGTGCTGGGCGGGGTGGCGTGGTGGCTGCTGCATGTCACCGGCATGGTGGCCCTGCGCCAGGCAGCGCACGCGGTGGTGGGCAGCACCTATCAGTACGGACCCTGGCCCACCCAGTGGCTGTACGAACTGTTCAAGGATGTGCAGACCTACGCGATCCTTGTCTGTGCGGTGCATGCGGTGGCGTGGTTCGGGCGGCGGCGGCAGGGCGAAGCGGCCCTGTTGGCGGCACCGGACGATGCGCCGCCGGTGGAGCCGGTGGATCGCCCGGCGCATTTCCTGGTGCGCACGCTGGGCAAGGAGTTCCTCGTCGCAACGGCAGATATCGAGTACGCGCAGGCGGCCAGCAACTACGTCAACCTGCGGGTGCGCGGACGCGACTACCCGCTGCGGACCACCATGGCCGCGCTGGAGCAGCGGCTGGATCCGCAGCTGTTCCTGCGCAGCCACCGCAGCTGGCTGGTCAACCGTGCCTGCCTGCGCTCGATCGAAGCCACCGAAGGGGGCGAAGCCCTGCTGCACATGGCCGATGGCGGTCGGGTGCCGTGCAGCCGGCGGCAGCTGCCGGTGCTGCGCCAGGCGCTGGGCGCGTGATCGGCCACGACGCCGGGCAGGTGCCGGGTCGGCCGACCGGGTGGCCGCAGTTTGCTATCATTGCAGGTCATCTTTCGAACAGAAACCGCCGACATGCTCGAGCTGAATCCTGTCCGCCAGCGCATCACCGATCTGACCGATCGCGTGCTGTCGCTCAGGGGGTATCTTTGACTACGACGTCAAGAAAGAGCGCCTGGAAGAAGTAACCCGGGAACTCGAAAACCCCGATATCTGGAACAAGCCGGAGTACGCCCAGAACCTGGGGCGTGAGCGCTCGCTGCTGGAAAAGACCGTGGGCGGCATCGCCAGCATCCTGGATGGCCTGGCCGAATCGACCGACCTGCTGGAGCTGGCGGAGAGCGAGCAGGACGAGGAAACCGCCGACGCGGTGGTCGCCGACCTGGACAAGTACCAGAAGCACGTGGAACAGCTGGAATTCCAGCGCATGTTCTCCGGCGAAATGGACAACTGCAACGCCTTCGTCGACATCCAGGCCGGTGCCGGTGGCACCGAAGCCCAGGACTGGGCCGAGATGATGTTGCGCATGTACCTGCGCTGGTGCGAAGCGCGTGGCTGGAAAACCGAGCTGATGGAAGTCTCCGGTGGCGACGTGGCCGGCATCAAGTCGGCGACGTTCCGCGTGGAGGGCGATTTCGCCTACGGCTGGCTGAAGACCGAGATCGGCGTGCACCGCCTAGTGCGCAAGTCGCCGTTCGATTCGGACAATCGCCGCCACACCAGCTTCACCTCGGTGTTCGTGTCGCCGGAAGTGGACGACAACATCGAGATCGACATCAATCCGGCTGATCTACGTACTGACGTCTATCGCTCCTCCGGCGCCGGTGGTCAGCACGTCAACAAGACCGAATCGGCGGTGCGCATCACGCACATCCCGACCAATACGGTCGTGGCCTGCCAGACCGGCCGCAGCCAGCACCAGAACCGCGACACCGCGATGAAGATGCTGGCCGCCAAGCTGTACGAGCTGGAGGTGCAGAAGCGCAACACCGAGCGCGATGCGCTGGAAGCGACCAAGTCCGACATCGGCTGGGGCAGCCAGATCCGCAACTACGTGCTCGACCAGAGCCGTATCAAGGATCTGCGCACCGGCATCGAGCGTACGGACACGCAGAAGGTGCTCGATGGCGACCTCGACGAATTCATCGAGGCCAGCCTGAAATCCGGCCTGGAAGCGGGCGCCAAACGCAGCGACGCCTGAGCCTGCGGGTCACCGGTGCGGTGACCCGTCCGGTGGCTGCAAGCGCAGCCACCCCTGGTCCGTCGTATCCTCGGCGGGCTGGAATCCCTGATTCCCCTCCCCAATGACACGACCCCCACGCCCATGAACGAGCAGACCGCCGCGCCGCAGCCCCCCGTCGACGAAAACAGCCTTATCGCTGAGCGTCGCGCCAAACTGAACGCGCTGCGCGCCCAGGGCATCGCCTATCCGAATGATTTCCGCCGCGAGGATTTCGCCGGCACGCTGCAGGCCGACTTCATCGACGCCGACCAGTGGACGGCCGAGGCGCTGGAAGCCGGCGAGCGGCGGGTGCGGATGGCGGGCCGACTGATGGCCAAGCGGGTGATGGGCAAGGCCAGTTTCGCGCAGATCCAGGACGAATCCGGCCGCATCCAGGTGTTCCTGCAGGGCAACGTGCTGGGCGACGCCTACACCGCCTTCAAGGGCTGGGACGTCGGCGACATCATTGCCGTGGAAGGCGGTCTGACCCGCACCCGTACCGGCGAACTGTCGGTGAAGGCCGACGCGATCCGCCTGCTGACCAAGTCGCTGCGTCCGCTGCCGGACAAGTGGCACGGCCTGGCCGACGTGGAGCAGCGCTATCGCCAGCGCTATGTCGACCTGATCGTCACCCCGGAATCGCGCGAGGTCTTCATCAAGCGCTCGAAGATCATCCGCGCCATGCGCGCGTGGCTGGACAACCGCGACTTCCTGGAAGTCGAAACGCCGATGATGCATTACATCCCCGGCGGCGCCACGGCCAAGCCGTTCACCACCCACCACAATGCGCTGGACCTGGACCTGTACTTGCGCGTGGCACCGGAGCTGTACCTCAAGCGCCTGGTCGTGGGTGGCCTGGAGCGCGTGTACGAGATCAACCGCAACTTCCGCAACGAGGGCGTCAGCACCCGCCACAACCCCGAGTTCACGATGATGGAGCTGTACGAGGCGTATGCCACGTACAACGAAGTGATGGACCTCACCGAGGGCGTCATCCGTGATGTGGCGCAGAAGGTATTGGGCACCACCGAAGTGGAGTGGGATGGGGCGCGCATCGACCTGGCGCCGGCGTTCCGTCGCTGGCGGATGGACGAGGCCGTGCGCCACCACAACCCGGACATCAGCCTGGCCGACTGCACCAACCGCGACGCACTGGCGGCCCACTGCGAACGTCTGAATATCCGCATCAAGCCGTCCTACGGTTGGGGCAAGCTGCTGCTGGAGATCTTCGAGGCCACCGTCGAACACACGTTGATCCAGCCGACCTTCATCACCGATCACCCGGTGGAAGTGTCCCCGCTGGCCCGCGCGAACGACGACGCACCGGGCTATACCGACCGCTTCGAGCTGTTCATCAACGGCAAGGAGCTGGCCAACGGCTTCTCCGAGCTCAATGACCCGGAAGACCAGGCGGCCCGGTTCCAGGCGCAGGTCGAGGCCAAGGACGGTGGCGACGACGAGGCGATGCACTACGACGCCGACTACATCCGCGCGCTGGAATACGGCATGGCCCCGACCGGCGGCCTAGGCATCGGCATCGACCGCCTGGTCATGCTGCTGACCGGCAGCAGTTCGATCCGCGACGTGCTGCTGTTCCCGTACATGCGTCCGGAAGCCTGAGTCCGGGGGCCGGGTGTCGGCCGAGGCCTGCACCTACCTAAGCTGCGATGTCTGGAGTATCGTGTCGGCGAGGCCTGTGATGGCCGATATGGCCTGCAATTCCTGGGGGGAGGCGGCAGGCCGCGTCCAGAATGCCGCCACAATGTGACGGCGATCAAGATCCGGGGAGCGCATGGCGGATATCGGACTGATGCAGGGTGCGGGCACGCAGGATGGCAGGTTATCCTCGCCAACCCTGATTCCAGGGTGGTCGAACAAGCAGGCAGAAGCAGCATTGAATATTGTGATCGTTGACGATCAGACGTCTGCCCGGACGATGCTGCGCCATGTCATCGAAGACATCGCGCCGGAACTGGCTGTGTACGATTTCGGCGACCCGCTGTCGGCGCTGAACTGGTGCGAGTCGCAGCCGGTCGACCTGCTGCTGCTGGACTACCGCATGCCGGAGATGGACGGGCTGGAATTTGCCCGCCGCTTCCGTCGCCTGCCCAAGCACCGCGACATTCCGGTGATCCTGATCACCGTGGTCGGCGATGAGCCGATCCGCCAGGCGGCGCTGGAAGCGGGCGTCATCGACTTCCTGGTCAAGCCGATCCGGCCACGCGAGCTGCGCGCACGCTGTTACAACCTGCTGCAGCTGCGCAAACAATCCGAGAACGTGAAGCAGCGTGCGTTGTCGCTGGAGCAGCGCCTGCTGGCCAGCATGCACGAGGTGGAAGAGCGCGAGCGCGAAACGCTGTCACGGCTGGCGCGCGCCATCGAATTCCGCGATGCGGGCACCAGCGCGTATCTCGAGCGGATGGCCCGGGTGGCGGGATTGATCGCCGAACAGTTGGGGCTTCCCGAAGAGGAAGTGAAGCTGATCGAAATGGCGGCCCCGCTGCATGACATGGGCAAGATCGCGATTCCCGATGCGGTGCTGCTGAAGCCGGGCAAGCTCAACGACGAAGAGCTGGCGATCATGCGTCGGCATCCGCGGATCGGCCACGAGCTGCTCAGTGGCAGCCAGAACCGTTTCATCCAGGTCGGCGCCTTGATCGCCCTGCGCCACCACGAACGCTACGACGGCAGCGGCTACCCGGACGGCCTGGTTGGCGATGCGATCCCGTTGGAGGCGCGCATCGTCGCGGTTGCCGATGTGTTCGACGCGCTGATATCGCCACGACCGTACAAGGAGGCGTGGACGATGGATGCCACGTTGGCGTATCTATACGCGCAGCGGGGACGCTTGTTCGACCCCCGTATCGTAGACGCGCTGCTGCAGGGGCGCGAGCAGCTGGAACAGATCTGCGCCGAACACTCCACCGCTTCGGTCCGACCCGGCTTCTGACCATGACCGCCCTGCTGCCCCGCCTGCGCCAGCGACTGGCCCTCCGCCAGGATTCCGAGCACGGGCAGCAGATCGTCCGCATCGCCCTGATCAGCGTCATCCTGGCGTACGTGCTGATGCCGGGCGTTCGCAACGACCTGCCGCACTCGCAGTATGTCGGCGTGCTGGCGATCGTGCTGGGTGGGCTGGGGCTGTCGGTGCTGGCCTTCGCCTGGCTGCTGTGGCGGCCGCAACGTTCCGACCCGCGCCGTGTGCTTGGCATGCTGGCCGACTACGGACTGATTGCCGCCGGCATGATCCAGATGGGCGAGCCGTTGTCGTGGGTCTACATCGTGGTGATGTGGGTGACCGTGGGCAACGGCATGCGTTTCGGCAACAACTACCTCTACCTGGCCGTGGCGATGGCCATGGTCAGCTTCGGCTGCACCGCGCTGTATACCGAATACTGGGTGGATAACGCGCGCCTGGCGATAGGCCTCTGGTTGGGACTTGCGGCGGTGCCGTTGTATTTCTCCACGCTGCTGCGCCAGCTCACCCAGGCGATGGACGAAGCGCGCCGGGCCAGCGAGGCCAAGAGCCGATTCCTGGCCAACATGAGCCATGAGTTCCGCACGCCGTTGAACGGGCTGGCGGGGATGACCGAAGTGCTGGCTACCACGCGTCTGGACGAAGAGCAGCGCGAATGCCTCAACACCATCCAAGCGTCATCGCGCAGCCTGCTGGCGCTGGTGGAAGAGGTACTGGACATCTCGGCGATCGAGGCCGGCAAACTGCGCGTGGCGGCGGAAGATTTCGCCTTGGGCGACGTGATCCAGGCCATCGGCCTGATCCTGCTGCCGCAGGCCAAGGCCAAGCGGCTGGACTACCGGGTGAAGATCGACGAGACCGTGCCGCCGCGGTTGCGCGGTGACACCGGCCACCTGCGGCAGATCCTGCTGAACCTGGCCGGCAACGCGGTGAAGTTCACCGATCACGGCAAAGTGGAGCTGCGCGTCGGCGTGGTCCGCGCCGAGACCGATGGGGGCGTGCGGCTGCGCTTCGACATCATCGATACCGGCATCGGCGTGGCGCCGGCCATGCGACCGCGGCTGTTCGAGGCGTTCGAGCAGGCCGACGTAAGCATGGCGCGCCGCCACGAAGGCACCGGGCTGGGCACCACCATCGCCAAGGGGCTGGTGGAAGCGATGGGAGGCGAGATCGGCTACCAGGAGAACCTGCCGCAGGGCAGCTGCTTCTGGATCGAGGTGCCGTTTGCACCGCCGCAACCGCAGTCCCATGTTGTTACGCCCGCCCTGGTGGGAAATCCACTGCAAGGCGAGGGCGGCAACGTAATCGCCTTCGCCGATCCCTTCCTGCGTCACCGCGCGCGGGTGCGCAGCATGAGCATCCTGGTCGCTGATGACCACGAAGCCAACCGCATGGTGCTGCAGCGCCTGCTGCAGAAGGCCGGTCATCGCGTGCTGTGCGTGGACGGCGGCGAGCCCGTGCTCGATGCGATGGCCGACAACGATTTCGATGCGGCCATCGTCGACCTGCATATGCCGGGCATGAGTGGCCTGGACATGCTCAAAGAGCTGCGGGTCCTGCAGGCCGGCGGTGCACCGCGCACGCCGGTGCTGGTGCTCAGTGCGGATGTGACCCCGGATGCGATCCAGCGCTGCATGCAGGCGGGCGCGCATACGTTCCTGGCCAAGCCCGTAGTGGCCGTGCGCCTGCTGGATACCCTGGCCGAGATCGCGTCCAATCGTGACCTCAAGCCATCGGCGCCGATCGTACGCACGCTCACGGCGGGCACCGACGGGGTGCTGGATTCGGCCGTACTGGACGAGCTGGCATCGCTGGGCATGGGCGAGGGCTTCGAGCGGGAGTTCATCCGCCAATGCCTGGCCGATGCTGAGACCTGCATGCGCAAGGCGCAACAGGACGGCGACGCAATGAACTGGGTGCAGTTCCGTGAACAGTCACACGCCATCAAGGGCGTGGCCAGCAACCTTGGGCTGGTGCGCGCCGCCAACCGCGCGGGTGAACTGATGCGCATGGCCGACTGGCAGTTGAAGGCGGAGTGGCGGCAGCGTCTGTCCGTGCTGGCCGATACCGTGAAAGAAGGACGCCTGGCGTTGAATGCGCGTGCCGTCCATCGCAGCCAGCCCGGCGTCGACGAGGCTGATCCGCGCTGAGTGACAGGATGGTGCCGGGCGATGCGCGGCGGGATGCCTGCCATCGCCCGGTCCTGGTCGGAACGCAGTGTGCCGGCCCATGGCCGGCACCTGCCGAATGTACGCGTGGGGGAGGGAGCGCACTCAGGCCGCGTCAAGGCCGGCACGGCGCGTCTGCGCCTTGATCAGCCGATCCATCGTGCGCAGCGAACGGTCGCCCAGCGCCAGCGCCGAATCCACCCAGACCTTGGTGATTTCCAGCAGCTCGTCGTAGCTCACGGCCTGCGCCAGGTTGCGCGCAGCGTTCATGGCCAGGTAGGACTGTGGAATGCGCTGATGCTGGCGGACCAGGTCTTCTACCGCCTTGCGCCCTTCGCCCTTCTTTACCAGCACATCCACCACACCCATCGCATGCATCTCTTCGGCGCTGTAGATCCGGCCGTCAAGGATGATCTTTTCTGCCTGCTGCGGGGCCACCCGGCGGCACAGGAACGAGTATGCGCCCATGCCCGGGAACAGCCCGAACAGCACCTCCGGCAGGCCCATGCCCGCACCTTCCTCGGCCACGATGGTGTGGCAGGCCAGCGCCATTTCCAGGCCGCCGCCGAGCGCATCGCCCTGGATCAGGGCGATGGATCGCACATCACCGCCGAAGCCGGTATGCAGGTGGTGCACGCCTTCCACGCAGCGCTGGGCGTACGCCAGCAGGCGGTCCCTGTTGCCTTCCCGGATCAACCGCGTGAAGAGGTCCAGATCGCCGCCGAGGTTGTAGGCACTGGCATCGGAGGCCAGCACGAAATGGCGCAGTCGCCCGTCATGCCGCGCCGCCGGTCCGCGGGTGATGGCGCTCATGTAGCTCCACATTTCGTCGAGCATGTCTTTGCGGCAGCAGGGGCGGATACCGGTGCTGGCATCGGCGTGCATATACAGCCAATGGGCGGCGCCATCGGTGCTGTCTTCGGTGCGGATGGTGGTGTAGGGGCGGGTGACGGGCAGCTTTTCAATGGTGCTCATGGCAGTTCCTCGGCATGGCTGGCCCGCGGGAGGATCGGTGGTCGGCGGGCCGACGGGTCCACTCGCGGCGATGCTACACCGACGCAACTGCCCCGAATGGAAAAGCCAGAGTCATTCGCGACGCCGGCCCTTTCAGGTTCCGGTCATCGTGAGGGTCGAGCGGCGGGATGCGGGATCGTGCGGGCCGCTGCGGTCGCCGACCGTGGGTCGGCGCTACCGGGGTGCCGGGATCGTGCCGGCCGCTGCGCTCGCCGACCATGGGTCGGCGCTACCGGGGGCGGCTCAGGGGGCCGGGGCGTCGCGCAGTTCGCGGCGCAGGATCTTGCCGACGTTGGTCTTCGGCAGTTCCTTGCGGAACTCGACGATCTTCGGATGCTTGTAACCGGTCAGGTTGGCGCGTGCGTGTTCCTTGACCTGTTCGGCGGTCAGGTTCGGGTCCTTCTTGACGATGACCACTTTCACGATCTCACCGGACTTGTCATCCGGCACGCCCACCGCGGCCACTTCCAGCACGCCGGGCATCATCGCGATCACGTCCTCGACTTCGTTCGGATAGACGTTGAAGCCGGACACCAGGATCATGTCCTTCTTGCGGTCCACGATGTAGAAGAAGCCCTGCGCATCCATCTTGGCCATGTCGCCGGTGTGCAGCCAACCGTCGGCATCGATGGCACCGGCGGTGTCTTCAGGCCGCTGCCAGTAGCCCTTCATCACCTGCGGACCCTTGATGCACAGTTCGCCCACGTCGTCACCGCCGACGATGTTGCCGTTGTCATCCTTGATGCAGGCGTCGGTGGAGGGAATCGGCAGGCCGATCGAGCCGTTGTACTCGGCCAGGGTCAGCGGGTTGATGCACGCGGCCGGCGAGGTTTCGGTCAGGCCATAGGCCTCCACGAGGGTAACGCCGGTGATCTTCTTCCAGCGCTCGGCGACCGATCGCTGCACGGCCATGCCGCCCCCCAGGGTGACCTTCATCGAAGAGAAATCCACCGTGTCGAAGCCGGGTGTGTTGAGCAGACCATTGAACAGCGTGTTGACGCCCGTGATGGCGGTGAAGCGCACGCCCTTCAGCTCCTTGACAAAGCCCTTCATGTCGCGCGGATTGGTGATCAGGTGGTTGCAGCCACCGAACTTCATGAAGACCAGGCCGTTCGCCGTCAAGGCGAAGATGTGGTACAGCGGCAGGGCCGTGATGATCCATTCCTTGCCCGGTTCGATGCCGGAGGCGCCGATCCAGGCCGAGGCCTGCTGCATGTTCGCGACCAGATTGCGATTGGTCAGCATCGCGCCCTTGGCAACGCCGGTGGTGCCACCGGTGTACTGCAGGAAAGCGATGTCGTCGTGGTCGATCTCCACCTTCGGCAGCTCATGGCGGCTGCCCAGCTTCAACGCACGACGGAAGCGCACGGCGCCCTTCAGGGTGTAGTTGGGCACCATCTTCTTGATGTACTTCAGCACGAAGTTCACCACCACGCCCTTGGCGCCCAGCATGTCGCCCAGGCCGGTGGTGATCACATGCTTGACCTGCGTATCGGCGATGACCTGCTGCACGGTGTCACCGAAGTTGTCGACCACCACCAGGGCGGTGACGCCGGCATCGACCAGCTGATGCTTCAGCTCGCGCGCGGTGTACAGCGGGTTGACATTGACCACGGTCAGGCCGGCGCGCAGCACGCCGAAGGTCGCGATCGGATACTGCAGGCAGTTCGGCATCATCAGCGCGACGCGGTCGCCTTTCTTCAGTTGCAGCTCGCCCAGCAGGTAGGCAGCGAACTGTTCGACCAGTGCATCGGTTTCACCGTAGGTGAGCACCTTGCCGAAGCTGGAGTAGGCGGGGCGATCCCGGTACTTGGCTACCGAAGCGTCGAAGACGGAGGAGACCGAGTGGAACTCGTTGATGTCGATCTCGGCGGGTACGCCGGTCGGATAACTCTGCAACCAGGGACGTTCCAGGCTCATGATTTCCCCCTCCAGGAAACTTAGAATTTGAGTGTTGCGGTAGCCAGTATCATGCAGATCCAGCCTTGGCAGCATACCGTCCCGGATGGAAAACGCGAAGAGGCCCGCCAATGGCGGGCCTCTGTGTCCTGCGCGGTAGTGACGGCCGCTGGCCGTCACGCGTGTCATATCAAAGGTCGCCGCCGAGGGAACGACGGCGGAGGGATTGACGGCCAGCGGCCGTCACTACCTCAACGCTGGCGCGGCGGGGCGCCGTTGGCCCTGTAGTACGGCGCGGTGCTGCGCGGCAGCGGGGTGCGCCCGCGCAGCACGTCGGCCAGCTTCTCGGCGATCATGATTGTCGGCGCGTTGAGGTTGCCGGTCACCACCTGCGGCATGATCGACGCATCGATGATGCGCAGGCCTTCCATGCCATGCACGCGGCCCTGGCCGTCCACCACCGCCATCGGATCCGAGGCGCTGCCCATCTTGTTCGAGCACGACGGATGGTACGCCGTCTCGGCATGCTCGCGGACGAAGGCATCGATCTCCGCATCGGTCTGCATCTGGTTGCCGGGCGAAATCTCACGGCCGGTGTACGGTGACAGCGCGGGCTGGGCGAAGATCTCGCGGGTGATGCGGATCGCATCGCGGAATTCGCGCCAGTCCTGATCATGCGACATGTAGTTGAACAGGATGCTGGGATGTTCGCGCGGATCAGTGGAGCGGACGTGGACGCGGCCGCGGCTCGGTGAGCGCATCGAGCCGACATGCATCTGGAAGCTGTGCTCCTTGATCGGGTTGGAGCCGTTGTAATTGATAGCCACCGGCAGGAAGTGGTACTGCAGGTTCGGCCAGTCGAATTCCTCATTGCTGCGGATGAAGCCGCCGCCTTCGAACTGGTTGCTGGCGCCGGTGCCGGTGCCCAGGAACAGCCACTCCGCGCCGATCGCCGGCTGGTTGTACAGCTTCAACGCCGGTGCCAGCGATACCGGCTGCTTGCACTCGTACTGCAGGTACATCTCCAGGTGATCCTGCAGGTTCGCGCCGACGCCCGGCAGGTCGTGCACCACGTCGATGCCCAGGCCACGCAGCAGGTCGGCCGGACCCACGCCCGAACGCTGCAGCACCTGCGGCGAAGCGATCGCCCCGCCACACAGCAGCACTTCGCGGCGCGCGCGCGCCTTCTGCGGTTCATCGTTGCGCAGCCATGCCACGCCCACCGCACGCTTGCCCGAGAACAGGATGCGATCGGTCAGCGCGTGGGTGACGATGGTCAGGTTTGGGCGCGGGCGGGACAGATCCAGATAGCCACGCGCGGTGCTCGAACGGCGGCCGCGCGGGGTCACGGTGCGGTCCATCGGGCCGAACCCTTCCTGCTGGTAGCCGTTGAGGTCGTCGGTATGCGGATAGCCCGCCTGCGTACCGGCTTCGATCATCGCCTTGAACAGGACGTTGTTGCCGGCCTTCGGCGTGGTGACCCGCAAGGGGCCATCGCCGCCGTGGTAATCATTCGCGCCGATGTCGCGCGTTTCGGCCTTGCGGAAGTACGGCAGGCAATCGGCGTAGGTCCAGTCGTCCAGGCCCGGCATGCTGGCCCAGTTGTCATAGTCCATCGCATTGCCGCGGATGTAGCACATGCCGTTGATCAGCGACGAACCGCCCAGGCCCTTGCCGCGGCCGCAATCCATGCGCCGATTGTTCATATGCGGCTCGGGATCGGTCTTGTACGCCCAGTTGTAGCGCTTGCCCTGCAGCGGGAAGGCCAGCGCGGCCGGCATCTGCGTGCGGAAGTCGAGGCGGTAATCCGGACCACCGGCTTCCAGCAGCAACACCGTGACGTCGGCGTCTTCGGTCAGCCGCGTGGCCAGCACGTTGCCGGCCGACCCTGCGCCGATGATGATGTAGTCGTATTCGTTGAGGGTGCTCATGTCGTTCTCCTGCAGGCTGGCCGGTGCGCACGCGCGACCGGCTGGCGGGATGAAGGAACGACCGGACACGGGGGGAGGGGCGCGTCGGTCGTTACCGGGAAGGGGCAATCAGAAGATGCTGGCGTAGTCGCCCAGCTCCACCTGCACCGACTTGATGCGCGTGTAGTGGGCCAGGGTGGAGATGCCGTTCTCACGGCCGACACCGGACTGCTTGTAGCCACCGACCGGCATTTCCGCCGGCGATTCGCCCCAGGTGTTGATCCAGCAGATGCCCGCTTCCAGGCGATGGATGATGCGGTGCGCACGCGCGATATCGTTGCTGACCACGCCCGCGGCGAGGCCGAAATGCGTGTCGTTGGCGCGGCGGATCACTTCCTCTTCGTCGTCGTAGGCCAGGATGCTCATCACCGGCCCGAAGATCTCTTCGCGCACGATGGTCATGTCATCGCGGCAGTCGCTGAAGACGGTCGGCTGCACATAGGCGCCGTTGGCCAGCGCGGCGTCCGTCACGCGGCCACCGCCGGTCAGCAGACGCGCGCCCTCGGTCTTGCCGGTTTCGATCAGGCGCAGCACGTTGTCCATGTGCGCGAAGCTGACCATCGGGCCGAAGTTGGTGTCAGCCTGGGTGGGGTCACCGATGCGGATGCGCTTCACGCGTTCCACCACTGCCGCTTCGAACGCGGCCAGCATGCTGCGCGGCACGAAAACGCGGGTGCCGTTGGTGCAGACCTGACCGGAGCTGAAGAAGTTGGCCATCACCGCGATATCGGCCGCGCGGTCCAGGTTGGCGTCATCACAGATCACCAGCGGCGACTTGCCGCCCAGTTCCATGGTCACTTCCTTCAGCGACGACGATGCGGCCGACGCCATGACTTTCTTGCCGGTTTCCACGCCACCGGTGAAGGAGATCTTCTCGATCACCGGGTGTTCGGTCAGCCAGGTGCCCACATCGCGGCCTGGGCCCTGCACCACGTTGAAGACACCGTCCGGCACACCCGCTTCGGTGTAGATCTTGGCCAGCTCAATAACGGTCAGCGGGGTCACCTCGGAGGGCTTGAACACCATCGCGTTGCCAGCGGCCAGCGCCGGGGCGGACTTCCACAGCGCGATCTGCACCGGGTAATTCCATGCGCCGATGCCGGCGACCACACCCAGTGGTTCGCGGCGGGTGTAGAAGAAGCTCGACTCGCGCAGCGGCACCTGGCTGCCTTCGATCGCGGTGGCCAGGCCGGCGTAGTACTCCAGCACGTCGGCACCGGTGACGATGTCCACCGTGGTGGTCTCGCTCACTGCCTTGCCGGTGTCCAGCGTTTCCAGCCGCGCCAGGTCATCGTTGCGCTCGCGCAGGATGTCCACCGCACGGCGCAGGATGCGCGAACGCTCCATCGCGGTCATGGCCGCCCACACCTTCTGGCCTTCCGCGGCGCTGGCCACGGCGCGCTCGACGTCGGCCTTGTTGGCGACCTGGACCTCGGCGATCACCTCGCCAGTGGCCGGGTTGACGGTCTGGAAGGTCTTGCCACTGGTGGCGTCGACCAGCTTGCCGTGGATGTAAAGCTGCTGCAGGGGCAGGGTGGACATGGGAACTCCTGGAAGGGGGAGGGGGAGACGAGGAGGGGAGGGCACCCAGCGCTTATAGCGCGTTTGCCTGTAACTGGAAGTCGATATAGCCGTAAGCGATGCGGCGCGCCTTGTCGGCATTGAACTCACCGCCGACCAGACTGCCGCGCAGCCACAGGCCATCAATCATCGCGGCCAGCCCGCGTGCGGCCAGGATGGCCTGCGGCGCGGGCAACGCACGTTTGAACTGGTGGCACAGGTTGGAGAACAGGCGTTGATCGTTTGCGCGCTGCAGTCGAGCCAGTTCCGGCTGGTGCATGCTGGCGGCCCAAAACGTCAACCAGACGCGCATGGCCGTGCCGTTGGTCTGGCTGTCGTCGAAGTTGCCGTCGACGATGGCCCGCAGCTGGGCGCGCGCGTCGTCGGCGCAGGTGTCGCGGAAACGTGCGACGGCGGCTTTCAGTTCGCGCAGGATCTGCCGCATCGATGCATTGAGCAGCCCGTCCTTGTCACCGAAGTAATGGGCCACGATGCCGGTGGACAGGCCCGCCTTGCGCGCGATCGTGGCTACCGTCGCATCGGCCAGGCCGATCTCGTCGATCGTCTCGAAGGTGGCGCGGATCAGCTGTTCACGGCGGACCGGCTCAATTCCTTTCTTTGGCATCGTTTCTCCATGCGCGGCAACCGGTACGGGACCGGGAAGAGGAGTCACTATACTTTTTATTGATTGAACGTTCAATCAATAAAGGCGTAGGATGCGCCTGCGTCCCCCGCGCCCTGCGTCTGGCCCCCCGATCCGGCCCCACGTGCGTGCTTCCTGGATCGAAGAGACAACCCCATGTCTTCCAAGGCTTCCTCTGCTCCGTCGCCGCTGCGTTTGAACGGCTTCGTGTTCTTCAGCTCCGCCCTTTCCATCGGTGTGCTGGGTCTGCTCACCGTGCTGCACCCCGATGCCAGCGAGCACTGGCTCAAGGTCGCGCAGGCCGAAGTGTCCGCCGCGTTCGGCTGGTGGTACATGGTGCTGATGGTCATCTGCCTGTGCTTCGTGCTTTGGCTGGCGCTGTCGCGCTACGGCGCGATCCGGCTGGGCCACAACGAAGAAGCGCCGGCGTTCGCGTACGTCCCGTGGGTCTCGATGCTGTTTTCCGCAGGCATCGGCATCGCGCTGCTGTATTACGGTGCCTATGAGCCGCTGGACCACTTCCTGGCCCCGCCGGACCAGCCGGGCAGCACCGTGGAGGCGAGTCGCGAGGCAATGGCGCTGACCTTCCTGCATTGGGGACTGCACGGCTGGGCGCTGTACGCGCTTGTGGGTGTCGCACTTGCCTACTTCGCCTATCGCCGGGACCTGCCGCTGGCGCTGCGGTCTGCGCTGTACCCGATCTTCGGCGAGCGCATCCATGGTCGCATCGGGGACATGGTTGACGGATTCGGCATCCTGGCGACGCTGATATCGATGGTGACCAACCTGGGCATCGGCGCGCTGGTGGTGCAATCCGGGCTGACTTATCTGTTCGGCATGCCCGATACGCCGCAGACGCTGGTGCTGATCGTGCTGGTGATGATGGCGGTGGCCACGATCGGCGTGGTGGCCGGTGTGGAGAAGGGGATCGCTTGGCTGTCCAATCTCAATGTGCGCCTTCTGTGCGTGTTGCTGCTGTTCGTGCTGGTGACCGGGCCGACGCTGCATCTGCTGGACGGGCTGGTGCAGAACACCGGCGACTACCTTGCCTCGTTCGTGCGCAAGAGCTTCGATATCTACCTCAACCAGCCTCAGGGCCGCGAGTGGCTGGGCAGCTGGACGCTGTTCTACTGGGCGTGGTGGATTGCCTGGGCGCCGTTCGTCGGCCTGTTCGTGGCGCGTATTTCGCGCGGGCGCACCATCCGCGAAGTGATCCTGGGCGTCCTGCTGATCCCCTTGGGTTTCACGTTGGCGTGGCTGTCGATCTTCGGCAACACCGCCATCGACCTGGTGTTGAACCACGGCCAGGCGGTGCTGGGTGAGGTGGCCAAGGCGGATGCGGCGATGACCCTGTTCAAGCTGCTGGAGTACCTGCCGTGGGCGCCCTACGTGGCCGGTGCGGCGGTGGTGATCGGCTTCGTGCTGTTCCTGACCCCGGTGGACTCGGGCACGCTGATGATCGCCAACCTGTGCACCCGGCGCGTGGACGGCGGGGTGGAGGATGGCCACGACGCCCCGATCTGGCTGCGGGTGTTCTGGGCCGTGGTGATCACCGTGGTGAGCATCGGCCTGCTGCTGGCCGGCAACTTCGGCGCGATGCAGACGGCCGTGGTGCTGTGCGGCCTGCCGTTCTCGTTCATCCTGGTGTTCTACATGGTGGGCCTGCTGCGCGCGTTGCGCACCGACCCGGATGCCCCGCATCGGCGCTGAAAGCCGCCGAGCACGGCTCGGCGCAACCGGGGCGCGCGAAGTCGGTAGCGCCGAGCGACGCTCGGCGAGCGCAGCGCCGCCATTGCTTTCAGGCCGGTGTGCTACCGGAACGAAAGGCCGCCGAGCACGGCGCGGCGCGGCCAGGGCGCCGGAAGTGGGTAGCGCCGAGCCACGCTCGGCGAGCGCAGCGGCGCCGTTGCTTTCAGGCCGGTGCGCTACCGAGGCGTAGCGCCGCCTCCAGCAGCGGCACGGCCCATTCCGGCGTGCCACGCAGCTGCTCCAAGTCATCCGCCTGCGGCCACGCCAGCACGCCCTCCTGCAGCTGCAGAACCAGCACCGGATCGGCCACCGCCTCACCCGCCGCGGCATCGGCGCTGTTGTCATAGACCTGCAGCGCCGCCAACACCGGCATCAGGCCGATCAGATTCTGCTGCGCCAGCGGCCAGCGGCGGCGGATGTCGGCTTCATTGATGGGGTGCCCGCCGGCCTGCACGCGCGCCTTCACCCGGGCGATATGCTGCTCCGGACTGGACAGCCCGCAGAACCACACCAGCACGTCATGCGTTGCGCTGGCCTCATGCAGCATCGCCGTTATCGACGTACCACCCAGCGTGGTTTCAAAGGCATGGTTGTGGCCCTCGGCCAGTGCGGCCTGCAAGCGGCGTACGCCTTCCTGCCAAGCCTGCCCATTGGCTTGCGCCTGTGGCGTGCCGAGCTGCTGCACCAGTGCGCGCGCATAGGTATCCGGATTGAACCAGTCCAGCCCGGCCTCACGCAGCAGTTGACCGCCGATGGAGCTCTTGCCGGCACCGTTGACGCCGGCCAGCACGTACAGGAACGGACGCGCCATCAGTAGCCGGAACCGGCCTTGACCTTGCCCTGCAGGCGGGCAGGGCGCTGCAGCAGGTCACGTGCGCGCGCACCGGCCTGCGCCTGCTGCAGCACCGCCAAGCGCTCGTCGAAGCCCTGACGGAGCTCGGTCAGGGCAGGGGTCTGGCTGCGCAGTTCATCCAGCGACTGTTCCAGCGCCTCAACCTTGGCCTGCAACGCGCGGTACTGGTCAGCGGAGATGATCACCGCCTGCGGCTCGTTGTGGTTGGTGACCACCACCATGCGCTGGTCACGCACCTCCTGCATCACCTTGCGCCAGTGCTCTTTCACCGACGAGGCGGTGGTGCGGGTGAGCTCGGTGATGGGCTCGAAGCTGATCGGGGTGTGCAGCATGGTGGACTCCACAGGGTGTGCCTTGGGGTCGAGATTACTCCTGTTTCGTCCTATTTATATGAATTTTCTAAAATAGGAATTAATCATTTTTCCGAGTGGCGCCTCGTTGGTCCGAGCGAGGGTGGTTGAAGCCCTTGCGCAGGACACGTCGTAAACCCATCCATGGGGCCTGCTTTCCGCCCATCCAGGGCTCCAAGCGTCCTGCGCAAGGGCTTCAACCACCCTCCCGGCCGGCATCGCTGCGCCAGCGGAGGGGAGAGCGGCAGCAAAAGCAAAGGCGGGTGACGGGCATCGCCCGTCACCCGCCTTTTTCTTTTCATACGCGGCTGATGGCCACCGGAAACCGTCAGGGCGACGGGTGGATGGAGGGTGCGGGGGCGTTGAGCGCCATGGATGGCGCGAAACAAGGCCCGCAGGAGCGGCTTTTGCCGTCCCCCGGACCCTCCATCCGCCCGTCGCCAAACCCGGAAACCAGCCCCCCCCACCCGCGAGGGGGCTCAGCCCGTTCGGTACCCCCTTACCGCCCCGCCAACTGCCGCAGCACGTACTGCAACAGCCCGCCGTGGCGGAAATACTCCACTTCCTTCGGGGTCAGCAGCATCACCGAGGCCTCAAACGTCTGGCTGCTGCCATCTGCCTTGGTCGCGGTAACCGTGGCGCGCTTGCTGGCGCCGTCCTGCAGGCCGGTGATGTCCAGCGTTTCGGACCCATCCAGGCCCAGCGACTGCGCGTTTTCGCCATTGCGGAACTGCAGCGGCAGCACGCCCATGCCGACCAGGTTGGAGCGATGGATGCGCTCGAAACTCTCCGCAATCACGGCCTTGACGCCCAGCAGCAGCGTGCCCTTGGCCGCCCAGTCGCGCGACGAGCCGGTGCCGTATTCTTTGCCGGCCAGCACGACCAGCGGCACGCCGTCGGCCTTGTACTTGATCGCCGCATCGTAGATGGCCAGCTTCTCCGGCTCACCACCGCTGGCGGGGTAGTACAGCGTGTTGCCACCTTCCTCGCCGTCGAACATCAGGTTCTTGATGCGGATGTTGGCGAAGGTGCCGCGTACCATCACATCATCATTGCCGCGGCGGCTGCCGTAGCTGTTGAAGTCCGCTGGCTGCACGCCACGGTCCTGCAGGAAGCGACCAGCCGGCGATTCCTTCTTGATGTTGCCCGCAGGCGAAATGTGATCGGTGGTGATCGAGTCGCCAAACAGGCCCATGATCCGCGCACCGTGGACATCGTCGATGGTGCCGACCTGCATGGTCATGCCGTCGAAATAGGGCGGGTTCTTGATGTAGGTCGAGCCGTCATCCCACTCGTACAGATCGCCATCCGGCGAGGCGATGGTGTTCCAGCGCGAATCGCCCTTGAACACATCGGCGTAGTTCTGCTTGAACATCTCCGGCCCGAGGGTCGCGGCGATCACATCGCCGATCTCCTTGTTGCTCGGCCAGATGTCACGCAGATACACCGGCTGGCCATCGCTGCCGGTACCCAGCGGTTCGGTGGTCAGGTCGATATCGGTGGTGCCGGCGATGGCGTAGGCCACCACCAGCGGCGGGCTCGCGAGGTAATTCATCTTCACTTCGGGGTGTACGCGGCCTTCGAAGTTGCGGTTGCCCGACAGCACCGACGTCACCACCAGGTCGCCCTGGGCGATGCCCGCGCTGACTTCCGCCGGCAGCGGGCCGGAGTTGCCGATGCAGGTGGTGCAGCCGTAGCCCACCACGTAGAAGCCGAGCTTTTCCAGCTCGGTCAGCACGCCGGCTTTTTCGAGGTAATCGGTGACCACGCGGGAGCCTGGGCCGAGCGAGGTCTTCACCCACGGCTGGCGATTGAGACCGCGCGCGGCGGCGTTGCGGGCCAGCAGGCCTGCCCCGATCATCACCGCCGGATTGGAGGTGTTGGTGCACGAAGTGATGGCGGCGATGACCACCGCGCCGTCCTTCAGCCGGAACGCCTTGCCATCCAGTTCCACGTCGGCCTGGCCCTTGGCCAGCTGCTCGTTGCCCACGGCCGTGCCGCCGCCTTCGTTGATGAAGGTGGACACGTCCACGTCTTTCTTGTCACGGTTGGTGGTCAGTCCGACCAGCGCATCGCGGTAGTTGGCCTGCACGTCTTCCAGCAGCACGCGGTCCTGCGGGCGCTTGGGTCCGGCGAGCGACGGCTTGACGGTCCCCATGTCCAGTTCCAGCGTGGTGCTGTACTGGGCCGGTGCGGTGTCGGCGTCGTGCCACAGGCCCTGGGCCTTGGCGTAGGCCTCGACCAGCGCGATCTGCTCTTCAGGGCGGCCGGACAGGCGCAGGTAATTCAGTGATTCATTGTCGATCGGGAAGATGCCACAGGTTGCACCGTACTCCGGCGCCATGTTGCCGATGGTCGCGCGGTCGGCCAGCGGCAGATGCTGCAGGCCGTCTCCGAAGAACTCGACGAACTTGCCGACCACGCCGTGCTTGCGCAGCTGCTGGGTAACGGTGAGCACCAGATCCGTGGCGGTGGCCCCTTCAGGCATCTGCCCGGTCAGCTTGAAGCCGACTACCTGCGGGATAAGCATCGAGGAAGGCTGGCCCAGCATCGCCGCTTCCGCTTCGATGCCGCCTACGCCCCAGCCCAGTACCCCGATGCCATTGATCATGGTGGTGTGGCTGTCGGTGCCGAACACCGTGTCCGGATACGCGACCGTTACGCCATCCTTGTCAGCCGCCATCACCACGCGGGCGAGGTTTTCCAGGTTCACCTGGTGAACGATGCCGGTATTGGGCGGCACGACCTTGAAGTTGTGGAAGGCCTTCTGGCCCCAGCGCAGGAAGCCGTAGCGTTCCTGATTGCGCTGGAATTCGATCTTGCCGTTGAGGTCCAGCGCTTCTGGCTTGCCGAACACATCGACCTGCACCGAGTGATCGATGACCAGCTCGGACGGGATCTGCGGATTGATCTGTTCCGGGCTGCCGCCCAGTTTGACCACGGCGTCGCGCATCGCAGCCAGATCGACCACACACGGCACGCCGGTGAAGTCCTGCAGCACCACGCGGGCGGGCATGAACGCGATCTCGATGTCCGGCTCGGCCTTCGGATCCCACTTGGCGACCGCTTCGATGTGATCCTTGCCGACGGTGACCCCACCGTCCTCATGCCGGAGCAGGTTCTCCAGCAAAATCTTCATGGAGTAGGGCAGGTGGGAGATGTCGAAGCGCTGGCCCAGCGCGGGCAGGCTGAAGTAATCGTAGCGCTTGCCGCCGACGTCCAGCTGGCTGCGGGTGGAGAACGAATCACTCATTGCAGATGACTCCTTTGCGAATGGCTTGCAACGGCCGCGCACCAGGCGCGCCTGCTTGCTCAGCGCAGAAGCTTACACATTCAGATGTAGCGCCGATGTCATCACGGCCAAAAAGGGGACGGAGGGGATTAAGTCGTTTGTGGCCCCCTTCGGGCTGAAGACGACTTAATCCCCTCCGTCCCGTTTTTGAAAAGTATGTATAATTCATGCATACCGAAGAGGGCCTACCCATGGAAGCCACCGTAGCTGAACGCGGACAGATCACCTTGCCGAAGGCGGTCCGCGATGCGCTGGGCCTGACCAAGGGCACCCAGCTCACCGTGGAGCTGGAGGGCGGCCGGATCATCCTGCGCAAGAGCGTGGATGACGCCATCTCGCGTGCCCGTGGCAAGTTCGCGCTGGATGGCTTTGACAGCACCGACGCTGCGGTGAAGGCCGTCCGTGACGAACAGTAAGCCCGCCATGATCGCCGTGGATTCGCCGGTGCTGATCGAGCTGCTCAGCAATGGCGCGCAGGCCGATGCCGTCGAGGCCTGCCTCCGCCAGAGCCTGGTCGGTGGCCGCGTGGTGGTCTGCGGGGCGACGCTGGCCGAGGTCTGCGCCGCGCTGCGTGGCGGTGCCGAAGTGCTGGAGGCGCTGGAAGAGATGGGTGTGCATTTCAATGCGCTGGAAGCCAAGTCCGCCCTGCGCGCCGGCGAAATGCAGCGCCGTCATCGGCAGCGCGGCAACGAGCGCCGCAGCCTTGATGGCTTCATGGTCGGCGCCCATGCCCTGCTGCAGTGCGATGGCCTGATCACCTGGAACGACACGTTTTACCGAGATTACTTCAAGGGCCTGAAGCTGATCGTGCCGCAGGCCTGAGCGAAACCGTTTTACCGCTTCATCCATTCGTTGTATTCACCGCATTACCCCGGGAGTTGTCATGTTGGAAGCCTACCGCCACCACGTCGCCGAGCGCGCTGCGCTTGGCATCCCGCCCCTGCCGCTGACCGCGCAGCAGACGGCCGATGTCATTGAACTGTTGAAGAATCCGCCCGCTGGCGAAGCCGAATTCCTGGTCGAGCTGCTGACCCACCGCGTGCCGGCCGGCGTTGATGACGCCGCCAAGGTCAAGGCGTCGTACCTGGCGGCCATCGCCTTTGGCAGCGAGCAGACTCCGCTGATCAGCCGCGAGCGCGCCACCGAACTGCTGGGCACCATGCTCGGCGGTTACAACGTCGCCCCGCTGGTCCAGCTGCTGGACGACACCGCGGTCGGTGGCATCGCCGCCACGGCGCTGAAGAACACGCTGCTGGTGTTCGATGCCTTCCACGACGTGCAGGAAAAGGCCAACGCCGGCAATGCCAACGCGAAGTCCGTGCTGCAGAGCTGGGCCGACGCCGAATGGTTCACCAGCCGTCCCGAAGTCGCGCAGAGCATGACCCTGACCGTGTTCAAGGTGCCGGGCGAAACCAATACCGACGACCTGTCGCCGGCACCGGATGCGACCACGCGCCCGGACATCCCGCTGCACGCCTTGGCGATGCTGAAGAACAAGCGTCCCGATGCGGCCTTTGTGCCGGAAGAAGACGGCAAGCGCGGTCCGATCCAGGAAATCCTGTCGCTGAAGGACAAGGGCCACCTTGTTGCCTACGTGGGCGACGTGGTGGGTACCGGTTCCTCGCGCAAGTCGGCCACCAACAGCGTGCTGTGGTTCACCGGTGAAGACATTCCGTTCATCCCGAACAAGCGCTTCGGCGGTGTCTGCCTGGGGTCGAAGATCGCCCCGATCTTCTACAACACCATGGAAGATGCCGGCGCGCTGCCGATCGAGCTGGACGTCACGCAGATGGAGCACGGTGATGTCATCGAGCTGCGCCCGTACGACGGCAAGGCGCTGAAGAACGGCGAAGTGATCGCTGAGTTCCAGGTGAAGTCGGACGTGCTGTTTGACGAAGTGCGTGCCGGTGGACGCATCCCGCTGATCGTCGGTCGTGGCCTGACCGCCAAGGCGCGCGAAGCGCTGGGCATGCCGGTCACCGATCTGTTCCGCCTGCCGGTGCAGCCGGCCGACACCGGCAAGGGGTTCTCGCTGGCGCAGAAGATGGTCGGCCGCGCGTGCGGTCTGCCGGAAGGCCAGGGCATGCGCCCGGGCACCTACTGCGAACCGAAGATGACCTCGGTGGGTTCGCAGGACACCACCGGTCCGATGACCCGTGACGAGCTGAAAGACCTGGCCTGCCTGGGCTTCTCCGCCGACCTGGTGATGCAGTCGTTCTGCCACACCGCGGCCTATCCGAAGCCGGTCGACGTCAAGACCCACCACACCCTGCCGGAGTTCATCTCCACCCGCGGTGGCATCTCGCTGCGTCCGGGCGATGGCGTGATCCACAGCTGGCTCAACCGCATGCTGCTGCCCGACACCGTCGGCACCGGCGGCGACTCGCACACCCGTTTCCCGGTGGGCATTTCGTTCCCGGCCGGTTCGGGCCTGGTGGCCTTCGCCGCTGCCACCGGCGTGATGCCGCTGGACATGCCGGAATCGGTGCTGGTGCGCTTCAAGGGCAAGATGCAGCCGGGCGTGACCCTGCGCGATCTGGTCAACGCGATCCCGCTGTACGCGATCAAGTCGGGTCTGCTGACGGTGGCCAAGGCTGGCAAGAAGAACATCTTCTCCGGCCGCATCCTGGAAATCGAAGGTCTGCCGGACCTGAAGGTCGAGCAGGCGTTCGAGCTGTCCGATGCCTCAGCCGAGCGTTCGGCCGCCGGTTGCTCGGTGCACCTGGACAAGGCACCGATCATTGAGTACCTGACCAGCAACATCACCCTGCTGAAGTGGATGATCACCGAGGGATATCAGGACCCGCGTTCGCTGCAGCGTCGCATCGACAAGATGGAAGCCTGGCTGGCCGATCCGCAGCTGCTGGCACCGGACGCCGATGCCGAGTACGCCGCGGTGATCGAGATCGACCTGGCCGACATCCACGAGCCGATCGTGGCGTGCCCGAACGACCCGGACGACGTCAAGACGCTGTCCGAAGTGGCCGGTGCCAAGATCGACGAAGTGTTCATCGGTTCGTGCATGACCAACATCGGTCACTTCCGCGCGGCGGCCAAGCTGCTGGAAGGCAAGCGTGACATCCCGACCAAGCTGTGGGTGGCCCCGCCGACCAAGATGGACGCGTCCGAGCTGACCCGCGAGGGCCATTACGGCACCTTCGGCAGCGCCGGTGCGCGAATGGAAATGCCGGGCTGCTCGCTGTGCATGGGCAACCAGGCGCAGGTGCGCGAGGGCGCGACGGTGTTCTCGACCTCGACCCGCAACTTCCCGAACCGTCTGGGCCGCAACTCGAACGTGTACCTGGGTTCGGCGGAACTGGCGGCGATCTGCTCGCGCCTGGGCCGTATTCCGACCAAGGAAGAGTACATGGCGGACGTGGGCGTGCTGGAAGCCAGCGGCGCGGAGATCTACCGTTACATGAACTTCGATCAGATCGAGGAGTATCAGGAAGCCGGCAAGTCGGTCGCTGCCTGATTGCGGTAGCGCCGACGTCGGTCGGCGCCTGCTGATACAGAACCCCCGGTGCAAGCCGGGGGTTTTTTATTGCGTGCAGAGCGGGGGGGGCCAGGGGCGGTGGTAGAGCCGACTTCAGTCGGCTGCTCTTTCCCGCTACCCCGTGACACTGACGCGAACCGCATCAGCCGAACGATGCACAAGGCGGCTCGATTGCAACTCCGCCCATGTACGGTGCGTCGTCGTGTGGTCACGCTGGACGTGCTGGTGCGCCATCGCACCGGTCGGGATTGCCGTCCTGGAAAACCTCACAAACAGCTCTGTTGGTCCCCTTGGGAAACACGGAGCATGCACTGGCCTGCCGATTCCATGGCGGGTGGTGCGTGGGGATCTTTAGATCCGCCGGTTTGTGAGGTTATCCGGTACGGCAACCCGCATCGCCCGCCGCCTTGCGCATCTGCGCAGGCGGCCTCCATGCATGTGAGGTCCAACGTTGAATACCGCATCTCCCACGACGCAGGAAGCAGAATCCGCCATCGCCGATGAGCTCAACGCCCGGCTGCATGCACATCCTGTGGATGGCGACTGCCTGGTGGCGGCGCTGCTGCTGATGGCAGAGCAGCGCGGAATCAGCGGCGTGGCGCGCAGCTGTGGCATGAGCAACGGCACGTTCCGGCGGCAGTTCCGCAATGCCCGCGGATTGCCGTTGTCCACGGTGCTGCGCGTGCTGCAGTCGCTAGGTTGGCAACTGCAGGTGCAGGTCCGGTAGCGCCGAGCCATGCTCGGCGGAAAGCATCAGGGTGCATCAGCAAAAAGCCGCCGACCATGGGTCGGCGCTACCAAGGCGCTGACGGCCAGCGGCCGTCACTACCTTTCCGCAGCCGGGTAGCTGTCCGGGCGCATCCGCAAACAGCCGCCGACCATGGATCGGCGCTACCGGCTTACGTGCGCGACAGCGCCAGCAGGCGTTCGGCGATCTTCTCCAGCGGCAGCTGCTCTTCGGCCGCGCCGAGCTTGAACGCGGCGCCCGGCATGCCCCAGACCACGGACGTGGCTTCGTCCTGCACCAGTGTCGGCGCGCCGGCCTGGCGCAGCTGCAGCAGGCCGCGTGCGCCGTCATCGCCCATGCCGGTCAGGATCACCCCGATCGCATTGGCGCCTGCACTCTGTGCCACCGACTGGAACAGCACGTCCACCGCCGGCTTGTGCCGGTTCACGGGCGGGCCATCGTCGATGCGGCAGCGCCAGCGGGCACCGTCGCGGATCACCCGCAGGTGCTTGCCGCCCGGCGGCAGGTAGGCGTGGCCCGGCAGTACCGCTTCGCCGTCGGTGGCCTCGCGCACGGCCATGGCCGAGTGCCGGTCCAGCCGTTCGGCGAACGCAGTGCTGAACGTGGCCGGCAGGTGCTGGGTCATCACCACGGCCGGGGCATCGGCGGGCAAGCCTTCCAGCACCACGCGCAGTGCCTCGGTGCCGCCGGCGGAGGCGCCGATGGCGATCAGCCGGTCCGTGGTGCGGAACTGTGACGGCCGCGGCGCAGTGGGCGTGCCCGTGGACGCCAACGTGAGTTTCGGTGCCACCGGTGCACGCACCAATGCGCGTACCCGCGAGCGCGAGGCGGTCTTCACCTTCTCGATGATTTCATCCGCATACCCCTGCAGCCCGCGGGTCACGTCGAGTTTCGGTTTGGACACGAAATCCACTGCGCCCAGCGCCAATGCCTGCAGCGTGGTGTCCGCGCCGCGTTCGGTCAGCGATGAGATCATCACCACCGGCAGCGGGTGCAGACGCATCAGGTTCTCCAGGAAGGCCAGGCCGTCCATGCGCGGCATTTCCACGTCCAGCGTGATCACGTCCGGCGCCAGCCGCTTGATCTTCTCGCGCGCCAGCAGCGGATCGGCCGCGGTGCCCACCACTTCAATGCCCGGATCGCTGGCGAGGATCTCAGTCAGTATCTGCCGCACCACGGCAGAGTCGTCCACGATCAAGACGCGGCACGGTTGCTCCAGGCTCATTCGAACAGCTCCACACCACCGGTGACCGGTGCCTTAGACAGACGGGCACGCACCGCCGATTCGGTTGCCGCCACTTCGGCCTCGTGCGCGTGTGGCAGGCGGTTCACCACGACGCGCCCGCTATCGGCGAAGAACCATATCTTGCGCGGATGGATGCCGCACAGGTCTTCGGCAATGATCGGGATGTGTTCGGCCTGCAGGTACTGGCGCACGAACTCGGCGTTGCGGGTACCGACCGGATTGCTGGTGAAACCTTTCAACACGTTGGCGCCACCGAACACTTTGGCCTCCAGGCGCTTGCGGTTGGCGCCGCGCTTGAGCAGGTCGTTGATCAGCAGTTCCATGGCGTAGCTGCCGTAGCGTGCGGGCGCGCCGTCGCCGACGTTGCCTTCCGGCAGCAGGAAGTGGTTCATGCCGCCGATGCGCAGCACCGGGTCGCGCAGGCAGGCGGCCACGCAGGAACCGAGGATGGTGGTCAGTGCGGTGTCATCGTCCACCACCAGGTACTGGGTAGGCAGCAGCTTGGCGGCGGTCACCTTGAAACGGCTGTCGTAGTACCGCATGACATCGTCTTCGCGCAGTGCGGCGGCACTCATACCGGGGCCCCCGGTGCGCGGCGGTACAAGGTGCGGCCGCACGGCTGGATCAGGTCGGCAGCGTGCAGATAGTTCTCCGAGTGACCGGTGTACAGCATCCCGTCATCGGCCAGATGCTTGACCAGCCTGCCCAGGATGTCGCGCTGGGTGGGCTTGTCGAAGTAGATCATCACGTTGCGGCAGAACAGCGCAGTGAACGGCCCACCGATGTCGAAACGTGGCGCCAGCAGGTTCAGCGGGCGGTAGTCAATCAGATCGCGCAGCGCGGGCACGACGCGGCACTGGCCATCATTGGGGCCCGTCCCGCGCTGGAAGTAGCGGCGGCGCAGGTCGGGCTCCAGCCCGGACACGCGATCGATCGCGTACACGCCGCGTGCTGCGGTGGCCAACACCTGCGTATCCACGTCGGTGGCCACGATGCGTACCGGCGGCTTCAGCGTGCCAAAGGCTTCACAGGCAGTGATGGCGATGGAGTAGGGCTCTTCGCCGGTGGACGCCGCGCAGGACCACAGCAGCAGCGGATTGGCGCTGGTCGCCGTGGCGGCACGTGCCATCAGCTCTTCGCGCAGTTTCTCGAAGTGATGCGGCTCGCGGAAGAAGGCGGTGAGGTTGGTGGTCAATGCGTTGGTGAACGCCTGCCATTCGTCATCGCCGCCGTTTTCCAGCAGGTCCAGGTACTGCTGGAAGCTGCGCAGGCCGAGCGCACGCAGGCGCCGCGACAAGCGGCCGTAGACCATGTCGCGCTTGGCGGGGGCCAGCGCGATGCCGGCCCGCTGGTGGATGAGTTCGCAGACACGGCGGAAATCGCGGTCGGCGAAGTCGAACTCGCGGTTGTCACTGCGGATGATCGGGGAGGCGGGCAGGGTCACAGGGTGTGTCCAGAGCGGGGACGGTGGCGCGGGACAAGCCCACGCCGGACGGATCAGAATTCCTGCCAGTTGCCATCGTCAGGGGTCGACAGCGCACGCGGCGTCGCAGGCGCGCGGGCCGGCGGACGGGCGGCCGCGCGGGATGCGGCGGGTGCCGGGGTGGATGCGCGATGCGCCGGGCTCTCGATGCGCTCGGCCACGGCGCGCACGGCGGCGTTGACCTGGTTGTCCAGACGGAAGATCGCCACGGCATCGGCGAGCTGGGTGGCCTGTTCTTCCATAGCCCGCGCGGCGGCAGTGGCTTCTTCGACCAGCGCGGCATTCTGCTGGGTGGTTTCGTCCATCTGCACCACGGTCTGGTTGACCTGTTCGATGCCGGCGGACTGCTCCTGCGATGCCGCGGAGATCTCGGCCATGATGTCGGTGACGCGCTGCACCGAGGCGACGATCTCGCCCATGGTGGCACCGGCCTTGTTCACCAGTGCCGAGCCGTCGGCCACGTTGGTGACTGAGTCATCGATCAGGCCCTTGATCTCCTTGGCCGCCGCAGCCGAGCGCTGGGCGAGGGTGCGGACTTCGCTGGCGACAACGGCGAAACCGCGGCCTTGTTCACCGGCGCGCGCCGCTTCCACCGCAGCGTTCAACGCCAGGATGTTGGTCTGGAAGGCGATGCCGTCGATGACGGTGATGATCTCGGCGATTTTCTTTGACGAGGTCTGGATGGCGGACATGGTGGTGACCACCTGGCCCACGACGTCGCCACCCTGCGAGGCGACGGATGCCGCGCCGATGGCCAGCTGGTTGGCTTGGCGTGCGTGCTCGGCGTTCTGGCGCACGGTGGAGGTCAGTTCCTCCATCGAGGCAGCGGTTTCTTCCAGGTTGGCGGCCTGCTGTTCGGTACGGCGCGACAGATCGCTGTTGCCGCTGGCGATTTCACCGGCGGCCAAGGTGATGCTGCTGGTGGCGCCCTGGATCTGGCCGACGATCTGGGTCAGCTGGATCACCGTGGCATTGGCATCGTCGCGCATCCGCGCAAACACGCCCTGGAACTCGCCGTGCATGCGGGCGGTCAGGTCGCCTTCGGCGATGGCGGACAGCAGGCGCGACAGCTTGCCCAGGTTGTCATCGCTGACGGCGGTCATGGCGTTGAGGTTTTCGACCATGGCACGGAAGTCGTGCTCGAACGAGGCCGCATCGCCGCGCTGGCTGAAATCACCGGCCGCCGCCGCACCAGCCAAGCGCTTGATCTCGGCGTTGATACGGGCGAGGTTGGCCTTTACGGCGTCCACGGTCGTGGTGATGGCCGCCTTCTCACCCGGATAGCGGGCGATATCGGTACGCAGATCGCCAACGGCGTACTGCTGCACCACGCCCAGCACATCGTGCAGGGTCTGCACGTGGTTGCCGACGAGGGTGTTGGTGTCACGCACCATCTGCCCGTACTCGCCGGGCACGGTGCTGGCGTCGATACGGTAGGACAGCTCGCCTGACTCGTGGCGGCGGGCCATCTCCCGCTGTCCACCGATTACCGCGTGCAGCTGATCCTGCATGCGCGACATGCTGTGCAGCAGGCGGCCGGTTTCATCGTGCGGCTGGTCGCCGATGGTGTTGTCCAACTTGCCGGCGGCAATGCCTTCGGCTACCAGGGTCGCCTTGCGCAGCGGGGTGGCGATGCGGCTGCCGATCACCCAGCTCAGCGCCAGCACCAGCAGCACGACGAGGCCGCCGGTCAGCGCCATGATCAGGGTGAAGGTCCATGCCTGCGCCTGCACGTCGTCCATATAGACGCCACTGGTGACCACCCACTGCCACGGCGCGAACATGTGCGCGTAGGTGACCTTGTCGATGGGCTTCTCGGCGCCGGGCTTGTTGGTCTGGTAGTAGGTGTAGCCGCCGCCGATGCGCGCCATGCCCACCTGCAGGTAGTACAGCGGCACCCCGTCGACCGATGTGTAGTCCTTCTGCACGCTGCCGACACGTTCGGGCTTGAACGGGTGCATCAGCAGCACGTAGTTCGTGTCCAGCACGTTGTAGTAGTAGGCATCGTCCTGGGCGCGCATGGCATCGATCGCCTGCAGCGCGGCGGCCTTGGCGGCTTCTTCGCTCAGCTCACCCTTGGCGGACAGACGCTGGTAATGGGTCAGCACGCCCTCGGCAAGCTCGACCTGGACGGCAAGCGATTCCTTGCGGGTTTCGGTCAGGTCCAGGTACTGCATACGCGCCGCCACGATGGACAGCGCGACGACGCCGATGGCGATCAGCACGGTCAACAGGTTGAGCTTGCGGCGGACCGGAAGGTTGTCGAAGTAGCGATGCCAGCGTTGCTTGAGCGTCATGGAGGGGGCCAGAACAGGGAAGGGGACGCGGTACTGCGTCAACCACGTTATCGGCCGCTGCGGCGGACAATTGAGTGCTTTGGTCGCGCCGCGCTTGTCTCGGCGGTTACTTCCTGCCGGCAACGCGATGCCTGACGGACGCCGCGCGGTGCGCTCGCCGAGCGTGGCTCGGCGCTACCAACGCTGCCCCGCGCCCAACATTCCCCGCGCGTGCGATCCCCGTTAGAGCCGACTTCAGTCGGCTGCCGTTCGCGTGACGCACGCGGTTCTCACGCCCGCTGGCCGTCCATGCCTTGCCGCTGCGCTCGCCGAGCGTGGCTCGGCGCTACCGGGTATCGCGGGCGGCGGGATAAAAAAAGGCCGGGCACATGGCCCGGCCTCATCCGAAGATGTCGTCGGATCAGAACTCTGCCCAGTCCCCTTCGGCCAGCTCGGCGGCGGGCTGGCGGGTGGCGGGACGACGCACTGTCGGCGCGGCGGAGGCGGCGGGTGCGGCGGCGCGCGGACGGGTGGCGGCCGGGGCCTCGTGCTGCACGTCCGACTCATCCAGGGTGAACACCGAAACGGCTTCACTCAGGTGGCCGGCCTGTTCTTCCATGGCCCGCGCGGCGGCGGTGGCTTCTTCCACCAGCGCGGCGTTCTGCTGGGTGGTTTCATCCATCTGCACGACGGTCTGGTTCACCTGTTCGATGCCGGCGGACTGTTCCTGCGAGGCGGCGGAGATCTCGGACATGATGTCGGTCACGCGCTGCACCGAGGCGACGATTTCACTCATGGTGGCACCGGCCTTGTTGACCAGGGCAGAGCCATCGGCGACCTTGCCGACCGAGTCGTCGATCAGGCCCTTGATCTCCTTGGCGGCAGCGGCGGAGCGCTGGGCCAGGGTGCGCACTTCGCTGGCGACCACGGCGAAGCCACGGCCCTGCTCACCTGCACGGGCGGCTTCCACCGCGGCATTCAGTGCCAGGATGTTGGTCTGGAACGCGATGCCGTCGATGACCGAGATGATTTCAGCAATCTTCTTGGAGGAGGTCTGGATGGCCGACATGGTGGTGACCACCTGGCCGACCACTTCGCCGCCCTGCGAGGCGACACCGGCGGCGCCGATGGCGAGCTGGTTGGCCTGGCGTGCGTGCTCGGCGTTCTGGCGCACGGTGGAGGTCAGTTCCTCCATCGATGCGGCGGTTTCTTCCAGGTTCGCGGCCTGCTGTTCGGTACGGCGCGACAGATCGCTGTTGCCGCTGGCGATCTCACCGGCGGCCGAGTTGATGGCGCGGCTGGAGTGCTTGATGCGGGTGACGATGCCACTGAGCTGTTCGGCGGTGGCGTTGGCGTCGTCGCGCATCTGGGCGAACACGCCCTGGTAGTCGCCCTGCATGCGGGCGGTCAGGTCGCCGCGTGACAGGGCGGCAAGCAGCTGCGAGATCTGCTCGATGCTACTGGCATTGGCGTTGAGCAGCCCGTTGATCTGGTTGGCCAGCTGCAGGAAGAAGCCGTCCTTGCCTTCGCTGCCGACACGGCCAGTGAGGTCGCCTGCGGCGGCGCGGGCAATCACCTGCGCGACTTCCGCTTCCACGGCAGCTTCCGGGGTCCGGTCGCGCCATTCGGTCACATGGCCGACGGTGTCGCCGTCTTCGTTGCGGATGGTGGTGATGACCTGGGCGAACTGCGCCTGGCCATACTGGACTTCGCGGCGGGCGACGCCGGTCTTGGCCAGCTCGGCCATGACGGCCGCATCGGCTTGGCCACCGTGTTCCAGCTCGGCGACCGGGCGGCCGACCAGCGGTGCTTCGGGGTCGAAGCCCGGCAGGTCCTTGCGCAGTTCGTCGGCATGCTCGACGAGCGACTGCTGGAGCGCGCTGTTGGCGTAGACGATCTGCTGGTTCGCATCGCTGAGGAACACACCGGTAGAGCTGTAATCCAGCGCGGTGCGGATGCGCAGGTTCTCGCTGGCGATGGCTTCGTCGCGTTCGATACGCTCGCGCAGGTCGCGCTGCATGCGCTGCATGGCCTGCATCAGGTCGCCGACTTCATCCGAGCGCGAGGTGTCGATGTGGCCGTCCAGCTTGCCGCTGGCGACTTCGTTGGCAACGCTGACCGCGCCGCGGACACTGCCCACCAGGGAGCGGGCGAACAGATACACCAGTACCAGGCCGAGTGCTGCGCCGCCCAGTAGCGCGATCAGCATCAGCATCGACGAGGTGGCATAGGCGGAGGTGGCCTCGTCGCGCGCGGCGCGGGCAAGGCGGTTGTCTTCGGCGATCAGGGCTTCCAGGGCCGCTGACGACTTGTTGTGCAGGGTGCGCGTTTCACCGACGAAGGTATCGATGGCATCGTCGGGCAGCTGCAGTTCCAGCATCTCGCTGACCGAATCATAGGAGGTCAGGGTCTGGTTCCAGTCCTTGACGAAGGTGTCGAACAGGGCCTTCTGCTGCGCCCCATCGACCAGGGCCGGATAGGCCTTGATGGAGGTGTCCAGCTGCTTGCGCAGGTCTGCCGCACGCGTGCGTGCTTCGGCCTTGACGTCATCGCTGGCACGGATCAGCTGCTGGTAGGAGGCGCTGCGATACTCACCCAGCACGCCCCGCATTTCGCCGGCCGTGCGGATGCTTTCCATCCGCTTGCCGGCCAGCGTCGTCGTCACGTCGTTGAGCGAGTCCAGGCCACGGTAGGCCACGATGCCCTGAAGCAGCATCACCAGCAGGAGGACACCAAAGGTGGCCATCAGCTTGGGCATCAGTTTGAGGTTGTTGATCCAGGGCATGGGCGTTGCACTCTCCAAAGGCGGACGCGTCCGGACCACCATGGTCCGGGTGCAGCAGCCACGCCGGACGGGCCGGCGTGGCAGGACAGGCCGGTATTACTTGATGTCGGCCAGCTTCAGGCCAGCCGGCGAGCTGACTTCGATTTCAGCACGCGAGGCATCACGCTCGATCTTGCCGATCACGCAGACGGTCTTGCCTTCCAGGGTTTCCAGCGGGAAGCTGAACTTGCCGCGGTTGGCGCCGGCGATGCGCGCGGAGAAGGTGTGGCGCGGGAACGCACCGCCCATGTACAGGAAGGTCGGCGACCCTTCCGAGCCTTCAGCGAAGCGGGCCTTTTCCACCTTGCCGCAGACCATGCCGTCCTTGCCGACCTGGCGGGCTGCCATTTCCGGCGGAATCATGGCCGACTGCGCGGAGGCGGTGAGGGCGGTGGCGGCCAGCAGGGTGGCAGACGCAAAAGCGAGCAGGGACTTCATCGACGGGTACTCCAGTAAGAAGAATGGTGATCGGGTGGCCGGCCTGGCGCGTTCCATCGCGGGCGGTCCTGACTCCCCTATCGGCCGTTGCAGGTGGAACTGAAGGATTTTGTTTTGATCGGTGACGATCAGGCAGCGACTTCTTCCAGCGCAGCGGGCTGACCCATGTCAGCGCTGTCGAGCAGGGTTTCGATGTCCAGCAAAATCAGCATGCGGTCGTCCTGGGTGCCGATGCCCGAGATGAAACGGGTATCGACGGCGGCGCCGAATTCGGGGGTCGGGCGGATCTGCTCTGCGGCCAGCGGGATCACATCGGACACGCTGTCCACCACGATGCCGACGACGCGGTCTTCCACGTTCAGCACGATCATCACGGTGAAGGCGTCGTAGCGGGCATTTTCCAGGCGCAGCTTCAGGCGCAGGTCGATGACCGGCACGATGGTGCCGCGCAGGTTGATGACGCCCTTGATGTAATCCGGTGCGTCCGGCACGCGGGTCACCGCGTCATAGCCGCGGATTTCCTGCACCTTGAGGATGTCCACGCCGTAGTGCTCGTCGCCGAGGGTGAAGCTGAGGAACTCGCCGCCGGTATCGGCGTGGGCCTGGTTCTTGTCGTTCATCGAGGGTGTCCTGGGTGCCGTGATTCGCGGTCTCAGGCTCGGTATCGGCTGCTGCTGCCACGACTTTAGCGCTGACCTGCAACGGCGGCCGTAGTGCCGGCCCGTAATGCGGATCTATAACGCCGACTGGTAGTGCCGACTTCAGTCGGCACCGTCAACAGGACAAGCAGCCGGCTGAAGCCGGCTCTACCGGGGTATCAGCAAGCAGCCGGCTGAAGCAGGCTCTACCGGGGTGCCAGTCCGCCGGCTACGATTCGCCGTTCTTGCGGGCGCTGCGCTGGCGGTCGATGCGGAAGATGTAGCGCTGGATGGTGCTGTCGCCGCCGCGCGGCAGGCGGTCGAAGCGCAGGCCGACGCGGTTCACTTCGACGCCGCTGGGCAGCTTCTGCACGCGCTCGTTGCAGGCGATCAGGCTGATCTGCAGGTCCGGACCATCCGGCACGGACAGCACGGCGTCGTAGCGCTTCTGCATCCCAAAGACGTTGTACTCGGCGGGCAGGGCTACCGCCAGTCCACCGCCGCTGATATCCACCACGCGCATAGACAGTGGCTCAGGCCGGCCATCGGCCGCAGGCAACAGCAGGTGGGGTGAGTCAGTGATCGGTGTCTCCAGCCGGTACATCTCGCGACGCTGCAGATGCACCATCTCGTCCGGCAGGCTGGCGCGGAAGGCGATATGGCGGCCGTTCTGCTCCCGCTGCACGATATCCACGCGGAAGCGCACCAGCACGCGATCCAGTTGGGCGAAGCACAACAGATAGCCGGCGGCCTCGGCGGCGCGGTTCGACGCCTCCTGCGGACTGCCATCGAGCATCAGCTGCTCTTCGTCCTCGTCGATTTCCAGTACGGCGGTGGGGAAGCTCTGATCGCGTCCACCAATATGGGCGTTGATCAGCGATCGGTGCTCGATCAGCTGACGGAGCAGTTGCCGCACCTGCAGCGGATTGCGCACGAGGAAACGCTCATCGGCGCTGTCGTCCTGCGCGGTAGGGTGTTCCTGTGCGTCGTCGTGGCTGCCTGCGGACATCGGTTCTGCGTTCGAGAGCGGGAAAAACCGTGACGTGCGGCACGGTGCGTCTTTCAGCATATCGGCAAAGCCGTGCGTTCCTGAAGCCCGCGACGCCGGCGTGTTACGCGGACACGTCCGGTAGCGCCGAGCCACGCTCGGCGAGCGCAGCGGCAGGGAGTTGACGGCCAGCGGCCGTCACTACCCAGCGGCCGTCACGTCCCTCAGGGCGCGTGCCCGGCGAGCTCCCGCAGCCGCCGCATCACGGCGGTTTCACCGTCGTCGGCCTGCAGGCGGAAACGTGCCACGGCTTCAGCCAGACGCGCGGCCTGTTCGCTCATCGCATGCGTGGCCTCGGTGGACGCTTCCACCAGAGCGCCGTTCTGCCGGGTGGACGCATCCATGTGGCTGATGCTCTGGTTGACCTGTTCTATGCCCGCGCTCTGCTCCTGCGATGCCGCCGCGATCTCGCCCATGATCTGGTTGACCTGCTGCACCGACTGCATGATCTCGTCCATGGTCGCGCCGGCACGCTGCACCAGTGTGGTCCCTTCGGTCACCTTGTCCACCGAGTCTTCGATCAGCCCCTTGATCTGCTTGGCGGCGTCTGCCGAGCGCTGTGCGAGCACGCGCACCTCCGAGGCCACGACAGCAAAACCACGACCTTGTTCACCGGCACGCGCGGCTTCGACCGCAGCGTTCAGCGCCAGGATGTTGGTCTGGAAGGAAATGCCGTCGATGACCGAGATGATTTCAGCAATGCGTCGTGACGCGCGCTCGATGTCGGACATGGTGTTCACCACGTTGCCGACGACCGCGCCACCGGCAGCCGCCACGTCCGCAGCGCCGCTGGCGACGCGGTTGGCGGTACGCGCATGTTCGGCATTCTGCCGCACCGCAGCGGTCAGTTCTTCCATTGTCGCCGCGGTTTCTTCCAGGCTGGCGGCCTGCTGCTCCGTGCGGCTGGCAAGGTGCTCATTGCCCTGCGCGAGACCGGATGCGGTGTGGTTGATGTGGCTGGACGCATCCTTGATGCTGCCGACGATGCCGGTCAGCTGGTCGACGGTGGCGTTGGCATCATCGCGGATGCGGGCGAAGACGCCGTGGAAGTCGCCCTCCATGCGCACCCTGAGATCGCCCCGCGACAGCGATGACAGCAGGGCGGATATCTGTTCGATGCTGGTGGCATTCGCATCCAACAGGGCATTGAGATGCTGTGCCAGCTGCAGGAAGAAGCCGGTCTTCCCTGCGCAGGCCACCCTGCCACTGAAATCACCGTCGGCCGCCGCCTGCACGATGCGGCCGAGCTCTTCTTCCACCTGCACTTCCACGGTGCGATCAGCCCATTCGACCACGAAGCCCTGGCGCTCTCCCTCGCCATTGATGATGGGGTTGACGATGAGCTGCAGCACGCGCCCGCCCACGCGGATCTGCGCGCGGTAGGTGGTGGTCAGCGTGTCCAGCAGCGCTGCCTGGTGGGCCGGGTTGCGGTGGAAGATATCGATGTTGCGGCCGAGCAGGTCGGCTGCACTGAACTGCGGCAGGTCGCGGCGCAGGTCGGCTTCGGCAGCGGCCAGCATCTTCTGCAGGGGACGGTTGACGAACACGATGTTGCGCTCACGGTCGGCAATCATCACGTTGGTGGTGACATCCTCCAGTGCGGAGCGGATGCGCAGCGTTTCGCCCAGCACCGCTTGTTCGCGCTCACGACGCTGCAGCAGCTGCGTGCTTGTCTGCACCAGGGCGCTCGCCAGCGAGTCCGCCGGGAACTGGCCTGCATGGATGCCGATGGGCAACGGCTGATCGGCCGCCACGCCACGGGCCAGCACGGCCAGCTGGCGCGGGTCATGGCCAAGCAGTACCAGCTGGCGACGCATCTGGATCGCCATCACCGACAGCAGCCCGGTCTCTATCACGACGTAGCTGGCATGCAGCACCAGCACACCGATGCCGCTGCCGGCGCTGAAGACCGGGTAGGGCAGGCCCCGCTGCTGCAGCCAGAAGAATGCAACGTGGTGGATCGCGATCGCCGCCGCCGCAACCACCAACGGCAGCCAGTCGCGGTAATACAGCAGCAGCGCGATCAAGACGATGACCGTGAAGTGGGTTTCAAGCAGTCCGTTGGTCTGGTGGATCAAGGTGGCGGCGAGCACCATCCAGCCCAGCGCCACCGTGCAGCGCGACAGCCGCGTGCCGGGCAGCAGCTGGACCTGTGCGGCGACCACCAGGGCCGTCGGCAGGCTGATCGCCAGGAAAGGCACCCAGATGCCTGCACGCAGGGCCAGGCCCATCGAGACCAGAGCGAGTACGGCGGTGAGGCCGAGGAACAGGCGGTCGGCGTCTGCGCCGAGGACCTGCAGGAAGGGAAGTTTTTCGTGACCGACGAATGACTCGGCGGTGCGGGAGGGTGCGGACATGCGCAATGCTCCTTTTGGCATGGACTGCGGTGTAGACACTCAGCGGCGGTCGTTGAACGCGACACACAGCGGAGCTGGGGATGTGCTGTTCTGGTGCCAGAGGGCGGGGACGGCCCAGCCGATCCAGCTGGCCAACAGCAGAAGGCCCACAAGCGCCCTCAGTGGGCGTCGGCGGGCAGTGGCTACCGGTTCGGCAGGTGCGTCCATGGCACTCCTTGCATCGGATGAGTGTGGTTGGATCCCTCCCGCGCGCGAGGGGGATCCAACACCGGGACGCGGCAGGGAGCGCGACCCGGGGTGATCAGAACTCCTGCCAGTCCCCTTCGCCCGCGAGGACGGGCTGGCGGATGACCGGCGCAGGCTTGCGGGCCGTCGTACGGGCTGCCGATGGTTTGGCTTTCGATGGCACGACGGGGGCCGCGGCGGCCGGGGTGTTGGCGGCACCGCCCGCGATACGGAACTGCGCGGCCGCATCGGTCAGCTGCATGGCCTGTTCTTCCATGGAGCGTGCGGCGGCAGTGGCTTCTTCCACCAGCGCGGCATTCTGCTGGGTGGTTTCATCCATCTGCACCACGGTCTGGTTGACCTGTTCGATGCCGGCAGACTGCTCCTGCGAGGCCGCGGAAATCTCGGCCATGATGTCGGTGACGCGCTGCACCGAGGCGACGATCTCGCCCATGGTGGCGCCGGCCCGGTGCACCAGTGCAGAGCCATCGGCCACCTTGTCGACGGATTCGTCGATCAGGCCCTTGATCTCTTTCGCGGCAGCGGCAGAGCGCTGTGCCAACGTGCGCACTTCGCTGGCCACCACGGCGAAACCGCGGCCCTGGTCACCGGCGCGGGCCGCTTCGACCGCGGCGTTCAATGCCAGGATGTTGGTCTGGAACGCGATGCCGTCGATCACCGAAATGATCTCGGCGATCTTCTTGGAAGACGCCTCGATCGCGCTCATGGTGCTGACGACCTGACCCACCACTTCGCCGCCCTGCGACGCGACACCGGCGGCGCCGATGGCAAGCTGGTTGGCCTGGCGCGCGTGCTCGGCGTTCTGGCGCACGGTGGAGGTAAGTTCCTCCATCGACGCCGCCGTTTCTTCCAGATTGGCGGCCTGCTGTTCGGTACGGCGCGACAGATCGTTGTTGCCGGCTGCGATTTCACTGGCTGCACCGCGGATGCTCTGCGCCGACACCTGGATGCGCGACACGATGCCGGTCAACTGGCTGACGGTGGTGTTGGCATCATCGCGCATCAGCGCGAATACACCGTGGAACTCGCCGTCCATGCGCGCGGTCAGGTCGCCGGCGGCGATCGCCTGCAGCAGCTGCGAGAGCTGCGACAGGTTGCCGTCGGCCACGTGCATCATGGTGTTCAGCTGCTCGATCATGAGCTTGAAGTCATGCTCGAAGCGGGACGCGTCGCCGCGCTGGCTGAAGTCACCAGCCGCCGCCGCGGAGGCCAGCTGCTGGATCTGCGTATTGATGGCCATCAGGCTGGCTTTTGCGGCATCCATCGATTCGTGCAGGATCGCGCGGGTGCCGGGCAGGCGTCGTGCATCCGGCGCCAGGTTGCCGGCGGCGTACTGGTTGAGCACGTCGATTGCATCGCGGATGGAATCAAGGTGCTCGAAGATCACGGTGTTGATGCCGTGCGCCAGCTCACCGTACACACCCGGGAAATCTTCCGGGATGCGGTGGTTGATGTCCGGGCCCGCATGCATTTCCACCATCTGCTGGGTCTGGCCGGAGAAACGGCGCAGGGTGGCGGTCATTTCGGCGGTCGCGGTCAGCATGCGGCCGGCTTCGTCGTTGCTGGTGGCCGGCGTACTGACACTCAGGTCACCGCGTGCAACCGCCTGGATGGCCTGCACGGCCTTGCCCAGTGGCACGGTGATGACGCGCGAAATAGTGACGGCCAGTGCTGCGGCGACCAGCGAGAGCAGCACCATCGCCGCGATGATGGCGACCATGCTGTTGCGGTGCGTGGCATTGGCGCGGGCGATGCCGGCGTCCATGACGGTGCCGCTGTAGGCGCTCAGCGCCTTGAGGTCTTCAAACAGTTTGCGACGCAGGGGGCGCGACTGCTCGTCGGACACCTGCTGGGCCAGCACCGCATCACCGTTTGCGCCTGCGGCACGCAGCTGTACGTTGGCGGCGAAATACGCATCGACGCCTGCCTTGACCTTGTCGAACAGCGCGCGCTCCTGCGCGTCGGCCTTCAGTACGGCGTAGGCGTCCAGCTCCTCACGGACGACCTTGGCGGTGGCGTCCATGCGGGTGTTGTAGTCGGCAACCTTCTCCGGCTTGTCCAGCATGGTCAGCTGGGCCATTTCGTAGGTGCGGAACTCGCCGAGCTGCGAACGCACCTCGCCCAGATGCTGCACGGAAGGAATGGCATCGATGGCCATGCCACGCAGCTGGGTGTTGGCTTCAGACAGGCGCAGCAGGGCGAAAGCGCCTACCACGAGGGTCATCAGGGTGGTCAGGGTGAATCCCACGGCCAGCTTGCGGGCAATGGGGAGATCGCGGAACCACTTCATGGGGGTGCTCCAGGGCAGGACGATGCGCCCGCGGCGGGGCCGTGGGAACTTTTCAGGAAAACGGCCCGCAATGGAGGGGGCATCATCACGCCGTCTACACAGATAGCGGCATCGCCGCGAGGATCTGTAGCGCGATCTGTTCGTCGGCAGCAATGCCCGGTAGCGCCGAGCCACGCTCGGCGAGCGCGCAGCGCGGCCTGTATCCGGCGTCGTGATTGCGGGCAGAAAAGCCGCCGAGCGTGGCTCGGCGCTACCGGACGTCAGCGCAGCGCGGGCTGTATCAGGCGTCGTGATTGCGGGCAGAAAAGCCGCCGAGCGTGGCTCGGCGCTACCGGAGGTCAGCGCAGCGCGGCTCAGGCCGCCTGCGGCACCCGCAGCGAGCGGACCAGGCCGCCGATGTCGACGATCAGGGCCACGCGGCCATCGCCGAGGATGGTCGCGCCGGACACGCCGCCGATGCGGCGGTAGTTGTTCTCGATGTTCTTCACGACAACCTGTTGCTGGCCGACCAGTTCGTCCACTTCCAGCGCGATCTTCTGGCCATCGCCTTCCACCACCACCACCAGCGACTCATCGCTGTGACGCTGGCCGTAGCCGTAGTACTCGCTCAACGACAGGATAGGCAGGTACTCGCCGCGCACGCGCAGCACGCGGCCTTCGCCGGCCATGGTGCGGATGTCGCTGGCTTGCGGCTGCAATGCTTCCAGTACATAGGCCAGCGGCAGGATCAAGGTTTCGCCCGCCACCGAAACGGTCATGCCGTCGAGGATGGCGAGGGTCAGCGGCAGGCGGATCAGCGTGCGCGTCCCGAAACCGGCGCGGCTTTCGATCTGCACTTCACCGCCCAGCGCCTGGATGTTGCGACGGACCACGTCCATGCCCACACCGCGGCCGGACAGGTCGGTCACGGCATCTGCCGTGGAGAAACCAGGCTGGAAGATCAGGTCCCAGACCTGCGAATCGGTGGGGTTGTCCGGCACGGCAAGGCCACGCTCGGCCGCCTTCGCCAGGATGCGTTCGCGGTTCAGGCCGTGGCCGTCGTCGCTGACTTCAATGACGATGTGGCCGCCCTGGTGTGATGCCGCCAACGTGATCGTGCCGGTTTCGTCCTTGCCCGCATTGCGGCGGAACTCCGGCATTTCCAACCCGTGGTCGATCGAGTTGCGCACCAGGTGGACCAGGGGATCGGCGATCTTTTCGATCAGGCCCTTGTCCAGCTCGGTGCCTTCGCCGATCGTCTTCAGGCGCACCTGCTTGCCCAATCGCGTGGAGAGGTCGCGGACCAGACGCGGGAAGCGGCGGAACACCGCATCCACCGGCAGCATGCGCACGCCGATGACCGCTTCCTGCAGGTCACGCGTGTTGCGCTCCAGCAGGTCCAGGCCGGCGAACAGGCGCTCGGCGTGGGCCGGGTCGATGTGGTTGGAGACCTGCTTGAGCATGGCCTGGGTGATGACGAGTTCGCCCACCAGATTGATCAGGGCGTCGACCTTGTCCACGCTCACCCGGATCGAAGTCTCTGCCTCGGCCGGCGGTGCGGCTGGCGCCGCGCTGGGGATGGCTGCTGCGATCGGTGCAGCGGCCGCCTGCGGGGCAACCTCGACCACCGGATCGAGGGCCAGGCTGGGCGGCGCGACCGGACGGATGTCCAGTTCGCAGTCATCGACCACCCAGGCGAAGGTGTCTTCGATCTGGCTGCGCTTGATCTTGCCGATCAGGCCGAGGTCCCATGCCAGGTGCGCTTCGAACGGATCCAGCTGCTCGAAGCCGGGCAGGCGTTCCATGCGGGCCTGCACCTGCAGCGGGCCGAGGTGCTCCAGCTCGCGGATGATCCGCAGCGGATCGTTGCCGCTCATGAACATCGACGGTGCCGGCGTAAAGCCGATCTGCCAGGCTTCCGGCTCGGCTTCAACGGCGGCAGCGGGCGCACTTGCGGCGGCGGCGGGCGCCTGCCCGGACAGAATACCTTCCAGGCGCGCCTTCATCGCGGCGACCACGGCCGGGTCGGCCTGCACGCCGTGTTCGGCTTCGCGCTGCAGGGCGCGCAGCACGTCCACCGATGCCAGCATGGCGTCGACGGCGTTGGCTTCCAGCGCGCGCTTGCCGGCACGCAGTTCGTCCAGCAGCGTTTCCAGCACATGGGTCAACGCGGCGATGGCATCGAAGCCGAAGGTGCCGGCGCCGCCCTTGATCGAGTGCGCGGCCCGGAACACCGAATTGATGATCTCTGCATCGTGCTGGCCGGATTCCAGGGTCAGCAGTCCAGCTTCCATCGCATCCAGCCCTTCGCGGCTTTCCTCGAAGAAGGTGGCGTGGAATCGTTGCAGGTCCATGCTCATGTCAGGTGTGTTCCAGGGGCGCGGGGGACGGGGGCGGCGAGGGCGATCAGCCCAGGACTTTCTGCACGGTGGCGATCAGCTGTTCGGGATTGAACGGCTTCACCAGCCAGCCGGTCGCGCCGGCCGCCTTGCCTTCGGATTTCTTGTCGGCCGCTGACTCGGTGGTCAGCATCAGCATCGGGGTGAACTTGTACTCGGCCAACTGGCGCAGCTCGCGGATCAGCGAGATGCCATCCATGTTGGGCATGTTGACGTCGGTCACCACGGCGTTGAAGCGCTGTCCCTTGGCGCGGTTGAGTGCGACGGCGCCATCCTCGGCTTCTTCGACGGCAAAGCCGGCCGAGGTGAGGGCGAAGGAGACCATCTGGCGCATCGACGCCGAGTCATCCACCACCAAGATACGTGCGCTCATGCCGCGTTCTCCACAGAATTCAGGTTGTCATGGGGTACATCCAGGCCGAGGGCCTGGCTGACGCCGAGCAGTCGCGCGGCGTCGGAAAAGGTTGCGGTGCATCCGCTGAACTGTGTCGGCCGGCCCGCACTGCGGCGGTCGTGCACGAACGCGCACAGCACCTGCACCGCTGCGGTGTGGATGCGGCTGACCCGACTGGCGTCAAGCACCACGGGCGCGGCCTCGGCCAGCAGCGGGGCCAGGCGGTTCTTCAGCTCGGTGCTGCTCTCGATGCCGAGATCTTCACCCAGGTCCACTGTGCTCATTGTTGCTCCGGACAAACGGTTCCAGACTTCATAGCGGCAATTTCCGGGAAAGCTTTAGGGATGGGTTTTTCTGTTTCTGGGCCAGGGCGGGAGCAGGACCCGGGGCCGAGGGGGCGGGCAGGGCCACGCAGGACACGCCGCAAGTACGTCCATGTAGGCTTGTGTTCGGCTCCTGCCTCACACAGTCCTGCCTGACCCTGCCCGCCCCCTCGCTGACAGTCTGCCCTTGACCGCAGTTGGGCGGAGAGCAGGAGCGCACAAGCGCAGGAACCAGGCCGAGGCCGGGCGCCTGCGCTGATCAGTTGAGCAGGCGCGTGGCGTCGAGCAGGATCATCGGCTGGGCGCTTACGCGGGCCACGCCACGGAAGATGTCGTTGCTGATCCGGCAGATACGCGCGGTGTCCGGGGGCTCGATCTGCGAGTCGCTGAGGTTGGTCACATCCTCGACCGCGGTGACCCGCAGGCCCATGATGTCGCCGTTCTCCTCCAGCACCACGATGCGGGTCAGCGCATCTTCGCCCGCGGGGGCGCCACCCAGGTGGATGCCCAGGTCCATCACCGGTACCACCTGCCCACGCAGGTTCATGATGCCCAGCATGGCCGGGGCGGTGCCGCGCAGCGACAGCAACGGCACCGGCAGCACCACCTCCTGCACCTTCAGCAGCTCCAGCGCGTAGGCCTGGCTGCCACAGCGCAGGCGCAGCCAGCGCGAGCTGCGCTCGGCGGCGCGGCGCTGCGGTGAGGACGCATGTCCGTTCTCACGGGCCTGTTCCTGCAGCTCCTGCCATGTGCTGGGCGCGCCGGTCGCACTCGCTGGCGGCGGCAGGTTGGACGGGCGGTTCGGAATGCGCGCGGGCGCGGGGGCGCGGGCAACCGCGGCGGCGGCGATCGGCGCGGCGGGCGCTGCCAGGATCACCGTGTCTGCCGCGGTCGGGTCGGCAGCGGCGGCGAAGGCGGCTTCCAGCGACGGGCTGTCCGCATTGGCCAGCACGGCCGCGATGTCCTCGCCGGTTTCGTAGATCACCTCGTCGGGCAGGTCATCCCAGGTCGGTGGGCGTTCGGGCGGCGTCGCGGCGCTGGCGTGTTCCATCGCGTCCAAGGCGGCATCGAAGGCAGCCTGCAGCGCTGCTTCTTCATCGTCCACCACGGCGGGGGCGCCGGTTTCGTAGACGACCTCATGCGGCAGATCATCCCAAGTGGGCTCGCGCGCGTCGTCCGCGTCGCCCGTCACTGCAGGGGCGAGCACCTGCGCAGCGGCAGCCGCAGGCGCGTCGGCCGATGCCACCGCGTCACCCAGCAACTGCTCCAGATAGTCGTCCAGCACCTGTTCGTTGTTCATGCGGCCTGCTCCAGCGCGCGCGCATCGTCGGTCAGGATCCACTCCAGCGCACGCCGATAGGCCGCGAGCCCGCGCCCGGGGTAGTCATCGCCTTCCACCGGCGTCATCAGGGTGGCAGCGCTGCTCATGCGGGTGTCGACCGGAATCGCGTCATCCCAGACCCGCGTAAGGTGGCGGTCCTGCATCTGCCTCAGCGTCTCGTTGCCGGCGCGGGTGCGTCGATCGAACAGGGTAGGCAGGATCGACATCGGCAGCGGACGGCGACGCGAGCGCTCCACCATCTCGCCGGTGCGGACCATGCCATCCAGACCGTGCAGGGCCAACGGCTCGGCCTGGGTGGGAATGATCAGTCGATCAGCGGCTGCCAGTGCGTTGATCATCAGCAAGCCCAGCGTGGGTGCGCAGTCCAGCAGGATGTAATCGTGACGGCCTTTGTGGCGGGCCAACGCGTTCTGCAGTGACAGGCCCAGGCCCGGCTGGTTGGCGCTGCGCCGTTCCAGCGTGGCCAGTGCGGCCTGCGCGCAGACGTGGTCCAGGCCGGGAATGGCGCTGGGGTGGCTGAGCACGGACAGCTCCACCGGCGGGGTGGCGAACAGATCCAGTACGCCCGCCGGCGGTGGATCCAGCGGAATGCCGAACGAGCGGGTCAGCGATGCATGCGGATCGAGATCGATCAGCAGCACGCGATGGCCCAGGCCGGCCAGTTGGCGCCCCAGTGCGAGGGTGGTGGTGGTCTTGCCGACTCCGCCCTTCTGGTTGGCGATTGCCCAGATGCGCATCGGTCTACTCCTTCATGGCGGGGGTGACGGCGGCGCCGATGGGGCTGCCGGCCGGGGCGGGCGCGCGGGGCGCCTGCGGGAGGGGGGGTAAGGCAATGGGGGCGATCACCGGCGCGTCGGCGTCGCTGGAGGCGTTGAGGCGCTGGCTGATGGGATCCACGCCGTGGCTGGTATCGGCCAGGATGATCACCATCACGCGGCGGTTGCGGTTGCGGCCGTCCGCACTGGTGTTGTCTTCGCGGGGGCGGAACTCGCCGTAGCCGACCATCGCCAGCCGGGCGGGCTGCAGCCCCTGATCGGCGAACAGATGCACCACGCTTGCGGCACGGGCCGCCGACAGTTCCCAATTGGAGGGGAACTGGGCCGTGGCGATCGGGATGTTGTCGGTGTGGCCTTCCACGCGCACGCTGTTGGGCACGTCACGCAGCACCTCGGCCAGCTTGGCGAGCGTGTCGCGTGCGTGCACATCGAGCATCGATGCGCCGGTGGGGAACAGGATGTCGCTGTTGATCTCTACTTCGATCCACAGCTCGGTACGGCGCACGGTGATCATGCCGCGGTCGATCAGCGGTGTGAGCGCGGCGGTGAGTCGGTCGGCGATGCCATCCAGCTGTATTTCCGCCTGCTTCAGCTGCTCCTGGTCGCGGAACGAGATGGGCGAGCGCATCTGCGATGCCATCGAGGGCAGCAGGGTAGGGTCGTTGGCCGGGGCCGGTGCCGAGGGACCGACGCGGCTGCCGGCGTTGATGACCGACGGGGTGTCCCAGCCGCCGCCCTTTACCTGGTGACTGCCTACCTGCACCGGGTTGATGGTGCGTGGCGCAGACCCGAAGGCGCTGCTCAAGGCACTGGCGACCACCCGGTACTTGCCTTCGTTGACCGTGGAGATGGCATACATCACCACGAAGAAGGCAAGCAGCAGCGTCATCAGGTCGGCGTACGGAATCGCCCAGGCCTCATGGTTGGCATGCTCTTCGTGGTGACGGCGGCGGGCCATGTCAGTGCAGGAATCCGCTCAGGTTGGTTTCGATGTTGCGCGGGTTCTCGCCGTGGGCGATCGAGATGATGCCTTCGATGGCCATCTCGCGATCGCGCGTGGTGTGGGCGATCACGCTCTTCAGCTTGGCGGACACCGGCAGGAACAGCAGGTTGGCCGAGGCGATGCCGTAGATGGTAGCGGTGAAGGCGGCCGCGATGCCGTGTCCCAGCTTGCTGGGGTCGGCAAGGTTCTTCATCACGGCGATCAAGCCCAGCACTGCGCCGATGATGCCCAGCGTCGGGGCATAGATGCCCATGGCTTCGAATACCTTCGACGCGGCCAGGTCTTTGTGTTCCTGGCTGCTCAGTTCGATCTCCAGCATGTGCCGGATGGTTTCCGGCTCTACGCCATCCACCAGCAACTGCAGACCCTTGCGCAGGAACGGATCGCTCTGCGCGTCGACCTGCGCCTCCAGACCCAGCAAGCCTTGGCGGCGCGCGATGTTGCTCCATTCCACGATCTGCGTGATCAGCTGGCGGCGGTCGCTCTGCGGCGGGCGGATGACCCAACGCACGATCTTGAAGGCGTGCTTGAACACTGCCGGCGCGGTATGCAGCAGGATCGAGGCAAGGGTGCCGACGATGACGATGACGAACGCGGCAGGCGACCACAACGACGCCAGGCCGGCGCCCTTGAGGATGCTGCCCCCCACCAGAGATGCCAAGGCGAGGAAGAGTCCGATGAGGCTGAGTCTGTCCATGGATCGGTTATCGGCCTGTAGCGGGGTGACTTGAGGTGGTGGCCAGGGAGTGGCCGACCGGCGTCACAGTTTTCATCCGTCGTGCGGGCTGCGAAGGCCGTCCACATCCAGGATCAGGGCCATGCGTCCATCGCCGATCAGGGTCGCCCCGGCATAACCACGCAGCCCGCGCAGGGCCTTGGGCAGCGGTTTGATGACGACCTCTTCGCGGCCCCGCACCTGGTCCACGACCAGGCCGAAGCGGGTCTCGCCCGCCTGCAGCACGACGATGGTCAGCAGGTGCGACGGTGCCGGTTCCACGTCCAGCCAGTGGCGCAGGTCCACCAGGGCCAGGGTGTGCGACAGGCGATCAAGCACGGCGCGTCCATCGAACCAGCCGAGGGACGTGGCCGGTGCATGCAGCACCTCCAGCACGCGTGCCAGCGGCAGGGCGTACACATCCTCGCCGGCCTGTACCAGCAGGGTCGGCAGAATGGCCAGGGTGAGCGGCACGCGGATCATGAAGCGGCTGCCGCGGCCCAGTTCGGACTGGATCTGGATCTGTCCGCTGAGTTCGCGGATGCGCGACTGCACCACGTCCATGCCCACGCCGCGGCCGGAGATGTCGGTGACCTCGGCCTTGGTCGAGAAGCCCGGCAGGAACACCAGGTGCAGGCATTCTTCGCTGCTCAGGCGGGCAGCGGCCTCCGGATCGATCAGGCCCTTCTCGCGCGCCTTGGCACGCAGTTTCTCCGGGTCGATGCCCGCGCCGTCGTCCTGCACTTCGATGCTGACGTAGTCGCCTTCCTGCTGCGCGGACAAGCGCACGTGGCCGCTGCGGGGCTTGCCCTGTGCCTCACGCAGGTCGGGCATCTCCACGCCGTGGTCGATGGCATTGCGCACCAGATGCACGAGCGGATCGGCCAGTGCCTCGACCAGGTTGCGGTCCAGTTCGGTTTCGGCGCCGAACAGTTCCAGTTCCACTTCTTTGTTCAGCGAGCGCGCGACATCGCGCGCCACTTTCGGGAAACGCGAGAAGACCTTGCCCACCGGCTGCATGCGGGTGCGCATGACCGCCGACTGCAGACGCGCGGTCGCGATGTCCAGCGTGGACACGGCGCGATCAAGCTCTTCGTCGCGCAAACGCACGCGCAGGGTCTTCAGGCGGTTGCGCGACAGCACCAGTTCGCCGATCAGGTTGACGATGGCATCCAGGCGCTTGGTGTCCACGCGCACGGTGTGTTCGGCCTCGGCCAGCGGCTTGGCGGGCTTGGGCGTGGGGGCGGCGACAGGGCGCTTCGGCGGCGGGGCCGCCTGTGCAACGGGCGCCTGCTGCGCGAGTGTACTGCCCGGCACAGCGCCGCCATGCAGCTGGTCCAGCAAGGCCTCGAACTCGTCCTCGCTGATCATGCCATCGTCGGCCTTGGGCGCGACCGCCGTGGGCGCGGCGCCGCCATGCAACTGGTCGAGCAGGGCCTCGAACTCATCGTCGCTGATCATTTCCGAACCGGCGTCATTGCCGGCCAGCGGGGCCGACGCGGCAGGCGAGGGGGCCACGCCGACATCGAACTGGGCGATCAGGTCCGGCGGGGCATGGCCCGGTTCTTCGCCGGCCGACACCGCATCCAGCATCGCCTGCAGATAGTCCAGCGATTGTTGGCCTGCATCGAAGTGATGCGGCTGCAGCGTGGCCTGTCCGGAGCGCGCCAGGCCGAGGGTTTCCTCGGCGGCATGGCACAGCTCCACCATGGCGTGGATGCCGAGGAAGCCGGCACCGCCTTTGAGCGTGTGGTATCCCCGGAACACCGCATTGAGCTGGGGGCTGTCCTGCGGGTCCTGCTCCAGGGTGACCAGCTGCTCGCCGAGACGATCCAGGATTTCCTGCGCCTCGATGATGAAGTCCGCAGCGATGTCGTCGGCGATTCCACTCATGCTCAGAGCCCCAGGTCGGACAGCAGGTCGTCGGCGTCCAGCTGGGACACCGCGTGGCGATCCACGCCGGCCACGGCCGGTCCGGCCAGCGCCGGCTCAGTGCGGCCCTGCTGGCGCGATGCCTGCAGTTCCGGCGGCAGGCCCAGGGCACCGAAGCCTTCATGTACGCGACGCACGATGCCCACCACCCGGCGGATGATCTGGCCGGTCAGGTCCTGGTAACTCTGGGTCAGCGCGATCTCGGTCAGGTTGTGGCGGATACGCTCGAGCGCCTGCTGCTGCTCCAGTGCAGGCAGCGCCTCCTCGCCCAGGCGGGCGGTCAGGGCACGGCATTCCTCGGTCAGGTCCAAGGTGCGGTGGGTGGCCTGCTCGGTCATCGTGACCACGTGGTCCAGGCGCGCACACGCATCGTCGAGCTCTTCAGCATCGGCGTCGTGGCCCACGGTGGGCAGTTCTCCCAGCGCCTGGCCCAGCTCGCGGGCCAGCCGTGACAGGCCGGCCATCATCGGCTGGGTGCGTGCCGCCGCCAGCGCATCGATCTGCACACGCCAGCCGGCTTCATCGCCGGTTTCCAGTGCGGCCAATGCTTCCTGCAGGCGCTGCACCAGCCACGCCTTGTCCATGGCGACGTCCATCAAGCGCTCGCCGCCAGGCGTTCGAAGATCTTGCCCAGTTTTTCCTGCAGCGTCTGTGCGGTGAAGGGCTTGATGATGTAGCCGTTCACGCCGGCCTGTGCCGCCTCGATGATCTGCTCGCGCTTGGCTTCGGCGGTCACCATCAGCACCGGCAGGGTCTTCAGCTTGGCGTCGGCACGGATGGCCTTCAGCAGCTCGATGCCGGTCATGACCGGCATGTTCCAGTCGGTCACCACGAAGTCGAAGGACTGGCTCTGCAGCAACGCCAGCGCGGCATGCCCATCCTCGGCCTCGGCGGTGTTGCTGAAGCCCAGGTCGCCCAGCAGGTTCTTGACGATGCGACGCATGGTCGAGAAATCGTCGACGATCAGGATGCGCATGTTCTTGTTCAAAGCTTCATTCCTCTTGGGTACTTATGCTTCCAGGCCCGCGTCAACGGCCTCGAAGGCTTTCAGTCGGCCACGCAGGCGCAATACCGCCTGGCCATGGATCTGGCAGACCCGCGACTCGCTCACACCGAGCACTGCGCCGATCTCTTTAAGGTTCAATTCCTGTTCGTAATACAGCGACAGCACCAGCTGTTCGCGCTCGGGCAGGTGGCCGATGGCCTTGCCCAGCTCGCTGCCGAACTGGCTGCGCTCCAGCACCTGCTGCGGGGTGGGTCCGCCTTGGGCGACGGTATCCAGCTCGCCCTGGTCTTCGATGCGCGATTCCAGGCTCAGCACCTGGCCGCGCGAGGCATCTTCCATCAGCCGGAGGTATTCCGGCAGCGGGATGTCCATCGCCGCGGCCACTTCGGTGGCCGATGCGGCGCGACCCGTGGTCTGCTCCAGGCGACGGATGGTCGAGGCGGCATCGCGGGCGCGGCGGTGCACCGAGCGCGGCACCCAGTCGCCGCGACGGATCTCATCGATCATCGAACCGCGGATGCGAATCGAAGCATAGGTTTCAAACGAGGCCCCCTGGTCGGCGTCGTAGCTGCGCGACGCTTCCATCAGGCCCATCATGCCGGCCTGGATCAGGTCATCGATTTCGACGCTGGCGGGCAGTCGCGCGGCCAGGTGGTGGGCGATGCGCCGCACCAGGTCCGAATGCTGCGCGATGCACTCGGTTGCTGCCGTGCGCTGCACCTCGCGGTATTGAGCGGCGCCTTTCATGCCACCACCCCCCGCTGCTTGAGGATGCGTTCGAGGAAGAACTCCACGCCACCGCGCGGCTCCGTCGGTGCCTGCCAGCGCGCGGTGCGGCGGGCGATTTCGTTGATCGCCAGCGCCGACGGGCTGGACGGGTAGGCTTTCACCACCGGCTGCTGGCGCTGCACGGACATGCGCAGCCAGTCATCCTGCGGCACGCAGCCGAGGTAGTTCAGCGAGACATCGGCGAGGAATTTCTCGCAGACCCGGCTGAGCTTTTCATACAGCACGCGCCCTTCGTTGGGATCGCGCACCATGTTGGCCACCACCTGGATGCGATCCACGCCGCGTTCGCGCGACAACACCTTGATCAGCGCGTAGGCATCGGTGATCGAGGCCGGCTCATCGCAGACCACCACCACGGTGTCCTGCGCGGCCTGGCAGAAGGTCAGCACGCCGTCGGTGATGCCGGCGGCCGTGTCGACCACCATCACATCCAGGTCGCGCTCCAGCTCGGAGAACACGTTGACCAGGCCGACGTGCTCGGCCGGTGCCAGCTCGGCCATGTGCCGCCGACCGGATGCAGCCGGGACCACCAGCACGCCGTTGGGTCCCTCGATGATCACTTCTTCCAGCGTGCAGCGCCCGGCGATCAGGTCGGCCAGGGTGAACTCCGGCTTCAGGCCGAGGATCACATCGATGTTGGCCAGGCCGAGGTCGGCATCCAGCAGCAGCGTGCGTTTGCCCATGCCAGCGAGCGCCACGGCCATGTTGGCCGAAACGTTCGTCTTGCCCACGCCGCCCTTGCCGCCGGTGACGGCGATGGTGCGGACCGGGCCCAGCGGCTGGCTGCGGGTGGCCGACAACGGGAAGGTCGTGGTCAGCTTGGCGTATTCACGCGACGGCATGGTTCAACTCCGGGTTGCAGGGCATATCGGCCGCGCGGCGCAAATCTTCAAGGCGAAGTACAAGATTGGCCGCACTGGCCCGGTGCAGGTCTTCAGGAACGTCCTGGCCATCGGTCACCCAGGTGATCGGCAGGCGGTGGTCGACGGCGACCGACAGGGCCGTACCGAAGCGACCGGTCTCGTCCAGCTTGCTCAGCACGACGCCCTGCAGGTTGGCGGCGCTGAAGCGGCGCACCACTTCGTCCATGTCGCCGAAGCTGGTGTTGGCCGGCAGCACCAGCAGGGTGCTGACCTTCGGCGCGGCACGCAGCCACTGCAGCTGCGAGGCCAGGGTGCGGTCGCGCGGGCCGACGCCTGCGGTGTCGATCAGCACCAGCTTGTAGTCCTTCAGGCGTTCCAGCAACTGGTCCAGATCGGTACCGCTGCTGGCCTCGTGCACGGCGATGCCGAGCTGGCGGCCGAAGCCGTACAGCTGCTCGCGGGCGCCGATACGGGTGGTATCAGTGGTGACCAGGGCGACATCGCGCGGGGCGTGGCTTTCGGCAAAGCGCGAGGCAAGCTTGGCGATGGTGGTGGTCTTGCCGGCTCCGGTGGGTCCGACCAGCGCGATCACACCGCCTGCTTCCAGCGGGTCCACCGGCGAGATCGGCAGCTTGCGCGAGAGCAGGCCCAGCATCAGGCCGCGACCGCGGTGGGCTTCGGTCTCCAGCGGGATCTGCAGCACCACGTCGCGGGCGATGCCGGCATCGAAGCCATATTCGTCCATCAGGTCCAGCGCGGCGGCGCGCACGGGATTGCCGCGCAGGCGCTCATCGGTGAAGCGGTGCATTTCGCGCTCGATCACCTGGCGCATGCCGGCTACTTCGTTGCGCAGGTGGCGCATCTCTTCGTCGTCGCGGGCGATGACGGTGAGGGTCGGCGGGGCGACGATGGGGCGCGCCGGTTGTACGGCCTCGGCGACCTGCAGGGCCGGCAAGGTTTCCGCCGAGCGTGGCTCGGCGCTACCGGAGGTCGGCGCCGGGAAGGTGTCCAGGGCGGCAGGCGGCTGCGGGGCCGCGGAGATGTCCGGGGCGGCCGGGGGCTGCGGCGTCGAGAGGGTGTCCGGGGCGGCGGGGGCCTGCGGCGCCGGGAGGGTGTCCGCCGAGCGTGGCTCGGCGCTACCGATCATCGGCATCTGCGCGGCGAAGGCCATCGGCAGCGGCGGCGGCAGCACGGTCGGGGGGCGGATGACCGGCGCGGCAACGACCGGCGTCTCGATGGCGAAGGCTTCATCTTCCACCCAGGCGCGCGGCAGCGGCGGCAGTGGACGCGGTGCGCTGGCCTGCTGGCGCGGTTCGGGCTGTGCGTGTTCGAACGGGGCAAAGATCTGCTCCGGCAGCGCCGGTTCGTTGACACGCTGCGGCGCTTCGCGATGCAGTGCACCGCCGGCGGCACGGGCCAGGGTCGCGGCGAATCCTTCGCTGCCGCGCTGCATGACGATCTCATCGCTGCTGTTCAACGTGCGACCCGTCGCGCCCACCGCTGCGCGTGCCAGGGCCGCAACGGCCGACGTGGTCGCCGCCACCGGTTCGATCTCGGCGACCGGCTCGCGGCGACGGGTCATCGCGGCGATCATCGCATCGGCGGCGGTGCGCGGACGCGGCGCCGGTGCGGCTGCCTGCACGGGCGCACTGTCCTTGCGGGCGGTTTCCAGTGCACGCTGCACCACGCTCTCGTCGTAATGTGCGGCCGCCACGATTTCGACGCCTTCCTCGATCCGCCGGTTGGACAGGATGACCGCATCCGGTCCATGTTCCTTGCGAACCAGGTTCATGGCCGATCGCATGTCGGCGGCGACGAAGCGTTTGATTTTCATGCTGGGGTACCGGGACGGAGTCGGTTCGGTGGCAGGGGATCGCGATTGTTCGGTGGTCTGCACGGTGCGGGGTCCCCTTGGAAAATGGTTGGATCACTACGGTGGCGGCGGCGCTGCTGCCGGTTTCCCGGCGCCGGTGGAGGCCCGCGGTCAGCTGATCGTGCCGACCAGCTTCAACCGCTTGTCTTCCGGCACCTCGCTGTACGCCAGCACCGACAGCGATGGAACGCTGTGACGGACCAGGCGTGCCAGCGCGGCACGGACCGGGCCCGGTACCAGCACCACGGCGGGCTCGTTGCGGGCTTCCTGCTTGCTGACACAGTCGGCAAGACTCTGGTGCAGCCGTTCGGCGAGTCCGGGTTCCAGCGCAGCGCCGTTACCCTGCGTGGACTCCTGCAAGACGCGTTCCAATTGCGGGTTGAGGGTGAACACCGGCAGCTCGGCGGACATGCCGGCGATCTCCTGCACGATGAAACGGCCCAGCGTGTTGCGCACTGCCGCGGTGAGCACGGTCGGGTCCTGGCTGGACGGGGCGGTTTCCACCAGCGACTCGGCTATCTTGCGCAGTTGGCGTACCGGGATGCGCTCGATCAACAGGTTCTGCAGCACGCGTACCACCACCGACAGCGGCACGGCCTTCGGGGTCAGGTCTTCGACCAGCTTCGGGGCGCTCTTGGCCAGGTTGGCCAGCAGCTGTTGCACTTCCTCATGACCCAGCAGCTCCGGCGCATGCTCGCGGATCAGGTGGGACAGGTGGGTGGCGACCACGGTGGCCGGGTCCACCACGGTGTAGCCCATCGATTCCGCATGGGCGCGCTGATGCGGCTGGATCCACGTGGCATCCAAGCCGAAGGCCGGGTCCTTGCCGGCGATGCCGTCCAGCTGGCCCAAGGCACTGCCCGGGTCCAGCGCCAGTTCGCGGTCAGGATGGATTTCCGCCGTGGCGACCGGCACGCCGTGGATCAGCAGGCGGTAGGCGGTGGCGGGCAGTTCCAGGTTGTCGCGGATGTGCACCGAGGGAATCAGGAAGCCGATGTCCTGCGTCAGTTTGCGACGCACGCCCTTGATGCGGGCCATCAGTTCGCCGCCCTGCGCGGCATCGACCAGCGGGATCAGCCGGTAGCCCACTTCCAGGCCCAGCGGGTCGACCGGACGAAGTTCGTCCCAGGTCAGTTCGGCGCTGGGTGCGGGCGCGGCGGGGCGACCCAGCGCGTCCATCGGTTGGGCGGTCGGCGCGGCGTTGGCCTGCGCCTCGGCCAGCTGGCTCTTTTTCCATATCTTCCAGGCCATGAAGCCCAGGATCGTCGCCAGCGTCAGGAAGGCGACGTTCGGCATGCCCGGGACCAGGCCGACCACCCCGATGATGCCGGCGGTGATGGCCAGCGCACGGTACTGGCCGAACACCTGGCCCATCATGGCCTGGCTCATGTCCTGCGAGCGCGAGGCGCGGGTGACCAGCATCGCCACCGCACTGGACACCAGCAGCGCCGGCAGCTGCGCCACCAGGCCGTCACCGATGGACAGCAGGGTATAGGTGGCCGCTGCGTCGCCGAAGGCCATGTTGTGCTGGAGCATGCCGACGGCCAGGCCGCCGATCATGTTGATGAAGAGGATCAGGATGCCGGCGATGGCGTCGCCACGGATGAACTTGCTGGCACCGTCCATCGCACCGTAGAAGTCTGCTTCCTCGCGGACCTCCTCGCGCCGGGCCTTGGCCTCTTCACGCGTCAACAATCCGGCATTGAGGTCGGCATCGATGGCCATCTGCTTGCCGGGCATTGAGTCGAGGATGAAGCGCGCGGTCACTTCGGAGACGCGGCCTGCACCTTTGGTGATCACCACGAAATTGATGATGGTCAGGATCGCGAAGACCACGATGCCGACGGCGTAGTTGCCGCCGATGACGAACTCGCCGAAGGCGGCGATCACCTTGCCGGCGGCCTCGTGGCCGTTCTGGCCGTTGAGCAGGATCACGCGGGTGGAGGCGACGTTCAGTGCCAGCCGCAGCATCGTGGTGACCAGCAGCACGATCGGGAAGATGGTGAAGTCCAGCGGACGCTTCACATACACCACCGCCAGCAGCACCATCATCGAGATGGCGATGTTGAAGGTGAACAGCGCATCCAGCACGGGGGCGGCCAGCGGTACGACCACCATGGCCAGCAGGGCCATGACGATCAGCGGCGCGCCGAGCCCCTGGCGGATCATCGCTAGGATGCTGCGTGTATTGAAGGTGCCGGGCTGGGCGCTCATCGCGGCGCCCTGTCAGGCGCGGTGCCCGGTGCGTATTCGGCCACGTCCACGTACGGCTGGCTGGGCATGGGGCCGGTGCGCCAGCTGCGCAGCTGGTAGACGTAGGAGAGCACCTGGGCAACGGCCGAATACAGTCTCACGGGGATTTCCTTTCCGAGTTCCCCTTCCCGATACAAGGCCCGTGCCAAAGGCGGCGCCGAGACGATGGCCACCTTGTTGCCCTCGGCGATCTTGCGGATGTGCTGGGCGGTTTCATCCACCCCCAGCGCGACCACCTTGGGCGCGCCCATCTTGCCGCCTTCGTACTTCAGCGCAACGGCGTAATGGGTCGGATTGACCAGCACCACGTCGGCGGTGGGTACCGCTTCCATCATCCGGCGGTTGGACATTTCGTGCTGCAGCTGGCGGATGCGCCCCTTCACTTCCGGGCTGCCTTCGCTTTCCTTCATCTCGCGGCGCAGTTCTTCACGGGTCATCTTCAGCTTGCGCAGCCAGTTCCAGCGCTGGTATGGCGCATCAATGAAAGCCAGCAGCAGCATCGCTACCGCCGTGGCCAGCAGCAGCTTCAAGGTGAAGCCGAGGCCGCGCACGATGGCGGTCTCCAACGGCTGGTGCAGCAGTCCACGCAGCAGGTCCATGCCGCCCATCATCACGATGGTGGCGGCGGTGCCGACGAACAGCACGCGCAGCAGGGATTTGACGAACTCGGCGACCGCTTCGGGGCCATACAGGCGCTTGAGGCCGGAGGCGGGATTCATGCGGGTGAAGTCGGGCATCATCGCCTTGCCGGACCATCGCAGGCCACCCATCACCACCGGCGCCAGGAAGCTGGCCAGCAGGCAGACGATCAACAGCGGTGCGGTGACCAGCAGCAGGCGCAGGAACAGGTCGCCGACATGGCCAAACAGCTCCATCGGGTGCTGGCGCAGCGAGAGGTCGGGGGTCAGCGCCTGTTTCATCCAGTCGATGCCGCCGCTGGCCAGCTGCCCGCCGGTGGCCATCACCGCCAGCACGCCCCCGCCGAATACCGCAGCGGTCGCCAACTCGCGCGAGCGCGGCGTATTGCCCTGTTCGCGGGCCTCGCGCAGTCGTTTTTCAGTTGGCTGTTCGGTTTTTTCGCCGCCGTCTTCGTTCTCGGACATCGCGCGCAGATCCAGGGGGGTACCCGGCAGGCTGCAAGATCCGTGCCGCTGCAGATCACCGGTAGCGCCGACCCAGGGTCGGCGAGCGCAGCGGGCCCGGACGATGCGGGCATCCGCCGAGCGTGGCTCGGTGCTACGGGGTCGGCTCCACCTGCGGCCTTCGCTCACCGTGCAACTGCAGGAAACGTGCGGCCTCGACCGGACGCCCCAGCAGAAAGCCCTGCAGGGAGGTGCATCCCAGCTGCTCCAGGCAGCGCCGCTGGGCGATGGTTTCCACACCTTCGGCCACCACGTCCATGCGCAAGGCGCGGCCCAGCGCGATGATGGACGACACGATGACCACGTCCTCGCGGCTGTTGGCCAGGTCGCGCACGAAGGCGTGGTCGATCTTCAGTTCCGTGGCGGGCAAGCGCTTGAGGTAGAACAGGCTGGAATAGCCGGTGCCGAAGTCGTCGATGGAGATGCCCACTCCCAGCGCCGACAGCCCCTGCAACAGGTCGGTGCTGGTCGTCGTATCGCGCATCACCGTGCTCTCGGTGATTTCAAGGATGAGCTGGCGCGCGGGCAGCTGATGACGTGTCAACGCACTGGCCACATCCTGCAGCAGGCCGGGCGCGGTGAACTGCAGCGGCGACAGGTTCACTGATATCGTCCAGTCGTCCTGGCCAAGGCAATGCCACTGGCGCAGTTGCCTGCACGCTTCATCCAGCGCCCAGCGCCCCAGCGCGCCGATCAGGCCGCTGCGTTCGGCCAGGCCGATGAACTGGTCGGGGGCGATCAGGCCGCGCTGCGGATGCTGCCAGCGGACGAGGGCTTCGGCACCGCAGACGTCCCCGTCTTCTACCCGCAGCTTGGGTTGGTAATGCAGCAACAGTTGGTGGCCGTCGATGGCGGCGCGAAGCTCGGCCTGCAGCGCCGCTTGCGCAGCGGCATCGGAATCCATCCCATCGATGTAGACAACATAGCGGTTGCGACCCCGCTGCTTGGCCTGGTACATCGCAGCGTCGGCGCAGGCCATCAGCTGTCGCTCGGACATCGCGTGGTCGGGGCACAGGGCGATGCCGATGCTCGCACTCACCCGCAACTCGTGGCCGGCGACCAGGTCGTGGACATCCAGCGCCTGCAGCATGTGCTGCGCAAGCAGGGTCATGTCCTGCCCTGCGTCCAGGTCGGCCACCAGCACGAACTCATCCCCGCCCAAGCGCGCAAGCAGGTCACGCGGACGCAGCAGGCGGCCCAGCCGTTCGCTGACTGCAATCAGCAGCGCATCGCCGGTCTGGTGCCCGTAGACGTCGTTGACGTGCTTGAACCCGTCCAGATCGATGAACACCACAGCGAAGCGCTGGCCCGATGTGGTCACCTCGCTGAGCGATTGCTCGATGTGCTGCTGCAACAGCCTGCGATTGGGCAGGCGGGTGAGGGGGTCGTGCAACGCAGCCCGTGTCAGTTCGGCGTGTGCATCATCCAGGCTGTGGCTGAGTGAAGCGTTGCGTACGCGCAGCAGGTGGGTCTGCAGGCGGTGCTCCATCCAAGCCAACAACAGCGCCCCTCCCAGAATCAGCCCGGTAACCAGCACGACCAGCAGCGCCAGGATGTCGCTGGGCAGGCTGCCGACAGCCAATGCACCGCAGACGCTGTCCTGCGGAAACCGCGCTGCGGCCATGCCGGTGTAGTGCATGCCGCCAATGCCGGCGCCGAGCATGACCGATGCGGCCAGGCGTGCCGACAGGCGCGCCTGTGAGCGGTGCAGACGGAACACGATGAACAGGGCGCTCCAGCTTGCCGCGACAGCCACCAGCAGCGAGGCGATTACCCAGCCGAAATGCCACTGGATGGGCGGCTGCATCCGCATGGCCAGCATGCCGACGTAGTGCATGCTGGCAATGCCGGCGCCCATCAGCACTGCGCCACCGGCCAGTCGTCCGTGCGGCAGAGTGGGTCGGGTGACCAGCCAGAGGGCGAACACGGACGATCCGATGGCGATCGCCAGCGACGCGGAGGTCAGGGTGCGGTCATAGGCCACCGCAATGGGCAGCGCGAAGGCCAGCATGCCGATGAAGTGCATCGACCAGATGCCAAGGCCCATGGCGCAGCCGCCGCCGAGCCGCCAGACCCACATCGCCGACGCGCCGTCGCTGCGCGCAGCGCGTGATGCCATGGCCAGTGCGGTGAACGATGCCAGCGCAGCGACCAGCAGGGACAAAATGACCAACGAAATCTCGTAGCGGCCCTGCAGCATCGTCGATCTCCTGTTCGACTTGCGCTGGCTCGTGCAGGTCAGCGCATCTTCACGATGAATCTACCGATAAATGGCGTGGATGCACACGCGGCGTTGCCCCTGCCTGCTGTCAGTGAGCTGCCTTGCGTGCTGCGGTCAGCGGACCACGGCACCGGCCGCATCAAAGGCTGCATCAAACAGGCGCTGCACGGGTGGGCCCATCTCGCCCGCCAGCACGGCCAGCAGGGCCAGCCCCAACAGCAGCGATACCGGCAGGCCGAGCTGGATCGGATTGAGCGCCGGAGCTGCACGGGCGAGTGCGCCGAAGGCCAGGTTGACCGCCAGCATCGCCACGATCAGCGGCAACGCCAGTCCGACGCCGCCACGCAGCACAGTCAGCAGGAAGGTGGGAGCCAAGGTGGTCAGTGCCTGCGGATCGGGCAGGGTGGTGCCGATCGGCAATGCGCGATAGCTGTCCACCAGCAGCGTGATCAACGCCAGATGGCCGTTGGCGGTGAAGAACAGCAGGCCGAACATCAGGTAGAACCATTGCCCGATGACGCCCGAGCTGCCCCCGCGCATCGGGTCGGCCATCTGCGCGAAGGACAGGCCAGTGCCTTGGGCGATCAGCTCGCCGGCCAACGCGCCGGCCTCGAATACCAGCCGCAGCATGAAGCCGATCGTTATCCCGATCACCAGTTCGCGGAAGATGGTCAGTACGGTAGCGGCATCGAATCCCACCCAGCTGGGTACGGGCGGAAGGATCGGCGCCAGTGCGATCGCCAGCGTCGCCGACAGCAGCAGTTTGATGCGGGACGGCACCGCGCGGGTACCGATCAGCGGCATCGCCATGATCATGGCGCCCAGCCGCAGCAGGGTCCACAGCGTATCGCCGATCATGCCGAAGGCCTGCAGGCCGTCGGTCGCCATCTGGGTCGCAGGATCCATCAGCCGCCCTCCAGCGGGATCCGGTCCCTGTCGCAGCCGTTCATGCGGACGACGAAGGGCGCGTGCGCCCATCGGGTACTGATGCAGGGTGGGACGAAGCGCACGACCTAGCCGATCAGATGGGGAATGCGCTGGAACAGCAGGATGGTGAACTCAACCATATGTCCCAGCAGCAGGCTGCCCAGCGCGAACAGGACGGCCGTCAGCGCAGCCGCCTTGGCGACGAAAGCGATGGTCGGCTCGTTGAGCTGGGTGGCGGCCTGCACGATGCCCACCACCACGCCCACCACCAGCACGGTGAGCAACAGGGGGCCGGCCATCCATAGGGTGGCGATCAGGCCGCCGCGCAGTTCGGTCAGGGCAAGTTCGGGAGACATCGGAATTCCAGTGGAAGAGGGGCCGGGCGACTCAGGAAGGATTGAAGCTGGCGGCCAGTGTGCCGACGGTCAGCACCCAGCCATCGACCAGCACGAACAACAGGATCTTGAAAGGCGCCGACACCAGCATGGGCGACAGCATCATCATGCCCATCGACATCAGCACGCTGGCCACGACCAGATCGATGATCACGAAGGGGATGAAGATCAGGAAGCCGATTTCGAAGGCGGTCTTCAGCTCGCTGGTGACGAAGGACGCCACCAGCACCGGGAAGGGCACCGCGTCTGGACTGGCATAGGTGCCATGGCCGGCGATGCCGGCAAAGGTCATCAGGTCGGTTTCGCGGATCTGCGCCAGCATGAAGGCGCGCAGTGGCTGCGTGGTAAGCGTCCAGGCTGACTGGAAATCAATCTGCCCGTCCAGGTAAGGCGCCATGCCGCTGCTCCAGGCCTTGTCCCAGGTCGGCAACATGATCATCGCGGTCAGGAACAGGGCAAGGCCGAGCATGACCTGGTTGGACGGCGTCTGGCCGGTGCCCAGCGCCTGCCGCAGCAGGGCCAGCACGACGATGATGCGGGTGAACGCGGTGAGCACCAGCAGCATTGACGGGATCAGGGTGATCGCTGTCATCAGCAGCAGGGTCTGCAGCGGCAGGCTGACCGGCTGCCCACCGATGCGGCCGACATTCACGTCGGGCAGCGGCGTGGTCGGCGCACCCGGCACCGCGAAGGCCAGCGCGGGAAGCAGCAGCATCACCAGCAACGCCAGCAAAGGGAGCCAGCGGGTGGCTTCGGGCCGATGGCCTGCGCGCGGCAGAGAGATCGAACGCATTTCAGGAATCCTTGCGCAGCCGCTGCTGCAGCAACTGGGCGAAATTGGGGAGGTTCTTCAGGTCCGGCACGCGCATCGGCGTCGGTGGCGGGAGCGGTTCGCTCAGCGTGTCCAGCTTGCTGATGCCGCCAGCGGTCACGCCCAGCAGCATCTGCTCACCGTTGATTTCCAGCACCACCACGCGCTCCTTGGCGCCCACGGCGATGCTGGCCACCATCTTCAGGCCCTCGGCCTGGCGGAAGCTGCTGCCCGGCATGCGCTTGAGCAACCAGCCCAGGCCCACCACCAGCGCCAGCACCAGCAGCAGCGCCAGCACGGCACCGAACAGGCCGGGCGTGGAGGGCGCATGCTGGCCTACCGCGGGCGGGGCGACCTTTGCTGCCGCCTGACCGGTGGCGATGAGCAGGTGCAGGCTCAACGCAGTCTCCGGATCCGTTCGCTGGGGCTGACCACGTCGGTCAGGCGCACGCCGAAGCGATCATTGATGACGACCACTTCGCCATGTGCGATCAGCGTGCCGTTGACCAGCACGTCCAGTGACTCGCCGGCACCGCGTTCCAGTTCCACCACCGAGCCCTGGTTGAGCTGCAGCAGGTTGCGGATCGGCAGGCGCGCACGCCCGACTTCCAGTGACAGCGTCACCGGCACGTCCAGGATCACGTCCAGGTTGAGATCGGCACCGCCGGTGTCCTCGGCCTGCAGGGCCTCGAACTGGGCAGCGATGGCTTCTTGGCGCTCGGTTTCGTTCATTGCGGGTCTTCCTGGGTAGCTGGCGCACGCTGGCGGGTGCCCGGCGGATGGGTTGCGGTGATCTTTACAGCGTTCATGCCATTGGCCACGCCGAATTGGCCGGTGAACACCGGGATGCCTTCCACGCAGACCGGCACCTCGTTGGGCAGGTCGATCGGCAGGATGTCGCCGACCTTCAAGCGGGTCAGCTCGCGCAGGCTCATGCGCTTGGTCGCGAGCACGCTGGACAGGTTGACCTCGGCCACGTTGAGCTGCTCGCGCAGGGTCTTGCCCCAGCTCTCGTCGCGGTCGTTGCGGTCGCTCTGGATACCGGCATCGAGCAGTTCGCGGATGGGTTCCAGCATCGAGTAGGGCAGGGTGACGTGGATGTCGCCGCCGCCCCCGTCGAGTTCGACGTGCAGGCGGCACACCACGACGTATTCGCGCGGGGTGACGATGTTGGCGAAGTGCGGGTTGATCTCGGAATTGAGGTATTCGAACTCCACGTCCATCACCGGCGCCCACGCCTCGCGCAGATCGGCGAAGGTCTGCTTCAGCAGCAGGTGGATGACCCGCATTTCCGTGGCGGTGAACTCGCGGCCCTCGATGCGGGTGGGGTAGCGCCCATCCCCACCGAAGAAATTGTCGACGATGGCGAACACCAGGGTCGGCTCGAACACGATCAGGCCGGTGCCGCGCAGCGGCTTGAAGCGGATCAGGTTCAGGTTGGTGGGCACGTACAGCGAATGCATGTAATCGTTGAACTTGATCAGCTCGATGCCGCGCACCGACAGCTCGGCCGAGCGGCGGATCAGGTTGAACAGGCCGATGCGCCACAGGCGGGCGAAGCGCTCATGGACCATCTCCAGCGTGGGCATGCGCCCGCGGATGATGCGGTCCTGGCTGGCGAAATCGTACGAGCGCGCTTCGCCGGGCACGGAGGCATCGACATCGGTTTCCACCGCGCCGCTGTCGACGCCATGCAGCAGGGCATCGATCTCGTCCTGGGACAGCAGGTCATTCATGGCCGGCCCTTACTGGGTGACGAAACTGGTGAACAGCAGGTCATCGGCGCACTTCTTGCCGGTTTCCGCCATCAGCACTTTCTGCACCTCAGCCAACGAGTCGGCCTGCAGCTTCTCTTTGCCGGCCCGATCGGCGATCTGGTCCGGGGTAACCTGCGAGAACAGCATCAGCAGGCGGGCGCGGAGCGCCGGGGAATGGGTGCGGATGGCATCCAGCGAGGTGGCGTCGCGGGTCATCAGCTGTACTTCCACCTGCAGGTAGCGGGGGCCATCGACCGGGCCGTTGAGGTTGACCACGAAGGGCGGCTCAAGGCCGAAGTACTGCGCGGGTGCCGGCGGCGCCTTGGGCTTGGCCTTGGTTGCCGGTGCACCGGCATCGCCGTGCGCGGACTGGGTGAAATACCACACGCCACCGCCCGCGGCCGCGGCGGCAACGACGGCGATCAGGGCGATGACCAGCATGGGACGACGCGACGGGGCGGCCTTGTCCTTGTCGGCGGATTTCTTGGTTTTGTCTGCAGCTGCGGCCACGTGTGAAGCTCCTGGAGGTTGCCTGCGGTGACATGCAAGGGCTGTGCCGGGAGGTGGTTGGTAGCGAGCGGCTGGGCCCCTCGTGGCGGGTCGCTGGAAGCGGTGTCCTGGGAGGGGGCCGGACGGGAGGGGTTGGTGGGGGACGGCAAAAACTGCATCCATGCGGGCCTCGTTTCGCGCCATCCTTGGCGCTCAACGCCCCCACCAATCCCTCCCGCCCGGCCCTGACAGTCCGCGCGCGCGTCCCGCCACGTAAAAAGAAAAAAGAAAAGCGGTAGCGCCGACCCATGGTCGGCGAGCGCAGCGGGCCGTTGGCGGGAACATTCCGCCGAGCACGGCTCGGCGCTACCGCAGGCCCCGTTGACCTATCGGGTGGAGGGAGCCCCTGAGTCAGGGGCGGCCGCGACAGCGGCGGGGTGTGGGTGCTGGTGAAGGGGGGCCCATGGTTTGCGCAGCAAATCGTGGGAGCGGCAGCGCGAATGCGATGACGTGGACCCGTCCCCCGAACAGCTCCACCGCCCGGCCCAACCCACGTAAACCGCTTCTGACGACCCACCACGAGGGGCTCAGCCGTTCGCCGCGACGGATTACTGGCGGCGGTAATCCGTCACGCGTGGACGTCGAGCAGGCCCCGCTGGCGGATCAGCTGGGCGCTGGAAAGCGTGACCTCTGCGATGCCGCGCTCGGCTTCGCGTCCTTCGCCGGTGACGTTGCTCCGCTGCTCACCCTGGCCCGGCTCGCCCTGCGGCTGATGGCCGACATCGGCGTGGGCCAGCTGGAAGCCTTGCTCACCCAGCAGTTCGCGCAGCCGCGGCAGGCTGCTTTCGAGCGCGTGGCGGACTTCTACATGCGGACTGCTGAAACTGGCGTGGACCTTGTCGCCGTCCATCTGCAGGCGCACGTCGATCGCCCCCATGTCATCGGGACTGATGCGGATGTGGGCGTGGCCGATCTTCTGCTCGGCCAGCCAACCCACCTTGGCACTGACGGCGTCGTCGAAGCCGTCCTGGCCCAGCACCGGCGTCGGATTCGGATCGCTCATGCGCGCCACGGCGGGTTCGCTGCCGGTGCGCATCGCCTGCAGTGAGGACAGGCCGAACAGCAGGCCGGGTGTGGTAGCCGTGTCGTCGCTGGCCGCGGCCTCGTCCGTGCCGCCCGAGGCCATGAGGGCATCCATCAGGTCGGCAGGCAGTTCGGCATCGCCGGCTTCCGCGTCCACGGCGACGGCAAATCCGGCGGAGGGGGCTGCGGCGGCGATCGGCAGTGCCGGCGATGCCATGGCCGGGGATGTCATCGCGGCAGTGGAGGTCGACGGGCTGGTGAGTGCGGCGGACGCTTCCGTGGCGGCCGGCGGCATCGACAGCAGCAGGCCGGCCAAGCCGGCGGGCGGCCACTCAGGCACGTCATCACGATGCTCGACACCGTCAGGTTGGGCCGCCGGGCTGACGGCGGCTTCGGTGTCTGCCACCTCATCCGGGCTGGGCTCACGGGTGCCGCCGTCCTGTGCTGAAGACGGGCGGTCCTTGCGGGTCGCGGTGGTGTCGGACGGCGTGTCGGCGTTCGCGTTCTGCTGGGACCGTGGTGGACGCGAGGGGCTGTCCGCCTGCTGCAGCATGCGGTCGAATCCGTCGGCGCCGTCCTTGCCGCGCGGTGCGTTGCCGCGCGGCGACGTGCCCGCAGCGGCCACTGCGGTTCCAGCGGTACTGCCCCCCAACGTCGGCGCCATCACGACTGCACCCCGGAATCGGGGTCTGCGACCTGCTGCAGGCGGGATCGCCGGGCGCCGAGATCGTCCATCTCGCGCTGGGTGCGCTTTTCGGCGACCTGCTGTTCCTGCGCGCGATAACTGGCCGCCAGCTGCTCAAGCACCTTCTTGTCACGGCTGGCAAGCAGCAGGCGCGCGCGTTCGGCTTCCACTCTCTCGCGGTTGCTGTCCACGTTCTGGGTCTGCTGGGTGACCGCACTGTCCAGCCGGTCCAGGAAGGCGCGACGATTCAATAGTTGTGCCGGGCTGGTCGCGGCCATCTGCGCATTGGCGTACTCATCGGCATAGCGCCGCAGTTCGTCCAGTCGCGAAAGATGCGTGTCCAGGGTGCGCTGGCGGTCAGCCAGCTCGCGCGCCACGGTGTCTTCTTTTTCCTGCGCGCGCTTGAGCAGCGGATCGATACGCTTTGATTGCATCATGCCGCGTGCTCCGGTTCCACCAGGCGCTTGAGGGCGGCCTGGCTGTGGGGAAGGTCGGCCGCCTTGGCGACGTCCTGGCCGAGGAACTCGACGATCTCGGGCCAGCGCTCCAACGCTTCGTCCGTCGCCGCATCGTTGCCGCGCTGGTAGGCGCCGATCGCGATCAGGTCGCGATTGGACGAATAGGCCGAGACCAGCCGCTTCAACTTGCGGATGCGCAGGCGCCAGGCTTCATCGGCGATTTCCGTGACCACGCGGCTGACCGATGATTCCACGTCGATTGCCGGGTACAGGCCGCTGTCGGCCACCCGCCGCGAGAGCAGGATATGACCGTCGAGAATGGCGCGCGCGGCATCGGCGATCGGATCCTGCGGATCATCGCCTTCGGTCAGCACGGTGTAGAACGCGGTGATGGAGCCGCGGCCCTTGGCCCCGTTGCCGGCCCGTTCGACCAGTGCCGGCAGCTTGGCGAACACCGAGGGCGGATAGCCGCGGGTGGTCGGCGGTTCGCCAACGGACAGACCGATCTCACGCTGGGCCTGGGCGAAGCGGGTCAGGGAATCCATCAGCAGCAAAACGTTCAGGCCCTGGTCGCGGTACCACTCGGCGATGGCGGTAGCACGGTAGGCGCCATGCAGGCGTGCCAGCGGCGGACGGTCGGCGGGTGCAGCCACGACCACCGCGCGGCGCAGGCCCTCTTCGCCCAAGGTGGATTCGACGAAATCACGGACTTCGCGGCCACGTTCACCGATCAGGCCGACCACGATGACGTCTGCCGAGGTGAAGCGGGTCATCATGCCCAGCAGCGTTGACTTACCCACACCGGAGCCGGCGAACAGGCCCACGCGCTGGCCGCGGCCGATCGGCAGCAATGCGTTGATCGCGCGCACGCCGACATCCAGTGGCTGGGTGATCGGTTCGCGGGCGAGTGGGTTCATCGACACGCCGGCCATGCCCACCGAGCCCTCCGCGCGGATGGGTCCCTTTCCGTCCAGCGGCACACCATCACTGTCGATGACACGCCCCAGCAGGCCTTCGCCCACGTCCACGCCGCCACCACGGCGCAGCGAAGGCACCACCCGCGCATTGGGCAGCAGGCCGTGCAGTTCGGCGCTGGGCATCAGGTAGGTGCGATCGCCGGCGAACCCGACCACTTCCGAGTCCACCCAGCCGCCGTCCACTTCCACCTTGCAGCTGGCGCCCAGCGGCGCTTCGCAGCCGACAGCTTCGAGGGTCAGGCCCACGGCGCGACGCAGTACACCCTCGCGGATGAGTCCGCGCCCGTGCAGCGTGTCGAACTTCAAAGCGTCCAGGCGGGCACCGAGGCGCAGGTTGCGTGCACCGGTCCATTCCGGCGGCAGCGGCAGATCGATCGTGCTCATGCGCCGGCTCCTACTTGTCGCATCACTTTGTCCAGCGCACCGCGCAGGCGGGCCTCCAGCGTGCCGTCGATGCGCACGCTCTCCGCGTGGACGCGCAGGTCGCCACGGCCCAGCGCGGGGTCGGGCACCAGACGCTGCTGCGGTGACAAGGTGAGCAGGGGGGCGAGGGCGGCGATGTCATCCGGATGCAGGCGCACTTCCACCTCGCGGCTGCTGCCACCGACGGCGTCAACGCCTTCTGCGACCAGCTGCGCCAGCAGCTCCGGATCCACTTCGTACGCGCGTCCGACCAGGCTGCCGGCAATGCGCACGGCCAGCTCGCCGAGCGCGGCGACGGCTTCGTTTTCCAGACGCACCAAGGGGCGGCTGAAGTTGTCCAGGATGCCCTCGATCTGTGCGACGACGCGGCGCACCTCGGCCTGGCCCTGGGCAAAGCCTTCGGCATGCCCATGGCTGAAACCTTCTTTCTCGGCGCTGTCCTGGATGGCCTGGATTTCTTCCAGGGTAGGGGGCTGCAGCAGCGGCTCCGGTTCGTGCTCCGGCTCGCCCTGCAGCAGGTGCTCGTCGAGCAGCGGCTGCGCATCGGCCAGCAGGTCGGGTGCATTCCAGCGGATGGCCGTGTTCACAGCATGGCCTCCGCGCTGCCACCGAGGGCGACCGTGCCCTCATCGGCCATGCGCTTGACGATGGCAAGGATCTCGCGCTGCGCCCCTTCCACGTCGGACAGGCGTACCGGACCGCGCGCTTCCATGTCTTCCAGCAGGATCTCCGCCGCGCGCTGGGACATGTTGCGGGTGATCTTGTCGCGCACCTTGATGTCCGCACCGCGCAGGGCCAGGCCCAGCCGTTCGCCGCTCACTTCGCGCAGCACCAGCTGCATCTCGCGGTCGTCCAGGTCGACCAGGTCGTCGAAGACGAACATCATTTCCTGGATGCGCCCGCTGAGCGAGGCATCCACGCGTGCGATCTCGCCCAGGATGACCTGGTCCTGTCCGCTGTCCATGAAGTTCAGGATGTTGGCGGCCACCTGCACGCCGCCGATATTCGACGACTTCAGGTTCTGGTTGCCGGAGAACTGGCGTTCCATGATTTCGTTGAGCTCATTGAGCGCGTTGGGCGGGATGCCGTCCAGCGTGGCGATGCGCAGCAGTACGTCCACGCGGGTGCGCTCCGGCAACAGCTTCAGCGCATCGGCGGCCTGGTCGGTTTCCAGGTGGGCCATGACGATGGCGATGATCTGCGGGTGTTCGTTGCGCACCAGGTCGGCGACCGCGCGCGGATCCATCCACTTCAGCGCATCCAGGCCCGTCGTGTTGCGTCCGAGCAGGATGCGGTCGATCAGGCTGCTGGCTTTCTCGCTGCCCAGTGCCTGCACCAGCATGTTGCGGATGTAGTCGTCCGAGCCGACACCGAGGGAGGTCTTGGAGGTCAGCTCGTTGTTGAAGCTGTCCATCACGCCTTCTACCTGCTCGCGGGTGACATTGCTCATGGTCGCCATGGCGATGCCGATCTTCTGCACCTCCTTGGGCTCCATGTGGCGCAGCACGTCGGCGGCTTCCTGCTCACCCAGGGAAAGCAGCAGGATAGCCGCGCGCTGTACGCCGCTGATCGGCACCTCATTCATGCGCCACCCACCCCTTGACGACCTGCGCGACGCGCTTGGAATCGGTTTTCACTGCTTCGCGTGCCATGCGCAGGCGCTCTTCATAGGAATCCACCGGCAGGGCCAGCGGTACGCTGCCGAGGCTGCTGCGGTCACGCTCCAGCGCGGGCAGGTCCATGTCATCGTCCACCAACTGCACGTCGGCGGTCAGCGGATCCTGTCCGAGCTGTGCCGGGCGCGGGCCGTTGCCGCTGATCGCGCGCAGTGCCGGACGCAGCACGCCGAACAACAGGGCCAGCACGACCACCGCACCCAGCAGCAGGCGCAGGCCATCCTGCACCCACGGCAGCTCCCACCACTTGGGACCTTCCACCGGAATGACTTCACGCACGAAGGGCGCGTTCATCACTGACACCGTGTCGCCGCGCTCGGCATTGAAGCCGACCGCCTGCTTCACCAGGCCCTCGATGCGGGTGAGTTCGGCGGCCGATAGCGCCTGCTCGGTCACCTTGCCATTGGCACCGGGACGCGGGACGTTGTCCAGCAGTACCGCCACCGACACGCGCTCGATGCGTCCGGCAGGTTGGCGGGTGTGCTGCAGGGTGCGGTCCAGTTCGTAGTTGCGGGTGGCGTTGCGCGAGGTTTCGGTCGGCGCTGCCGTCGCCGCCGCAGGCGCGGGCTGTCCCGGCGGTGCATTGCTGGCAGCCCCTGGCACGCCCTGCGGACCGGTTGCGGCGGTGGAATTTTCGCTGGTCTGCTCACTGCGCACCTTGGCCGGCTCGCCGTTGTAGAGCTCGCGGGCTTCTTCGGTGGTGGAAAAGTCCATCGCCACGCTGACTTCCGGTTTGACCCGCCCCGGGCCGGTCATCGGCTCCAGCAGCTCACGGATGCGCTGGTTGAACGAGGTTTCCTGGCGGCGTACCTGCTCGAACTGTGCCGCATTCAAGGCCGCTTCGCTGTTCGGATCGGACACGCTCAGCATGCGCCCACTCTGGTCGACCACGGTCACGCGTTCCGGGGTGAGGTCGGGGATGCTGGCGGCGACCATGTGCACGATCGCGTCGACCTGACCGCGCTCCAGCTGCTGGCCACCGCGCAGTTCCAGCACCACCGACGCGCTGGCGACATCGCGCTGGCGGGTGAAGGCGCTGGGCTTGGGGATGGCCAGGTGCACGCGCGAATCGCGCACCGGACGCAGCGTGTTGATGGTGCGCGACAGCTCGGTTTCCAGTGAATGCTGGTAGCGGGCGCTTTCCACGAACTGGCTGACGCCGAAGCCAGGATCGCGCTCCATCAGCTCGAAACCGAGGCGTCCGTTGTCGGTCAGGCCGGAGCTGGCCAGCTTCAGCCGCGCATCGTGCAGGTTCTTCTCCGGCACGGTGATGCCACCGGTGGCCGCATCCAGCTCGAAGGGAATCTGCGCCGCGCGCAGCAGGTCGGTGGCTTCGGCGGTGGCCTTCTGGTCCAGGCCGGTGTACAGCGGCACCATGCCGGGCTTCTGCGACCAGAAGAACACCGCCAGGCCGGCGGCGACGGCGACCGCGATCATGGCCATCAGGCCGAGGCGGCGTGCGATCTGCAGGCTCTGCAGGCGATCAAACCACTGGCCGGCCTTCTCGCCGTTCAGTGCTTCCTTGGAAAGGGTGAGTGCCATGGGATGCGGTCCTTACAGCGGCATGTTCATCACGTCCTGGTAAGCCTGGACGAGACGGTTGCGGACTTCCACGGTGGCACGGAAGGCGATCTGCGATTGCTGCGAGGCGATCATGACCTTGGCCAGGTCGGCACCGGGTACGCCCAGCTCGAAATCACGCGCCAGTCCACCCGACTTCGCCTGTGCTTCGTTCACCGATGACAATGCGCCACGCAGGGTATCGCTGAAGCTGGTCGGCGCAGGGCCGCCGATGGCGGTTCCGCCCGGGATCGCATTGGTACGCGGCATCTCCGACAGCGGACTGGACAGCGGCTGGGTGGCCTGCGTCTGGAAGCTGCGGATCTGCGAAAGGATCGAGGTGACGGAGTGGCTCATGTGGCGCGATTCCATGGAACGGGAACAGGGAGTTGCCCTGATGCCGATGCAAGCGCCGTGCCGGAACCGTTAATGTTTGCCGAACGTCTGTCGGGCGGGGAGGACAGCGCCTTTCTGTGAGCGCTGAAGGCGCTGTCCCCAGGAGACGTCGGAAATCCGGCGTCGGGTTTCCGCCTCCGTTCCGTCAATGCGGCTGCAGCGTCCACGTGCCGCCATTCTGGCGACGCTTCGGTGGGAGGGGACCGTCGAACTGGGTGAACACGAAGCGGCCCTGCAGGTCGGTCTGGCAGGTCAGCAGCAACTGGTAATGGCTGTCGCCCGCTTCAAACGCTTCGTGCATGTCGATCGCGGCGATGTTGGCGGCGATCCGTTGGTAGTGGTACGTGCCCTGATAGCGCAGGCGCGTGCCGAGTACGGTGAGCAGGTAATGGCCACCGCTGAAGTCGACCCGCACCATGCGGCCCGCATTCGGGTTGTCCGGTCGCCACAGGGGATCGGTGAGGTTGGTCAGGCGGCGGCTGTCGATGCTGCTGGGCATGCTGCAGCCGGGCGGTTGAGCCGGGGCGGCGACCGCAGCATGGACCAGCAGGCAGGAGGCGAGGACAGAAGGCAGGATGCGCATGGGCGGCTCCAGAGAAGCGGAGTGTCCAGCGTGTGGCGCAGTGGCGGCCGTGGCTCTGAGGAAATATGCAAAGTGTGCGTTGTAGCGCCGAGCCGTGCTCGGCGGAATGCTGGCCGCGTGCGGGGTCACGGAAGGCGCCGCTGCGCTCGCCGAGCGTGGCTCGGCGCTACCGGGTCGGTCAGCCGGTCATTTCCGGCTGATCGCGTTCGATGCCGTACTTGCGCAGCTTTTCCACCAGCGTGGTACGGCGCAGGCCGAGCAACTGGGCGGCGTGGGCGACGACGCCCTGGGTCCGTTCCAGCGCTTCATGGATCAGCGCCAGTTCGATGTTGGCCATGTGGTTGCGCAAGTCCAGGCCATCATCGGGCAACGCGGCCGGGGCGGCCGGCGCCGCGTGGGCGTGCTGGCCAGGCGCATGGAAGGAGAAGCTGCGCAGGTCCAGGCGCTCTTCACCTTCCGGCGCATTCGCCGCGACGGGCGCCGCTGGCGTGGCCACGGTCGGGATGTCGGCGCGGTAGCGCACCGGCAGGTCCTGCACGCGCACGGTGCCGCCCGGATGCAGCACGGCCAGGCGCTCCACCAGGTTGGTCAGCTCACGCACATTGCCCGGCCATGCATAGGCGGTCAGCGCCTGCAGGGCTTCGGGGGAGAAGCGCACTTCGCCGCGCCCGGTCCGCGCCAGCTGGCCGGCGATGGTTTCTGCCAGCGTCGGCAGATCCTCCAGGCGCTCGCGCAGGGCCGGTACGTCGATGGGGAACACATTGAGCCGATAGAACAGGTCCTCGCGGAACTTGCCATCGGCAATGCGGCTTTCCAGGTCGCGGTGGGTCGCCGCGATCACGCGCACGTTGCAGCGGATCGTTTCGTTCCCACCCACGCGCTCGAAGCTGCGTTCCTGCAGCACGCGCAGCAGCTTGACCTGCATCGGCAGGCTCATATCGCCGATTTCGTCCAGCAGCAGCGTGCCGCCCTCGGCCATTTCGAAGCGGCCTTTGCGGGTGCTCAGTGCGCCCGTGAACGCCCCTTTTTCGTGACCGAACAGTTCGCTTTCCAACAGGTCCGGCGGAATCGCGCCGCAGTTGATCGCGACGAACGGGCCGTCGCGGCGCGGCGAACGCTGGTGGATCGCACGCGACACCACTTCCTTGCCGGTGCCGGATTCACCCAGCACCAGCACTGTGGTGTCGAACGCGGCGACCTGCTCGATCATCTGCCGCAGCGCGATGACCGCCGGCCCGGTGCCGGTGGGTCCCTGTTCCTGCACGGTGCCGGCCTGGTGTTCGGCATCCAGTCGCTTCAGGCTCGCGCGGCGCAGCAGCGCTTCCATCTGGGCATGGCGCAGCGGCGCTTCCAGCGGCCACACATTGGCCTCGTGCAGGCCATGGCGTCGCGCGAAGGCGGGGGCATCCCCGTCGATCAGCAGCACCGGCGGCGGCAGGCTGCTCTGGCCCAGCCACTGGTACAGCGAGGCACTGGAATCACTGTCGTCCAACTCGCCGACGATCACCGCCATCCAGTCGTTCTGGCGGTAACGGCCCGTGGAAAAATCCGCCGCGTCGGCGACCCAGCGCGGATTGAAATCCATGAACTCCAGCAGGGCAACGGTGTGCTCGGCGCGGACGGCATCGTTGTCCAGCAGCAGGATCCGTGACTCGCTCATCTCAGTTTTCCTTCAGCCCTTCCAGAATCGGCATGACTTCCTGGATATAGGACAGCTTGCTGACGAAATTGTCGGCACCGGCGCGCAGGGCGTGCTCGCGGTGTTCGGCATCGTCGAAGTGGCTGGCGATGACGATGTACGGCGCGTCATCCTGCGATTTGATCAGCCGCGTGGCCTGCAGTCCGCCCATCTCGGGCATGGCCAGGTCCATCAGCACGACCTTCGGGCGCAGGCTTTCCGAACGTTCTATGGCTTCCAGGCCGTTACCGGCGCTGCCGACCACGGCCAGCCATTCCACCTTGCGGAAGTGGCGCATGGCGGCATTGATGAAACCCTCGTGGTCATCCACCAGCAACACGGTCAGCTTGTTGTCCATTCCAGTTCGTCCTCAGCCCGTCCGGGCCATCAGCGGTTGCCGGACGGTCTGCCGGCGGCGTTCGCGGGCCGGAGCGATGTCCAGTTGTTCCCGGTATTTTGCAACGGTCCGGCGTGCGATGTTCACCCCTTGTCGCGCCAGCAGTCCGGCGATCGCCTCATCGGCCAGCGGCCGGCCGGCCGGTTCGGACTCGATCAGGCGGCGCACCATGGCTTTCACGGCCGCGCCGGACACGCTGGCCCCTTCAAGGCGCACCGCGAAGAAGTGCTTCAACTCGAAGGTGCCGCGCGGGGTCTGCAGGTATTTTCCGGTGGTAATGCGCGAAATCGTCGATTCGTGCATGCCGATCGCATCGGCCACTTCCTTCAGCGTCAGCGGTGCCATGGCCTCGTCGCCACGGGTCAGGAAGGCGGCCTGCCGCTCCACGATCACCCGCGCCGTGCGCAGCAGGGTGTCATGGCGCATCGACAGCCCGCGGGTCAGCCAGCGCGCTTCAGCCAGCATTTCGCGCATCGCCGGGCTGGCGTCGGGGCAGTCTGCCAAGGCCTGTTCATAATCACGGTTGATGCTCACGCGGCGGCTGCCACGGGTGTTCAGGGCGACCCGCCACTGTCCGTCAGCGTGCCAGGCACTGACATCCGGCACCACGGTGGCATTGCTTTCCGGCAGCAGGCTGTCGCCCGGGCGCGGCTGCAGGGAAAGGATCAGCCGAACCGCCTCGCAGATGTCCGCTACGTCGGCATCGCATGCGTTGGCCAATGCGGCGTAGTCGTGGCCGGCGAGCAGATCCAGCGGCCCGCGCAGGATGCGGCGTGCCAGATGGCGGGCCGCGACCGTGCCCGGCAGCGCATCCAGCTGTGCCAACAGGCACTCGGCCAGGTCCTGCGCGGCCATGCCGGCCGGGTCACCGTGCAGCAGGCGCTGGCGGACCGCTTCCACTTCCGTGGCCGGGATGTCCAGATGGGCGCTGGCCAGCAGGTGCAGTTGCGCCAGCGGCGCGTCCAGATAGCCGGCGTCGTCGCAATGCTCCAGCCAGAAGGCGGCAACGGCCAAGTCGCGCTCGTCCAGTTCCAGCGCCAATGATTGCAGCACGCGCAGCTGGGGATCGCTGGAATGTCCGGCAGCGATGCGCGCCATGCGGTCATCGTCGCCGTCCTGCCAGCTCGCGCCGGGCACGTCCCACATGCCGCTGTCTGGCAGTTCGTCGAAGGCCGCCGTCTCCAGCGAGGCCTCCGGTCCGGCCGGGCCATCCGCTGCCGATTCGCTGGCCTCTTCGATTTCCAGCAACGGGTTGTTTTCCAGAGCGCGCTGGATTTCCTGCTCCAACTGCAGGCCGTTGAGCTGCAACAGGCGGATCGACTGCAGCAATTGCGGCGTCAGGTGGAGGTTCTGGCCCAGCTGGACATTGAGTGCGGCTTTCATCTGCATTCCCCGTCGCCATCCCCGGCGCGTTATGGAACACATCTTGCTTGTAGGCACGACGGGGTGTAATCGGGGCGTTCCTTAGGGCCTTGGTGCATCTCCTGACGCCGCGTCAGGAAAACCCTTACAGCGCAACCGAATTCCGTCGCGTGTCGATGCTAAGTGCCTGAATGTGCGTTGCCGGCGACCGCGGCGTCGGCCTTAGGGCACGCTCATCCTGTCGGGGTGACGGGAAAGCGACGCCGGCGATCAGCCCAGGTCGGTCTGATGGCGAGCCGCCATCAGCACCAGATCGTTCGCGCGGCGGCAGCCCAGCGATTCCATCATCCGGGCGCGATGGGTCTCGACGGTTTTCACGCTGATGCCGAGGTCGGCCGCCATTTCCTTGTTGCTCTGGCCGGCGCCGATACGTCGCAGGATCTCGCGCTGGCGCGGCGAGAGGGCAGCGACGCCGACCGGCTTTTCCCGGCCTCCCAGCAGCGGGGCGAGCATCTTCGCGGAGATCTGCGGGCTGAGGAAGACCTGTCCGGCATGGGCGGCACGCAATGCCAGCTCCAGTTCGGCCGGCGCCGCATCCTTGACCACGAAGCCTACCGCGCCGCGGTCAAGGGCATCGCGCACGTGGGCAGCGTCGTCGTGCATGGTCATCATCACCACGCGTGAGCCAGGGGCCCGCAGCAGAATATCGCTGAGTGCTTCCAACCCGCTGCGACCGGGCAGGGATAGATCCATCAGTACGACGTCGGGGGCATGCTGCAGGGCCTGCTGCAAGGCCTGTTCGGCGTTGCTGGCCTCGGCCACCACGTGCACGTCAGCGAATCCCTGCAGCAGCCGGCCCAAGCCAGCACGAACTAGGGTGTGGTCGTCGACGATCAGAACGCGCAAGGGCAGCAACTAAGGGCAGGAGAGCGCCCACCTTAACGGACCGGGGCCGGGCAGCCAATAGCGACAGGCCGGGACAGCGACGGCCGTCGCGGAACGGTATGGAGCCGTTGTCATGCCAGCCGCGAGCGGGTCGCTGTTGTAGCGCCGAGCCGTGCTCGGCGGAATGCTGGCCGCGTGCGGGGTGACGGACGGCGCCGCTGCGCTCGCCGAGCGTGGCTCGGCGCTACCGGGTTGGTTCGTGCGGGATGCAGTTGTGGCGCCGGCCGCGTGCGCTCAGCGGTGACGGCGGGCGTCGGCGATCTGTCGCCGGTGCATCCGGAACAGGTGGCGTTCCAGCGCCATTTCCAGGCCTTCGCCCAGTTCGCTGAAACGCAGCCACAGGTAATGCCCGCCGGCGCCGTTGGCTGCCTCGGCTACCACCTGGACCGGCAGATCAACATGATCAGGGAGCCAGTCGCTGGGCTGCAGGCGGACCACGCCTTGGCTGCCGATGGCCGCCCCGCTGCGCGGACCCAGCTGCAGGCGGATGCCGCGCCGTGACCAGCGCAGGGGGCGTAGGGGCAGGGCATCACCCTGCTGGCGCACCAGACGGCCCACCAGCACCAGCACCAGGTCCAGCTTCGCTTCAATGCGCTGCTGGGCCAGGTTGGTCTCGCCGCGGTCGTCCTTGTCTTCGGCCCGGCTGTCTTCCACCAGTGCCACGCTGCGCAGCAGCTGTTCGGCAACCGATGCACGCACCACGCCGCTGCCACGCAGGAAGTCGGCGGGCAGGTCGACGTCGCAGCTGAGCGTCTCGTCGAACAGCTCGCTTTCGGCCGGATGGTGGATCAGGGGCGCGGCGGGATCGTTCATGCCAGCGATTCTGCCTTCAGGTAGGCATGGGCGGCGCGAAGGGAGCGCTTGCCCTGGTTGATGTGCGCTGCCGCTTCGTCGCGCAGCTGCACCATGCGGCCCATCACTTTGGCCTGGTGGGCCAGCAGGGCGTGGATGGCCTCGTCGGTAGGCCGCTCCACGGCCATCGACAGACCGGCGACCGCTTGCAGATGTTCGCTCATCAGCCGCTCGCTGTAGGCATGGTCACCCACCGGCAGCGCTGCTTCCAGCGTGTCCAGCGCGGCGTGCAGTGGCTGCAGCGAGGCGATGTTCATGGCGCGCCAGCGCCGCGGATCTGGCGCTGATCGGCAGGAATGGCGCTCCATGCCGAATCGATTTCAACCATCAGTCCCAGCGCGTCCTGCAAGGCGACGGGATCGTTGTTGAGGTTGGCCTCGGTGAGCCGCACGATCACGAACTCGTACAGGGCCGAGAGGTTGCCTGCGATCTCGCCGCCGGCTTCGTGGTCCAGCGAGCCGTCCAAATGACCCACGATCGAGCAGGCTTCGCCGATCGCTTTGCCTTTGCGTGCCTGGTCGTTGCGCTGCAGTGCGGCCTCGGCGGTGCGGATGCGTTCGCAGGCACCGGACAGCAGCAGCGCCACCAGCTTGTGCGGGTCGGCATCGACGACCGACGTGCTGACGCCGACCTTGCGGTACTGCTCGGCGAACTGCCGGTTTGTGGCGTACATGTATCAGTCTCCTGGGGTGCCATCGTGCCTGCGCTCCCAACAGGTGAGCGGGGGACGGCACCGGTGTTTCAATGGTATCGGCGGTGGGGCCGGTGAACTTGAGGCGGAATGGATCAGCTGCTGCTGTTGTTCTTGGCCAGGTTCTGCGACAGCGTGTTGCTCGCGGTTTGCATCTGCGTCACGAGGCCTTCCATCGCGGTGAACTGTTTCGTGTAGCGCTGAGATACGTTCTCCATGCGCGCATCCAGGTCATCAAGCTGCTTTTCCAGCGCCTTGATCTCCTTGTTCAGCGAATTGGTGCGCTGGGTGATCGTGCCCGTGGTGGTATCCAGATTGCTTTTCAGCAGGGCGGTCATGGACTTGCCGATGCTGCCCTCGGCACCGAACAGTGACTTCGCCGCTTCCGGGTTCTGCGCCATTGCGGTGTCCAGCTTCGCGGCATCCAGGCTCAGCGTGCCGTCGGCGGCAATGGTCATGCCCATTGCTTTCAGATCGTTGACGTTTGCGCTGAGCGAACTGCGCAACTGCTGCTGCAGGCCGCGCACCATCGCATCGCCGGTCAGCGTCGCGGCCGTGCCGGTCTCCGCGTTGTAGGCGCTGGAGCTCTTCAGCGTGCTCTGGATCGAGTTGTACGCAGTGATGAAGGCATTGAGATTGGTCTTCAGCACGCTGTTGTCCGGTGACAACGTAAGCGTCTGTTTTTTTCCTTCCTCCGCCTTGCTCAGGGTGAGCGTGACGCCGGGCACCAGGTCAGTGACCGTGTTGGAGCTGGAGGTGCGGGTGAAACCGTCCACCACGACCACGGCATCCTTGGCGGCGACCATCTCGGTCATCTTCGATGCGCCGGCCGGATCGTGCACCAGATCGGCCAGGCCACCGTTGCCGCCGCTGGTGCTGACGGTCAGTGCGCCCTTCGTGCCGGAATCCACGGCGCTGAGCACCAGATGCTGGCCATCATCAGCGGTAACCACTGCGGCGGTTACGCCCTTGCCACCCGCGGCGGAATTGATCGCAGCCGCTACTTCGGCCAGCTTCGCGCCGGCCGGGATGGTGACATTGATGGTCTTGTCACCGTAGCCGATGCTCAATGCGCCATCACCGATCACCGCGTCCTTTTCATAGGCCTTGGAGCTCAGCTTCTGGTTCTGCGCCAACGAACGTACTTCAACTTCATGCGTGCCCGCTGCGGGCTTGCCAGCGGTACTGGCGGTGTCGATCACCGCGGTGAAGTTGGATTCGGTCGGAGTGCTCGTCTTGATGCCTGGATTGGCAACGCCCTTGACCAGGTTGCCGAGGGCGGTCTGCAGGCCGGTCATGCCACTTTTGATGGTGCCCAGTGACGAAAGCTTGGCGCTGGCAGCCACGCCGGCGGTATTGATCTGGTTCTGCTTCGGCGCACGCTCGTTGGCGACGAGCTGGGACACGAAGCTGGCGATGTCGAGTCCAGAACCAATGCTACCGAGGGACATGGGAGAATCCTTGTGCAGTGACGGCACGAGCCGATGCCATGCATCTGCTATCGGCCGCGATAGGGCGAGCTTGAGCGCAAGTGCGCTTAGCCCCGTCATGCAAGCCCTGTGCCAGCCCGGGCGAGTCCAAAAAGAAAGGGAGCTTTCGCTCCCTTTCCGGTGTCACGTGTTGCTGTCTGCGTGAATCAACCCAGCAGGCTCAGCACGCTCTGGCTGGACTGGTTGGCCTGGGCCAGCATGGCCGTACCGGCCTGCTGCAGGATCTGGTTGCGGGTCAGCTCAGCGGTTTCCGAGGCGTAATCCACGTCGCGGATACGGCTTCGGGCGGCCGACATGTTCTCCGAGGAGGTATTCAGGTTGGCGACGACCGAGGTGAAGCGGTTCTGGATGGCGCCGAGGTCTGCACGCGAGGAGTTGACCGAGTTCAGCGCTGCGTCCATGGCCAGGATGGCATTGTCTGCACCACCGACCGAGGAAATGTCCAGGTCGGCGAAGCCGTCCTTCGAGCTGCCTGCGGTGTAGTTGGTCGTCGTCGCAGCGGTCAGGCCCGTTTCCTGCAGCAGGTCATCGGCCGAGGTCGTGCCGGCAGCAGCGATGGTGAAGTTGCCTTCCTTGCCGGTCAGCTGCAGCTTGCCTTCCACCAGCGAGGCGCTGACGCCTGTTTCGTGGGTCTTTGCGTTGACGGCATTCAGCAGCTGCGTTGCGCGGTCACCTGCGCTGCCGACGGCGGTCAGGTCGATCTTGACTGCCGAGGTAGCGGCGCCGTCGATCGTGCCGGTCAGGGTGAAGCTCGCCGCGCCGTACTTGCCAGCAACGGCTGCTTCGCCTGCGACGCCGTTCGTGGTCGCGGCGGTGGCGCCAGCGAAAGCAGGTGCCGTGGTGTAAGCGGTACCTGCGACGGACTGTGCGCGGGTGAAGTTGGCGCCATCGGCACGGTTAACGGTCAGCGAACCGGCCGTGATCGCGCCTTCGATGGTGGTGGCTGCGCCGAGGCTCAGGCTGAAGCCGTTCACGCTGCCGCTGCCATCGGCGCCGAAGCCGGCGGTGACGAAGGCGGCGGCCGTATTGGTCGCGGTGGTGGCTGCGCCGGTGACGGTCACGGCCAGCGATGCGCTGCCTGCGGTGAAGGTTTGGGTGACCGAGCTGTCCGCGGCGCCGCCTGCTGCACCCGTGAAGGCGCCCATCGTCTTCGTTGCAGCCGTTGCGGCCACGGCCGGTTCCGCGTTGCCGTTGGCCACTACGCCTGTTGAACTTGCGGCGCTGGTCGCGCTGGTCCAGCTGCCCAGCTTGCTGATGTTGGCGTTCGCGATCTGCGAGATGTTGATCGTCTGGCCCTGGTTGGCGCCGATCTGGAAGGCCTGGTTGGTGAACTTGCCGTCCAGCAGGCTGGTGCCGTTGAAGTTGGTCTGCTCGGCGACGCGCTGGATTTCCTGCTTCAGCAGCTGCACTTCGGAGTTCAGGGCCTGGCGGTCCGAATCGGAGTTGGTGGCGCTGCGGGACTGCACGGCCAGCTCACGCATGCGCTGCAGGTTGTTGCCGATTTCGCCCAGGGCACCTTCAGCCGTCTGCGCCAGCGAGATGCCGTCGTTGGCATTGCGGGCAGCCTGGTTGGCACCGCGGATCTGGGTGCTGAAACGCTCGGAGATGGCCAGGCCGGCCGCATCGTCCTTGGCGCTGTTGATGCGCAGGCCCGAGGACAGGCGCTGGATGGTGGTGGCCAGGTTCGTGCCGCTGGTGCTCAGGTTGCGCTGGGCATTGAGCGACATGGTGTTGGTGTTGATGACTTGTGCCATGGTGCGGGTTTCCTTTTTGGCAGTGGGTCCGGCAGATCAGCCTGGCCGGTATTCGGGGGCAGTGGAATGGCGCCCCCGTGGGGGTGTGCTGCCGCTGCTGAAATCAATAACGGCACTGCCTGCCCAGCCTTTAGCCACAAGTCAATTATTTTTTCTGTTGGCAGTCACCCTGGAATGGAAAAAGGCCCCGTCAGTTGCCTGGCGGGGCCTTTGGATGCTGGGCTCGCTGCGGCAATCCGCCGAGCGTGGCTCGGCGCTACCGGCGCAAGGCAGTGTTACGACTGCAGCAGACTGAGCACGTTCTGCGGCACCTGGTTGGCCTGGGCCAGCATCGCCGTGCCGGCCTGCTGCAGGATCTGCGAGCGGGTCAGTTCAGCGGTTTCCTGAGCGTAGTCCACATCGCGGATGCGGCTGCGCGCGGCGGACATGTTCTCCGACGAGGTGGTCAGGTTGGCAATGGTAGAGCTGAAGCGGTTCTGGATCGCACCGAGGTCGGCACGCGAGGAGTTGACCGATTGCAATGCAGCGTCCATGGCGAGGATGGCGTTGTCTGCATCCGCTTGCGAGGAAATGTCGAGCGACGCGAAGCCCGTCTGCGCCGAGCCGGCGCGGAAGGACTTGCCGGTTACCGAGCTGTCTCCTGCGGTGAAGCCGGCGGCGCCTGCCAGTTCGTCCGCAGTCAGGCTGCCGCCTATCTCGAAGTTGCCGGTCTTCGATTCCAGCTGCACCTTGCCATCGATGATCGAGGCGGTGACACCTGTTTCATGGCTCTTGGCATTCACCGCATTGACCATCATGGTGTTGCGCTCGGCGGCATCCTTGGAGGCGCCGACCACGATGTCGACCGTGCCTGCACCATCGGCCGTGGACAGCGTGAGCTGGCCTGCGGTGATTGCGCCGAAGCTGGCCGGGATGGCCGACGTACCATTGGTGTGTGTGGCATTGAAGGCTGCGGTGGCAAAGCCGTTGGCGCCCGCACCGGTCACGTCCACATCAAAATCGCTGCCATCGGTCTTGGCAAACGCCAGCGTGCCCGCCGCGACCGTGCCGCTGGAGGTGAAGCCTGCGGCAGCCAGCGCATCGGCCTTGCCAGCGAGTGCGGTGGTGACCTGTGCGGCGGTGACGGTTGCACCCGCGGCGGCGGTAAGGATCTCGACGCCACCGACAGAGAACGAGAATCCACCGGCGGCAGCGGTGACATCGGTGAACGCGCCGGACGGGCCCGACGTCGTGGCAATCGCAGCGGCAGCGCCGCCGGTTGCCACGGCGCTGCTGACGCTGGCGGCCGTAGAGGCACTTGTCCAGCTACCCAGTTTATTGGTGTTGGCATTGGCGATCTGCGAGATGTTGATCGTCTGCCCCTGGTCGGCACCGATCTGGAACGCCTGGTTGGTGAAGCTGCCATTGAGCAGGTTGGTGCCGTTGAAGTTGGTCTGCTCGGCAACACGCTGGATCTCCGACTTCAGCAGCTGCACTTCGGCGTTCAGCGCTTGGCGGTCCGAATCGGAGTTGGTGGCGTTGCGGGCCTGTACGGCCAGCTCACGGATGCGCTGCAGGTTGTTGCCGATCTCGCCCAGCGCGCCTTCTGCGGTCTGTGCCAGCGAAATGCCATCGTTGGCATTGCGCGCGGCCTGGTTGATGCCGCGGATCTGGGTGGTGAAGCGCTCGGAGATCGCCAGGCCCGCCGCGTCATCCTTCGCACTGTTGATGCGCAGGCCCGAGGACAGGCGCTGGATCGAGGTGGCCAGCGAGTTGCCGCTGGTGGAAAGGTTGCGCTGGGCGTTCAGCGACATCGTGTTGGTATTGATGATCTGTGCCATGGGGCGTCTCCGTGGGTTGCTCGGGTCAGGTGATTGAGGCGCGCTCAGGGCGCCCGGTTGAAGGTCAGCGGATACTGTTGAACAGGGACATCGCCTGCATCTGGCTGAAGATCGTCTGCGCGGCCTGCAGGGCCGCGTTTTCGAGCTTGTACTGGCCGATGGCATCGGCGTAGTCCAGATCACGCAGGGTGGAAAGGGTGGATTTGACGGTTACAGCGGTGGCTTCGCGTGCACTGGCGGCGTCGTCGATGGCGGCCAGCTGGGCACCGCCCTTGGCACGTGCATCGATCATGGTTTCCGACGCGCGGGTGATGTCGCGCATGCTCGACTGCAGCAGGTTCTGCATGCCGGTGCGGTCGGCGGCGGTCTGTGGATCGGATTCCAGCGCGGCCACCAGGGTGTCCAGCGTGGCGAAGATGTCGCGCGAACTGGAGGCCACCACACCGAAGCTGTCGCCCGCAGCGGGCACCCCCTCGATGCGCAGACGTACGCCGCCCACCACGATGTCTTCGCCCGATGCGTGGGTGCCGGTGGCCACCACGGCGCCGGCGTCATCCAGCACTTCATAGGCACCGGCGCCTGCCGCGGTGAAGCGCACGTTGAGCGAGCCACCGGTCCAGGCATCGCTGCCGTCACGACTGACCGAGGTCAGCAGGCCACTGCCGGTGTTGCCGGCGGCGGCGCCAGCGTCGACGGTGCCGTCGCCGGTGCGGATGCGCATGAAGATCTCGCTGCCGGGCAGGGCGTCGTTGACCAGTTGGCCCGGTGCCACTTCCACCTGGCGCTGGGTCTGGTCACCGTTGTAGCTGACCACGCCGCCGGCCTTGAGGAAGGGCGCATCCGAATCGTTGCTGCCGCCGAACAGGTAGCGTCCGCTGCCGTCTTTGCTGTTGGCCAGCGACAGCAGGCTGTCCTGGATGGTCTTGAGTTCGCTGACGATGGCCTTCAGATCGGTGTTGCCGGGCACCGGCGTGTTCGCCTGGATGGTCAGCTCCACGGCGCGGGTCATCAGTTCGTTGGCCTGGGCCAGCGCGTTTTCCTGAAGGCCCAAGCGGTTCTGTGCGTTGTTCGCGTTCTTGCCGAGCTGTTCCAGCCCGGCCACCACGCGATCCAGACCGACGGCGGTGCCGGCAGCGACCGGATCGTCCTTGGCCGACACGATCTTGCTGCCGGTGGCGATCTGCTGTTCCAGGTGGTTGATCTTGGACTGCTTGCCCAGCATCAGCGAAACCGACTGGCTGAACATCATCCCGGTGGAAATACGGTCATTCATCGCGAGACGGCTCCGAGGATGGTCTGGAACATGGTGTCGGCGGTGGAGATCAACTGCGAGGCGGCCTGGTAGGCCTGCTGCAGGCGGAGCATGTCGGCCGCTTCTTCGTCGAGGTTCACCCCGGACACCGAATCACGCGCGGCCTGCGCCTGGTCGGTGATGACCTGCTGCGCATCCAGCGAGTACTGCGCCGAGCGGGCGGCCGCGCCGACCTGGGTGGTCAGGCCGCCAAGGGCACCGTTCAAGGTGACCGTGCCGCTGTTGAAGGTCTTTGCGTTCTCGACCTTGGCCAGTGCCAGTGCGTTGCTGTTGTCCGACGAGCCAGCACCGACCGGGGTGATGTTGAAGGTGTCGCCCGGCTTGGGCGCCCCATCCAGCACGAAGCTCCAGCCGTTGGCGCTTATGGTCTGGCCGGCGGTGTAGGCGAAGGGGCCGGCACCGTTGATGGTGTACTGGTTGTTGGCGGTGAAGACGATGGCTGCCGGATTGCGCAGCGCGCCGTTGGCCGCATCGGCGACCTTGACGTCGGTCAGCTTGCCGCTGCCGGTATTGGCAGTCGCGGCGGCACCCTTGATCGGCGCGGCGGCGGCGAGCCGCGACGGATCGGTGATCGCCACACTCATGCTGCCGGCCACGTTGGCGGTGGGCTGCAGCAGGAAGCGGTCATTGGCCGCAGGCGTGCCACCGACCACCAGCGCAACGCCGTTGATCACCAGCGGATCGGCGGCGCTGCCGCTGCCGATCAACGGCAGGCTGGCGCCGGTATCGGCCCGGTTGGCCTGCCACTGGGTGCCATCGAAGCGCAGCACGATGTTCTGTGCGTCCAGTTTGGACAGGTCACCGAAGCTGGCCTGGATCGTGGCGCTGCCGGTGTTGCTGGTGTTGTTGGTCACCCGCGGCGACCCGATGTTGAACAGGTCCGTGCCCATCTGGCCGTACAGGTCCACACCGTTGCGATGGGTCTCGTTGAAAGTGCTGGCCAGGCCGATCGCCAGCTTGCCGAGCTCGGCCTGCGCCGGCGTCAGCACGGTCTCGCGGAACTCCATCAGGCCACCGACCTGGCCACCCAGCGCCTTGGAATCCAGCACCACCTTCGCGCCCTGGGTTTCCAGCGCCAACTGCAGGCGCTCGGGCTGGTAGGCATCGGTGACGGTGGTGATTCTGCTGGCGGTCGCACCGACCACCAGCGCTTGGCCGCCGGCGGTGTAGACGTTCATGAAGCCGCCGTCCTGGATCACCGCGTTGCCGCCGGTGTACCCCACCAGGCTGGCAATCAGCTGGTCGCGACGGTCGAGCAGGTCCGGTGCGGCGTTGGCGGCATTGCTGCCGATCGCCCCGTTGATCTGTGCGACTTCGGCCGCCAGTCGGTTGATCTCGGTCGCCGCGGCACTGATGCCGTTGTTGACCTCGCTGTTCAGGCTGTCCAGGCTGGTATTGAGCTGGCGGAAGCGGTTGGCCAGCGTATTGGCGCTGTCCAGTACGTTCTGCCGGTCGGCGGTAGCCGACGCATTGGACGACAGCCCGCTGACCGAGTCGAAGAAGTTCGACCACACCCCGGCGACGTTCGTCGAGGCTTCGGAAAACAGCGAGTCCACGCGGTCCGCCATGGTCGACAGCTGCTTCAACCTCGCCAGCTCACCACTGCCGTCCAGCAGGCGCGAAATGGCCAGCTGATCGGCGACGCGGCGGATGTCGGCGATGCGCGTGCCGCTGCCTACGGTGCCATACCCCATCTGTTGCGGATCGGCGGTGGCGAAGTCCACGCGCTGCCGGCTGTAGCCCACCGTATTGATGTTGGCTACGTTGTGGCTGGTGGTCGCCAGGGCACGCTGGAAGGCGAGCAGGGCGCTGGTACCGGTGGAGAGCACGCTGGTCATAGGGGTCCTCAGCGACGGGCGATGCCCAGCGCTGCCTGGGCAGTGCTGGCGAAGGTGCGACCCAACTGCGCGCCGGCATCGCCGATGGCGGCTACCGCGCGTTCGATGGTCGGGCCACCAGCAATGCTGGCGATCTTGTTGGCGTACGACGGGTCGGTCGCATAGCCGGCCTGCTGCAGCCCGCGCGCGAAGCCGCGCACGTCGGTGCCGGCCTGCAGGGCCTTCTGGTAACGCGGGTTGGTCTTCAGCAGGCGCACATAGTCGGCGAAGCTTTCCGCAGGCGAACTGTAGCTGCGGAAGCTGGCCGTTTCGTTGCGGCGCGCGCCGTCGACGTACTCGTGGGTGCCTACCGTGGCGCGGTCACCGCTCCAGCCGGTGGCCTTGATGCCGAACAGGTTGTGCGCGCTGCGGCCATCGCCATGGGTGATCTGGCGCTTGCCCCAGCCGGTTTCCAGGGCCGCCTGTGCAACCAGCGCACGCGCGTCCACGCCGAGTTCCTTGGCTGCGGTCTGTGCGTGCTGCCAGATGCCGGCGACGAAGCCTTCCGGTGTATGCGAGCCCAGCCGCGCCACGGCCGAACTGCTGGCCAACGTGTCGATGGCCGACGGTCCGGTGCCCCGGTTGGTCGCGGTGGCCGACCACTGGTCTTCAGCCGCGACCGGTGCAGTCGCCGCCAGCGCCTGCGATGCGTACGGATCACTGCTGCCGAGGGCCTGATGCAGGCTGCTGCTGTCACGGCCGGCGATCAGGTCCAGCGTCTGCTCCATCGGCTGCAGCATCCGCGGCGACGTGCCGGCGGCCATCTGCTGCAGCATGCGCACGGCCTGGTCGGCATCATCGAGCGGCATGGGCGGTGCGCTGGTGGCGGGCGCATTGAGCTGGTACGCGCGGGTGGCGTCGGCAGGCTTGATCTGCGGGTCCAGCGCCGGGCCGGCGCCGTCCGTGCCGGAAAGTTGGCGCGTGATCACCGCAGACAGGCCCAGTCCCTTGCCGCGCGTCATCGCTTCGGCGATCTTCTGGTCGTACATCTCGCGGAACATGGTGTTCTCGCCGGGAAACAGCGAATCGCCAAAGCTGGCCTCGCGCATGCTCTTGACCATCATCTGCGCGAACTGACCTTCAAGCTGGCGCGCGACCTTGTCGACCTGGGCCGGGTCGGTTCGCTGTGCTGGATTGAGTTCGAAGGCCGGCTGGATGCGCATGTCAGATGACCTCGAGCTCGGCGCTCAGCGCACCGGCCTGCTTGAGGGCTTCCAGGATCGCGATCAGGTCACCCGGTGCGGCGCCCACGGCATTGACCGCGTGCACGATTTCATCCAGCGAGGTGCCGCCGTTGAACTTGAACATGCGGCTGCCCTCGTTGGTGGCGGTGATGGTGGACTGCGGGGTCACCACGGTCTGGCCGCCGGCCAGCGCATTGGGCTGGCTCACGTTGCTGCCTTCCTGGATGGTCACCGTCAGCGAGCCGTGCGAAATGGCCGCTGCGCCCACGCGCACCTGTTGGCCGATCACCACGGTGCCGGTACGCGCGTTCACCACGACCTTGGCCGGCGCGCTGCCCGGGGTGAGTTCAAGACTCTCGATGCGGGCCAACAAACCGATGCGGGCACCCGGGTCGGTCGGCGACTGGACCGCGACCGTGCCGCCATCAACGGCGCGGGCGACGTTGTCACCGAAGGCGTTGTTCAATGCCGCGACCATGCGCGACACCGTGGTGAAGTCGTTCTGGTGCAGGTTGAGGGTGATTTCGCCGGAGGCGCCGAACACATCCGGCACCGCGCGTTCGACGGTGGCGCCGTTGGGAATGCGGCCGACGCTCGGCACGTTGACCGAAACGCGGGAACCATCGCGACCCTGCGCGCCGAAGCCGCCGACCACCAGGTTGCCCTGGGCGATCGCATAGACCTGGCCGTCGGCTCCCTTCAGCGGGGCCATCAGCAGCGAGCCACCGCGCAGCGACACCGCATTGCCGATCGACGACACGGTGATGTCGATCGGCTGGCCGGGCTTGGCGAAAGGCGGCAGCTCGGCGTGGATGGCCACGGCTGCCACGTTCTTCAACTGCGGATTGACGTTCGACGGAACATTGACGCCCAGCTCGCCCAGCAGGTTCTTCAGGCTCTGCACGGTGAACGGTGCTTGGCTGGTGCGGTCGCCGCTGCCGTCCAGGCCGACCACCAGACCGTAGCCGACCAGCGCATTGCCGCGCACGCCGCCGACCTGGGCGATGTCTTTGATGCGCTCAGCATGCGCGGGCAGCGCGGCGGCGGCAACGGCCAGCGCGGCGACCAGCAGGCGGGCGGGGAAAGAGGTAAGGGTCATGGCAGGCATGCTCAGAACGGCGCCAGGCCGGAGTTGAAGAAGCGGCTCAGCCAGCCCATGGCATTGGACTGTGCGACCGCGCCACGACCGCCGTAGACGATGCGGGCATCGGCAACGCGGCTGGAAGGAATGGTGTTGTCCGGGCCGATGTCGGCGGCGCGCACGATGCCCTGTACCTGCACCAGCTCGTCGCCCTGGTTCAGACGCAGGTTCTTCTGCCCCTGCACGACCAGGTTGCCGTTCGGTAGTCGCTGCATCACCGTGACGGTCACGTTGCCCTGCAGGCGGTTGCTCTGCGCGCTGTTGCCACGGCCGGTGAAGTCACGCGAACCGTTCGCGGTGGCCGACAGAATGTCCTTGCCGCCCAGGGTGACCGGCGCGCCGAAGATCGTCGGCGTCCCGATGGCCAGCTCGGACTCCTTGCTGGTGGCGGTGTTGGCGCTCATCTGCGCCTGGGTGTTTTCCAGCAGGGTGATGGTCAACAGGTCGCCCACATCGCGCGCACGACGGTCCGAATACAGCTGCAGTGACGGGCCGGCGGCGTAGATCGCGCCAGCGGTAGCCTGCGACTGCGGCGGCATCACCGGCTGCACCGGCAGCATCGCCGGGTAGGGACGCACGTCGCCGGCGATCACGCAGCCGCCCAGCAGCGCGATGGCGGCGGCAGCAAGGGACAGGCGGGCGAGGGAGGCGGGAAGCAGCATGATGGCAGTCCGGTCAGACGTTGTTGTTGAGGTAGCCGAGCATCGAGTCGGTGGTCGAAATCGCCTTGGCGTTCATTTCATAGGCGCGCTGGGTTTCGATCATCGACACCAGCTCTTCGACCACGTTGACGTTGCTGCCTTCCAACGCACCCTGGACCACATTGCCCAGGCCGTTGAGGCCGGGGTTGCCGTTCTGCGCGGGGCCTGATGCGGTCGTTTCCAGATACAGGTTTTCGCCGCGGGCCTGCAGGCCGGCCGGATTGATGAAGTCGGTCAGCGTGAGCGCGCCGATCTCCACGGTGGCCGCGTCGTCGGCCATCTTCACGCTGACGGTGCCGTCGGTACCGATGGTCAGCGTCTGCGCGCCTTCCGGGATCTGGATGCCGGGCTGCACCGGGTAACCGCTGTTGGTGACCAGCTCACCGTCCTGGTTGACCTTGAACGAACCATCGCGGGTGAACGCGGAGCTGCCGTCGGGCATCGACACTTCGAAGAAGCCGCGTCCGTTGACCATCACGTCCAGCGCGCGACCGGTCTGCTGCTGGCTGCCCTGCTCGAAGTTCTTCGCCGTGGCGACCACGCGCACGCCCGTGCCCAGCTGCAGGCCGGTCGGCAGCTGGGTCTGCGCCGACGAGGCGCCACCGGGCTGACGCACCTGCTGGTACAACAGATCCTCGAAACTGGCACGGTCCTGCTTGAAGCCGGTCGTGTTCGTATTGGCGAGGTTGTTGGACACCACCGACATGCGCGTCTGCTGCGCGTCCAGTCCGGTCTTGGCGATCCACAGTGCCTGGTTCATGGTCAGTTCCTCTGCTGGTTGCCCGCGCCGACGTGGTCGGGGCGGATGACCTGCGACAGGCGCAGGTGCTTCACAGGGGGTACTGCAAGCGGCGTGCCATTGCGGCGCGCCGGATTTCCGTCATCTGTCGGCGGGTCAGCCGTTCAGGCGCAGCAGGCTGTTGGCGCTGCGTGCGTTCTCGTCGCCGTGCTTGATCACTTTGACCTGCATTTCGTACTGGCGCTGCAGCTGGATCATCTGCACCAGCGCGCCGGCGGCATCCACGTTGCTGCCTTCCAGCTGGCCGCTTTCCAGGGCCTTGCCCTGGGTCTGCACGAACGGCTGCTGTGGATCGGTGTTGCGGAACAGGCCGTCCAGGCCGCGCTCCAGCCGCGCATCGTCGGCGGCCACCACCTTGATCCGGCCGACCACTGCCATCGTCTGCGGGCCTTCCCCCAGCGGAATGATCGAGATCGTGCCGTCGTTGCCGATCTCCATCGCCTGGTGGGGCGGGATGGCGATCGGGTTTTCGTTCTCATCCAGCACCGCATGGCCGCCGGCGGTGACCAGCTGGCCATTCGGCGTCAGTGACAGGGCGGCGCCACGCGTATAGGCTTCGCCGCCGCCGGGTGCCTGCACGGTCAGCCAGCTGCCGGCCTGCAGTGACAGGTCCAGCGGGTTGCCGGTGATGTGCTGGGCGCCCATGCGGCGGTTGAACCCTGCATCCACGTGCACGGCGTCCACCCGCGAGGCGAAGCCCGGTCCGCGGATCGGGAACGCTTCGGTGTTGGCCAGTGCTTCCTTGAAGCCAGGCGTATCGGTATTGGCGATGTTGTGCGACAGCGTGCCCTGCGCCTGCAGGGAAGCGCGCGCACCGGTCATCGCGACGTAGAGGGCCTTGTCCATCGTGGAAGCTCCGTGCTGCGGTCAGTCGGCCATCATCAACGGATGTTGATGATGGTCTGGGTGACCTGGTCCTGGGTGCTGAGCATCTGCGAGTTGGCCTGGAAATTTCGCTGGGCCACGATCATGTTCACCAGCTGCTCGGTGAGGTCCACGGTGGACGATTCCAGTGCGCCGGCCTGGATCTTGCCCAGGTCCGACGAATCCGGCGCCGAGGTGCGCGGCGAACCGGAGGCGAAGGTCTCCACCCACATGTTGTCGCCGGTGGACTGCAGGCCCTGTGCGTTGTTGAAGTTGGTCAGGGCGACCTGGCCCAGTGCCTTGTCATCACCGTTCGAGTACCGCGCGAACACCACGCCCTGCTCGGACACGCTGATCTCGTTGAGCTTGCCGGCCGCGTACCCGTCCTGCTGGAAGTTGCGCAGTGCGAACTTCTCGCCGTACTGGGTGGAGCCGGCCACGTCCAGGGTCAGGTTGAGCTGGCCGGCACCGGTGGCGGGGGTGAAGCCATCCAGCGTGATGCGGCCGTTCGCCGGGGCGACCAGGGCGCCGCTTTCGTTGAACTGCAGCGTGCTCGGTGCGCCGGCCGACTGGCCGTCCACGTAGTTGTACACCTGCCATTCGTTGGCGGTGGCGCCCTTGACGAAGTAGGAGGTCTGCGTATGGCTGACACCCAGCGAGTCGTACACGGTCACGCCGCCGCTGGACTGGCTGTAGCTGTTCGAGTCGGTGGGATCGAACGGCGTCACGGTCGGCTGGGTGCTGTTGGCGGGCAGCGTGAAGGCCAGCTGCACGCTGCCGGTCTGCTTGGGAGGGCTGTCGGTGGTCAGCAGCTGCAGGTCGGTCAGGCGCCCGGAATCGAAGGTCGTGCCATCGGCATTGGGGGTGAACACCTGCAGGCGCGCGCCGGCAGGGTTGATCACGAAGCCCTGCGCGTCGGTCTGGAAGTTGCCGGCGCGCGAATAGGCGCGCTGGCCGTTGACGCTCATGGTGAAGAAGCCTTCGCCCGACACGGCCAGATCCAGGCTGCGACCGGTCTGCGAATTGTTGCCCTGGCTGAACTGCTGGGCGACGTTCGACACGCGTGCGCCCGAACCCACCGCATTGCGCGACAGGCCGTAGCTGGTGGCCGAGAACAGGTCGGCGAATTCAGCGCGCGACTGCTTGAAGCCGGTGGTGTTGACGTTGGCGACGTTGTTGGCGGTAACACTGAGGTCGGTGTTGGCGGCGTTGATGCCGGACAGCGAGACGTTGAAAGCCATGGTGGACTCCTCGTTGAAGCGGTCTGGGGGCTCAGCTGATGCGGAGCACGTAATCGATCGGGGCGGCGCCCAATCCCTTGAGATTCAGGTACAGCCCGTCGGAACCGACGGTCACGCTTTCCACCGGCGCTTCCACGTACGTGCCGAGCTTGGTCTTCGCCCCGGCGGTGTCGGTGTGGTTGGCCACCAGCGAGTAGTTGCCCGGCGGCAGGCGGTTGCCGCTGCTGTCCTTGCCGTCCCACACGAAGTTGGTCTCACCGGCTGCGGCGGCCTCCACCGTGATCTGGGCCACTTTCAGGCCGTTGGCATCGGTGATGTCCACGTTGATCATGCCGGCGCTCGGTGCAGCCACCAGGCCACCGACGGTGCCCTCGCTTTCCAGCACCATCTTCTCCGAAGGCACCAGCACGTCGTGACCGACCAGCGCGGCGCCGCGCAATACCTGGTCGCTGGCCATCGAGGTCTGGAACCCCTTGACCGTGGTGTTGAGGTCGGTGATGCCCTGCACGGTCGACATCTGTGCCATCTGCGCGACCATCTGCGTGTTGTCCATCGGCTTCAATGGATCCTGGTGCTGCAGCTGCTCGGTCATCAGGCGCAGGAAATCGGCCTGCTCCAACGTGTCTTTCTTCTTGCTGGCGCTGCTGTTGGGCGAGTTCAGGCCCAGCGCGGAGTAGACATCCTGGCTGGACTGGGTGGTGATGGCGGTGCTCATTGGGTTCGTCTCCGGGGCGCGCGTCAGCGGCCCATGGTCAGCGTGGCGAGGGCCAGTTCCTTGGCGGTACCGAGCATTTCCACGCCGGCCTGGTAATTGCGTGAGGTAGAGATCAGGTTGACCATCTGCGCCACCGGATCCACGTCGGCCTGGTAGATGTAGCCGTCGCCGTCGGCCAGCGGATGGCCGGGTTCGTAGCGTTTGATCGGGGCGGCGTCGCTCTGCTGGATCTCCTTGACCTGCACCGAGGTGACATTCGGGTCGGTGCGGCTGGTGACCGCCTGGAAGATTGGCTCCAGCGGCTTGTACACCGCCTCGGGCGAGCCGGCGACCGAATCGGCGTTGGCCAGGTTGGAGGCGATGGTGCTCATGCGCACCGACTGCGCCTGCAGGGCAGACCCGGCGATGTCGAAGATGGGGAGATTGCTCATGGCTTATTGCCCTGTGATCGCGGTGAGCATGGAGCGCACCTTGGATTCGACGAAACTCAGCGAGGCGCGGTATTCCAGCGCGGCGCGGCCGTAGGCGGCGCGCTCGGCATCGGGGTCGACGGTGTTGCCGTCGAGGTTGGGCTGCACCCCTTCGCGGCTGATCTGGAACGGGTTCAGTCCGTTGCCGATGGCCAGGTGCTGTTCGTTGGTGGTGCTCATCAGGCCGTTGCCGGCCTGCCCCTGGGCGCTGCGCAGGGCGGCATCGAAGTCCATGTCCTGGGCCTTGTAGCCCGGGGTGTCAGCATTGCCGAGGTTGCTGGCGATCAGCTTCATGCGCTGCTCGCGCAACGGCATGGCCTGGGCGTGGACACCCAGGTAGTCGGAAATCAGGTTGGACATGGCGCGCTCCCACGGAACAGTGCCGGGAAAGCTGCAAGCGCCGTGCCAAAGCGGAGCTGCGGTGAGCGTGGTTGCGCGCTTGAGTCGTGGGGCGGGCCCGTGCGGGACACGCCGTGAACCCATCCATGGGGGCTCGTTTCCGCCCGTCCGGGGCTCCAACGGTCCCGCACGGGCCCGCCCCACGCCTCAGGACGGCCCACGTGCGCGGTCAGGCAGGGCAGGGTGGCGCCGGGCCACGCTTGGGATGCCGGGGTCAGGCGGCTTGGGCGACCTTGCGCAGGCGATCCAGGACGAAATCGGCGAGTTCGTGCGGTGAGTACTTGGCGACGAAGGCGTTTGCGCCCACGCGTTCGACCATCGCGTTGTTGAACACGCCCGACAGGGAGGTGTGCAGCAGCACGTACAGGCCGGCCAGTCCCGGGTGGCGCCGGATTTCCGTCGTCAGGGTGTAGCCGTCCATCGCGGGCATTTCGATGTCGGAGATCACCATCGCGTACCGCTGGGCGGGATCTTCACCCGCCGCGTGGATCTGCAGCAGGTGGTCCAGTGCCTGCTTGCCATCGGACAGCAGGGTCGCGCCCACGCCGAGCTGGTCCAGCACGCTGCGGATCTGCTGCCGGGCGACGCGCGAGTCATCCACCACCAGCACCTGCATCTGCGGACCGTCGGCCGGCATGGCCAGGGCCGGGTCCAGCACCGCTTCGCTGCGGGTACCGGCAATGTCGGCCAGCACGCTTTCCACGTCGATCACCTGGATGAGCTCGCCCTGGAAGCGGGTGACGGCTGTCAGGTAGCTGGATTCGGCGCCCAGTTCCGGCGGCGGGTGGATGTCCTGCACGGCGATGTTGACGATGCGCTCCACCCCGCTGACCAGGAAGCCCTGGATCGAGCGGTTGAACTCGGTGACCACCAGATAGCCGGGGCCATCGGCATTGTCACGCTCGGGATGACCGATGGCCACGCCCAGGTCCAGCACGGGCACCGAGCGGCCCCGCACATCGGCCACCCCGGAGAACTCGCTGGGCAAGCCGGGTACCTGGAACAGCTCCGGTCGGCGCAGTACTTCCTGCACCTTGAACACATTGACGCCAAAAAGCTGGCGTCCGCCAAGCCGGAACAGCAGCAGCGCCAGGCGGTTGTGGCCAGCCAGGCGGGTACGTTGATCGATGCGGTTGAGCAGGTCATGTGACATGGGAGAGGTATCGGCGCTGGCGGTCCTTACTTGAGTCGTCGTGCGTGCGTGATCTGGCACAGCACTTGCAGCGGGCCTGTCGAACTTTGCCGTGGGGGGTTGCATGCCTACCTTTAAATCACTGTGCTGGCTGCTGGCCCTTGCCAGCGCGCCGGTCGCGGCCGCACCTTCGTGGCAGCCGGTGGACACCATCCGCACTGCAGCGCTGTCTCTGCTGGGCGAGGGGGCGCAAGGCGAGGCCGTGGTGGCCGATGCGCTGCGTTTGCCTGCCTGTGGCCAAGGGCTCACTGCCCAGCCCACCGCCAACACCACCGTGGAGGTCAGCTGCCCGGATGCCGGCGGCTGGCGCCTGTTCGTGCCGGTGAAGGTGCGCCGGGAGCAGACCGTACTGGTGCTGTCGCGCGGTATCGCTGCTGGAGAAACCCTGTCTGCGGCCGATATCGGGACGGCGCAGCGGGACGCCGCGCGGATTGCCGGTGCCGTGCTGGCCGATCCTGCCGCGGCCGTGGGGCGCGTGGCGCGGCGTACGCTGTCGGCCGGCAGCCTGCTGTCCGCGTCGGACCTGGTCGCGCAGCGGCTGGTCCGGCGTGGCGACAACGTAGCGCTGGTGTCACGCCGGGGCTCGGTCGAGGTACGGGTGGTCGGCAAGGCACTCGGTGATGCCGGCGAGAACGAGCGGCTGTCGGTGGAGAACCTGGCCTCCCGCAAGGTGGTACAAGGGACCGTGGCCGCCAACGGCGACGTTTTAGTGACGCGCTGAGAAAGTGCAGAAATCCCCTAAAGATCACGGTCGGGCGGCCGTTATCGATATTGAACGGCAACCCGAGGAGCTCCCATGAGCCAAAAAATCGACGGCACGATGCAGGCAGCGCAGACGCTGCGTGCGGTGGGCCCGACCAGTCGCGCCGGCGTCAGCGCCGATACGCCTGCGCGCCCGATTGAAGCAGCGGACAGCCTCAAGCTGACCGGTGAAGCGACCAACCTGCAGGCGCTCGAGCGCAGCCTGAGCAGCGCCCCGGCCATTGACGCCGAGCGGGTGCAGGCCGTGCGCGAGTCATTGCAGAACGGCAGCTACCGGATCAACCCGGAAGCGATCGCCTCGCGCATGCTTGATCTGGACCAGCAGCTGCAGGGATGAGCACGCTGATGAGCGAGCCGATGCAACGCCTCAGTGACGCGCTGGATGCAGAGCGTCTGGCCTTGGTCGCACATGACGTGCAGGCCCTGATCCGTGCCACCAGCGCCAAGCTGGATGCGTTGCGGACGCTGGACCGTGCGCCGCCGATGGGCGAATCCGCGCAGCTGGAAGTCCTGGCTGAGCGCAATCGCGCCAACGGCGTGCTGCTGTCGCGACGCCGTCGCGAGGTCAACTGGGCTCTGCGCCAGCTGGGCCGCAGCGAAGATGCACCGGCGTATGACAGCAAGGGCCAGTCACAGCAGTTGACCGCGCGCAGGCCGTTGGCCGTCGCCTGATCTGATGCGTGCTGGCGCTGCGCGCAGCGCGGCCGGCAGGTGCGCGCTCGTCGTATAGTGGGGGCCGTTTTCCGTAACGCCGGACGCCCCTGTGCCTGCAGCCGCCTCGAACGCCCCCGTCCCTTTCCCTTCGCCACAGCTGCTGCAGGTCCTGCTTGCGCCGGTACGCGAGGGACTGCTGCTGTTCACCGACGACGATGCGGTGGTGCTTGCCAATCCAGCCGTCGATGCACTGCTGGCCGGCAGCGAAACCGGCGAGGGCGGCGCGCCGCAGCGCCTGCGCGCCCTGCTGCCCCCCGATGCCATGGCCGTGGCCCGCAAGGAAGGCCAGTGGAGCGGCAGCCTGGTGATGGGCGAGGGCGTGGTTACGGCCCAGCTGTATCACCACCGCGATCAGGCCATCGGCTACTACCTTGGCCTGTTCCGTCGCATTGAAGGGCAGGAAGACTACGAGCGCGAACTGCAGCAACGGCATGCGGAACTCCGCCAGGCCTACCTGCGATTGAACGGGGCGCAGGAAAAACTGCTGCAGTCGGAGAAAATGGCCTCGATCGGCCAGCTGGCGGCCGGCGTGGCGCACGAGATCAACAATCCGATCGGCTATGTCCACTCCAACCTGGGCAGCCTGCAGGAATACCTGCGCAGCCTGTTCACGGTGATCGAGGCATACGAGCGCGCGTTGCGCGCACCGGACCCGAAGACGCTGATCCCGGAGATCGACGACATCCGTCACCGCCTGGATATCGATTTCATCAGCCGCGACCTGCCGCAGCTGATGGCCGAGTCGCGCGAGGGCATCGAGCGCGTCACCCGCATCGTCCGCGACCTGAAGGATTTTTCGTATTCCGGCCGTGATGAGTCGTGGAAGCTGGTGGATCTGCATTCCGGTCTTGAATCGACGATCAACATCATCTGGAACGAGCTGAAGTACAAGGTGGAGCTGCACCGCGAGTTCGGCCAGTTGCCGCTGGTGGAGTGCCTGCCCTCCGAGCTCAACCAGGTGTACATGAACCTGCTGCTCAACGCCGGTCACGCGATCGCCGACCGCGGGGTCATCACCGTGCGCACCGGCGTGGACGGCGAGCATGCGTGGGTGGAGTTCGAAGACAGCGGTGGCGGCATTTCGCCCGAGCTGCGCCAGCGGATCTTCGATCCGTTCTTCACCACCAAGCCGGTGGGCAGTGGCACGGGCCTGGGCTTGTCGATTTCCTACAGCATCATCAACAAGCACAACGGCCGCATCGACCTGGACAGCACGCCCGGCGTGGGGTCGACTTTCCGCGTGGTACTGCCGATCAAGCAACCGCGATAGCGGGGAGTATGCCGGGCTGCGCCCGGCACCTGCAGAGGCAACTGCAACTGCAACTGCGAGGGCAACTGCAACAGCAACTGCAACTGCCGAAGCAACTGCAAAGGCTGCAGAGCTGTGGGCTGGCGGGGCGGGGTAGGTTGGCGGGGGACGGCAAGGGCCGCATCCATGCGTGCCTCGTTTCGTGCCATCCATGGCACTCAACGCCCCCGCCAACCCACCCCGCCCCACCTTCGACAGGTCCATGGCGGCCATGGAACCGTTGGCATGCGGTCATCGGTAGCGCCGACCCATGGTCGGCGAGCGCAGCGGGCCGTGGGCGGGAACACTCCGCCGAGCACGGCTCGGCGCTACAGATGGCGGCAATCCGTCGGGTGGAGGGAGCCCCTGAGTCAGGGGCGGCCGCGAAGCGGCGGGGTGTGGGTGCTGGTGAGACGGGGCCCACGGTTTGCGAAGCAAAGCGTGGGAGCGGCAGCGCGAATGCGATGACGTGAACCCGCGCCATGGATGGCACGAAACGAGGCACGCATGGATGCGGCTCTTGCCGTCCCCCGACCAGCCCCACCGCCCGGCCCCAAGCACGTAGCCTTGAAGCAGCCCGCCGCGAGGGGGTCCCACCCGTTCGACCATCTACCGCAGCAGGCGATCTTCCGCTGGGTCCAGCACATCCGCCGCCGGTGCACCGCCGCCGTTGCCGCGCCGCTGCTCTTCGTAGGTGCGGAATGCCTGGTGGATGTGCTTGCGCAGCTCGTCGTCGTTCCAGGGCTTGGTCAGGAAACGGTAGATCGCGCCGCGGTTGATGGCGTCGGTCACCGTGTTGAGATCGGTGTAGCCGGACAGCACCAGGCGGATCGTGTCCGGGTACAGCATCTTCACCCGACCCAGGAACTCGGTCCCGCTCATGTCACTCATGCGCTGGTCGGACAGGATCACCTGCACGTCGTTGATCGCCAGCAGGTCGAATGCATCACGGACATTGCCGGCTGCCAGGATCCGATACCCGTCGCGGCGGAACAACCGCACCAGGGAGCGCAGCACGTTCTCTTCATCGTCCAGCAGCAGCAGCGTGCGGTCCGGGCGGGTCTCGGCGAAGGCTTCCGGACGCAGGTAGCGACGGCGCAGGGTCATGCCGGCCGCATCGGCTGACATGGGCTCACCGAACAGGTACCCCTGGAACACGTCGCAGTCATTGCGGCGCAGGAAACCCAGCTGTGCCTGCGACTCGACGCCGTTGGCGATCACCGTCATGCCCAGTTGGTGGCCCATGGCGATGATGGCGCGGGCGATGGCGGCCTCGCGGTTGCCGGCCGGCGCACTCTTGATGAAGCTGCGGTCGATCTTCAGCTTGTCCACCGGATAGCGCACCAGTGCACTCAGGCTGGAATCGCCGGTGCCGAAATTGTCCAGGCTCAGGCTGATGCCTTCGTTGCGCAGGTTGACCAGCGTTTCGTGGACGAAATTCACGTTGTTGGTCAGCGCGCTTTCGTTGATCTCCAGCGTCAGCATCGGCGCGGGAACGCCGGCGGCCTGCATCAGTCCCATCACCTCGGTGAAGAAATTGGGACGCAACAGCTGCAGGGTGGAGACATTGACGGCGATGGTGAAATCATCGAAGCCCTGGTCGCGCCACAGCTTGGCCTGCTTCAGGGCGCCCTCCAGCACCCAGGTGCCGATCTGCACGATGATGCCCAGCCGCTCGGCCGTGCGCATGAACCGCTCGGGCACCAGCATGCCCAATGTCGGCGACTGCCAGCGCAGCAGCGCCTCCATGCCCACCACATGGCCATCGCGCGAGCTGACCAGCGGCTGGTACCGCAACTTCAACTCGCCATTGGGAATGGCGTCGATGATCTGCCGCGCGATGATGCTCTCGCTGTGCGCGCTCGGCGGCGTATCGAGGGCGTGGATGCGCACGGCATTACCGCCTTCGCGGGCGGCTTGGTACAGCGCATCCTCGGCGTGGTCGAGCAGACGCGATGCGTTGCTTGCGTGCTCCGGACACAGGCTCACGCCGACCTTGCCGGTCATGAACAAGGTGTACGGCAGCACCGACAGCGGAAGCTCGAGCTGCTGGCGCAGCTCCTCGGCCAGATCTTCGGCCAGCGGCACTTCAGGAGTGCGCGGCACCGCCACCAGGAACTCGTCGCTGCCATGCCGCCACAGTTTTCCACGGCCGCGCAGCCACAGCTTCAGGCGCTGGGCCACCAGCACCAGCGCTTGGTCGCCGACTTCGGCGCTCATGTTCTCGTTGACCGATGCGAAGTGGTCGATGTCCACGTGCATCAACAGCAGCGGCACGCCGCCGCCGGCCGCCTCGGTGACCATCGCCTGCAGCTCCGGATTACCGGCACCCAGGCGATCCGGTGCGTCGTCGATGCTGACCTGGGGCAGGGAGTTGTTCCACATTACGGAAGGTGTTCCAAGGCGTGCGTCGAACGGGTGTCGACGCGATAGGGAAGATGCAGTTCGATCAGGGTACCTTCGCCGGGTGCGGATTGAATGCGCAACTGGCCGCCGACGCTCTGCGCCCGCTCGCGCATGACGATCAGCCCGAGCCCGCGCGGGCCGTGGGGATCAAATCCTTCGCCATCGTCGCGGACCTGCAGGTGCAGGCGGCCCTGGCCGATGTCACGCAGGTGCAACATCACCTGGCTGGCGCGCGCATGGCGCAGCGCATTGGTCAGGCTTTCCTGGGCGATGCGGAAGCAGGCCTGCTCGATGGCGTTGTCCGGCCGCTCGGGCAGGGTATCGATGTGCGCCAGCAGTTCGGTCTGCGACGCGCGGAACAACACCCCGGCCTGCCAGCGCAGCGCGGCCTCCAGCCCCAGCGCATCCAGCTGCGGCGGGCGTAGCAGCATGGACAGGTCGCGCAGCTTGCCCACCGTGCTGTCGGCCAGACCGACGATCTGCTGCAGGTCTTCCCGGCGCCGTGCGCCATCTTCTTCGTCCAGTGCAGCCCAAGCCGACAGCTTGATGGCGGTGATGGCCTGGCCGATGTCATCGTGCAGGTCGCGCGATATGGCCCGGCGCTCGTCCTCCTGCAGCGAGAACAGGCGCCCGGCCATCGCGTGCAGCTCACGGTTGCTGTTTTCCAGGGCGATGCGCGTGCGCTCGGTGTCGCTCAGGTCGCGCACGATCAGCAAGCGGCAGTCGCGTCCGCCGTAGCGCACTTCGCCAACCGACAGCCCGGCCTGGAAACCAGACCCGTCCACGCGCTGCATGCTGCTGACGATGGCATGGCCTGCGGTGTCCGCGGGCACCCGGTCCCGCAGCAGAGCGCGTACCGAGGACACCCCCGATTCGGCCACCAGTGCCTGCAGCGGTTCGCCCAGCAGCGTATGGCCGTCATAGCCGAACAGCCGCACCGCAAACGCATTGGCGTACAGCACATGCTCATCGGACAGGATCACCACGCCATCGGGCAGCACCCGCACCAGCTCGCGGAACTGTTCTTCGCGCTCGCGCAGCAGGCGCCGGGACTGCTCGCGTTCGGTCACATCCTGCAGCGTGCCGAGCACCCGGGGGCGGCCCGCATCGTCCAGGCCACTCTCGGCACGCAGGTGGGTCATCAATGGCCGGCCATCCATGCCGAGCAGCGGCAGCAGCACATCGACGTGCACCGGCTCGCCCGAGCTCATCCCCGCCAGCAGCTGTTCGGTCATCGCCGCAGTAACGGCGTCGGCCGGCACCAGCAGTTCATCGAAGCGGTGCCACGTGCGGGCCTGTGGCGGGCGCCGCCCCAGCAGCAGGTAGACCTGCCGCGAAAAGCTGGCCAGCCCGGTGGCCGGATCGAGCTGCCACGCGCCGATGCGCGCCAGCTCGTGTGCTTCTTCGACCCGCGCCAGCGCCTGGTCCCGTCGCGCCAAGGCTTCATCTTCAGCGGTACGGTCGATGACGATCAGCAGGCGGGCAGGGCGCTCGTCGACATCGATGGAATTGCTGCGCAGCTCCATCTGCCGCACCGTGCCGTCCCGCAACTGCAGCGCCGATCGCAGCACGCAGGTCTGCTCGGGGTGCTCGCGCAACTGCTCCAGCTTTGCATCCAGTTGCGCTTCGGCGCCGGGCGGCCACAGGCAGCCGATCGGCTGGCCGAGCAGCTGCTCGCGTTCCCAGCCGAACAGCGTGCAGGCGGAAGGATTGGCGTCCAGGATCCGTGCCGTCTGCAGGTCATAGATGAGCACCGGGCCGGGGTTGCCGACGAAGGCCTGGCGGTGTCGCTTGTCCGATGCGGCCAGCCGGGTGGTGACCTGTAGCAGGTTCGCGCCGAACGGGCGCAGCAGCAGGTAGAGCAGGGTGGCGCTGGCGAAGATGAAGAACAGGCCTTTCGCGGTCTGCAGCCATGCGGCCTGGCGCGGGTCGGCGACGATGGCGTAGACCGCCGCGTCGCTGCTGGCCACCCAGGCGATCGCCAGCAGCAGGTAGACCAGCACCACGCGTCGACGTTCACGTCGCAGGGCATCGCCCAAGCCGCTGGATGGGGTGGCCATGGGGGTGTCGCCGTTGGGTTGCAGGGGCATGGCAGCTCGGGACCTGGGCGCGGGGCACGCGTGGGCGACGACGGACCCCATCTTAACGCGGCCCGGACATCGGTACCGGCCACCGCTGCCTCAATTATCGCGGCAGTCCGCCGCTAACGATTTCGTGCCCGGATATCGGGAGGGTGATCGGAGCAAGTGCGTGGATCAAGGGATCATTGCCAGCCTGTTGCAGCACCCGCTCGCCTCGGCGCTGGTCATCCTGGATCGGCAGGGCCATCCGCTCGCGGCCAATCCGGTGGCGCGCGAACACGGCCTGCCTGCGGCGGTCACCGCCTACCAGCCCATGCTCGAAGACATCCGCTTGCTGGCAGCCGATGGGGGCATCATTCCCTGCAGCCTGCCCGGCGGGCCAGGTGGCCGCCATGACGGCTGGATGCGCGCCGTGCATGACGGCGAGGGGCGCCTGCTCGCCTTTACCCTCAGCATTCCCCGGCCCTCCGGCAGCCAGGCAGGCGATCGCTGGGAGCTTGCGCTGGAGAGTGCCGGACACGGGCTGTGGGACTGGGACGTCGCCAGCGACCGGATGCTGCGCTCGCCTTACGGCGAGGCGTCGGGCGCGGGCGAGCTGCAGGAAGGCGCCAGCGCGCTGATGGACCGTGTCCACCCTGAAGACTGCGCCCATGTCCGCGCCGCCATCCAGCGGCACCTGCGCGGCGAAGATGCGCAATACAGCGCCGAGTTCCGCTTCCGCCAGCCGGGCCGCCCGTGGCGCTGGGTGCTGGACCGGGGCCGGGTGGTCAGCCGGACGGCGGACGGCCAGGCGCTGCGCATGGTGGGCACGCATACCGACATCGAGCCGCAGAAACAGCTGGAAACGGTTCTGCAGGACCAGCAGGTCCACCTGCGGGAAGCGCAGCGCATCGCCAGCATGGGCAGCTGGTCCTGGGATCCGGTCAGCCGGCGGTTCTGGTGGTCGGCGGAGCTGCAGGCGCTGCTGGGTGTCAGTGCCGACCATCCCGCCAGCCTGCGCGGCTGGCTGCGTCGGTTGCAGCCGCGCTCCCGCGGCGCGCTGCGCATGGCATGGCGGCGCCTGTGGCGCGACGGCCATCCGGCCAGCGTGGAGCTCGAGCTGGCGGCCCGTGAGACATCGGCTGCAATGCAGCTGCGGCTGTGGATGCAGCCCTTGCAGGCCGCCGACGGCCTGGTCCAGCGCGTGCTGGGCCAAGTGCAGAACATCAGCGAACAGCACCAGACCGATGCCCTTATCCGCTGGCGCACCGAGCTGCTGAACCGCGTTTCCGCCCTGGGCCGGATCGGCGGTTGCGAGATCGAAGTTGAAACCCGCCAGATGCAGTGGACCGAGGAGTGCTACCGCATCCATGGGCTGCGCAAGGAGCCGATCAGCCTGGAACAGGCGATGGCGCTGTATACCGATGACTCCCGCGCTGCCTTTGCGGCGGTGCTCGACCGCATTGGTGCCGGCGGCCTGCCTGAGCAGCTGGACCTGTGCTTCTATCGCCAGTCCGGGATGCGCGTCTGGGTGCAGGTGCTGGTCGAGATGGACCGGCGTGATGGCTTGCCGGCGCGATTTGTCGTGCTGTTCCGGGACATCACCCGCGAACGCGAAGCCAACGAGCGCATCGAGCTGCTGGCGCACTACGACCTGCTGACCGGCCTGCCGAACAGGATGCTGCTGCGCGAGCAGACCGCCGATGCCATCGAAGAAGCGCGCGATCGCGGCACGCCGCTCGCGATGCTGTTCATCGACCTCGACGGCTTCAAGACGATCAACGACAGCTTCGGCCATGCGACCGGCGATACCCTGCTGAAAGCTGCGGCGAGCCGTCTCCACCAGGGGCTGCGCAACAGTGACCTGTTCGGGCGTTTCAGCGGCGATGAGTTCATTGTCGTACTGCGCGACCTGGCCGAGGCGGAGGATGCCGGGCACGTTGCACGCAAGCTGATTGCCTCGCTGGCCGAGCCGCTGCATCGCGGGCAGGACCTGTTGAAGGTGGGCGCGAGCATTGGCATCGCGATGCTGGAAAGCGGTCGAGACGACTTTGAATCCCTGCTGCGCGCGGCCGATGCGGCCATGCATGCGGCAAAGGAAGCGGGACGCAATACTTACCAGTACTACAGCCAGGACGCACTGGCACGCATCCAGCGCCGCCTGGACATCGAGCACGCCTTGCACGGTGCCATCGAGCGCGAAGAGTTCAGCCTGGTCTACCAGCCGCTGATGCATGCCGATGCCGAGCAGCCGCCCGCTATCGAGGCGTTGCTGCGCTGGCACCGGCCGGGCCTGGGCTACTGCAGCCCGGCCGAGTTCATTCCCATCGCCGAAAAGTGCGGTGAGATCGTCCGGATAGGTGATTGGGTGCTCAACGAGGCCTGTCGGCAGGCCTCGGCCTGGGACCGCGCCGGGCTGGTCTTTGATCGCATCGCGGTCAATGTGTCGGCGGTCCAGCTGCGCGAGCGCGGCTTCGCTGAGCGGGTCATCGAGGTCTGCCACGCGCAGGGCCTGTCACCCACACGGCTTGAGCTGGAGCTGACCGAGTCCGCCTTGATCCGTGACACGGAGATCCTGCGCCACTGCTTCGATGTCTTCGAGCGCCACAGTGTGCCGCTGGCGGTCGATGACTTCGGTACCGGTTTTTCCAACCTGCATTACCTCAACCGGTTCCCGGTGGGGCGGCTGAAGATCGACCGCAGCTTCGTGCAGGGAATGCTGGCCGATGCCGGCACGGCCGAGGTCACCCAGGCCATCGTCCATCTCGGCCACGCGCTGGGGATGAAAGTGGTGGCCGAAGGGGTGGAAACCGCGCAGGAAGACGCCATGCTGCGTCGCCAAGGCTGCGACGAGATACAGGGTTACCTGTACTCGCGCCCGTTGGTGCCGCGCGAGCTGGCGCAATGGTTGCGGCAGCCGCGTGATGCCGCCCATCGAGGCGTGGCGGCGGTTGTCGTCTGATCATCTGGTAGCGCCGAGCCACGCTCGGCGGAAAGCCAGGGCGCCGCGCGGTGCGCTCGCCGAGCGTGGCTCGGCGCTACAGATCCGCAGCGGCCTCGTCGACATCCCCGCGTAGGCGAGGGCGCCCTGATGCCGTTGTAGCGCCGAGCCACGCTCGGCGGAAAGCCAGGGCGCCGCGCGGTGCGCTCGCCGAGCGTGGCTCGGCGCTACAGATCCGCAGCGGCCTCGTCGACATCCCCGCGAAGGCGAGGGCGCCCTGATGCCGTTGTAGCGCCGAGCCACGCTCGGCGGAAAGCCAGGGCGCCGCGCGGTGCGCTCGCCGAGCGTGGCTCGGCGCTACAGATCCGCAGCGGCCTCGTCGACATCCCCGCGAAGGCGAGGGCGCCCTGATGCCGTTGTAGCGCCGAGCCACGCTCGGCGGAAAGCCAGGGCGCCGCGCGGTGCGCTCGCCGAGCACGGCTCGGCGCTACAGCTCCGCAGCGGCCTCGTCGACATCCCCGCGAAGGCGAGGGCGCCCTGATGCCGTTGTAGCGCCGAGCCACGCTCGGCGGAAAGCCAAGGCGCCGCGCGGTGCGCTCGCCGAGCACGGCTCGGCGCTACAGATCCGCAGCGTCCAGCCCCAGATCCCACGCTACGCTCGCATGCTCCGGGCAGGGCGGTGGCGCTGCCGGCTGGGCTGCGGCGCGCAGGGCCAGCAGGGCAAGCTCGGCCCGTGCCAGCTGCTCCAGCTGTTGCAGCTGCTCGCGTGCCGACGTGCGTGCCGCAGGGGGAGGCGGGCATGCAAAGGCCCCGGCAGTGCCGGGGCCTTCTTCACGCGCTTCTGCGACAGCCTGCATGCCGGGTCAGAACAGTTCGACGGTTCCAGCACCCATGCTCTGCTGGGTGACCGGCTTGTGCGGCGGTCGCTCCCACTCGTTGCGCATGTCACGCAGCCGGTTGCCGGTGCGCTGCAGCGCGGTCGCCACTTCCTCGTCCGCCGCGCCACCGTGACGGTGCAGCAGTTCCTGCAGCGCCAGTGCTTCGCGGTTGATCGCGGTCAGTCGGTCCAGGTGGACGTGCACGCCGCCCAGGGCCTGGGTCGCGATGTCTTCGAACTGCAGGGCACGCACCGCTTCCGCGACGCTGCCGTCGATGGCGCGCGCACAGTCGGACACTTCGCGCATGCCGTCGCCCAGCGAGGCATTGATCTGCGCCACGTTGTCGACCATGGACGCGGCTTCGATGCGTGCATCACGGGAGCGGTCCATGTCGCGCGAGGCCATGTGGGACACGGTTTCGCGGACCTTGGCGATGGCATCCTTCGAGCTGTGCGCCAGCTTGCGGATCTGCTCGTTGAAGGTGGTGGAGCGCTCGGACAGGTTGCGGACCTCGTCGGCTACCACGGCAAAGCCACGTCCGGCTTCGCCCGCACGGGCCGCTTCGATGGCTGCATTCAAGGCGAGCAGGTTGGTCTGGTCGGCGATGGACTTGACGTCTTCCAGCAGCGCGAAGATGCCATCCAGGTGCTGCGCCATCTGATCGATGTGCTGCACGGTGGTGCTGCTCTGGCCGCTGACCTGTTCCAGCGCCTCCACCAGTTGTTCCATCTGGTGGCTGGCGTGCTGTGCAAAGCGCGCCACGTCCAGCCCGGCCGAACCGTCTTCACCGGTGCGGTCGACGATGCGGGCGAGGGCCTGGTTCTGCTGGCGCGACTTGCGATTCATCGCTTCGAAGCTGCCGCCCAGGCCGGATACCGCCTGGCGGATCAAGTCGCGGGCACGCTCGACTTCGCTGCGCGAGCCTTCGATTTCGTTGCCGACGAAGCTGCGCAGTTCAGTCAGCAGCTGGTCCTGCTCACGCAGGACGCGATCCTGCTCCGGCGAGCGGTGCAGCGTGCTGCGGCTGCTCCACCAGGCAAACCCGAGCCAGCTGAGGGTCATCGTGGAAAGGATCGCCCAGCGCAGGGCCGCAGGCCACTCCAGTGCGAAGGCGAGGGGGAGCAGCAGGGTCAGCGCCAGCGGAGCAGCCAGGCGAATGATGGTGCGAGAGGACATGGACGTTCCCGGGAGAGTCACGAATGCAGTATCGGCCGTACCCCGGTTCTCTTTAACGCCGATGTGCACCGTCGTATGCCTTTTTTCGCACCAGCTGATCACGGCCGTGGTGGCACAGGCATCGCGGTAGAGCCGGCTTCAGCCGGCTGGGTGCAGAGATGGGTAGAGCCGGCTTCAGCCGGCTGGGTGAGGGGCAGCCGACTGAAGTCGGCTCTACCGGTCGGCTCTACCAGGGTGAGGCAGCCGACTGAAGTCGGCTCTACCTGTGGGCTCTACCCGTCGGCGTCAGCGGAGGGCGCGATCCACTGCTTCGAGCATCGCCTTGCGGGCGAACAGGAAATCCCAGTAGCTGCCGCCCAGCTGGCGCCACAGTACCGCCGAGCGCACGGCGGCCAGCAGCAGTGCGCGGATCTCCGCCACCACGCCGGCCTGGCCGAGGTAATGCGGATTGCCCTGCACCATCACCCGGGGCTTCAGGTGGCTGATGGTGTCTGCATAGACGCCGCCCAGCGTGGCCAGCACGTCCGGGTGACCGCTGTCGCCCAGTTCACGGCCTTGGCGGCTGGCGCGCTCGATGCCGGCGGTCACCTTGTCGATAGTGTCCGACTCGCTGACGAAGCGGCGCTCCAGCTGCAGTACGGCCAGTGCCAGCTTGGGCAGGATCGGGTCCTGGCCCTGGTTGCGGAAATAGTTGTGCAGCAGGCGCAGGCCGGGCTTGAGTGCCTCGCGGTCACCGTAAACGTCCTGCGGCGAGCCCGCATCGATGCGGAACACGCTGTCCATGGCCGTGCGCACGGCGGCGGCATCGGAATGGCCGGTATCGGCGATGCGGCGGACCTGCTGCAGGGCCTGGGCGATGCCAGCCAGGGCGAGGACGCGGTCGTCGACAGTAAAACTCATTCAGCAATTACCTTGAAAGGAGAAGAAGTAGGGCGCAGGCGCTGTTCCAGCGGTGCGTCGGTGGCTGCGATCACAGCGCCACCCAGGCAGACCTCGCCGTCGTACAGCACCAGCGACTGGCCGGGCGTCACCGCACGCTGGGGTCGCGGGAACGTGACCAGCAGGGTGCCATCATCGCGCACGTTGACGGTGCAGTCTTCATCGGGCTGCCGGTAGCGCGTCTGCGCGGTGCAGGTGAAGCGGCGCGTCGGCGGTGCGCCGGCTATCCAGTGTGCCGTCTCGCTGACCAGCGCGGTGGACATCAGCCACGGGCTTTCCCGGTCCTGGTCGACATACAGGGTATTGGTGTCTACATCCTTGCCCACCACGTACCACGGTGCCGCAGGTCGGCCGCGTACGCCGCCGATGTTCAGGCCTTCGCGCTGGCCCAGGGTGAAATAGAAGACGCCGGGATGCTCGGCGATCTCCACGCCGTCGGGGTCGACGATGCGGCCCGTGCGCGCCGGCAGGTACTGGCCAAGGAAGTCGCGGAAGTCGCGCTCCCCGATGAAGCAGATGCCGGTGGAATCTTTCTTCGCGTGGGTGGGCAGCCCGGCATCGCGCGCCATGCGGCGCAGATCGCTCTTGTTGAGGTCGCCGATCGGGAACACCGTGGCCGACAGTTGCGCCTGTCCCAGCTGATGCAGGAAGTAACTCTGGTCCTTGGACCGGTCCGCCCCGCGCAGCAGGTGCCATTGGCTGCCCTGCTGGGCGATGCGCGCGTAATGGCCGGTGGCGATGCGCTCGGCGCCCAGTTCCCGCGCGGCATCCAGGAAGTGCTTGAACTTGACCTCGCGGTTGCACAGCACGTCGGGATTGGGGGTGCGCCCGGCTGCGTACTCGGCCAGGAAGTGTGCGAACACTTCCTTCCAATAGGCGGCAGAGAAGTCGCGGAAGTGAAACGGGATGCCCAACAGGCCGCAGACCGCCACCGCATCGCGGCGGTCGTCTTCGGCGCGGCATTCGCCGCTGCCATCCTCGGCCCAGTTCTGCATGAACAGCCCGGCCACCGGTTCGCCCTGCTGGACCAGACGCCAGGCCGCGACCGATGAATCGACGCCGCCGGAGACGCCCACCATGACCCTCGGCGTGCTCAAGCGCCCAACTCCTTCACCGACTGCAACGGGTAGCACTGGCCGCACAGATAGTCAGCCAGCACCTGCCAGACCAGCGGGCTGCGCCAGCGGGCCTGCTCGCCCTGCAGCTCCGCCGGGCTGAGCCACAGCGCTCGCTCGATCCCCTCGTCCAGCGGCTCATCCGCGTGGTGCTGCAGGGGCCGTGCGGCATAGCAGAAGCGCAGGAAGGCGGTGCCGTCGGGTGCTGTCCACTGGTAGCAGCCGACGAACCCGGTCAGCTCGACATCCCAGCCGGTTTCTTCGCGTGTTTCGCGCAGGGCGGCGCTGGCCAGCGACTCCTCGGGTTCGAGGTGGCCAGCGGGCTGGTTCAGGACCAGGCGTCCTTCGATGCGTTCCTCCACCAGCAGCACGCGGCCCTGGTCGACGACGACCGTGGCCACGGTGACCCGGGGTGCCCAGCGCTGCGCGATACCGTTCACTTCAGAGTTCGTCCTGCTGGGTCAGTTCCAGTTCAATGGCATCGGCGGTGCGGCTGGCCGCGTCGATGGCATCACTGAGTGCCTCGGCCGAGGCGGCGGCATCGAGCTTCACCACGAACATCGCCACCTTCTGCTGCTTCACCCAGCCGCCCATTTTGGCGTCCTGGGAATCTTCCAGCAGTCGGTTCGCCACCGCCGCCGGGAACGCGTCGGTGCTGGAGTGATAGCCCGGCGACCACACTTCCCGCACCTGCTGGCTGCCGAACTCCTCCACCGTCGAACGGACATAGACCAGCTGGGTGCGATCACCTTCCACGTCGAAGACCATACGGTAATCGCCGTCGTCGTCGATCTCATAGGTGTAACCCAGCTTCTCCAGATGGCGGGCCACCGCCTTGTCGGCTTCCTGGGCAGTGGCCGGGGCACACGTGAACAGGGCCAGCAGGGCAGTGAGGGGAAGTGTCCGTTTCATGGGAATCCTGTGAAGGGGGTGCGGCGGAATGCGGCAGATTGTGAAGCCGACTGTGTTTGTCGTCCAATCCGCCGGGGTCAGCCACTATAATAAGCGGATGCCTCGCGAGACTTCCCACGAATCCCATTCCGACCACGGCGTGCTGCTTGAACCAGCGCGGCCGGAGGTCGTGCCGCCGCCGTTCTACCAGGTGATGCTGTTGAACGATGACTACACCCCGATGGATTTCGTGGTGGACGTCCTGCAGCAGTTCTTCAGCCTGGACCTGGACCGGGCCACGCAGGTGATGCTCCATGTGCACACCCGTGGCCGCGGCATCTGCGGTGTATTTACCCGCGAAGTGGCTGAAACCAAGGTCGCCCAGGTCAACGAGTACGCACGGATGAACCAGCATCCGCTGCTGTGCACGATGGAAAAGGCCTGACGCCCAGCGGGTCATCGGCCGCCTCCGCAGCGCCCCGGATGGGTTGCTGCGTTCCATTGGCAGCGCCGCAGCCGGCCTCCCCGGTCCAGACCGGCCCCTTGCGTCCATCGCTCGTTTCCGCCTGTCCGGGCCGCGCCGGGCCTGTTCCTGCGCGCGTTTGCGCATGACGGGGCGCACGCAGGGCGGGTTCGTTGTAGCGTATGGTCAAGTCGTGCTGACGGAGCGCATGCGCCCACGCTAACGCCGTATGAACGTGGGGTTCCGCTAGGGTGATGGAAAACGTGTGGTCAGGCCGCATATTGTCTTCAACTGCCGCCGGAGTAGAGCATGTTCAGCAAAGACCTCGAACACACCATTGGCCAGTGCTACAAGCGAGCACGGGAAGCGCGGCATGAATTCATGACCGTCGAGCACCTGCTTCTGGCGCTGCTCGACAATCCATCCGCCCAGGCCGTATTGAAGGCCTGCGGTGCGGATGCGGAGCGCTTGCGCCAGGAGCTGGAGCAGGCCATCGAGGCCTCGGTCTCGCGCCTGGCCGAAGACGATGGACGCGACACCCAGCCCACGCTGGGCTTCCAGCGGGTGCTGCAGCGCGCCGTCTACCATGTGCAGTCCTCGGGCAAGAAGGAAGTGACTGGCGCCAATGTGCTGGTCGCCATCTTCGGCGAAAAGGATTCGCACGCGGTCTACTACCTCAACCAGCAGGATGTGACCCGTCTGGACGTGGTGAACTACCTGTCCCACGGCATCGCCAAGCTGGGCGAAGACGGTGAGTCGTCCTCGCCGGCCGATCCCGAGGGTCGGCCCGAGGCGGGCGAAGGGGAGGGCAAGGGCGATGCGCTTGCCGAGTTCGCCAGCAACCTCAACGAGCAGGCCCGCAACGGCCGCATCGATCCGCTGGTCGGCCGTGCCGATGAAATCGAGCGCACGATCCAGGTGCTGTGCCGTCGACGCAAGAACAACCCGCTCTATGTGGGTGAGGCCGGCGTGGGCAAGACCGCGATCGCTGAAGGCCTGGCGCGCCGGATCGTGGAAGGCTCGGTGCCGGAGGTGCTGGCCGATGCGGTCATCTACTCCTTGGACCTCGGCGCGCTGGTGGCGGGCACCAAGTACCGCGGCGACTTCGAAAAGCGCCTCAAGGGCGTGCTCAGTGCCCTGAAGAAGGTGCCCAATGCTGTCCTGTTCATCGACGAGATCCACACCATCATCGGTGCCGGTTCGGCGTCCGGTGGCACGATGGATGCCTCCAACCTGATCAAGCCGGCGCTGTCGTCGGGCGAGCTGCGCTGCATCGGCTCCACCACGTTCCAGGAATACCGCGGCATCTTCGAGAAGGATCGTGCGCTGGCGCGACGCTTCCAGAAGATCGACATCGTCGAGCCTACCGTGGGCGAGACCTACGAGATCCTGCAGGGCTTGAAGCCGAAGTACGAAGCGCATCACGGCGTGACCTACGCTGACGATGCGCTGCAGGCCGCGGTCGACCTCTCGGTGAAGCACATCGGTGACCGTCTGCTACCGGACAAGGCGATCGACGTGATCGACGAGGCCGGAGCCCGCCAGCGCCTGTTGCCGGAAGGGCAGCGCAAGGAGCTGATCGACATCGAGGAAATCGAAGCGATCGTGGCCAAGATGGCGCGCATTCCGGCCAAGCAGGTCAGCGCCACGGACAAGGACGTGTTGAGGCACCTGGAGCGCAACCTGAAGATGGTGATCTTCGGCCAGGACCCGGCCATCGAGACCCTGTCGTCGGCGATCAAGCTGGCGCGCTCCGGCCTGGCCAATCCCGAAAAGCCGATCGGCAACTTCCTGTTCGCCGGTCCGACCGGTGTCGGCAAGACCGAGGTGACCAAGCAGTTGGCGCTGCAGCTGGGCATCGAGCTGGTTCGTTTCGACATGTCCGAGTACATGGAAGGTCATTCGATCAGTCGCCTGATCGGTGCGCCTCCGGGCTATGTCGGCTTCGACCAGGGCGGCCTGCTGACCGAGAAGATCGTCAAGACGCCACACTGCGTGCTGCTGCTCGACGAAATCGAAAAGGCGCATCCGGACATCTTCAACATCCTGCTGCAGGTCATGGACCGGGGCGTGTTGACCGATACGAACGGGCGCGAAGCGAACTTCAAGAACGTGGTGCTGGTGATGACCACCAACGCCGGCGCCACCCAGGCGTCGCGACGCTCGATCGGCTTCACCAAGCAGGACCATGCCACCGATGCGATGGAGGCCATCCGCCGCAGCTTCACGCCGGAGTTCCGCAACCGGATTGATGCAGTGGTGCAGTTCCAGGCGCTGGGCTTCGAGCACATCCTGCGTGTGGTAGACAAGTTCCTGATCGAGCTGGAGATGCTGCTGCAGGAAAAGCACGTCAGCCTGTCGGCCACACCGACCGCGCGCGACTGGCTCGCCCAGCATGGCTTCGATCCGTTGATGGGTGCGCGTCCGATGGCGCGCGTCATCCAGGACAAGGTGAAGCGTCCACTGGCCGACGAGCTGCTGTTCGGCAAGCTGGTCAACGGGGGCAGGGTCACCATCGATGTGCGCGACAACGAGCTGGTGGTGGAGGCGTTTGCCGAGCCGGAGCGGTTGTTGCCTGCTACGGTGTGACGGGTGCGATGACGGTGAATCACGGCGCAGGAGTGGCTTGGCTACTCCTGCGCCGTTTCTGTTTCAGATTCCGATCAAGGACACAATCCGATCAGTGACGCGCTGGTGGAAGCGAGTGCCTACCCTTCGTGCATCGGGGGATAGCTTCGACACATCATGCTTGACGTGGAAATACTGTGTCTCGTTGGCAACCATCGTCGTCTGGAAGTAGACGGCATCCACGGCCCGGCTCAGTTCCCGCACCGTCGGGCCGCCGATGTTGTCCGTCGCGCAGGGCATCGTGTCCACTGCATTATCTACGTCCGAGCTGATGAAGAGGTAGCGGTCTACCTGGTCCCACAGGTCGCACGCATCGATCACACGCTTTGCAGCATCGTCGATGCGGTCGGCCATTGCATCTGTGTCCAGCAGAATGCTTCCGGCATGGTCGATGATGTCTTGGTTGCTGTCGTCCCCCGGAATGCTGGCGTCCACGCGCATGCCGCGCTGTGCGAGCGCCACGTAGGGCCATCCCGGGGTGCCCGGGGCGGGCGGCTTTCCGCCTATGCTGGGGAACCGTTCCGGATTAAAGGGGCGATCGAGGGCCAGCGCGTATGCCACGTCGCCCAGGCAGGCGGGGGCGACCAGTGCGCGATCGATCCCTTTCCGCTGCCGCGCGTCGATGCAGGCGGCCACCTGGTCGCCGATATACCGGCCGTCGGTGCGCTTCACCGCTGGGGTTGTGCGCGCCATGGGGGCGGCGCTGACTGCATTGCCCACTGCCAGCAGGCCCATCAGGGCCGCCGCCGGATTCCGCAGCAGTGCGCGACGCAGGGTATCTGCGGTCGTCGCCGCCGACACCACGCCATCCAGCAGGCCATTGCCGATCCATCGCAGGGTGGCCGCCCACCCCGGCTTTGCGGGTTCAGGCGTGGGCGTGTTGCCCGGCGTTGGCAGCGTGCGGGCTGCGTCCACAGTGGCGATGGAGGGCATACAGGCGGGATCCTTCGAACGGGAAGGTCACTGTGCCTCCGCACCAGCATCCACGGCTTGCATATTCCACGCACGCCAAAAGGCCAGCTCGGTGGCTGGCCTTTCTTGTCGACGCAGATGCGCCGGACCGCTTACTTCATGCGGTAGGTGATACGGCCCTTGGTCAGGTCGTACGGAGTCATTTCAACCTTGACCCGGTCACCAGTCAGAATGCGGATGTAGTTCTTGCGCATGCGGCCGGAGATATGGGCAATGATTTCATGACCATTTTCCAGGCGGACACGGAACGTCGTGTTCGGCAGCGTCTCGCTGACGGTGCCTTCGAACTCGATGGAGTCGTCTTTCGACATGTAATCCTGTGCGGTTCAGAGAGCGGCCACGGGGGCCTAAGCCGCAGCATTTTACGCACATGTCGGCGGTTTTGCAAAGATTGCGTTAACCGACAGCAGCGTGGGTATCGAGACCGGTGCTGACGCGGGAACCACCGCCGTCGCTCAGTCGTGGCCGAGCATATCGGAGACAGCCACTGAGCCCATGGTGTGGGCCCAGCTTTCGTGCTGCCCGGGCCGCTGCACGGCCTCACGCACATGGGCGAGGAACCGGTCACGTGGCCAGTGTTCGGCGCCCATGCGCAGCAGGTGGGGATTCTCCACCTGTGCATCAAGGACGGCCACGCCTTGACGGCGCAGCAGCGTCGCCAGCGCCGACAACGCCACCTTCGAGCCGCCACTGAGGGCGCTGAACATGCTTTCGCCGAAGAACATCTGGCCAATGCCGATCCCGTAGATTCCGCCAGCGAGCGTGTCGCCTTGCCACACCTCCACCGAATGCGCGAAACCGAGCCGGTGCAGGTCGACGTACGCCTTCACCATCGGCTCGCTGATCCAAGTGCCCTCCTGGCCGGGGCGGGGCGCTTGGGCACAGGCCCGCATCACCTGTTCGAAGGCGGTGTCGGCGGTGACGATCCACTCCAGATGCCGCAGTTGGCGGACAAACCGGCGCGACAGATGGACCCGATCCGTCTGGAAGACCATGCGCGGATCGGGCGACCACCACAGCAGCGGCTCGTCGCCGCTGAACCACGGAAAGATGCCGCCGGCATAGGCATTGAGCAGGCGGACCGGCTGCAGGTCTCCGCCGATGGCCAGCAGCCCAGCAGGCTGTTGGAGCGCCGTCTCGGCAGGGGGAAACGGGCTGTCGGCTGGATCGGCCAGACGCCAAGGGAGCTGGCGACTCATTGGATCCCGCGCACCCTGGCATCTGTCGACCGGCCTTGCTCAACCATCGTGCACATGGGGTCGACGCACCTTTCTCTGCAACCAGCGGTCAGGATAGCCGTCGACCTGTTGACCGTCGAGCGCGCGGACCGCCTGAGCCGGCTGCTGCAACCGGGCCGCGGCCACTGCTCAATCCGCCGGCTCTTCGTGACGGAACGGCGCATGCTGCGCGAGATCGCGGTGGTAGCGGCTGACCTCGGCACGCTCCTGTGCGCACCACGGCCGCAGCGCATCGGCAAAATCGGCATCGGCCATCCAGTGACGGCTGCGCACCACGGTGGGCAGGAAGCCGCGCGCCAACTTGTGTTCGCCCTGCGCGCCGGGCTCGAAGCGGGTGAGGCCCTCCCGCAGGCAGTACTCGATGCCCTGGTAATAGCAGGCCTCGAAATGCAGGCCGGGCAGGGTGGCCCCGCCCCAGTAACGGCCATACAAGGTGTCGCGGCCGCGCAGGCAGAGCGCCCCGGCAATGGGCTCGCCCTCCTGCTCGGCCAGGAACATCACCAGCCCACGCCCCAGCGTGCTGGCCAAGTGACGCAGGAACGGCTCGGTCAGTGCAGGGGCATTGCCGTATTCCAGGAAGGTCTGCAGGTAGAAGCGATACATCGCCTGCAGGTCGGCGCGGCTGGCCTCATCGCCGTGCACCACGCGGAAGCAGATGCCCTGGCGGGCGACCTTGTTGCGCTCTTGGCGGATGTTTTTGCGATGCTTGTGGTTCATCGCGGCGAGGAACTGCTCGAAATCCTGCCAACCGCTGCTGTTCTGCCACTGGAACTGGATGTCTTCGCGCAGCAGCCACGCCGTGCCGAAGGCGGCCTCTTCGTCGGCGCGGTGGAAGTTGATGTGCGCCGAAGACACGCCGAGCACGGGCAGTGCTTCGACCAGTGCGGTCAGCAGGGTCGCGCGCGCGGCCGGGTCTGCGGCAAGCAGCCGAGGACCGGTCACCGGCGAGTAGGGCACTGCGCCCAGCCACTTCGGGTAGTAGTCGCGACCATGGCGCGCATACGCGTTCGCCCAGGCATGGTCGAACACGAACTCGCCGTGCGAGTTCTCTTTCAGGTAGCCCGGGATGGCGCCGACCAGTGTTTCGCCTTCCCACAGCGTGAGGTGCTGCGGCCGCCAGCCCCAGTCCTCGCGCAGGCAGCCGTGCTGCTCCATGCCGGACAGAAAGGCATGGCTGACGAAGGGGTTGCTGCCGTCGTGCAGGGCATTCCACTGCGTGGCGGGGAGCGTCTGGAGGTCTTCGAGGAAACGGATCTGCGGCATGCGCACAGGATAGAGCACGGGACTGGGCGTGGGATGCCTTGGCAGCGGTGGGTCAGGTGATGTGGCTGCCCGTTGATGCGTTTCTCTGCTCGCTTCCTACCGGTCACTCGGATTTCTGAAGTTTCGCGATCACGTGGCAAGCCAGAGACTGCAGATGCCACGGGTCCGCCGGGCAGAGGGGTGACGCGATGAAAAGACATGTTGAGGTTTTTGGGACGCTGCTGTGCGCTCCGTTGATGACGGGGGCGTCGATGGCGCCGCAGCCCCCACCTGACAGTGCCCACTCCATGGCCCGCAGCAGTCGGATGTCAGGGTTGGCGGTGGACATTGATGCGCTGCTGACCGAGGCAGCGCGGAACGGCGTGGCCAGCTTTCGCAGCGAGGAGCGCTCATTCGCCGACGTGCTGATCAACGTCCATCACGACGCAGCGGGTCGGCAAGTGGTCATTGACGTCTTGCGAGGCTACAGGCCGGATCACCCTGGCGCTGAGATGGAGGATTTTGAGCAGTGGGTAGGCAATAGCGTGCGGGTGCTTACGGAAAAATTCAGCCCCGCTCCGCAAATCGTGTTCCTATACGGGGGCAAGTCGTTCGAGGCGCTGTTTCCGCTCCAAGCGCGGAGAATGGACGCTGTCAGACACCACAGCCTGCGGCGTGGCGGGCCAGGGGCTGCGATACCGGCGGGCTCCGGCGGCGACGCCGGGCGCGGGAAGTCACCCCACGCCCCCGCGACTGATAGTGAGTTGGACGCTTTGCTGACGAGGGAAGCGTTGCGGGTCCTGCGACGACTTCAGCCACTCGAGGGGCAGCGTATCGGCGGTCCTGTGCGTGCCTCAATGGACGTTGATACGGGGGCCATCACCGTGTATTTCCCCCGCGATTTTCTTCCGGCGGACCCAGAGGGAGGATTTGAAGATCAGCTGGATAATTTCCGCCACGCAGCGCTCCCTTCGTTGACGCTACAGGCATGCAGTATCGCTATGGGGGAAGGCACCTCGACGCTTATTTTCCGAGACTCCAGCGGGAAGACGAAGCTGCCAGACTGGGCAGTCGCCGCCAGCGAGTCGTGTGGCAACTTGCTGACCCTCGCCCTGAAGCGAAAATGCGGGCGCAACGAGCGGCCTCCTTACCGGAGAAGTAACCCTTGATCGTCTGCGGGTGGCGATTGGAATGACGCTATCGATTTGGCAAATAGCGAGTGCCTGCGCACGTTACGAGTCGGCGGGTGCGCGCAAATTGACTTCAGAGCGCCGGCCGCGATGGCCGGCAGGAAGAGGGGATGGGGATGTGCATCAGGAAGAACAAGTGTGCGTTGGGGCTCTTGCTTGGGCTGGCCGCTGCGGCTGGGAGTTCACCCAGTGGGGCGGTCAACCCCCGGGCGCGGGATGCGGCGCTGGATGCAGTCCTGCAAAGAGAGGCCCAGCAGTACATGGACACCTTCCGCAGGAGGCGAGGGAGCTCAACCGACGTCACGATCCGGAGCTGGGCGGATCTGGAGGACAGCCTGATATACATGGACCTAGGGGCCGGAGCTCTTCCAGAGCAGGATGATGGCTCCAATGAACAGCTCGAGCAGGAGCTTGGGAGCCTGTTGCTCCATTACGCCTATCTCGCAGGCATGCCGCCGCACACGCAGATACGCGCGATGTATCAGGGACAGCCTTACAACTTTTACTTCCCTTACGTCCCGGGGAGCTGGGGTCCGGACGCGGCGCGCGCGACCCGTCAGGCAGGAGGCCTCGCCGTTGTCTCCTCAAGCCATGGGCAGTATCTGCACCATCCCGGGCAGGAGTGGCGTTACCAGCGCCCACTCCTGAATGACGTGCGGGAAGATCTGCTCACCCCCGCTTTTGGAGACGCGCTGCAGGAGTTGATCGAGCAACGGAGCGAGATGACGGTGACTCGGGTTCGAAGCCGTGATCTGGCCGAGCATGAGGCATCTGGTGAACCGTGGTGGAAAATAGCCGCGCGCTACCACTTGAAGGCCTTGTACCCGGAGCAGACAGCTATATGGAACAGTCTTCCCGGAAGCACCGCAAACGACCGGGAAATGCTGGAAGACATCAGAGCCCGCCCCTTGTTTGCGAATTTCATTCAGGCCGATGGGCTCATAAGTGTTCACACGAACGGTAGTGACAACCCGGCAGTTCGGGGAGTAGAGGCCTATTACCACAGAGACAAGCCAGAGGATCGCCCGCTTGCAGACAGCATTCTTTGCTACATGAAGGAGCTCGTCAGGTCGCAAGCTGGCTATGAAGAGTTTCCATTCAGGGGAGACGCGCGGCCCGGAGGGCATGGTGAAAACAGGATTGGCGTGATGCCATCGGTGATTGTGGAGGTCGCCTACCACTCAAGTCCCGAGGACGCCCTTGCCCTGCAGGACCCGGCGTTTCGCGACGCTGCGATGAAAGGTGTCGAAAAAGGATTCCGGTTGTTTCGCCAAGGCGCGGCATGCCAGCCTTTCGAGGCCGAGAACATCGAAGATGTCGATTTGGAGGATGGCGGGAGTGCCACGACGCTGGCGCCGTTCAAGGGTTATCCGCAGTTCCCGATCAGCTTGCGGGTGCGTGCCTTACGCTGCCCCGCTGGCTGGCGATGCACCGGGGGGACCCGTCAGATCGATGAACCTACGGAGGAGCCCATTCCCATCACGGCAAGCTGCCGTAACCAGACGGGCAGGGACGGCCAGATCACGTGGGAGATCGCACTCACCGACAGTGATGGAGTGGCAGCGGGAGAACGCACGTTCAATGCCATGTGCCGAGCACGACCCAGTCCGGCTTCAGCGCACCATCAAATGCCAAGCGCCTCGGCAGGATGACGGGTAGGCAGCCGGTGGAGTCGACTTGCGGTCGACTCCATCGGCGGCGTGCCTCAGCTCGCTTTACCCTGCGCGTCGAGATAACGCTCGGCATCCAGCGCGGCCATGCAGCCGAAGCCGGCCGAGGTAATGGCCTGGCGGTAATGCTGGTCGGCCACGTCGCCGGCGGCGAACACGCCTTCGACCGAGGTCTGCGTCGCGTTGCCGCCCAGTCCCGAGCGGATCTCCAGGTAGCCGTGGTTCATCGCCAGCTGGCCATCGAACAGGGTGGTGTTCGGGTGGTGGCCGATGGCGACGAAGAAGCCGTGGGCCTCGATGTCGCGGGTGCTGCCGTCCTGCACGGACTTCACCCGGACGCCGGTGACCCCGGCGTCGTTGCCCAGCACTTCGTCGATCTGGTGGTGCCAGACGGTCTCGATCTTGCCTGCAGCCACCTTGGCAAACAGCTTGTCCTGCATGATCTTTTCAGCCTTGAGCGTGTCGCGGCGGTGGACCAGGTAGACCTTGCGGGCGATGTTGGACAGGTACAGCGCCTCTTCAACCGCCGTATTGCCGCCGCCGACCACCACCACGTCCTGGTCGCGGTAGAAGAAGCCGTCACAGGTGGCGCAGGCCGATACACCGCGGCCCTTGAAGGTCTCTTCGGACGGGATGCCGAGGTACTTCGCCGTTGCGCCGGTGGCGATGATCAGCGCATCACACGTGTATTCGGCACTGTCACCGATCAGCTTGAACGGGCGCTGCGACAGGTCGGCGGTATGGATATGGTCGAAGATGACCTCGGTCTCGAAGCGCTCGGCGTGTGCCTGCATGCGGGTCATCAGGTCCGGGCCCATCAGGCCGTGGGCGTCGCCCGGCCAGTTGTCCACCTCGGTGGTCGTCATCAACTGGCCGCCCTGCTGCAGGCCGGTGATCACCACCGGCTTCAGGTTGGCGCGCGCGGCATAGACTGCGGCGGTCCAGCCGGCCGGGCCGGAACCGAGGATGACAAGCTTCTGATGGCGGGAAGGCAGCGTGGTGCTCATGTAGACTCGCGAAAAGGTAAGGGGATCAAGGCGCGGCGGCGGTTTGCGCGCGCTGGGGGCAGGTCATAGAGTGATGGCAGGGGCAGGGGGATTCAACCCGCTGGCTGGAACGCGGCGATGCGCCTGATGTCCTCCGCCTTGCAGGCGGCCCATCCCGACCCTGGCCACGCGTCCGTCAGCCGAGGGTGACGGAAAATCGACGCGCTTCGTTTATTATCAACCACTAACAGCGTATTCCAAAGGTAGTGTCCAAGGTGGCGAAGCAGGTCCCCGAACGCAGCCGATCGGCCGAAGGCAAGCCCCGTCGCCGCGATCCGTCTCCGTCTGAAAGCAATCCCACCCGTCAGCGCCTGTGGCGCGACCTGGGGCTGATCGCCGTGGCGCCGGCGTTGCTGTATCTGGTTGCCAGTCTGTTCACCTACTCGGCAACTGATCCGGGCTGGTCGCATACGGGCAGCATCGTGGCGCCGGTGCACAACATGGGCGGCCGCGCCGGGGCGTGGATCGCCGATGTGCTGCTGCAGCTGTTCGGCTACATGGCGTTCCTGCTGCCGTTGCTGCTCGGCGCGCTGGCCTGGTTCGCGATGTTCGGTCTCAAGCGCGAGGCCAAGGGCGAGAACGACCTGGATCCCGCCCTGCGGCTGGTCGGCCTGGTCGGGTTCCTGATCGCCGGCACCGGATTCCTGCACATGCGTCTGTTCAGTGCGGAAGTAGCCTCGGCCGGCGGCATCCTCGGCAAGCTGGTCGCCAGCTCGCTCAGCGTGGGCTTTGGGGCATTGGGCGCCAACCTGTTCGTGCTGGTGCTGCTGCTGGCCTCGATCACCCTGGCGACCGGGCTGTCCTGGCTGTCGGTGATGGAGAAGATCGGCAAGGGCGTGATGTCGCTGGCACCGCTGCTGGAAAAGAAGAAAGAGCAGGCCACCGAGTGGAAGCAGACCCGCGATCTGCGTGAGGAGCGCCAGGAAGTGCGCAAGGTCGACGCCGAGGTGCGCGCCAAGCGCGAGCCGGTGAAGATCGAGCCGCGTCCGGAGCCGGTGATCGAGAAGAGCGATCGCGCCAAGCGCGACAACCAGATTCCTATGTTCCAGGGGGTCAATGGCGACGGTTCGGATCTTCCGCCGCTGGCGCTGCTGGATGATCCCAAGCCGCAGCCGAAGGGCTACGACGAAGAGACGCTGGAGACGCTGTCGCGGCAGATCGAGTTCAAGCTCAAGGATTTCCGCATCGATGCGGTGGTGGTGGGGGCCTATCCGGGCCCGGTGATCACCCGTTTCGAGATTGAACCGGCGCCGGGCATCAAGGTCAGCCAGATCAGTACGCTGGACAAGGACATTGCCCGCGGCCTGTCGGTGAAGTCGGTGCGCGTGGTCGATGTGATTCCGGGCAAGTCGGTGATCGGCCTGGAAATCCCGAATGTCACCCGCGAAATGATCTTCCTGTCCGAACTGCTGCGTTCGAAGGAATACGACAAATCGCCCAGTCCGCTGACCCTGGCGCTGGGCAAGGACATCGCCGGTCGCCCGACGGTGGCCGACCTGGCGCGCATGCCGCATCTGCTGGTCGCCGGTACCACCGGTTCGGGCAAGTCGGTGGCGGTCAACGCCATGGTGCTCAGCCTGCTGTTCAAGGCCAGTCCGAAAGACCTGCGCATGCTGATGATCGATCCGAAGATGCTGGAGCTGAGCGTCTACCAGGGCATTCCGCATCTGTTGGCGCCGGTGGTCACCGACATGAAGGAGGCCGCCAACGGCCTGCGCTGGTGCGTGGCCGAGATGGAGCGCCGCTACAAGCTGATGAGCGCGGTGGGCGTGCGCAACCTGGCCGGCTTCAACAAGAAGGTCAAGGACGCACAGGACGCCGGACAGCCGTTGATGGATCCGTTGTTCAAGCCGAACCCGGAGCTGGGGGAGGCGCCGCGACCGCTGGAGACGCTGCCGTTCGTGGTCATCTTCATCGACGAATTCGCCGACATGATGATGATCGTCGGCAAGAAGGTCGAAGAACTGATCGCCCGGCTGGCACAGAAAGCGCGTGCCGCCGGCATCCACCTGATCCTGGCAACCCAGCGCCCGTCGGTGGATGTCATCACCGGTCTGATCAAGGCCAACATCCCGACCCGCATCGCCTTCCAGGTCAGCTCGAAGATCGACTCGCGCACCATCCTCGACCAGTCCGGCGCGGAAACGCTGCTCGGGCACGGCGACATGCTGTACCTGCCGCCGGGTACCGCCCTGCCGGACCGCGTGCACGGTGCGTTCGTGTCCGACGAAGAAGTGCACCGCGTGGTGGAGCACCTGAAGGCGATGGGCCCGGCCGACTACATCGACGGGGTGCTGGACGAAGTGCAGACGATGGGCGATGGCGTGGTCGTCGGCGCCGGCGGCCTGCCGGAAACCGCATCGTCCGGCGATGAGTCCGATCCGCTGTACGACGAGGCGTTGCGCGTGGTGACCGAGACGCGCCGCGCCTCGATTTCCGGTGTGCAGCGTCGCCTGAAAATCGGCTACAACCGCGCCGCGCGCCTGATCGAGGCGATGGAAGCGGCCGGCGTGGTCAGTTCGCCCGAGCACAACGGCGACCGCACCGTGCTGGCGCCGCCGCCGCCGAAATGATCCCGGCGGGGTGACGACCAAGGTCGGTCACCCCGTCCCTCTTTCATCCTTCTGTAGACGGGTAATTCGATGGCACTGCTCCGCAACGGACTGCTGGCAACCTTGCTGCTGCCTGCCTGCTGCGCCTTCGCGGCAGACGCGCCGGTCGTGCCAGCGCCCGCTTCGCGCGCGGCTGATGCACCGGGTGCCGCGCCGGCCGAGGCCAGCAACAATTTCAGCTTCGCCCGCTACCGCGCCGATTACGTGGTGAGCGCCGACGCCAGCAACACGCAGACCGAGCACTACGACATCCTGCTGAAGACGCGCAGCGCGGTCGATCAGTTCAGCCAGGTGCGGCTGAGCTACAGCGAAAAGATGGAAAGCCTGGAGGTGCTGGAGGCTTACACCTTGACCGCGGACGGACAGCGGCGCGATGTGCCGGCCGACCGCATCTATACCCAGGAAAGCTACTCCAGTGCGTCGGCCGCGATGTATGCCGACCGCAAGGTGCGGGTGATCGTGTTCCCCAACCTGGCACCCGGCTCACGCGTGGTCTATGCCACCCGCCGCACGCAGCAGAAGCCGTATTTCCCCGGTTACTTCGGGCTGTGGGAGACCTTCAGCGTGTTCAACCAGTACGACGACGCGCGGGTCACCCTGAGCGCTCCGGCCGGCCTGGCGATGAAGGTGCGCAGCGACGGGGTGCGGGGCAGCGACCGGCCGACGGTGCGCGCCGGGCTCGCGCGCTGGGAGTGGAGCTACGCGCGCAGCGACTCACTGCCGGCACAGAACTGGACGGCATCGCCATGGGAGTTCAGTCCCACCATCATGGCCAGCACATACGCGGACTGGCCGCAGATGGCGCGGGCTTACCAGCTGAAAGCGGGCAGTGCAGCGACGGTGACCCCGGCCCTGCAGGCGCTGGCCGACGAGCTGACGACCGGCATCGATGACCGCCGCGCGCAGGTGGATGCGCTGTACCGCTGGGTGGCACAGAACATCCGTTATGTTGCCGTCTACCTCGGCAACGGGGGCCTGGAGCCCAACAGTGCGCAGAGCGTGCTGGACAACCACTACGGTGACTGCAAGGACCACGTGGTGATCCTGGAAGCGCTGTTGGCTGCGAAGGGCATCGACAGCACGGCCGTGCTGATCGGCGCGTCCGGCGGCCCGACCCTGCCGGCGGTGCCCACCTTGGGGCGTTTCAATCACGCCATCACCTATGTGCCCTCGCTCGATCTCTATCTCGATTCCACCAGTGCGTGGGCCCGCTCCGGGCAACTGCCCAATGGCGACCTCGGTGCGCCCGTGCTGTTGACCCGCCCGGCCACGCTTGCGCGTACGCCGGCCAACGACGACGTGCGCAACGGCATGGCGTTCGAGGCGGATTTCGTGTTCGACCGAGCTGGAAACCTGCGTGGCCAGACCCGGCTGCAACCCGGCGACAGTGCGGAAATCGGCATGCGTGCGTCGTTCGTGCGCTTGAACGCACAGAACCGCGCGCGCGCCGAAGCCACGATGATGGCCGCCTCTGGCTTCGACGGGCAGGGCCGTCTGCAGTTGCAGGGTGACCCACAGGACCTGCAGCAGCGATTCAACTACGTCTTCGATTTCAGCGCCAGCGACTACGTGGATTTCAACCTGGTCGGCGGCATGACCTTGCCCGACCCGCCGGGGGCCGAATCCTTCCGTGACGCCTACACCGCGACGTCGGCGCCGGACAACGCCACGCCGTTCCAGTGCGACGCCAGCCTGCGCGAAGAGACCTACCGCGTGCGGCTGCCGGACGGCGTGCCCCTCATCGCACTGCCTGCCGCGCAGGACTTCAGCAACGCCGCCGGACGCTATTCGGTGCAGTGGCAGCGCGATGGCCAGCAGGTGGTGGCCCGCCACCGGCTGCAGCAGCATGCCGTCCGTGGCGACGAGGCGCTGTGCCAGCCCGCAGACTACGCCGCGTTCCGCGAGCTGTTCCAGCAGGTACGTCGCGGCTTCCGCGGGCAGATCGTCTACGGTCGGGTGCCGGCCGCAGGCTGACCACGACACCATGGATCGCCCATTCAGCATATGCCGGGCACACTCCACCTCATCCTTCCACGTTCTCCTGGAACTCGACATGCACGCCAAGATCCGACGCTCCCTTGCCACCACCGTGCTTGCCGCTGCGTGCCTGGTCTCGACCAGTGCTTGGGCAGGTGCGCGCGATGAGCTGAAAACCTTCACCACCGGCCTGAAGGGTCTGGATGGGCAGTTCAGCCAGCAGGTATTCGACACGCGTGGCAAGGTGAAGGAAACCACCAGTGGCCGCGTCGCATTGTCCGCGCCGCGCCTGTTCCGCTGGGAGTACCAGCGCCCGCACGTGCAGCAGATCGTGGCCGATGGCAGCAAGGTGTGGATGTATGAGCCCGATCTGGAGCAGGCTACCGTGCGCGCGCAGGGCAAGGAAGAACAGAACAGCCCGCTGACTGCGCTGATCAATCCGGCCCTGCTGGATCAGCAATACGATGTCAGCGAAGAAGCGGCGCCGCGCGATGGGCTGCAGTGGCTGTCGTTGACGCCGAAGCGTGAAACCGAGGCCAGCTTCCAGTTCGCCGCCCTGGGCTTCAATGCACAGGGGCTGGCGCGGATGGAAATCACCGATGCCGTCGGCCAGCGCACGCAGATCAGCTTCAGCGGCTGGAAGCGCAACCCGACGTTCGCACGCGGCACGTTCACCTTTACGCCGCCCGCTGGCACCGACGTCATCGGCGAATGATGGCGCCCGCGCGCCGGGCCCTGCTCGGCGCGTGCAGGGTCGTGGCTTTACAATAGGCGTGTGGCCAGACAACGTACCTCTTCATTTCCCGGCCCTGATCTACTGAGCGTGGATCGGGATCACCTGCGCCCGCTCGCCGAGCGGATGCGCCCACGCACGCTCGATGAGATGGTCGGGCAGAAGCGCCTGCTGGCGCCGGACAGCGCGTTGCGTCGTGCGGTCGAGTCCGGACGCGTGCACTCGATGATCCTGTGGGGGCCGCCGGGCTGCGGCAAGACCACCTTGGCCTTGTTGCTGGCGCAGTATTCCGACGCGGAGTTCCGTGCCATCTCGGCGGTGCTGTCCGGCCTGCCCGAGGTGCGCCAGGTACTGGCCGAAGCGGCGCAGCGGTTCGCCGAAGGGCGCCGCACCGTGCTGTTCGTCGACGAAGTGCATCGCTTCAACAAGACCCAGCAGGACGCCTTTCTGCCGCACATCGAGCGCGGCACGATCCTGTTCGTGGGCGCGACCACGGAAAATCCGTCGTTCGAACTGAACTCGGCGTTGCTGTCGCGGTGTCGCGTGCACGTGCTGGAAGGCGTGTCGCCGCAGGACATCGTGGAGACACTGCAACGTGCGCTGGCCGACAGCGAGCGTGGCCTGGGCACCGAGGGCATCGAGGTCGATGACGCGCTGCTGCTGCAGATCGCCACGGCGGCTGACGGTGACGTGCGACGTGCGCTTACCTTGTTGGAAATCGCTGCCGAACTGGCCGTGGACGAGGGCGGCCGGATCACCCCGCAGACCCTCTTGCAGGTGCTGGCCGACCGCACCCGTCGCTTCGACAAGGGCGGCGAACAGTTCTACGACCAGATCTCGGCGCTGCATAAATCGGTGCGCTCATCGAACCCGGATGCGGCGCTGTATTGGCTGACGCGGATGCTGGATGGCGGGTGCGATCCTGCGTATCTGGCGCGTCGCCTGACCCGCATGGCGATCGAAGACATCGGCCTGGCCGACCCGCGTGCGCAGTCGATGGCGCTGGAAGCGTGGGATATCTACGAGCGCTTGGGTAGCCCGGAAGGCGAGCTCGCCTTTGCGCAGTTGGTGCTGTATCTGGCCAGCACCGCCAAATCCAATGCCGGCTATGCCGCCTTCAACCAGGTGCGCGCTGACGTGCGTGCATCGGGCACGCTGGAGGTGCCCCTGCACCTGCGCAATGCGCCGACCAAGCTGATGAAGGACCTGGGCTATGGCGCGACGTACCAGTACGACCACGATGTGGAGGGCGGCATCGCGCTGGACCAGACGGGTTTCCCGGATGCGATGGGCGAGCGCGTCTATTACCAGCCGGTCGCGCGCGGGCTGGAGATCAAGCTGAAGGAAAAGCTGGACCGGCTGCGCGCGCAGCGCGAGCAGGCGCGGGCGGGCAAGCAGGACGTGGGGCAGGGCGACAGCTGATGGGCAGTGGCCTGTGGTGGCAGCAGCTGGGACTGGTGATGGCCGGCGGCGCACTGGGGTCGGCGCTGCGGTTCCTGATCGGTGATGCCCTGCTGCGCAGTGTGGGGCAGGGATTTCCGTGGGGCACGTTGACGGCGAACTTCATCGGCGCGTTCGTTGCCGGTTACCTGTTGGTGTGGCTGCAGCAGCGTGGGGGCAACGTGGTGTTGTTGCGCGCGTTCCTGGTGATCGGGTTGCTGGGTGGCTTGACCACGTTCTCGTCACTGATGCTGGAAACCCTGGTGTTTGCGCGAAATGATCGGGCTGCGTTGGTGCCGCTGTACCTGGGCGTCAGCGTGGTCGGCGGCATGTTCCTGGTGTGGCTGGGTGCACGCTTGGCGGAGTCCGCGCGGGCGCTGTGAGGGCGCAATCGTGGGGCACGTCGCCCTGGTAGCGCCGAGCCGTGCTCGGCGGAGAAACAAAGGCGCCGCGCTGCGCGCTCGCCGAGCGTGGCTCGGCGGTACCGGGTGCAGGCCGTTTCACCGGTAGTGACGGCCGCTGGCCGTCAGACGTGCTCGGGCGTTGCGGAAGCGAAAGCGAGAACCATTCGCATTTGATAGACTGGCGTACGAGGCGTTCGATGCCTTGTCGGACACCGGCCGGTGCCGGCGCACCTGTTGCGAGCCTTGTCCCATGTTCCACCGCACGTCCTTCCTCAAACGCGCTGCACTGCTCACCGCATGCTGCCTGTCCGGCCTCGCTGCCGCGATGTCCGTGCAGGCGCAGCAGCGCAATCCCGATCAGATGATGGGCCGGACCGTGCTCGATGCTCCCTCTTCCAGCTACCGTTTCGAACGGTTCGTGGTCCACAGTCCGGACGGGGAGCGCCACTGGCGCGTCAATCTCGCGATCCCGTTGAAGGCCAGTGCGACTCCCGCTCCGGTGCTCTATGCCCTGGATGGCAATGCCGTTGCGATGGTGCTCGACCCGCCGCTGCTGACCGAGCTCGCCGCCAGCAAGGCGCCGCCGGTGCTTGTGCTGGTCGGCTATGACAACGAGCGCCGCATCGATTCGCTGCAGCGCACCCGCGACTACACCGTCTGGATCGACCGCGCCGACGATGAAAACGGCACCGCGCAGGTCGTCGGCGGCGGCGCGTTCGCGTTCCAGGAAGTCATCGAGCGCCAGATCAAACCCGAGGTCGCGCGGCGCGCCAACGTGGATGCGCAGCAGCAAGCGCTGTGGGGCCATTCACTGGGCGGGCTGTTCGTGCTCAGCAGCCTGTACACCCGGCCCGCGGCGTTCCAGCAGTACATCGCGGCCAGTCCGTCGTTGTGGTGGAGCCAAGGTGCACCGCTGGGCGACATGGAAACCCAGTTCAGCGAAAACCGCGCCGGCCAGTCCGCCCAGTTGTGGGTGATGCTGGGTGGGGATGAGCGCACCGGCAACCGCGGGGTGCGCGACATGGGCAACCCGCGCGTGGTCGCGCACCTGCGCCGTATCGGTGGCGCACCGCCGGATGCCGCGCATGCACTGGCCGGTCGGCTTGCCACGCAACCGGGTCTTGAAGTGCGCTATCGCGAGTTTCCGGGCTTGGGCCACGGGCCGATGTTGCCGGCCTCGTTCAAGGCCGCGCTGTCCGCGCTGTACGGTATCGCCGATCACAGCGGTGACCCCGCACGCCCCTGATTTCCGGCCTGCGGCGACCCCGTCGCAGACCACCCTACCCAGGCATCCTGCGCATGGCAGGCGAACCGCCCAGGCAATGACACCCTGCGCCCAGACGGCGCACCCCTGCAAGGAGCCTGTCATGACCCTCTGTACTCCGCTTCGCACCAGCATCCTCGCCGCCGGCATCCTGTTCGCCGTCGCTGTATCCGCACAGCCCGTGTTCGATGCACCGGCCAATGGCTTCAAGGGCAAGCTCACCGCCCGCAGTGAAAACCCCGTAGCGGGCGGCAAGGCAGAGATCATCGGCAGCGATTTCGTCCCAGGCCAGCGGGTGGATCTGCTGCGTGGCGACACGGTGCTGACCCCGGTGCCGTTCACGGTGGATGACAACGGCCAGTTCAAGACGGAGCTGCTCATTCCAGACGACGCCGTGCCGGGCCAGCATCCCTTGGTCGCACGCGCAACGGGTCCGGCGGCCGCTGCGGTCGCCACGCTGCGGGTGTCACCGCAGTTGGCACTGAGCGGGCAGGATCGCTTCAGCTCGGCGTCCAACAAGCTGGTGCAGGGCCTGTACCAGAGCGCGTACAGCGCGGCCAGCAACGCGATCTTCGTGACCTCTGCCGTGGGCCGCCCGCCGGTGACCCAGTCGCAGTTGTTGAAGGTGGATCCGGCTTCACTGAAGGTACTCAAGACCATCACCCCGGCGAAGGTGCCCGGCGGCAAAGGGGACAGTGTCTACGCGGTGTACGGCGTCGGCGTAGATGATGCCAACGGCACCGTGTGGGTGACCAACACGCGGCAGGATACGGTCGCCGTGTATCGGCAGGCCGATCTGTCGCTGGTCCGCCAGTTCGATGTCGGCGCGGTGCCGCACGCGCGCGATGTCGTGGTCGATAGTGTGCACGGCAAGGTCTTCGCGTCGGCAACCGGCGAGGACCATCTGTCGGTCTTCGATGCCAGAACGCTCGCGTCGCTGCCCCCCATCACGCTGGCCTCCGGCGAAGACGAGGGCAAGTTCGTGCCGATGAGCCTGGTGCTCGACGAACACGCCGGCAAGTTGTTCACCGTCAGCATCGGTACCGCCGAAGCAGCGGTGATCGACGTGGCCAGCGGCAAGGTCGACAAGGTGATCGCACTGGGCAATGCGGCCAGTGCGTCCGGCGTGGCCTACGATGCGAAGACAGGGCGTCTGTTCGTCGCTTCGCAGGGCAGTGACAACCTGCTGATCGTCGACGTGGCGGCAGGCAAGGTGCTGCACGATGTCGCCGTGGGTGCCGGCGCCCTCAACGTCGCCTTCGATCCGGTGTCCGCGCTGGCCTACGTCAGCAATCGCGGTGCGGGCACGGTGACGGTGGTGGATGTCGATGGAAAGGTAGTCGGCAATCTCGATGGCGGTACGTTCCCCAACCACGTGCGTGCCGACGGGAAGGGCAATGTCTTCGCCGTGAACAAATCCAAGGGCGCCGACGATCCGAACGGTGACCGGATCACCCGTATCGCGCTGCGCCAACCGTAACCTGCACCCGTATCGACGGGGCGGCCATGTGTCGCCCCCTCCAGGAGCCCCTGCATGAACCATCCGATCACCCGATCCGCTTCGACGCTGGCCATGGCGATGGCAGTCGCCCTTGCCGTGAGTGGCTGCAGCGGAAGTGGCGAGCCGGCGAAGGCCGACGTGGCCGTACAGGCTGCTGCAACGCCTTCCGCCGCACCGGAAAAGCAGGCGGACCCTTCCGCCGTGCTGCCGCCCGGCTGGCAACGGATCGGCGGCGAGCGCGTGCCGTCGGTGGCGGCGGGCGAGGCAACGTTGCCGGCCCGGGTCCGGTCCGACGACGGCGTGGAGGTGGAGGTCGACGATGCCAGCCGCATCATCGCGGGCGGCGATGACATCATCGCGGTGATCGAGGCATTCGGGCAGGGCGCGCAGATCTTCGCCGCACCGACCAACGCGACGACCGATGCGGGCCGGTCTGCGCCCCATCGCTTCCTGTTCAATCGCACTACGGGCGTGGAAGGCGTGCTCAGCCTCGGCGGGTCACTGTTCCTGGGCAACAGCCTGCGCCGTCATGGCGATCTGGCGGACAAGCTGCGTGCGGTGGGGCAGGATGCGGTGATCATCGACGATCTGCAGCCGGCGCCTGACAAGGTGCGCAAGGTGGCCGCCGCGGTGGGGCGCGCCGAGGCCGGTGCAGTACTGGCGCGTGCGGTGGAAGAACAGCTGAAAGAAGCCGCCGCGATCGCTGCGGCCAGCACGCGTCGGCCCCGGGTCATCCACGTATCAGCCACGGGCGCTGGCGGCAATCCGACCGTGGCCGGTGCAGACAGTGCCTCCGGCACGCTCATCGCGTTGGCGGGCGGTCTGAACATCGGGACCGAAGCGGGTGTGGCCAATTTTTCCGCGCTGAGCAACGAAGGTGTCCTGGCGTCTGCGCCGGAGGTGATTCTGGTCACTGCGCATGACCTGCAGTTGTTCGGCGGTGCCGACGGTCTGTGGAAGGCCTATCCGACGCTCAAGCAGACGCCGGCCGGGCAGGCCGGACGGGTGTGGGTGATGCCGGACCTGCAGTTGAAGTACACCAGCGTGGGCTCGGGGGCGGGCGCGCTGGCACTGGCGCGGGCACTGGCGGCGCTTCCGCCGGCATGACCGTGATGTCGTTCCAGCTGCCACCGGACCGGCGACGCCGACGTGGCCAGCTGATGCTGCTGGTGGTGTTCATCGCCCTGCTGGCGGCGGTGCTGGCGTCGTTCGCTGTCGGGCCGTTGCGCCTGCCGCCGATGGAGGTCCTGCAGGCGCTGGGGGTGAAGCTGGGCCTGGTGGATGCCGCGCAGGTAAGCGCGCGCGATGTGGCCGTGGTGTGGCAGTTGCGGATCCCGCGCGTGCTGCTGGGTGCCATCGTGGGGGCGTCGCTGGCGATGGCCGGTGCCAGCCTGCAGGGCTTGTTCGGCAATCCGCTGGCCGATCCGGGGATCGTCGGTGTCAGCCAGGGCGCGGCCCTGGGCGCGGTCGCGGCCATCGTGCTCGGCGCGGCCACCGTGGGCGGATGGGTGATCCCACTGGCTGCGTTCACGGGGGGCGCGGTGGCGATCAGCATCACGTACGCGCTTGCCCGGCCCGGCCGGGGTGATGGCAATGCGACCCTGCTGTTGGTCGGTATCGCGATGGCAGCGTTCTGCTCGGCGTTGATCGGCTTCTTCACGTATATCGCCAGCGAGGCGCAACTGCAGTCGCTGGTGTTCTGGCAGCTGGGTTCGCTGGCCAGCGCGGACTGGGCCGATGTGGCAGCGGTGGTGCCGCTGTTCGCCATCGGAGTGGTGTGCCTGCTGCGGCTTGCCACGCCATTGGACATGCTGGCGCTGGGGGAGCGACAGGCGCAGCATCTGGGTCTGGATGTGGCGCGGACGCGTCGCCGGCTGGTGGCATTCAGTGCGCTGCTGGTCGGTGCCGCCGTCGCGTTCGCCGGCTCGGTCGGCTTCGTCGGCCTGATTGTTCCGCACGTGGCACGGCTGCTGGTGGGGCCGGGACATCGCTGGATGCTGCCACTGTCCGGCGTGCTGGGTGCATTGCTGATCGTGGTGGCCGACACCATCGCGCGGACGTTGGATCCGCCATCTGAAATTCCACTTGGCCTGTTCTCCGCTGCGTTGGGGGCGCCGTTTTTCCTGTGGCTGGTGATGCAGCGGCGCAGCAAGGGAGGCGTATGAGCGTGCTGTTGACCCTTCGCAACGTGGGCGTCGTGCGCCAGCAGCGGGCCATCCTCGCGGCGGTCGACCTGGGGTTCATGGCCGGCACCGTCACGGCGCTGGTCGGGCCGAACGGGGCAGGGAAGTCCACCCTGCTCGGCGTGGCATGCGGCGACCTGCAGGCCGATTCGGGCGAGGTATTGCTGCATGGCAGGCCGCTGCAGGCGATGCAGGCCGGCGCGCTGGCGCGCGAGCGTGCGGTGATGCCACAGGAGCATGCCGTGCGCTTTGCCTTCAGCGTGGAAGAGGTCGTGGCGATGGGGCGCCTGCCGCATCCGCCCGAGCCTGCTCACGATGCACGCCAGGTAGAGGCTGCACTGGATGCGGCCGAGCTGCAGCCGCTCCGCCAGCGCGAGGTGCAGCAGCTCTCCGGCGGGGAGTCCGCACGCACGACGTTCGCGCGCGTGCTGGCTCAGGCCACGCCGGTGCTGTTCCTCGATGAGCCGACGGCCGCGCTCGACCTTCGCCATCAGGAGCGCACGCTGCGAACCGTCCGCGGCCTGGCCGATGCCGGGGCGTGCGTGATCGTGGTCCTGCATGACCTCAATCTGGCCGCAGGCTATGCCGATCGCATCGTGCTGCTGGAGCAGGGGCGCGTGGCGGCGGATGGGCCGCCTGCCGATGTGCTGACCGAATCCACGTTGCGCCGCGTGTACCAGCAGGACGTGCTGGTGCTGCAACACCCACGGCGGCCGGTGCCGCTGGTCGTGGTGGTGTAGCCAGATCGATCGAATGCCCTGTAATCCGTTGCAGTGTTCTGCTGGTGCATTCAATCAGCGCTTGTTTCCAGCGCGAACAAGCGCACACTAGCGCCTCTCTTCCATTTCATTCGCTGGCCCGTCCAATGAACGCTGTTCCGCTGCTGACGTTTCACCTGCTGCTCCGCGCCTGCGCGGAACGGGGGCGTCTGCCCGGTGGACTGCAAGGCCGCTGACCGCATACCGGTCGCCCTTGGACCCCCAGCAGAGCGCCCAACCGGGCGCTTTTTTTGTTTTCAACCGCCGCACCCACGAAGGAGAACGTGCCATGCACCAGATCGCCGAGACCGAACGCTAGCCGCGTGTCCTGCCGCCAACCGGGACACGCGGTTCCTTGTGGTTGGCATCAGCAGGAGCTCCACCATGAACACCCACACCCTTTCGCTGCGCCGCAACCTGGGCATCATCGCGCACATCGACGCGGGCAAGACCACGCTCACCGAACGCCTGTTGTGGAAAACCGGGCAGATCCACCGCGTCGGCGAAGTCCACGACGGGGCGGCCACCACCGATTTTTCGGCGATCGAGCGCGAGCGCGGCATCACCATCGGCGCGGCCGCCGTGCAGGCGCACTGGGCGCCGCGCGATCTGCCGGCACATCGCCTGACCTTGATCGACACCCCCGGACACATCGATTTCGCCATCGAAGTGGAGCGCTCATTGCGCGTGCTCGACGGTGCGGTCGCCGTGTTCTCGGCCGTCGACGGTGTGCAGCCGCAGTCTGAAACCGTATGGCGGCAGGCGCGTCGGCATGGCGTGCCGCTGCTCGCGTTCGTCAACAAGATGGACCGAGTCGGCGCGTCCTTTGATCGCGTGGTGCAGCAGCTCGCCGAGCGCCTGCACGCACGTCCGTTGCCCCTGGGCATCCCGGTCGGCACTGAAGGCGACTTCGCTGGCTGGGTCGATCTGGTGGATCGCCAGCTGCTGCACTGGGACGCTGCAGGAACCTTGCAGCGGCGACCCTGGACGGACGTGGAGGCCGTGGCGTGGCGGGCAGCGCGCGATGCGTTGGTCGAGGCCGTCGCGGAGCTCGATGACGGCGTGGCCGATGCGTGGCTGGAGGGCGCTGCGGTGGACGATGCAGCGCTGCGCGCGGCGCTGCGACGGATCACCGTACGCGGCGCTGGGGTGCCGGTGCTCGCCGGTGCTGCGTTCAAGGGCAAGGGCATCGAGTCGCTGCTGGATGCGGTAGTGGATTACCTGCCTTCGCCGTTGGACCGGCCTGCGGTGACTGCCCGCCAGGGCGAATCGGTGGTGGACGTGCTACCCGACGCGCAGGCGCCGCTGGCCGCGCTGCTGTTCAAGGTCACGCATCCGCAGCAGGGCGCGCTGGCGTTCGTGCGCGTGTACGCCGGCACGCTGCGGGTGGGCGACCGTGTCGCCAGCTCCCGCGTCGGTTCACGACGTGTAGGGCGGCTGGTGCGGGTGCAGGCTGACCAGCTGCACGACATCGACCATGCGCAGGCCGGCGATATCGTCGCGGTGATGGGCTGGAAGGACGCCAGCAGCGGCGAGACGTTGTCGGCGGTGAAGCAGCCGCTGGTGCTGGAAGCCATCCAGACACAGCCGGCGGTGCTGGCATGGCGGCTGGAAGCGGTGCAGGCCAGTGACTTGCTGCGCATCAGCCAAGGGCTGGCCAGCTTGGCCCAGGAAGATCCGTCGTTCCGCGTGGAAACCGATCAGGACAGCGGTGAAACGCGGGTATGGGGCATGGGCGAGTTGCACCTGGAGGTGATGATCGAACGCCTGCGCAGCGAGTGGAAGGTGGACGTGCGGGTGGGCCAGCCCCGGGTGGCCTACCTGGAAAAGCCGGCCGCCGAGGTGCTGGGCATGGTGGGCCGTGTGGTCAAGCAGAGTGGGGGGCAGGGCCAGTTTGCCCACGTGGTGCTGGACCTGCGTCCCCGCGACGACGATGCCGTGGTGTTCATCGACCGCGTGGTCGGCGGCGCGATACCGCGTGGCTTCATCCGGGCAGTGGAGCAGGGCGTGCGCGTGGCGCTGGAAAGCGGGCCACAGGGTCACCCGGTGGTGGGGGTGGACGTCGTGTTGCTTGACGGCCAGACCCATGCGAAGGACTCGTCCGAGCAGGCGTTCCATCGCGCTGGCGCAGAGGCGGTGAAGTCCGCCCTGTTGCAGGCCGGCACGCAACTGCTGGAGCCGCTGATGGCGCTTGAGGTGCTGGCACCTGCCACGACGGTCGGCGACGTGGTCGGTGACCTGCAGCGGCGCCACGGCCGGGTGCAGGCGATCGACGAGCAGGACGGTCGATCGCAGGTCAGCGGATTGGTCCCACTGGCCCGATTGGTGGGCTACAGCAACGCGTTGCGCTCGCTCAGCCAGGGGCGCGCCAGCAGCACGATGCAGCTGCATGGCTACGCGCCGGCAGCATGAGGAAAGGAAGTGAGGGGCGGCCACGGCCGCCCCTTTTTTGTGCCCGGCGGGTAACGCCGACCCAGGGTCGGCGAGCGCGCAGCGCGGCCTGTGTCCGGCATCGCGGGGCCGGAACGAACAACCGGCTTCTGCTGTTACCAACCCACACGTGCGGTCGCCATCACCGTGCGGCCGCTGCCGTAATAACACGATGACACCGTGGTGCAGGTGGAAACGTAGCGGCGATCCGCCAGGTTGCTCAGGTTCAACGCCAGCTGCAGATCGCTGTTGCCGATGCGGCCCACGTCGTAGCGGATGGCCGCGTCGAACAGGGTGTAACCGGGAATGCGGTACAGGTTCGCGCTGTCACCGTAGCTGCGCCCGTTGTAGCGCGTGCCCGCAGCAAGGCTGAGACCATCCAGCGCGCCGCCGCGGAACGTGTAGTCCGCCCAGAACGAAGCGGTGTAGTCCGGCACCATGATCAGCTGTTTGCCTTGGTACTGGTCGGAGCGGGTCATCTCCGAATCCATCCACGTAGCGGCGCCGATCAGGCTGAAGCCTTCGAAGGGCGTCACGCGTCCCTCCAGTTCCACGCCACGCACCCGCCCCTCACCGTCCTGGATCGAACAGCGCGCATCGGCGGTGGCGCCACAGGTGTTGTGGCTCGGGTCCGGATCCTGGGTGAGCAGGTTCTGCTGGCGCAGGTCGAACGCAGACAGCGTGACCAGGCCATCGATCGCAGCGGGCTGGTACTTGATGCCCGCCTCCCACTGGGTGCCCGTCACCGGATCGAATGCAGTCCCGGCGAAGTTGTTCAGCGGGCTGGTGGAGGAGGGCTGGAATGATTCGGCATAGCTGACATACGGCGTCAGCCCGTTGTCGAACACGTACAGCAGGCCCGCGCGGCCGGTGAATGCTTCATTCTTGATCACGCTGCGCGGTTGCGTGACCGTTGCGCCGGTGACCGGATTGCGTGTCGCGCTCGATGCGTCGTCCTTGGTCCAGTCGTAGCGCCCTCCCAGCGTTAACCGCCAGTTGCCCAGCGCAAGCTGGTCCTGCAGGTAGACACCACTCTGCCGATTGCTGCCCTCGGTGGGACTGAGTGAGGTGACCTGCGGCACGTAGCCGGTGTAGACCGGGTTGAAGATGTCGATCGGGCGCGGACTGCTCATCGCGCCGCGCACGCCCTCCCAGTCCGCACGCTGCCAGTCCCAGCCCAGCAGCGCGACATGGTCGACGTTGCCCGTCGTGAAGCGCGCCTGCAGGCGCGTATCGAAGGTGTCCCCATCGGAATCGCCGGTGCCGTAGGTGGCGCGTCGTGCCTGCGTGCGGCCGTCGGCGTTGAGTGCGCCATTGGTCACTACGCCGCGATAAAGGGAATCCACGTGCGTGCGGCGCGCGCTCTGGCTGAAGGTCACCTGGTCATTGAAGGCGTGCTCGAACATCCAGCCTGCTGTCCACAGGGTGCGGTTGAAGGTGTTCCAGTCCGGTTCGCCGATGAAGGTCGTGTTCTTCATGTGCCCCTGCGACGTGGCGCGCAGCGTGCCGTCCATCGGCAGGAACTGGTAGGTCGACCCGCCGTCGTCCTTCTGATACATGCCCAGCAAAGTGATGCGCGTGCGCTCGGCCATCTGCCAGGTGTAGCTCGGCGCCAGGAACCAATGCTGCTGCTCGGTGTACTTGATCTGCGTGTCGCCGTCGCGATACAGGCCGACCAGGCGCACCAGGTGCGCATCATCGTCGGTGCCGGTGCCCACATCGAACGCTGCACTGTACTGACCGTGCGCATCCAGCCCCAGTCGCAGTTGCTGACGTTGGTCCGGCTGCGGCGTCTTGCTGACCTGGTTGACCATGCCGCCGGGTGCGACCTGGCCGTACATCACCGCAGACGGTCCCTTCAGCACTTCCACGCGCTCCAGGTTCCAACTGTCGAACATGCTGCGGTTCCACTGGCTGCCCTGCGGTGCACGCATCCCGTCCAGGGTCACGTTGTTCGCCCAGCTACCCGCATCGAAGCCACGGATGCGGAAATCGTCGACGCGGTTGTCGATGCCCGAGCTCTCAAGGCTGACGCCGGCCACGTAGCGCATGGCATCGTTGAGCGACTGCACCCCGCGCGCATCCAGCTCGGCGCGTTCGATCACCGACACGGACTGCGGTGTTTCGGCAACCGACGTGCTGGTTTTCGTGGCACTGCTGACACTGTTCGCCGCGCGGTACGCGTTGACACGGACTGCATCCAGCTCGGTAGCGCTGCCGTGCTGCGCGTGGACAGCGGGTGCGAACGCGGCGAGCGCGCAGGCGAGGGCGAGCGGGTGGCATGAAAGAGAGGAGAGCGGGGCGCGTGCGGTCTGGGTCATGGGCGTGCGTGTGCCGGCCGGCGCCGCACGGATCAGGCAGATCCAGGTGCGCGGGGCCCTGCGGTTGATGAAGGTGACAGCCAGCGTAACGCCACCGAGCCAGAGATGCAATCAAGAAGCATTCGCATCAATAACAGCTGGCGATGGGTGACGTATGTGGAGGCGATTGAAAAACAGTGGCGAGACGCCTGAAATCAAGCGGATTCGTGACGAAAAAGCTGGATTAAAGTGATGCCTCACGATAAAGTGCGCGGCCGTTTCATCTGTCCCCCCGCATGCGCGACGATAAAGACCCCGGCACCTTTGAACTGTCCCTGCCGCGCAAGCGGGGCAGGCCGCCGAAATTCGGGTATGCGATGAGCGATGCGCAGCGCGCGGCGCGCTACCGTGCACGTCGGGCGGGCCAGGCCAATCATGCTGACGTGCGCAAGTGCAGCGACATGGTGCTGCTGGACAAGATCCGCTCGTCCATCCGCGGCAAGGATGCCGAGCTCACCGGCTTCCTCGTGCACGTGTTGTGGCAGCGTTATCCGCTGCAGCTGAAATGAGTCATTCGTGACGGGGTGGTGATTGCAACACGGCTTGTTGATAATGCGGGATTGAAGTTCCACCCGCATGCGCGCCCGGGATGGCTGGCGCGACGAGTAGAGATGGCATTCCACGATGACGACCGGCAACGACACCCCGCCCGCAGAAGGCAGCAACATCCTGTTCTACAGCCGCCCGGTGCCGCTGCAGTCCGATATCCACGGTGACCTGCGCATTCTGCCGGGCAAGCTGGATTTTGCGGCGAAGAGCAATGCGATCCCGCTGATCGTCGGCGAGTTCTCGCTGGCGCTGCATCACTTCCCGATCCTGTTCGCTGGCCCCGGCGCGGTGCCGATGGCCGCCACGGGTGTCACGGAAACCAACCTCTTCATCACCGATGGCAAGTGGGAGCCAGACACCTACGTGCCCGCTTACGTGCGCCGTCATCCCTTCATCTTCATCGACACCGACGGCAGCCAGAACTTCGTGCTCGGTGTGGACGAAGACAGTGATCGCCTGGTCAAGGGCGGCACGGAAGGCGAAGCGCTGTTCGTGGACGGCAAGCCGAGCGAACTGCTGCAGCAGGCGATGGAATTCTGCGGCCGTTTCACGGGCGAGCATGATCGCACGCAGGCGTTTTCCAAGGCGCTGATCGAACACGACCTGCTGGCCGTGCGCAATGCGAATGTGCGCCTGCCGAACGGTCGCGAGCTGACCCTGCAGGGCTTCAGTGTGGTGGACGTGGAAAAGCTGCAGGCGCTGCCCGATGCAGTGGTGCTGGAATGGCACCGCAATGGCTGGCTGGGCCTGGTGCACCAGCACCTGATGTCGCTGTCCCGTTTTGCTGACCTGACGCGTTTGCAGGCCCAGCGCGACGCGTGATCGCGGGACGGCGCGGGCGTCCCGATGGACGGGGCGCCCGGATTGTAATGCTCCCGGGCATCCACGGTGCTGCTGATGCGTGGGTGGGATACATGCGGCGCGGCGCGGCGCTGTTCTGCTCCTGGTAGAGCCGACTTCAGTCGGCTGCTGTCCGTAAGCCGACTAAAGTCGGCTCTACCACACGGCTCTGCCGCTCGGCGCTTACCGGCGCTTGCGGGGCGGGCGTTTGGTGGCTGCTGCGTTGGCCGGTGGCAAGCGTTCCAGCCAGGCCAGCGTGTCGGCGTGGGCGATGAAGTGGCGCAGGTACGCCGGCGACAGCGCGTGCATCGTGTCCAGCATCCGGTGCACCAGGACGGCCGAATTGAGCGGGCCGCCTTCGGCGGGGGTCTGCTGCAAGGCGATGCGCAGGCGGCTGTCCGCGTGCAGTTGTTGCCAGGCATCGCGCAGCGGCTGCAAGGCAGGCAGGTGCGGATAGTGCGCGGCGGACGCTGACGCTTCGTCCAGCCGCCTGACCAGGCCCGCCAATCCCTGTACGTCCTGCTCAGTGGCCATCGGTGGGCGCCTTCGCGCCGGGTCGCGGCATTGGTGCGATTTCCACCCGGCGATTGCGTGCGCGGCCGGCTTCGTCCGCATTGGAGCTGACCGGCTGCTCGGCGCCGAAGGCCGCGGCGAACACCGCAGATGCGGGCAGGCCTTCGGCGATCAGCGTCCGGGTAACCGTAAGCGAGCGCTGCGCCGACAGCTCCCAGTTGTCGGCGAACTGGCGGTTGTGGGCGTGGACCGGCTGGTCATCGGTGAAGCCGCTGACCATCAGGATGTCCTGGCGCTGCGCCAGCCAGCCTTTCAGCGGTCCGGCCAGGCTGCGCAGCACCTCGCGTCCTTCGGGCTGCAACTGATCGGAGTTCAGTGCGAACAGGACGTTCCCGCTGATGCCGATGCGCCCATCCACCAGCGTCACCCGCCCGCCCGCCAAGGGGCCGGCCAGTGCCTGCTCCAGCGTCTGCTCGGCGGCTTCGCGCTGCTTTACCTCTGCGTCCAGCCGGCTGGTGAGTTCCAGTTGCATCGCGACCACGCCGACCAGGATCAGGACGAACGCGCCCAGCAGCACCGACATCAGGTCGCCGAACGCCGCCCAGATGGGGGTGCTGCTTTCGTCTTCCAGTTCGTCATGCAGGCTCATGCCGAACCTGCTGCGCCACGTGCATCGCCCAGCTGGCGAAGCTCCTCGGTGATCTGCTTCTGCGACAACAGGCTGAGGTCAACGACTTCACGTGCCTGCGCCACGTAGTACGCCAGTTGCTCATCGCTGCGCGCCAGCGAGGCATCCAGCGCACCGGCGAGCTGCTGCAGGTGGGCGGACAGTGATGTGCTGCTGTCGGCAAACGTGGTCACCGCGCCTTCCAGCCCGCTGGCCAGCGTGCGGGTGCCGGTGGCGGCATCGTTGACGCCGGTGATCACGGCCTGCAGGGTCTGCGCTTGTGCGTCGACCTGTTCGGCAAAGTGCTCGCCGGTGCGCTGCATCAGCCCCTGTGCGTTCGTGATCAGGTCATCGACGGCACCGCGCTGGGCCAGCGAGGCAGACTGGATCGACTCCATCAACGTGCCCAGCGTGCCCAGCAACTGCGCGCGCTCTTCCAGCAGGGCGGTGTCGCGCACCAGGCTGTCGGACAGGCGCTGGCGCAGCTCGGCAACCACGTCGGCGGCGGCACGCGGCGCCTCGCTTGCCGTTTCCAGCAGGCGCGCAATCTCCGTGATGGTCGCGCTGGATTGTGCGCGCGCTTCTTCGCTGATCCCGCGCGCGGCCGCTTCAAGGGTGGCGATGATCTGCTGTTGCTGCTGGCGCGCCTGCTCGCTGCTGTGTTCCCACCGCAGGGCAGTCTGTTCGGTGATCGTGGCAAAGGCCTCCGACCACTGTGTCAGCCGGGCGGCGTCGCCTTCGCCAGCGCGCTCGATCAGTGCTTCCTGGCGCTGCTGCAGGTCGGTCAGCGTGTCGCGGACCAGGTGCTGCTGGGCAAGCAGGGACGCCTGTGCGGAATGGCTCGCGTGTTCTGTCACGGCCGCGAGCGCCTGTTGCTGGCGCTCCGCAAGCGCCGACCATTCGCTGCCCAGCCGTTGCTGCTGTTCGCGCTGGCGCGCATCGATCTGCTGCAGCAGCTCTTCGTTGCGCTGCTGCTGCCGCTCGATCACTTCGTCATGCGACCCACGCAGCGCATCAAGCAGCGCCCGACTGGACTGCTGCTGGTCCTGCAGCGCGCTGTCCACGCGACGATCCGCCTCGGTGGATACGCGGTCGATGGCGGCCTGCACGCCGTCCAATTGCTGCTGTACGGCGGAGGTCACGCTTGCCTGTGTACGCGTAGCGGTATCTTCCAGGCTGCCCAGCGTTTCCTGCAGCAGGGGCTGCAGGGCGCTGCCGATGGCTTCACTGCCGCGGGTCACGGCACGCTCAAGCGACGTACTCAGCGCATCGGCCAGTTGCACCTGCGCCTCGGTGTTGCGGGTCAGGAACGCCTCCTGGCGCGCGGCAAGCTGATCGTGGCTGGCCGCGCTTGCCTGCTGCATGCCGTCCACGACGGACTGGATCTGCTGGGTCAGCTGCTGCTGTGTCTGCTCGTGGCGGATCAGGAACGCGTCCTGCCGCGCATCCAACTGCGCGTGACTGGCTTGGTTCGCCTGCTGCACGCTCTCTACCAGTGCGTGCATCTGCTGCACGAGGGTGGGCAGCAGGTCGGATTGACCCTGCAGCAGGCGCAGGCTTTCATTGCGCTGCCATGCCTGTCCGTGGGCCTGCAGGTCGCTGCCGATGCGCAGGTCCAGCGCCTGCACGGCTGCGTGGCGTTCGCGGCGCAGCAGTGCCGACAGCAGGCCGAGCATGGCCGATGCCGCGACGCCGGCGATCGAGGTGCCGAACGCCACCGCAAGTCCTTCGACCGGCGAGGCCAGCGAGCCGCGGATGGCCGCAAGATCGGTCGCGCTCTGCAGCGCCACACCGGTGCCGCGCAGGGTCGCCATCATGCCGAGCAGCGTGCCGAGCATGCCCAGCAGCACCAGCAGGCCGACCAGGTAGGGCGTCAGCGCCGGGCCGGGCAGGGCGGCGCGGCTTCCTTCGATACGCAGGCGGGCACCGGTGCGAAGCCCCTCCGGCAAGCGCAGCAGCCAGCTGCCGAGGTCATCGCGTGCACTGCCTGCGTCGGCCACGGCGGTGGCAAGCGCTCGGGTGGCGCGATGGAACTGCAGCAGCTCCATCGCGCCCACGCAGTAGCAAGCTGCAATGAGGAAGGCGACTGCCGCGCCCACGGCGTGGTGGCCGATATAGCCGATGCCGATCCACAGGGCGGCGCTCAGGCCGAGGACGAAGATGATCAGGTGCAAAGCGTTACGCAGCATGGGGTCCTGCTCGGTGCGGATGAAGGGCCGCAAGCAGCCCCTCGATCGGGTGGAAGCGGAGGTCGAGCTCGGCCAGCAGCAGTTCGCGCACATCGTCGCGTAGTGCCGCCGGCCAGGGCGCGGAAGGAGGGGAGGCCGTGCCGGGTGCCGTGTCTTCACCGGTTTCCGGATCGGCGGGTGCCAAGGTGGCCTTGGCATGGGCGGCCAGGCGCGCACCGAGCGCGTCCAGCAAGCGGAACTCACGCGGCGCCAGTGCCTGTTCCATCACCGCATCGATCTCGGCCAGGCGCGCGCACTGGGCGTCCCCTTGCGCCAGCAGATCGCGCAGTCGGCCGCGCAGTCGGCCGGTGCTCGTGAGCTGCCCGCGCTGCAGGGAGGCGTGGCGGCGTTGCAGTTCCGCCGCGTCGAGTGAATCGTCGAGCGCCTCAACCAGCGCGTGGACCGCATCGCGGTGGGCGCTGTGCGCACGCGCACACTCCTCCTCAATGGCTTCACGCGTCAGCGTCGCGGCGACGTCGGGAGCCGGTGGCAGTGCGCCGTCCAACGCGCGCGCCAGGGCGACCGCGCGGTTCCAGTCGACCCAGTTGCCCAGCGCGGCGGGCAGGGCAGGGCTGTCGGAGGAGAGCGGCGGGTGGCCGAAGCGGGCCAGGGTGCGGATCAGGGGAGGCCCTGCGACGGGCGGCCGGTGTGACGGTTTCGCCATGTTCGGAAGGGCCAAAAGACGCGATTTTACACGCTTGCGTTCGTTGTCGCCTGACCGGCGCGGCAGGGCGCTGATAGCGGCTGCAGCGTGCAGCGTTCACAAACTATACCGGACGTCCGGTATAGTTTGATTATTCCTCGTTTCGTGCCGCCCTCATGACCCTCCTTTCTCCTGCCCGTCGTTGGAGTCTGCTGTTCACCGTGGCGGCCGGCCTGTTGCTGGTCACCCTGGACAACTCCGTGCTCTATACGGCGCTGCCCACGCTGGCCAGCGAACTGGATGCCAGCGACAGCCAGCAACTGTGGATCATCAACGCCTATCCGTTGGTGATGGCCGGCCTGTTGCTCGGTGCCGGCACGCTGGGTGACCGTATCGGACATCGCCGCATGTTCCTGGCCGGGCTGGTCGCCTTCGGCGTGGCCTCGCTGGGGGCGGCGTTCTCGCAGACCGCTGGCCAGTTGATCGGTGCGCGCGCCGCGTTGGCGGTGGGGGCTGCGGCGATGATGCCGGCGACGCTTGCGTTGATCGGCCTCACCTTCCACGAAGAGCGCGAGCGCAACCTCGCCATCGCGATCTGGGGCTCGGTCGCGATCATCGGCGCAGCCCTTGGGCCGATCATCGGCGGTCTGCTGCTGCAGCACTTCTGGTGGGGTTCGGTGTTTCTCATCAACGTGCCGGTGGTGGTGCTGGCGATCATCGCCACCCTGGTGCTCGCGCCAAAGGGCGTGCCCGATGCCAGTCGCACGTGGGACGTCGCCTCGTCGTTGCTCGCGCTGGTCGCGCTGTCCGGGCTGGTGCTGGCCATCAAGTCCTGGATCGCGGTGCCGCCCGCCTGGGTCACCGGCGCGATCGCGCTGCTGGTGGCGGTGATCGCAGGTGCTGCCTTCGTGCGCCGTCAACAGACCTTGCCGTATCCGCTGCTCGATTTTGCGATCTTCCGTAACCGCGCCTTCCTGTCGGGCACGCTGGCGGCCGTGTTTACCTTGTTCGCGTTGGCCGGCCTGCAGTTGGTGACCACGCAGCGCTTCCAGCTCATCGCTGGATTCAGTCCCCTGCAGGCGGGCCTGTTGGTATCGGTCGCGGCATTGGGCAGCCTGCCCAGCGCCCTGCTGGGCGGCAGCATCCTGCATCGGGTGGGCCTGCGACCGTTGATCAGCGGCGGCCTCGCCTGTGGTGCCGTGGGCGTGGCGGTGATCGTGTTCGGGTTCCCGCACGGACTGGGCTGGGTCATCGGCGGCATGGCGCTCACCGGGATCGGAATGGGCGCCACGATTTCGGTCGCCTCCACCGCCATCATCGGCAATGCGCCGTCCCACCGCGCCGGCATGGCGTCCTCGGTGGAAGAGGTGGCGTACGAGTTCGGCGGCCTGCTTGCCGTGGCGATACTCGGCAGCCTGGGTGCCGCACTGTATACGGCGTTCCTGCCGGTGGATGCGTCGTTGCCGGCTGCCGCGCGCGATGGCATCAGCCACGCTCTGCAGGCGGCAGGCAACACCGCACCGGCGTGGCTGGACGATGTGCGCGTGGCCTACGACCGCGGCTACCAGACGGTGCTGGGCGTGATCGCACTGGTGCTGGCGGCGGGCGCGATCCTCACCGGCGTGCTGCTGCGCCGCGCGCCGACGGTGGCCGAAGCGCGCAACCATCCCGTACATTGAGCCGATGAGAGCCAGCAACAAAACCCGCATCCTCGACGCCGCTGTCCGCGTGATCAACCGCGAGGGCGTGCGCGCGGTGACCTTCGAATCGGTATCCAGCGAGGCGGGGCTTACCCGCGGTGGACTGCTGTATCACTTCCCCTCGCGCGAGGCATTGCTGCGCGGCATCGATGCGCATCTGGTGCAGGGTTGGGAAGCGTCCATGCAGGCGATCGCAGGCAAGCCCACTGCGCAGACCACCGCCGTGGAGCGCTACGAGGCCTACATGCGGGTGTCGGCACAGAGCGCTACCCGGGCCGAGCTGTTGTTCATGCTGGAATCGATGGATCCGGAGACCGGCAGCGCGCCGTGGAACGAGGCCATGCTGCGATGGGCACCGTCGCCGCCCGCAGCGGGCACTGTCGCGCCTTCGGCATGGGATCCCTTCATTGCACGCCTCGCTGCCGATGGCCTGTGGATCTACGAGGCCATGTACAACGGCACCCTCGATGCAGCCGAGCGCGCGATCATCGTAGCGAGGCTGGCGCAACTGCTGAAATCGGAACCGGCGAGCTGACCCGGCGCGAGGAGAAGCCCAGCGGCCTGCGCCTCATGACAGTAATGTTATGTAATATCATATCGTGATAGGCTGCGCGGCCTGCTTTCAAAGGGACTGCCTGTGCCTGCCGATACGCCTGTTGTCGAGATCCGCGACCTTTCCATTTCCTTTGCCGGCAAGTCGGTGCTGTCCGGCCTCGACCTGACGGTTGATCGCGGGCATATCTATGCATTGCTGGGGGGCAACGGGGCCGGAAAATCCACCACGCTGTCGGCGCTGCTCGGTTTCGTGCGGCCCACCGCAGGGGATGTGCGGGTGGCAGGCCTGACGCCATGGGCCGATCCGGAGCGCGCCCGTGCACAGCTGGCCTATTTGCCGGAGAACGTGGCGTTGTACGACCACCTCACGGCGGTGGAGAACGTCGACTACCTGCTTTCGCTCAGTGGTCGCCGCCAGCCTGCAAGCGCAATCGCCGACGCACTGCGTGCGGCGGGCCTGCAGGAAGCCGCGTGGTCGCAACGTCTTTCCGGCTTCTCGAAAGGCATGCGGCAGAAAGTGGCCATCGCGCTGGCGCTGATGCGGGAGGTGCCTCTGTTGCTGCTGGACGAGCCGACGTCCGGCCTGGATCCCGGCGCGAGTGCGGATTTCCACGCGCTGCTGCAACCGGTCCGGGCACGTGGGACCGCGGTGCTGATGGTGACCCACGATCTGCTGGGGGCGGTGGAGATCGCCGATCGCATCGGCGTGCTGGACAATGGCCGCATCGTGTATGAAGCCGAGCGCAGGGATTTTGACCTGCGCACGCTGCATGCGCACTTCGTGGGCCGGGAACGCGCCGCATGAGCGCACTGCTCTCGGTGATGCGCAACGAACTGCGCGCCTTGGTCAGGCAGCGCACGGCGCTGGCCGGCATTGTGCTGATGGTCGCGTTGACCGTCACCGCGACGGTCGTGTCGCTCCACCATGTGGCGGCAGCGGCCGAGCACCGCACTCGCCAGCAGGCGGAGGCGCAGGCCGCGTTCGATGCGCAGCCGGACCGGCATCCGCATCGTGTCGTTCACTACGGTCACTTCGTCTACCGGCTGCCGTCTGCGCTGGCCGCCTTTGATCCCGGCGTCGACCCCTTCACCGGCAGCAGCATGTTCCTCGAAGGCCATCGGCAGAACACGGCCAACTTCGGTGATGTCATGCAGAGCTCGATCCTGACCCGCTTCGGACAGCTCACCCCGGCCTTCGTGCTGCAGATCCTGGCGCCGCTGGTGCTCATCTTCCTCGGCCACGGCCTGCTGGCGCAGGAGCGCGAGCGCGGGACACTGCGCCAGCTGATGCTGCAGGGGGCAAACCGCCGCGCGATTGTCGGTGGCAAGTTGTTGGCCTTGCTGATCATCGCGGCGGCGTTCCTGTTGCCCGCCGCGCTGGGCCTGGGGTGGCTGGCCGTGGGTGCGCCAGCGTCGGCGCTCGTGGCACTGGGGGTGCTGGCGGGATACACGCTCTATCTCGCGGCATGGTGCCTCGTGATCACCGCCGTATCGGCGCTGCTGCCGCGTCGACGCGATGCCTTGCTGGGCATGATCGGTGGCTGGGCCGTGGTGGCACTACTGGTGCCGCGCATCGCACCGGACGTGGCCTATACGGCCTTCGCGCTGCCCGACCGGCTGCAGACCGAGGTCGGCATCGCGCGCGACCTGCGCGCCATGGGCGACAGCCATGATCCAGCAGATCCGTACTTCGCCGGCTTTCGCCAGCGTGTGCTGGACCAATATGGGGTGGAGCGGATAGAGGATCTGCCCGTCAACTACAAAGGGTTGCTGGCGATGGAAGGGGAGCGGCTGACCTCGACGCTGTTCAATCGGTACGCCGAGCACAGCGCCCACATCCAGCACGAGCAGAATGCCCTGGTCAGCCGCTTCGCGCTGTTGAGCCCGGTCATCGCCATCCGACAGCTGTCGATGGCCGCAGCGGCCACCGATCTGCGCGCCCATCTGCGCTTCATGGACCAGGCCGAGCAGCATCGCTATGGACTGGTGCAGCAGCTCAACCAGATGCAGGCGGATGCGGTGTCCTATGCGGACGACACCGCCAGCGACGCCGGAGCGGACCAGCGCAAGCGCGTTGATCGCGCACAGTGGCAGGAAATCCCCACGTTCCATTACACGCCGCAGCCGCCCGACGGCGTGTTGCGATCCCTGCTGTGGCCGCTGCTCAGCCTGCTTGGCTGGGCGCTGGCCGGTGCGCTGCTGATGGGTGGGTCCATCCAGCGGCTGGGAGGTATGCGATGAGCCTCTGGCGGTATGAGCTGCGCATGATGCTGCGCTCGCGGGTTGCCGCTGCCGCGCTGGTGCTGCTCAGCCTGCTTGCGCTGGCCAGCCTGGTGGCGGGCGTGCAACGCATGGACAGCCAACGCGAGGCGATCGCACGCATCAGTGCCCTCCACGCGGAGGATCTGGCCGCGGTGTCCGCCGGGCACGGCGATTCCACCGATGCCGGGCGTGCGGCGTACTACAGCTTCCATCCCACGTGGAATCCGCCGTCGCCACTGGCCTTCGCCGCGGTAGGTATGCGCGATGTGGCGCCCTACATCCTGCGCGTGCGGGCCCTCGGCCTGGAGGCGCAGATCCACGATGGCGATACGTTCAATCCAGAGCTTGCACTGGCCGGTCGCTTCGACTTCGCCTTCCTGTTGACCTTCCTGCTGCCGCTGTTCGTGATCGCCCTGATGCACGACATCCGCTCGGCCGAAACCGAGACCGGTCGCGAACGCATGCTGCGCAGCCTGCCACTGCGGATGGGCCGGCTTTACGCGCGCCGTGCGACGGTGCGGATGGCGGCGCTGTGGATCTGCGCAGGGTTGCCTTTCCTGATCGTGGCACTGCAGCAGCAGGTGGCGGCGAGCCAGATACTGGCCGTGCTGGGCCTGACGGCGGGCTACCTGCTGTTCTGGGCGGTACTGTGCCTGCTGGTGGCGTGGCGCGGCTGGAACTCCGGGGTCAATGCGGCAACCTTGGCCTCGCTGTGGGTGGTGGTCGCGCTGGTCGGGCCTGCCTTGGCGAACGTGGGCATCGAGCGGGCCATTCCGGTGGAGCAGGGTGCCGGCATCGCCCGCGCGCAGCGCGAGGCGGTCAATGGCGCGTGGGATATTCCGCGCGAGGACACCATGCGTCGCTTCTACGCGGCGTATCCCGAATGGCGCGACTCGCCGCCATTGGGTGCCGACTTTCATTACAAGTGGTATCTGGCGTTCCACCAGAACGGCGACGATGCGGTGGCACACCTGGTTGCCGGTTACCGGCAGGGCATCGAGCAGCGGACCGCCGCGGCGTCCGCTTTAGGGTGGCTGTTGCCGCCGGTGGGGTTGCAGGTGGCCTTGACCCGCATGGCCGACACGGACATGCAGGCGCACCTGGCCTACCAGGATCGCGTGCGCGACTACCACGCGCAGCTGCGTCGCTATTTCTACGGTTTCCTGTTCACCGATACCCCATTCCATGAGCCGGACTACGACAAGGCGCCGCGCTTCGACGCGGATCGCTGATCGTTCTCCTGCCTGTTCACCCCCTTTCCCTTCACCGATGAGTTGCCCGATGAGTTCCCTGATGAAGATCCACGTCCTGGCCGCCGCGATCACCGCGGTGGTGTGCACGCCGGACGCGCACGCGCAATCTGCTGGCTCCGCCCTGACCCTGGGCAAGGTCGATGTCCACCAACACGGCGAAGCCCAGCTGACAGCGCACCAGGTGCTGACCTCGGTGGACGTGCTGGGCGCTGACCAGATCGAAGACAAGAATGTCCAGCACAGCTGGGAGCTGCTGGGCCAGATGCCCGGGATACAGCTCACCGAGACGCGCCAGGGTGCCGAATCAGGCAAGGTCAGCTTCCGTGCGTTCAACGGCGAGGGCTATCTCAACGCCATCAAAACGCTCATCGACGGCGTGCCGAGCAACGTCAACAGCGGCAACCAGCGCTTCATCGACATGCTGTTTCCCCTTGAGATCAGCTACATCGAAGTCGTCAGGGGGACCAACGATCCGCGCTATGGCCTGCACAACATCGGCGGCAACGTCAATTTCGGCACGCGCCAAGGCGGCAACTACACGGACGGTCGGCTGTCCTATGGCAGCTACAACACCCGCGATGCCCAGCTGGCCGTGGGGCGTGAGTCGAACGGCTTCGCGCAGAACTATTTCATCGGCACGCAGGCCTCGGACGGCTACCGCGACCACGACACCTCGCAGAAGTATTCGCTGGGCGGCAAGTGGTTCTACGGAAGCCTGGATGAGGGCATGCGCATCGGGCTGACGGCCAGGGCCTACCGCCATGAGGCGGACGAACCCGGCTTCATGACGGCCGAAGAGCTCAAGGCAGACCGCCGATCCTCGCAGCGCCGCAATGCCAACGACGGCGATGACCGTGACATGCGGACGCTCGGTGTGCACGTGGACCTGAAACTTGCGGACGATCTGCTGGCCAGCACGAAGCTGTATTACAACCGGTATGAAGACGACCGCAAGGTGACTTTCAGCGACCTGCCCACCGGCAACGCGCCACGCCAGCGACGTGTATGGAACGAAACACAGGTGGGCATGCTCAGCACGCTGACGTGGCAGGCACGCAGCAACCTGACCGTGGAAGGTGGCATCAACTACGAGCACCAGGACAACGCCTACCTGCGCCAGCGTTTCAATTACAGCGAGTCCACTGATTTTGACGCCCCGCCTGCACGCGTGCAGAGCGACGACCGGCATACGCTGGACAACTGGGGCGCCTATGTACAGGCCATCTACCAGCCCACCGACGCGCTGAAGATCGTACCGGCCTTCCGCGTGGACCGCTTCGACGGAAACACGCGCCTGCCGGGCGGCATCACCGGTGAGCTGCAGCGTTACGGCACCATCAACCAGCCCAAGCTGAGTGTTGTCTACGCCCTCAGCGCGGACACCAACCTCTACGCCAACTGGGGCCGTACCTTCCAGGTGCTGACCGGACCGACCGCGCCGGCCTACCTGACGCCGGGACAGGCCGCGGTGGAGCCGTCCACCAACACCGGGATGGAGCTGGGTCTGAAGTTCAGCCCCTTCGCCCGCTCGCAGGCCCGCGTGGCGGTGTGGCAACAGGATGCGGAAAACGAGACGTCCAACATGCCGGCCACCGGCACCACCATCACGCTCGGCAAGACGAAGCGGCGGGGCGTGGATGCGCAGATCAGTGCGCAGATCGCGGATGCGTGGACCGTGTGGGCCTCGCACGCGTACCAGGAAGCCAAGATCACGCGGGATGGCCGTGGCCCCGCGCTGTCATTGCAGGGGCGCGAGGTGGCAGCGGTTCCGCGTCACATCAGCACCCTCGGCATCGATTACCAGGCGACCGAGGCCTTGCAGCTGGGCATGCAGGGGAGGGCGCAGGGCGACTACTACCTCGAAGAACGCAACGTCGCCGGGAAGTTCGGTGGCTTCGCCGTACTGGATCTCAGTGCGCGCTATGACATCAATCCGCGATGGAGCGTCGATCTGCAGGTGAAGAACGCCACCGGTCGCGCGTATGCCTACGCGTGGTACGACAGCTTCTTCTGGGAGCAGGCCCAGCCGATGTTCTCGCCGGCCGCGGGGCGTTCGGTGTTTGTCGGCCTGAACATGAAGCTTTGAGCGCGGGACAGGTTGCGCTGTGCACAGCGCGGCTGAAGGGGGTCGGAAGCGCGCGGAGAGGATGCGCCGCGCCTTCCACCGTGCTGACGTATGCTGTGCGCCGCCGCACGAAAGAGAGAATGAGCATGCAGACGCAGGGCAGCGCAGCAAGCGCGCTGGTGGACGGTGAAACGGCGTACTACCTGAAAACCTTCACGGCGTTGGCGCTTGCCGATGCACGTCTCGACGGCATCGAATTCGAATCCTGCACGTTCGTCGACTGCGATCTGTCCAGCGCAACGCTGCGTCGCTGCCGCTTCATCGACTGCAGCTTCCAGGGCAGCACCCTCAACCACGCACAGCTGTCCTCGACGCGCTTCACCAGCACGGTGTTCGAGCGGTGCCGGCTGGTCGGCATCAACTGGACGGCCGTGGACTGGTCGCGGCTCACGCGCGATGCCCAGGTCGGTTTCCGTGACTGCGTGCTCAACGAATCGAGTTTCTTCGGGCTGGCCCTGGACGCACTGGTGCTGCAGAGCTGCAAGGCGCACGCCGTGGACTTCCGTGAGGCCCGGCTGCGTGCGGCGGACCTCACCTTCAGCGATTTCAGCAGTGCACTGTTCGGCCGCACCGACCTCAGCGAAGCGGACTTCAGCGAAGCCACGAACTACGACATCGATGTGCTGAACAATGTCGTGCGCCACGCGAAGTTCAGCCGCTTTGAAGCGGTACGGCTGCTGCAGGGGTTGGATATCGAAGTGGTGGACTGAGCAGATACAAACCCAGGGCAATGAACCAGCACAGGCCTGCAGTCCACAGATCATGCGACATGAAATGCGCGCCGCGAAGCTGCTGGGAGAGGCCGAACAGCAGGCCCAGCCCCGCGCCCAGCCCCAGTGCCAGGTGGCGCAGGCGAGGGCGAACCTCCAGCGCAAGAAAGTACAGCGCCATCCAGGCGTAACCTGCACTGGCATGGCCCGCCGGGAAGCAGCCGCTGGACACCGTACCGGCCGAGCGTGACGCGAAGAGTCCATGGAAAGGGCGGGTGCCACCGTAGTCGATGAGGTCCCACGGACAATCCATCCCCGTGGATTTCTTCAGCAACGAGACAACCACCGTGGACAGCACCACCGAGGCGAACAGCCGCAGCAGCGGCCGGCGCCACCCGGCAAGTGGCGTCCACCACTCCGCGATGATGGCCAGCAGCAGCACCAGCAGGCCTGCGGTGATGGACAGGTCGCGGCCCGCCGTATGGATGAGCTGTTCGGTCAGCCATTGGTCTTTCCAGGCCCACTGATGGCCCTGCATCGCATAGAGCGCCGACGCCACCGCCTGGTCGCCGTGCCACTGCATCAGCACCAGTGAACCGATCAGCAGGCCAGACAGCGGCAGCACGACATGCCTGCCGATACCCAGCGCGCCGAGCAGCGAACGCCCACGACCCGCGATCGGCCAGACACCTGCGTTGTCATTCATCGATATCACCCCTGTTGATCGTGCTTTCGCATCCGTGGACGAGCGCCGTAGCGGGGACCAGCTGCCACGCGTTGCGGTTGGACTGGCCGATGGCGCGGACCTCGCGAGTGTGCACGCAGGGTCCCAGCGCCTTGTCGGTGACCAGGATCCAGCGCCGGGACGGTGCGTCGTCCACCCACCTGCGCGCGCGGCGCCATTGCACATCCCAGGGCTGCCGGTAGCCGAAGTCGGTTGCCCGGCCGTCAGCCTGCAGGTAGTTCTGTTCCCGGAAGTCCACCAAGCCCAGCTCGGCCGTTGGCCCAATGGCCTGCAGCACGCGGTGCATCAGCTGGCGGGCAGATGCCGCATCGTCCAGCGCGGGCATGAAACCCACCCCGTACACCGTCCAGACACACGCCATCGTGAGCACTGCCAACAGGCCCGGCCGGCGTCCGCGCAACACGGCGGCCAGCGCCAGCACTGCCGCAGCCAGTGCACCGGCCCAGTACCCGATCGCCGCGGTGGCGTCGGGGTCCAGATCGCGCCCGGTCAGCGCAGGTTGAATCCAGCTGGCCTGCATCAGGATGGCCATCGCCAGCACCAGCGACGCTGCGCCGATCAGCGCGGTGAAGCCGGGCAGCACGATGCGCGCGAAGCGCTGGCGCAGCAAACCTGGCAGCAACGGCGCAGCGGCCAGGCAGAGCAGGGGCAGGGCAGGAAAAAGGTAGACCTCGCGTTTGCCCGGGCTGGCGCTGAAGAACAGCAGGACGAGTACCACCCAGCTGATCAGCAGTATCTGCCGGGTGTCACCGCGCGCGACCCGTCGTGCCCACGCCGGCACCAGCCGGGGCAGCAGCAGGCAACCGGGCAGCCACAGGGTGGCGATGACCTGCAGGTAGTACCACGCCGGCTGGAGGTGATGCCATGCACCTACATAGCGGGTGGCCGTCTGCCGGAACAGGATCTCCCGCACATAGGCATCGACCTCGGCGGAGTGGGGCTGCAGCACTGCGATGCCCAGCGGCACCAGCCACACCGCCAGCCCGGTGGCGAAGCCGGCAGGAACCAGCAGCCATTGCCACGCGCTGCCGGGCAGCGCGGGAACCCGATGGCCGAGGCGCAGGATCACCCACGGCAGCAGGATCAGCAGGGGCAGGAAGCCGACGCCTTTGGTCACCGTGCCGAGGCCGGCCGCTGCGGCACCCCAGAACAGGGCTGCGCGGTGTGGGCCGCGCAGCAGATGCGCAAGCAGCCCCCACAGCGAGGCGGTGGTCATGGCCACCAACACCATGTCGATCTGACCGCGCTTGGCCATCAGCCCGAACTGCAGGGTGGCGAACACGGCCAGGGCGGCATGGTGCCCCACGCGTCGGTTCCACAACATCCGGCCGATGCGCGATGTCATCCACAGGGTAAGCAAGGCGCAGAGCAGGGACGGCAGCAGGAAGGCGATGTCCCAGTCGTGTACCAGCCGGTACGCCGTGGCCTGCAGCCACATGAAGACCGGTGGTTTCTCCGCGTAGATCTCCGTGCCCCGGTGCGGTATCAGCCACTCTCCGGTGCGGATCATTGCCTTGGCGGCGAGCACGAAACGGGGCTCGTCGGGGGGCGACGGCGCGCGCAGGCCAAGCCCGGCTGCCAGGCTCAGCGCGATCATCAGCATCAGGAGCGGCTGCCAGCAGCGCGCGATGACCGTCGTCAGGAACGGGCTCGACACGCTGCCGGTCGCGATGCGGTTCGTTGGCCCGGCGAGGGAGTGCACGGACGGCATGCGTCAGGCCCTGGTCGTCGGCGTGACGCACGATGCGAACACATCCTGTGCGGGGTCGTACGCTGACGTGGTCACCTGCAACAGACCCAGTACCGAAGAAAACAGCACGTCGTGGTCGGTGCGCTGCCGCGCCCGCTCTGCCAAGCAGCGCGTATCCAGGCCGCGATCGAGGGCGAAGTGGCGTGAGAACCACATCACCATCGGCACCGACGTCTGCTCAGCCGGTGCGATGGCATACGGCACCCCGTGCAGGTAGAGGCCCTTCTCACCCAGCGACTCGCCATGGTCGGACGCATAGATCAGGGCGGTGTCGTAGTCATCCATCGCCTGCAGTTCATGGACCGCACGCGCCAGGAAATGATCGGTGTAAAGCACGGCGTTGTCGTAGGCATTGACGATCTGCTCGCGCGGGCAATTGCCCAGTTCGGGGTTCTCGCAGGGCGGGGTGAAGGTGCGGAAGTTGCCCGGATAGCGCTGGAAGTAGCTTGGGCCATGGTTGCCCAGCTGGTGCAGCACGACGACACGATCGCCCGGGGTGAGGCGCACCTGCTCGGCAAGTCCCTTCAGCAGCACCTCATCCATGCAGCGGCCGTCCGCGCACAGGCCGGGGTCCTTCGCATCGGCCACTGATTCGAACGCCGTGCCCTCGCAGACGCCCTTGCAGCCGGACTGGTTGTCACGCCATAGCGTCTTGATGCCCACCCCATCCAGCACGTTGAGCAGCGATTGTTCCGACCGGATCTCCTTCTCGTCGTAGTGGCGCCGACCCAGCCGGGAGAACATGCACGGCACCGATACTTCGGTGCTGGTGCCGCAGGAATGCATGTCCGGGAAGTTGACCACGCCGATCTGTGCAAGCTCCGGCGTGGTCTGCCGGCGGTAGCCATTGAGGCCCCAGTTCTGCGCGCGAACGGTCTCGCCGACCACCAGCACCAACAGGCGCGGCCTGGCGCCTGGCGCGTGTGGCCCCGCCTTGGCATCCTGTGCGATGGGCGTCTTGGGGGCTCTCTTGATCGGCGAGTTCGAACGCAGGTTCTGCTCAAGGCCGATGAGGTAGTTCAGCGGCGTCGCCAGATACTTGATCTCGCGATGGTTGCGCAGCATCGATGCTACGTCGGCAGAGGCCAGCAGGACCGAGCCGGCGCCCACGACCAGCAGGCCGACGATGAAGATCGGGCGTATCCACGCGGTGCGGATCATCCGGCGCGGCACTATGCGCACGCGCCATACCGCCAGTGTCGGCAGCACGGCATGGACCAGGAGCGGCAGGATCAGCCCCGGCGTGATGAGCTCACGTGACTCCCTTGCATCGGTCTGCAGCACGTTGCGGACCATGTCCGCGTCCATGTACACGCCATAGGTCGACATGTAGTGCACGGCCAGCGCCGTAGTGAAGAACAGCACGGTGAGCAGCGGCTTTGCGCTCCAGCGCCACACCAGCAACGACAGCACTACCGCGTTTGCGGTGATCAGCAGTCCGCTCAGTGCGAGGCCGAACAGCAGATTGCCGGGATGCAGGGCGTAGGAGGCGCGCCAGAAAGGCCCATTGCTGACCAGCGCGAAGAACACGCTGGCCAGCAGGATCAGCCGCTCCTGGCTTATCGCCGGATGCCAGCTTCTGAGGCGATCCAGCACGGCACCACGGGCCAGGGCACGGTAGGGGAGGGCCGCAGGACCTGCGACGACAGGCGAGGGGGAAGGAGGAGCCACGAAGAAGAGCGCCGGCATGAAGGATGGCGGCGATCTTGGGGGGGCACAGGTCGGATTTCGGTCGGAGCCGGGCAATCTTTTCGTTAAGCCGGTCGGGTCGCCGCCCCGGCGCACGCACCCGCATGCCGCTGAGTACGTTGCGAGCCGTGCTGATGCGGGAATTGCCCGAAGCAGGGTGAGGCGTACGCCCGCCGTTGATTCAATGAGACGCGGATCAAAGTGCGGCGGCTGCGAAACGTGTGAAAACGCCTTTGGCAGCGTCATCCACGCGATGGCGCTGCCGCAGACGCACCGTCTGTACGCAGGCCCGGCGCACCGGGCAGGACGCACGCATATGAAAGTCATGGGAATGCATCACGTCGGCATATCGCTGATCGCCGTTGGACTGCTGGCCAGCGGTATCGCGCACGGCAAGGGGCTGACGCCGGGTGATTCAGTCTTTGAAGGAATGGGCGCGATGAAGCTCACGGCAGGACCGTATTCCGGCGCCTGCTCCGTCACCCTGTTTGGCGACATCGATCAGGCAGGAGCCGGGAAGATCGATGGAGATGTCTCCGAGTTCTCCGGGGCATCATCGGTTTGCAAGGTCGTGAGGGGCAGCGGAAGCTGGGCTGTGCGGCCAACCTCAGCCACGACACTCGAGATCCGCGATGTCAGGGTGAACGGGCCGTTCGGGGTCTACTGCTCCGGGACGCTTGACGGCACGTTGATCGCCGGGCGGCTGGCCGTGAAGGGCGCCTTGAAGTCCAATGTGGGCCTGCCCTGCAGCATCGACGGCATCCTTGAAACAACGCCGGAAGTGGGGATCAGCTGGCCCTGAGCCGCGAGTCGAAACGCCTGCTGCGAGCAGCGGCGGGCGTTCCCGGGGGACGCATCGGCGACCTGGCCCGCAACGGGCGAGGGCCTGAACCGAGCGCATGCACGCCGCACGCACATCTTGGTCACCGTTCACCCATGGGTTCGCAGGTATCACTGGGTGCAACGATCTTCAAGGAGCCGGACCATGCGTGCACTGACCTACCACGGCAGCAAGGATGTACGGGTAGAGACCGTACCCGATCCGACCATCGCAGCGCCCGATGACCTCATCCTCCGGGTGACGGCGACCGCCATCTGCGGCTCGGACCTGCATCTGTACCGCGGCAAGATTCCCGACCTGCACGCCGGCGACGTCCTGGGCCATGAGTTCATGGGCATTGTCGAAGCGGTGGGCAGCGAGGTCACCGACCTGCGACCGGGTGACCGCGTGGTGGTGCCTTTCGTGATTGCGTGCGGGCAGTGCTTCCATTGCATGTTGTCCGAGCATGCCGCCTGCGAGACCACCAACACCGGCAAGGGCGCGGCACTCAACCAGAAGGGCATCCGCCCGCCGGCGGCGTTGTTCGGCTACAGCCATCTGTACGGTGGCGTGTCCGGCGGCCAGGCAGAGTATGTGCGGGTACCCAAGGCCAATGTGGGGCCGCTGCGCATACCGGACGTGCTCGCGGACGAGCAGGTGCTGTTCTTGTCCGACATCCTGCCAACCGGCTATCAGGCCGCCATCAACGCCGGCGTCAAGCCAGGCTCGACGGTCGCGATCTTCGGTGCCGGGCCGGTGGGGCTGATGGCGGCTGCCTGCTGCCGCCTGCTGGGCGCGGAGACCATCTTCATGGTGGATCACCTTGCGTATCGCCTGGCCTTCGCCGAAAGCACCTACGGGGTGACCCCAGTCGACTTCAGCAAGATCGAAGATCCTGCCGAGTACATCATCACCCAGACCAACGGGCGCGGCGTGGACGCGTCCATTGAGGCCGTGGGTTTCGAAGCGGAGGGCAGCGCGCTGGAGACCGCGCTCACCACGCTGAAGGTGGAAGGCAGCAGTGGGGTGGCGATCCGTCAGTGCATTGCGGCTACCCGGCGCTGCGGCACGGTCAGCATTCCGGGTGTCTATGCCGGTTACCTGCACGGCTTCCTGCTGGGCGATGCCTTCGACAAGGGGTTGACGTTCAAGATGGGCCAGACCCACGTGCAGGGATTGATGCCCGAACTGCTGGACTACATCGGCGAAGGTGCGCTTGATCCTGGCGTGATCATCAGCCACCGGCTCTCGCTGGAGGACGCCGTGCGCGGCTATGAGATCTTCGATCGCAAGGAGGAGGACTGCCGCAAGGTGATCCTGACGCCCTGATGGACCAGCTTTCAGAGCATGCATCGCCCGTGCTGGATGCCGGCGCACGTGAGGTCTTGGAACGCCTGCCTGCCTTGCCGTTGCCAGGACGTGGCAATACGTTGGATCGCTGGCGTGCGCTGGCCGACATCGCCGCACGCGATCTCTGCGTGGTGAAGGTTGTCGAAGCCCACTACGACGCACAGGCGATTCTTGCCGACCTGCACGCTGATGCCCTGCCGCAGGACGCCCTGGCCGCAGTGTGGGCAGCCGAGGGCCCGCAGGCAACGCTCTGTTTTGATCCGGCCCTTGGCACCGTGACAGGAAACAAGCCCTGGTGCTCCGGTGCGGGATTGGTGGACGTTGCACTGGTCACCGCACAGAGCGCTGAGGGCCCGCGGCTCGTGCAGGTACGCACCGACGCAGCCGGCATCCTGCTGCAGCCGCAGACGTGGCACGCCACCGGCATGGGCGGCATCCCCAGCGGCACGGCCCGCTTTGATGGGGTTGCTGCGGTGCCCGTGGGCGCGCCAGGCGCCTACCTGGCACGTCCGGGTTTCTGGCACGGTGGCGCTGGCATTGCCGCCTGCTGGTATGGTGCCGCCGCCGCGTTGGCTGCGCCCTTGCAGCGTTCCCCGCGCGTTGCGACCGACGCACAGACCGCGGCCCTGCTGGGCGAGGTCGATATGGCGCTGCACAGTGCTGCCGCGTTGCTGCGTGACCTCGCAGCGCGCATTGATGCCGATCCGTCGCGGCCGTGCCAGACCGAAGTGGTCCGCGCGCGCAGCGTCGTGGAACGCACCTGCACGCGCGTGCTTGATGTGGTGGGGCGCGCGCTTGGACCTGCGCCGATGTGCCTGGACGCGGAGCATGCCCGTCGCTGGAGCGACCTGACCGTTTTCATCCGTCAAAGCCACGCAGACCGTGACTGGGCCGCGCTGGGGCGCGATGTACAGGCGCAGGAGGGCACATGGAGTCTGTAAAACCTGTTTCCCCTCGACCCCGGATTGAAGGGCAGGGCACGCCGGAAGCCGAGTGGGAATCGTCTTCGTGGCTGGGCGCGCTGCCAACACGCGAAGCCCACTCGGTACTGCAGGACGTGCGCCGGCTGGTTATCGTGTCGCCCCATCCGGATGATGAAGTGCTGGGCTGTGGTGGCCTCATGCAGGCGGCCGCACGCCTTGGTACGGACGTGCATGTGATCTCGGTAACCGACGGCGAGGCCTGCTATCCCGATCAACCGTTGTGGCCTGCTGCGCGCCTGCGCGATGCGCGGCGGCACGAACTGGCCACCGCCATGCGCGAGCTTGGGTTCGATGCCACTCATGTGACCTTGCTTGGCCTTCCTGATGGTGGCGTCAGCCTGCGCGAGGCCGAGCTGGTCACGTTGCTGGTGGCACAACTCCTGCCGGGTGACCTGGTGCTGGGTCCGTGGGTACATGATGCCCATCCGGACCACGAGGCAACCGGACGTGCGACGCTGGAGGCAGCGACGGCACGCGGTGTGCGTGCGCTGCAGTATCCGGTATGGGCGTGGCACTGGATGGACCCGCACACCACCATGGGGCCCTGGCGGGTGGCCTCGCGCGTCGCCCTGTGTGATGCCTCAATGTCGCGCAAGCAGGAGGCAATGCGGGCGTTCGCGACCCAGATGGGCGCGGTGGACGGACTCGACTGTGCCCCCATCCTGCCCGATCACGTTAGCGCGCGTTTCAAGCGGCCCTACGAGGTGCTGATCGGATGAGCACCGCCGCCTACTTCGATACCTTGTATCAGCAGCCTGACCCGTTTCAGTACCGTAGCCGCTGGTATGAAGCGCGCAAGCGTGCGCTCACCATCGCCGCGCTCCCACGGCAGCGGTATCAGAAAGCGTGGGAGCTGGGCTGCTCGAATGGCGTGCTCACGGCAGAGCTGGCACCGCGCTGTGACACGCTGTTGGGTACCGATATCAGCGCGGACGCCTTGACCGAGGCGGCCGCTTCCACGCGCATGTATCCCCACGTGACGCTTGAACGCGCCGTGCATCCGCAGGACTGGCCGGCCGGCCGGTTCGATCTGATCGTGATCAGCGAAGTCGGGTACTACCTGGCGGAGCCTGATCTTGAGCAACTTGCTGTTGGCCTGCGTGGGAGTCTCGCCGATGGCGGCCTCCTGCTGGGTTGCCACTGGCGGCATGGGTTTGATGAGGCCCGCAGCAGCACTGACCAGGTGCACGAAGCGCTCGGCCAGAGCTTGGTGGAGGCATTCACTTATCGCGACGATGATCTGCTGCTTCAGGGATGGAGCACGCAGGCGACCAGCGTGGCGCAATGGGAGGGACTGCGATGATCGGCGTCATCATTCCGGCCCACAATGAGGCGGCCGCCATCCAGCACTGTCTGGCCTCTGTCAGCCGCGCCGCCCGGCACCCGAGATTGCGGGGCGAGGCCGTGCTGACCGTCGTCGCGCTGGACAGCTGCACCGACACAACCGTGGCGGTGTGTGAGGGGCAGGGCGTGATGGCCATTGCGGTGAATGCGCGCTGCGTGGGCGCTGCACGTGCGGCCGCCGCGGATTATGCGATTGCCCAGGGGGCGCGTTGGATCGCCAGCACGGACGCCGATACGCTCGTGCCCGGCGACTGGCTGAGCAGGCAGGTGAGCTGTGGTGCAGATGCGTTCTGCGGCGTGGTGAACGTTTCCGACTGGATGGACTATCCGGATGCTGTTCGAGACGCCTTCGCGCAACGCGAACTCGTCAGGGATGGCCATCGTCATATCCATGGGGCCAACATGGGCGTGAGCACGCCCGCGTACCTGGCCGCTGGCGGTTTTCAGACACTTTCCAACGGCGAGGATGTCGCGTTGGTGAGTGCGCTGAGCAATACCCGCGCATCCATTGCATGGCATGCGAAGCCTGCCGTGCTCACCAGTGCCCGCCGCTCGGCGCGCGCACCGCACGGCTTCAGCGAATTCCTGCGGGCGTTGGAGCGGGAAGTCCTTGATGTCGGTACGCGGCTGCTGCCGACGCGAGCGCTGCAGGGCTGAACATGGAAGCGACGGCGGATCTGTTGGGCTGAGCGGCCACGGTGGTGTTGATCGCAACGCTGGCGCGCCAGATCCACAAACAACACAAGGCTGATTCCGTGGAAGCCGTATCTACATGGCTGTTCGTGGGTCAGATGACCGCGTCGGTGCTGTTCATTGCGTACAGCGCTTTGGTGGGGTCTACGGTGTTCGTGGTGACGAACTGTTTGATCCTGGCGACGGCGGTGATTGGGCAGGTGCTGGCGGTGCGGCGGCGGAGACGGAGAGAGTAGGGGGGGGGCACTGGGCGTGCTGCCATCTTCAGGCGTGCCGACGGACTCGGGGAAGTTCCATCCAGGTTGCCTCTTGGGGCTCGCTGCCACGCGGCGCAGACCCGGTTCTTGGAGCTGGCCGCACATGTCCATATCCTGATGGGTTGGTGCCAGAGGGTACCGATACGATCGAGGTGTATGTTACTGGTTGTAAAATGCCCGCTACCGTGTGGTATCCGAAAAAGCCATGAATAGATCGTGTGTTTGGCCAGAATTTATTGCTGGATCCATTTCCGACGTGACACCACCGGACATGCCATTTGTCCGCCATGACTGGGCGGGCATGGCGTTTGATCGGAACATGTATGAAGACTTTGCTCCGAGTGAGGTTTGGGATGCCTGGCTTCGTGCGGCATTAGAGTATGCGTCGGCGACAGCCCTCTGCGCGATTAGATACTCAACTTACTCAGAGCGAGGGGCGCCTGTGGAAGTGGGAGATGGAATGGCTGGATTGCGGGCCTACTGGTTGCGCAATGGAAACTTCATGCATGATCACTATGTATTCGCGGCTGACGGTCGTTGGGTTGTAAGGTTGGATCAGGATGTGACGCTATTTGCGGGGAATCTCGCGTTCATAGGTCGTGTGGTCGGGATATTGGGCGGTGCAGAGTATGCTGAGCAAATCATGAGGCGTGATCTGATCGGCGATACTGAAGATGTTGTTGGCCTCGAAGCATACGTGAAGGGTCTTCTCGCGCCTTTGAAATGGTCCGGCTCATCGGAGCGGTCGCGTTGATTAGCGCGGTTGTTTTTCCTTGGTTACCTTGAGCGATGCATATTGCTGCGTCTTTGGATTCCGACAGGCAACGCGTGCCTGGACCGGGCGCAACACTCGCGCTCGTCCGATCTACGTACGACGGTCGGTCAATCGTCGAGCTGGCTTGAGGCAGCTCCGATGAGGTCGGCGTAGCAACTACGCGGTGCAGCGTCGGCCCCCAACCACAGCGGCAACAGAGCTATGATGTTCCTAAGCAAGGAGGTGGGACGGAGACCAAAACTGTGCAAGTGTCTCGCGATACGCGCGGAGCCCATGCTGGGATGACCCAAGTTGAGGCCGGCACAGTGAAGGCAAATGGTCAGAAGGATCCAGGCGGACGCCCGCGAATTCAGAATGACACCAAAGTTCGAGATGATTTTGATCCGAGGCTGTGAATTTATGATGGATGAAGGGAAAGTGCGTGAGCTTCGCGAGAAGAGGATGCAACTTGCCACATTGCGGGAGCACGCACAGATGCGCGATCGCTTCGGTGAGCAACTGGTTCGTGCGATAAATGCGGCGTCCTCAAAAACTTTGGGTTTAGAAGACTTTCAATCGCGATCGCCTGAGTTGACGCTTGAATGGCCTGAAGACATTCGTGATGCCCCGGGACTTGTCCGCGCATACGTGGCTGAGTCTGATGCCATTAGTACTATGAGATGCGTCGAGCGGAAGGTGGGCCCTCTTGTGGGCGCAATAGGATTTCATAAAAAGGACTATCTAGGCTTTGCCTGCATCAGCGACTTCGCTGCCTCATCGATGGTGGCAATTGCAGCCTCCACCATGGACTCGGTTGTTTTTTTTGCGGAGAACCTTGGGATCGTGATCCTCGTTGATTGCTACGGGAATAGCGCCGCAGAACAGTTCAGCGTTGTAATCCAAGGGGCCGAAATCCCCGAAAGCATTCGCGAATGCTTTTCAGGCGCCACCGGATCCATCTGACGGGGTCGCACCATGCAGAACGCCGCGGCTTTCCGCGGCGTTCTACGGTCCACTTAACCCAATGCGTCAACCCAGAAGCTTATGCGCCTTGTTCAACGCTGCGACGAAGCGCTCGACTTCGGCGTAGGTGCGAGCAATGGTCGGCTACGGTCGGAGGCCACGACCGTTGAGCGGCCCTGTTGGATCAGTCCCCGAGAACCTTCTAGCTCGCGGCTTCAAGGTCAGTGAATCAAATCGCGCGTGGGTCACGGACATTACCTACATCCGTACGTACGACGGCTTCCTGTACTTGGCGGTAGTGCTTGATCTGTTCTCGCGCCAGGTCGTTGGATGGGCAACCCGGCCAACTCAGCATACCGACCTAGTTTGCAGGCGCTATTGGCTGCAGTGTGGCTGCGCACCAGAAGCTTATGCGCCTTGTTCAACGCTGCGACGAAGCGCTCGACTTCGGCGTAGGTGCGAGCAATGGTCGGCTACGGTCGGAGGCCACGACCGTTGAGCGGCCCTGTTGGATCAGTCCCCGAGAACCTTCTAGCTCGCGGCTTCAAGGTCAGTGAATCAAATCGCGCGTGGGTCACGGACATCACCTACATCCGTACGTACGACGGCTTCCTGTACTTGGCGGTAGTGCTTGATCTGTTCTCGCGCCAGGTCGTTGGATGGGCAACCCGGCCAACTCAGCATACCGACCTAGTTTGCAGGCGCTATTGGCTGCAGTGTGGCGGCGCACGCCAAGCCCCGGACTTCTACTTCACTCCGACCAGGGAACCCAGTTCACCAGCGAGGATTGGCAGAGCTTCCTGTGCGAGCACGACATCGTGTGCAGCATGAGTCGACGAAGAAACTGCCATGACAACGCAGCGATGGTGAGCTTCTTCCAGCTACGCCGGCCGTGGTCGTGGCGCCCATTGCCAGCAGCTCTCTTCGGGTCAATCGAACATCCGTCATGGGCGAGGTGCCTCCGGATGGCTTTCCATCATGCAGAAATCAGGACGTGCGTACGCCCGGGCAAGCAGGTTCATGATGCTGGGCCTCTCAGCTGGCAGGAAAGTGCTGGCACCGATTCGCCGTGGAAGGGGCGTAACGGATCGGACGCATGGTCTAGCTAACTGCACGGATCCTAGCCGAGGGTCCGCTGGACGCGGAGGGCAGGGGTGACCTTGCCTTTGAAAAACCTTGCATGCAGCCGTGGTTGCGTGAGTACACATCAATCATTGCGGAGCTTCCGCGGAACCATCGGGGATGCACGACCAAGCGCTGAAGGTCAATAAAACTCCATTGACTCCATGTTCGGTCCTATTATGACCCCAAAGTCCCACCTTATGATTTCGAGCTCATAAAGACGGTTGTTGGGGTCCGCGAACAGTATGGCTGTCAATTCGGACCCGTCTGCGTCACAAAGGCGGATTTCGACAGGGTAAGAATGCTGACCCTCGTACTTCGGTCGGTCATACCCTTCAATGATGAACAAGACCACAGCGCCATCCGGAAAGCGATCCACGGCACTACATCTGTTCATATCTTCAATCAGCTGTAACGCCTCCTGAGGCGGAAGGCGCTTGGCCACGCCTTCGATCAGGAACCTTTCCCTCTCTGAAATAGCTCGCATAATCATTTTACCGGACAGATCGCACCGAGGTTGACCGCGTGGTATCGGCTTACGACCCACGCAAAGTAGTCCTGCACGGTGAAAACGCCATCGGGTGCTTGGGGGTAGGATTGAGTCAATACGGTCATCAGTTCGTGACGGCACGCCGCTGAATCATCAGCGTAGAAAACAGCTCTGTACCAGTCGTCTTCTGACCGTCCCGTCGCCCGCTTCAAAATGAGGTTCCCGTACCCTGAAGGCTCCAAGCCCGGCAGTGAGACAATGCTTTCACTGTCATAGTCCGTTTTCATTGCAGCCTCCGAGGGACCGATCGCCATCATCAAGTTAATGTTAACCGATTGAGTGATGTCTTCGGTGCCCCGCTGCGCGCTGCTTGAGCGGCAGGGTGCGAATCTTGAATGCAGAAACGCTCTACGAGTGTTCCTTTCTAACGCGCGGCGGAGTGAGCCGGCAGGTACTCGGGCCGGCGATTACGGCGCGTTATCAGGGTTAGGAGAGCAATTCAGTCTGGCCTAATGCTCGGTTAGACTTCAACCGGGACTCAGGGGGTTTACATGGCCTACGACTGGAACCGGCAGGAGCTGGCGCGTTCACCATGGCGCAGTGAGGTGGTGCCTCGCATTCCGTCCATCCTCATCCAACGGGCCAAGATCGGGCGGCCTATCACCTACGGGGAGCTCGCCGCCGAGCTAGAGCGCCTCCATGGTCTGGAGCCGAAGGCCCGCAAGACCTTGTATGGCCCGGCCGTAGGAGCCGTGGGCTTCGCCATCCAGGAGTTGGGTGAGCAGTGGGGCGAGAAGATCCCGCCGCTAAACCTTATCGTCGTCCAAGCCGACACCCAGCTGCCCGGTCATGGTGCGGATGAAGTCGCCCACTACTACTTCGACGACGGCGGGGCAGGGATGGCTGCCAACCGCGAGGCCTACATCCAAGCCGCTATGGCTGCGGTGTTCGACTATGGGCCGAACTGGGACCGGGTGGCCCAAGCCTTAGGGGTGGACGTGCTCGACACGGCACATGCCAACCCCGACGAGGGGAACCCCATTGAACTGCCTGCCATTCCGACCGCCTACCGGCCCGAAAGCGCCGCGCACAAAGCACTTAAGGCCTGGGTGGCAGCGCACTCGGAACGGTTCGAGGACTACGGAGCATTCGAGGCCGGGGTGAACGAGCACAGGCTGAGTTCCGGCGACAGCCTAGATGCCTATTTCACCAACGGGCGCGAGAGCTTGGCGGTGGAGGTCAAAGCCAGCAATGCGAGCGACGACGAGCTAATGCGGGGGATCTACCAAGTCATCAAGTATCGGGCTGTACTGCGCGCCGAGTGCATTGCGCTACGCAAGCCAGCCCTGTGCGATGCCGTGCTGGTGAGCACCCGGCCATTGGGCAAGGCAGGCAGGGTCTTGGCGAAGCGATTGCATGTGGACTTCGTGCGGGTGCCGGCGGAAGCGGAGAAGTGAAGGGACCTACCCCGACGTCGTCGCCAAGCTCAAGAGCGGTCGGCTGCTCGTGGTGGAATACAAGGGAGGACATCGCGTCAGCAATGACGATAGCCTGGCCCAGGCCAAGATGCGCCATTTGTGGAAGATAACGCAGAAGATTAGGGATGTTTATCGGGGGTAGGGTGAGGTGCAGCCGACCAAAAGCTGTCAGTCGAATCCCAAATCGCGACAACAATGATTGATACTAATGCCTGACCCATCGCGATTGGTTGAACACTAAAGCCCGCCCTAGGAAACGTTGCTCTTTCTGGCTCCCGAAGGGTAGAGGGTTAGGGCAGGGCGCGGCTGCCTGTGCGGCTAGGTGGGTAGGGACACCACCATAAGGAAAAATTTCGTCAGCATGGATATGAGTCTCGCAACTTTCACAAGTGATGAAGTCAACCGCTATGGCTACGCCTTCGGAATCGAAGCCTTAGCCAGTGCTGTGGCCCAGGCATGGGAGGGAACTCCCATGTTCGTTAGTCACGACTATCACAGGCCTCTTGGGATCTCGCGGCCCATGGGGTTGCAACTCCATGCAAGACGAGCATTACTGAAGGGCGAGATCTGTTTCGCTATGACAGAGGAGGAGCAAGCATGGATCGACGGGTTTGCTAGGCAGTTCCTCGCTCAGAAGCTCTATGCCGTCGATTCAGCCGACGAGGCTGACTTGCTTGCGCCCCTCCAAGGGCTGCTTTCCAACAACGCCGAGGTATGGAGGCGCGAATGTGTGTCAGTCATCGACAAAGGCATTGCGAAGCGCAAGTTCCCTGGACTTTTTCCAACAGACGAGACGGACAAGCGCAGCTTGGTTCCCATCGGCGAGCTCGAAGCGATCGGCCCAGGCGTCTTCAGAATGGGGGAGTTGGCGGTGTTCGCCCATCGTTACTTCCGCCGTTCGCTTTCCCAGATCAACAACACCAACGATGCATTCCTGCGCAGGTTCTTTGACCTGCAGGGGCAGCCCGGGTTGGATCTCAAGATCGCGCTCGACCCAGACTCCGTGGGACTGGCGTCCAGCTACCTGACGCCGATAGAGCTCGAGTACTGGCGCGGTCCAAAGTTCGATGATGACTTGGCGTCGATACCGGTCGGCGTGACTGTGCATCAGGCATCAAAAAAGGAGCGCATCTTCCATGGAGTCGAACGAACCGAGTTCTTTTGGCACATGCAGAACGGCATGCGCTCCTTTGAGTGCGAAGAGCTGTTAGATCGCGAGACGCTCGGCATTGGCGCTGATGTCTTTGGCTGCCGATACGTGCACTCCATCATCGACGAGGCCACGAGCCTGCCAAACCACCTCGATGGTGCAATACGCGCATACGAGACGGAACAATACCTGGATCGGATTGAGACCGACATCTCCAAGTCCGGGAAGCGAAGCCGCTACGTCAAACTGTGGCGCATTGACGGCCCGATTGACCTCACGACTTGGAAGGAACTCGTTTGCGACTTCTTTAGGGGCAACTCCTTGCCTGGCGAGTATCTCGGTGGCATTCCTGGCAGTGCAACCGCTGAGGAACAAGATCAACATTCGCATGAGACGACCAGCAGTCTTATGTCACCCACTATCTTTGAGCAAGGCGACTTGCAAGTTGCGGCTTCCTACCATCATCCGGGCGAGTTCCCGGAAGCCTCTGATGGGGGATTCGTGCCAGGGACTGGCTTCATGGACAATGGAGTCTTCATTAGGACCATTGAGCTGTCGGCGCTAGACCTAATCAAGCTCACGCAACGATCGCTCGGCCGTCCGATCCAGCTGTCGCCGGAGATCGTCCATGTAGCCATCGAAGACATGGATATCAACTATCCACTTGTGGTCTTCAAAGGTGAGGCTCAGGTTGCGGCGGCGAACGCCTGGAAGTCCGCATTGGCCACGCTTTGCCAAGTGTTTTCTACTCGATGCGAGCGGCGCTTCATCACAGCAAGCGTAGGCATTGATTACGGTGAAGTGGTCATCAAGTTCGCTTTTGCAGGATTTGCATCGCATCTGGCCAAGACACTAACTGATCTGGCGGATTTTCCAGAAACCGTGGATGGAGTTGGCCCTTGGTGCGTCTCGTGTTACGGCTACCTTAAGCAGAGTTCCACATCCGCTGGGTCCTCCGCAGGAACGCCCGACCTGTTCCGAATCGACGGCACCTTTAGGATGGATCGGCCATATGTAGATCCCAGCCTATTCTCGGTGGATGAGCAGGGAATAACCTCAGTCAGGCTCCCTCCTCGGGAAAAGCCTGTTGCTGAGGCGTTGTACGAGGGCCGTCTTTCCTTAGTGACATCCGCAAAGGTGCGCGTGTGCAGGTGCTCCGGCTGCGGCGCTAGCTACTTAGCCTGCCCCTGCTCGGTCTTCTTGGACGAGGGTATAGAAGTGTCGTGCGAAACCATCGAGGGGTTGAGGTGGGTCATAACTGAGCGGCCTGCTCGATGATCGGCCCATGAATGCGTAGCTCGTTCGCGACGAAAGCCTTCCTGCAAATGAAGGAAAACGAACAGTAATGCGTCAGCCGGCTAGGCTAGATCGATCAAAAATCGCTCTTCGGTGCGGCGCATCTTCATCGGTGCGGCGCATCTTCAAATGAATCCAACGTCAGGACCTGACTTGAGGCTTGGGAATTAGGAAGATTTATCGGGGGTAGGAAACGCCCGGTGGTGTGAGTTGTTGGCCCTTTACCAAGGTGGACGTGTTTCGCCTAGGATTCCGGATAAGCATGTCGGGTGAAATTCCGCGCCTATCCTTCGCCAGGTAAGGGAGGTGGAGAATACGGTGGCATGCCGCGCGCCTTCTTCCGTCGGGCGGCAATACCCTTGCGATCTCCAATCGCCCAGCCGTCATGCCGTATCAGCCTGGCCGCATACAACGGTGTCTCTACTCGAGATTGGCCTGATATCCTCATGCCTCACCAGTTCGTCGTCAACAGACAAGGAGAAGTCAGATGACAACCAGTACAACGACCCCATCACGCGTGATGGGCTTCGATCCTGCTGCGATTTACAGGGGAAGTGCTGAGCGCGCCACGTTACTGATCGGCGTCGATACCGACCCGGCGGTAGGCAGGACGACAGCGCATATTCTGATGTGCGAATCCCCCGAGGGTAAGCCGGCCTTCCCGCGCGTCGTGGTGATAGCGCCGCCCGCGGCAGCGTGGGCAAAGAACGATGATGAGATCATCGCACTTATCTCGCAAGGCGGCAGCGAGCTTCGAGGGTCTCCACTGTCGCGCGAGGAAGTGAGCATCATCAGAAAGCGAGTTACGATCGTGCGCTGCGAAGACGTAAACGCCGCCTCGTTGGTAGCCCAGGTGGTGCGATCCGACGGCGACTTCATCTTGGTGCCAATGGCGGAGATCTATCGGGATGCCAGGGTGGTGGCCGGTGCGCCGCACGGGCGCGCCACGGCGCTGTTGGCCGAGGATATCTGGGTGCCTAACGTCAGCGCATGGCTTCCAGACTGCATTGACCATGTGCACACCAATGAAAGCGCGATCATGTTCAGTATCCCCGGGCTTCTCGTGATGCGGGAGGCCAACAAGGCGGCGATCGAGGCGATCTACGATCTGACTGTCGCCAGCTTTGGTTCTAAAGAAGAGGTGCAGCAGAATACCTTTGTCGTAGAGAACATGCAGCAGTGGGCGGCCCTAGCAGAGATGGGGCGTGCGCGGGAGGCGTTAGCGCAGATTGAGGCATCTGATCTGAGTGCAGGCCTAAAGCGGCAACTGAGGATCCAAGTGCTCTTTCGGGGCAAGGAGCGGGAGCGGGCGGCCGAAGAAATCCGCGCGCTACTTGTCAGTGGCGTCAAAGTTCCGTCCGAAAACGGGCTCCGGTTTGGATGGATGGCGCAGGAGGGAGGCGATCCCGAGTCGGCGAAGACGCTGATCAAGCAAAGCGTAGTGGAAGTGAATGAGGAGTCTCACCTCGCGCGCGCACTCGGATCGTGCACTGGGCTGGACGATAGCGAGCTGGAAGTGCTGGTGTACGAGCGCCTACGCGGGCTGTATCCGGAGAGTGAGGCCCTAACGGACTACCGCGCGCGCTTGCTGCTGCGGTGGAGTCGGGAGGTGTCCGGTGATCGGATCAGCCGCGTGATTCGCCACATAACCCTCGTCGGCTACGATGCTCTCATTGCCGACTCATTGCGCGATCTCTCCACCAAAGGGGTAAAGGCGTTGGCCGAGGTAAGTGAACCCTGGTCGGCCGAGCAACGCGATTTTGCGAGGCTGTGCGGGGCGCACCGACTGCTAGTTCTCAATGAGGCGGGTAACGCTATCGCACTGGCGATACAGACGTCCTTAGACGGGGAAAGTGCTCGGCGCATCAATTGGATATTGATTGCCGCGCTCAGGCGAGTACTGCTGGAAAGAAAGGAAGTACAGGAGGCAGGCTTCTACAAAGAGGTATTCCAGCGGCTGCGCGACTACGTCGCCACGCACCCAGATGATCCGGAATTGCGGGAATACTTCCGTGGATTGTTCACTGTCGAGACCAGTGGTAACTGGGGCCTTGCGTTGCTCGTCACGCAAACGATGGAGCTGGCCACACGTGCCGTGGCCGCGATCATCGATCCCCCGATGGTGAAGGTTGCCTCGCCTCAGGAATTTAGTGCGTTCATGCAGCGTGCTGATCATTGGATGGGCCAGGCACGTGCCATTGATGTGAGCAGTACAGCACTGCCTGACGCTGTCATCGGAGCGGACGACCCGGCCGAACTGCTCGAGGCGATGTCAAGGGCAGTCGACTACCTGGTCGAGACGTGGGAGCCTGACAAGGCGGCCAATGTAGAAAACATGGCCTTTGTGGGTGTGATGCTCGCCAGGAAAGTCCCCGACACGCTCTCCGACATGAACATGCTCCGACTGATCGCCAGCCGACGGGCGATGGACGGTAAGGTGCAGAGAAGTCGCGACTTGGCCGAGCAGATTCTTGAGCTTGCCGGCTCCTCCAAGATTAGGGGCCGGCTGGCGTGGGGAGCGTATGCAGACCTGTATCAGCGCTCCCGGCATCCGGTGGATGCGCTGATTGGTCTCTCGTCTGCGTTCGCAATCGATGTGCCGGTCGATGCCCCGACGCTGTGGTGGGAGACCTACACCCTGTTCCGCAGCGTACGTGATATAGGCCTGTTCCCGTTCGCGGGGGATCTGCTGGTGCCTCTCAAGCGCCTGCAGCGAATGGTCGCCGACAATCCGGCCGGACGCGCCCGCATGCAATCGCTAGAGCTGGGACTGCGGTTGATGGATAGCCAGCGCTATACCCCGGCCATGCTTGAGCAGATGGTGCAAGACACGGCCAATCACTACGTCTCGGTCGCAGGCATGAACGAGGAGTTGATCCCGGCGCTTGCGCTGCTGGTGCAATCGATGGGGTTGTTCGAAGGCGTTGGTGGCGTGATACCGAAGCATGTCCAAGAGATCAAAGTGGCGGCTATGGAACATGTGACGGCCGCGGATCGAGCGTACCTGGACGCAATTTCGGCAGCTCATCCGACCATTGAAGATGCGGTACTTCTGCATAATCGCGTGGAAGTGGCGCGACATGCGGACGATGCGCCGGGAGACCTTCTGGCCGCTGAGCTTGCCGCCCGACGAATCCTGTCCGAGTCGGCGCTGTCTGCCGAGGACGCGGCAACCGCGATTGAGCTGTTGGCGGACCGCGAGTTGGACCCAGTGGCGATCGAGCGCGTCTTGGACGTGAGTTGGCCCTCGCGATACTTGCATGAAATCCGCCCAGAGGCAGGGGCGGCCATGATGATGGGCTTGGACATTGATGGCGAACTGACGGTACTGACCTCGACCGAGCAAGGCGATACGGTAGCGCGACCGGCCCGGGAGGCGGGATCGTTTGTTGATGCGCTGGCCACCTGGAGCGAAAATTACCCGCTTCGATACGGAAAGATTGAGCGCGAAGAGGGTAACAACGAGATTTTCGTGAGCATGACGCCCTTGGCGATACCGCTGCCCGAGACGGCCAAGCTGGTCGTCGTGGGGGAGCCGGCGCTGCTCCAGATTCCGCTCAACCTGATGGTAAAGGGGGACGGTTTCTGGGGCCAGCACCACGCCATTGGCTACGTGCCCTCGCTGACATGGCTCCACTCCACCCGTACGCGGCCAAGGATCACCCATGCCCGACGTGTGGCATGGATATCCGACCCGGGCGAGGTGGTCGATAACAGCGCCTTGGTTGCAGTGATCCAGCGCACCGACACGGCGTTTCAGCAGTACGGCTTTAGGGTCGATACCAATGGCTCGCTGCCTGAGGACCTAGTCGATGCACAGATCGCCGTTATCGCGGCACATGGGAGTGTCGGCACCGATGGTCGCTTTTTGCACCGGGTGACCGATGAGAAGGAGTTGGTGATCTCGCCGCGGGCATTGACTCAAGCTCTGGCCGGGACTGAATTGGTGATCTTGTTCATCTGCAGCGGTGGCCGCGTGGATCGGCACCCGCACTCCAACACCACGATCGGTCTTCCCAAGCTCCTACTGATGGCCGGCTCGCGGGTCGTCATCGCCTCGCCGTGGCCGATTACGCCGATCATTTCGGGATATTGGTTGGAAACGTTCATGGCCGAATGGGAGCGGGATGAGACCGCACTGGATTCGACCTTCGTGGCCAACGCTGCCGTTGATATGAAGTTCGGGTACGTACCACAGTACGCCATGGCGATGACCGCATATGGCGACGTGATGCTGAAGAGATCTGCAGCAGCGCCACCGGAGCTCTAGAAATGTGTCGAGTTAGCGCCGCCGGACAGCGGCACTGGCATGTTGGCATACGCCTCAACTCCCAGCATGCTTCACGGCGAGTTTAGCCAAGGCTTGCGCGACAACCGTGGTGACTAACCGTTCTGCGTAGTTCTTAGCCGCCTGCCGGGCGACTAAGAACTGAAACACCAACAAGCCCACGAGAGATGCGTAGACATTGAGACTTGGGAGCTGCCAGAGACCTGCGACGATTAGGATCGGTGCCAGGAGCGCGATGACGCAGCAGTAGTCTCGGGCAAAGAGCCAATTTCGGTCCAAGTGACTAACGGCCGCAGTGTCTTGCTGTTCTTGATACAGGCGATACCAGAGGGAGTTCTGTTGGCGAGGTTCAACCGGCAACGGGGCCAAATGGGCGTTCAAGGAATCTAGATCAATACGGGGATCATCTGGGGCAAGCTCCGTGAACACCCGCGTGCCGGGAAGGGGATGCGTCCACCGCCAGAAGACGATCCTTGCCTTATGCAGCGAGTTCAGTTGTGCATTGACTATGCTCGTAAAGGCGATGGCCAGCCCACCTGGCAGAAGCAGGTTGAGGTGTCCCATCATCGCACCAGTGCTGATCTTTCCCAGATCCAAGCCACGGGCAAGGGCGTAGTATAGAAGCAGGTTGCTCGCCAAAGCCGACAACAGCGCTAGGCGATTGGAGTCTTTGTGCGAGCGTGCCATAAGATTAGCCGGTTGAATTGCGTGGGTTGAGTTGGGGAAGGACAGGCTCAAGCTCGGCCCGGTTGAGCAACGTGATGTGCTGTTCGTGGGGGGCGAGTGCGCCTATGGGGCGGTCCAGTCCGAGGCGTTTAAGCAAGTAAAAGGCCAGCGACAGGCGCGTAGAGATGTCCAGCCGCCCATCAGTCATCCCGTAGTCCAGCGCGATCACGCGGCGCCGACCTTCCTCAAGCGCTGGATTGGGCCCGATCGCAATCGTGACAGGCGTCTCCCATTCCTCGTCCCGAACCTTGACCGGTAGCCAGGTCTTGGGCCCTTCACACTCCAAAATCCGGGCAAAGAGAAAGTCCCGAAAGCTTCGGCGATTGTGGCAATACGCGCGAATGTGCCACCGATACCCATCGTAAGCGAGCGCATGCGGGCTGATTACCCTCCGGTCGGGCTCTGGCCGCGCGATCGTCTGATAGGTGATCTCAAGAGCATTTTGGGTATTGATCGCCCGCAACACCTGGCGCAGCAAGGGGGCCGACACCAGTCGAGTAGGGTGCCGCACGACATCCGACGCAGGCAGAGCTCCCAGGAAGCTGAGATCAGCGGGGATTGCCGCTGTCGTCAGCGCATAGAGCTCGGCCAGGTATCGGGTGCTGCTGCCGTCTGTGAGGATCGGTGCGAACCCGTCGGCTGCCAGATAGGCCTTCTCCCCCCGGTCATAGGCCATGTTGCCAGGGGCCCGGGCTTGGTATTCAGCGAAGTCCAGAGAGGCCTGGGGGACCGAGATGCTGAAAAAATCCGTTAGATCTGCGCGATTGAGTCGACCTTCCCAGTAGAGGCGGGAGTCAATGAACTCCAATCGACGGTCTTGGCCCCACCTGCCTCGGCGGGAGGGAGCTACTTGGGCTTCTTTCATGCGGGGGAACCTTCTATTCGGCCCAATCAGTATACGACATTGACAGAGCGCGAATACTCAGTATAGTTCGATCTCAAGAGGGCCACTACATCTGGTGGTCAGAGGATAGGCGAACCCCAATGAGTGCTTCGATTACCTTCTTCCCAGTAGCCAATGGAGACATGGCACTGGTGCGCTTGGTCGATTTCGCCAATAGCACCATCTTGGTGGACATCAACATTCGGCAATGTGCCGATGACCCGAACAATGATGAGGCCCGAGACGTCGCCGCTGACCTCAGAGCTCGCCTTCCCATTGACGCGAATGGGCGACCCTATGTGGACGTCTTTTTGCTGAGCCACCCGGATAAGGACCATTGCACAGGGCTGCAAAAGCACTTTCATCTGGGGCCTCTGAGCGGCTACGCCGACGACGAGAAGCCGCAGTCTGAGAAAAGGATCGTCATCCGTGAGATGTGGTCCTCACCGATTGTTTTCCGTCGTGCCTCGAAGATCATGACCTTCTGCGACGACGCAAAGGCCTTCCGAACCGAGGCAAAGCGTCGCGTTCAGAGTTTCCGAGATGGTGCTGTCCTGGAGGGCGACCGCATCCTGCTGATGGGCGAAGATAAAGGCGGAAAAACCGAAGGTCTTGAAGCGATCTTGGTCCGTTCCGGCGACCACTTTAGCCGCATCAATGGCATGGAGAACGCCCACTTCCGTGCTCAGCTTCTGGCCCCGTCGCTCGTTTGCGACGATGATGAGGAGGTGGACCTGCGCGCCAAGAACCATTCCAGTGTGATCCTCAACATGGAACTGGCGTCTTCCGTAGGCGGGCTGAACCAGAGCAGTTGTCGCTTTCTCACCGCTGGTGATGCAGAAGTCGCGATCTGGGAGCGGCTGTGGGAGCGCTATAAGGACACGCCCGAGGTGCTCGAATACGACGTCCTTGAAACACCTCACCACTGCTCGTGGCATGTCTTTTCGCGTGACAGCTGGTCAGGATGTGGAGAGGAGGCTGTGGTCAGCGCTTCCGCGCGAAATGCGCTGTCCCAGGCGCGCTTTGGCGCTAAGATTATTTCAAGCTCCAAGCCCATCAAGGACGATGAGAGCGATCCGCCGTGCACCCGCGCAAAGCGAGAATACAAGGCGATTTTGGCAAGTAAGGCTGGCACCTTTCTTTGCACCGGCGAGACTCCGCAAACGTGGGCTCCGGAGCCGATTGAAATTGAGATCACGGCCGGAGGGGCGAAGGTCAGAGCAGCCCAGCGTTCGGGCGCGGCAGGCCTTGCAGCGGCTGCTGCCCCGCGTGCGGGCTGATGATGGCGAACTACATCAACTGGGGTGAGCCAATCAATGCCATCCCGGAAGAGTTGGCGAGTTCGGCACTGGCCGCACTCTTGCGCGCCTGTGAGGCGCACCCTCACTTTGATGTCGTGGGGTTGCGCCTGATCCAGGCCGCAGTGCCGCATATTGGCGTGGTCGCAGACGTTGGCGACGGCACGGTTGCTCCTCAGAACTCGCCTGGAATTTGGCCTCGGGAGCGACTCTGTCTAAGCTTCTGTCCCGGCTCGATGGTGCCTGCCGAAGTGAGGGCGTTGCGCACGGATTTTCCGGACGTCATCCATCTCAACGGCGTCCCAGACGGAGAGCCCGCGTCACTTTGTCTCTATGAGAGCTGGGGCTTCGAGGAACGGCAGTGGACCGCAGAGCGGCACCTCCGAAAAGTGCTGTGGTGGCTTGCTTCTACGGCCGACGGAACGATCCATGCTCAGGACCAGGCATTAGAACAGCTTTTCTATAGCTCCGGCGACGTAGTGGTTCTCCCCTCTGATTGGGACGGCGAAAAGAAAGAGCGGCTTTATCTCAATCTTGCCGATGAAAGCGCGGAGAGACGCTATTGGCTAGCGGGAACCAAGGCAACTGACGGCGCGCCTCGCTGGCAAGTTGCTGTCTTAGATCTGCCGCCCATTGGCCATCAGCCTATTCAGCGAAGCCCCTCCACGCTGGGTGCCCTGGACGACCAGCTCACGGCTTTGGGGTCTGATTTGTCGCCAGCCCTTTCCGAGGCCTTGAAAAGCCTTACTCGTGTAGCAAATCAAAAAACAGCATGCAAGTTGCAGCTGCTTCTTCTATTGCGAATTCCACGTTTGCGAGATGGGAAAATAGATCGGTGGGACGCTCGGGCTTACGCTGTTGCCGCGCCTTGGGAAGATGTTGGAATCGAGCTCGGTGTATTGGGTCGCTCGGCCCCTAACGCGAAGGCCTATGCCATCGACCTTTTGGGCGGTGATGTGGCCGCTTTAAGTGAGGAGGGCCGTGCCTTCAAGCTGGCACCTTTGGAGGTCCTTCAAACGCCTCCTATGATGCAAGCCCGGGCGATGTCAGGCATAGAAGCCAGCAGGGCAGACTTTCGGGGCACATTGGCGGGTGTCGGATCACTCGGTAGCGCGCTCGCAAATCTTTGGGCTCGCTCGCAATGGGGGCGGTGGAACCTTATCGATCCAGATCAGGTGGCTCCCCACAATGTCGTTCGCCACGAAGCTAACGCCATCGACATCGGCTTAAAGAAGGTGGATGTCATTCGCGGGAAGATTGATGCGGTGTTTGCGAGGCCGATTCTCGCTAAAGCTGTTTACGCTTCTGCAAGTGACTTTGATGCCTCTGAGGTGGAAAGCTGTCTGCGCGAAAGCGCATTGCTCGTCGACGCGTCCACAACGCTCTCCGTGCCGCGCGATTGGTCTGAGCATGATCTCGCTCGCTCGGCATCCGTGTTCTTTACGCATTCGGGGCTTGCATCTGTCTTGATGTTGGAGGATGAGCATCGCTGCATGCGTCTCTCGGCGTTAGAAGCGCAATATTATCGAGCTCTGTTGCACGAGCCTTGGGGGCAGAAGCATTTGCACACCGCAGGACAGATCCGTGTCGGGGCCGGTTGTCGTGATCACAGCTTCGTCTTGTCACATGAGCTAGTTCAGCTCCACGCCGCCCAACTCTCCCGAGCCCTAAGGCAGGGTGTCTTGGAGCCAAATGCTCGTATTGAAATTCGAACCCATGATGAAAACTCGGGTGCGGTGAGTGTCGCATCGATTGCAGTCAGGCCGGTTCGAAGCTTGGAAGGATATTCTTGGAAGGTGAGGTGGGACGAAGGGCTTGAGGACCAGATGCTCGCGATGAGGTCGGCATGCTTGCCGCTGGAAACGGGTGGTGTGTTGCTTGGCATCTTTGACCACAAGGTGCGAACGGTAACGATCGTCGATGCGCGAGAGGCGCCCTTAGATAGCGTGGCTCACCCCGACAGCTTCATTCGGGGTAGGGCAGGGGTGCCAGAACTGGTTGAACACGCTTCATCGCTGACCAGGGGCATGGTGGGCTACATCGGCGAATGGCATTCCCATCCCCCAGGTGTCCGAGCGATTCCAAGTGCCTTGGACAAGGAGCTGCTTGCCAAACTTGAGTCTCGACTTCGGGAAGATGGGCTGCCTGCGATCATGGCGATCGTTGCTGAAAACGAAGTCAATGTGTTCGTCGGTGGCGGCGAGGTAGCTGAAACCGGCGATACGGATGCGCGGGCCTAGTCATGCCGACAGATTCGCATCTGGGTGCGTCAGAGTTGCCAAGGTCCCGAGCGCCGTCTAACGCTTGTCTGCAGTTTTTTCAGAAGATCAATCAGTTGGAATGGCGGACGTACAAGCCTAGTCTTTGCGCAATTTCTATTGATCTTCTAATAAACGTGCAGCGGGATTCGATGTCGCTCCTCCGGCCTGGAAATACCCCACCACACTCGACACTGACCGGTGCTCGGTCAACTGCATGATCGCCGGCAGTGCCACCCCTTGGCGGCTTGCCTCAGTCACGAAGCCTGACCTGAGACTATGCCCACCAAAATCCCCCTCCAACCCGGCCAGGCGCGCCCGTCGCTGCACAATTTCGCCTACGGCGGCCGGGGAGAGAGCGGGGCCGATGCGTTGCTTCCACAGCCGCCGGAAGATCGCCCCCTCGGTGAGGCCTGAGGCCTCCAACCAGTCCTGGAGGGCGAGGGCGGCCCGATCGAGCACCGGCTTATCTGGGGTCGAGGTGACCGTAACCCCGGCCTGCTGGGTCTTGCTGTGCTCCAACCGGTAGATATAGCCCGCCTCGCCGATCCGGCGCAGGTCGCGCAGGTCGGCCGCGGCGATCTCGCTACGCCGGCGGCCGCCACTAGCGAACCCGAAGCAGAGTAGGGCGCGATCCCGAATTCCTTCCAGGCTATCGTCGCAGGTGGCCAATATGGCCTCCAGCTCGGTCAGGGTGATCGCAGTCTTCTTGCGTGGGCGCTCGCCGCGCTTGACCGCGGCCCGCGCCGCGCGACTGAGCACGGTGCGGATTGCCGGCTGCTCGCAGGGATTGGTCACTTGCTTGAGTCGGTGCGCCGTGGACAGCACGGCAACGCGATGGCGCACTGTGGCCAAGGTCCAAGGGCCAAGTTTGGCCTTAAGGCCGGCGGTCACCAAGGCTTGGTCGACGGCTGGTGGCAGTTCCCATGCCAATTCGCCGTCGGTTGAGCGGCGCTGTACGTGATCGACCACGAACTGCAGCACGGTGGCTTCGGGTACCGGTAAAGCCAGCTCGATGCCGTAGCGCGCCGCATGCCAGCCCGCCCAGTACCGCAGGGCGCTGGTGTAGCTGCGGGTGGTGTTCTCGGCCGCCGCTTCGGCCAGCAGTTCGCGGACCGCGTCGGCGGCTTGGCGGGCCAGCTGTTCCGGCAGTACTAAGCCGGTAGCCGTCGCCGCAAGCACAGGATTTGTAGAATTATCTTTCATACTATGTAATGTACGCTATGGTTTTAACACTGTACTCACGATAATCATCACTTATCACTAGTACGGAATCAACGGGGCAGGGCGCCCGCACAGGACACTATTCAATGGCTCGCGGCATCACGGAACTAGACGTGCACGGCGCCGCTGACGCGCTAGTCGCAAAGGGTGAGCGCCCGACAGTGGAGCGCGTTCGGGCCCATCTGGGTACGGGCTCCCCCAACACGGTTACCCGCTTGCTTGAGACTTGGTGGCTAAGCCTTGGAAGTCGGTTGCATCCTGAGAAGCCAAGCGTGAAAGACGCTCCGGCTGTGGTGGGGAAGCTTGCTGGGCAATGGTGGGCGTTGGCGCTAGAACATGCGCGTGATGTCGTCCTTGCTGAGTTCTCCGAGGTGCGCCAGGAGCTTACACTCAAACAAGAGGAACTCCTTGTCCGGGCCCAAGCACTTGCAGGTGAGATGAGCGCTGTCCATGCGAAGTCGGAGGCGGCCCTTGTCGCCGAACGCCTAGCCTGCGCCCGGGCCACGGAATTGCAGCGCTTGGTCGATCAGCTTCAGCTGCAGGCTGCGGAACTCGCTGGGCAGCGAACTTCCGCTATTCAGCGACTTGAGCAAGTGGAGACCTCACGGCAGGTTCTCTACGACAGGCTGCAAGAGACCGAGGCATCGGCGAGATCCGAGCGCGAGACCTTGGCTGAGCACGTCAGATCTGTCGAAAATCGAGCGCTGGGTGATCTCGATCGCGCTAGACAAGAGGCCAAGACATTGCAGACGAAGCTTGCCAGCGCAGTAAAAAGGAATGCGTCGATTGAAACAGAGATGCGGCACAGCCTTGAAAAGGCGCGCTCAGCCACCGCGGCGGCAATACAGATGGCGGACAAGCAGCGTGGCAGATGTGAAGCTCTAGAAGATCAGCTGGCCAAGCTCCAGAACTTACCAGCGGATCTAGAGGCTGCGCTTAGGCGAAGCCAGGTGACTCCTGATCTACGGAAGACAAGCACCCAAAAGCGGGCTAAGAAGAGCTCATCCAAGGCCACGAAATAGGAGTGCCGGCTTGCTTGGCGCTCATCGAAGGACATCAAATAGGACTAACGACAAGCCGCCAAGTCTTGGAAGTAAGAAGAAGCCGTGATGGTGCGGGGCGATGACACGATATCGGATCACGACACGATTAAGGGAAATCGCCAATAAGCCCGACCTCGCCAGCAAGAGCCTTTGAGTCGGCTAGCTTATTGATTTTGCAGAGCACATTCCTTAGGGGATGACATCATTAAGGGGCATGTCATGGTTAAGGAGCAGATGACATCGGTAGGGTGCTGCGGACAGCTGCGGACAACTTTGTATCGGTTCTTGTTTCTCTTCCGGAACATAATATACATTATGCGAAATGGCGTGTTGGGTGCCTCCGGCTTGGCCAGCGCGTTCCAGCCCCATCCTCGGCTTGCACGCTCCTGACGGGCCAACCTGTGCGCTCTGCCTATTTGCCTGGCTGCCTAACTGCCGCGGATAAGTTGAAGCTAAGCTATAGCCCCTAGCCGCTTGCATAAGGCCAGGACAGGAATTGCACCAGACCGTACGTCGAGGACCAACGAATGGAGAGCGCTTTTAGATGAAGAATTGGCTGATCGGCGTAGTAGTTGCAATCGCATGGACCAGCCCCTGCGTTGCTCAAGTCGCCCCTGAGTTGCTCGGCGGCGCGGATCCGGATAAGCCGATGTTCAGCGAATCTTTCTACAAAGGGGTTGAGGGCAATTGGGTGCTGGTACGCGAACCCGTCAACACCGGTTACCACTGCTCCGTTAATTTCATCACGCCAGATTCCACGTTTTCGATTCGCGGTCCCGCCGACGCTGGGATGGCGCGAAAGGATCAGGGCGGCGTTTGGTTCATCAGTGAGGCAATCCCCCCGGTGACAAAGACCGAGATCGTTCCGATCACGCTGTCATCTACCAACCACCCCACGCAGAACGCCCAAGCCGCCCATGTGAGCATGCCGGGCCAGAGCAGTGGCGCGTTGTTGCTGACCATCGACGTGAAGAAATCGGTGCAGGAAAAGCCGGATACCAATGAGCTCGCCATCCAGTTTCAGGGGAAAGAGGTGTTCCGCTCAAAGGTTGTCCAGCTGCAGCTGGCGTATCGCCAGCTTTCGGCTTGCATGAGCGCGGCTCACAAATAGGCAATGATTTCAGCCGTTTGGCACGTTCAAGATGTCGGTGCAGGCGCCACGCATCCCTCTTGTGTCGCCACTTGCTTCACCGAACACATTCACATCGGCAACCCTCAGCATCCCGGCGCTGTCCGGGATCAGCACATAGCGGACGTTGCAGCTTTTATAGCCGCCGCCGTCATACGTCGCGCCGGTCGCGAGGTTCTGCCACATGACGCGATTGTCAAAGGACTGCCCGTAAGAGAGCGTCCGCGCGATCCCGGCCTGACGGACAGATGCGTTGCCGTTCGCGGCGACGACCTCTTGCTCAGTCTTACCTGCCCACACCTGGATCAGGAGCGATTCACTGCGCGTTAAACGCCTTTTTCCCCGGTACTCAGCGGCAGTCTGAGTAAAATCCAGATCGGCCTTAATCGTCGCCAGATTGCCCTGCACCCTCCCCTGTGCTTCGGTTACGCGTTGCTGCATTTGCACCAATTTTGCCTTGTGCGCTGCCGATTCTGCAGCCGTCAGCTTGCGGCCGTTATTGATCGCGGGCCTCGGCACATCGGACCACAGCTTTTCCCAGGTAAAGTCGGCAAGGGAACTCATCGACAGTCCATCGGGGACCAGTTCCAGTCCAGTCAAACCAATGGCTGCCAGTTTCGGTCGCAATGTGTCGGACAGAACCACACGATTGATGGACGCAGCTTCTTTGGCGCCGATAATGCTGTCACTGTTGCAGGCTACGTTCCATGCCTGTCGCATCGTGTGGCTGCTCGTACTTTGCCAATCGGTGGGCTGGAGATCAATGATCGCCGGATCCTGTTTCATGGACTTTGTGCCGCTGGCCACCCGGAATTCCACCGAATCCGGCGTGTCCAACATCCCGGTTGAATCAGCCTTGTGCTTGGGCGCGCCACGGCCGCGTTTGCTCGGCTTGGGGCATTTGAACTGGAGTTGATATTCCAACCATAGGGGTTGGTCGATCGCTTCATAGACCATTGTCAGATCAATCTGACGGATCCGGTCTGGGCCAGGATTCGTGACATCATCGACCGGCGTGTGGTCGGTCGCCGCGTCATTGGCGTACACATTGACACGCTTTCCGGCTGCACCCTGCATATCGATCAGAAACTCGCTGGCCCCGACTTGCGCCGCGATAGCCATGATGCCCGCGCCGATTACGAGTTTTGTGATTTGCCGTGTCATGAGCGCTTCCTTGTCCGTTTTACCAACTCGCGCTCTACCGCGCACGTACGCTACGCAAGCTTTGGAGCTTCTGCCGGAACCAGGCGCTTCCTGGTCGATCGTGCTGCAGCGATGCTAAGCATCGGCAATGGCTCTGGCAACCCCCGCCCCCCTCCAGCGCCTGCGCCGCGACCAGGGTTTCGCCGATGGATTCTGTTGCCTTGGCTGCCATGCCGGCAGGAAGGCCGCCGGGTAGTTCGATGGCGTTGCGGTAGCTGGATGCCAGCACCAGCCCAAATCCGGTGATGCCCAGGCCCGTACCCAAGTCGTAGCGGGTGGCTTCCAGTGCATTGGCCGCCCCGGCTTTCTCTTCAGGTGCACTGCCCATGATCGCAATGGGCGACGCAGTCAGGCCGATGCTCAATGAGATGCCCAGCGCAGCCAGCAGAACAATCATCCACTGGCCTCCCTGGACAAGCAGTCGGCCAAGTTCCGCAATTCGTGGCGCCAAATTGCGCGGTCCATGGTCAGCCAGAGCGCAACGGTTGCGATAGGGCCAAAGGGAGAGGCAGCGCCGGGTGTTGCGTTTAGGCATAGGTGCGCACAACACCTGGGTGCATGCGTAGCACGCAACGGACTTCACGCTTTTCCAGGAGGAAATTCCTGCGATTTCAGGCGTTCTGCGTGCGCAGCGCGATGGATTTGTACCAAGAATACGTGATCAATTCTGGGTCAAGTCGGAGCCTTTTTCAGTTGTGGCTGGCACTGGATCGAGCTTTGGGTCGGCTCTTGCGTCCCTTCCATGTCGTCAGGTCGGTTCTGGTTTTCAGGGTGGACATGTTTACGTCGCCGAGTGTCACAGCCTGGGCCCTCTGACATGGCCCGGCGGTCGGTGACCTGCAACATCGCGCATCGCCAAGTGCAATGGATTCCACGGGCCGGCACCTGCAGGAGACCAAACGTGATCAATCTGCGCGATGCCATAAGGCAAAGAAGACCGCGGCCGCAGCGAGCAGCCTTCCATTGTGGTGCGCATCAGCCGCGGGCGGTAACCACTTCAGGGCGGGTCACGCTTTTGCCGTAGGGACCCTGCCCTACACACCCTTACAATGCGAACCGGGACACGATTTGGGGATGGTATGGAACGCGAACGGCACGAGCCGACGTTTGGCAAACAAGACATGGCGGAAGTGCATTTCAGGGAGCGTTCCAGCTCCAATTCAACCTATCGAAATCGACCGGAGATTCCATGGCTAGGAATCTGCCTAGGGGTGGCGGCAGCGGTCGCAATAGCAATGGGACTCATTGAGTGGAACGCTAGGCGGCAAGCGGCAGCCATCACAGCCGAACTGATGCGTCCAATGACGAAATCCGAACAGGCACAGTTCGACCGAGAAATGGCACGGCTAAACACTGAGCTGGCGCGGGATGCAGAGGCCATCCGTCCGCGAACAATCAGGCTGAGCATCCCGGAATACGCTCCGGCGCCATTGCGGCCGGGTGAGCGATGTATTTCAGGTAATCGCTTCAGGCGCATCGAGGGGGGCTGGCGCGACGTGCCCCACGAACCCTGCTGAAGGTTCTAACTTACCTGGCTCCGTAACGATTCCGAGCCGGCTCCGGGAGCGCGCCGACGGGACGCTTCCCGACGCTTGAGACCGCTAGGAAACAGTGCGTCGGGCGCGTGCGGCTTTGTCAGACCGCCTGTTCTTCCTTCATGATTTGGTTATCGCATCCAGATAGGAACCAACGGCAACGCTGATCTTCTTGGCAAGGTCGGCAGAACTGACGGAGTTTCGGGCAGCCGCCGAGAGCAGCATGCCCTTGCAGATGCCCAGGACATCGTGGGCCAGGTCAGTGGCGAGCTGTGCCGATACCCCGTGGTCTCGCTGGATCGCTTGTTCCAGCGCAACGAAGAGACCCGTGGTGAGAGCGCTGTCGTGCGGTGCAGCGAGGATCATGGGTTCCGCGAATGCGAGTTGCGTCGTCAGCGCTGGCCTCTCTTGCGCATGGGCAAGCGCCGCAGCGACCCCAGCCATGACGACGCCGGGACCTGTGTGCTGCTGCATTGCTTCCACTGCGTGATCCACCCTGCCCTGCACTTCCCTGATGACCAGCGCTCGCAGGACAGCCTCCTTGTCCGGGTAGTACTGATACAGCGAGCCAGTGCTGACACCCGCGAGGGCCGCAATCGCGTTCGTACTGAACGCATGGAACTTCTGCTGCTCGAGCAGACGGGCTGCTGCTTCAAGGATGGCGTCCACGGTGCTGATCGAGCGCGCCTGGCGAGGAAGTTTGCGAGGTTGCGACGGAAGGTCACGAGGTATGGGCATGTCGGTCTTGAAATGCGAGTAGCTGTGGCTGCTCCAGAGGCTTAGTCTATCTGGGCAATACATGCCACGCCGTAACAAAGGCACTTAGGCCAGGAGGCCACGTTGAAAGAACAGCATGCGCCCAAGCGAGAGCCTGAGTTCACATGGAGGCATTATCTATTGGGCAGGAACATGATTGCCGGCACGCTGCAGACATTTTTCCTGATTCTTGTGGGCTGCATCATCTGCACCTTCGCGATGATCTGGCTCGGTGGTGTGGGTTGAGGCAGTGCCACTCTACGGATCGCAGTGATGTAGCGACTGCCGTAGGACGTCTAGGGAATCTTGTCCGCGTCAGCCACTTGGGCGAGTCTGACGGCCTGATCAGGCGACAATTCAATCTCCTGATGGCCCGTGAGCTCCTCGTCCTGGCACGCCAGCGTCCCGTGAGGAGACAGACTGATTTCGGTGTCGGGGTGCACGTTCGGCGCCTCGACATTGATAAAACCAAGATGGGTGGTTCGGACTTCAACTGAGAGATGGAATTCAACGCACTATGTATCCATTCCTTCAAGTGTGTAAGAGTTGAACAAAAACGGTCAATCAGAGGGCTAAAGTGATGGTGCGTTTCTTCCTTATTTTGGCTTTCTACGCAACCTCTCTGGCAGGATGCGCAGACACGTCAAGAAGCGGCACTCCGCAACTCTGCGAATCAGAGCAAAAAGAGAGCGTATGCCGAGTATCGTTCCGCGCGCTCGCAGCCGATCCAGCGTCATTCGACGGCCGCAAGGTGAGAATTGAAGGTTACCTCGTTGTCTCGGCGCAACTCTTTGTTTTGAGCTCAAGCAAGGAGCTCTTTGACGCAGGAGTTACCGACGAAGTTTTTGTAAGGATTAGAGGTCCTTTTGATTCGCAGCGTCAAATGTACGATCAGCACGGTTACTCTTGGGTATCAGTTACTGGAACGTTCAAGACCAAAGAGAAGAACGGAACTACCGATGACATTTTGATAGGCGAGCTGCATCTGCCAACAGAGGTCAGGGCCCTTCAATTGCCAATTCCCAGAAGAAGAGAGACCTTTGACGAAGCAGCCCTCGATCTTAAGGACTTGAACTAGGGAGGCTCTGAACAAGCGATGGCTTGCGCATCATTGAGGAGACACCTGCAAAAACAGCGACGGTGTCATTCCTGATCGACGGCACGAACGCGCACGGCCTTGCGACGCTGCTGGGGCTGGAGGGGATGGCGATGCGCTCCTGCGCGCATCCGCTGCTGCAGTACGACTGCGTGTTGGCGACGTGCCGCGTCTCACTTGCGCCCTGGAACACGCATGAGGAAATCAGAGGTTCATGACAGAGTTGACGATGGTGCGGACACTGCTGAGAAAGGCTGAATCGCCGTGGAGGACATGCGGCATGTTTATTTGTTCGAGGCCTTGCGCCTAGGTGAGGGCACGCCGAGCGCGCGGGCCGTAGTGGCCAGTAATGCTGAGCAGAGTCATATGCTATTTGATGTCCTCAAGATCAAGAATCACGTCATCGAAGCTATGACGACGCACTTCTAATGGCAACCTCAACGAGCGCACTTCGAGAGGCGCGAAGAGTTCTCCAAGCAGCAGATCTTCAGTAGTGCCGGTTGTTGCTCTAATTTTGAAGGTGCCTACCACGGATACCCAGGAATACGCATGCTCTTGGAAGATGCGTTCCTGTACATCAACCGGCCCCCTGAGCCTGATCGCGACTTCGTCAGTAACACCTGCCTCAAAGAGTTCCTGGCTGGAATTCAACACAAAGAGCTCCCTTGAGACACCAAGATATCCCTCGATCCGTATTGAACGACCATCGAATCGTTGACTGTCTTGCGCAATAGCCCTGAATGACACCCTGCAGGCAGGCTGCGCCGGCCTTCCACAGTCAAGACCATGTTGCGCCAGACTGTTATCAGGACTACATCCGGGCAGGACAAGCGCAAGCGCAAGGACACAAGTTGCGGGCCCGCTATTACTCATCTGACAAGCTTCGACTCGTCGCTCGCATCGAGTTTAAACGTTCAGAATGGAAGACTGGTCAGCACTCCGCCACAAACAAAATCGACTCATCTGCGATGCATGAGACCGCGCTTATCGCCGAGTGATGAGCGTCCGCACCGTTCAATGCAACGCTCCATACCGAGTTATCATCTGCCCAATCATCAGCAGAGACGTGCAGCTCGACGGACACATCTCCAATCACCAGAACAAGTCTGCCGTCCGCCTCCACGTGCATGCGGTCAATCACTCTGCCGATGCAATTGAATACCTGTGCAATGAAGATGCTGCGTTCAACGAAGAAATCCTCGTCTTCGGCAATGCGTGTCTTCGAGAAAGGACTGAGGACTGCAGCAGGACACGTAAAATCGACATCGACCAAAAGGTTCGTGCGCTGAACCAGTGTAGGGTTGATGAACTGCAGAGACACCGACACGCTGGTAACGCTGAAGCTGTCCAGATATGCGCCAACCAAGAGTTTTTGAGTCGCTGCGTTGGCTTGGGCCAAGGTCAGTATCAATGATTTCACAGCCAAAACGTGTCACCTTGTGTCGCTGCAGTGGATGTTTTTTCCAGCGCACTGATTGCCATTTAGCACGTTCCCACAGCCTTGGTAGGAGATGGTGCCGACGCACCCGACGGTCAGGATTCCGGCGGCTCCCGTAACGTCGGAATCGGATAAAACCCGTGCAGGTAGTTCATCTTGCATCCGGGGATCTGGGTGCATTCCTCACGAATCTCCCTGACGGTCCTGATCTTTTCCAATTGAGTGATATCAATCAAGCGACCGGCAACCACCAAGGGCATGACTACCCCCTCGCCCACCGTCAACGGCTCGACCTGTTGGAAACGGGCACGAACCCGATAGTAGCCGGCAGCCAACTCAGGGCCATCTTCCAAACTCCTCCCGCCACGCAGCGAAGTCGGGTCGAAAACGAACGCTGACGATAGATCGTGAATCTCCGCGGACTCTTCCCCTGAGAACAAGAGACTTGCGTTATAGCCGGGGTAGTAGAGCGATACGGATACGATCTTCCCAGTGAATTCCTGCCCAGCAGACAGTAGGTGCTGGGCTGAGACTTCGCACGACGGGGGCGCGCCATTGGTCTTGATCACACATGGGTCAGGCAACTTGGCATCAACGGGATGGTCGCCGCCAGTACATGCAGTGAGGATCAAAGCGAAGCAGCTCAGCGAAGATAGTTTATTCATGTCGTGCGCGAGCGGCTTCAGTGCGTCGTCTGGATGTCTTCATTCTTGCATGCCTCACCGTTATCCATTCGTGGCCCAGGCTCCTGGTCAACCGCAGCCCCATGATCTGATTAGCTGTGCTGCGAATCAGATAATGACATGCACATCGGTTCGTTGCTTGCACGCCCATGGCGCCTCAGCGGGTCCGTGCGGCCGGCGCTGTAGCCGTGGTGGGATCACAGTGATCTCTACCAAGATCACCGCTGGATCCCACGCTCCCAACCCAACACAAAGTCCAACTCCAACCGCTCCCCCGCCCCCAACCGCCTCGGAACCAACGTGAACCCATCAGGCGGCCCCGTTTGTGGCTCCACACACGTCGCGTGCGCAGTCCCGTCATACACCACCCAGTTGTCCGCATCCGCCCGCAACCGCAGTCGCTGTCCCGCAGATACCAGGACCAACTCAGCGTCGTTGATGAAGCAGTCGTCCCACGGCCTGGACGCAGGCGCGACGCAGGGCAACGTAGCGATCCCCTCCCCGTCCCGCGGATACATCGCACGCGGCGAGAACAGCAACGCATCGGGCTTGCGAAACCAAGGATGCCAGCCGATCACGGCCGGCATTGCCTTGGCGCCGGCCTGTACGGCAAGTCGCAGCTCCAGGCCATCAGGCAGCACGCGGATAGTTTGTGTCGCCACGCCCCCGAACGGCCAGTACCGGTCCTCAGGAAGCGCCAGCGTCAGTGCGGCTGTGGCCGCATCGTGAGGTTCAAGCCGCCAAGGTCTCGAGAAACCTACCCCGTGGATCGCGTGCGCCTCGAGGTTTGCAGGCAGCACGAAATCCCTGCCATCAAAGGTGAAGCGACCACGCCGGATGCGCCCAGCCCAAGGCACCATTGGATAGCATCCCCAGCCGATCGCGGCCGCCCCGCCCTCGCGCTCGCCCACCAGCCAGTCCACGCCGTGGTACCGCATCTGTGCAATCCGGCCGCCGGCTTCAGGTGCCAATGCCACCTCCACCCTGCCCGCCCGCAGCCAATGCAGCGGACCACTCCGCAGCGGCGCCTGCGCATCATCGAGAGGCGAGCCCGGTTCAAGCGCCATAAGGATCGATGGTCTGGATGCTGCCGTCCGGCTCCATGTGCAGAGGCGTGCATTTGACCGAACGCAGATGGGTCACGCCGCCGGACGCCAAGGCGTCGTGGTAGAACAGATACCACTGCCCCTCGAATGCGCAGATGGAATGGTGCGTGGTCCAGCCAACTACCGGCTTGAGGATCACCCCGCCATACGTGAACGGTCCATACGGGCTGTCGCCGATCGCGTAGCACAGCAGGTGCGTATCGCCGGTGGAGTACGACAGGTAATACCGCCCTTGGTACGTGTGCAGCCAGGGCCCTTCGAAGAACCGACGCGCGTGGTCATCGGCGCGCAGCGGCTGTCCGTGCTCGTCCAGGATGACGATCTCCCGCGTGGGCTCGGCAAGACGGGTCATGCCTGGTTCCAGCCGGCCAACGCGTGGGCCCAGTGCGGGCGCTCCGCCCGTTGGCTCCTCGTGCGCCTCATCGAAGCGGTTGTCACGGTACTTCTGCAGTTGGCCGCCCCAGATCCCGCCGAAGTAGAGGTAATGCGTGCCGTCGTCATCCTCGAACACGGCCGGGTCGATGGAATAGGTGCCCTCCATCGGCTCGGGCTCGGCAGTGAACGGGCCTTCCGGACGGTCCGCCAGTGCCACGCCGATGCGGAACATGCCGTACCGGTCCTTGGCCGGGAAGTACAGGTAGTAGCGACCATCACGGCTCGCCGCATCCGGTGCCCACATCTGCCGGCTGGCCCACGGCACGTCGCGGACATGCAGCGCCATGCCGCAGTCGGTGGCCTCGCCGGCGGGCGTGTCCAGCCGCAGCACGTGGTAGTCCTCCATGCCGAAGTGACCGCCCTCGTCATCGAACGGAGCGCCGCCGTCGATGTCGTGCGAGGGGTAGATGTACAGCCGCCCCTCGAACACGTGGGCCGAAGGATCCGCGGTGTAGAGGTGGGTCACCAGCGGCTGGGAGATCGCGCGTGCCGCGAGCTGGCCAAGGTCGCCAGCCTGCCGGCGCTGCAGCAGCTCCTGCTCGATCCGGGTCTCCATGCGCTTGTCGATCTCATAGAGGAACAGCAGCGCAACCGCGACCAGGAACGGAATCGAGCAGTAAACGCTCACCGTCAGGCGGATGCCGTCCACCACCGCCTGGGGCTGTTGCTCTGCGCCGGCCTGGTACCCATGGTGCGCGAGAATACCGGCCACCAGCGCACCGCCGATGCTGAGCCCGATCTTCAGGCCGCACAGCATCGCGGAGAACACGATTGCGGTGGCGCGGCGGTGGTTCTTCCATTCCGAATAGTCGGCGACGTCGGCGATCATCGCCCACAGCAGCGGGATGGTGATGCCGTAGCAGAACCCGTGCAGCATGAAGGCGACGAAGGCCACGCCAACCGCCGTGGGCGGGAAGAAGTAGAACGCCAGCAGGAACAGCGTGCACACCAGCAACGCGCCACCGAAGACATCGCGTTTGCCGAAGCGGTCAGCCAGCCGGCGTGATACGCCGATGCCCAGGATCATGCAGAGGATGCCGCAGGCGTTGAACAGGCTGAAGGCCGAGGTCGCCGGGTCTTCCGGCCAGGTGAACCCGGCCAGGCCCCATCGGCTCAACGCTGCGTTCAATCCGCCGATGAAAGCGTTGAAGCCGGAGTTGTCGAGGAAGCGTGCCAGGGCGACTTCGCTCATGTAGTACTGGAAATAGTAGATGTAGGTGCCGCCCTTCAGGGCCAGGTTGACGAACACCAGCACGGTCAGCAGCAGCATCACCTTCCACGGCCGGTTGCGCAGCAGGTCGGTCAGATCCTGCAGCACGCCGCCGGTCTGTTCCCGGGCCGGGACGATGCGCTCGCGCGTGGTGGCGAAGGTGATAAGGAAGAACACCGTGCCCACCACCGCGAACACCGTCATGACCCGCTCGAAACCCAGCGTGCGATCGCCGTCGCCGAGGATCAGCACCAGCGGCAACAGCAGGACCTGGATGATGAACTGCGCGATCATCACCGCCACGAAGCGGTACGCCGACAGGCTGTTGCGCTGGGCCATGCTGCCGGTAAGCACCCCGCTGAGCGCCGAGTACGGCAGGTTGTTGGCCGCATACACCAGCATCAGCAGCCCGTAGGTGGCCACGGCGTAGACGATCTTCGCGCGTGGGCCGAGGTCCGGCGTGCTGAAGGCAAGCAGTGACAACACACCGAAGGGAATCGCCGTCCACAGGATCCACGGCCGGAACTTGCCCCACCGGCTGACCGTGCGATCGGCGGCGATGCCGATCAACGGCGTGAACACGAAGGCACCAAGCACGCCGATCGCGAAGATGATCGTGGCGGCCGTGGCAGGCGGAAGCCGATAGACGTCGGTGTAGAAGAACGCGAGATAGGTGATCAGCGTCTGGAAGATCAGATTCGCCGCCAGGTCGCCCAGGCTGTAACCAAGCTTCTCCCGGATGGACAGCGTGTGTTCGGTGCTTTCCACGCTGCGTGCATCAGTCACGGGCGGCCTCCACAGTGAACCTGCGCGTCGCGCGGATATCGGCGCTGGAGGCCCCTACCCGAACCTCATACGCTCCCGTCGGCACAGCGTACGCCGCCCGTGCCTCGTCGTACTGGCGCAGGGCCTGATTCGCCTGCAGTTCGAATGCCACGGTGCGCCGTTCGCCCGGAGCCAGGTGGACACGCTGGAAACCGCGCAGTTCCTGCTGGGCATCGCCCGGCTGTGCCTGCAGCCGCTTTGCATACAGCTGCACCACTTCATCGCCCGCACGCTTTCCGGTATTGGCTATCTCGACCTGCACCTTGAGTGTCCCGTCATTGCCGATGCGGGCGGCGTCGAGCTGCAGCTTGCCGTAGTCGAACCGTGTGTAGGACAGCCCGTGTCCGAACGGGTACAGCGGGCTGCCGCGGAAATAGCGGTAGGTGCGGCCCTCCATCTTGTAGTCGTCAAACGCCGGCATCGCCTGGTCCGCCCTGTAGAAGGTCACCGGCAGGCGCCCGCCGGGGTTCACGTCGCCGAACAATGCCTGGCCCACCGCGGTGCCGCCGCGCTGTCCGGGGTACCAGCTCATCAGGATTGCGGGCACGTTCGTTTCGGCCCACTCCACGGCCAGCGCGGAGCCACCGGTCAGCACCATCACTACCGGCTTGCCGGTGGCATGAAGGGCTTCCAGCAGTGCACGCTGCGGTGCCGGCAGGCGCAGGTCGGTACGGTCACCGCCGGCGAAACCGGGGTAGCTGACCTTCATTTCTTCGCCTTCCACATCGCCCGTCAGTCCGCCGACAAACACCACGACATCCGCATCGCGGGCGGCATCCACCGCTTCCTCGAACGGGGGCTTCGCACCGGGCATGCGCCAGCCCAGCCGCACGCCTGCGTCGCGCTCGGCATCGAAGTATTCCAGCTTCAGCGCGTAGGCGCGTCCGGCCTGCAGATCCAGCTCCACGCCGTCGCCCTGCAGGCGGTCGCTGCGGTCCCATCGGTCCAGCACCGGCTTGCCATCCACGTAGAGGCGGTAGCCATCGTCGGCCGCTGCCTCTATCCGGTAGCGGCCCGACACCGGCGGCAGCAGTTCGCCGCTCCAGCGGATGCTGAAGCCATCGCTGGGAATCCCCTGCCCCGGTGCCGCTTCACCCCGGGCCAGCAGGTTGTCGGTGGGTGAGCCCCGATCCCACCGAAAGCCGATCTGGGCGTCGGTGCGGACCAGTGCCGGCGTGCCTGACAGATCGGCCGTGCGGAAATACTCACCGCGCAGACCACGTTCCGGCGAGTCGGCCGACGGCCGCAGGTAGGCCGCTTCGATCAGCGGCGTGGCAGTGGGATCATCGCGCCCTTCGACCAGGTCCACGCCGCGTGCATAACGCACGTCGATTCCCTTCGCCGCATCGCGTATTCCCTGCAGTATTGTCACCGGTGCGGCCGGGGTGCCGAAGTAGTTGCCGAGCAGTGCCATCGTGTCATCGGCGGTTGGACCGACCACGGCGATGCGCTTGAGCGTGCGTGGCAGCGGCAGCACGCCATCGTTCTTCAGCAGCACCAGCGATTCCTGCGCGGCCTTCAGCGCCAGCGCATCGTGCGCGGGGGCCTGGTTGACCGAGGCCGGGATCCGCGCCCAGCGCACCCGCTCGGGTGGGTCGAACATGCCCAGCCGCATCCGCGCGGTGAACAGTCGGGTCACCGCATCGTCGATCTCGGCCTCGCTGATCAGGCCCTGCTGCACGGCTGCAGGCAGGGTGGCGTATTCCTGGCCACACTCCAGTTCGGTACCGTTCTTGACCGCCAATGCCGCCGCGGCTTCACGGGTGGGGACGATTTTGTGATGCTTCCAGATATCGACGATGGCCCAGCAGTCGGACACCACGTAGCCCTTGAATCCCCAGTCACGGCGCAGCACGTCGCGCAGCAGGAACTGGCTGGCGCTGGCGGACTCGCCATACACGCGGTTGTAGGCGCCCATCACGGCATCCACCTGACCTTCCTTCACCAGTGCCTCGAACGCTGGAAGGTAGGTGTCATACAGGTCGCGCTTGCTGGGGCGGGCATCGAAATGGTGGCGGTCGGCTTCCGGGCCACTGTGGACGGCCAGGTGCTTGGCCGTGGCATCCAGCTTGCGGTAGACCGGGTCGTCCCCCTGCAGGCCATGCACGAAGGCCACGCCCATGCGCGCGGTGAGGTACGGGTCCTCGCCGTAGGTTTCCTGGCCGCGGCCCCAGCGCGGATCGCGGAAGATGTTGATGTTCGGCGACCAGTAGGTCAGTCCCTGGTAGCGACCATGCGAACCCTCACGGACGAACTGGTGATGCTTGGCACGCGCCTCGTCGCTGATGGTGGTGGCCACCTGCCCTACCAACGGTACGTTGAAGGTCGCGGCCAGTCCGATCGCCTGCGGAAACACGGTCGCCTGCCCTGCGCGTGCCACCCCGTGCAGACCCTCGTTCCACCAGTCGTAAGCCGGGATGCCGAGACGCTCGATGGCGGGCGCGGCGTTCTGCATCTGTGCCGCTTTCTCCCCCAGGGTCATCTGCGCGACAAGCGCGGCGGCGCGGGTTTCAAAGCTTGCCGTGGTGTCACGCCACGGCTGGTTTTCGGCTGCCTGACCGACGCTGGTCAAGGCGATGGCGGCGCACAGCGCCAGCGTGCGGAACATCGGGCGGTAGAGCCGTGGCGTGCGCGTCATCATTTGCTCCTCAAGGCACGCTCATCGCGTGCGAATGGTCCCAGCAGAGCGCCCACGAAGCCGCCTGCGCGATCAGTACTCAACACCGTTCCATCCACCTCGTCCGCAAGGATCTGCCAGCCCTGCCCATCGCCGCTGTCGAATGCAAAGGCATAGCGGGCTTCATCACCGCTGATCTTCAGCCGAAGCGAAGCGCTCGCGTCCACGTTGCGGGTGGCCAGCACCCGGGTCTGCCCACCCCCGTCGCGCCCTTCCAGGAAGATCGCCACGCGATCACCGCCGAGGCTGCGCACGCCAAGGAAATACCAGTACGCCTCGCTCTGGAACGCCGCCAGTCCGGCCGCCACCCCCGCCGCCGGGCGGCTCATCGCGGTGCTCGCCTCGAAGCGCAGGTGCTGCTGGCGCCGGCCCAGGAAGGCCGGGTTGAGCAGCGTGTCGAGGTTCTCTGTCAGCGGGTGCACCGTCAGGGTGCCCGGTCGCTCGCCAAGGTCCGCCCACGCCTGTTTGGGCACACGTACGCGCAGCCAGCCGCTGCCGAGTGTCGGCGCATCGAACTCATCGCGCTCGACGAAGTTGCCGGTGAACGGTGCTTGCGACGCATCGCCCTGCATCCATGAGGGCGCCTTGAGCACGTAGGGAATGGCCTGGTTGGCCGGCAGGATCACCGGCCAGCCGTCGCGCCATTGCACGGGCAGCAGATAGGTCTCCCGGCCCGTGTTGTAGTGGCGTTTGTCGTAGGTGCGGCTGGCAAGGAACACCGCCCACCAGGTCCCGTCCGGTCCCTCCACCAGGTCCGCATGTCCGGCATTGGTGATCGGCAGCAGTCTGTCTTCAGGCAGGTCGCGCTGCGTCAGGATGGGATTGCCAGGATATGGAACGTAAGGCCCCCAGACATCGCGGCTGCGCAGCACGACCTGGGAATGCTGCGGCCCGGTGCCGCCCTCGGCGTCGGACAGGTAGTACCAGCCCTCGCGTTTGTAGAGGTGCGGCCCTTCGATCCAGATCGGGTTCTTTGCCGGCTCAACGCCACCGTCGATCAGCACCTTGCGCGGACCCACCGGGGCGTAGTGGTCCATGTCGATCTGCTGCATCCAGATCGCACGGTGGCCCTCATAGCGCGGTGGACCGGGCGGCACGTCGTTGTTGAGCAGGTAGACGCGGCCGTCGTCGTCGAAGAACAACGACGGGTCGATGCCGCCCACGCCTGGCAGCCAGTGCGGATCCGACCAGGGACCGGCGGGATCGCGTGCGGTGGCGATGAAGTTGCCGCCACTGTCCACCGCCGTGGTGACCACATGGAACAGGCCGTCGTGATACGAGATCGCCGGAGCGAAGATGCCACGGGACACGCCCAGGCCATCGAAGTCCAGCTGCGTCGGGCGGTCGATGACATGGCCGATCTGCTTCCAGTGCACCAGGTCCGTGCTCTCGAACACGGGGATGCCGGGGAAGTAGGTAAAGCTGGAATTGACCAGATAGAAGCGGCCGTTCGCCCTCACGATGCTCGGGTCGGCGTGGAAGCCGGCGAGGATCGGATTGCGGTAGTGCCCGGATGGCAGGGGCGCTTCGAAGGCGGCATCACGACCGGCGTACTCGAACCAGTCGAAATGGACCGGTGGCGCAGGCGCGGCCCGCAACGGCGACGCCGCAGCGGTCAACACCAGGATAATCGTGGCAAGCAGCAGGTGCATCATGGAACCTCCGCAGCATCGAGGGACACTTCAAAGGGCCCGGCCGGCGCGCCGCTACGATCACGCAGCGTGCAGATCGGACCATCTGCCCAGCAGTAGCGCACGCGTGCGCCGGGGCCTGCCTGCGGGCTTCGCAGCACGACGTCGTGGCCGTGCAGCACCGCCTCCGCGTAGGCGCATTGACGCGCCTGCGCATCGCAGAGTTCGAAGCCGATGGGGCCATTGGCACCGGTGGTGACCAGGGCCTCGGTGACATCATCGAAGGCGATCTTTACCCCCGCAGGGGTACGCGATGCCGTGCGTGCGGTCGGGCCGGAGGGTGCGAGTGTGCCTTCTCCGTAAACCCTGTGGCGTGCCACGCGCGCCAAGCGCCGGCCCAGTTCCTGTTTGTTGGGCGGATGGATGTCGTAGGCGTCGCCGATATCGATCGCCAGCGCGAGACCGGCGTGCGGGTCTTCTGCCACGACCCGCCGCTGCGCCTCGCGGACCTGTGCCCACCCGCTGTCCACTGGTGCTTCGGGCGGCTGGCCGTAGCCGGCCAGCTGCACCACCAGCAACGGCATCTGCGCGCCGAACCGCCGGCGCCAGTCATCGCGCAGGCTGCGCAGGCGTGCCGCGTAGGCCGCGCCGTCGCCGGTGTTGGATTCGCCTTGGTACCACAGCATTCCGCGCAGCCCAGGCTGGCCCAGCGGGGCGATCATGCCGTTGTGGAGCGTCGACAAGCCCGTCGCGGCGTGCCATGGCGCCAGCGGCGGGACCTGTGCAGTGGGCGCTGGCCGGTACTGCCACGGCGCGTCCAGGACAAGGCGCGTGCCATCGTCCAGCAGCACGGCGTGGGCGCTCGCCGGGCCTGCCAGACCGCCGTCGCCGTAGGTGTCCAGGACATTGATCACCACTGTGTTGGCACCGGCGTTCAGCGCACCGGTCGGCAGCGCATAGGATCGCGCCGTGCCGGGAGCGTTCTCGCTGCCCACGGCTACTCCATTCACCCAGGTCATGTCGGTCTCATCGACCGCACCCAGTTGAAGGCGTGCGCCCTGCCCTGCCTGGGCGGCGGTCAGGGTCACTTGGGTGCGGTACCAGACCATGCCGTTGTAGTGGGACAGTGCAGGCACGCCCCAGCGCTCCCATGCCCCCAGCATCGACGGCGCTTGCTGCCACCTCGTGCCCTCTGCACCCGGCTGCCAGGGCCGGTCGTCGGCGCGCGCACCCGCGTTCGTGGACCACCACTGCTGCCACTCTTGGCCCCATCGGGCGTTGGCGGCCACAGGATCGTTCGCGTACAGCGCAAGTACGTCCAGCGCCGGGTCCATGCCGCCCTGTCTGCGCAGGGCCGAGGCGCTGGTCCATGCCTCGATGCGGGAACCGCCCCACGCCGCCTGGATCAGCCCCATCGGTACCGCGACGGTCTTCTGCAGCTCACGTGCGAAGTAGAAGCAGGCAGCGGAAAAGTCGCGCACGGTATCCGGCGACGCGCGATGCCACGCAACGGGTCCTGCAAAATCCTGTCGTGGCGAAACGGCTGCCGCCTTGGGCACCGTGAACAGACGGATCAGCGGCTGCGTGGCCGCAGCGATTTCGCTGGTTGCGTCCAGCGTGCGCCACACCGGTAGTTCCATGTTCGACTGCCCGGAACACAACCAGACATCGCCCATCTGCACGTCGCGCACGATCTGGATGGCATCTCCAGCATGGATCGCCAGTTCGTAAGGTCCGCCTGCCGCCATGGGCGGCAGCACGGCCTGCCAGTGGCCGCTGTTATCGGCGCGGGTGGTGGCTGTCCGCCCGGCCAGCGCCACCGAAACGGTGACGCCCGGCGTGGCAACGCCCCAGACCGGAATCGGCTGGTTCCGCTGCAGCACCGCGTGATCCTGGAACAGCGGATGCAGCAGCGGCTTCATCGTGTGCTGCGCCGGTGCGGGCACGACGCAGCACCCCAGCGTGATCGCCAGCAGCCAGATCCTCCACGCTGCCCCGCTCATCGGCCATCTCCCGGCGCGGACGGGGACTGCAGGTCCTGGTACCACGCCAGTGGATGGGGCGGTGCGGCTTCCCCTTCCGGCAAGGGGCGGCCGCTGACCGACTGGAAGTACGCCACGCTGGCGTCGCGCCACCACTGTGCTTCGCGGCGCTGGATGCGCAGGAAGGCATCGACCTGCGCGTACCGTTGTGCATCCACCCTGCCCCGCAGGCCTGCCCAGGTGTTTTGCATCTCGTCGACACCGCGGACGCCCTGCGCATAGCGCCGGATCAGTTCGTCCCACAGCGTCTGTCCGGACGCCATGCGGTGGTCCCACGGCACATGGTGGAACCACAACAGCAGCGACTCCGGCACCTGCGTCAGGTCGCCATACTGATCAGCAACTGCGGGTGCGTACTGGGCGATGCCGTTGCTGCCGCGCGCGGTGCGGTCAAAGCCGATCCCATTGCGGTCGGCGCGGTGGTAGTACACCGACGTCCAGTCCGCGCGCGAACCGCCGTCGACCCAGGGCCCGGGTCCATGGTGGTGTCCGCGTGCCATCAGATGATGCAGGCCCAGCGGGGTCATGTAGTTCACCGCCGCCTCGCGCGACCCCATCATCATCCCGACGATGGGCTGTACCACCTCGCGATCCGGTGAGAACGTCATCGCCGCCCACTCCGCCGCGACGTCGGCGGCGGACTGCGCGGGATTCCACGCAAGGCGACCGAAGGCATACCAGTTGGCCTGATCGAAGTGCGATCCACTCCAGCTGCGATCGTTGCCGATGTTGGCCACGCCCGCCACCCCGGTCAGGGCGTGCGCCACGCTGGAGCGCTCGCCGCGTGCATGGGTGTCGGCGTGCAGCACTTCCTCGTACAGCGGCCCCAGGTACACCAGGTGCGTGGCGAAGCCGAGGTACTCCTTGGTGATCTGGACCTCCATCATCAGCGGCGTGCGCGGCATGGCGCCGAACAGCGGGTGGAACGGCTCCCGTGGCTGGAAATCGATCGGCCCGTTCTTTACCTGCAGGATCAAATTCGGACGGAAGGCACCGTCCAGGCCGGCAAATTCGGTATAGGCCTGCGTGGCACGGTCTGCGGGAACATCGTGCGCATAGACGAAGGCGCGCCACATCACCACGCCGCCATGCGGGGCGAGTGCATCGGCCAGCAGGTTGGCGCCGTCGGCATGAGAACGCCCGTAATCCTGCGGGCCGGGCTGGCCTTCCGAATTGGCCTTTACCAGCAGGCCGCCGAAGTCCGGAATGCGCGCATGGATATCGTCGACCTTGTCGCGCCACCACCGCTGCACCGCCGGGTCGAGCGGATCGGCGGTTGCCAGCCCGCCCAGTTCAACGGGCGCGCTGAAGCGGGCGCTCAGGTACACGCGGATGCCATAGGGGCGGAACAGGTCGGCCAGCGCGGCCGCCTTGTCGAGATACTCCGGTGCAAGGCTCTGCGCGCTGGCGTTGACGTTGTTGAGCACCGTGCCGTTGATGCCCACGGATGCGTTGGCGCGTGCGTAGTCGGTATAGCGTGGGTCCTGCCATTCCGGCAGGGTCTGCCAGGCCCACAGCGAGCGGCCGGCGTACCCACGTTCGACATGACCGTCCAGGTCGTCCCAGTGGTTGAGCACGCGCCGGTCCAGCCGCGGTGATTCGCGCACCGCAAGGGTGTCCAGTTCCGCGCCGGTCTGCAGCAGGCGCAGCAGATGGAACACGCCGTACAGCACCCCGATATCCGTGCGTGCGGCCACCAACACCAAGTCGTGCCCACCCACCCGGGTACGTTTGAGCAGGTAGCCCTCCCCGCCCAGCGATGCAACCTCTTCGCCGAACGGCGCGATCAATGGTGATGACTTCGGCGTGCCCAGAACCACTGCACGGCCGGTGGCCGCCGCAACCTGCATGCGCGGTGCGCTGCCAAGCAGTCCGCTCAGGCCACGCTCCAGCTCTTCGCGCGCGGCACGCTGCGTGGGCGTGTCATCAGGGGCCACCACCTCGGCCAGCTGCGTGCGGTAGGCGGCGGCAAGCGTGGAATCGAGCGGAGCGTAGCGCAGCCACAGCGCGTAGCCATCCTCTGCTTTCGCGTTGCCGATACAGGCCATCAGGGCCATTACGACAACGAATATCCAATGACACCGCTCGCCATCTGCGCGGGACCGCAGCGCGGCCGGCAAACCTTGTAAGCTCGGGACGTGCGCGGTTCGCGGCGTCGCCACGAAGAACAACGGGAGTGCGTATTGGAGAAGCCGAAGAAATCGGTCCGCCGCAAAACCAGTGGCGTGACGATCGACGAAGTGGCGGCCCTGGCCGGGGTCTCGCCGATGACCGTGTCGCGGGCGATCAACCAGGGCAAGGTGCGCGATGTCACCCGCGAACGCGTGATGCGCGCGGTGCGTGAGCTCGGCTATACGCCCAACCTCGCTGCCAGTTCGCTGGCCGCCGCACAGCACACCCGCATCGCGCTGATCTACACCGATCCCAGTGGTGCCTACCTGCGCGAATTGTTGGTTGGGCTGCTGCGTGTCGCGTCCAGCGCGGCGATCCAGCTGGTCGTCGATTACTGGGACGATCTCGGCCCCGCGGCCGAGCGCAAGTCGGCACGTGCCCTTGCCGGCCGGGTCGACGGGGTCATCCTGCCGCCGCCGCTGTGCGAGTCGCAGCCTGCGGTGAACGAGCTGCTGAGGGCGGGCATTCCGGTGGTCGCGATCGCATCGGGCCACCTCGGCAACGATATTTCCTGCGTGCGCATCGACGACTTCCACGCCGGCAGGGAACTGGCCGAACACCTGATCCAGCACGGCCACAGCCGCATCGGCTTCATCTGCGGGCGCAGCGACCTCAGCGCAAGCGCGCGGCGCTACGACGGCTTCGTCAGCGCGCTGCATGAGGCAGGGCTGGAGGTCGACCCCGCCCTGGTCCAGCAGGGCGACTACACCTACCGCTCCGGGCTTGCCGCCGCCGAGAAGCTGCTGCGCCACCGTCGACCGCCCACCGCGATCTTCGCCAGCAACGACGACATGGGGGCGGCCGCGATCTCCGTCGCCCACCGCCGCGGCCTCGAGGTGCCCCGCGACCTGTCGGTGGTGGGTTTCGATGACACCTCGGCCGCAACCACCGTCTGGCCCGAGCTGACCACGGTCCATCAGCCGATCGCCTCGATGGCCGATGCCGCGATCGAAATCCTGCTGCGCACCATCCGCCGCCGGCAGGAAGGCGTTCGCGTGTTGACTGACCACGTCGTGCCCCACCGGCTGGTGGTTCGCGATTCGGTCGCGCGTCCTCGCGCACCGCGATAGCGCAGCACGCACCGTCATGCGCCCGGGCACTCGACGGTAGTCTCCGCCTCGTTCAGCGCCCCGAGCGCGACACGCGACACCGCCAGTGTCATCTCGCCCGCCGTGCCGATCGACCACGGTCTATCCAGCTTGCCGACATCCGCGCCCGCCGCAACAAGGCACTTCAACGGCACGCCCACGCGCGTCCATTGGCCCACGGGGAGTTTTGCCAGTGTGGGTCCGATCGCGATGCGTGCCACGCAGCCCGTACCGCAGCCCACGGCCAACCAGGCATCGCCCTGCGGTGCGGACTCCACCCGCAGGGTGGTCAACAGCATCAGGTCGCCGTTGCTCTCGCGCTGCAGGTCCAGTGCGGTGTGTGACTGCAGTGCGGCAATCGCCTCACCCTTGCCCGACCAGGCGAGCCGGCGCCCGTCTTCCTGCGCCAGATGATCCACGCCGGTAACCCTGAGCAGGTCGCCTTCCAGGGCGTCCGGCACCTTCGTGACCGTCACGCCCTGCCCCGTGCTGCCTTCCAGTCGAAGCGCCATGCCGGGGCCGGCATCACCACGAGCGAAGAACACACCGACCGCCCCTTCCTTGCCGGTCACGCCCGATAGTTCCGGCAGCGCGGCCAGCGCGCCGTTGTCGGCATAGGTCAGGCCGAAGCCGAACGGGAACAGCGGGTTGTAGTCTTTCTGGCCCACGTTGTTGGCGTACTGGGTCGCGGTGCGCGGCCAACTGAAGCTGAGGGTGCCCTTGAAGTCGTGCTGCACGCTGCCATCGGGTCTGCGCAGCAGCACATCCGCGATGCCGGCACCCTCCGAGCCCGGCAGCCACGCCGCCACGAAGGCATCGGCGGCATTGAGCTCGCGATTGACCCACAGCGGGCGTCCGCTGAGGAACACCGCGACCACGGGAATGCCATCGGCTTTCAGGCGTTTGAGCAGCGCAAGGTCCGCATCGTCTCCCGGCTTGTACGCCAGCGTGGGCAGATCGCCTTGGAACTCGGCATACGGGTTTTCCCCGAATACCACCACGGCTGCGTCCGGCTTGTTCGCATAGCGTCCGTCGACCGCAAGTTCCGCGTGGCCCCCAGCAGCCTTCACCTCCTGCTCGATGCCCTCGAAGATGCTGTCTGCATTCGGGAAATCCTTGCGGGTCGTGCCGGTGCCCTGCCAGTTGAGCGTCCAGCCGCCGGCCTGTTTGCCGACATCGTGGGCGCCGTCGCCGGCCACCAGAATGCGTTGCTTCGGCGAGAGCGGGAGTACGCCTCCCTGGTTCTTCAACAGCACCAGCGATTCGCGCACGGCCTGCCGGGCGACCGCACGATGTTCCGGTGCACCGATCAGTGCGAACTGGCCGCCTACCGCGCGCGTCGAAGGTTTCCCGGCCTCGAACAAGCCCAGCCGCAGCTTGACCCGCAGGATGCGACGCACCGCGTCATCCAGGCGCTGCTGGCTGAGGGTGCCGGCCTTGACCGCCGCCAGCGTGGTTTCATAGAAACCCTTCCAGCTGTCCGATGCCATGGCCATGTCCAGGCCGGCGTTGATGGTGGCGGGACAGTCGGTGGTGGTGCAGCCCTTCACCTGTCCGTGGCCGTTCCAGTCGCCCACCACGAAGCCACCGAAGTTCATGCGTCCCTTCAGTGCATCGGTCAGGTACGGCTTATGGCCGTGCATTTTCTCGCCGTTTACGCTGTTGAACGACGCCATGACGGTCTGTGCGCCTGCGGCGATGGCGGGCGGATAGCCGGCCGCATGGAGGCGCACAAGTTCGGCTTCGTCGATGCGGGCATCACCCTGGTCCTTGCCATCGACGGTGCCGCCATCACCGAGGAAGTGCTTCACCGAAGCGATCACATGGCGTCCGTCGAGGAAGGTAGGCGAGCCGACCTTGCCCTGCAGGCCCTCGACCATTGCACCGGCGTAGCTGGCCACCACCTCCGGCGATTCGGAATAGCCTTCGTAGGTGCGCCCCCAGCGGTCGTCCTGCGGTACCGCCACGGTCGGTGCGAAGGCCCACTCCATCCCGGTCGCGCGGGTCTCCAATGCGGTGATTTCGCCGATCCGCCGCAGTAGCTCCGGGTTGCGGGTCGCGCCCAGTCCGATGTTGTGCGGGAACAGGGTCGCGCCGATGATGTTGCTCTGCCCATGCACGGCATCGATGCCGAACAGCACCGGAATCGCCTTGCCGCCCTGTGAGGTGTCCATCGACGCGGCGTAGAAGGCATCGGCCAGCGCCAGCCATTGCGCAGGCGAGGCATCGTAATGACCATCCGGATCAGAATTGCCACCGGCCAGAATCGAGCCCAGCCGGTACGTGCGCAGGTCATCCGGGGTGATGCTGGCGATATCCCCCTGCACCAGCTGGCCGACCTTTTCCTCGTCCGTCATGCTGGCCATCAGCTCGGTGATGCGCTTTTCCAGCGCGGGATCTTCGGCCAGCGGCCAGGCGACCTGCGGCCATGGATCCGTGTCGGCCGGTGCAGGCGCCACCGCCGTGTCGTCCTTTCCGCAGGCGACCACGGCCAAGATCAGCGTGGTCAGCAGCACGCCACGGTGGGCGCGGGTAAAGTGTCGATTCGCCATCGCGTTCATCCTTCCATCTGCTCCAGTTCCTTGCCCTTGGTTTCGTGCACGTACCGCAGCACGAAGAACACCGAGATGACCGCCGCCACCAGGTAGATGCTGTACGTTGCGGCCAATCCGATGGCGGCCAGCAGGATCGGGAAGGTCACCGTCACGGCGAAGTTGGCGGTCCATTGCGCTGCCCCGGCCACCGCCAACGCCGAGCCACGGATCTGGTTGGGGAACATTTCGCCCAGCATCACCCACATCACCGGGCCCCAGGAAACGTTGAAGAACACCACGTACGCGTTGGCAGCTACCAGCGCCAGCGTGCCCATGCCCGCGGGCAGCTGCAGGCGCCCATCGACCAGCGATCCGCTGGCGAAGGCCACCACCAGCAGCGCCAACGACACCGCCATGCCGGCCGAGCCGATCCACAGCAGTGGCTTACGCCCGATGCGGTCGATCAGCAGCACGGTCACGATGCAGGCGCCGATGCTGAGCGCGCCGGACAGGATGTTGATCAGCAGTGCGTCGTTTTCCGAGAAGCCGACCGCCTGCCAGAGCACGGCGCCGTAGTAGAACACCACGTTGATGCCAACCAGTTGCTGGAAGGTCGCCAGGCCAATGCCCACCCAGACGATCGGGCGTATCCTGCCGCTGGCCGTGTTGCGCAGGTCCGACAGCCGCGGGCGATGGTGGTCGGTCGACAGCGAGGCATCGATTTCGGCGAGCTTCGCCTGCGCCTCGGCTGCACCGAACAGCCGTGCAAGCACCTGCAACGCTTCGTCCTTGCGGCGCTTCACCATCAGGTAGCGCGGGCTTTCTGGAATGGCCAACAACAGGACCAGGAACAACAGCGAAGGCACCGCCTGCATCCAGAACATCCAGCGCCAGGCCGCGTGGCCTCCCCACAGCGCCTCGGTCGAGGCACCGGCCGTGGCCGCCAGCAGATAGTTGGACAGGAACGCGGCCGTGAGCCCGCTGATGATCGCGATCTGTTGGACCGTGGCCAGGCGGCCACGGTAGCGTGCCGGCGCGACTTCGGCGATGTACGCCGGCGAGATCACACTGGCGGCGCCCACCGCGAAACCGCCCAGTACCCGCGCGATGATGAACATCGCCGACGAAGGTGCAGCGCCCGCGCCGATCGCCGACAGCAGGAACAGCACCGCCGACACGATCAGCACGTTGCGGCGGCCAAGGCGGTCGGCCAGCCGTCCGGCGCTGAAGGCACCAAACGCGCAGCCCAACAGCATCGAAGCGATCTCGAATCCCTGCATCCATTCGCCGGACTTGAACGTCTGGTGCAGGCCGTCCTGGGTGCCATTGATCACCCCGCTGTCGAACCCGAACAGGAATCCGCCAATGGTCGCCACCACGCTGATCAGAACGATCAGCCGGGTGTTCTCGCCGCTGTTTACTGTCTGCTCCATTGCCCTTCCCCTCCCCGGTTCGGTTTCATCGACATGAGCGCGGGTGGTCAGCGCAGCAGGTACTGGTTGATCAGGTTCTCGTAGCGCTCCTGCTTGCCGCTGATCTGCCGGGGCTCGCCGCCCTTCGCTCCCAGCGCGGACAGGTCGGCGAGGCTCAGCCTGCCGACTGCAAACGCCTCGCCGTCGCCGCTGTCGAAGCTGGCGTAACGTTCCTTGCGCCACTGTTCCAGCGGGGATTCGTTGAGCAGTGCGTGGGCGACTTCCAGCCCGCGGGCGAAGGCATCCATGCCGCCGACGTGCGCAATGAACAGGTCTTCCAGATCGGTCGATTCACGGCGCACCTTGGCATCGAAGTTCAGGCCGCCTTCCAGCCCGCCCTGGCGCAGCACCACCAGCATCGCGCCAACCGTGTCGTACAGATCGGTGGGGAACTGGTCGGTATCCCACCCGTTCTGGGCGTTGCCGCGGTTGGCATCGATGCTGCCCAGCAGCCCGTGGTCGGATGCGACCTGTAGATCGTGTTCGAAGGTATGGCCGGACAGCGTGGCGTGGTTGGCCTCGATGTTGAGCTTGAAGTCCTGGTCCAGGCCATGCTCCTTGAGGAACCCCACCACGGTGGCGCTGTCGAAATCGTACTGGTGCTTCATCGGCTCCATCGGCTTGGGCTCGATCAGGAAATTGCCCTTCAGGCCGATGCTGCGGCCATGGTCGCGCGCCATGGTCAGGAAGCGTGCAAGGTGGTCGACCTCGCGCTTCATCTGGGTGTTGGCCAGGCCGGCATAGCCTTCGCGTCCGCCCCAGAACACGTAATGTTCGCCACCCAGTTCAACGGTCGCTTCCAGCGCCGCCTTCACCTGCACGGCGGCACGCGCCACCACCGCAAAGTCCGGATTGGTGGACGCACCGTTCATGTAGCGCGGATGCGAGAAGAGGTTGGCCGTGCCCCACAGCAGTTTCACCCCGGTCGCTTCCTGGCGCACCTTGGCCAGGCGCACCATGTGTTTGAGGTTCTTTTCGTAGGCGCCGACGTCGTCGGCGTCCGGGGCCAGGTCGATGTCATGGAAGCACCAGTACGGCACGCCCAGCTTGGTGAAAAACTCGAACGCCGCGTCAAGCTTCGCTTCGGCGCTGGCCATCGGCGAACCGGCTTCCCAGGGGAAATGCCGGGTGCCCGGGCCGAACGGGTCATGCCCGGCATTGCAGAAGGTGTGCCAGTAGCAGACCGCGAAGCGCAGGTGCTCCTGCATGGTCTTGCCACCGACGATCTTGTCCGCGTCATAGACCTTGAAGGCCAGAGGGTTGTCCGAGCCCCGTCCTTCGAAGGGGATCCGGCCGATGCCGGGGAAGTATTCCTTGGCGCCGATGAAGGGCTGGGTGCTCATGATGGGTCTTCCTGTCGTTGTGCGGGGTACGGTGTTGAGGGGGATGCGTCGCGATACAGCGGCGTGATGGCATCGAGATGCCGAAGAAACCGTGCGTAGGCCGTGGCATAGGCCTGGGTGCATGCCGGGTCTGGGCGTGCAGAGCGCAGCGGGTCGAGCGCGACGTGCTGGTTGGCGATGTCGGTGATCGAGGCGGCATCGCCGCGCGCGTGGCCCAGTGCCCACAGCGCCTGCAGCGCCGCACCGAAGGCGGCGCCTTCAGACTGGCTGGGCACGTCCACCGGCAGGCCGAACACATCGGCCACCAGTTGCCGCCACTGCGCGCTGTTGCTGCCGCCGCCGGTCAGCACGATGCGTTCGAACTGCATGCCTGCACGAACGAAGGCATCAAAGCCGTACTTGAGGCTGTACGTCGCGCCTTCCATGGCCGCGCGGTAGACATGCGCCGGGGTCATGTTGGTGGTGTCCAGGCCCGCCAGCACGGCTTTGCCGAGCGGCAGGTCCGGCGTGCGCTCGCCGTTGAGGAACGGCAGCATGACCAGCCCGTCGGCACCCGGCGGCGTGGCGCGCAGGTGGGCGTCGCCATCGCGCGTGCTGAAGCCGAAAGCGGCCGCGACCTGCTCGGTCGCCACGGTGCAGTTCATCGTGCAGATCAGCGGCAACCAGCCGCCGGTGGACGAGCAGAACGCCGCCCATGCGCCGTCCGGGTCGACCACGGGCGTGTCGGAGTAGGCGAACAGCGTGCCCGACGTGCCCAGGCTCATCGCCAGGCGCCCCGGTACCACGCAGCCGGTGCCGATGGCCGCCATCATGTTGTCACCGCCGCCGACGGCCACCTTGACCGTCGCCGCCAGGCCCAATGCAGCCGCCGTGGCGGGGTCGATGTCGAACACTTCTTCTGGCCCGGCGATGCGCGGCAGGCAGGCCGCGAGATCGCGTTCGGGATCGGTCGCGTGCAGCAGTTCGCTCGACCAGGTGCGGGTGCGCACATCCAGCCACCCCGTTCCGGACGCATCCCCGTATTCGCAGAAACGCTGTCCGGTCAGCACGAAATTGAGGTAATCGTGCGGCAGCAGGATGCTGGCAAGCCGGGCGTAGGCTTCAGGGCGGTGGGTCTTCGTCCAGGGCAGCTTGGACGCGGTGTAGCCGGTAAGGACAGGGTTTCCGGCCAATGCGATGGTGCGCGTCCTGCCGCCTACCGTCTGCATGATCTGCCCACATTCGGCCGAGGTACTGGTGTCGCACCACAACTTGGCCGGAGCCAGCACCTGCCCTGCTGCATCGACCGCGACGAAGCCGTGCTGTTGGCCTGAAACGGCCAGCGCGGCAATGCGCGAGCGCACCGCGGGATCGATCGCAGCGAAGCAGCCGTGCAGCGCCGCAACCCAGTCGGCCGGCTGTTGCTCCCGACTACCGTCGGCGTCGCTGGCAAGGGCCAACGGTGTGCTGGCGCTGCCGACCACGCAGCGCCTGGCGGGGTCGTAGACCAGCACCTTGAGGCTTTGTGTCCCTGCGTCGATTCCGGCAACCAGATCCATTTCGTCCACCCGTTGTGGTTTAAAGGTAGCGCTACCAATTTTCCGCAACAGCACGCCGTGCTGCTATGTCAGGGCCATGCCCCGTTGCCATGCTTCTGGCGAGGCGTTGCAGTAGCCTTCAATGAACGCGGCCTGTGATGGCAT